>CAWEKI010000001.1:0-98148 GCA_963809695.1 uncultured Bacteroidota bacterium
ATCGCGACTGCGGCGTGGTGGGCTGGGACGCGCACGTAGTAGACCGTCTACTTGCGGTCCGTCACGCGATGAATCAGCCGCCGAGGCCTTCGACGGCCTCGGAGATCGCGCGCGTCCTACGGGTAGTCACGCGTTCCCTTAACGCGATGCTCCATGAGGTCAGCAACACCCCGCCTGGTCGGGCGCTTCGTGGCGGGAGCCCGCGAGCATGTGCGCCTCGATCGTGCATGCGTCGTGATCCGGGAAGTCGCGCTGAAGACGACGCGAGGCCCGTCGGGCAGCACCGTCTGCTCGAACATCTGGGAAGCCCACCCAAAGCGGACCGCCCGGCCCGGTTCGTGCCGGCTGGCGGGGCGCCCGCAAGTCGTCCGGGGGCGCGCGGAGAGGGCTCGCGGCGACCTCCCCGGACGTATCCTTGCCGCAAAAGGACCGGCGGCCGGGCGGTCGCAGCCCCGCGGATCGGGACGGTTCGCAGCACCTTGCTATCCGGACCGGCAGGAGGAGTAAGCATGACGACGCGACACCGATCGTTCATGGCGCTGCTCGCATCGCTCGCGATGGTCGCCAGCGCATGCGGGGGCGCGGCAACGCCGGCACCGGCGACGCCCGCACCGGCCGCGACACCGGCTCCGGCCGCGACGCCCGGCGGAGCTGCTCGGTCTACCTGCTGAGTGCCAGGCCGGCGCCGCGCGGCCTCGCCCTCCAGATCCCGGACGTCGTGGCCGGGAAGTCTACGTCGGGATGGTCCTGATCGGGCCGCACTACTACGGCGGCTGGAGCCAGGCCCATTACGACGGCCTGCTCGACGTCTGCCAGCACGTGGCCAACACGCACGTCGCCGACATCGAGAACGTCCCCGAGGGCGCCGACTCCGAGCAGGCGTTCCGGAGCCTCGCGCGCGAGGGCTTCCTGACCTGATCATCGGGACGAGTTTTCGCCTACATGGACCCGATGGCGACGGTCGCGACGGACTTCCAATGATGTTTCCTCCACTCGACGGGCTACAAGTCGAACGGCAAGAACTTCGGCAACCTGATGGGCGCCATGGAGGACATGAGTATCCTGGCCGGGGTGTGGCCGGGTCGGGCCAAGGTCGACAAGACGCCCAAGCTCGGCTACATGGCCACGTTCCCTATTCCTGAAGCGCTCTGCCTCGGCAGCCACCTTCATGCTGGGGGCCAAGAAGACCTGCCCCGAGTGCACGATGGACGTGCGCTGGATCAACACCTGGCATGACCCGGTCAAGGAGAAGGACGACGCCGCCGTGCTGCTGTTCGACGCGGGGCGCCCTGAACGTCGTGCTGACGCGCTGACACGCCCGCCGTCGCCGACGTCGCCCAGGCCAAGGGCAAGTGGGGCATCACCTACGACCACTACAGCCTGCGGAAGGCGCCACCGCCGCTACGACGATCTACTGGCTCTGGGGCCCCGCCTACGCGAACATCACGACTCAGGTGCAGGCCAAGACCTACAAGGCCGGCTACGAGTACTTCGACGCCAGCACCCAGGCCCTCGGGCTGTTCGGGTTCATGGAAGGCCAGCCCCAGCCGGGCATCGCCGACCTGCCCGCCGCCGACGTCCAGTCGGCCAAGGACACCCTGGCCAAGATGCTGGCGCCCGACACGGGCAAGACCGCCCGCTTCGACATCGTCTTCACCGGTCCGATCAAGGACAACACCGGCAAGCAGATCCTCGCCGCGGGCCAGAAGCTGGAGCAGGCCTACTGGATGATTTCTCCGGCTGACGCCACCTGCAAGGTCTGCATGCACTGGTGGGCCGACGGCGTCAACGCCACCATCCCCTACTGAGTAGCCGCCTCGTTCAACGGGGCCCGCGGCAACTCGCTGTGGGCCCCTGTGATTCCCGCGACCGAAACCCTCCGTCGCCGCCTCGCAGCAACCGGCCCCCGCGGGCCTCTGCTCGCAGCGTCCCCGCTCGCGGTGGAGATGCGCGGGATCGTCAAGCGGTTCCGGGCGTGCTCGCCAACGACCGGGTCGACTTCGACCTGCGGCTGGCGAAGGTCCACGCCCTGCTCGGCGAGAACGGCGCCGGCAAGAGCACGCTCATGCAACGTCTGGCGGGCCTCGACCGCCCCGACTAGGGAGCGATCCGGGTCGAGGGATCGCCCGTCTACTTCCACTCCCCGCGCGACGACTTCTCGGCCGGCCTCGGGATGGTGCACCAGCACTTCACCCTCGGCGCCCCTCCCAGACCGTCACCGAGAACATCCTCCTGGGCCTCGCGCGGCCGGCGCTTCCGGCTGCACCTCGACCGCTTCGATGGCGAGATCGCGGCGCTCGGCGAGACGTTCGGCCTGCACGTCGATCCGCGGGCCAAGATCTGGCAGCTGTCGGTCGGCGAGCAGCAGCGCGTCGAGATCCTGAAGATGCTCTACCGCGGCGTGCGGATCCTGATCATGGACGAGCCGATCGTCCGTCCTTGCGCCCCAGGAGGTGGACAAGCTCTTCCGGACCCTGCGGGCCATGACGGCCCGGGGCCACTCGATCGTCTTCATCAGCCAGCAGCCCGCTCGAGGCTGTCGCGATCGCCGACCGTATCACCGGCCATGCGCCGGGCGCGGTGACCGCGGGCATTCCCGCGGCCTCGACGACGAAGCCCGACCTCGCCGCGCTGGACGGCTCGCTGGTCCGTGCTCGACGTCGTCGAACGGTACCTCGGTACCTGGGCGCCGTCCTGCTGTCGCTGCGCGGCGTCGGCGCCGAGAACGATCGTGGCCTCCCGGCCCTGCGCGACGTCTCGCTTGACGTGCGCGCCGGCGAGATCGTGGCATCGCCGGGGTCGCCGGCAGCGGGCGATAGGCAAGGGAGCCCAAGGTGATCACGGGGCTGCGACCGCATCGTGGCTGATTCGGCGGCCGGCGAAGTCGCCCTCGAAGTCGGCGGCGGACGTGATCCGGCGCGGCGTGGCCCATGTCCCGGAGGACCGGCAGTTGCGCGGGTCGGCAGCGCCTCCAACCTGTCCGTGACGGTACAACCGGATCATGAACGCTACCGTCTGCTCGGTCGGCCACGGATGGGTGATCGACACCACGGCCGCGCACAAGGTCGCCGAGGGCCTGCGCGTGGAGTACCAGATCAGCACGCCGTCCGTGGACACGGCTGTCCGCCTCCTGTCGGGCGGCAACCTCCAAGGGCTGTCGCCCGCTGCGAGATCGACCTGACCTGCCGCGATGGTCGCAGTCCAGCCGACCCGCGGCCTCGACGTCGGCGCGATCGACGCTGTCCACCGGCTCCTGCTTCGTGGCGCGACAGCGGCTGGCGCGACGGGCGCCGCGTCCAGGACCTCGACGAGATCCTCGCGCTGGCCGACCGGGTGGCGGTGATGCTAGGGCCGCCGCCCACGGCCCTGTTCGACGCCGCGGTGGTGGACGTCAACGGGCTGGGGATCATGATGACCGGCGGCGAGGTGGAGCGGCGGCAGGCGGCACGGCGGCGGCGGCCCCGGCGCCGGCGGGACCATCGGCACCGGCGCCCGCCCCGGCGGCGGCGGTCTGGCCCTGCTCCGGCGCCCGCCCCGGCCTCGCCGCCGACCGACCAGCAGGGCCCGGTTCCGTGAGCGCGGGTGCCGCCCCGTCCGCTGCCGGGGCCGGCGCTGGTCGCCGCGACTCGAGCGCCGGCTCGAATCCGCCCGCCTGTACCCCGCTGATCTCGCTGGTTCGTCTCGTCGCCTCGTTATTAGCGGGCTCATCATCGCGGCGGTCGGCGGCGACCCGATCCGCTCGTACGCCCACATCTTCATGCAGGCGTTCGGCAGCATCGGGGTTACACTCCGGACACGCTCGTGCAGGCGATGCCCTCGTCTCCGCGACTGGTGGCCTGTGCGCTCGCGTTCCGGATGCGCCTCTGGAACATCGGGGCCGAGGGTCAGAGCATAGACGACCGAGCCAAGTAGATGTAGAACCAATTGCTATTGATGCCGGCCGACGAAGACTGACTGGAGAAGCTACAGGTGGGGATTAGCTCAGTTGGGAGAGCGTCTGGCTGGCAGCCAGAAGGTCAGGGGTTCAAGTCCCCTATCCTCCACCACTTTCTATCAGCCTTGACCTCTGAAAGCTTGCGAAGAGGGACCGAGACAGGGTGGACAATGATGAGGCAAATCCTCGGGTGACCTGGGGGCGAAGGGCCTGCGCTCTGCTTATGGGGCTGTGGGCGGTGAACGCCCGGGCGGCAGAAGTGGTGGAAGAGCGAAGCGCTCGACACAGGTCCGGTGCGCGAGCCGTGACGCCGGGTGGAGAGCTCGGCGGGGCAGCCGGGACTCAAGGTTTGGCTGGTGCCGATCGGAGGGCGAGATCGACATCAGGCAGGCGGCTTACGTGGGCAGGAGCCGGCGCGTTACGCCGGCTCGTTCAAGCCGGACCTGGTGTTGGTGGAGCTGGACACGCCGGGCGGGGCGGTGGATACATGGAGGAGATCGGGAAGGCGATCCGGTCGCTGGAGCCGACGCCGACGGTGTGCTACGTGGACGACGCGGCGTTCAGCGCGGGGGTGTACGTGGCGATTCGTGCGACGGATCGTGCATGAGGACAGCGGGCGAAGATAGGGGCGGCGACGCCCTGGGTTCCGGGAACGGGGGGATTGCCGGCGGAACTGCCGGAGGACGTGAAGAAGAAGTTCTACAGCGCGGCAAAGGCGATGTTCCGGGCGATGGCGCAGGAGAAGGGATACCCGGCGGCGCTGATGGAAGGGATGATCGACCCGGCGGTGGCGGTGCAGGAGGTGGAGATCGACGGGAAGAAGATGATCCTGACGCAGGAAGAGGTGGACGACCGACGTCAGGAGATAACGCGGGAGCTGAAGGGCAGCGTGACGGCAGCAGCAGGCGGAACTGGACCGTCGCGTGGTGGTGCTGTCGACGGTGCCGGAGGAGAAACGGCCGATCACGCTGACGCTCGCCGGAGGCGAGACTTACGGACTGGCGAAGGAGGTGGTGGGCAGCCGAGACGAACTGCTCAAGTACCTGAAGATCGAACACGCGAGTGGAGCAGGTGGTCGAGCACAGCTGGAGCGAGTCCGTGTTCGGGTGGCTGGCGGGTCCGATCATGAGCGGCCTCCTGCTGACCATCGGTCTCATGTGTCTGTATATCGAGTTCAGATCCCGGGCTGGTGCTGCCGGCGGTGGCTGGTGGGACTGTGCATCGCGCCGGTGCTGTTCAGCCAGTATTTCGTGGGACTGGCGACCTACACCGATATCTTGCTGTTCGTCATCGGGGCGTGTCTCCTGGCGGTGGAGCTGTTCGTGCTGCCGGGCCACGGGATTTTGGCGTGGCTCGGACTGCTGCTCATGGCGGGGGGCTCTTCCTTCGCGACAGCCTTCTCGGGGTGCCGGACGTCAGCAATCCCTGGAACGTCAGACCTTTCGTGCAGAACATCCTGGTCATGGGGACGTGGCTGGTTGCGTCTATATCGTTTGCGATGGTGCTGGCGAGGTTCCTTCCGGGAGTACCGGATCTCAACCGGCTGGTGCTGCAGTGATTGACCGGCCCGGGGCGGGGATCAGATGGTCGGTTCGCGGGAATGAGTCACGGACATCGACGTCGGGGCGACGGGCGAGTCGCTGAGTTTGCTGCGTCCGTCGGGCCGGGCACGCTTCGGCGACAAAATCCTTGACGTTGTGACGGAGGGAGAGTTTATTGAACCGGGGCAGGCCATCGAAGTGATCGCGACCAAGGGCAATCGGATCGTGGTCCGCCCACTCAAGCATGACGACCAGGAGAAAAAGGCATGACCGGATGCTTCTTGATACGGCAGCTCGGTTTTCCCGAGGGGCTCGTTGGGATTGGCATGGTGTTCATGGCTGTGGGGTTCTGCTCATCCTGGCCGAGGTTGTCTTCGTGACCTTCGGCGTGCTGGGACTGGACCAGCGCCGGATGATTATTTCTTCGACCAACACCAAACTGAGCCAAGCAAACAAAAAAAAAAAAATGGATCTGTCTGACCGGTACGCATCGATGATCAAAGCAATGGCTGACGATAGGGTCGTTTTTCCGGGCTATGTACGTGATCAGGATGTTCTTACGGAGTTGTACTGCAATGCCTATGCCTATGTACATGGCCATGAATTTGGGGGCACAAACCCTTCATTGCTTAAAGCGCTGGCAAACGGCTGTGCAGTCCTGGCACTCGACACTCCCTTTAATAGGGAAGTGCTCCTTGGCGAGCGTCATGGATTTTACTTTACGAAGAATGAAGATGACCTGGTTCATTTGCTCTCCCTCGTTGAATCCAACACCGATGCTGTGGAGGAAAAGCGGAAGGTCGCGCGCAACCGCATAGCTGAAGCCTACACATGGGACGGGGTCATAAGCCAATATGAGGGACTATTCCGCAAGATGGCCGAAGGACGGAAATAGCCAGGTCGGGAAGATTATTTGATATTAGTGACGTGATTTGTTAGATTTTTTTGACCTTCTCATGGAGTCACTCTTATGAATTTTCGCAGGTCAATGAAGGAGGTGGTTCGTCGCAATTGGCGTACGGCGATTGCCACGATGGCAATATCTGTGGACATTCTCGTCGTCGCCGGAAGCTTCATCTGCGCCGGCTTGCTGATGCAGCAAAGCATCACACTTTCAGAGATGCTGCAGACGCATCAGCGACTTCTCATCTTTTCGGTGGTTGTCTTCACTGTCTATTTCACCTCCGTTGGCCTTTACCGCACCATTTCCTATTCCTCCTTCCAGACCCAGGCGTTTCGGGCCGGGAAGGGGTATGTCTATAGCGCTGCCACCATCCTTTGCACGGTGTTCCTTCTCAGAAACCTGTTCTATACGCCTGCATTCTTCATCCTGTTTTTCATACTCCTTCCATCGTTCTACCTCTTAGTCTGGACCCTGCTTCGCTCGTGGATGACTTCTCTGCAGCGAGAGGGGCTTGGCACATGGAACACGCTGGCAATCGGGACCGAGCCGAATTTTCGCCGCCTGCTTGCCCGCCTGAACGACCATCCCGAGCTCGGATACCACGTGACTGATGTCATCAGGAGTTCCGTCGCCCATGGACAGGTGGATGTGCCGCATGTCGACAGAGAGACCGTGGAACGCATTGTTGGCGAGAGCAACATCGGGCTGATCGTCTTCGCCTCTCCCAATATGAATGGGTCGTTCGACGAGCTGGAAGAACTCTGCCGGAAGAACCAGATCTCGATGCGCGTGGTCTCTCCCGAATCGGACTACCTTTTCTCGAAAGTCCGGCTTAGCGACATCGCTGGAATACCGCTCTTTTCGCCGGACCGCCGGTTCATAGGCGCACTGAAGCGGATTGCCAAGAGGGCATTTGACCTGGTCGTCGGTTCCCTCTGTCTTGTGGTATTCTCACCGGTTTTCCTGGCCGTGGCCATTGCCACCAGGCTGGAATCGCGCGGACCGGTCTTCTTCAAGCAGCTCCGGTCGCTGGGGGAACATGATGAACCGTTCGAATTCTACAAGTTCAGAAGCATGCGTGCGGAAGCGGACGAAGAGCAGGATGATCTTCTGGAGCAGAACGAATCGGACGGGGTTCTCTTCAAGATCAAGGACGATCCGCGGCTGACGCGGATCGGGAAGCGCATCCGGCGGCACAGCATCGACGAGCTGCCGCAGCTCATCAATGTCATCAAAGGGGATATGAGCCTCGTGGGGCCGCGACCTCTCCCGGTGAAAGACTATGACAGGCTTCAGACGGAGGACCACCTCGGCGGATACTACCGCCAGCGAACCCGGATGAAGCCGGGCATGACGGGGCTCTGGCAGATCTCCGGGCGGAGCGAGCTCGGATTCAAGGAAATGGTGATGCTCGACCTCTATTATATTGAGAACCAAAACATCTTGTTCGATATTGAGATCTTGCTTCAGACTATCCCCGTAGTGCTATTCGGTCGCGGTGCTTACTAGTGCCGCTCCAACTTTCAATTGCAACGAATTCTCGGACAGAGTCCACGTTGGAGCGAGCACTGTGCCCCGTCGTTTATAGGAAATTATAGTTGGTGGGGCACTAGGTTGAAGGACGAGACACCTGTCCACATTGAACCAAAGGGGCTTTATGAGAAAAAGAGCGTTAGTTTGCGGTGCAGGAGGCTTCATTGGAAGTCATCTCGTGAAACGGCTCAAAGCTGAAGGGTACTGGGTGTGTGGGATTGACCTGAAATACCCCGAATTCAGTCAGACTGAGGCTGACGAGTTTGTGATCGGGGACCTGCGCGATCAGAGCGTGTGCCGCGATATTACGAGAACAGCTTTTGACGAACTGTACCAGCTCGCCGCAGATATGGGAGGCGCGGGCTACATCTTCACCGGGGATCATGACGCTGATGTCATGCACAACTCGGCCATGATCAACTTGAATATGGTGGATCGCGCCCGTGCCACAGGTATCAAGGCGCTCTTCTATTCCTCCTCGGCCTGCATTTATCCGGAATACAACCAGAAGGATCCCGATAACCCGCACTGCTCCGAGGATTCGGCATACCCGGCAGCACCGGATAGCGAATATGGCTGGGAGAAGCTGTTCAGCGAGCGGCTCTACCTCTCGTACGCGAGAAATTATGGCATGAAGATTCACATTGCCCGTTTTCACAACATTTTCGGGCCTGAGGGAACGTGGAGAGGGGGGAAGGAGAAGGCGCCGGCAGCATTCTGCCGCAAGATCGCTGAGGCAAAAGACGGAGGCGAGATCGAGATGTGGGGCGATGGATTGCAGACCCGTTCATTTCTCTATATTGACGAATGCCTCGAAGGCGTGCTCCGGCTCATGCACTCCGACTTCACCGGACCGGTCAACATTGGATCGGAGGAGATGGTGAGCATGAACGGGCTTGCCGAAATGGTCATGAAGATCGCCGGCAAAAATGTGCGCATCAAGCATATCCAGGGTCCGCTCGGCGTGCGGGGAAGAAACTCGGACAACCGGCTGATCAAAGAAAAACTCTCCTGGGCTCCGGGCACGCGGCTGTGTGACGGGATGGAGGCTACGTTTGCGTGGATTGCGAGGCAGGTGCGTGTATAGTACAACAGATCAACACAAAAAAGGTGAGCTCCGTAGATCTGAGCTACCGCTGACGTAGGGCGATCCGCCGGATCGCCTTGTAGCGCGACCCGCTGGGTCGCGTAAATGGCTTGGTTGTCGACCGAGCCGGTCGACCGACAAGTCGATCGAGCCGATCGACCTACAAGTCGAGCGAGCCGCTCGACCTACATCCGACGTAGGGCGATCCGCCGGATCGCCTTGTAGCGCGACCCGCTGGGTCGCGTAGATGGCTTGGTTGTCGACCGGGCCGGTCGACCGACAAGTCGATCGAGCCGATCGACCTACAAGTCGAGCGAGCCGCTCGACCTACATCCGACGTAGGGCGATCCGCCGGATCGCCTTGTAGCGCGACCCGCTGGGTCGCGTAAATGGCTTGGTTGTCGACCGGGCCGGTCGACCGACAAGTCGATCGAGCCGATCGACCTACAAGTCGAGCGAGCCGCTCGACCTACATCCGACGTAGGGCGATCCGCCGGATCGCCTTGTAGCGCGACCCGCTGGGTCGCGTAAATGGCTTGGTTGTCGACCGGGCCGGTCGACCGACAAGTCGATCGAGCCGATCGACCGACAAGTCGAGCGAGCCGCTCGACCTACATCCGACGTAGGGCGATCCGCCGGATCGCCTTGTAGCGCGACCCGCTGGGTCGCGTAGATGGCTTGGTTGTCGACCGGGCCGGTCGACCGACAAGTCGATCGAGCCGATCGACCTACAAGTCGAGCGAGCCGCTCGACCTACATCCGACGTAGGGCGATCCGCCGGATCGCCTTGTAGCGCGACCCGCTGGGTCGCGTAGATGGCTTGGTTGTCGACCGGGCCGGTCGACCGACAAGTCGATCGAGCCGATCGACCTACATCCGACGTAGGGCGATCCGCCGGATCGCACAAGGCATTTATTACCGGGGCGTTCCGGGCCAATCACAAAAGCCCTTCCCGACAGTAGGTCCACGGCCACTCTTGCCACGACGAGGCGAACCCAGCTTTAACCGGATTTAACAGCACGTACCAGAGCAATGCCTCGAGTTCATCGCTATCACGAATGACATGGTCATAGCTTTCGTGTTGCCAGAATGCTCCAGAACGATTCAGCAGTCTGTTGGCCTCATGTGCCGTGTAAGACTTCAGTGATGCAAGCATGTCCGTCAGACTACCGGGTTGTGGCCCTTCTTGTTGCGGGTTTGGCTCATTGGCAGTGTCAACGATGAGATGGATGTGGTTGGGCATGATACAGAAGGCGGAGAGAGTGAAGCACCTGGCATCTCGGAACAGTATCGCGTCGGAGACGATCTTGGCAATCATAGGATCTCCCAACCACCTGGGTCCAGAGGCGCACGAATCCAAGAGCGAGTCGAATTTCTTGAAATAAGCCATCTGCGCTTCGTGATAGTGTTCGAGGCGTGCAGTCCTTGCCCCCGTCTGGTCGATGTCCCCCAACAGCTTTTCGTACTCTTCCCTCATTTGGGAAAGTGCCACCTGAGGTAACGATCCAGCCAGACGTGCCGTGACGAGGAATTGTGCTTCCGGTGGTTGAATATGGGGAAGGTGGCGACGGTAGAAATCCGGTGTGTCTCGAAGCCTCATATATTATATACAATCGAAGGCATTATTTTTCGATGGTGAAATGAAAAAAAGGTGCAGCGATAATGGGCCCTGCTGACTGTTTACCCGTTCGTTGACCGAACTTGGGTCCATGTAGCCGATCGGGCCGATCGTCCTACAAGTCGACCCTGCCTGACGGCAGGCAGGCCGGCGGGTCGACCTACATTTGGTTTTTCATGCCATTTTTCGCTATAATACCTTCCTCATTTTCCCACCCGCATACAGGAGTCTTGCCTTGAAACTCAGCGTCATTGGTACTGGATACGTCGGTCTCGTGGTCGGGACCTGCTTCGCCGAGAGCGGCAACGACGTTATCTGCGTCGACAACGACCAAAAGAAGGTCCGCATGCTCAAAAAGGGGATTTCCCCCATCTTTGAGCCCGGCTTGACCGATCTGTTGAAGAAGAACATCGAGGAGAAACGCCTCAGCTTCACGACCGATCTTGTCTCAGCGATCAAACGGACCGACATCATCTTCCTGGCTCTTCCCACCCCGCAATCAGAAGATGGTTCGGCCGACCTGCAGCATGTGCTGAAAGTGGTCCAGCAGATCGGCAAAGCGATGAACGGCTACAGAGTCATCGTCAATAAAAGCACGGTGCCGGTGGGCACGGCCGACCGGGTGCGGGAAATGCTGGCAACAGAAACCGCCTATGAATTTGACGTGGTCTCGAATCCGGAATTCTTGAAGGAGGGGGCGGCAGTCAATGACTTTATGAAGCCGGACCGGATCGTGATCGGCACCCGGAGCCCCAGGGCCCTGGCCATCATGCAGGACCTCTACGCGCCCTTTGTCCGCACCGGCAACCCCCTCATTATTATGGACGAGCGCAGCTCGGAGCTCACCAAGTACGCCTCCAACTCCTTCTTAGCCACCAAGGTCTCTTTCATGAACGAGGTGGCTTCTCTCTGTGAGCGCGTTGGCGCCGATATCGACCTGGTGCGCAAGGGCATGGGGAGTGACCCGCGGATCGGGCCACAGTTCCTCTTTGCCGGCATCGGCTACGGCGGCTCCTGCTTCCCAAAGGACGTGGCGGCCCTCTTGAACACCTCCATCACCCATCACCACGAATTCGAGATCTTAAGCGCGGTCGAGGCGGTCAACAAGCGCCAGAAGCGGATCATAGTGGAGAAAGTGAAGAAACACTTCCGGGGACACGTCAAGAACAAGATCATCACGATCTGGGGGCTGGCATTCAAACCAAACACCGACGATGTGCGGGAAGCACCGGCCCTGACCATCATCGAGGCGCTCTTGAAAGAAGGCGCGCAGCTCCGGGTGCATGATCCGGAGGCGATGGAGGAGATGAAGAAACGGATCGGCACTGCGGTCCGCTTTTTCGACAACAATTACGACGCCTTGAAAGGCTCCGAAGCCCTGTTGCTCGTGACCGAGTGGAACGAGTTCCGCCGTCCCGATTTCGACCGCATCAAGTCACTCATGAAGAGCCCCGTGATCTTCGACGGCAGGAATGTCTATGATCCAAGGATCATGAGGGAAAAAGGATTTGTGTATTACGGGATCGGGCGGGGGTGAGAGCCCAAATGGTTCACCATTCACCGACCACCGTTCGTCATTCATAGTTCGGTGTTCACAGTTGGCGGCTCTCGGTTCTCGGATCACCCGTTCGCTTCGGCTTCTCACGGCAGAGTCTGAACGAACCGAGAATCGTGAACCAGCGTGGTTTTTTTGGCTTCTTCGGGTTTGTCGGGATAACAGAAATTGCAGATCAGGACGAGTAGTGCTATGATAGACTCTCCGCGACACGCCGTTGTCACGGGCGGAGCAGGGTTTCTGGGTTCCCACCTGTGTGACCGCCTCTTCAGCGAGGGATTGAAAGTCACAGCCATTGACAACCTTGTGACCGGCGATGTGAAGAACATCGCCCATCTCCTGGGAAAACCGGGCTTCTCGTTCATGCAGTACGATGTCACAAACTACATCTTCGTCGACGGCCCCGTGGATTACGTTCTGCACTTTGCCTCCCCCGCAAGCCCGATCGACTATCTGAAGCTGCCGATCCAGACGCTGAAAGTCGGCTCGCTCGGGACCCACAAGGCCCTGGGTCTGGCCAAGGCGAAGCGCGCGCGATTTCTCCTGGCATCGACCTCGGAGGTCTACGGCGATCCCCAGGTGCATCCGCAGCCTGAGGAGTACTGGGGGAACGTGAACCCGGTCGGCGCCCGCGGCGTGTACGACGAGGCAAAGAGATTTGCCGAGGCCATGACGATGGCCTACCATCGGTTCCACGGGGTCGAGACCCGCATCGCGCGGATCTTCAACACGTACGGCCCGCGGATGCGACTGAACGACGGGCGCGCGATCCCGGCCTTCATCTCCCAGGCGCTGAGCGGCAAGGATATCACGATCTTCGGCAACGGGTCGCAGACACGGAGCGTCTGCTATGTGGACGACCTCATCGAGGGGCTCTACCGGCTTCTCCTTTCCAGCGAGCCTCTGCCGGTGAATATCGGGAACCCGGACGAGATCACCATGCTCGAGCTCGCGCGCGAAGTGATCGCCTTGACCGGAAGCAAGAGCACGCTCATCTTCAAGGATCTTCCCGAGGATGATCCCAAAGTGCGTCGGCCGGACACGACCAGGGCGGAGACCATCCTCAAGTGGAAGGCACAGGTGCCCCGGAGGGAAGGCTTGGTGAAGACCATTGAGTATTGTAGAGCGCAGATGTAAAAAAAATTGAGGATGGAGGATCGAGGATCGAAAATGAAGGAGAGCGAAAAAGGAAGCGAAGCCAAGAGTCGGGAGAAGGTGAATGTTGAATCAAACCGTGGCGTTCAGGCGCCACGCTAGACTCCGCCAGAAGGGCCCGCCTGCTCCGCCCCGACGAAGTCGGAGCGAGAGTCTCGCCTAAAGGCGGACCGGCAGGCAGGGATCGCCTCCCTTCATCACTTCGCTCCTCGCGATGACAAGTGCTGCTTATGAGCCGCTGAATTTTCAAGGTTTGAATTGTCAAAGCGAAACAATATCATTTCTGCTCTTGTGTGTACGTTGCTCCTGAGCAGCGCAGAGCCAATGCATCTTTTCGCTCAAACCGACTCCACCACGGTGCCCGGGCCGGTCCGGGATACAACACACATCAATGCTACCAAGCTCGCCATCGTCCTGGGAGGGCTTGCCGCCACGATCACTGCAATCCACCTGTATCAATCGCAGGGGTGGTGGCATGACAACAGGACATCTTTCCATTTTCAGGAAGACCTGAAGTACGGCCTGAACGTGGACAAGCTTGGCCACTTCTACGGCGGTGTTGCCTCCGCCTTCATCTTCAGAAAATCGTTTATCTGGGCGGATATGCCTGAGACGCAAGCCCTCTGGTGGGGGTCCGGCGCGGCGCTGCTGTTTCAGACATACACCGAGATCGAGGATGGATTTTCCACCTGGGGGTTCGATCGGGTGGATTTTGCCTCGGATGTGGCCGGCGCGGCGTACCCGGTGGCGCAGCATTACTGGCCCTTCCTTCGGAACTTCAACATGAAGTTCAGCTACCATCCTTCGCCGCTCATCAACGAGCCTGGCGGAATAGGGTTCAAGGGACAGAAGCACATCATGTTTGACGACTATGAAGGACAGACCATCTGGTTCAGCGTGGACGTCAATTCGCTTCTGCCAAAGTCGGTCGACCAGTACTGGCCCGATTGGCTCTGCCTGGCGCTCGGGTATGGAGCGCGCGACATCGCAACACCGCAGCCGTACCGCGTCTATTTCCTGGCTCTGGATTTTGACGTCACGAGGATCATTCCTCAAAACACAGCGTTCCTGAGAACGTTGAGTGAAGCGCTCAATTTCATCCATCTGCCGGCGCCTGCCGTGCAGTTTTCGCCCGGGACGATCTGGTATGGACTCTACTTCTGATGCGCGCTCAGCGCGCGGGGTCATTGCCCTCCTGGCGGCTCTGCTCATCTCCCCGGCTTTGTTCGGCCAGGCGGAAGACGTTCCGGCGGATCACCCTGTGTACGTGTTCCTCAAGCGGATGGAAGTCAAGCGGGTGATCGAGCGCTATCATGACGCTGTCCTCCCGCTGTCGCGGCGCGAGGTGGCATCGTTCCTCAACGTCGTGGACGGGAAGAGAAACGTACTTTCGACGGCGGAGCAGGAATGGCTGGATGATTACCTCTCGGAATTTCAATACGACAGGACCGGGAGTGCAACGGGATTTGCCTACCTGTTCGGCCAGGAGGATTCCGCAGGGGCCGGAGGGATCGGAGCGGTGTTCTCCAACAGGGAGAAATTCCTCTATGCCTACACGGATTCCAACGTGGCCCTGTTTACGAACGGGCTCCTGGATCTGGATGCGCGGGCTATCAACGGGGATGCGCTGGGGAGAACGGGGAGCCAGTATCTCCAGATCGGAGGACTGGCCCGGGGCTCCGTGTGGGGCAGCCTGGGATACTACATCCGGTGGACGAATGCGCAATTCTGGGGGAGCAGGGAATTGCTTCAGCGCGATCCGCAGATCAGTCAGAGCTATGCCCTGACGACGGCAGATGCGCAGAACTTCGACTTTGTGGAAGGATACGTCCGGTACGATTCACGCATCATTTCGGTGCAGGTGGGCAGGGAGAGACTGCTCTGGGGGATCGGGTACAACGAGAAGCTGACGCTCTCCGACTATCCGCGGGTCTTCGATTTCGTTCGCCTGGATGCGTCCTACAAGGCGCTCAAGTACACCTTTCTGCACGGCTGGCTGATGGGGAGGAGCTCGGAATTGTTGTTCACGCTTCCCCCCGATACAACGACGGTGTACACCGAGCCGACGGCAGCCGACAAGTATTTCGCGGCGCACAGGCTGGAGCTTTCCTTTCCTTCTCTGTTCGATCTGGGGCTGCAGGAGATGGTCATCTACAGCAACCGGGCGCCCGACCTGGCCTATCTCAATCCTGTGACGGCATTCGAGTCCGCGCAGCGGTCACGCGGTGACCGGGACAACGTGTTCTGGGCGTTCGACCTGCAGACGCATGTGATCGACGGCCTCGAGCTGAGCGCCTCGTTCTTGTTCGACGATATCAACCTTCCGGATCTCTTCACAGACAAGTGGACGAACCGGTATGCATGGCAGGCGGGGATGTTCTACACCGATGCGTTCTTCATCCCGAACACGTCGCTGATGGTCGAGTACTGCCGCGTGGAACCCTACACCTTTTCTCACGGCCGGTCGCGGGAGAACACCTACACAAGCCTGAACACCCTTCTCGGCCCCCAGATCGGCCCGAACGCTGATTCCTGGTTCCTTCGGGGGGACTACCTGCCTTTACGGAACCTGGTATTTTCACTCAGTGTTACATTTGAGCGGAAAGGGGAGAATGTCGTGGATGAGTCGGGGATACTCGTCAAGAATGTCGGCGGAGACGTATTCCAGCCGCATCGCGACAGCGACCCGGAAACCCGGACATTCCTCGACGGGGTTCTGGTGAAGGCACGCAAGTTTCAGCTGCGGGCTTCATGGGAATGCGTCAACCAGGTGTATCTTGAAAGTGCATTTCAATTCGACTCGGCCGAGTTGGCCGCAACCGGTGAACGCAGCGAGAACAGCCAGATCGTACTCCACTTCAGGATGGCATTTTGATATCTACAAACACACCACACATTATCGGAAGGAATCCAGACCATGGCACTCAAAGTAGGTGACAAAGCACCCGAATTTACGCTCGTCGACACGGACAAAAAAGAACGAAAGCTGAGCGAGTTTTCCGGCAAAACCAACGTGCTGGTGTTCTTCCCCGGGGCATTCACCGGCGTCTGCACGAAAGAGATGTGCAGCTTTCGCGATTCACTCGCGGACTTCAACAAGATGAAGGCCCAGGTGATCGGCATCAGTGTCGACGCGCCGGCAGCGAACAAGGCATTCGCCGGATACAATCATCTCGAGTTCCCGGTGCTCAGCGATTTTACGCGCGAGGTGAGCAAGAAATACGGCGGGATCTATGACAATTTCGGCGTGAAAGGGCTCACCGCGTCGAAACGGTCGGTCTTCGTATTGGACCCGAAAGGGATCGTGCGCTACGTGTGGATCACCGAAGATGCGGGAGTGGAGCCGGACTATGAAGCAGTACGAAAGGCGGTGTCCTCCCTATGAGCAAATCCGGTGAGGCGCCCAAAGCCCTCGCCCCGGGCATGAAGGCACCCGACTTTTCCCTCCTGACCGCGGATGGCAAGACGTTTTCGCTCAGCGGCCAGAAGGGGAAGAAGGTGGTCCTCTATTTCTATCCAAAGGACGACACCTCAGGCTGCACGAAAGAGGCGTGCTCTTTTCGCGACAGCTATGCCGCGTTCAAGCGGAAAGGAATTGTGCTGGTAGGGGTGAGCACGGATTCCGTCGCGTCGCACAAGAAGTTTGCGGGCAAGTACGACCTTCCGTTCACGCTTGTCAGCGACGAGGAGAAGAGCCTTGTGACAAGGTACGGCGTGTGGAAGGAAAAGAATATGTACGGAAGAAAGTACATGGGCACCGAGCGCACGACATTTGTCATCGACGAAAACGGGATCGTGACACACGTGTTTCCGAAAGTGAAGGTGGAGGGGCATACCAGCGAAATTCTAAAAGCCGTAGAAGGGGGCTAGGGATTAGGGCCTGGGGGTTAGACGTGATTCACCGTTCACCAATCACCGTCCAGCGTTCACCATTCGGTGTTCACGCTTCACCGGTCACGGTTCTCCGTTCGCGGTGGCCTTCGCAACGTGGAATTGTTCATACTATGGCAACATAACACGAGGAAGACTCTGATGGTTTACGTTACGCGCAAAGCGCAGTTCAGTGCCTCGCACCGGTTGTTCAACCCGGCCTGGAACGATCAGCGGAATGCGGAGGTGTTCGGGAAATGCAACAACCCGAACGGGCACGGACACAACTATGACATCGAGGTCACCGTGGGAGGCGACCCGGCAGGAGAGACGGGCATGGTGATCGACCTGAAGAAGCTGGCGGACATCATCGACGAAGAGATCATCGAGCGGGTCGACCACAAGCACATGAACCAGGACGTGGATTTCATGCAGGGCATCATTCCCACCGCCGAGAATATGGCCATCGCCTTCTGGAAGATTCTGGCTCCTAAGATCCGGGAAGGCTCTCTGGTATCCATAAAGCTATACGAGTCGGCAAACAATCTTGTGGAATACAGAGGGGAGCAATCGTGATCGAAGAACAGCTTTTGAAGCGGACGAAAATGGAAGAGCACATTCAGGCGATCATCGAGGGGCTCGGGGAAGACCCGAAGCGGGAAGGCCTGCAGCGCACTCCTCACCGGGTGGCCAAGTCGCTGGAGTTTCTCACCAGCGGCTACACCCAGGATATCTCCAAGATCCTGAACGGGGCAATCTTCAATGAGCGGTACAGCGAGATGGTGATCGTGAAGGAGATCGATTTCTACAGCATCTGCGAGCATCACATGCTGCCTTTTTTCGGGAAGGCGCATGTGGCCTACATTCCGAACGGAAAGATCGTTGGGTTGAGCAAGATCCCCCGGATCGTGGAAGTGTTCAGCAGGCGGATGCAGGTGCAGGAACGGTTGACGCAGCAGATTGCGGAAACCCTTTTCACTGCGTTGAATCCCGACGGCGTCGGCGTGGTGCTCGAGGCGCGGCACATGTGCATGATGATGCGCGGTGTGGAGAAGCAGAACTCCGTTGCCACGACGAGCGCCATGCTTGGCGTGTTCCGGGAAGATGTCAAGACGCGGCAGGAGTTTCTGACGCTGATCAATTCGAAGATAGCACCGTAAAGGAGGGGTCTATGCCGGAGAGGCGGCTTGCAGGCCAGGTGGCGGTCGTCACGGGTTCAAGCAAGGGCATTGGCAAGGCAATCGCGCGGGCCCTTGCCCGTGAAGGCGCCCACACGGTCCTTGCGGCGCGTTCGATCAAAGACCTCGACACCGTCGTTCAGGAGTTTTCGCGGGAAGGTCTGAAAGCGAGTCCGGTGCCCACCGATATTTCAATTCCGTCGCAGGTGAACGCGCTCATCGAGGGGACGGTGGACGGTTTCGGACGGCTGGATATCCTTGTCAACAACGCCGGGATTGGGATCTTCAAGAATGTTCAGGAGATGGCGGTGGAGGAATTTGACGCCATGTGGAACGTCAACCTGCGGGGAGTATTTCTGGCCTCGAAGGCTGCGCTCCCGGCAATGATCAAGGCCAACCGCGGTGCCATTGTGAACATCAGTTCGTTGGCGGGGAAGAACAGCATCAAGGGGGGCGCTGGGTACTGTGCTACGAAGTGGGCGTTGCGCGGGTTTGCCAGCTCACTCATGCTTGAAGTGCGGGAGCATAACATCCGTGTTGTGACCATCTTCCCGGGGTCGGTCGCAACGAATTTCTCCCAGGCTAAGAAGGGTCCGAATATCACGCAGCCCGAAGATGTTGCTGAGGCGGTGGTGTTTGCCGTCACCGCCCCGGAGCGGTCGATGTTCAGCGAGATCGATGTGCGGCCGACGAACCCGGCTCACTAGTGCCCCACCCATTATCATTTCCTATAAACGACGGGGCACAGTGCTCGCTCCAACTTGAACTCTGTCCGAGAATTCGTTGCAATTGGAAGTTGGAGCGGCACTAGACACTGTTCCAGAACCCTCGTGGGGTTTCACCCCCTCATTCCTCCTGCCACCGGTTCAGCCAGTGAGGGGTATAAAAGGTTCCGCGAAGGACTCCTCCTCTGAACCTGCCGGGAGGGAGAGTCCTTCGGACCTAACCGGGTCTACGGAGCAGTCACATCGCTCACGTCCACATCATCCATCATCACATCGGGTGGATCAATGGGTTCCATCCCGGGGAGCATGTCAGACATACCGATCTCGGGGGGAGTCATATTGTCTCCGAGATATCCCATCTCTTCCCGGCGGAACATTCTCATGTGCTGGCGCATTGAGCCCATCCCTTTCATCCTTTGCTCTTTCCACATCTTCAGCTGTTCCGGCGTGAGAATTGCACGTATCGCAAGCATCTGATCCACGCGGGCCAGCTTCGTGTCTGTTTCGATGGAAGAAATGTCCCGGATGGTCTTCTCGATGGCCGCGCGATCAGGTTTGTCGGCCTGAAGCATCTGACCCAAATCCAGGCGGGCGAGGCGGACCTTGGCCTGGTTCTGAATTTGTTTTTTCTGAAAGTCCACATGAAGCTTGCGTATCTGCGCTTGTTGCGCATCGGTCAGGTCGAGCTTCTGCATCATCGCCATCGGCCCTTTGTTCCCCTGTCTCATGGGACGGTCGGCTGGTTGAGCCAAAACGTTGCCTGCAGTCAAAGCAATTGCCAACAGAATCACCGCGGGTTTCATCATTGTTGTCCTTTCGTAGGTCTGTGGATTCGGATATCTACAGCACTTTGACAGAGAGGGGAGGAAATAGTTTAATCGGCGAATTGACACCTCATTTGATTCTTCCCCGTTTTATTCCTATGTTATATGAGAATCGTGTGTGGAATGGAGTCTTTGACTTGCCCAGATTATCCCTTTCCCCAATATCCTCGCTGCTCCTTTACCTGTCCATCGTTCTGTTTTTCCTGGGAATTTCCGGGTGTATGATTGGTGACTTCGTTGGGGCCTATTTCAACACCTATTACAATGCCCAGAAAGACTTTGGCGTGGCGGAGGGTGAGATCTGGAATGCCCCCGACCTGAAGCTGCAAGGAGCGGGAAAGAACTATCTCGCTCAGTTCAACGTCTCACAGAACGCCAAAACGAAATTTGCTTCGGTCATTGAGAAATGTTCGAAGCTCCTGGAATATCACCCCAATTCCAATCTGGTGGACGATGCCCTGATGATGATCGGGAAATCGTACTTTTATCAATCGGACTACCAGCGCGCCGAGCGTAAATTCAAGGAATTGATCAGCGGCTATCCTGAAAGCGATCTTGTGTTTGAAGCCAGGATGCTCATGGCGTATTCTTATTATAAAGAAGGGGATAAGACATCGGCGCGTGCAACGGCCATCGACCTTCTTGACGCGGCGAAAAAGGAAGATGACGATAACATCGTCGCATATACCTCGCTCCTCCTGGGTCAGCAGGATATTGAAGACAAGAATTACGGCCTGGCTCTTGAGCACTTCCGGGACGCCGCGAAGAGCGCCGAAAGCAAAGAGCAGCGTGCCTTCGCGCTGTTGAACGAGGCAGAGATGTACAACAAGACGGGAGACTATGCCAGGGCCGAGGATGCCTATGCCGAAGCGACCGACCAATCCCCGAATTACCTGGGCGAGTACAAAGGACAAATCGGGGTCGCGCGCATGCTGGCGAAGCAGGGGAAATTCGAGGAAAGCCTGGATCTGCTTACGGAACTTCGCGCGGACCAGAAAGTCAAAGAGTACTTCGGAGAAATCGAGCTGGAGATGGCCAACAATTACCGGGACGAGGGGAACCTGAGTGAGGCGGTCGAACAGTATCGCTACGTGGATACGGCGTATGCAAGAACGGAGTGGGCTGCAAACTCGTACTATCAGCTGGGGCTGCTGTACGAGA
Source organism: uncultured Bacteroidota bacterium (assembly GCA_963809695.1). Lineage (GTDB taxonomy): Bacteria > Bacteroidota > Ignavibacteria > UBA10030 > UBA6906 > JAGDMJ01. The sequence continues at coordinate 21,086 of CAWEKI010000001.1, forward strand.
CCCGCGTCGGACTCTACGATTCGGCCCGGGTTGCTTACAACAAGGGGAGGATGGAAGCTGGCCCGGCTTTGACCGTGACGCCATTGCTTGCCAAGCGCGCAGACTACATGAACAGGTATGCGGGCTTCGCTCTTGAAATCCGGAACATGGACAGCCTGCGCACCTTCTGGCTCACGCCGCGCGATACCGCCATGGTCTCCGCGGACACCGTTGCGCAGGACACGGCCCGGGGGAAAAAGGTGGCTGCGGCAGACAGCGGAAAGGCCAAGCTTCCCCCGCGGCCTCCGTTGCCCCTGGACAGCGTTCTCGTTCGCATGGCATCCGCCAAGAGCGAGCTTGCAACCCTGTTCTACACAACCATCGGCAGGACAGACTCGGCACTGTTCTGGTATCACAAACTCATCCAGGATCACCCGCTGAGCCCGCTTGTGCCTCGGGCATTGTTCAGCATAGCTCAGATCTACAGCCAGGATACAACCGTGGCGAGGCAGGGGGTGGATTCACTCTACCGCCAGCTGGTGGAGCAGTACCCTCAATCGCTGTATGCCGCAGAGGCGCGGCGGTTGCTCGGCTTGCCGGCCGTAACGGTGTCCCCGGATACGGCAGAGACCCTCTATCATCAGGCCGAACAGGCAATCCTTGCCGGGCGGAACGAACATGCAATCGATACCTTGAGGCTGATCGTTGAAGCGTACCCATCTTCCGTCTTCGCTCCGCGCGCAGAGTATGCCGCGGGCTGGTTGTACGAGCAGGTGCTCGACCAGCCGGACAGTGCGATCGCAAACTACCAGCGGCTGAGGGCCAAATACCCTTCTTCGTTGTATGCGGCCCGGGTGCAGCCGAAGCTCATCGAAGTGGAGATGAGGAACAAGGCAGCCGCAGCGGCGGCCGACTCTGCGGCTCAGAAACAAAATCCTGTTCCGGAGGTGACCCAAAAGAAGGCAATCGCTGACACCGTATCGCCCGTCCGGCAACCGATGCAGGAAACAGGCGGCGGCCCTGACTCAACGGTCGTCCCGACGAACCGTCCCCCGGACACGACGGATGCTCGCCGGGAATTGCCCCCTATCTCAAATCAGGAAGAGCAGAAAAAAGAATGATCCAGGAGTGCTGCCCCGTCAGGGGAGTGCGTGAGGTCGCAGAGAACGTGTATGTGCTTGCGTTCCAATCTCCCTTGATTAGCAACGAGGTGCGGCCTGGGCAATTTCTCAACATCAAGGTGGTGGAAGGATCAGAACCGCTTCTGCGGCGCCCGTTCAGCGTGTACAACGTCGATGGCGAGAATCTCGAGATCGTGTTCAACGTGATCGGGCGCGGGACCGCGGTGCTCCGGACGAAGCAGCCTCATGAGTGCATTGATGTCATCGGGCCGTTGGGAAGGCCGTTCTCGTTTGCGGGGGAGGATTTCGATACGGGGATCATGCTGGCCGGGGGGCTCGGTGTTGCACCGATACCTATGCTGACGCGGGGGCTTCGGAGAGCGGGCAAGGAGGTGGTGACCTTCCTCGGGGCGCGCACGCGCAAGGCGGTGACGCCGTTCTACCTTGAAAACCTGCACATTGCCACCGACGATGGGAGCGAAGGGCATCACGGCACGGTCGTTGACCTTGCCCGTCGCACGCTCGGGCACATGGCGCTCCGTCGGCCAAAACTTTTCGCCTGCGGACCGACAGCGATGCTCCGTGCGGTCGCGGCACTCGCGGAAGAAACCGGATTTCCCTGTGAGGTCTCCCTCGAAGGTCCCATGGCATGTGGTTTCGGCATCTGCCAGGGGTGCCCCGTGGAGCTGAACGGCCAGGAGAAGAAATACGCCCTCATGTGCAAGGATGGACCGGTGTTCGACGTGCGTACTATACGACTCTGACCATGGCTCATACAGCGTTCACACTCGCCGGCGTCCACTTCAAGAACCGCGTCCTCGTAGCCTCCGGCACCTACGGCTACGGCGATGATTGTCTCGAGCTTGCAGACGTCAACAAGCTCGGAGCGATCGTCACCAAATCGCTTTCTCTGAAACCGCGCGACGGGAACCCTCCCACGAGAATTGTCGGGACGCCGAGCGGAATGCTGAACTCGATCGGTCTCGCCAACATCGGGGTGTCGAGGTTCATCCAGGAGAAACTCCCGTTCCTGCGGACGGTCGACACGACCGTCATCGTGAACATCGCAGCCGGAACGGTGGAAGAGTACTGTGCGGTGCTCGAGCTTCTGGAACAACAGGAGGGGGTCGACGGGTATGAGATCAATGTCTCTTGCCCGAATGTGAGGGAAGGGGGATTGAGTTTCGGCACAAGCTGTCCAATGACCGCAGACATTACCAGGAGGCTCCGGCGGCTGACCACGAAGCCCTTGATCATCAAACTGACACCCAATGTCACGCACATCTCCGAGTTTGCCAGGGCGGTGGAGGGGGAAGGGGCGGATGCGGTGTCAGTCATCAACACCCTCATCGGCATGGCAGTCGACGTGAGATCACGGAAGCCGGTCCTCTCGACGGTGACTGGCGGGCTCTCCGGACCGGCGATCAAGCCGGTCGCCCTGGCCAAGGTGTACGAGGTGGTGCGCTCGGTGAAAATACCCGTGATCGGCATTGGAGGGATTTGCAGCACCACCGATGCGCTCGAGTTCCTGATCACCGGGGCGACGGCCGTCCAGGTGGGAACTGCCAACTTTGTCGATCCTGCCGCGGGCATCAAGATCGCTGCGGGGATCGAGCAGTATTGTGACGAACAGCATATCGAGGATACGGCCAAGCTCGTAGGTTCTCTCGACGCGAAGGAGGGTGTTTCCGTGGTGGAGAGCTGGCTGTAGGCTGACCTCCGGTGTATTCCCAATTCATTGGTTCCCAAATCTTCATTGACCGGTTCCTCGTTCGCGATTTGCTGTTCGAACAGCTCATGATCAACGGGAACTGCTAATGAGGATTTGGGAACCATTGAATTAAGAACTAACACCCGTGGCCCCACAAATCAGAAACTCAAGAACTCTCTCCTACCTCTACTCCCTGCAGTGGCGCGGGATGAAGTTCGGGCTCCGCAACATCCGGGTGCTCATGAAATACGCCGGACATCCGGAGCGTCGCTTTCCCTCTATCCACATTGCAGGAACCAATGGCAAGGGCTCCACGGCTTCCTTCGTGGCTTCGATCGCCATGGAAGGAGGATACAAGACAGGGCTCTATACATCGCCGCATCTGCTCCATTTCACGGAGCGAATAAAAATCGATGGGGTGGAACTTTCTGAGAAAAGACTGGTTTATTATGTCGAGGCCCTCCGCCCAGCCATAGAAGCCTCCCGCGCTACATTTTTCGAGGCTACTACCGCGGTCGCGTTCCTCTATTTTGCGGATGAGGATGTGGATTTGGCCGTCATTGAAACAGGCCTGGGCGGGCGGTTCGATGCTACCAATATTATTGTGCCGCTTGTCAGTGTCATCACGAACGTCGCACTCGACCACACAGAACACCTTGGCAACACAATCCCGAAGATCGCACGAGAAAAAGGGGGAATTATTAAGGCGGGCGTCCCTGTTATCACTGGTACAGGGGACCGGCAGGTACTCGATGTGTTTCGCAGGATTGCACGGCGGAAGAAAACGCACGCGTTTCACATTGACCACATCGCCAGAACGGAGCATGTTCCCGAAGTTCATGGAGGGCGCGGTGTTCGTCTGACCACAGGCTTGATGCGAGGCGAAAAAATTTTCCCGGGGTTGCCCGGTGAGCATCAGGTGACGAACGCCCGGGTGGCGGTTGCGGCGTGCGATCTGCTGCTGCGGACAACGAAGAAGAAGTTTTCCGGGATAACCCCGGGAGCCATCAAGCGGGGGCTTGCGCGGGTGGTCCGCAACACCGGGCTGCGCGGGAGGCTGGAGAAGGTGAACTGGCAAGGAAGGTATCTCCTCGATGTTGCCCACAACCCGGCAGGAATCCAAACCTTGATGCGGTCTCTCCCCCCGTCTGCCGGCAGGCCGGAGGTCGCCGTTTTCGGTGTCATGAAGGATAAGGACTACGGCAGGATGTTGGAAGCGCTCTCGGAGACAGTTCCAGCGATTGTGGCTGTTGCGCCGAAGATCGGACGGGCTCTATCGGTTTCATTGTTGTTACGGGAGGCAAGAAAAACGGGCACGAAGGTGAGGCGTGGCGGAAGTGTCGATGCCGGCCTGAAAGCGGCCCGTCGCATCGCCGGCCGTACCGGGACGGTTCTGGTAACCGGATCGCATTATGTGGTCGCGGAAGCGCTGGAACTGATGCAAAAGAGAACTTGACAATACTCAAGATTTGGAGTATATTGGGGAGGCTAATCCTGGCATATTTAGCCGGCAAATCTCTACCGAAGTACCACCTGTTCGAGACTCATCGAAAAATCTCGGGTACCACCCAACCAACACTTCTTAGCTCGTCTCCATCGCCTTTGTCCGGCCTTTATCCTTAAGCCCCTGGCGATCAGGAGCCGTTTAAAGATGTCATTTTTCCCACGTTGAAAGGTTTTTCATCAATGGCGATGGACATTGCAGAGCTCAAGTCCAAAAAGATTGCAGAGCTCAACCAAATAGCCAAGGATTTGAACATCTCCGGTTACAGCGACCTGCGAAAGCAGGAACTGATCTTCAAGATCCTTGAAGCTCAGACCGAGCAAGGAGGATTGACCTTCAGCCGCGGGGTGCTCGAAGTGCTTCCGGACGGCTATGGGTTCCTGCGCTCGGTAGATTACAATTATCTGCCCTCGCCCGACGATATTTACGTTTCCCCGTCGCAGATCAAGAAATTCAATCTGCGGACAGGGGACACGGTGAGCGGACAGGTGCGACCCCCGAAGGAGGGGGAACGGTTCTTTGCGCTCCTGCGTGTGGAGGCGGTCAACGACGAGAACCCGGAAACCATCCGCGAGCGGGTGTTGTTCGACAACCTGACCCCGCTCTATCCGAACGTTCCGTTGAAGCTGGAGACGGCGCCGGGCGAATATGCGATGCGGATCATGGATCTGCTCGCCCCCATTGGCAAGGGGCAGCGCGGCATGATCGTGTCGCCGCCAAAGGCAGGAAAGACCATCCTCCTCCAGAAGATCGCGAACAGCATCACGCGGAACCACCCGGAGGTGAAGCTCATCGTGCTCCTGATCGATGAGCGCCCCGAGGAGGTGACCGACATGGAGCGCTCGGTGAATGCCGAGGTGGTCAGCTCCACGTTCGACGAGCCGCCGGAGCGCCACGTGCAGGTCTCCGACATGGTGCTGGAGAAGGCGAAACGTCTTATTGAAGCAAAGAAGGACGTTGTGATCCTGCTGGACAGCATCACGCGTCTGGCCCGTGCACATAATACAGTGGTCCCGCACTCCGGCAAGATCCTCTCGGGAGGCGTGGACGCCAACGCGCTGCACAAGCCGAAGCGCTTCTTTGGCGCGGCCCGGAACATCGAAGAGGGAGGAAGCCTGACGATCGTGGCGACAGCCCTTGTGGAGACCGGCAGCCGTATGGACGAAGTGATCTTCGAGGAGTTCAAGGGAACGGGCAACATGGAAATCATCCTCGACCGGAAGCTGAGCGACAAGCGCATTTTCCCGGCGATGGATATCAACCGGTCCGGGACCCGCAAGGAGGAGCTGCTGATCGATGCCGACGACCTGAACCGCATCTGGATCCTGCGGAAGCTGCTGTCGGAGTTCAACACCGTGGACGCGATGGAGTTCATGCTGGAGAAGATGCGCGGCACAAAATCGAACAAGGAATTCCTCAAGTCGATGTCGAGCTGATGCACACAGAGACCCGCGCATGAATGATGTTGTCATAGCCAGTGGCTGCAGGACGCCGATCGGCAGTTTCCGCGGGGCCCTGAGTTCCATCCCGGCACCGCGCCTTGGTGCCCTTGTCATACAAGAGGCGCTTCGTCGGGCAAACGTCCCGCCGGAGCAAGTCGATGAAGTGATCATGGGCAATGTGATCTCCGCGGGCCTCGGGCAGGCTCCTGCCAGGCAGGCGGCGATCTTCGCGGGACTCCCGACCTCCGTGGAGTGCATGACCGTGAACAAGGTCTGCGGTTCGGGGCTGAAGGCGGTGATGCTTGCGGCGCAGGCGGTGGCGCTGGGAGACGCGGAGGTGGTGGTAGCCGGCGGCATGGAAAGCATGTCGAACGCTCCCTACCTGCTGGACAAGGCGCGCGAGGGGTACCGGATGGGCAACGGCGAGCTCCTTGATGCCTTGATCAAGGACGGCCTGCTCGATGTGTACAACAACTACCTGATGGGCAACGCGGCCGAAGTCTGTGCCCGGGAGTGCCAGGTGCCGCGCGAGGCGCAGGATGACTTTGCGATCATGAGTTACACGCGCGCGCAGGCTGCCCAGCGTGAAGGAAGATTTCGCAAAGAGATTGTCGGCGTCGAGGTGCGGGGGCCGAAGGGAGATCCCGTGAGCGTGCTCGACGACGAAGACGTTACCAGGACGAATTTCGAGAAAATCCCCAAGCTCAAACCGGCGTTCATCAAGGATGGAACGGTGACCGCCGCCAACGCATCCAAGGTCAGCGATGGCGCCGCAGCCCTCGTCGTCACCTCCGCGCAAAAAGCGCGCGCGCTTGGCTTGACGCCTCTCGCCCGAATTATCGCCTACTGCTCCCACGCAAAGGACCCCGTGCACTTCACCACCGCCCCGGCCGATGCGATCACGAAAGTGCTATCCCGCGCAGGCCTGGACCGAAAAGACATTGACCTCTTTGAGGTCAACGAAGCGTTCGCCGTGGTCGCCCTGGCCGTGAACAAGCTGGTCGGGCTGGACCCTGCCAACGTGAACGTGAACGGGGGCGCGATTGCGCTGGGGCATCCCCTTGGCGCCAGCGGCGCGAGGATTCTCGTGACGCTTCTTCACGCACTGGAGCAGCGGAATGTGCGGCGCGGCCTGGCAACCCTCTGCATCGGCGGCGGGGAAGCGAGTGCCATCATCGTGGAGCGTTTGCACTAGATGATGCAAGCTCTGTTCCCATGAATCGGGAGCCGGCGTGAATGTTCATTGAGGGATTTTCACCTTCATCCACAATGCGGGACTGCACCCGTGGAAATCAGGAACGTTACTGTCATTGGCGCAGGGACCATGGGGAACGGCATCGCCCACACCTTTGCGCAGAGCGGCTATGATGTGGTCCTGAACGATGTCTCGCATGAGGCCGCCGCAAAAGGGCTCGCAACGATCGGCGCAAACCTGGAGCGCCAGATCAAAAAGGGGGCGATCACCGGCGTTGAAAAGGATGCGGCGCTTGCCAGGATCAGCCTGAACCCCGACCTGGGGCGCGCCGCGGCTTCCGCCGATCTTGTTGTTGAGGCCGCGACGGAGAACCAGAAGATCAAGAACGAGATCTTCCGGATCGTCGATGCCTCCTGCGCCGCACACACCATCATTGCCTCGAACACTTCCTCCATCTCCATCACTGAACTCGCTTCCACCACCAGCCGCCCGGACAAGGTGATCGGCATGCACTTCATGAATCCGGTCCCGGTGATGAAGCTCGTGGAAATCGTCCGCGGACTCGCGACCTCGGATGAGACCACTGCCGTTATCAGGGCGGTGTGCGAAAAGCTCGGGAAAGTCCCGGTCGAGGTCAACGATTATCCCGGATTCGTTTCCAACCGGATCCTGCTGCCCATGCTGAACGAAGCGATGTACTGCGTCATGGAAGGCGTGGCCACGCCCGAGGCGATCGACCAGGTGATGAAACTCGGGATGAACCATCCCATGGGTCCGCTCACCCTGGCGGATTTTATCGGGCTGGATGTCTGTCTCGCCATCATGGGCGTTCTCCATGATGGACTGGGCGATCCGAAGTATCGTCCCTGTCCGCTCCTGAAAAAGATGGTAGCCGCCGGATATCTTGGCCGGAAGTCTGGCAGAGGTTTCTACGATTACACTGACTCAAAAGCGGCACCACGATAGCGGGTGCAACGCCCCCTGACACCGGCACTTACAGCCCAGATAGTTTTTCAGCACTTCCAGAGAAAGACCCGCGCATGGAATTCAGCTTCTCGGAGACCCAACAGCTTATCCGCGACACAGCGAGGAAATTTGCCGAAGAGCAGCTTGCTCCCGGGACCATTGAGCGGGACGAGAAAGAGGAATTCCCCTACGAGGCCGTCCAGGCAATGGGTGAACTCGGCTTCATGGGCATGATGGTCCCCGAGCAATGGGGCGGTGCAGGCCTCGATACGACCAGCTACGTCCTGGCAATGGCGGAGATCTCCCGCGTCGACGCGTCGTGCGGCGTCATCATGTCGGTGAACAACTCGCTCGTCTGCTACGGCATCAACCAGTATGGCACGGAAGATCAGAAGAAGCGCTACCTGTGGGACCTGGCATCCGGAAAAAAGCTCGGTGCGTTCGCGCTCTCCGAGCCGGAAGCCGGAAGCGATGCCTCCAACCAGAGGACGACCGCAGCTCGGGACGGCGATTTCTACGTGCTGAACGGGACCAAGAACTGGATCACGAACGGGTCGACGGCGGACCTGGTCCTCGTCATGGCCTCCACGGACCGCTCCAAAGAGGCAAAGGGGATCAGCACGTTCATTGTGGAGAAAGGGACGCCCGGATTCAACGTTGCCAAGAAGGAGAGGAAGCTGGGTATCAGGAGCTCGGACACAGTGTCGCTCTCGTTCCAGGATTGCCGCGTTCCCGCGATCAACAGGATCGGGGCGGAAGGAGAGGGGTTCAGGTTTGCCATGAAGACCCTTGAAGGAGGGCGCATCGGGATTGCCGCGCAGGCATTGGGAATCGCGCAGGCATGCCTGGACGCATCCGTCCGTTATGCAAAAGAGCGAAAGGCGTTTGACCGGCCGATCGCCGAATTGCAGGCGATCCAGTTCAAAATTGCTGACATGGCGACGAACGTCGACGCGGCACGGATGCTCACGCTGAAGGCGGCGACGTTGAAAGACGCCGGAAAACCGTTCGGGCGAGAGGCTGCCATGGCGAAATTGTTTGCCTCCAAGATTGCCGTGCAGGCGGCGCTCGAGGCGATCCAGATCCATGGTGGTTATGGCTATGTGCGCGAGTACCTGGTCGAACGCTACCTGCGTGACGCGAAGATCACCGAGATCTACGAAGGGACGTCAGAGATTCAGAGGGTGGTGATCGCGCGATCCTTGCTTAAATGAGTCCGCTTTCATAGATTGGCTACTGCCGTTTCAAAAAACCATATGATCATTAGGAGGAGGTCCTGATGAAACAATTGCTGATTGCACTTGTCTTTCTGCTTCTCGCGTGCGGTATCCTGACCAACAGTGCCCAGTCCCAGACGCGCTGGATTGTTGGAGGAAGGCTTGGCATGTCACTCTATACCGTCAGCAGCTCGGCCCCGAACTATTATTATTACTATTATGGCACACCAACATCCACCTCGACGACTTCGGCGGGCCTTCAGATCGGACCGATGGGCGAAGTGATATTTGACAAGAAGTATGCGATCGGAACGGAATTCAACATCAACACGCAGGCAGGGACCCCGATCCAATGGGCGAGCTACTTCAAAATGTACTTCAACATTTCCGGATCGACTATCAAGCCGTATGCGGATGCCGGGTTCTCCCTGTTTTTCGTTACCGGCGGGCCCTATTTCGGCATTCAAGCCGGCGGCGGCGCGATGTTTGAGATCACCAAGAACCTGTACATCCCGGCCGACATCGAGCTCGGCCCGGTGTTCCTGACAGGGACGACCGGATTCTATCTTGCGGTGACGAGCGGCATCCGCTACATAATTTGAGCTGCAAATTAGTCCTCAGGGTAAAACGAATTCACATAAAGGAGTACGTATGAAACGTGTTGCAACTGCATGTCTCGTCTCCCTCTTATTGCTACTCGTTGCCAGCCAGGGAGCCGATTCGCAAATGCGGTTCGGCGTCGGACTCCGGACCGGAATGAACTTTGCCAGCATGTCCTTTGACCCCGAGTTGTTTGCGGGCAACACTCAGATCACACAGGGGGGGCGGACGTTGTTCATGGTAGGTGCAGCGGGAGAGATGTTCTTTACCAGTATGTTTGGGGCGGAGATAGACTTCCTGTACGTGGGAAAAGGAGCGGAGTTCACGCGAAGCACGGACCAGGCAAGCCAGACGATCAAACTGAGCGAGCTTGAGATCCCCATTCTCTTCAAAGCGAAATTCCTCACCGGGAAAATTCATCCCTACGGATTTGTCGGTCCAAGCATCGGAATCGTGACCAGCGCGAGTGCCGTGACCGAGATCCCGGGACAGCCTGTTCAAGATATCGACCTGAAGAGCAACCCGGGCGGAACTCAGGTCAGCGGCATGGACTTCTCGCTCCAATTCGGCGGCGGCGCTGAGTACCTTGTGACGCGCGAGATCGGTCTCTTCCTGGACCTCCGCTATGTCCTTGGCTTGAGCAACATCTATGACACCTCCCAGCAACAACAGATCCCCGGGCAGCAGACCGTTACGCAAACGTGGCACACGAGAGGGTTCATGATCCAGCTCGGGGGGATGTACCACATTTAGTATCGCTTCAAGTATGCTGTCGCTAATGGGCAGCGAGATCTTCAAAGGGAACCCGTAGGTTCCCTTTGTTGTCATCGGGTTTTTGATTGTATAGGTGTGACTTCAATATCACAAGATGGAGGAAACTATGAAGCAACTATTGCTTCTCCTATTCCTGCCGGCAGTCTGTATGGCTCAGTCAACGTACGGGACAGGCAAAAACACCGCTGGTCGGTTCTCTCTGGGCGCAGGCGTGGATTTTGTCCTGCCCGTCACTACAGGGTTCAAAGACGCGTATAGCATCGGGTTTGGCGGGACCGTGAGGGGCGAATACGCCTTCACCAATGATCTCTCGGGCATGCTGACCGCAGGGTACATCACGTTCACCGGGAAGGACCTTGGGAACGGGATCACACTGGATAATGGCTCAATGATCCCTGTGGTCGCAGGCGTGAAGTATTACTTCGTGCCGGGTACTCTGCGGTTTTACGGAGCATTTGATCTGGGAATCACTTCCTTTACGACATCTACTGCACCTGTCAACATTCCTGGCGTGAGTACGGGATCGGTGTCTGCAACGGCCTCGGAGTTCACCTGGGAGCCACAGCTGGGTGTCCTGGGCTACTTCTCCAACACTGCAGCATTCGACCTGAGTGTGCGTTGGATCGGTATTTCGGATGCGAATTCCCTTGGAATTCGTTTTGGCGTCCTTTTTGATCTCTGATGGGGGCCCTTTCTTCTATTTTTATGAGCCGAAGGGGTTGTCACCCATCCTGGCATCGCGTTCCCCCCGGACTGGTCGAAAAGGCATGTGTCGGCCGTCACAATTGTGCTCACGGATACTAATCCGAATGCCGTGCTATTGACAAAGCGAATTGAATTTCGTAAAATTATGGATATTTGTGCTGGGGGGAGTGGGAACCAGATATCAACAACAACCTTTTATGGAGATGCTCAATGAAGAAGGCCTTCTGCCTTGCCATGCTTCTTCTGCTGGCAGCCTCGATGGTTAGCACGTCGGCGGTTGCACAGACGACCATGTTTCACGAAAAAGATATGCTCATTTCCGCTGGTATAGGATTCGGCGGGTACGGCTACTACGGCGGGTCTCCGAGCCCCCCGATCTTTGGGATGTTTGAAATGGGTGTTGCACCGAAGATCAGCGTTGGCGCCATGGTCGGATATTCCGGATCCTCAGAAGACTTTGGATGGGGGAAGTACTCCTATTCGTATATTCCCTTCACCATCCGCGGCTCCTATCACTTCCTTGAGGGGCAGAAGAACATGGACGCATACGCCGGAGCCGGACTTGGCTTCAGCATTGTCTCAAGCTCGGCAGAGTACAAAGATCCGGCGCTCCAGCAGTTTGCATACGCCACGACGGCAAGCGGAAGCTACATGTACTTTGATCTGCATGTCGGCGGCCGGTACTTCTTTTCTCCCAAGTTCGCGGCATTGGCTGAGATCGGTTACAGCGCCCTGGGCTTTGCCCGCATTGGCATCACCTATAAGCTCCAATAGTGACATCTACCGGGTTCCCCGTAGGGCTTGCCTGGAAAGTGTACGATTCGAGGGGAGACGCAACACGTCTCCCCTTTTCTATATACCATCACCTTTCGCAAAAGGATGCTTCCATTCCTTAATGTGAACAGTAAACTATGTTGACGCTTTGCCTTAGTGCCAGCTTGCTTTTTGCGCAAGGTGTCGAGGGGGACAGCGCCGAGGGAGCCCCCTGTGTTTTGCGTTTTGGGGGGGATTGTCTCCTTGCCGGTCACTATGAGGAGGCAGTGGGCGAAAAGGGGGATTGGGCGTTCTCCGGTTTTGATCTCCTCAGCACGGCAGACCTCTCCGTGGTGAACCTTGAATGTCCGGTCACTGCACGGGGAGAAAAGGTCAAGAAGCCGTTCAATTTCAGAATGAATCCCGCCTTCTTGAGCGCCCTTACCGGAGCCGGAATTGACGTTGCAAGCATTGCCAACAACCATATCTTCGACTACGGGAAGCAAGGACTTTTCGACACAATTTCGTATCTTGATTCTGTAGGGATCTGGCACGTCGGAGCAGGGCGGACTCAGGAGGAAGCGGCAACGCCCGTCATTGTGCAGGCCGGGCAACGGCGCATTGGCATCCAGGGCTACTATGGAGGGGGAGAGGCACCGGCGGCAGCCGGACAGAACCCCGGCGTTGTCGCAAGGAGCCTCCCCGTGATTCTTGCTGATATCGACAGGCTTCACAAGCGAGACTCCGTGGACTACGTCGTTGTGATCCTCCACTGGGGGACAGAGAAAGCCACAATGCCTGATGACGGCCAGATACAATTCGCCCATGCGCTGATCGACGGAGGCGCTGACGCAGTGATTGGCCACCATCCCCATGTGCTTCAGGGAATTGAGCTGTACAAATCAGGAGTCATCGTGTATTCGCTTGGGAATCTGGTTTTCGGGGGTAATTCAAGGGATACTTACGACACAGGGCTGTTTGAGATTGCACTGGGGACGCGCTCTGTCAATTATCAGTTCATTCCCATCCGGCTGGAGGGGTGGAAGCTCACGACTCTTTCAGGTCGCGGAGCTGAGGAAGTGAGGAGCCGTATGGCCGAACGTTCTTCCATCTTTCCTCAAAGCATATTCACCACGAAGGAGACGCGATGAAATCACGCGGATGTCTGGTTGCACTGATTATCGTTGGAGTGATCGCCGTCGGTCTGGCCATGTGGGGCATGGGCGTGTATAATTCTTTGGTCGGCCTCGACGAGGGTGTCCGCTCCGCCTGGAGCCAGGTAGAAAGCCAATACCAGAGAAGGGCGGATCTTATACCCAACCTGGTGAACACCGTCAAAGGGTATGCCCAACAGGAAAAGGACGTGCTTCTGGGAGTGACAGAGGCGCGTGCACGGGTCGGTCAACTCACGGTGACCAAGGATGTGCTGGAAGACCCTGATGCCTTCTCCAAGTTCCAGGCGGCACAGGATCAGCTTTCGGGAGCCCTCTCGCGATTGCTGGCTGTCGCTGAAAATTACCCCAACCTGAAATCGAACGAGAACTTCCTCGCATTGCAAACGCAGTTGGAAGGGACGGAGAACAGGATCACGGTGGAACGGCAGCGCTATAACCAGACTGTCCAGACATACAACACGACGATCCGGAGATTTCCGGGCTCCCTGATCGCCAGCTTCACAGGCTTCCGGGACAAGCAGTATTTCAAAGCCAAGGAAGGTGCTGAGAACGTGCCGGAAGTGAAATTCTGATGCATTCCAGCCGCCGACTTCTTGCCGTCACACTGACGGTCCTCATTGTACACGCCCTCGTGCTTGCGCAGGAGCCGGCCGTTCCCACGCTGACGCGGCACGTGACGGATCTGAGCGGCACGCTGTCGCCACAGCAGGTGGAGTTGCTCGACGCCAAGCTGCGGTCCTTTGAAGACAGCACGTCCAACCAGATCGTGGTGCTCATGATCCCCACGATCGGTTCGGCATCCCTTGAGGATTTCTCACTGCGGGTGGCCGAGGCAAATCGCATCGGCGTGAAAGGACGGGACAATGGTGCGCTCCTGTTCATCGCCAAAGACGACAGGCTGGCGAGGATCGAGGTTGGCTATGGATTGGAAGGCGCTCTTCCGGACATTCTCTCAGGACAGATCATCCGGAGAGAGCTGGGGCCTCATTTCAAGAACGGCGAATACTACGAGGGGATTGACGCCGCCGTCGATGCCATGATGGCTGCGACGAAGGGGGAGTACAAGGCGGAGAAAAAGGAGAGTTCGCCGGCCGGCCTGGTGCCATTGCTGATTGTTCTGTTCATCATATTTATGATCGTCCGCAATACATTCCAAGGTCCGCGGGGGCTCTTCGGCGGCAGGCGGTCTTACTGGGGAGGCGGTCCTTTCATGGGAGGAGGATTTGGCGGGGGTGGTTTTGGTGGAGGCGGAGGTGGGGGCGGATTCTCAGGTGGCGGCGGGTCCTTTGGTGGCGGAGGGGCAAGCGGGAGTTGGTAGGGAAAAGAATATCCGTCATCTGATATGGCATGGTTGATTTCCGTGTACTATGAACAATCTGGTGAAATCAGCGGTACCAGTTTTGACATCCGCGGAAGATCTCCATGCTCTCCTGAAGGCTGGGGATCGTCTCGTGCTGGCGCTTCCGGCGGGGAGCAACCTTCTGCGTTCGCTCGGCGCGGCGCTCGCCCAGACCGTCCCGCACCCGCAGAAAAGCGCCTTAGTCACGGGAGAATCAGAACCACCAATCTCATCACTTCGCGTCATATCTCTTTCAGACACGAAGAGCCTGAATGAAGCTCTGACAAGGGTGCGTCGCCATGCCAAGGTACACACCCTTCTCGTGCAGGGGGGGTGCCACTTCGGTGCATGGGAGAAGAAGCCCGCACATCTGCGCGAGTTCTTCGAAAAGGTCTCCCGGGTGCTTTCACGGTCCCGCAACCGGGCCATCTGGCTGTTGGAGCGGGATCGGCTCCCTGAGGATGCATGGGCGTGGATAAAAGATGACGTGGAGTTCTTTGCCACTGCACACTCCGCCGGATCCGTGACGCTTCTTCAATTCCTTTCTGCAAAAGGGATTTTCTCTCCTGAGTTCTTCCTTCCGCGACGGGTCACTCCAGACGGGACTGACTTCAGATTCGAGGAGCCGTCGGTCCCGGCCACCGGGCCGGAGGGACAGCCGATTGACCTCCTTCAGGAACCATACCGCCGGGCATTTGGAGCAGCGGGAGACGGGATTATCCTGTTCGATCTGAAGGGGACGTACCGCGAGCCCAATGAACGCGCGTGCGAGATTCTGGGATACCCCGATGCCGACCTCCGGTCGGCGCCGATCCGCAGTCTCGTTGCACCGTCCTCCTACCGGGCCGTCTTGCGGGCAGTGCTCGTGCTCCGCAGGAAGGGAAGGACCGCATTGGACGTGCTCTGCAGGCGGAAGAGCGGGAGGGAAGTCACGATTGCGGTAAGCGCATCGAACGCCGGGTATGGGCAAATCATCCTGATACTCCGGGATGTCACTGCCGAAAGGCGGGCGCAGGATGATCTGCGCGAAGAGAGAGTGGCGCTCCGGGCACGCCTCGATGCCGTGCCGTACCCGCAAGCGCTGTTTGCGGGGAAAAAACTCGTCTCTGCAAATCAGGCCCTTCGACGGAAGTTTCCCTGGGCGGCGCCGGATGAGGCGGCGCCCACGCTGCTTCAATTCTTCGGCAAGCAAAACCAGGACGTTGCACGTGATCTTGCCCGTGTGCTTGATCAGACGGAACCTCCTTTCACGGAAAAGCGGAGTATTCGACTGCGAGCCCCCGATGGCGCCAGGATGGATCTGGACCTTACAGTCGATGCGGTCAAGGCCGATGGGAGGACAGAAGCATGCCTGACGTTCGTGGAGACAACGGATTTCCTGAATGCGGTCAGGCGGCATGAAGACACCGCGCTGAACTTCAAGGGATTGATCGAGAGCAATGCCGTCGCTCTCGCGGTGATCCGTGACGGTCGCTGCCTCTTTGTCAACCGCGGGTTCCTGGCGGTCCTGGGGCGTTCGACGGCGGATGAACTGATCGGTCAGGAATTTTCCGCCTCTGTCGCATCGCGCGATCGGAAGAGCGTGTTGCACAAGCTGACTGCGGCAGCGCCCGCGCCGGGTGAGATCCATTCCTTCGAGTTTTCCGCGATGCGAAAGGATGGTTCGCAAACCAGGATCGATGCGACCTGCGCCTCTGTGGATTACGAGAGGCAGTCCGCGATACTGATGTCTTGCAGAGACGTGGGTGGAACGCTCAAGTCCACCGAGGAAGTGCGGCGCCGGTTGGATGACGCGGAAGCCGTGGAGAGGATCGCGGACAGCGTCCGGTATCTCCTGGATCCCGCCGCGGTGGCAACCACGGCGCTCGACGCCGCCCTGAAGATGCTTGGCTTTGAAGCAGGAGGGATGTATCTTCCCGCCGCGGACAAGACCACTCTTGCCTTTGTGGACCATCGGGCCCTGAGCGAGAACGCGCTCAAAGCGATAGGCATCCAGAGCACGCTGGAAGGGGTGACGGGCTTCATCGCGAAAACGCTCGAGCCGCAGGTCCTGAGCATCCAGAACTATCCTGCCCACCTGCCATACAAGTCGCTGTTTGAAGAGGAGCACTTTGCCACCGTCGTCTATCTGCCCCTGGTTGCCGGTGACGAGCTCGAGGGAATACTGCTGCTCTGTTCGGCGAAGCGGATTGATGCCGGGGACTTTGGGCGAACGCTCCTTCCGTCCGTGGGGAAAGTGCTCGGCAGCGCGCTGCGCAATGCGTCGGCCTACCACCTGACCGCCGAGTCCGAGCAGCGCTTCCGTTCAACGTTCGAGGGGATTCCTGACACGGTGTATGTCGCTTCTCCCACCGGGGCGTTTCTATTCATTGCGCCTCAGGTGGAAGAGATGTCCGGCTTCAAGGCAAGGGACTTTGAGGGCAACCCGGAACTCTGGAGAAATTCGCTCCACCCGGATGACCGGGTGAAATACTCCGAGCGCATCTCGAACCAGCATCTGGGCCTCGAGCGGCACGAGACGTTCTACCGCCTCCTTCCGAAAGGCAAGGCGGCGTACCGATGGATACGGGACGCGTACCGCTACCTCCGTGACGGAAACGGGACCATCGTTTCGATAGACGGGGTTCTTTCGGATGTGACCGAACGGATGGAAAAGGGAGCCGGGGTTTCCGGAGAAGCCGGCCTGCCGCAGGATGTTCTCGAGAGCGTACAGGAGGGAGTTCTTGTCCTGGACAAAGATCTCCAGTTCATGGTCTGGAACAACGCGATGGTGGAGCTCACAGGCGTGCTGCGGGACGAGGTGATCGGCAGAAAAGCGTCAGAGCTTCCTCCCGGCCATCCCGTGGAAGTCCTGCGCAAGCTGCTTGACCGCGCGCTGGACGGAGACCAGGTGAGCCAGGACGATCTCTCCTTTGTGCGAGGCGACGAGACCCGGTACATCTGGGGCCGATGTTCGCCGCTTCGGGACGGGAGCGGTGCCATCGTCGGAGTTGCGGGGACAGTCACCGATGTGACCGGAAGGAGAAACCTCGAGCACGAACTGCGCGAATCAGAAGAGACGTTACGCAACGTGATCGACGGGATGGGCGATGCCCTCATGATTTCGGATCTGCAGGGGAAGATCTGGGAAGTGAACCGGGAGTTTTCCCACATTACCGGCTATCCGCGCGGAGAAGTGTTGAGGATGGAGTTCCCGTATCCGTGGATCGTGGACGAGGAGATGGCAAATTTCGTGGCATGGATCGCCGCCTTGCGGGAAAAGAAATCGTTGCGCGATTTCGACATGATGTGGAAGCGGAAAGACGGGCATAAAGTCTCGATCAGCCTGAGCACCACGCTGCTGCGGACGGCAACCGGGGAGCCAATGGCGATGTTGAACCTGGCGCGGGACATCTCCGAGCGCAAGCAGCTTGCCAATGAGTTGTCGGCCAAGAACCGCCAGATCGAGATGTTGAACCGGATCATCAGCAAGGCGAACACGACGGTGGACTTCGGGACGATATTCGACATTATTGCCGTGGAAGTCCTGAACCTGCTCGCTTACGACCAGATCGATGTTACGCTCCTTGCGGACGACGAGCAGAATGTCCGGTTGTTGGCCTGCATGAGTCCCGGGAGGCCTGATATGCCTGTTGGCCAGGTTATCCCGCTGAGCCGTTCGGTTTCGAAGGTGGCGATTGGCTCAAAAGGTCCTGCCGTCGTGGGGGACATCACTTCCGATCACCGGTTCGCAGCCGATTTGTTCACGCCGGTCGCGGGGTTGAAATCCCTGATCAGCATTCCAATCGTTCTGAACGATCGTATCCTGGGTGCCTTCAACGTGGCGACCGTTGTGGAGAACGCGTTCAGCGGGAGCGAGCTTGCCATTTTGCAGCCCATTGCCGACCAGATCGGGGCGTTGATCGACCGCACCCAGTTGTTCCAGCGGGTCAGCGATGACAGCAAGTATATCCACACGCTCCTCAACTCCATTGACAGCGTGGTGTTGACGGTGGATCCCGGGCTTCACATACGGGAGGCCAACAAGGCCTGGCGCGAGTTTGCGGTGCTCCTCGGGCTGGACGAAATGGAGGAAGAATCGTCGATCATCGGGCGGGGGGCGGAGGAAATCCTTCTCGTCCCCGGCCTGTGGGAAGAGATGCACGGCGTCGTGCCCCGGCTCTTCGAACAGACCCTGGAAAACGTGACCCGGGAATTCAATCTGGAACGGGAAGGCGCCATGCGGACCTTCCAGCTCACCGTGACGCCGATGTTGATCGGCGAGAAGGTGACCGGCCTGGTGTTCACGATCACCGATATCACCGAAAGCAAGAAGACCGAAGCGGAGATCAAGCAGCGGAACCGGGAGCTGCTCGCGCTGAATGCGGTAAACACGTCCATCACCAAATCGCTTAACATGGACGACGTCCTCAGCGTGGCGCTCGAGTCCATCAAGGACATTGCCGGTGCGGAATTGGTTCTCTGCTACCTGCGCGATGCGCAGCCGGGCAAGCTCCGCCTCGCCCGGTCGGTGGGCCTGCCGGACGACCTTGCGGCCGAAGTCCAGATCCTGGACGAATCCGCGAGCGCATTCGGGGGGGTCATTCGGCAGCGCCAGCCCCTCCTGATCAATGATCGTCCGTCGCTTGACCAGCGCCTGACCCAGGCCGGGCGGCGCGTCCTGGAGTCCCTGACAACGCAAAGCTTCATGGCGTTTCCGCTCCTCTCCAAAGAGCGTGTACTCGGAACGCTGGGCGTGGGATTTGGTCACGGACGTCCGTTCACCGATCAGGAGCAGTCGTTCCTGATGTTGATCGGGAGCCAGCTTGGCGCGGCGATCGAGAATGCACAGCTGTATGCGGAAATCCAGGCGCAGGTTCAGCGCATCACATCGCTCTACGAACTCGGCAAGGGACTCAGCGGAGCGATTGACACCCGCAGCGTGCTCGAAGTAGTCCATGGTGAGGCTGTAAAGGCTATTCCTTTTGATCTCTTCACGTATGATCTCTTCCATGAAGCTCCGGAGCGCTTCGAGCGGGTCTTCGCAGTGGGAGCGGACACAGGTGACGCGCACAACCATGCGGATCCGGAACTACGCGCGTCCATCCAGAAGGTGGTGATGCAGAGGGCGTCATACATCGGTAACACGGAAGAGAGAGGGTCGATCATGGCCGTGCCGGTGCTCTCCAAGGAGAAGATCCTCGGAGTCCTCAGCGTCTGCAGGCGACCGGCGCACAGCTACAATGAGACTCACTTGCGTCTCTTGGAAAGTATTGCTAATTTGACAGGAATCGCCGTTGATCGGGCTGTCCTCTATGAGGATACCGTGGCAAAGTCGATTGAGATCGAGAACCGCAATAAAGAGCTGGACGACTTCACGTATGTAGTCTCGCACGATCTCAAGGAGCCGTTGATCACGATCGAGGGGTACAGCAAGATCGTCCTGAAGGAGTATCAGGAACGGATCGACCAGGAGGGAAAGGCATATCTCTCGGCGGTCGTTCAGTCCACGGCGAGGATGAAGAGCCTGATCGACGATTTGCTCACGCTCTCGCGTCTGGGACGGCTTGCGGAAGCCCCCCACGCCGTGTCGGTCAAGGCCATCCTGGCGGATGTTCTTCATGATTTCGAGTTCACGCTCCGCGAGAAGAATGCGGTGGTGGCCGTGCCGGAGATGCTTCCCGAAGTGATCTACGACGAAACGCAGCTGAGCATGGTCTTCCGGAATCTGATCTCGAATGCGATCAAGTTCAACGAGGGGCCGGAGCCGCGGGTCCAGATAGGAGTGAAGGACGAGGACAAGGAGTTTGTTTTCTCGGTGGCAGACAACGGCATCGGGATTGAGCCGCAGCATTTTGAGAAGATCTTCGTGATCTTCCAGCGGCTGCATCGCAGCGAGGAATACCACGGCACCGGTGCAGGGCTGACGATCGTCAAGAAGATTATTGAACGCCATCACGGAAGAATCTGGGTGGAGTCGGCGGTAGGGAAGGGGACGACCTTCTTCTTCACTGTTCCCAAATAGAGATGGATGACCACACTACCATAAAAGTCCTCCTCATCGAGGACAACCGGGACTTCGCCAATCTGGTGGAGTTATTTCTCAGGAAGCACGAACCAGATCGGTTTCACGTCCTGTGGAAGGAGAACGGCCAGGAGGCGCTCGCGGAACTCGCGACCAATAAGGCGTTCGACGTTATCCTGATGGACTATTTCCTTCCGGGGCAGAATGGCCTGGAAGTGACCCGCGCCATCCAGCAAATGGGAGTGTCGGTGCCGGTGATCTTCCTCACGGTGAACAAGGATTTCGACCTTGCCGTGGAGGTGATGAAATTGGGAGTGGAGGACTATCTGGTGAAGGAGGAAGTGTCGACGCCCGTCCTTCCCAAGACGATCCTGAATGTCATCGAGCGCCGGCAATTGCGTGCGCAACTGACCGCCCTCGAGATCACGCAAAAGCGGCTCGAGGCCATTCAGGAAATGGTCATGAAAATCACGCAGGAGATCAGGCTCCCGCTGGACGGCATGCGTTCGGGGGTGGACGCGCTGATCGGGGACCATGAGAACGACCATCTCAAGACCTACCTGATCATCATCCGCGACAATTTGATCCGTATCGACAAGAAGATCTCGCAGTTGAAGGAGATGAAGACGGACAAGACGGTCCCGTATATCAGGGATATTCGGATGCTTGATCTCTCGGATTGATGCCACCGGCATGAACTTCACCATCGCTCTTGCTCAGATCGATCCCGTGCTCGGGGATCTGGCGCGGAACATTGACAAGCACCTGGAATTTGTCGAGAAGGCGCGCGCGGCCGGTGCCGCACTCGTGCTCTTTCCAGAACTCAGTCTGTCGGGGTACTCGGTGCGAGACCTGCACTGGGACCTTGCCGTGAATGTCCGGAAGCTTCCGTCGGTGTTCGATCCGCTCCTGAAAGCAAGTCACGGCCTTTTGATCCTTGCCGGGGGAGTGGAGGAAGGCCCATCGTATGCCCTTCATAATGCCGCGTTTCTCTTTGAAGACGGGAACGTGCGCACCGTCCATCGCAAGGCGTATCCTCCTACCTACGGGATGTTTGAGGAGCTCCGGTATTTCAGCCCCGGTTCTTCCGTACGGGCATTTGACACATCCCTGGGCCGGATCGGCGTTCTGATCTGTGAAGATCTCTGGCATCCGTCCTTGCCTTACATCCTTGCGCAGGACGGGGCGGAGTTGATCGCCACGCTTGTTGCAAGTCCCACGCGTGTCACCGGCGCGGAGGAGCGGCTCCAGATGGCCTCTTTGAACACCGAGAACCACAAGGCATACGCTCGGCTGCTGTCAACGTACATCGCCTTCTGCAACAGGGTGGGATACGAAGACGGGGTGAACTTCTGGGGAGGGTCGGAAGTGGTTGGCCCGGGGGGCAGTGTCATCGTGTCGGCACCTCTCTTTGACGAGAACCTGATCCTTGCACGCATTGAGGAGGAGGAGATCAGGCGTGCCCGGCGTCTGTCGAGGCATTTTCTGGACGAGAACCCGGATCTGGTTATGCGGGAGTTGGAAAGGATTAGGAAAAGGCGAGAGGAGCGCTAGGAAAAAGACGTACACAGCCCTTCGGCTCGCCTCAACACAGCACGATGGGGCTCGCTCAGGGTTACTTCGATTGATATTATCAAGGGTTGCAGGTACGTTCACATTTTCGTATTTTATACATCCAGATTTTCACGGGCGCGTAGCTCAGGGGTAGAGCATCTGCCTTTTAAGCAGAGGGTCGTTGGTTCGAAGCCAACCGCGCTCACAATACCCCCCAGCATTCAGACCGGGGTCTGACCCTGGTCTGACCCTGGTCTGTCCCTCAACCGCGGCGAGCTTTCCTGCGATTTTCCATCTCTTCTAAAGCATTCCAGATTTTTCTCGCCTCTGGGGAAAGAAATGCCTGAGCTGACTCCGGGTCAGCGGTATTAAACTCCTGAAAGAAGTTGGCATATTTCGCAGGCCCTCCCACAAGAGACCATAGCAAGGAACGCTTGTCCGGGACTGTATCCGCTTTGTTGACGTACTCGCTGCAACTTGAGTACCGCCATTTAATGCGAGAGGCGCAGAAGACTCTCTGGATCCGGCACAACTACTCCGCCATAGCGACCCTGGAAAACGTGCCCGCTTCTGTTCAGGCGTCTGTTGAGCCACTGGGCATACGACTGGGTCACCTTCTTCATGAAACGTGAGATCGCATACGGCTCATGCTGCTGCACAATCAAATGAACATGATTGGGCATGAGCGAGTGGACCAGCAGAGAGACAGCGATCGCCTTTTGTGCATCCAGCAGGAACTCCATGTACCGATCATACTCGCGACTGCAGTGAAAGAGTTGACCGCGGTTGACGCCCCGGTTGAAGGCGTGGACGATGATATTTGGAACGACAAGATAATCTCTGTTGCTTCGCATGGTGGCTATCTCCTTCTCGTTAGACTGCCCATATAGATATACAACGGACGAGGCGTTTTTTCGAACAGGAATGAAGAAAAAGTCGTCGTCGTCTTTGGGGTCAGACCGGGGTCTGACCCTGGTCTGGCCCTGACCTGTCCCTGGTCTGACCCTCGTGGATGAAGGTAGAAAGTGCCATCCCTTGCGAAAAGCATTGGTTTTCGATATCTTGCTTCCTCCATCGCGTGATTTGCAGCAGCGGATCCCACTCCCAGCCGGAGGTACCCAACTGTGCATCTCGAGCTCATCGATTGGATCATTGTCGCGGTCTCTTTGATCGTTTGTTTCTTTCCAGCGCTTTTCTTTGGAAAGCGTGCGGGGAAGAACACCACCGAGTTCTTCGCTTCCGGTCGATCGGTCCCCTGGTGGCTCGCCGGCGTCTCCATGGTAGCCACGACGTTCAGCAGCGACACGCCAAACCTCGTGACGGATATCGTGAGACGCAACGGGGTAGCGGGCAACTGGGTCTGGTGGGCATTTGTGCTGACAGGTGTTGCGACCGTCTTCTTCTATGCCCGCCTCTGGCGAAGGTCGGGCGTGATGACCGACCTTGAGTTCTATGAGATCCGCTATTCGGGCAAGGCCGCCAGCTTCGTCCGCGGCTTTCGCTCCGTCTATCTCGGACTCTTCTTTAACTGCATGATCATGGCCTCGGTGAACCTGGCCGCCTGCAAGATTGCGGGGGTGCTCTTTGGGCTGGATCGATGGCAGACGCTTCTGTTTGTCGGAGTCCTGAACGTGGTCTTTGCCACCCACTCCGGCCTCTGGGGCGTGCTGGTGATCGACATGGTCCAGTTCGTTATCAAAATGACGGCGGTGATCGCGGCGGCCTATTTCGCGGTGAAACTTCCGCAGATCGGGGGGCTGACGGGCCTGGTGGACAAGCTCTCTGCACTTCCCGGACCGGGCGGATTGAATTACCTGAATATGCTCCCTGATTTTACCAACAATTGGGATCTTGCCGTCGCTGTATTCGTCATGCCAATCGCCGTGCAATGGTGGGCCGTCTGGTATCCCGGCGCGGAGCCGGGAGGAGGTAGTTACATCGCGCAGCGGATGCTGGCATCAAAGTCTGAAAAAGACTCGCTCGGTGCCGTCCTCTTCTTCAACATTGCTCATTACGTTCTGCGTCCCTGGCCCTGGATTCTTGTGGGGCTCTGCTCGCTGATCATTTACCCGCAACTCTCGGATATCCAGGCGGCATTTCCTCATCTCGACCCGACACTCATCGGCCATGATACCGCCTACCCGGCCATGCTCAAGTTTCTTCCGGTCGGGTTCATCGGCCTGATGGTCGGCGGCCTCATCGCTGCAAATTCTTCGACCATCCTGACTCATCTGAACTGGGGTGCGTCCTATCTGGTGCATGATTTTTACAGGCGATTCTGGAAGAAGAATGAAACGGAAAAACATTACGTCATGGCGGGCAGATTGGTGACCGTAGGGCTCTTCTTCTGCGCATCAGGGACGGTCTACCTGCTTGACACCGCGAAGGACACGTTCGATATCATTCTCCAGGTAGGCGCCGGGACCGGTCTGCTCTACCTCGTGCGATGGTTCTGGTGGCGCGTGAATGCCTGGGCAGAAGTGGTCGCAATGCTCTCTTCGTTTGCCGTCTCCGTGCTGATCCTCATCCTCAATAAGAATGGAGCCGGGATCAGCAGCCATAGCGCACTGCTCATCACGATTGCGTGCACGACGATCTGCTGGGTAAGCGTGACGTTATGGGGCCCTCAGACCGACCGTCAGGTGTTGATCGACTTCTATAAGAAAGTGCGCCCCTTTGGCCCCGGTTGGACGCGCATCCGCAAAGAAGCCGGCATTTCCGTCAAAGATGCCGAGACGGGGGGACAGAATATCCCGCTCGCGCTTCTCGGTTGGTTTGCGGGGTGTGCGGTCATTTGGTCAGCACTCTTCACTGTGGGGAACTTCCTGTACGGGCGCACGGGTATGGCCCTGCTGTTGCTCGGCGTTTTTATCGTAACCGGTCTGGTCCTTCTGTATGTGATCAACAGGGTCTGGGCGGACAGCACGATCTACGCCGCTGACCAGGCCAGACGCGAGAAACTCGAGTCTGGAGAAAAGGCCAACGGCAGCAGCGAGCCCGATTAGCGACGATGACGCCACGAACACTCCGTCTCTCGACTCCAGGCCGGGTATGCCTGTTCGGGGAGCATCAAGACTACCTCGCGCTGCCGGTCGTGCCCTGCGCGATCTCTTTGCGCGTCGGCATTGAAGGGAAAAAGCGCGGGGATCGATTGGCAGTCCTGGACCTGCCCGACATCGGCAGGCGCGAGACATTTTCGCTGGAAACACCGCTTTCGTACGGAGCCGAACGGGATTACCTCCGTAGCTCCGTGAACGTCTTGCTCCGGCACGGGTTCACCTTCTCGCACGGCGTCGAGTGTACCGTGCATGGCAACATTCCGATCAACTCCGGAACTTCGAGCTCATCCGCCCTGATCATTACATGGGTCAATTTCTTGACGCGCATGAGCGACCAGGAAGAGCAGGTGGGGGAAAAAAGACTGGCGGAGCTCGCGCACGAAGCCGAGGTGGTTGAGTTCGGGGAGCCGGGGGGGATGATGGACCACTACTCCACCGCCTACGGCGGCGTGCTCGCCATAGATTTTTATCCGGCGATCACGGTGGAAAGGATCAATGTCACGACGGGGACGTTTGTCCTTGGTGATTCAGGGGAGCCGAAAGACACTACAACGATTCTCGGGAGAGTAAAAGGGGGGGTTCTCAACGCAGCCCGAAAGCTCGCCGAGTCCCGGCCGCAATTTACCCTCCAGACGGCCACTGACGAGGAGATTGATGAGTTGAGCGGACATCTGTCGGCAACCGAGGTGGAATTGCTCCATGGCACCCTTCGCAATCGGAACTTCACCCGGGAAGCGCGGCTGATGTTGCAGCAATCCCCGTTGGATCACCGACGTTTGGGAAGGTTGCTCGGCGAACATCATGCCGTGCTCAGGGACGTTCAGGGTATTTCGACGCGGAAGATCGAGCGCATGATGAATGCGGCTCTTGCCGCAGGAGCCTATGGTGGGAAGATCAACGGATCAGGGGGAGGAGGCTGCATGTTCGTTTACGCGCCGGAGAACCCGGAGGCGGTGGCCGCCGCGATTGAGCGAGAAGGAGGCAAAGCATATGTGGTGCATGCCGATGAAGGCACCCGGGTTGAGGAGTGAACCGGTCCAAGGATAGGTTTGGAACAAAACCCTCTCAGCACGATAAGCACACGTAGCTTGTCGTCCTTACATGCTCTTCGTCAGGACCCATCGGAGGTCTGAAGAAGAAAAGCCCATGGAACCCAACCTCGTGATCCTCGCAGGCGGAATTTCCTCCCGGATGAGAAAAGCCGGTCCACCTGCGCTCGAACCGCGTCTTATGAAGGATGCCGATACCAAGTCGAAGTCGATGATCGGACTCGGGTCCGAAGGGCGTCCTTTTCTGGATTATCTTCTTTTCAGCGCATGGAAGGGAGGACACCGCGACGTGGTCATCGTGGTGTCGGAGAGCGATACATCCATTCGTTCTTACTACGCCGATCCGAAGCGAACGGCCAGCCTCACCGATGTCCGGATTACGTTTGCTGTCCAACTCATTCCATCCGGTCGCACAACACCGCTTGGAACGGCAGATGCGCTCCTGCAAGGGCTCCATGCTCGTCGTGATTGGCGGGGGCAGCATCTTACCGTCTGCAACAGTGATAACCTGTATTCCTCCCGCGCGTTCAAAATGATGTTGGAAGACCCATCGGGGTGTGCGATGGCGGATTATGATCGTGATGCGCTGGCGTTCGCTCGGTCGAGGGTTGAGCAGTTTGCAGTGGTTGTGAA
This sequence comes from uncultured Bacteroidota bacterium, assembly GCA_963809695.1. Taxonomy (GTDB): domain Bacteria; phylum Bacteroidota; class Ignavibacteria; order UBA10030; family UBA6906; genus JAGDMJ01. The sequence continues at coordinate 47,866 of CAWEKI010000001.1, forward strand.
GGATGAAAAGGGGGCAGTGCTGGGCATCATCGAGAAGCCGAGGGCCGAGGAAGTGCGGCGGGCGGCAGACAAGAATGGTCGGGTCGGGGTCAGCATGAATCTCTGGCGATTTCCGTATGACAGGATTTTACCGTGCCTGGAGGAGGTGCCGGCGCATCCCGTCCGCCGTGAGAAAGAGCTGCCCTCTGCGGTGCTCATGATGCTCCAACGATGGCCGGGGTCATTCGTCACGCTCCCAATATCGGAGCATGTGCCGGACCTGACGGACAGGGGAGACATTGAGATCGTCAGAGCGTACTTGGAAAGTGAATTCCCAGAAATGGGGTAATGCCAGGTGCAAGACAAACACAAAGAACACGGAGGAAAGCGTATTAGTTTGGGAACAGCAAAAACAAAAGCAGAAACACGACATGTAGCTCCTGCGTCTGTTTATAAACTCTCTTTTCTAACTACTCTTCCCCTCTGTGGCTCTTTGAGTCCTTTGGGTTCTCTCTGTTCGTCATGTACCAGAGAGTTCTCATTTTATCTTGCTTTTTTCTCCAAAATTTTCGAAATTCATACGCTCTTTCAATGCGGAAGTGGCGAAATTGGCAGACGCACCATCTTGAGGGGGTGGCGCCCAAAAGGCATGCGGGTTCAAGTCCCGCCTTCCGCACGAAAACGACCTCTCTAACCCCTTGTCAATCAAGGGGTTATTTGTTTTTCTCCCAGAAGGCGGGACTCTCTATGCGCCCCTGGTCCTGCCTCCGCACGTGTCGGATCATCCAATCATTTCTCCGTCTAGGTCCTTTTCGTTCCCGCCATTCCTTCGTTGGGTCTTTGCTCCATGGGTGAGGGAAGGGAGACATCCGGTACGGCTCAACCAGTATGCTCGAGTGATTGCAGTAACGCCGGATCCCTGTCCACCTGTTACATGGCAGCCTCGGGCGACATGTTCATCGGCAGCGGGAGGTGATCGCTCGTAGGGCATCCTTGGAAAAGGTTCTGCACCGATACGAGCGACGGCCGGGGATGATTGGGAACACGGGGTTGCTTCTATATCCCTAAGCGCTGGTCCTTATGTGGATAATGCCGACGTAGGGCCTCATCCTTGGTGCCTAAAGGCCAACGCAGCGTGGGTTGGCGGTCCATATCTCACATTTGCGGGTCCTATTCCTGAAGAAGCTTGAACACCCCGCGTGCAAAGGCGCATCGCGTCGTTCCCTGGAGTATCTCCGCTTCTGCCCGGTAGGCATTACCATGCTTGTCTACGAACCAAGCGTTGACCGTGAGCGGTGTGAGTAGGGGTGTCGTGACGAAATAGCGAACATCCAACCTGCCCGTCAAAGGGTTGCCGCCGTACAGATCATGCAACAGTCACACCATGGCGCTATCCAGGATTGTTGCCACGATCCCTCCCAGAGCGATGCCTTCATATCCTTTGAAGCGTTTGTCAATCGTAACCATGGTGGGCGCGGGTCTACGTGTGTTCGGGGTCTTTCTTGACCCCCGATTCTGCCGATTCATTCTCCAATTCCGCACCTGCACGACGTTTGCCTCTTTTCTCCCATTCCATTACCTTGGTGTACTTGCCTCGCCAAATGGCCCTATACATGATGGCCGCGCTGATCAACGGTCCAGCCGGTTCGTTGTAGCTGTTGCAGGCGAGAATATAAGGAAAATCAGGATGGACGTGACTCAACCAGGCGAATCAAAAGGCTCTCTCCCAGTCGTAAGTGATGACTTGTCGGCACGCAAGAAGGATCTGACCGGAGAAGACGAAAGGTCGACTGGATTGGAGGGGAGCCTGGAGGCGCGGCTGGAGTTTGAGATGTTGCTCACCGATCTTTCTGCCCGCTTTGTGAATATCCCCTCTGAGCGTATCGACAGTGAGATTGAGGATGCCGAGCGTCGCATTTGCGAATTCCTTGCCATTGATGTTGCGACGCTTTGGCAGTGGGAGGAAGTTGCGTCGGGTGCCTTCGCGTTGACCCACCTCTTCAACGCCAATGGAGATCAGGCCCCGCCAGAACGCAGGATTGATGCGATATATCCCTGGGCCCGGCAACAAATGCTGCTCGGCCGCGTGGTTGCTTTTTCGTCTCCAAACGATCTGCCGCCCGAGGCAGCCCGCGACCGCGAATCCCTCCAACGTTTCGGCATCAAGTCAGGTTTGATACTTCCTCTCTCGGTAGGGGGTGGAGCGACCATCGGGATCTTCGGTCTTGAAACAGTGCGAGCGGAGCGTGACTGGCCGGACGATTTGAAAAAGCGGTTGCAGTTAGTTGCACAGGTCTTTGCTAATGCCCTGGCGCGAAAGCGCGCAGATCAGGCGTTGATTGACAGTGGCGAGCAATTGGCTCTGGCTGCCGAGGCAGGGGAAGTCGGCATCTGGGTGCGAGATTATACTCACAACCGAATCTTGGGATCGGAAAAATGGCATCGACTGTTCGGGTTTCCCCCTGGTTCCGAGGTGAGTCTCGACGATTTTATGCAGCGGATTCACGCAGATGACCATGAACAGGTGGAGCGGGCGATTCTACGCACTATGAAGGAGCGCGTTGATTATGCAGCAGAATTCCGCCTGGTTCTACCCGATGGAAGGATGCGTTGGATCATGTCCCGTGGGCGGATTCAGGAGGCCGCAAATGGGAAACCGCCCCGTATGTTGGGAGCAGCAATTGACATCACCGAACGCAAACTGTTGGAGGGACAGCTCATTGATCACCTCCAAGAGATCGAGGAGCTCAAGCAGCGCGTCGAACAAGAGAACACCTATCTGCAGGAAGAGATCGGGCTTCTGGTTGAACACGCGGATATTGTGGGGAAGAGTGCAGCTATCAAGCAGGTTCTCGTTCGGGCAAGCCAGGTGGCCGGGACAGATGCGACGGTCCTCCTGATGGGCGAGACCGGTACGGGAAAAGAACTACTCGCGAGGGCGATCCACAAGATGAGCCGCCGGAAAGAACGCACCCTGGTGACAGTTAACTGCGCCTCGCTACCAGCCACACTGATCGAAAGCGAACTCTTTGGCCGTGAAAAGGGAGCCTACACGGATGCACTGACGAAAATGGTTGGGAGGTTCGAGCTTGCAGACGGGTCAACGCTTTTTCTCGATGAGATTGGCGAAGTTCCTCTTGAGGTACAGTCCAAGCTCCTGCGCGTCCTCGAGGAAGGACAGTTTGAACGATTGGGCTCCACAAAGACACTGCATGCGAACGTCCGCATCATTGCTGCCACAAACCGGGATCTCGGGCGGTTTGTGCAGGAAGGCAAATTTCGGCAAGACCTTTACTACAGGTTGAATGTTTTCCCCCTTGTCGTCCCACCGCTCCGCGAACGGCCGGAGGATATCCCGCTTCTGGTCTGGACCTTTGTCAGAGAGTTTGAGATGAAGATTGGCAAGCGGATCGATCGCATTTCCAGCAAGTCCATGGATTCCATGCAACGTTACCCCTGGCCGGGCAATGTCAGGGAATTGAGGAATATGATCGAACACGGGATGATTGTGAGCACCGGTAACACCCTCACGGTGAACTTGCCTCAAGATGACCTTTCAGGAAAAAACAAAGCTTCAGACCTTGACAGTATTGAACGAAGTCATATACTCAAGGTTCTGACAGGGTCCGGCTGGCGTATCGGCGGCAAAAGCGGGGCGGCAGAGGTCTTGGGACTGCAAAGAACTACACTTCAGTCGCTGATGAAAAGACTCGGAATCAAACGTCCCCTCCCCGGGGGACGGCAATAAGACCACGCTGCCGAAATGTCGGCACGAGTCTGAAGTTATTCTCACTCTCCACGTTGCTCCCGCCATAAACACCCCCAAAGAGTGCGTTTTTCGTGCAGATCTCTCAGACCTTCTCTGGCATGATTCTCGCCGCTTGGTCTCTAGTGTCGAGAGATAAGAGAAGGCTCTCCTTGGGGGAATTCTTCCTTCCCTTCCAGCAAACGAAATGGTTCAATTGCGGTCAACATACCAGTTGGAAGCCAATCAAATGGTTCACACTACGATCAGGATGGAAATGTCTCCGGGAAAAGCAAGGGATGCATTGGAGGTCCTTCGCCCCCTGGCTGAACGAACCAGAGTCGAGCCCGGATGCATAAGTTGTAGGGTCTATCAAGACGTCCAGCAAGAACATACGATCATGATGGAGGAACTGTGGAGCACCCAGCAAGAGCTTCGCCGGCATCTCTGCTCTTCGGATTACCAGAGGATCCTCCTGGTGATCGAGATGGCAAAAGGGCAACCTGAGATTAGGTTCAATACGATTTCACACTCAAGCGGTTTTGAAACCATAGCTGAGGCAAGAAATCACGATGTGATCGTGGCACACGGCCACTGAATGAGAAACCGAATTCAACACACCGGAATATAGATAAAGAGGAGAACACACAATGGCACAAGCAAAGGCTGCAGAGAAGAGCTCCACAGGGCGCGTCAAGGCAGATAAAGCACGGATCGACCGGCTGAAAGAACAGCTCAGGAGCACGCCTGCCGAGGTCGATTTTGAACGCGTCAGGATTATGGCGGAGGTGTACGATGATGCTGCCGGCTATCAGACGATCATCTGTAGGGCCAAATTCATGGCAACCCTGCTTGAGAGGAAAAAGTTGTACATCGACGAAAATCTCTTTGTGGGCAGCATGGCAAGCACCGTCAATGGCATCTACACCTATCCGGAATGGCAAGTGGATTGGATGATAGAGGAGAATACGATTGATGAGAAGTGTAAAACCCCGGAAGACAAGAAGGCCAACAAATGGGCGCTCGAATACTGGGAAAAGCGTGCACTGAAGCCCCGCACGCTCGATATATTCGAAAGAAAATATGGTTTTGATCCGCGCCCTTCCTATGCTTCCGGCAATGTCGTTAGTTTCTTTGACTGGCCCGGTGGCGGAGGCAACCTGAACTATCCCCGGGTTTACAGGGAAGGGCTTGCCAGCATGATCAAAGAGGTAGAGGAGCGCGAGGCAGCCCTCGAAATGAGACTGCCGAATGCGGACAAGTTCGCCTTCTATGAAGCCAGTCTAATTGTCATGAGAGCCTTTATTCGCCTGGCTCACCGTTATGCTGAACTGGCAAGGGAGATGGCGGCTAAGGAAAAGGATGCAACCCGTAAGGCGGAGCTGATAGCAATTGCCGAAACCTGCGAATGGGTTCCTGAGCATCCGGCCCGCAATCTGCGGGAGGCTATGCAGTGCCATTTCTTCTGTCATATCGTTGCAGAAATAGAGCAGGTCGGTTGCGGCTATTCTGAGGCTTATCTGGGCCAGAATTTAGAGCCGTTCTATCAGGCTGACAAGGCTGCCGGTCTAATTGGATATGACGAGGCAGTCTATATGTTCGAGAACCTCGTCATCAAGCTGAACGAGATCGGCTATTACTATGGCGAGAAGGTCGCCTTGCAGAACTCTGCCGACCTGGGTCAGAGCATCACGCTCGGTGGCTATACCGAAGATGGAGATGATGCCACCGCTGAAATGGATTATGTGGTCCTGGATGCATGTAACTACCTTCACTTGCCACAGCCTCCACTGAGTTGCTGCTACACGGAGAGAATGAGCGGTAAATTCCTGGAGAAGGTCCTCGATGTAATAGGCACGGGTATCGGTATGCCTCAGTTCGTCAATGGCGAAGTGATGGTGAAGCGCGCCTTGAATCTCTTTGCAGACTCCAAGAAGGGCCTCACACTCGAAAAAGCCAGACGCACCTGCATTGGCGCCTGCGTAGGTTCATACATTCCCTATGAGACAGGACACCCTGTTGAAGGGCAGCCCAACCTGGGGAAGGTCATCGAGTTGTTGATGAACAATGGCTTCGATCCCCGCACCAAGCAGCAGATCGGACCCAAGACCGGAGATCCCGAGACCTTCAAGACTTTCGAAGAACTATACGCTGCATTCCAAAAGCAGATCGATTTCAACGAGGAGGTTCTCCGCCGGGGTGCATGGATCGCCAGCATGTTGTGCGCGGACTTCCTGCCGACAACCTGGCGCTCGCTTCTTACCGGGGGCTGCATTGAAACCGGCACCGAGGTATGGAATGGCGGAGCCAATTACTACACAACTGCGCAAATCGTTGTCGGTGGTGTTGACGCCGCCAACTCGCTGATGGCGGTGAAAAAGTTGGTCTATGATGACAAAAAGATCACCATGGCCGAGCTGAAAAAGGCGCTGACTGCCAATTGGGTAGGATACGAGCATGTACGCAAGATGTGCTATGAAGCTCCCAAACATGGCAACGACATTCCTGAAATGAACAAGCTGACTCGTAAGGTGTTCAATAGTATCTATGAGGCTTTCCAAAAGGTAGATGGTGGTGGAAACTACATCAGCCAGGACATTAAATCAGCGCCTGATGCCTATACCAAGAGCATCCACAACCTGATGGGACTGGTGACGGGCGCGCTGCCGAACGGTAAATATGCCGGGGTTGCACTCACCGATGGAAGTCTGTCGGCCATGCCGGGAACCGATGTCAATGGGCCTACCGCGTTGATTATGTCTGCAGCGAAGAGTCAGGATGCCATTAAGTATACAGCAACACACATGAACATGAAATTCCCGCCCGATCAGCTGAAAACACGCAAGGGCCGGGATAACGTGCTGAATCTTATCAAGACCTATTTTGACAATGATGGCTATCACATTCAGTTTAATGTGCTCGATACCAACATCCTGAGAGATGCACAGAAGCACCCTGAAAACTACCGTGACCTTGTGGTTCGGGTAGCTGGTTTCAGCGCTTTCTTCACCAAACTGGCCCCGGGTGTGCAGGAAGAGGTCATTGCCCGTACCTTGCAGAGTTTCAAATAATCTGAAGATCAAGGAAGCTCATGTAAGGCATGGCACTTGGTCATGCCTTACATTTTGTTCCGTCAACACCCTTTCCTGTCCCGCCCAAGCGGGAGCCTTAGTTTCGGGGTTGACTAAGAAGCAGCAGTAGTCATTTCGGGAGAGCGAAGCGACGAAGCAGTCTCTTATCGGCTCTGGGGTTGCTTCGCCCCGCCAAGGCGGGGCTCGCAGTGACAGGAAAGCAGTCAGATTGTGCGCCAGAGGTTCATCCCTTGGGGGCTTCGGGCCCACAGGTCCGGTCCTTCGGACCGAGACTCTCGGTCTGAAAGGCCGGAGCAGGCTCGCAATGACAGTTGGAGGACTTTTGGGTCACTCCCGAAGAGTGTGATTTGAGCGCAACCGAACAGAAGTTAATCAAGGAGGCACATTATGAGTACGGAAATTGGTCATGGTAGTTTTCTCAGGCGCATTGCTATCAATGTTGGCGCCGGCTACGTTCCTGGCATAAATGCCGTTATTACGGGTGCTGCGATGGCGGCCGGTAAAATGGGATGGGAGATGGTCGGTGTTTGCGATGGGTTTGAAGGTTTACTTCACCCCGAAAAATATCCTGAGGGTGGACTGGTTACACTCAGCCCTCGGCTGATAGAAAATCTTGATCCTTCTGCAGGGGGTATACTTGGCCAATCGGTCCGGGTCGATCCGTTTCATGTCCGCACGGTAAACAAAGACGACATGGTGGAAGAAGTGGACATGTCCGATGATCTCTTGAAAAGGCTGAAGGAAGAAAAGATTGACGGATTGATTTCAGTGGTTGGCGGACTTGGGCTGAGTATTCTCTACAAGCTCCACCGCAAAGGGCTCAATGCGGTGTGCATCCCAAGGTCGATCGATAATGATATCGCCTGTACTTCGGTGTCATTCGGATTCAACAGCGCCCTCACCTTCACCATCGAAATGCTGGACCGTGCCCGTCAGGCGGCCCAGTCTGCACGCAAAATTGCAGTAGTCGAGGTACAGGGAGAGCAGGCTGGATGGATTGCACTCCAGGCAGGTATAGCAGCTTGTGCTGATGTCATCATGATCCCCGAGATCCCTGTTGATCTCAAGAATGTGGCACGGAGATTAAAAGATAAGATGTCACCCAGAAGGCCGTACGGGCTTGTTGTGGTGGCCCAGGGAGCGAAACTTATCAGTCAAACTAAGAAGGAAGGGGCCACATCCTCCCTAAAAGCTACTCTGTCGCCACTGGCTACCGGTGATTCCAGCAGTGAGCACGTCATTCAGAGTTCTGGCCAGGCAGCAGAGACTGTGGCAAGAGAACTTCAGCTGCTGATAGCCGAGGAAACCTATCCGCTCGTCATCGGTCCCTGGGTCAGGGGTGGTACCCCAACTGCTGTCGACCGCCAACTGGGGATGGCGTACGGAGCCGGGGCATTGCAGGCGCTGAAAGCGGGGAAGAATGGAGTAATGGTTGCTTTTGTTCCTCCTGAAATCAGGTTCGTGCCGCTGGCAGAAGCAATCAACAAAGTCAGAACGGTGTCTGCGGACAGCGAATTCCTGAAGATTGCTCATTCACTTGGCATTTATTGTGGAAAATAAGGAGGAAGAATTGTGAACAATCAAACAATAAACCCAAGCGATATGACAGGGACGGTGCTGAATATCCAACGATACTGCAGCCACGACGGTCCGGGCATCCGCACTACCGTCTTCCTGAAGGGTTGCTCGCTGCGCTGCAAATGGTGCGGCAATCCTGAAAGCATCCGGATAAAACCGGAAATGTCCTACGATTCCAGGAAATGTACGGGCAAGAAGGCATGTGGAGTTTGCCTGAAGTCGCCCTTCCCGGAAGGCGCCTTCTATGTTGTGGAGGGCGACGATGACAAAGTAAAAGTCAACTGGCATCTGGCCATGGATTGCGACGAGACATTGACATCGCTCTGCCCGACAGGAGCGCTCGAAATGTTTGGCAAAAAGATGACAGTAAAAGAGGTGTTGGACGAGGTGGAGAAGGATGCTTCCTTTTACCGAAATACAGGGGGTGGAATGACATTGAGTGGCGGTGAGATCATGCTGCAGCCTGATTTCAGCGCAGGTTTGCTGAAGGAAGCGCACGATCGTGGCTTCAATACGGCCATAGAAACAGCGTGCAACGCTCCATGGCCTTTCCTGGAGAAGGTGCTGCCCCACGTTGATACGATGCTGCATGACCACAAGCTGACCATCCCGGAGAGGCACAAGAAATGGACCGGCGTGGACAACAAGCGTATACTCGAGAACTTCAAGAAAGCTTACGAGACGTTTCCCAACATTGACTTCATCGCCCGCACGCCGCTGATTCCCGGCATCAATGCCGATGAGGAACATATACGAGCAGTGCTGGCGTTCATTCGCCCTCACAAGAACGTGATTGACTATGAGCTGTTGCCGTATCACCGCTTCGGCCTGGGCAAGTACGAATACCTGGGCAAGGTGTATGAACTGGATGATTACAAAACGCCGTCTGATGAATTGGTTAAACATTTACAGGCCATCATCGACGAGGCCTTCGGCCGAAGTGCCCAGACAGCCGCGGTCGTGAAATAGGTTCGTGTTCGAGGTCGCAATCTAAGAACCGGGGTATTTATGAGCAATGAGGACAAATCGTTAGATATATACGAACGACTGGCGGCGGCGCAGGAGGCGCTTCCGCATGGCTTCCCCAGGACGAAATCTGGGGTGGAAATACAGCTGATAAAGATGGCGTTCACACCCGAGGAAGTTTCGCTTGCGGGCCAGCTGACCCGCTTCCCGGAGACCGCAGCCGATATCGCGAAACGGGTTGGTATGGAGGAAGCCGATGTAACAGCCCTACTCGAGAGTCTGATACCACGACGGCTGGTACGTCTCGACTCAAAGGGGATGGCAGCTCCCGGTATGGTGCCTACAGCCGAAGGCGAGAAAAAGTACCGGCTGGGTCCTTTTCTGGTTGGCTGGTACGAAGCCAATATGCGGCTGCTGGATAAGGAATTTGCGGAGCTCTTCGAGCAATTCGTGATCGAGGGCGGCGGGGAGAAGATCCTTGCGCCCCGGCCCGGCGTGCTGGGCGTTGTACCTGTGCGCGGCTCTCTGAAACCTGAGCTGATGGCGGCTATGGAGCCCCACCTGGATATCGATGCCCATTTCAAACGCCACGAGCGTTTTCTCGTGATCCCCTGTGTGTGCAAAAAGGAGCGGGAGGATCTGGGGCACTTCGACTGCAAGTTCCCCATGAAACGATGTGGGTTTGTAGGATTGCCACCTCACACCCCGCTCTCAGAAACCGTGCTTGACAGGGAGGAGGCGAACAAGCTCCTTTATGAACTTGAGGAGATGGGACACGTTCACCTTGCGTTTTACGGATACACAATGGGAGCGGATATACCTCAGTTTGTAGGCACCTGTAACTGCGATGGCTGTTGCTGTGGGGTATTGCACGGACAGAAACTCTCCGGCATATCGGAAGGGGCGCAACGGTCGAACTACCGCGCTGTCATCGATCCAGAGAAGTGCATTTCCTGCGGCGTGTGCCAGGGGCGTTGCCCGGTGGACGCCATCGCTGATGATGAGAATGGCAAGTCGAATGTGGAACGGGCAAAGTGCATCGGTTGTGGTGTGTGCGTGATCGGATGTGTAAGCGTTGCGATCGAGATGCTGCCGGTATCAAAGGAGGAGTGGTTCCATGTGCCTTCCAGCATGGCGGAATGGGAGGAGAGGCGCCTGGAGTATTTGGCAGCGCAGAAGTAGCGTGCGGGCCGGACCGGGAGAGCTCGATATCTCCCGAATCCTAAATTGATTTTCGATAAATGAACGCCAGGTATAACTTTCATTTTATATGGTTAGTACTCTGTGTTCTAGTGAGTTCTGCAAGCAACAGCTATGCCCAAGATTCATCATTCGAATTATGGCCCGAAACGGATATTTGGTACAGGATAAACCCGTCCTGGCGGCTGTCAGCTTTTATTCCTATCACAAAATACCACGAAAGCCAAAACCGGGACTTGAATATATATCTGCAGGCCGATTATGCATGGGGCCGGACAACATTCTCCCTGTACAGGAGGTTACGAGATGAAGAGAGAGCGGCGCAGATGAGATCTTGGTTACTGCGCTGGGGTTTCATGGAAGGATGGAGCCTGGGTGATAACCCAAGCAACTATACGGAAGATATGCTCTTCGCCGAAATCCACAAAAGAGATCCTCTCATAGGAGGCATATTACTCTCGCATCGTATTCGTGTCGACCTCCGGTGGGTTGGCGAAGATCCGGACCTTTCTTATCGGTTCCGTTACCGTGTCATGCTTGAAAAGGAATATACCTCCGGCAATAGTTCGATTGTTCCTTATGTGAACATAGAACCTTTCTGGGACTCGCGCTATGCAACTTTCAGTCGTGTGCGCATTATCGGAGGCGCTACCTTTTCCTGGGGACCACGCTGGGCGTTTGAAGGCAACCTGACATATCAGTACGATTCACATTATGATACAAGCAATCTCTATGCGCTCAACCTGATCGTGCACTTGTTTTTTGAAGCAGAGAATGACGATGATACAAATTAACCGGCTGCAGTAAGTCAACAGGGAACGCGAAATTCAGGAGGATATTCATGGGCAAAAACGCTGAAGTAACACGACTTGACGAGGCCCGAACAAAGCGGGCTCTCTGGAAGAAATGGGGCCCCTACCTGAGCGAACGGCAGTGGGGGACTGTTCGGGAAGACTACAGCCACAGTGGCGACGCCTGGTCGTACTTCACACATGATCAGGCACGGTCGCGCGCATACCGCTGGGGTGAGGACGGACTTGCAGGGATCTCCGACGATCACCAGGTGCTCTGCTTCGCGCTTGCACTCTGGAATGGAAAGGACCCGATCCTGAAGGAGCGAGCTTTCGGGTTGAGCAACGGAGAAGGAAATCATGGCGAAGACGTCAAGGAGTATTACTTCTACCTTGACAGTACCCCCACGCATTCCTACATGAAATACCTCTACAAGTATCCGCAGGCAGCGTTCCCCTATGCCGATCTTGTTGAGACAAACCGCAGGCGCTCCAAGCAGGAACTTGAGTACGAGTTGCTGGACACCGGTATCTTTGATGGCGATCGGTACTTCGATGTGCTCGTTGAATATGCCAAGGGCGGCCCCGAAGACGTTCTCGTCAAGATCAGCGTGTCCAATCGCGGTCCGGAACCGGCCGAGCTCCATGTGCTCCCGACACTATGGTTTCGCAATACCTGGTCCTGGCAGGGCGGTGGTACCAAGCCCATGCTTGCACAAACTGATCATGCGGGTGGGAGCGTTATGTCAGCCCGTCATACTGACCCACTCTTTCAGCAGTTCATGTCAGACTACAAGCTCTTCTGCGAGGGGACGCCAGCTCTACTGTTCACTGAGAATGAGACCAACAACGAGAGGTTATTTGGCGGCACAAACGCTTCACCTTATGTCAAGGACGGCATCAACAACTATGTGGTGCGCGGAGAGAAAGATGCGGTGAATCCCGCCAACAACGGAACAAAAGCCGCCGCACACTACCCGTTGACCATCAATGCTGGCGAGACCAGGATTGTCCGATTGCGCCTTGCGAGGGCAGTGCCGGATGCGGAAGGCACCCCCTTCCGGGAATATGACGATATCTTCGACAAGCGGATTCGCGAAGCCGATGAGTTCTATGACGGCATTACTCCGCCTGCGGTCAAAGCCGCTCCTGATCGGGCCCGTGTGTTGCGTCAGGCGCTTGCCGGCATGCTGTGGAGCAAGCAGTACTATTACTATGATCTCCATACGTGGCTGAAAGAACACAATACCGGACCGGGGTCGACACCTGCTACGCGCGGCGACCAGCGCAACGGCGCGTGGTTCCATATGCTGAACGACGATATTTTCTCGATGCCAGATAAGTGGGAATACCCCTGGTATGCGGCGTGGGACCTCGCGTTCCACACGCTTCCTCTGGCGTCGGTGGACCCGGATTTTGCGAAGTCACAGCTGGGCCTTCTGCTGCGCAATGAGTATCTGCATCCGAACGGTCAGATACCAGCCTACGAGTGGAACTTCGGAGATGTCAATCCGCCTGTTCATGCCTATGCCACCATCCAGATCTATTTACAGGATAAGGCCAGGAACAACGGAAAAGGCGATATCGCATTCCTGAAGGCTGCATTCGAAAAACTCCTGCTGAACCACACCTGGTGGGTGAATCGGAAGGATCGTTACGGGAGTAACGTTTTCGAAGGAGGCTTTCTAGGTCTGGACAATATCGGGGTCTTCGACCGGAGCGCTCCGCTACCGACAGGCGGGTATCTTGAGCAGGCAGACGGAACGGCCTGGATGGTCTTCTTCAGCCAGCAGATGGTTCGCATTGCCACGGAACTCGCGCTGCATGAGCCCCACTATGAGCAATTCGTCTCGAAGTTCGCCGAGAACACGATGTGGATCGCAGGGTCGATGGACCGGATCGGTGGGGGGAGTGAAGGGATGTGGGACGACGAGGATGGATTCTTCTATGACGTGCTGCGCCTTCCTGACGGTAACTCAATGCGGCTCAAAGTCCGGTCGATGGTTGGTCTCCTGCCGCTTGCGGCGGTGGCCATATTCGAAGAGGACATCTTGAAACAGCTCCCGACATTCAGAAAATATGCTGCAAGGTTCATGGCCCGTCATCCGGAGCTTGCTGCGAATGTGCATATTCCTACAGAGCCGGGCATGGGTGGCAGGCGCATGCTTTCCATCCTCAATGAAGACAAACTGCGTCGCATCCTGGCGCGTATGTTGGATGAGAACGAGTTCCTCGGTCCCCATGGCATTCGCGCCCTTTCGCGTTATCACCTGGATCACCCGTTCATTTTCAGGCAGGGCGACCAGGAGTTCAGTGTTTCGTATCTCCCGGCTGATTCCGACAGCGGTATGTTCGGCGGGAACTCCAACTGGAGAGGTCCTGTCTGGATGCCGGTGAACCTCATGTTGTACAACGCGCTTCTCCGGCTGGGTGCATACTATGGTGATTCATTCATGGTAGAGTGCCCGACCGGTTCCGGACGGCAGATGAACCTGATCGAGGTGGCGCACGAGCTTGCCGAGCGGCTGATCTCGACGTTCGAGCTGGATGGCGAGGGGCACCGGCCAGTCTTCGGCGGCATGGAGAAGTTCCGGAACGACCCGCTCTGGCGAGATTGCATACTGTTCAACGAGTATTTTCACGGCGACAACGGCGCTGGCATTGGCGCCAGCCATCAGACCGGCTGGACCGGCTGCATCGCCCGGATCATCCAGAGCAATGGGCTCATCACAAAAGAGATGGTGCAGGATAGTGATTTCGAGCGCAGGGTGTTGAAGGCCTCAGTGTCTGTTGAGTCTGATTCGCACAAAGTGAAGGAAACGCGCATATGAAGGCTATTACCGTAGAGCCCTTGAAACCGGGGACTGCTCAACTGGAGGAGATCCCGGAACCCGATGTTCACCAGGGATCGGTTCTGGTCGAAGCAGTGGCGGTGGGCGTTTGTGGCACTGATGTCGAGATTGTGGAAGGAAAGTATGGCTGGGCTCCTCCAGGTAGGACCCGCCTCGTTCTCGGCCACGAATCTCTCGGCCGCGTGCTCGACCCGGGTCTGTCCGGCGGGCTGAAGAAGGGTGATCTCGTCGTGGGCATTGTCCGGCGTCCTGACCCCGTTCCGTGTCCCAATTGCGGAGTGGGGGAGTGGGACATGTGTCGCAATGGCCAGTACACCGAGAGGGGGATCAAACAGATTGACGGTTACATGTCGGAGCGCTGGAGGATCGAACCCGAGTACGCGATGAAAGTAGATCCTACTCTGGGAATTCTCGGCGTGCTACTTGAACCGACAACAGTTGTGGCCAAGGCGTGGGAGATGGTCAAGGCGATAGGCCAGCGCTCTTTCTGGGAGCCGCAAAATGTGCTTGTAACAGGTGCTGGGCCTATTGGCCTGCTGGCGGCTCTCATCGGGGTGCAAAAGGGGCTGGATGTCCATGTCCTGGATCGCGTCACATCGGGTCCCAAGGTGGAACTGGTGAAGGCTCTTGGTGCAACCTACCATTCGGGCTCTGTTAAGGACGTCGGCTTCGAGCCGGATATTATTGTCGAGTGTACCGGTGTGGGGCAAGTCGTCGCCGAATCCATACTTAAGGTGGGGGCCGGTGGAATCGTATGTCTCACGGGTGTCGGAAGCGGTGGTGCGGCAGCGGGATCGGCCATTGCAGATGTTGCAGCGGGAGCTGTGCTGAGGAATAACGTAATCGTTGGAAGTGTGAATGCCAACAAGAGGCACTGGTACAAGGCCGGTCAAGCGTTGGCCCAGGCTGATCGGGCATGGCTGGCACGGCTCCTCACGAGACGCGAAAGACCGGAGAATTTCAGCAAGGCTTTAAATCGACAACCCGATGACATCAAGGTTATCATTCAGTTCTCAGATCTGTAGTCGGCAACCGTGAATGACAATGGATAGCAGCACGCACAGGGCATTCCCGTGGCAGGTATACCTCTCAGAACTCATTGGTACAGCAGCCCTCCTTCTGGTGGGGCTGTCGCTGGTGATTGCCATGTTTGGAAGTGGCAGCCCGATCCCCGGGCTCATGCCGAACGATGCTCTGCGCCGGGCAATCACGGGATTTCTGTTCGGCACAACAGGGGCACTCATCGCGCTCTCTCCGGTCGGCAAGAGAAGCGGCGCACACATCAACCCGGTGGTCACCCTCGGATTCCGGCTCGCAGGAAAACTCGAATTGAATGTGGCGCTGGGGTACATCGCTGCACAGCTTCTCGGCGGGATACTGGGCTGTATCCCACTTCTCCTCTGGGGAACGACCGGCCTCAGTGTTGCCTACGGAGCTACGTTACCCGGAGTGGGGTACAGTACATTGACCGTTGTGATGGGTGAAGTGGCGACGACCTTTGCGATGGTCTCCCTCCTGGTGCTGTTCCTGGCATTCCGGAAGATCCGCCGATTCACACCGGCCCTTTTTCCGCCCCTCTATTCGATCATGGTCTGGGCCGAGTCGCCGATATCGGGTACGAGTACCAATCCGGCCAGGAGCCTCGGTCCTGCTGTGGTCTCAGGACAGTGGGAGGGGTGGTGGATCTACTGGGTAGGACCGGTGCTCGGGGCACTTCTGGCGATGCTTGCGTGCAGTTTTCTTGTCAAGAAGATTGAGGTGGCAAAGCTTTATCATTTCGACAGTGATCGTGACAGACTATTTCGAAAATCTCAATAAGGAGAATGTCCCATGAAAGTCATCATCGTTGGTGGAGTAGCCGGGGGTGCGTCGTGTGCGGCGCGTCTGCGCAGACTGGAGGAGAAGGCTGAAATCGTCCTCGTGGAACGCGGACCGTATGTCTCATACGCGAACTGCGGCCTTCCGTACCATGTCGGGGGTTCGATCGAGCAAGAGGGGAGCCTCCTGGTGGCGACGGAGGAGATGTTCCGGGCAGTGTTCGCGGTTGATTGCCGAACGAACTGCGAGGTGGTCGGGATCTCGGCAAAGGCGAAAACAGTGGACCTGAAGAACACCCAAACGGGTACAGTCACGACAGAGAAATATGACAAGCTTGTGCTTTCCCCCGGTGCGGCGCCGATCCGCCCGCCGCTTCCCGGTATCGACCTTCCGGGCGTGTTCTCTGTGAGAACCGTGCCTGACGCACGTGAGATCCGCCAGTGGCTTGACCGGGACTCGGACCGTTCCGTAGGGAATCCCTTCACAGGCGTCGACACGGTGTCGAAGCCAAAACATGCGGTAGTGGTCGGAGGAGGGTTCATTGGTCTGGAGATGGTCGAAAACTTCGTGGACCGCGGGCTTGGTGTCACGCTCTTGGAGAAGCTCGATCAGGTCATGCCGCCGCTCGATCCCGAAATGGCGCGCCTGGTGGAGCGCTACCTGGTCAGGCACGGCGTTCAGCTTGTGCTCAATGATGGTGTTGCCGGATTCCGTAAGCCGGCTGCCGGGGGGCTGGAAGTCATGACGGAATCAGGCAAGGCCTTCCCGGCGGACATCGTGATCCTGGCCATCGGTGTGCGTCCGGAAACCGCGCTGGCGAAGATGGCTGGCATCGAGATCGGGAAGCGGGGCGGGATTCGGGTCGATGAGCAAATGCGTACGTCCGATCCGGATATCTTTGCCGTCGGCGATGCGGTGGAAGTCAAGGACTTTGTGACAGGACAGTGGACGCTCATCCCGCTCGCCGGGCCGGCAAATCGCCAAGGGCGGATTGTCGCTGACGTGATCGCCGGCCGCACATCCCGATTCCGGGGGACGCAGGGAACCTCGATCTGCAAGCTCTTCGATGCGGCGATCGCTCAGACCGGCGTCAGCGAGAAAATGCTGAAGCAGCTGGGTGACGCCGATTACGAGAAGATCTATCTCTACCCGAACTCGCACGCGGGGTACTACCCGGGTGCCAAGCTGCTCCCCATGAAGGTCATATTCCGGAAGTCGAACGGTCGGCTCCTCGGGGCGCAAGTGCTTGGCGAGGATGGGGTCGCCAAACGGATCGATTCCTTTGCCATGGCGATCCAGATGGGGTGCACGATCTACGACCTGGAGGAATCGGAGTTGAGTTACGCGCCGCCGTTCGGCAGTGCCAAGGACCCGGTGAACTTCGCGGGCATGGTCGCGGCCGATATTCTCCGGGGCGACATGCCGATCACCCACTGGGAGTCGTTGAATGGCGCTTTCCTGCTTGATGTACGGAATCCGCAGGAAGTGGACGCTGAGGCGGTTCCTGGCGCGGTCAACATCCCGCTGCCTCAACTCCGCGCCCGCTTGGGTGACCTTCCCCGCGATCGGGAAATCAACATTATTTGTCGATCGGCGGTGCGAGCCTATTTTGCGACGCGGATTCTCCTGCAAAGTGGGTTCAAGGCAAAGAATATTTCCGGCGGCATGCTGGCACGGTCGCATTGTACCGGGGATTGAGTTCGCCCTGTACATGTCAGGGGCAGTTCTTCGCGTGATGGACTAAGCATACATTCAGGAGGAGTGATGCCCGAACCCGAGGTCCCGCAGGAAACACCCGACTTCTCACTGGTCCTGGGTGGTCCACTGTTTCAGCTGTTCCGACGGACACATCTGTCCGGAGCTGGATTGGAGCTGATGAAGCGGCGGATCGTGTTCATCGCTCTTTTCGCGTGGCTGCCGTTGCTGGTGTTGGCCTTACTGAGTGGGCGCGCTTTGGGTGGCGGAGTCAAAATCCCGTTCTTGTTCGACATCGAGACACATGCTCGATTCCTGATCGCACTGCCGGTATTAATTGCAGCGGAAGTGATCGTCCACCGTCATATCCGACCGGTGGTTCAACAGTTCATGGCGCGGCGCATGATCGTCGCGGAGCAAGTTCCGAAATTTCATGCGGACATCAAGTCGGCAATGCGAGTGCGCAACTCGCCTGTGGTGGAATTGGCATTGCTTGTTTTCGTTTACACGCTAGGACATTGGACTTGGCGGGACGGGGTTGCAATGGAACAGGCAAGTTGGTATGCAATGCCGGACGGGAAGAGCCTCAATCTCACCTATGCCGGTTACTGGTTGGCCTTCGTCAGCGTACCGCTGTTTCAGTTTATCCTGTTGCGCTGGTATTTGCGGCTTTTGACCTGGTCCTGGCTCTTGTGGCGTATCTCGAAATTGAGCCTGCGGCTCACCCCTACTCACCCGGATCGGGCCGGCGGGCTGGGCTTTCTGGGTGATAGTGCCCACGCCTTCGCGCCGATCCTCTTTGCCCAGGGCGCACTTCTTGCAGGGTTGATCGCCAGCCGGATCTGCTACGACGGTCAGGCCTTGATGACATTCAAGGGAGAGGCCTTAGGGTTCGTGATCGTTTTTGTTCTCTTCATCCTGGGCCCACTCACGGTCTTTTCCGGCCATCTCGCACGAGCAAAGCGAAAGGGCTTGCGCGAGTACGGAATGCTCGCCAGCCGCTAGTGCAGGAATTTGATGATAAGTGGGTCCAGGGGGGTGCATCCGGTACTGAGGAACTCCTGGGGAGCGGCGATATTCAATCACTGGCCGATCTGGGAAACAGTATTGCGACCGTGCGTGGGATGCGCCTCGTGCCTTTCGGACCAAATGCCGTGATAACGCTGGCAGTAGTGACCGTGGCGCCTCTGCTCCCCCTGACGCTGACAATCTTCTCAGCTGAGGAGTTGCTGCTCAAGGTGATCCAGATACTATTGTGATCCAGCAAGTAGGGGGAAATATACACCGCCATCAAAGAAGCGGGAGATTTCGTTCAGACGCCCAAATTCTGCCTTATCCGGTAGGGGAGGGTGATCGTCCGGACGCATCGTGGACACCTATTACAAATGCTCCAAGCTGAGCCGGAATCTTGTCCACCTGTTATCTGCAGCGATCGGCAATCTTCTGCCTCGGCAAAAGAAGACAATCATTTGTAGGGCGTCCTCGGAATAAATTCGGGCACTCAGAAAATTCAGACCGCGCATCTCTCACAGCGCGAGATTTGAACCACTTCATCACACGTCGGTGGATAAAATCATGCGCCCTTATTGCGCCCTTGGTGCCGCCTTCTTCAGTGTTGATCATCTGCAATCACTTCAACGTCAAGACTTTTTTTGTTTCCTGCCGTTCCTTGACTGGACCGCGCTGCATGTTGGTGGTGGATGACGATCAGTTCGGTCGTGGATCCATGATGCATTCCTCTCATTGCGCCGGAACCTTGTCCACCTGTTATATGGCCTCCTCGGCTGACACATGGGGGGTCGGCTCCGGGAGATCACGGCTCGTGGTGCATCCTAGAAAGGGCCCCGAGCGAGCGAATTCTAGTGAGCGAGCCGAGGGACCTCGGAACCATGAATTTCACATGAGAACGAGTAGACTCGCCCCACCAAAACACAAGGTGGGGCGAGTCTATTTCCTTGGTGGGGAAGATGCGACTCGCTCAGGGCATTGCCCCGACCTTTGCCTCCGGGGAACTGGGCGAGCGGGAGGAGGGGTTGCGGCCTAAGCCCCTTTCGTTCTTCCGCGGGCCCGCCAAGCATTTGTAGCTACAGGAGCTCCCCGCAACTTATAGACATTCCCCATTTTCCAGGAAAACTCTGTGGGTTTTCCTGAACACCTGGTGGAAGCAGGTTCCTGGAACCATCCTGGAACCTTCCTGGAACGTTCCTGGAACGATCTTGGAGCCACGTGCAAATGGGGAATGTCCATCGCAACTTCTTTTGCATCTCAAATGGATTTTGGATAATTTCCTGTTGACGCAATTTCTCGGGCGCCGAATCAGTCCCGGCAGCACCTCGGTAGCCCTTGCGATACCGACAACCCCATCATCTGAAGCAAGTATGACAACATTCGCTCGGAGCGAGCCAGAGGAACTTACTTCAAGCCAGCTGAAGTTCGAGATGGTTCTGGCCGACATCGCTGCCCGATTCCTGAGAATGATCCCGCAGGATGTAAACGAAGAGATCGACCGCGCACTCGGGCAGATTCGCGAGTTTTTTGAATCCAACATGTGTGGCTTGTTCCGCGTCAACCCTCAGGCCGACGAGCTCATGCTGTCACACGTGGCTGTCACTGAAGCCATACGCATGATTCCGGATAAAACGAACTATGCTCCTCGGTCTCCGTGGAGATTTCCCAAGGTGGTCCGGGGAGAAGTCGTTCTGGTGAACAACCTCGATGAGCTTCCGAAGGAAGCAGATGTGGACCGGCGCTCAAGTGAGTCGCTGGGGATTCAAGCCTACTTGAGCATACCTGTACCAGTTGGAGGCGTCACGGCCTATCTTCTCCATCTGGCATTTACGCGGCCGGGACCAGCGTGGCTCGCTACGTATATTCCCAGATTACGCGTGCTTGCGGAAGTTCTGGTCACCGCACTGGAACGTAACAGGGAAATCGCAGCCCGGGAGGAGACGGAGGCCCGTCTCGAACTCGCGACGGGAATGGCCGGCGCCGGGATGTGGGATCTCGACCTGAGGACCAACGCCTTTTGGGGGACGGCCCGGGCGAGGGAACTCTACGGGATTGTCGAGGGCGAGAAGGTGAGCCTTGAGACGTTGTACAGCAAGATTCACGCTGATGACATCGAACGACTGAAGCGGGACCTGGAAGAATCCATGCAGACGGGGGCTTCCCTGGTAACCGAGTACCGAGTTGTACTGCCAGATGGAGGAATTCGATGGGTTGCGGTGCGGGGGGCCCGTTCTCCAAAACCCGTCCATGGCGGCGAGCACATCCTCGGCGTGTCCGTGGACGTCACGGAGCGGAAGAGCGCGGAAGAAAATACCAGACGTTCGCTTGAAGAGATCAAACGGCTGAAGGAGATGCTCGAAGTCGAGGCTCGCTTTCTTCGCAAGGAGATAGGCCTTTCGCACTCCCACCTTGACATCGTCGGCAAGAGCGAAGCAATCAGGATTGTGTTGCACCAGATCGAACAGGTGGCGCCGACTGACTCCACGGTCTTGATCGGGGGGGAGACCGGGACAGGGAAAGAGTTGGTGGCACGTGCGATTCATTCGCTGGGCAAGAGGAAAGACCGATTAATGGTCAAGGTCGATTGTGCATCCCTTCCGACCACGCTTATCGAAAGCGAGCTCTTTGGCCGGGAGCGCGGTGCCTACACCGGGGCGATTACCAAACAAGTTGGCCGTTTCCAGATTGCCGATAAGGGGACTGTCTTCCTGGATGAGATCGCTGAGCTGCCGAGAGAGACGCAGTCCAAGCTCCTCCGGGTCCTGCAGGACGGTTGTTTTGAAATTCTCGGCAGTCCCAAAACGGTGCTTGTGGATGTGCGCGTCATTGCGGCGACAAACCGTGATCTAGCCAAAGAAGTCAAGGAAGGTCGCTTTCGGGAGGATCTCTACTACCGGCTCAACGTTTTTCCCATCCAGGTTCCTCCGCTCAGGGAGCGAAAAGAGGACATTCCGATGCTGGTATGGCATTTTGTAGAATTCTTTGCAAAGGAAATGCGCAAGGACATCCGGCGCATCCCCAGGGAGACTATGGATGCCCTGGTGAACTACCCCTGGCCGGGGAACGTCCGGGAGATGAAAAACCTCATCGAACAAGGATTCATTATCAGTTCGGATGATCGGTTAACCGTTCGATTGCCCCAATCCCCAATTGCCGCCTCACGTTCTCCTCAGACGCTCGAGGCGATCGAACGACAGCACATTCTGGATATCCTGAATCAGCAACAGTGGCGCATCAAGGGGGCAGGAGGGGCCGCCGCGCTACTCGGCATGAATCCTTCCAGCCTCTACTCGAAGATGAAACGCCTCGGTATTCCCACCAAACACAAAAAAGACGATAGTACAACCTAGGGACGGTATTAAACCCTTTCCCGGGCACGATCCAATTCTCAATTGTTCCAGCAATCGCCCCAACCTGTTGCTCCGCTGCAGATTCTCGATAACTCCTCCCATATCTGCAATGTGGCACGCGCAATGCGTACTTCTCAGGCATGTTCCTCACCATCGTACGCATTTTTCCTCCTACTGCTGAACTAGAGGCGATCCGGGCTTACCTGTCGGGTTTCCTGGGACCAACCGGCGTTCAACCAGGTTGCCTGGGTTGCACGTTGGCTGAGGAGTCTGACCCGGAGGCGCTCGTCTATACGGAAACGTGGCAGACGGAGGAAGAATTCTTGTGTCGACTGCAATCAGGGAAATTCGCGAAGATACTTGAGATTTCCGAGATGTCCGTTGGGAGACCCGATGTCTGGATTTGCGAAGTCATCAATCAACAAGGGTTGGAGTTTGTCGATAAACTCAGAAAGGATCGCCCGGAGGAGACGCAATCAACGACATGAGAGAGAAGACAATATTGACGATGTCACTGGCGGCGGGAATGTTGCTGCATGCCATGCCGGTGATTGCTCAGGAACAATCAAACGCTTGGAGGTTCCGGGTGACCCCTTACTTTGTGGGTGCGGCCATGAACGGCGACCTCACCATCCATGGCCGTACTGCGACGGTGGATGTCGGCTTTGACAAGATCCTGGAGAACCTCAAGTTTGCGGCTATGCTGCAACTTCAGGCACAGAAAGGCCGATGGAGCATCGGGTTGGATGGGATTTATATGGGGCTTGGTGCCACGGCAAGTAAGCCAGAGGCAGATGTCACCATGGATCAGTGGATGGTAGAGCTTTCGGGAGCCTATCAACTTGCACCCGGGATCGAGATGCTGGCTGGGGTGCGCTACAATGCCTTGTCCAGCTCGATCACGTTTGAAAATCCCCGCCTCGCTGAGAAAAGTGGGAATGTGGATTGGTTCGATCCGGTAGTGGGCACGCGCCTGACGGCTCGCCTGAGCACTCAGTGGACGCTGCGTGGCCGGGCAGATATCGGCGGATTTAATGTCGGGTCGTACATGACGTGGCAGGCTGCGGCCTATGTCGATTTTCGGGCCAGTGATCTCATTGCTATCGTCGGGGGCTATCGTGCGTTGAGCAATAACTTTGAGACCGGCAGTGGAGACGAACTGTTTCGATATGACGTGACCGTGTCCGGTCCAACGCTGGGAGTGTCGTTTGCCTTTTAATAATCGAATTCAGCAATCGTGATCATCATACCAAAGGAGGCCCACATGATACGTAATCTCACCGCAATTCTTGCAGCTCTTGCTATCTGTCCGCTTCTGGCCTTCGCTCAGGGAGAACCAGGGTTCAGCAAGATGTCTCTCGGCGCAAACTTTGAGGTCTCTCTTCCCATGGGGGATTTCTCCGACTGGGCTGGCACCGGCTATGGCGGCAATGTCCGGTATCAGTATGGAACCGACTCGCGCACCGTCTTTACCGCCACGGCGGGCTACCTTGCCTGGACGACAAAGGAGATGGCCGCCAATACCTCCTCCCAGCCCAAGGCCTTCAACATTTTTCTCGGGGGCAAATACTACCTGGCGCCGGGTTTCTACGGCAGCCTGGAAGGGGGACTGTATTTCATGACGTTCACCTACACCGGCAATGTGATCGGTGCAAAGGGGAATCAGACCTATTTCATGTTGCCCATCGGCCTGGGATTCCAGAAATCCGGTTTCGAGCTCGGCGTCCGCTATATGCTGTACTACCATGGCTTCAACTCATTCTCGTTCACTGCGGGGTACAACTTCGCCCTGTAAGACGGCCGCTGCACTGCTCATGCTTCCTGTGGCTTTGCTGTTGAAATGCATCGATCGTTTTGAGGAGACAATACCATGAAAGTCATTATAGTTGGTGGAGTGGCAGGCGGAGCCTCCTGTGCGGCGCGTCTGCGCAGATTGGATGAGAAGGCTGAAATCGTGCTCGTGGAACGCGGACCGTATGTCTCATACGCGAATTGCGGCCTTCCGTACCATGTCGGGGGTTCGATAGAACAGGAATCCAGCCTCCTGGTGGCGACGGAACAGATGTTCCGTGCAGTATTCGCGATCGATTGCAGGACAAGCTGCGAAGTAATCGGCATTTCAGCCAAAGAGAAAACAGTCAAGCTCAAGAATCACGCAAATGGTGAAGTGACCACTGAGAAATATGACAAACTGGTGCTTTCCCCCGGGGCGGCGCCGATCCGTCCGCCGCTTCCGGGGATTGATCTCCCGGGAATATTTTCTGTAAGAACAGTACCTGATGCGAGACATATGCGCGAATGGTTAGACCGTGATATATTAAATACCGGAATGAATGAATACAGCGGCGTTAACACAATTGCAAAACCCCTCAATGCAGTTGTCGTTGGAGGTGGATTCATAGGTCTGGAGATGGTTGAAAACTTAGTGCATCGCGGACTTAATGTAATATTGGTTGAAAAGTTAGATCAGGTTATGCCGCCGCTCGATCCTGAAATGGCTCTTGTAGTAAAACGTTATATGGAAAGACACGGCGTTAAAGTTGAACTTAATGATGGCGTTGCAGGATTTCGTAAATCTGATGATGGAATGATTGAAGTACGTACGGAATCAGGAAAAGTTTACCCTGCAGAAATTGTTATCCTTGCAATCGGTGTTAAGCCCGAAACAGAATTAGCGAAGATGGCAGGAATCGAACTCGGTAAAAGAGGAGGATTTAAAGTTGATGATCAGATGCGGACTTCAAACGCAGATATCTTTGCTGTTGGTGATGCAGTTGAAGTAAAAGATTTCGTTACCGGAGAAATGACTCTTATTCCCCTTGCAGGACCGGCAAACCGGCAAGGAAGAATTGTCGCTGATGTTCTTTGCGGTCGTAATTCGCGCTATCGTGGTACACAGGGGACCTCAATCTGCAAAATATTTGATGCGGCAATTTCACAAACAGGTGTGAGTGAAAAAACACTTACAAGACTTGGTGTGACCGACTATGAAAAGATTTACACATATCCGAACTCGCACGCGGGATATTATCCCGGCGCAAAAATACTTGTTATAAAAACTCTGTTCCGCAAATCCGACGGGAAAGTGCTTGGTGCCCAGGTGCTTGGTGAAGAGGGTGTTCCCAAAAGAATTGACTCTTTTGCAATGGCCATTCAGATGGGCTGCACTATTTACGATCTGGAAGAATCAGAACTCTGTTACGCCCCGCCATTTGGTAGTGCCAAAGACCCGGTTAACTTTGCAGGCATGGTTGCAGGAGATATTCTGCGGGACGATATGCCGATCATCCACTGGGATACGCTTGGTAACGGGTTCATTTTAGATGTGCGTAATCCGCAAGAACTTGAAGTAGAGTCTGTTCCCGGCGCTGTGAATATCCCTTTGCCGCAACTTCGGTCCCGTCTGGGAGAACTTCCTCGTGATCGAGAAATCCATGTCCTTTGCCGTTCAGCTCAGCGAGCCTATTATGCCACTCGCATACTTCTGCAAAATGGATTCACAGCAAAGAATATTTCCGGCGGAATGCTTGCGCGTTCACATCGTGCGGTGAGTTAGAAAGGAGATCTTTCATGAACGAAATCTTGGAGTTTTGTCAGTCTATATTTAATCCACTGGTAATTGTATTTACTGTTTCAAACCTCTTAAGCATGGGCCTTCAGGTTAACCTGGGCAAGATGTTCAAAAAAATTGGAGATCTGAAGTTCCTGGGACTTACGTTCGGATACGGCTGGGTGGTAGGCCCCGCTGTCGCTTATCTGATCACCTTGTTAATTCCACTGGATTCAACATATGTAATCGTGTTGTTCATCGGTAGTCTGGCCCCGTGTGCACCATTTCTCCCACCGCTTCTCCCCAAAGCGCATGGAGACGTTGTCTTCGCAGGAGCCTTCATACCGGTTGCGGCGATCGGCACATCCGTGCTAATGCCACTATTTGCACCGTTCCTGGCAAAGGGCATAGAATTGAGCGTAATGTCGCTCCTGAAACCGCTCTTTATGACGGTGCTCGTACCTTTGCTGATTGGCGCTTTAATCAAGACTTATGCTAGTAAAGTGGTCGACAAAATCTTCCAGCCTGTAAAGAAACTGGCGGGCTTGGCTACGTTGTTGACAATTGTTTTCTGTCTTTTGCTCTATTACAAACAGATGTGGGCTACTGCCGGCAGCTTTGCAATGCTTTCGCTGACCATTTTTATGGTTGTGATGGCACTGCTCTCCTTTTATTTCGGATTCGGCCTTAAGCGGGGTGAGAGAATAGTCCTGTCACTGGGAATGGGCACACGGAACATAGCCGCTGTCTTGATAGGAGTTCTTGCTATTCCGGATGTAAAACCAAATATGGTGGCGATGGTTATCATTTGGACGTTGTGGTCTTTCATCCTCAGCGTAGTTGTTGCCCCGCTTATGGGTAAAAAGGATGGCAAGGCAGGCGAGGAAGTTAAAGCATGAGCTCACCCGGTAAACAATGAAGACCATGAAAAGCTTATTAATGATTCGCCACGAAGGTAGAAGCGTATGAGGGCACAGGATATTTTTGGCATTGCTGCAATCCTCTACTGCGCCTATGTTACCCATTTTGATCAGGAAAGCCATGGCAGATATGGACGTCTCCGCCGCTATGATGCCCTTAGCGGTGGTAGGGACGGTGGTGTTGATGCCACTGATCGCACCCATGCTGATTTCCAGGGTATCGGTCAGCAGTTTCGCGCTCGCCAAACAACTTGTTCTCACGGTGCTGCTGCCGCTTGTAGTCGGCGTTGTTATTAAGGTATATGCGATCAAATTGGCAGATAAAATTTTGCCCTATTTCAAAAGACTCGCAGGCCTTACTTGTATTCAGGTGCAACTAACAATGAAACTAATCATCCTGTTGATCAGTATTTTCATTACCGTTTCTGCATTAGCACAGGAGGAACAAAAACCGGCATCAAATGATCCAGCAGAAATTGCCAAAGCACTGGCAAATCCTATTGGAGCACTAATTAGTGTGCCCTTTCAGAATAATATGGACATAGGAATCGGAGAAACCAATGGTTCGCGAAACACACTTAACTTTCAACCAATCATTCCGTTTAGCCTAAGTGAAAAATTCAGTCTGATTACAAGATATATTCTACCTGTAATAGCACAATATGACATTACAGGCGAAGGCACTCAGCAAACTGGACTGGCTGATGCACTGGTGAGTGGATGGATTTCTAATGCTGTAGTAAAAGATGGATTTGTATGGGGATTGGGCTCTGCATTTCTAATTCCCACTGCAACCAATGATATGTTAGGCACAACAAAGTTTGGTATTGGCCCAACTGCGATAGCTCTAAAACAAGCGAATGGCTGGACATATGGCGCGTTGATAAATCAAGTCTGGTCAGTTGCCGGCGATGAAAACAGAGCGGATGTTAACCAGATGTATTTGCAGCCTTTTGTAACTTATAACTGGAAAAGTGGAACGGGATTAACCGTGAACGCGGAATTAACTCAAAACTGGCAGGCTAGTAGTACAACAGCTTTTATCAATATAGTGGCAGGGGGATTATTAAAGTTCGGTGAACAATTAATTCAATTCCAAGTTGGTCCACGGCTACAGGTAGCCGCCCCTGAAGGAGGCAGATCTGATTTTGGTGTTAGGACTGCAGTGATATTTGTTTTTCCGAAGTAATGAATATATATCTTAAACACCTATGAAAATGAATTCAATAGATGAAGCAGAAGGCAAAACGGGAAAGGCATCCCTGATGGGAGTGCTTAGGGGTTATTTGCCCATCCTTGATTGGGGAGCAAAATACACCAGCAAGACATTTACAAACGACATGATCGTTGCGCTGATTGTAACGATGATGTTGATCCCGCAGTCGCTGGCCTATGCGTTGCTTGCGGGGCTGCCGGCAGAGGTCGGACTGTATGCCTCGATGGCGCCGCTCGTGCTCTATGCGATCTTCGGCACATCCCGCACGCTCGCGGTCGGTCCCGTGGCGGTGGCCAGCCTCATGACCGCGGCAGCAGCCGGACAGCTCGCCTCCCAGGGAACACCGGAATATCTGGGGGCTGCCATCGCGCTCGCTATGGTCTCAGGTTTGTTGCTGCTCGCAATGGGGTTTCTGAAGCTTGGGTTTCTTGCAAATTTCCTCAGCCACCCCGTCATCTCGGGATTCATTACAGCTTCCGGTATTCAGATCGCTGCAGGTCAGCTCGGACCCGTTCTCGGGATACATGTTGAAGGAGAAAGTTTTCTGGATATTGTTATTTCGTTATGGCACACTATTACTCACATCCATCTCGCAACCGCAGCCATCGGTATCGGCTCTCTCATCTTTCTCTTCTGGGTTCGCAGCGGACTGAAGCCGCTTCTGGTCCACTTCGGACTGGGTGCGCGTGTCTCCGACATACTGGTTAAAGTTGGTCCTGTTGTGGCCATCATTGCAGCTATTCTCATAGTGTGGACCTTTGGTCTGTCTGATAAAGGGGTAAAAATTGTCGGAACGGTGCCCGGTGGTTTACCAAAACTTGCCATGCCGCCGATGGATATGGCACTCTGGATGAAGATCCTCGTGCCGGCGCTTCTGATCTCCATAATAGGCTATGTTGAGTCAATCTCGGTTGCTCTTACTCTTGCTGCCAAACGTCGTCATCGCGTCGACCCCGACCAGGAGTTGATCGCGCTTGGCATGTCCAACGTCGGTGCGGCCCTGTCGGGCGGATTTCCGGTGACGGGCGGCTTCGCTCGCTCGGTGGTAAACTTTGAAGCTGGCGCTGAGACGCCCGCTGCCGGGGCATTCACGGCGGTCGGCATCGCTCTCACCACGATGTTTCTTACTCCGCTTCTGTTCTTTCTGCCGAACGCAACGCTCGCCGCCACCATTATCGTTGCGGTCCTGTCGCTGGTGAATCTCAGCGCGCTCAAGCTCACGTGGCACTATTCGTGGACCGATGGCGCGGCGATGGCCGCCACTATCCTCCTCACCTTGGTCGAGGGCGTGGAAGCGGGGCTGTTGGCGGGCGTGGGTCTCGCCATCTTCCTCCATCTTTACCAAACGTCGAAGCCGCATGTGGCGGTCGTGGGCCAGATCCCGGGCACCATGAATTTCCGCAACGTGGCCCGGCATACGGTGGTGACTGATCCCGAGTTTCTATCGCTCCGGGTGGACGCCAGTCTCTATTTCCCGAACGCACGCTTCATCGAGGACTACATCAACGGGGCGGTTGCGGCCAACCCGACTGTCCGCCACGTCATCCTTGAATGCGCGGCGGTGAATGCGATTGACGCCTCGGCGCTGGAAAGCCTCGAGGCGATTAACCACCGGCTCAAGGATGGCGGAATTACCCTCCACCTCTCCGAGGTAAAGGGCCCAATCATGGACCGCCTGAAGCGGTCGCATTTCCTGGAAGAGCTGACCGGCAAAGTCCACCTTACCCAATATGATGCCGTTTCCAGTATCAAACCAGATTTGGCGTCGCATACGTTGGAAGCAAAGAGACCTTCATGAAAGGAGACAAGAGACATTCAAGAGGATAGGGCAGTCCCTGTAACTTGACTTCCAAGTCGTCACACCATAGAACAGTTTTATCCACGCGATCGGTCACGGTTGAAGAGAAACCACCATCACTTCCGGTCCGGTGAGCGTCAACACAACATATCGCCACACATGTGAAAAGGAGACATTATCATGACAGACGCAAAAGTGAAAGCGACGACGTTCGAAAATACGAAAATGAGCGTTGTCCCATTGAAATGGAACGAGGTGTATTACACCAACTGTCCGCTCGTGTCCGCCAGCAATGTGGACCAGGAACTCGGCTGGACCAGAGAGGAGTTCAAGAAGATCGGCGTGAAGTACGCCTTTATGCGCTCCGCCCGCGAGAACGACTGGTACCCGCACTACATCCATAACCTCGACAACCTCATTCGTTTCGGCGGTTTATTCCCGCCCATCCATGTTCACGCCGACATCCGCCGGACCAGGCTCCTGGGGGTGACGCATGTATACGAAGGCGGCGTAATGCTGGTGCGCTCCAGGGACAAGATCTACCGGATGACCGATCTGAAAGGAAAGAAGATCGGCCTCTCGAAGAGCATGAACACCATCAAGACCGACTGGTGGCGCATCCAGGAGGAACAAGGCATCGAGCTTATGCTCATGATGAACGGCATGACCCGCAAGGACGTCGAGATCGTTGAGTTCCCCTACCCGGATGACTGGTACAACGATGCCAGGATGCTGGATCCTATGGAAAACCCATCTGAACTCTGGCTTAAGCGTGATCACAAGCGCGACCTGGCCTTCCGTCCATTGGAGACGGCCCTGGAAAAGGGCGTGGTCGATGCCGTCTATAGCCAAAGCAAAGTCTTGAGTGTTCTCTCAGAGGCAACAGGCAAGTTCAAGGCGATCGAGGACCTGTCCCGGTATCCGGACTGGACCCTGCAGGTGGCCAATGTCCCCGCCGTCATCACCTGTACGGACGTCATGGCCGAGAAACATCCCGAGCTGGTCGTCGCGTTCATGAAGGGCATGATTAAGGTGGGGCGCTGGGCCAACGAGAACAAGCACGCTGCGGCCGCGATCCTCGACAAGCAAACGTTCTATTTAGACGTCGAAGATACGTACAGAGGCATCAAAAACATCGACATGGTGCCCAACCTGTCGCCCCAGAACCTGGTCTCCGTTGAGATCGGGAAAGACTTTATGCTGAGTCACGGATATATCAAGCACGACTTCGAAGTACAGAAGTGGGCCGCGCCGGAGTTCCTCGAACGGGCAGCCAGAGAATTGTTGGAAGAACAATGGAAAAAGGTGACCACGTCAAAGCTTCCCGAGACGGCTTCGCCTCTGGCATCTGGAGATCGGCTCGGGTAGTCAGGAGGAGACATGATGAGGAGGAAAACGATGAGACGGTCATGATGTGTTCTTGAGTTGTGTCTGTTGTTCATTCCCGTGATTACACTGACCCAGGGGGAGCCTGGGTGGGGCAAGATGTCCCTCGGCACGAGCGTCGAGCTGAATCTTCCTGTCGGAGATTTCAGCCCTATCGCAGGTACCGGGTACGGTGGCGACGTTCGATGCCGTATGGAAGCGATTCACGCACGGCCTTTGCGGCCACGGCAGAGTACCTTGTCTGGGGGAAGAAGGATTGGACGACCAATCCGTTGGTTCAGCCAAAGGCTTTCAACATTTTCCTCGGAGGGAAGTACTATTCAGATCGAGTGAATCCAAAGTCCAGGGAAATATCGTACAACCGGAGGACGTATGATGTACACGACCATGCTTGTGGGCGTGATTACACTCGTCGGGCTCTTCCTGGGAATGATCATCTTCCTGGAGATCGGCCGCCGTCTCAGACAACGGTTATTGTCCCAGGATATCGAGAAGGTCAGCGGCGCTTTGAGCGTGGTGGAAGGGGCACTCTTCGGCTTGATGGGCCTGGTCATTGCGTTCACATTCTCGGGGGCGGCCTCTCGATTCGATGAGAGGCGGCATCTGATAGTGGAGGAGGCCAATGACATCGGTACTGCGTACCTGCGTCTCGACGTACTTGCGAAAGAATCTCAGCCGCAGATTCGGGAGATGATGCGCCGGTACGTCGACGCCCGGATTCAAACCTACAGGGTATTGCCCGATTATGATGCGGCGCTCGTTCAGATCGCGAAGGCCAATGAAATCCAGCGGGAGATCTGGAATCACGCCGTCGGCGCTACGAGTGAAGCAACGAACCCGCAAGCGGCGATGATCCTCCTCCCTGCACTGAACGAAATGTTCGATATCGCGAACACACGTTTCTGGGCTGGCCAGATCCACCCCCCGCCGTTGATCTTTGGGCTCCTCGGCGTTCTCGCACTTGTCTGCGCACTCCTAGCCGGGTATGGCATGGCGGGAAGGACAACGCGGAGCTGGATCCATATCGTGGCCTTCGCCATCATCCTTACCCTCACTGTCTACGTCATCGTCGACATGGAGTACCCGCGTATGGGATTCATCCGAGTCGACTCGTTTGACCAGGCCCTGGTGGACGTACGGGCAGCCATGCAGTGAGTCGCCGCCCCGGGGGTCCGGATGGCCTAGCTTGGACTGGAAATCCATTGAACCTTGGAAACACAAAGAGAACAGGGGAGCAGCTGGAGAAAAGGATTCCTGCGTGGCTTTCTCCGCCGCTATTTCCCCATCCCGACATGGGGCGCTGAAAACTAAGGCAGGACGTTCACGGTGCCCTATCGTTTACAGGAAATGATAGTTGATGGGGCATTAGATTCTCGAACACTCCACGATGCGCGAGGTCGGGGATTGTGGGCTCCGGATTCGCACACAACAACTCACAGACCAATTCCTGATCGGGAAGCTCGGAACGTTTATGACCAGACTCTTCGAAGTGACCCGGACCGGTCTTGTTGAGCAGCGCCCGACCGGCCGCACGGGCTTCCATTTGCCCCGCAAGTCAGTCTCCTGGTTCCTCATTCGTCGCGCCGGCCCATCATGGGACATCATGCAGGAGGGGCTGCCGTTCGACGACGCCACGCTTGCATGGATCGCGGCCCCCGACCAGCGGCCGACATTTCGCGTAAAGGGGAATCTCGCGCTCGTGGATTTCGCACTATACAATGGAGCCAACGATGAGCACCCGGATTACGTGAGAATAGCAATCGGAAGGAACCTCCTCATCACTATCGGCTCAGCCGAGTCAAACATGCTCGATTCGATGGCCGAGGCGCTCGGGCAGATCACATCCCCCGTCCAGCCAGTCGTTGAGGACATCCTCTACAACCTTATCAATGCTATGATCGCCGCTCATGCGGAGGCTGCAGCGAACGTGAGGCGGCTCGTGAATGACATTGCCCTGAAGGTGGACAGCGACATTTCCTCCGTGGAAGTCAGAGAAATCCTGAAGGCCAAGACGCGGCTCGACCGTCTCTCGTATGTTCTGGAGGAACAGTCCATCAGCATCGGATTCTCGCCCCACATACGGTGGCGAGGAAGATCGGACCGAGTACGCATCGAGTTTGCGAACCTCCGGACCTCATTGCGATCGTTAGAGACCTCCATGGACAACACCAGGAGCCGCCTGGATACTATCCATCACCAGTACGAACTCGTACTCCAGGAAGCGTCCAATAAGCGGCTGAACGTGCTGACGATCGTGCAAACGATTTTCGTGCCGCTGACGTTCCTCGCCGGGATCTATGGGATGAACTTCAGCTACATGCCCGGGCTGGAATGGCGGTACGGATACTTTGCCGCGCTGGGCGTCATGTTGTTGATCACAGCCTTCTCCCTCCGTTACTTCGCCCGCCGTGGGTGGTTCAAGTAGGCGCCATGCTCACCCGGACCCTGCTGACACCCAGGTGACGGGCCAGGACCGCCTGGCTATCTTGGCAAACCAGCCAAGGCGGTCAGGATTGTAGCGATCAAAGATGGGAACGTATGGTTTGATATCCAGCAGTGGCGTTCCGTCCAGGATATCCACGTCTTCGATCCAAAGCACCCGGCCTTTGACGCCTGTTAGTCTCACGACGGATATCCCAATGGGGTTGGGTCGTTCAGGCGCTCGTGTGGCAAAGATGCCGTGCGGGCGTTTGTCCAGGAAGGGCGTGACCTCCAGAGAACACCTCGTGGTGCGATGGAAATGGTAAAGGAGGATGACATGTGACAGTCCCCGAATACCTTTCAGGCCTTTGGCATACTTTGCCTTCAGTTCTATTGTTCCTTTGACACCTTTTGCGCCCCGAGGTTGAATTGGCATCCCCTTGGGATCAGTAAAGGGTGAGCGGATAGTGCCGATTGGAGTGTACCGTATCTGTTTCATAGGGTTTCGGCGTATGATACGGGCCACATTTCTCACCACGAAGCATCTGGGACGAGCGGTCCGTGTTTCCTTGCCGGACAACATAGTAATGGGAACCTGCACAGTCAAGCCATGGCGTGCCTGTCGCTACGACATCCGCGAAGTGTATAAGAGATTTCACGTGATTTGAAAGCGAAGAAATGTAGGACGCCTGCATCCTGACGAATGGGTTCCAGATCCGCCGTCCTCAGTAAGCAAAAGGTGACGCATTACTGGGCCACCGTTTTCTTTTGCTCCGGAGCTCCGTGTCGCAGGGGGTAAGAGGTGAGTTGCCTGTCAACGACTAAACTTCCTATGGAGGTCCTGTAGTGATGGCATGAGTGACCGCACGGGCACATGTCTTGCCATTGATGCATCAGGAACAGTCTACATGGGAAATTACAATGGCCTTTTTAGAACGCTCGAAACGACCTTCACTGAAATCCCCGTTTCTTCTACTGAGGTGCGGGCCGCCTCGTTCCAGCATTGCCCCAACTACTCCAATTATCCTTTCAACCTTACGACAATTATTCACTACGACCTGACGTATAGGTCATACGTGACCCTTGCGGGCTTCAATACGGTCGGGCAGCAGATGGTCACACTGGTCAACGGCGAGGGCGAGGAGGAGTACCATGAGGTCACATTCATTGCAGAAGGCCTAGCATCAGGGGTCTACTTCTACCGGATTCAGGCCAGTGGCTATACCCAGACGCGTAGGCTCTGCCCAATTCGGTAGGTTGAAAAAATCATGCGCCCTTATTGCGCCCTTGGCTGTGCAATACATGTAAGAGATGGAAGAGATGAACGTGGCGATCTGGCGAATACGGCCTAGATTTCGCTGATCGCCACATCCGTCTTTGGTCCCGGTCTCCGCCCGAGGGCGTAGACCGAGGATCCTCGTCCCGACATCGAAGTTAGCATCGGCCTCAGCCTCGCTAACTTCGGTCGGGACGGGATTCAAGTCCCGCCTTCCGCACAAAACCTCTTCTCTAACCCCTTGTCAATCAAGGGGTTATTTGTTTGGCCCCCAGAAGTCCGGACTCTCTGTGCGCCCTTGATCCCGCCCTCCAAATCGTTACATCACGCAACCGCTTCTCCCTCGAGGTGATATTCCTATTGGCTGATCCTTCGTTCGGAATTTGCTGCATGGGCTATAGAAGGGAGACTCCTGAAGACTGAATCATCATCTGCAAGTGATTCCCATTGTTCCTGAACCATGTCCATCTGATAAACGGAATCCTTCGATGACATCCTCATCTGCCCGTGGAATCGGTCGCTTGTAGGGCATCGTCGGAAGAAATTCCGACTCCACGTGGCGACAGAAGAGCCGCCCGGCTCACGATGAACTGAGAGCACGAGCGGTCTTTGTGTTTCGACATCAATCGCTGCGTCCGTATCGGTACCTTGACGTGGGAAAGAGATGCATCAGATACAAGAGATGGAAGCTGCCATTTGGCGAAAGCCGGGAAATTCCGCTCCATGCGCAAATGATCTTTGGTTCGAGTCCTGCTCGCGGAGCGAGAATCCCCTTGGTAACACAAGGGGATTTTCATTTCTATTTCGGGGTGTACCCTTATCTGTACCCCTGACGTATCGACCTGTACCCTTCATTCGATTGATACAAACTGAAACGTACCAAATCCATTTAAAAAAGGCCAGATAAGGGTTCACCGACCGTTTCGCCGTCCCGATCCGAAGGATCGGGACGAGCCTCGTCCCTCCACCGAAGGTGGAGGGACGGGAGTCCGGCCTGCCCGCCGAAACTGATTCACAAGTGCAGGCGGGCTCGCGGACCTGCTCGACTCGCCCCACCAAAGCCAATGGTGGGGCGATTTTTTTGGTGGGGCTCACTCGCGGCTCCTTCGGAACCCCGCCACAATCCGATGTTGAGTACATCCTTCGCTATCATGTCATTATTACACTGATGGGTAAAAATGCCACCAGGGTATTGTTCACGGGGCATATTTCAGCCCTGTTGGTCCAAATCCGCATCTGGCATGAATCATGCGCTGTTCACAATGCCGAATAGGACAATAGTGCGGAAGGACATCTGAGAACAAAAGGACTCCGGGCAATGAACCCCAAGAACTTGAGACACCTTGTCGCGCTATCGTTCCTCTCGCTGGCATTCATGCTGACCTCATATTCATTGTCCCCCGCACAGGCTCGGTTCCACAGTCAGGCCAGCGGTTCATGGAACACAGCAAGTACCTGGGTGATCGTGACGGGCTCTGATGCCGATGGCATACCGGACGCAGATGATACCGTTGAAGTCGGTGGAGGAACAACGGTCACTGTCGGATCGTCAGCTGTCGACTGTGCGATTCTCATCGTCTCACCAGCTGCGCAGTTGGACGTAAACGGTGCGGGCGATATAAGGGTCAACGGGAATCCCGGGTCGGCTTCGATCTCGGGGACGGTTACGCTGAGTGCAGGCGGTACGTTGAAGAAGCAGGGCGCCGGGACAAAATCAATCTCGGTCAGCAGTACCGGCAAGGTCACTATAAGCGCCGGTGCGGCTGGCCCCTCTTTCGACAACTACAGTCTTGATCCAAGTAGCACATTCGAGTATACCGCTTCAGCGAACCAAAACGTTCTCTCCGGTTTTCAATATGGAAATCTCACACTTGGAGGAAGCGGCACGAAGACCGTGTCACCTCTGCCCCCGGATACCGCATTCAGGTGCGCGGGTAAACTCTCCGTTGGCAGCGGAGCGATTTTCGATGTTTCGACAAATGTCCTTTGCATCTATTTCGGAGGAGATGTGGAGAACAGCGGAACAATTGACGCCTCCGTTGGGATCACGGTGGTTCGGATGAGCGGCGCGCACTGGATCAACAACGGCACATACCTCCCAAGCTCCACGCCGGGCTTTGGCTATCAACCAAAAACTACCTTCTCCAATTCCGAAATCAGCGGGACCCCCGTCTCCCAGTCATTCTACGACCTTGACTTTGAAGGAACAACTACGGCGATGTGCAATCTTGTCGCCGGCCGCCACATCACGATTGCGCCAGGCGCGACGTTCAATGGCGGGACTGGACTCGTTCATCAGTTGGCCGGGAATTGGACCAACTCGGGGACATTCAACTGCGGAACCTGCACCATCAGTCTCAAGGGCAGTGCGGCCGAAAGTACCAACGCATCGACATTCTACAATCTCGCCTTGGACAACCCGGGATCCATTAGCCTCGCCGGGAACATTGCGATTGCGCCTGGTGGAATCCTTACGATCAATAATGGAGCCCTTTCGACCGGTGCTTATTCACTGACAGTCAATTCCACGGATCCCGCGGCTGTTTCACTGGGCTCGAATAAGATTCTGGGGACAGTCTCACGTGCGATTGCTCCGGGGTCGACCGGGACGTACCGATTCTTCGGTGCGAATGCTTTTTTGATTCCGGGAGGGACGGGCAATCCGACCATGATAACAGCTACGGTGTACGCGAACACGAATCCCCCAAACCTTGCCGCCGGCGCGGATACCGGTAAGATCGCGAAGAGGTTCTACACATTCAGTGCTGCTGGGACCGGAACAGGCTTCGCGTATACACTCAGGTTGAGCTACGAACAGATCGAGGTCCGCGGGGTGGAAGCCAATTACGTTGTCTGGGGGAACCGGGCAGATGGATGGATGAGTATGGGCGCAGATTTTCCGGCAGACATAACAAACAACTGGGTGCAGAGGTCAGGCTTGACAGGTTTCGGAGATTGGACGCTCGCGGATGCGGACGCAGCACTCCCTATCCAACTCTCCTCCATCAAAGCCGACATTGTTCCCAATACCAACGATGTCAAGATCTCATGGAAAACGCTTTCCGAGATTAACAACTATGGTTTCTTCGTCCAGCGACGCACTTCCGACAACTCCGCATTCGTCGACCTTGCGGACGATTTTGTCCCTGGAAGCGGCACTACAATTTCGCCGAAATACTACACGTGGGTTGACCGAGATGTACATCCCGGCACCTATCTCTACCGATTGAAACAAGTCGATCTGGACGGAAGTCTCCACTTTTCCGAATCTGTCCAGGTGAACGTCGCAAGCACTACCGGGGTGGACATGGCCGATGGCCCTGAGCGGTTTTCACTGAATCAGAACTATCCGAACCCCTTCAATCCATCGACGACCATTCCGTACCAGCTTCCTGTCGCTGGTTTTGTGAGCATCAAGATCTATGATTTGCTCGGGAGGGAAGTGGCGCAACTTGTGAATGGGACTCACCAACCGGGATATTACTTGACAAGATGGGATGGCTCATCGGCCGTAAGCGGTCCCTACTACGTAAGCATCAGGATCTCAGGCGAGCACGGGCAGATGATTTATGGCAAGGTAGCGAAAATGCTTTTGCTTAAATAGACGGTATGTTCAAAAGGTAAGCTTCGAGTTCAGTGTGTATATTGTTGTGTCGACCAACAATGTAACACAAAGAAAGGGAGGCTTACCATGCAAGGCCAAGATACGCAAGTCTCGTTCGCAGGTCAAGATGTCTACGTGGCCATTAACGTTGCCATCAAGAGTTGGAAGGTCTGCATTTATGTGGGTCAACTTTTCCATAAGCGCTTTGCCCGGCCGCCGGACCCAGGGGCCTTGGTGCAGTACTTGCGTAGGGCTCTTCCCGATGCCCGCTATCATTCGGTGTACGAAGCCGGATACTTTGGATTCTGGATCCACGAGGCGCTCGGGCAGCTCGGGATTGATTCGATGGTGATCAACCCGGCGGCCGTTCCCACCAGCGACAAGGAACGGCGCACCAAGACCGATCGGGTGGATGCCACCAAGCTGGCACGCTCGCTTGCCAACGGGGAACTGCATCGCTTGTACGTTCCCGAGCGGAGGGCTTTGGAGGATCAACGCTCGTGCCCATGCGTATGGCCTTTGTGCGAAAGCAGACGCGGTGCAAGAATCAGATCAAAGCCTTGCTGCGCTTCTATGGGATCGAGGCGCCCGAGGGAGGAGGCGATCGGTACTGGACAGGCAACTACCTCCGGTGGCTCGAGGCCTTGACGCTCCGGCAAGAGAGCGGCACCCTTGCTCTCAAAGTCCTGGTGGAGGAGCTGCTGAGCTTGCGCAGGGTCATTGCCGACCTGACCAGACGGCTCCAAACGATGGGTCAGCAGGGCCGTTACGGTCCTCAGGTCACCTTATTGTGCGGTGTCCCGGGCATCGGTCTTATGGCAGCGATCACGTTCCTGACGGAGGTGATCTCGATCGATTCAAAGATCTGGATTGTCTTGCCTCCTATGTTGGTCTTGTGCCCGGGGAGCGATCCGGCGGTGACGTTGAGCTCGACACGCGCCTCACCCCGCGACGGAACGCCGCCTTGCGGTATATGCTCATTGAATGTGCCTGGAAGGCACAGCGAGAAGATCCGGTGCTCCTGAAAGCCTTTACCGAATATTGTCGGCGGATGCCCAAGACGGTGGCCATTGTGCATGTGGCCCGCAAACTCCTGAGCAGGATGCGGTTCGTTCTGAAGCACCAGAGGCCCTATTGCGTGGGGGTGGTCAAGGAGAGTGTCTCGCTCTCGTGAAGCAAGGACACTGCGGGCGCATGCAGACCCTCTGATCGCTCTTTGAGCGTGGGAGAGCACTCTATGATACTTGCAGGTCACGCTCCCGTGATTCTGCTTCAGATAGACTGCGCCCCACGTTGCTGCCACTGATCACATTCTTGTAGCTGCACCCGAGTCTGGTGCATGTCTACTTATAACAGTTTGATCGGCAGTTCTCAGGCATGCTCTTGTCAGTGAAAGGCACACATCTGAAGTGGAGACTTGACTTTTGACATAACAGTATCACCTGATACCAACTGAAACAAGAATCCTACCCGTGGAAACTCAAAGCCCATCACTTCATAGCGTGTGATGGGCTTCTATTTTTCAGCCCGTAGGTGTACCCTTATCTGTACCCTTGCCTCATCGACCTGTACCCTTCATGGCCATCGGCATGCTCGGAGTGACGGTTATTGTCGCGAATCAGAATTTCCGGATTGTCGAGCGCAATTACCGCTCGATGCAGACCTTCACAGGCAACATTCTGAGCCAGATGCAGGATGCCGTCTTCACGGTGGATGCCTCGGGAGTGGTAACGCTCCTTAATGCACAGGCAGAGAAATTGTTCGGCATTGCGGCTGCAGCCGTTATCGGAAAAAAGCTTGATTCCGGTGAGTCTGGCGCTCCATCCTGTTTAGGACAGTTGCTTTCCTCCCATGAATCCCATAGTGAGCAGAGCATCGTATGCGGCGATCGCGGTGCAAAGATCGTTGCCGTGACGGTCTCGAAGACCCTGACGCCAGAAGGGACGACGGAGAGCACGACTGCAGTCATCCGGGACCTTACGCAGTCCCGCCGCCTGGAGCAGGAAGTCCAAAGGAAAGATCGATTAAGTGCCATGGGAGAGCTTGCCTCCGGCGTAGCGCACGAGATCCGGAATCCCCTCAATGCGATCAGCATGATCGCCCAGCGTTTTGAGAAGGAATTCTCACCACGGAAGAATGCGGCGGAATACCATGGCCTAACGGGCGTGTTGAAGTCGGAGATTCAGCGGGTGAACGGAATCATCCGGCAGTTCCTGCGCTTTGCACGGCCTCCCGCGTTGAACCTGCAGCCCGTTTCTATTGGCCGTTTTCTTGAAGAGGTTGCGGTCCTTTTTGCGGGGCAGGCTGACGCGAAAGGCGTACGATTTATTAAGCAGAGCTTCTGTAACCGCGAGATTATGATAGACCGCGATCAGCTTTCACAAGCCTTAATGAATCTGCTGCAAAACGCACTTGATGCTACCGATCGCGGGGGGAAGATCGAACTTAGCTGCAAAGAAGAAGGAGACGAGTCAATTACGATCACGGTGGCTGACACCGGGCGAGGAATAACCCCCGAGCAGATGACGAAGATCTTCAACCTGTATTACACGACGAAGCCAGAAGGTACAGGCATCGGTTTGCCGGTCGTGCAGCAGGTGGTAACGTTGCACCACGGCTCACTTCAGGTCGACAGCGAGGTGGGAAAGGGGAGTAGGTTCGTCATTCGGCTGACGGGGAGGCTGAGCGAGTGATTCCATCTTGAGTATGGGGAACGTAAACCCACAAGGAATGGGCAACAAAAAGGTGGCTCGCCGCCATGAGCGGCCGAAGACAAGACTCCCAGATTACACTCCGATCCGGTATGAATCTACTGTAACCGCAGAAGAGAACCCTTCGTGACACAAGGAACCGCCTGGCTCTCTGTAAACGGGGAACCCGGGCGGCTCTCTCGATTGCTCTGGAAGACAAAAATCCATGCGCCCTTATTGCGCCCCTGGCTGTGAAACAGATGCAAGAGATGGAACAGGTGGACGTGGCGATCTGGCGAATACCGCTCAGATTTCGCTGATCGCCACATCCGTCTTTGGTCCCGGTCTCCGCCCGAGGGCGTAGACCGAGGATCCTCGTCCCGACATCGAAGTTAGCATCGGCCTCAGCCTCGCTAACTTCGGTCGGGACGGGATTCAAGTCCCGCTCCGGCCTTTAGGTCCGCGGCGCCGGAGTCGCCGCGAGACTCTCGCTCACCTTTTCGGTGAGCGGAGCCGAGAGTCTCGGTCCCGCCGATGGGCCGGACCGGACCTTCCGCACGATGCGTTTTTCAGCATCGCCCCGAGCGAACGAGCCCCGATCTTTGGGGCGAGTGAGTCGAACCCTTCGAGTTCCCTCAGGGTTCGACCCTGAGCGCCGACCGAAGGTCGGCGTCGAATGGGTCGAAGGGCCTGCTTAAGAAATGCCAACCTCTCTGACCCCTTGCACATCAAGGGGTTATTTGTTATTCCTCCAGAAGGCGGGACTCTCTCTGCGCCCTTGGTGCCGCCTTCGCACGTGTTCGATCATCCTATCATCTCCCCGTTAAAGTCCTTTTCGTTTCCGCCATTCCTTCGTTGGCTCTTTGCTCCATAGGTCAGGGAGACATCCGGTGTGGCTCAACCATCCTGCTCGAGTGATTCTGCTTGCCCCGGAACCCTGGCCACTTGTTATATGGAAGCCTCGGGCGACATCGTCATCGGCCGCAGGAGATGAGCGCGTGTAGGGCATCCTCCAGGAAAACTGCTGGACATTCACTAGTGACAGAGCATGAGGGAGGACACAGACCTGCCCTATGTGCCTTGACATTTGTCGAGAATCGGAGTACTATTCAACCAGAGAAACGAACATTTTTCCTCTCGCATCCCGCACTCGACGGGGGCGTGATGGTGATGAGTTGAAGTGAGAGCCTCTTCCGCCGGTGTGTGCAGGGCGTGGAGAGGCTTTGTGCTGCAATGGCCCCACACATGGAACCTTCCGCTATTCAGGAGCCGCCACCGACGAACACCAAAGGGTCTCGGTGCTCAAATTCTTGGCGACTCACACTATGATGCGCTTAGTGCTGATACTGTTTGTGTTCATGCTGTCGGTACTTACTGTGCAGGCTCAGGACCCATGGGAGTGGCAGAACCCGCTCCCTCAGGGAAGTACATTGTCTGATATTGACTTTGTCGACTCCCTGCACGGTTGGGCAGTCGGTGGGGCCGGGGCGGTCCTCCGGACGACAGACGGGGGCAGACAGTGGACTTCTACCCGAGCTCCGATTCATGAGCTTTTGATACGTGCATCTTTCGTGAGCCCCACCCATGGTTGGGCGATGACCTACTTCACCTATAAGGTTGTCAGGACAACCGATGGCGGTGTGACATGGGACAGCATCTCCACGCTACCGTCCCCGAATTACTATCAAGACCTCCTGTTCGTGAATGATTCGCTGGGATTTGTCTCAGGCAGCTCAGGTCTCATCGTGCGCACGACGGATGGAGGGAGTAGTTGGATTTCCACTCAGATGAGTACCTATGGTGATCTTGGGGCACTGTGCTTTGCAAGTGATCAGGTCGGCTGGGCGGGAGGGACTGGCGGGTACGGATTCAAGACGACCGACGGTGGAGTCCACTGGACGAGCATGCATACAGGCGGAGCTCTTCCGTCGACCAGGAGTATGTTTTGTCTGGACGGGCAGCACATTTATGCCGCAGGAAGCGACATGATTTCAGAGTACACGGCCTTTGGGGTCCTCCGGGCGTCGACGGATGGGGGAGCCACCTGGCAAGCGATTGGTGGTTTCAGTCAGATCCTGAACGACGTCCACTTCTTCTCGCCAGACACGGGCTGGGTAACCGACATCGGGGACAGTATTCATCGTACCACTGATGGCGGACAGACCTGGGAGCTACTGGCAGGGAGAGCATATCGATTTGCATTTGCAGGAGCTCAGCGGTCCTGGGGAATCGGAGGGTATTCCGGTCTCGTCTCTGCAACTGAAGACGGCTGGCAGACATCCCGAATTCAGACACAAGCCGTGACCGCATCAACTCTGTGGGCCGCCTCCGCTTACGACTCGCTCCACGCTGCAGCCTGTGGCGTCAAGGCCATCGTCGTTGCCACGAAGGACGGTGGGAGGAGCTGGTCGCAGTACCATTCACCGAACGATTCCGTCTACCTGATGGATGTGCTCCAGAAGTCCGCCAACGAGATCTGGGCCGTAGGAGAACGTGGAAGAATCGTACACACGACTGATGGTGGGGGCACTTGGTCAGATTCAACGATTAGCTCGGCCAGATGGCTGAGCGGTATTGCTTTTGCCTCTCCTGACACCGGTTACATTGTCAGTCCGTTCGATGGAATCTACTGGACACATGATGCCGGGGGGACATGGGGGTGGCAAACGTCAATAACCACGGCTGCGTTGGAGCGTATACGGTTTGTCAGTAGGACACTCGGTTGGATTGTGGCCGATGACGGCGTGTATCGCTCCACCGATGCTGGGGTTTCCTGGCAAAAGGTCCATGCAGCTACCGGCGTTCCGCTGGATCTTGCCGCTGTGGGAAGCCGTGTATGGTTTCCGCAAGTGAACAGCGTGGCGTTTACGACCGACCTGGGGTCCACATGGACAAGCCGACAGGTTTTTCCAGTGGACAATATCATCTATGACATCCGCACACTGGCCTTTGCCGATGAGATGAACGGATGGGCCGCTTCATGGAGCGGACGGATTTACAGAACAACTGATGGTGGCGAGAGCTGGACCCTGGACTCCGATCTCAGTGGAAATGCACTCTGGGGAATCAGCTTTGCGAGCCGGGAAGACGGGTGGGCCGTAGGCGACGGTGGTGCCATCTTGCACTACACCAACAGGACCGTGGGAGTGGCCGATCCTGGACAGGACGGTCTGCCAAGTACAATCGTACTTGAACAGAACTACCCCAACCCGTTCAACCCCTCGACCACAATCCGGTATGCCCTGCCACGGCGATCACACGTAATACTCGCCGTCTTCAACACCCTCGGCCAGCAGGTGGCCACGCTGGTCAATGGCGAGGTCGAGGCGGGGTATCACGAGGTCATGTTTGATGCATCGGGACTAGCATCGGGTGTGTACTTTTATCGACT
This sequence comes from uncultured Bacteroidota bacterium, assembly GCA_963809695.1. GTDB lineage: Bacteria > Bacteroidota > Ignavibacteria > UBA10030 > UBA6906 > JAGDMJ01. The sequence continues at coordinate 92,192 of CAWEKI010000001.1, forward strand.
CAGCGGAGGATCCAATGCCGAGACGCAAAAGTTCTTGTTATTGAGATGAGTGATCTGAACTGAAGAGTGAATCGCAGCCATGCAATCTCAAGGAATGTCAGGGGGGCGTGAACGCTCTGCCGTGGAGAGACTCAACATGCAGATGATCACCGTGGGCGCTCAGATAGCCCTGGGAACGCTTGCGCTTCTTCTGTGGAGTGTAACTTGCCAGGGGCAAACCTCTGGTTTTGCGTTCCCCTACGGTCGCGAGGCGGACAAATGGGTCTATGAGGTCACCGACAATAACGATCCTTGGCATCCCACGAGTGCCACAGTGCGGTTGTGAACAGAACGCTTACGTTTGTCTGCGTTGGGCTACTGTTGACACCGCCTCATGCAGATTGCGTGCCGGCCAGTCTCATGCGCACCATCACTCCGGTAGTGTCTTCTGTTTGCTCCAGGTCGCGCTTCCTCCAAGGTCAAAGCCGAGAACCCCAGGCTTCGGAATAGAACGCGTTTCCACGCCTCCTTGATTTTCTAAATGTGTTCAAGTATTTTGCAGTAGCCATTCTGAAAGTCAATGCGGTATCCGCAAGAAGCCTGAGAATGCAAGTGTTCCCGACATCTTCCTCGTTGCACTCCCGCCTTTCCTTGCGGACCTGCGTCTTCTGAGTCTTTCTCAACCGGATTCACACTCATCTGTATGAGTACATCATGCAGTTTCAATTCAGTGAAGGTGCAATTCCTGACATTGGTGCCGGCACTCTCCGTGCAGATCATCCAGATCAGCGACCTGGAGTTGTCACACCTTGGATTCACTTTTGACAACACGCTTTCATTTCGCCCGCAGTTGCTCCGGGCTGAACGAACGCCAGGTGCACGCTGCAGTCTGTAAACGCACTGACTTCCGCAGCAATGTACCTCCACAGCGTTGAAAGGAGCATGTTATGAAACGGCGATTGCTGCTTCTCGTCGGCATGGTTGTCTTGCATCTTGCGCATACGAACGGCCTATATTCGCAAATACGGATCATGCCTCTTGGCAACTCAATCACGCAAGGCGTATTGGGAAGCAGCGACGATACCGGGTATCGCCGGGCGCTATACCTGTTGTTGACCGCCGCTGGCTACTCCATCAATTTCGTAGGGAGTCAGTCGACTGGAATTCCCGCCGACTTTGACCGCGACCACGAAGGCCACAGCGGCTGGAGGGCGGACCAGATCCGGGACAATCTGAGCGGTTGGTTGACAACGAATCCGGCAGACCTTATCCTGTTGCACATCGGCACGAACGACATTTCCCAGGGACAGACCGTCGGCAGCACAACTACAGAAGTGGGCCAGATCCTCGACGGGATCGATGCCAAGAGTACCGCCACGGTGGTGTTTCTTGCTCTTATCATCAATCGAAATGATGGCTATAGTTCTGCAACCTCGTCCTTCAACGCCGCGTTGCAGGCTCTTGCAAACACGCGAATAGCGAACGGGGATCTTATTGTCGTCGTGAACCAGGAAGCTGCGCTTACGTATCCTTCAGATCTGGACGATGCTGTTCATCCAAATAATGCCGGGTACGCGAAGATGGCGCAGTGCTGGTTCACAGCGCTGTCTGAGTATCTGCACCCAGTTCCAACACTTTCGTCCATCGTCCCAGCGACCAGGGTGGTCGGTGATGCGCCGTTCTCGCTCACAGTCAATGGTACGCACTTCATGAATGGGGTCTCCATGGTGAATCTGAACGGCAGTCCCCGCGCGACGGAGTTCGTGAGCTCAACCCAGCTTATGGCCACGATCCCGGCAACGGATCTCGAAGCCGCAGGGTCACGGAGCATCACGGTCGTCAACGCCGCGCCCGGAGGAGGGACATCATCCGCGCAGACACTCATGGTGAACAAGGGGGCAACATCCACCGTCTTGAACGGGTCTCCAAACCCTTCAAACTCGGGGCAGACGGCGCTGTTCACGGCGACAGTGACCCCTTCTGTCGCCCCCGGATTGGTGGAGTTTTTTGACGGCGTGAACTCACTCGGCACCAGAACCATCACGGCAGGCTCTGCTACTTTGGCAGCCACCTTAACAACGGGCGTGCACTCGGTCAGGGCTACGTACGGCGGCGATGCCAACTACCTTACAAGCGAAGACACCTCCTCGCAGACCGTAAACCCGGTGATCATCGCCATTGCAGGTGCCAACGGTTCCATTGATCCGAGCAACCACGTGTATGTACCGTTTGGTGGAAGCCAGACATTCAGTATTGTGTCGAATGAAGGGTATCACACCGTTGATGTGCTCGTCGATGCAGAATCGCAGGGAGCAATTCCATCCTATACCTTTACAGGAGTCACGGTCGATCATACTCTTGAAGCCAGTTTCGCCATCAACGCTTACACAATCACAGTAACTTCGGGCCCGCATGGTACCATTGCTCCCGTCGGGCCGATTGTGTCGGTGAGCCACGGCGATGGCCAACTGTTCACGATGACTCCGACAGCTGGATATCATGTTGCCAAACTGACTGTTGATGGCGTACGGGTGAATCCAGCTTCGACATTCACTTTCGCCGATGTGACAGCTGATCACACGATCGCTGCGATGTTTGCCCTGGACAGTTATGCTATCATCGGCCCGACAGGCTACAATCTGGATGTGGACGGGAACAGCGTGACCGACATGATAGTCAACATCATCGCGAAGCCAGCGGGAAATGCCACGATTTCGGCAGTGGCCCATGTCACCCCGCCTGCGGGCGCCCCGGAATTGCCCCCCAACGGGCTTCCGCTCTACCTTGACGTAACATCGAGCCTCCCGGTTCATGCCTTCGCGGCAACTGTGCGGCTGGACCTCGATGGCATTGCGGGCTCCGGACCCTCAAGTGTGTTGGCGTATTACAATCAGGTGACGGCTGGCTGGGTACCTGTGGAGGGAACCTACCTGGTTGCTGATGCTCTCTTTGACGGCCACTCCTCCTTTACGTTTCAGGTGGATCACTTCGGCGCATTTGCATTCTCCACGCCAGGTGAGTTCCCCACGCACGTTTACGGAAGCAAATCAGCAAGCGTGGCTGCGGCAAGCACGATCTATCCCAACAACAGCTGGAGACCGGCTGGCCCTCCATACGTGGGGAATGATGACTGGAGTTGGAGCGGCTCCCAGGTGGTGAGCGTCTATCTGGTGCCCCAAGCGGGCTCGCATTTCGGTTCTGCCGATATCACGCTGGAGTGGGATGCTTCAATGATGACTTGGCTGGCGGTCAACTTCGGTTCGGCCGGTTCTCCCAACGGGCTCTACGGATCAGGCCATGCATACTCCTCTGCCACTTCCGTCACCGCTCCATACGGCTCAGGCAGGATCAGGATCGAATGCAGTCGCGATGACAATGGCAACTTCTCCACGCTGATGAGAGATTACATTGCGCGGGTGGATTTCACGCTTCTCCGGCCCGGACACAGCTCCGTAGCCATCATTGGCGCGTACTTCAGGATCCTTGATGCTACCGACCCGCCCACGCCAGCCTATCTGGTACCTGTGCAGTCCGAAGTGAATGCCTATCTTGGCGACATTGCGACGGCTGGGGACCTTAACTCAGGGGACGGGAAAGTCGACTTTGAAGATCTTGTGGCCTGGTCCTATTCCTATTGGGCGGGAGTGCCGGGCTACGAGGGGTCAGCTCAATACAAAGTCAAGTACGATTTTGGACCCACGGCGGACACCTACATCTTTTCTCTCCCGCAACGGGATGGACAGATCGATTTCGAGGACCTGCTGATCTTTTCCATCGGTTACGGTCAGACCGCCGCGCACTATCTGCCGAAAGTCATTGCGGCAGCATCGGACCCACTGGAGATCTCGCTCGGCAAGCCTGTAACGGACGGCGCCGAGGTGCGCCTTCCCGTGGTGCTGGGGGGAGGTGTGACCGATGTGCGCGGCCTCAGGCTTGAGATCAACGGTCAATTTGGATCCTTCCTCGGTGCTGAGAAGGGTGACCTGCTGCAAGGCTATGACACGCCGACCGTGATTCTGCACAGGGTGCAGGGACGATCCGTTTATCTGGACCTGGCGATCATGGGGCTTGATGCACCTGCGATTGACAGGCCGGGGGAGGTGGCGGTTCTCCGGTTTTCCGGCAATCCCCTCCTGAGGCTGGCTGCTTGTGAGGGGCGCAACAGCCGCAATCGTCCCCTTGAGTTGAAGAAGGTAACGGGTCCAGGTGATGGCATGCCATTGACATTCGCTCTCCTGCAGAACTATCCCAACCCCTTCAATCCCTCGACCGTGATCCGATATACATTGCCTCGACGGTCACAGGTCACGCTCACCGTCTTCAACACACTGGGGCAGCTGGTGTCCACCCTTATCAACGGCGAGGTCGAGGCCGGGGTCCATGAGGTGCAGTTCAAGGCCTCAGGACTGGCGAGTGGCGTGTACTTTTATCGCCTACAGGCAGAAGATTTCACCCAGGCGAAGAAGCTGTGTGTGATCAAGTAAGATGAAAAATTCATGCGCCCTTATTGCGCCCCTGGCTGTGGAAAAACATCATTTACTGTATTTGCAGGGAGATTGGATTTGTCAGAACATGGATTGACGGCAACGCTCCTGCTCTCATGCGCCGACAGGAAGGGGCTGGTATCCAGGATTTCCCACTTCATTTTCGAGCGCGGAGGCAACATCATCGATCTGAGCGAACATGTTGATACGGGCGAACGACAGTTTTTTTTGAGAGTTGCTTGGGACATGGCCGGCTTCTCAATAGCTCCTGATGACCTTGCTGATGCCTTCGCGCCGCTCGCAAAGGAATTTGACGCGCGTTGGAAAATCAGGCTGGGCCACAATAAACATCGGCTTGCGATCTTTGTTTCGAATGCCGATCATTGCCTTCTCGAAATCCTCTGGCGTCACAGTCTTGGCGAGTTTAACGCCGATATCTGTCTTGTCATTTCGAATCACGAAGCATTGGCAGCGCTCAGCGAACGCTACGGCGTGCCTTTTCGCGTCTTCAAAATGACACCTGAGACTAAATTGCATCAGGAGCAAGTGCAACTCGAATTGCTGAGGAAAGAGGAAATCGATACAATCGCTCTGGCGCGCTACATGCAAATTCTCTCTCCTCAATTTGTCGAATGCTACCCCAATGGAATTATCAACATTCACCACTCGTTCCTTCCCGCTTTTGCTGGCAGCAATCCATACAAGCAAGCGTACGAGCGGGGTGTCAAGGTCATCGGAGCTACAAGCCATTATGTGACGAAGGACCTTGACGAAGGGCCGATTATTGAACAGGACATTACCCATATTACACATCGGGACTCACTTGAGGATCTTGTCCGCAAGGGCAGGGATCTCGAACGGCTGGTGCTGGCCCGGGCTTTGCGCCTTCATCTGGAGGATCGAGTCCTCGTTCATGGAAGGAAGACAATAGTGTTCGACTGATGAAGTGGCGCCCGAAGGGCATGCGGGCCCCGTTCTCCGCCGAAGTGGTTCGGATACGCCTCTGCCATCTGACTTCGGGCACTGTTATGGACGCAAACAAATAGGACCTTCTCACGAGCCATCCCCTTGTTTCTTACTCCCTAATGTAGGGTAATGGTGTCTGCTGCGTTGGTGCATGGTCACGATCATAACAGCTGTCCGCTTCATGGCGCTGCCCCTGAATGAGAGAAGTTTCGGATCGCTCAAAATATGGATCTCTTTTCTTATGGCATTGTTACGTGCAAATTAAATTTGTGTTAAACTGTGTCACAGTACGTCGTTGGGATTCTTACCGCCCCTGCCGTTAGAAGACCTGTCGCCATCCTGCGAAACCGCCCTGACTTGTATCCAAGAATAGAAGCTATTATTGCGGAATCACCGCGGAGCATTTGCAGATTGTTGGAAGCATTTCTAATGCGTCCGCCTTCGGTACCTCAAAATCAAGGCCGGTGATCCAGGGCAGCTGTTCCCTGCCCTTCGGGTCCCTTGTTGAATACAAGCAAGTTCCTCCAG
>CAWEKI010000002.1:0-60122 GCA_963809695.1 uncultured Bacteroidota bacterium
GTCGGACGAGTCCGTCATCCACATAGGAGTCAACGCAATGTCATCGTCTACCAGAGAAGAGGTACTCCGACACCTCAATACGGTCGGCCAGCTGCAGCCGGCGCTGCACAAGCAGACGCATGCCCCCGCCCCCACTGATATCGACCATACGCTCTTCAGGGCCTACACGCGGACGCCGCACGATGTCGGCGGCGAGCCGGATGTGCCCATCGTGTATCACGAAAAGGAAGAGGAGGTCTGGGAACTGAATACCTTCGCGACCTGCGAATGCCTGGCGTGGCGCGGCGTGTGGACGGCGGAAGAGCGTCGCCGCAAGCAGAACGTCGATGTCGGCCAGACGGTATACCTCGGCATGCCCTACTACGGCCGCTGGCTGATGACTGCGGCACGCATCCTGGTCGACAAGCAGTACTGCACGCTTACCGAGCTGCACAACAAGATTGTCGAACTGAGAGCGCGCGCGAAGTCGGGGCAGGGTCTGGGCGAGTACCTGCCTGCAAAGACCAAGTAAAACACGAGGTGAAAACGCTATGAGCAACAAGCCACATTACGACAGAACCCATCACGCCAAGATGGCCACCGGCATTGGCGACCCGCAGTGCTTCAAAGGTCAGGCTGGCAAGGCCAGGTTCAAGGAAGGCGACCGCGTGCGCATCAAGGACCTGCCGGATCTGTTCTATACCCGAACCATGACCTACACCCGCGGCGCGGTAGGCACGATCGTCAGGCTGGTGTACGAGAGCCCTGCGGCGGAAGACGAAGCCTTCGGCAACGAGGATCGCTCCGAGTGGTTCTACAGCATCGTGTTTCCGCAGAAGGAACTTTGGCCCGAGTACAGCGACACCTTCGCCAACGATACCGTCGAGACCGAGATCCCGGAACGTTATCTCGAGTCGGCTTGAATCGACTCACGGACATTATTGACAAGAGGAAATACACATGTCGGATCATGATCATGACCATGACCACGGCCACGGCCACAAGCCGGCACCGATGGTCGATGAAGTCAGCGATTTCGAAATTCTCGAAATGGCTGTCCGCGAACTTGCCATCGAAAAAGGGCTTTTTTCAGCCGAAGACCATCGTGTCTGGAAGGAATACGTGCATACCCTCGGCCCGCTGCCGGCAGCTCGCCTGGTTGCCAAGGCCTGGCTGGATCCCGAGTACAAGAAGCTTTGCATTGAAGATGGCGTCGAGGCCAGCAAGGCCGTTGGCGTGAACTGGGTGACCAGTCCCCCGACCCAGTTCGGCACGCCCAGCGACTACTGCAACCTGCGCGTTCTGGCGGATACGCCCACCCTGAAGCATGTCGTGGTGTGCACCCTGTGCTCGTGCTACCCCCGCCCGATCCTGGGGCAGTCGCCCGAATGGTATCGCACCCCGAACTACCGTCGCCGCCTGGTGCGCTGGCCGCGCCAGGTGCTCACCGAGTTCGGCCTGCAGTTGCCGCCCGAAGTCCAGGTCCGCGTGGCCGACTCCAACCAGAAGACCCGCTACATCGTGATGCCGGTGCGTCCCGAGGGTACCGAGGGCTGGACCGAGGACCAGTTGGCCGAAATCGTGACCCGCGACTGCCTGATCGGCGTCGCCGTGCCGAAACCCGGCATCACCTCGAACGCCAAGCGCCCGGTGATCAAGGCGAACCGGCCGGTGCACCACGACCATTGATCAACATTTGTATTAACCGGTTAGGAGTGAGTCATGGCTACAGTTGAAAACGGCAATCACGCCTTCAAGCGCTGGCAGGGGACGGATGTGACGCCTATTGGCGTGCTCGAGGAAGTCCGCGGCCGCGGACGGGTTTGGGAGGATCTGGCTGCGCAATACGGCGTCACCAATCCCGATCCCCCCTGGAAAATTGACCTGGAAGCGACCTGCGACATGCTCGCTGCCGACTCCTGCGTCAAACCCTACGATCAGGTTGAACCGGGCTCTTGTGCATTGCCTTCGCTCGAGCGCCGGGCTGAAGAGGACGATTTGTCCGAAACGCTTTACGAAGATGTGCCGTTCCCCGAACGGCAGCTTCTGGCACTGGCGCACTCGATGATCAAGCGTGGCCTGATCGACGAGGCGGAACTGGCCCGTCGTCTGGAGGAAGTTGGGAAGCGTCTCAACAGCGCGTGATGGCGGCAGCCCGGCAAGGCGCCGGGCGAGCTGTGGGCAGATGCCCCGGCGAACCAAGCAGAATCCTGCCGTGAGTCCTTGTGGGCCGGGCGATGGAAACAGACAGAGGAATAGGCGATGGCAATACGTGGAACAGAAATCAAGATCCAGGGCCTGACTCACCGCTACGGTTCGCGGAGCGGCGTCACCTTCAATCGTGTTGATCTGGTGTCGCCGCCCGGCGAGGCACTGGCCATCATCGGCCGTTCCGGGTGCGGAAAATCCACACTCCTGCATATCCTGGCCGGATTATTGAAGCCTACCGAAGGCAAGGTCCTGCTCAACGGAACGGCGATTTCGGCACCGTCGCCCCGCTGGGTCATGATGTTTCAGGCGCCGCACCTGTTTCCCTGGATGACGGTTTCGCAGAACGTCGGGGTCGGTTTGAGTTTCGGGCGCTGGTCCAGGCACGAAACCGAAGAGCGCGTGACGGAGGCGATCAAGCTCGTCGAACTGCAGGAGTTCGCCGGGTCCAATGTGCAGGATCTCTCGGGTGGCCAGCAGCAGCGCGTGGCGCTTGCCCGTTCGCTGGTGATGGAGCCGGAACTCCTGCTGCTGGACGAGCCCTTCTCCGCGCTCGACGCCTTCACCCGTGCCTCCCTGCAAAAGGACGTGCGTTCCATCGCCAAGCGCAAGGGTTTCAACATCGTCTTCGTGACCCACGACATCGACGAGGCCGTGATCATGGGCGATCGCGCCGTGATCATGGCGGGCTCCCCCGGCAACATCGTTCACGAACTGGATATCGACCTTCCTGACCCGCGTGATCGCCACGACACGGCTGTTCAGGCATTGCGTACGCGTCTGATGGCAACGTTCCAGGAAGCGGCAAATTACAAGAAACCGGTGTCTGCCACCCTGGCTGCAGCCGTCTGATCTGCGACTCAACAGAATTGCTCAGAGCCAAAAAGCAGGAATGAGCACGTAAAGATTCACACCCTGGCACTTTCCTGTTGGGCCTTCCTATTTCGTGGAATTGGGAAAGGCCTCTCATTCCGGCGAAAATCCAACTAATGCAGGTGCTCATTTACCTATCAATTCATCAGGTTTTGTCCTGGCATACTATATGAGTACATACGCATATAGTCAACCATGCATGGAGTAAGTGATGAAAACCTCACCAGAGTTCAAGGCGAATATTCTTGCGGCGCTTGCACACCCGAACCGCATTCGTATCATCGAATACCTCCGGAGGGATGTCCGCTGCAACTGCGAGCTGGCACCAGCGCTGGACCTTGAGCAGTCAAATCTGTCCCGGCATTTGAAGATCCTCGTGCAGGCAGGAATCCTGAAATCCTGGAAAGAAGGGCTTCGGGTGAATCTCAGGGTTGCCGACGACCGTATCTTCAAGATCTTAGAGATTGCCGGCTCAATCGCACGACAGGACGTGGAGAAGAAAGTGGAAGCACTCGAAGCATAGGAATACGACAATTTTTGGAGGTGGACTGATTATGATAATCAAAGTTCTCGGACCGGGATGCTCAAACTGCAAGACACTGGCGCACCGCACAAAGGAAGCGTTGGACCAATTGAACATGAACGCCGGACTCGAGAAGGTTGAAGATATTCCGGGGATGATGTCATACGGTATCATGGCAACACCGGCACTGGTGATCGATGAGAAAGTGGTCAGCCAGGGACGCGTGCTTACTGTGGAAGCCATCAAGGATCTACTCCAACGGTCTCGCCAATGAACTTGCGCTTTGGCTCGCTCTCGATCACTGATAAGAATCCTTATCTCATTCCCATTTTCTTTTTCCCGATCTGGCTGGCCGCATATCTTGCATTGCAGCCTCTGGCCGATGCCGTGACGTTTTCTCTGTTCGGTCTGAGACCTGGATTAATGTTGACCGAGGCTGTCCGGTTCTTTCTTTACGAAGTACCGAAAGTACTGCTCCTCCTCACCCTCATTGTATTCCTGGTCGGCATTGTCCGGACGTATTTTTCGCCTGAGCGCACCCGGAGGATTCTCGGAAACCGGTCCACGTTCGCAGGAAACGTCCTTGCAAGTCTTCTGGGCGTGGTCACCCCGTTCTGTTCATGCTCGGCAGTGCCGTTGTTCATTGGTTTTGTGCAAGCCGGGGTACCTCTTGGCGTGACGTTTTCCTTCCTGATTGCCGCACCGATGATTAATGAGGTTGCTCTTGTCCTTTTGTTCGGGCTCTTCGGGTGGCAGACGGCACTGCTTTATGCTGGTACCGGACTGCTCATTGCGATTGCAGCGGGCTATGTCATCGGGACGCTCAAGCTTGAACGGTTCGTGGAGAACTGGGTGTATACGCTACAGTCCCCATCATGGGCGGTAGAGGAAGAATCTGTCTCGTTTGCGCAACGGATCGAACGAGGGATCGAATCGGTGCGTGATATCGTCGGAAAGGTCTGGCTGTACGTCGTCATCGGCATTGCCGTGGGTGCATGGATCCACGGGTTCGTCCCGGAGGATTTTATGGCGGGCATCATGGGCAAGTCCGCATGGTGGTCCGTCCCATTATCGGTCCTCATCGGGATACCTCTCTACTCCAACGCTGCCGGCATTATCCCCATCGTTCAGGCGCTTTTGGAAAAGGGGGCGTCGCTCGGTACCGTGCTGGCATTCATGATGGCGGTTATAGGCCTGTCACTCCCGGAGACCATCATCCTCAAGAAGGTCCTTAAGCTGCCCCTCATCATAGTTTTTGTCGGCGTCGTTGGCATTGGTATTCTGATTGTTGGATATGTTTTCAATTTCATCTATTCCTGAAGATGATCAGCTCCTCACCTGGATGAAAGGAACATTACAGTGAAGTCCCCCCTCGTTTACTTCCTGGCATCTGCGATTATCCTGGTAACACCGCTTTCCGGACAATCGAAGAAGTCAGCCGAGCCACCCAAGACTCCGAAGGTGACTTTCATCGAGTTGGGCTCGGTGAACTGCGTTCCCTGTCGGGCGATGCAGCCGGTCATGAAGGCCATCGAAGAAAAGTATGCAGGCCAGGTGTCTGTCGTGTTTCACGACGTCTGGAAGGCCGACCAGCGCCAGTATGCGGAAAAATACGGCATCCGGGTCATTCCGACCCAGGTCTTTCTCGACAAAGATGGGAAGGAATTCTTCCGCCATGAAGGGTTCTATCCCGAGGCGGAAATCCACAAACTTCTCGAAAAGCAGGGCCTCAAAGTCCAAATCGAGGGCTAACCCATGATCGATGCTCTCTTTACGTGGCTCAGCACGGCCATGAGTGAGACCTTCGAGATCGCTCTCCTGGCCGCACTCGGCTGGGGCGTCGCCAGCATTCTCCTTTCACCGTGCCATCTCTCCAGCATTCCGTTGGTGATCGGCTATATCAGCAGCCAGGGAAGGGAGGGTACTAAACGCTCCTACTCGATCTCACTGGTCTTCGGACTCGGGATTCTCATCACCATCGCCCTGATCGGCGCAATTACCGCTTCCGCCGGCCGCATGATGGGTGATGTTGGCATCTGGGGCAACATTATCGTGGCCGGAGTCTTCTTCGTCGTGGGCCTTTACCTTATGGACGTTATCAAATTGTCCTGGAACAGCCTTATACCCAGCACGTCTGTCGCTCGCGGCTGGAAAGGTGCACTTTTGCTCGGCCTCATCTTCGGCATCGGTCTGGGCCCCTGCACTTTCGCCTACATGGCTCCGGTTCTCGGCGTGGTGTTCAGCGTGGCGGCTACGCACCCGGCTCAGGCGTTGGGCCTTATTGCAGCTTTCGGCCTTGGGCATTGCGCTGTCATCGTCGGAGCCGGAGGCGCAGCGGGAACCGTTCAGAAGTATCTCAACTGGACCGACCAGTCCAAGGGCGCTCTCTGGCTGAAACGTTGCGCCGGAGTGCTCGTCATGCTGGGCGGGGTCTATTACATCTCCACAGTATTCTAAAGGCAAGCTGAAGGAGGTCACCTATGGTGCGAGGATGTTGCGCCAAACCGGTTGCGCGGATCATCACAGTGGGAAATTTTCGAGGCGGGTCTGATAGGTCTGGATGAATCGCTGCGGAATGTGTACACGAGCGCCATCGCTGACGAAGAGGAAATCCGCCGGGATCTGCTCAAGTGGTATCCCACCATTGACGAAAGCCTCTGCAACAATTGTGAAGGTCAATGCACTGTCTGGGCAATCAAATTCCCGGAGATGGAACAATTCATGGAGACACTCGGAGAGCTCCGTGCGCGCTACGAACAGTAAGGCGCTGAGTATGCAACACCGAGAATTCAAACCGTTGGCAGGGATTGCCGTTGCCGCCGCGCTCGGTTCTGACACCTGCACCCAGCTGTGGACGAAAATGGCGAGGGAAGGTGGAGTCTCAACGCATGAGACCGTTGAAGCTATCATGGTCGCCCGGTACATGAAACAAGCCACAGTCATTGACACCGTTTCAGGCAACTTACGACTCATTATCTACAGACGTCTGTTCAGCTCGATATTGTCGCACCTGGGAAGAAATGAAAGGAACGATTGTCACGGGACAGATGGGCTGGATTCGCAATATGGCCACCGTTTCCGCGATGCTTGCGTCTGAATGAGGGATGTATTATATTCGTCTATCCGCATATACAACGATGAAAGAGAATGATGGACGAATTGGCAAAAATCTTCAAGGCGCTTTCTGACGAATCCCGGCTTCGGATCCTGAGCCTGCTGCTCAATTCGGACGACCTGTGTGTTTGCGACATTGAACCAGTGACGGGGTTCACCCAGACAAAGGTGTCAAGACACCTGGCATACCTAAAGCATGCCGGACTTGTGGAAGACCGGAGGCAAGGCTTGTGGATGCTCTATCGCATGGCAAAGCCGAAGACCGAGGAGCAGAAGAAGCTCTTGGACTGTGTGCGCAGCCTTGTCCGTGCCAACCCCGCAGCGAAGAGGGATGCTAAGCTCTTGGCGAAAAACATCCAGAAGGGGTGCTGCACGACGTTCGCGACCCTGAAACCCAAGGTCGTTACTGCAACCCTTGAGCTCCACCAATGAAGTACCTCAAAGAGATCAAAGTGCGTTTTCATCTTCCCATGGTCGAGCGCGCAGCGCATGCGCTGTGTACTCCCGAGTGGGTCGCTTATTCGGAGGGACCGGAAGCATGAGAATTCTTATTTTGTGTACGGGTAACTCCTGCCGGAGCCAGATGGCAGAGAGATTCCTGCGCTCCTTCGACCCGACCCTGGAGGTATACTCTGCAGGAACCAGGCCGTCGGCCAACGTGCATCCGAAAGCAATTGCCGTCATGAAGGAAGCCGGCGTTGACCTGAGCGGTGCCTTTCCGAAGAACGTCGATCGCTTCACAAAGGAATCGTTTGACTATGTGATAACCGTCTGTGACAACGCCAAGGAGACCTGTCCTGTCTTTTTCGGAAAGGTCACCCACAGGCTTCACATGGGTTTTGAAGACCCGGCCGAGGCGGTTGGGACAGACGAGGAAGTGATGGCTGTCTTCCGCCGCGTAAGAGAAGAAATCAAGAGTGCTGTCCAGAACTTCTATTCTACAGCAGTTCTCGCTGCCAAGTAAGGGAAATAACCATGGGCACTGTATCAAAGAAACTGAGCTTTCTTGACCGCTATCTCACGCTCTGGATTTTCGTTGCCATGTTTCTCGGCGTGCTCTGGGGGTATATCTTCCCGGGCGTCGTGGGATTCTGGAACAGCTTTCAATCCGGGACAACGAACATCCCGATCGCCATCGGGTTGATCCTCATGATGTACCCGCCCCTGGCGAAAGTACGCTACGAGGAGCTGGGTGATGTGTTCAAGAACAAGAAGGTGCTCTTTCTCTCGCTTATCCAGAATTGGCTCATTGGCCCCATCTTGATGTTCTTCCTGGCGGTTCTGTTCCTCCAGGCGTACCCCGCCTACATGGCGGGCCTGATCGTCATTGGGCTTGCCCGTTGCATCGCTATGGTGATCGTCTGGAACGATCTGGCCGGCGGTGACAGGGAATATGCCGCGGGGCTTGTGGCCTTCAACTCGATCTTCCAGGTGCTCTTCTTCTCGCTCTACGCTTATGTCTTCCTGACTGTGGTGCCATCCTGGCTCGGCCTCAAGACCTTCGTTGTGGATATCACGATCGGCCAGGTTGCTGAAAGCGTCTTCATCTATCTGGGGATTCCATTCCTGGCTGGGCTCTTGACACGAATCATTCTGCGCAAGGTGAAGGGTGACACCTGGTACACAGAAAAATTTATCCCGCGTATCAGCCCTATTACCCTCATCGCGCTTCTCTTCACGATACTCGTCATGTTCTCGCTTAAAGGCGAGTATATTGTGAAGATCCCGCTGGATGTCGTGCGGATCGCCATCCCGCTCATCATCTACTTCGTGGTCATGTTCCTGGTCTCATTCGGGCTGAGCAGGAGGATGGGTGCAGACTACGGGAAGACCGCGACGCTTTCCTTTACGGCTGCCAGCAACAACTTTGAGCTGGCTATTGCGGTGGCTGTAGCGGTCTTTGGCATCAACTCCGGCGAGGCGTTTGCCGCCGTAATCGGACCTCTGGTGGAAGTCCCGGTGATGATCGGGTTGGTGAACGTAGCACTGTTTTTCCGGAAGAAGTATTTCCAGCCCGTGGAAGTGGCCTGACGCAGTCCAGGTTGCGTTTGTGGAAATCTTCTCCCCGGAGTCGCTTCTCCACCAAATATCATCGAACGCGTGGGTAGGGGAAAACCGGTCCCCTTCGTTACAGTAAATGACTAAGTGTGTCCACGTTAGGCAAGCAGGCTCTAGCCCGAACACTTTGTCATAATACGGAAACTCGGTGTCACCCGGCAAAGCGGAAAATTCCATGCGCCCTTATTGCGCCCCTGGCTTTGAAACAGATCCAAGAAATGGAACTGATGGACGTGGCGATCTGGCGAATACTGACTTAGATTCCGCTGATCGCCACATCCGTCTTTGGTCCCGGTCTCCGCCCGAGGGCGTAGACCGAGGATCCTCGTCCCGACATCGAAGTGAGCATCCGCCTTGCCTTGCGCCTTCGGCGCCACGAGTCGAGTGGGTCGAAGGGCGAAGATTGGGATCATTCCTGAAACCCCTTAATAACCAAGGGTTTTTTTTGTTGCCTCCTACATTGCCCGGCTATGGTACGGCACACCGGCTTGATTCTTGGGGCAGAGCCACGTACATTAATGTCCAGCATACAGTTCCTCAAGTCGCAATCCCTTGAGGCGCAGAGTTCCTTGACAGGGTCGGCTATGGCGGAGGGGCCAGCAATGATCGAAGGGAAGGTTTCCCACTTCCAGGTGCTCGAAAAGCTGGGAGAAGGAGGGATGGGCGTGGTCTATAAGGCCACCGATCTCAACCTTGGCCGCACAGTCGCCCTGAAATTCCTGCCACGCCAACTCACCTCTGATGATACCGAAAAAGAACGCTTCTACCACGAAGGGCGCGCGGCATCAACCCTGAACCACCCTAACATCACCACGATCTACGAAATCCAGGAAGCCGACGGACAACTGTTCCTCGCTATGGAGTACGTTGAAGGGTCTACCCTGAAACAGCTCATTGCGAAGCAGCCGCTCTCTGTCGCCGCCGCGCTGGATATCGCCGTGCAAATCTGTTCCGGACTTGCCGCCGCGCACAAAAAGGATGTGGTACACCGGGACATCAAGTCGGACAACATCCTCATCACGCCGACTGGCGATGTCAAGATCACCGACTTCGGACTTGCAAAACTCAAAGGCGCAACACGGATCACACAGGTAGGCTCGACTCTCGGCACCGCGGCCTATATGAGCCCCGAGCAGGCGCAAGGAGAAGATCTGGACGCCCGGAGCGATATCTTTTCTTGTGGTGTTGTGATCTACGAGCTACTCACCGGTAAGCTTCCGTTCCGGGGTGACCACCAGGCGGCTCTTCTCTATGCTGTTATCACGGAAGATCCTCAGCCGATCGCGCGCTTCAATGGCAAAGTAAGTCCGGAGATCGAGCGAATCGTTGCCAAGGCGCTCGCAAAGGACCGGGAGGCTCGCTATCAGCATGTCGACGAGATGCTCGCTGACCTGAAGAACGAGCGGAAGCGGCTCGAACAAGCGGCAGTTGTGGGAGCAGCGGTTAGCGGCTCCCGGTGGCGCGTGCCGGTTGCGGCTGCTGCCCCTAAGAAATGGATGCTCCGCTACCTCATTCCCGCAAGTATTCTTGCGCTGCTTCTGATTCTGCTCGTCGTCTTCAACCCGTTCAACTTCCAGGTCAGCGTCCTCAAGAGCAGCGCCGCCGAACAAGACCGTTCACTTGCCGTCCTCTACTTCCAGGATATCCCGGACCCGGAGGACAAGGATCACACCGGCGACATGCTTACCGACCTGCTCATCACGTCACTGTCACAGGACAAGGCGCTCCAGGTGGTAAGCCGCGAACGGCTCTATGGTCTTCAAAAAGATCTGGGCCAGGGGGAGGTGAGAACGATAACAGCCACGGTGGCACAACAACTTGCCGAACGGGCCGGTGTGTCGATGATGCTCCTGGGGAGCATCGTGCAGCGGGAGCCAGCCCTGGTCATCACTGCCCGTGTTGTGAACGTGAAGAGCGGAACCATTGTGAGCTCACAACGGCTCACCGGATATGCGTCACAGCAGATCTTCGCGCTTGTGGACACCCTGGCACTGCTCGTTCGCAACGATCTGGTGCCCCGTACCCTGCGATCATCTGCAGATGAGGCGCGGTCAGTAGCAGAGGTCACGACAGCATCGCCAGAGGCCTATCGGTATTACAGCGAAGGGCTTGACAAGCTCAGGAAATTCGTCCTGACTGACGCGAGGGTCGCCTTTACGAGGGCCATCGAGCTCGACAGCAACTTTGCGATGGCGTACTTCGTCGTGGGAGCAGGATCGCTCACCGACAACATCACGTCGATCGAGTACTTCAAGAAGGCATGGCAACTCCGGGGACGTGTGACCGAAAAAGAAAGGCTGCGCATCGAAGCCTACTACCTGGACGGTGTCGAGGGGAAAGTCGGGGAATCTGCCGCCGTGCTGGAAAGCTTTATTCAGAAATTCCCCTATGAGGTACAGATTTACAGTGACCTTTCCCTCCTGTACTCCCGTCTCGGAAGGCATGACAATGCGCTCGAAATCCTCCAACGAATGATGCAGAAGGATTCTCTTTACAAAGATGGCTGGAATGACCTCGCCTATGCCTACGCGTGCTTTAGCCGGAAGGAGGATGCCCTCAGAGCCGCGGACCGATACCTGGAACTACTGCCCGGGGAGCCGAACCCATACGACACCAAAGGGGATATTCTGATGGCTTTTGGTGAAGTGGACTCTGCAGTCGCCTGCTACAGGAAAGCTGTGACCTTACGGCCGGATTTTCTTTCGAGCGATCGTCTGGGCTATATTGCACTGGTTGACGGGCGCTACGGCGATGCCAGAGAGCACTTCCGCCAGCTCGGGGCCACGCCCGACCTTGTTCAGCGAACCACGGCCTCTCTGGACGGGTATCTGACTCTGATGCACCAGGGACGGCTCCGCAGCGTTCGGGAGTCATTGAGCGGACAGCTCCCCCAACTTCGCAGGAAGGATCTCATAGGTTTGTATCGCGACGCGCTGAACTGGCTGGTGCTCATCTCCATGGAGCTGCAGGACCCGGCCGCGACCCTGCAGTACGCACAGGCATTCAACGATCTTATGAAGCCTGCGTTGAACAGTCCTGGAGCGGGGAAGGATCTTCTGGCACTAGCACTGTACAGGCATGGAGACGCTGCCGGCTCAACCAAGCTCCTGGAAGAATTGGGGCGGGACGTTGAGCAGAAGGGGCTCATCGGACTGCGATGCCGCTACGAGTACGCAGAGGCGCTTGTGGCGATGGACGAAGGCAAATTCGAACAGGCCGTGGAGCATTTCAAGAGAGGCTTCGAAGCGCTTGTTCCCAATCACGCGCCGCAGATCGCCTACGGCATCGCCCTGTTTAAAGCGGGGCGGGTGGACGAGGCTGTCGAGGAGCTTTCACATGTGACCAGATGGGTACCAAACTCGAACTTAATGATGAGTCTTTCCTTCTTGCCGGAATCCGCGGAGTGGCCGATCGCCACGGTGAAGGCGCACTACTGGCTTGGCGTTGCATACGAACAACAGGGGCGCAAGGCAGACGCCGCGAGAGAGTACCGGACATTTCTCGATACCTGGAAGGATGCCGATTTTCCCTCGCCGCAGATAAGGGATGCCCGTTCCAGGCTTGCGCGGCTATCATGACAAACGGGAGACCACTGCGACGGTCGGTGCGCGGGTTTCGCACAAAGCCCTGCTCGACCGCCCGGCGGCCTTGAAGTTGATCCCTCTCGCTCCTCAGAGTGAATGACTTGAGCGAGTTCATCGGCATCAACAGAGAAATCCTGCGCCCTTGGAGCCGCAACTCAATAGGTCAGGTGGAAGACATGGACGCTGAAGCGCGCAGATGTGCGTACCATGGTCGAGACTCGCCTTCCGTGCATTTCAGCGTTACGATCCGTCCGGACGTTGGGATTCTCTATCGTGTGTCTGCAGTAAAACGCCCCTTGCTTTCCTGCCGATGGATACCGATATTGACCAGAGAAGGTCTCACGAGTCCGCTTCACCTTGCACGCGTCCAGGATTTCTGCCCCGCATTCACCGCTCTCAGCGCAAGAGGGTAAGATGTCTGTCAGTCAAACTCGGAAATCGGCAAGCCGTGTGCTCACGACTTGGAGCCGCGAGCACTTCGGGCGTGGTTCTGGCTCAAACCTTCAGCCTCTTTATGCTTCACTCTTGAATTGGATCACGATCCAGATTCCCAATCGTTCGGCCGCAGTCTACATGAGGGAAAAAGGACACCTTAACCTTGTCATCTCTTCGGACGAGGGGAAACTGCTTCGTTACAGAAAAAAACTTCCCCTCACACGGCTCCGGGGTTTGCTCGAAAGCGAAGTCACCCAGTCTTCGCATCTGGCGGCGGGCGACTTCTTTACAATGACTGAACCTGACGGTCTCTTCACGTTCTCTCTCCGGCTTGGCAAGACTCCGAAGGGCCTTTTGCTGCTGTCCGGTGTACACGCCTCGCGGATGGCCACACGGAAGATGGCCAAGGTGCGTCCGGCACTCGCAAACATTGCGACAACACTCTCCATGGTGGACGCCCTCGTGCGCGAACGGGAAAGGTCGTCACGCCTGAGGCTGATTAATAAGCTTTGTCAGAAGATTGACTCCATGATTGGTGAAAGTAACCTCTACGAGCGCATCGTGTTGCTTATTCAGGAAGTCTTTGGGTATGACCATGTTGGACTCTACCTCATTGACAAGAAAACGAATACCTTTGTCCTGCAGTCAATTGCAGGAAAGTACAAAGGGATTGTTCCACCCGGTCAGAGAATCCCTTTGGGGCAAGGGATCGTGAGTTGGGTGGCGGCGCATGGTAAAACGCTACTCTCGAATGACGTGCGGGAGAATCCTTACTTCCTGAATCTCACTCCCGACTTGATTCCGACAGAAGCGGAGCTGTGCGTCCCGATCCGCGTCGATGACGAAATCATTGGTGTGCTGAACGTCGAGCACTCCGAATTGCTCTCCTTCGACGAGGATGACATAAATGCTGCTGAGGTTTTGACCGGACGCATTGCCGTGGCGATCAAAAAGTCCCGTCTCTATGATGAACTCAATAACAGCCACGCCCGGCTGGAGGCCATTGTTTCGTCAATGGCGCAGGGGCTGATGATCATCGATCAGGAATTCCGGATTGGATGGATGAACAACACCGTCGAACGTTGGGGATACAAGGCCGGGATCGGAGATTCTTGCTACAGGTTGTTCGGCCGCTCAGCAGAATGTTGCAAGAGTTGTCCAACCCAGAGGACATTTGCAACAGGCAGAGGACATCAAGAAACGATCAAGAGCTCGGATGACAAGTACTTCAAAATCACATCTGCGCCTATTACAGACGAAGAGGGGAAGGTCGTTCAGGTGCTTGAGCTCATTGAAGATGTGACCGATCAACTTGCGGCTCGCGGGGTACTTGAACATCTCAAGCATGAACTGGAGCGGTCACAACGGCTTGCATCGATCGGGGAGGTGGCAGCCAGTATTGTGCACGAGGTTCGCAATCCGATCAATGCACTTTCACAGGCGGCAGAACTGCTCGAAAGCGATTCCAATATGACCGAAGAACAGTGTCAACTGATGGGAGTGCTCAAAGAGGAAACAGTTCGACTCAACGAAATCATAACGGGTTACCTCTCGCTTGCCAACGGCAAGCAACGAGAATTTGTGTCTGCAGAGTTGAAAGGCATCGTTGAACGGGTTGCCACGCTGTTTCGCGCAGATCAATCATTGTCGCGTCGAATCAAGGTAATGGTAGATGTTCCGAGCGACTTGCCCCCAGTGTACTGTGACGCAAATTCTATTCGACAGGTCTTCTGGAATCTCCTGCTCAATTCTGCCGAATCGATCGAGGGACAGGGGACTATTTTGGTGCGTGCACGATATGAGGCACCTCTCTGCACTATCGAAGTCATAGATGACGGGAAGGGAATATCACCGGAGGATATCGGCCGGATATTTGATCCTTTCCAGACCACAAAGGGGCGGGGGACAGGGCTTGGCTTGGCAATCGTCAAGCGCATTATTCAAGACCATGGTTGGAAAATGGGGGTGAGGAGCAAGGAAGGCGAGGGGACGACCTTTACCATTGTTGTGAACCACCAAGAGCAGTAAGAGTTTCTATGCGAATTCTTGTTGTTGATGACCATAAGAACACTCGCTTGACGCTCGGAACGATTCTTCGCCGCAGCGGGCACACGGTTGAGACCGCAGGCACAGGCTCCGCTGCACTTAGTATCTTTGATGCTGAGCACTTCCACCTCGTGATCACGGACCTTCGCCTCGGGGACATAGACGGAATGGAAATTGTGGAGAAAGTCCACTCTCTCCAACCGGATACCAAGATCGTCGTCATCACTGCCTTCGGCACAATTGCGTCTGCGGTCAGGGCATTGAAGTTGGGGGCGTGCGAGTACGTGACAAAGCCAGTGCAGCGCGATCAGATCCTTGAGATTGTGCAAAACATCAGCTTGGGGACAGGCGGGGTCAAAGGCAGCCGGTTCTCTGGGGATCAGAGAGCGGGCGTGCAGCCCTTCGTCGGCAAGAATCGCAATATTCTCTTGCTTCTGGAGATGGTCGACAAAGTGGCTCGGGTGGACGTCCCTGTGCTGATCATGGGAGAGAGTGGAACGGGGAAAGAGCTCATTGCCAGGAGGATTCATCGTTTGAGTCCGCGGCATGGTAGTCCGTTCGTGGCCATCAACTGTGGGGCGCTGCCGGAAAACCTTCAGGAGAGCGAGCTTTTCGGCCATCGCAAAGGCGCTTTTACAGGCGCCATCGATGACAAAAGGGGCTTGCTTGAGGAAGCAAACGGAGGGACTGTGTTGCTGGATGAGATCGCCGAAATGAGTCTTTCGACGCAGGTCAAGTTGCTACGCGCGCTCGAAAACGGGGAGATCCGTCCGGTCGGAGGAAACGAAGTCGGCTACATGAAATGCCGCATCCTGGCGTCCACTAATCAAGATCTACGGCGGCTGGTTGAACAGAAGAAATTCCGGGAGGATCTCCTTTTCCGGTTGAATGTCATGCAGATCGAGATTCCACCCTTGAGGGAGAGAACCGATGATGTTCCTGTACTTGCCCAATGGTTTCTCGAAATCTTCAAAGCCAATTACAGGAAATCCGTGACTGGTTTCACAGCCGAAGCGCTTCGGCGACTGGAAGGGGAGAATTGGCCGGGGAATGTACGAGAGCTAAGAAACATTATAGAACGCGCCGTCTTCCTTTGTCAGTCACCGAATATCGGGCTGGAAGACCTCCACGTGCAACCACAGATCACGGCAGAAGACAGATCACGGCGGCTTCTCAAGGAGCAAGAGAAGTACCTCATCCTTGAGACGCTACGCAAGCATCAGTGGAACCAGAAGCGTGCAGCGGCAGAACTCGGTATTGGCGGGACCACGCTCTGGCGCAAGATCAAGAAATTCGATCTGAGGAATGACCGTTCGTAGACCTTAGACCCCGCTTTCACTTTGAAATCCGACCTTCCACAATGAAAAGTCAAGGTACTAGCCGGGGCCACCGCCCGTATCCAACCTCCCTGTAAATCGCGGCCCCTCAATGGTTTGCCAGAACTCTTCCTCGATACCTATCTTTGGTACGAGACTTGCCCGTTAATTGGTAACATAGTTTTGCCCATCTCTGTCTCCGACGCGATGCACATCTTAGTGCTCGACCACAACCGTACCAATGGACTCGCGCAGGCTATGCAACTCAGCGGGTATGGACTGATTGTTGAGACTGTACCCACTCTGGACGAAGCCGAGCGAAGGTTGTCTGTGATTGCCCTGGATGCCGTTCTCTGCAATTTCCAGATTTCGGATGCTGCTCAGATTGAGAAGCTAGAGACTCTTCGCAAGCTCTATCCCGATACCGATTTCATTGCCGTCGGTAGGCTGGATGAATTCCTGAAGCGAATAGGAAAGACAGGTCTGCTGAAGTCAAAGGCAAATTCCTAAGCTTTACGGTTGTCCTAATCCACGTATTCCACAATAGGAGGATGTTGCAATGCTCAGACATTTTCTACTTTGGCTGGGAGTGTGTTTGCTAACACTCAGTTCGGCGCCGCTCCTTGCGCAGGGCATTCCGGACCCTGTCGGAGACGTATCGCCGTCGTGGGCTGACTACACCACGATCTTCTACCTGCAACAGGGGGAGAGTCTCTACGTTGCATTGACCTTTGCCGGGGACATCAGCAGCAAAGGTTATAAGCACGCGGGCAACACGTTCTTCAACGACTACGATGATGACATCAATACGGGCCAGCCCGGAAACGTCGGTTCGGAGACGAACCTGACCTTCTGCGATTGGGACGGGGACGGGACCTGGTGCATGCGCGTATACGCGCTCTGGGACCAATCGCTCGGCACGTTCGTGTACCGTGCGCTGGTGCCGGTAAAGATCGAAGCGGATGGAAAGACGATGTCGTACAAGCACTCGCTGGTCGGCCTCGGGCTTGAGGATGTTTCCTTCGACGTAAACGGCTACTGGCTGGATGGAACGACGAGCTGGGGCGATCCCTACAATGTAGGCGACGCCGTCGACGGCGTGAAGCTCTATTCCTTTAATCCCAGCCTCGTGACGACGCACCTCGACTCGCTCATCGGCACGAATAGCAGGATCTACTTCCCGAGCGGGTACAAGTCGCGCGCGACGTCGGAGAACATCACGGGCGCGCTGGATGAGCTCATTCCAATCATCCAGTCGGAGATCGGCTCGATCAGCCCAACGAAGCCCTACGTTGTGTCCTACAATTCGTTCTCGGACTACCCGGTCTTCATTTACAACTCCGCACCGAACAACTTCTTCAAGACCTGGATCCCAGGGAGCGGTTGGGTTGATACTCCCGAGTGGTGGGGTATGATGGAAGGCGCCGTCTTCAGCACCATGTCTGAGCTCAAACTAGGCTACCGCGAGTTCTTCCAGACCCAGATGGCCACCGACATACCTTTGCCGGGCACGCCGGACGGTTGGTACAGCACACGGCTTGACAGTACGCACAGCTTCATGTGGAACGTGGACCACAAGCCCGTATTCAAGGCCATCATCGGCCGGGCGATACACAACCTGATGACCATCTACGTCGGCGAGAAACTGACCCACGTCGCAGCGCACGATGCAGCCGCCGCGGCTCGAACGAAAGCAGCAACCGCCTATGCAGGTTTTTCTGGCAATGCTTTCGATCTCGATCCTTGGATCATGACGGGGATGCTGCTGAACAAGCTTGGTAGCGATGTGTCTTGGGTAAAGAACCTCTGGACAGCGCTGCCAAACTCGTTCGACCTGCCGACAGATACGACCGCGGGTGACGCGATCGGCCAGGTTGTGCAGAAGTATCTCCGTGATAGCACGGCCATGACTAATACCTATGAGGTACGCCGGCTCTGGTACCCCCACATAGCCAGCGTTCAGGCGGCCTTCATCGATGTTGTGACAAAGGGGAACTTCTACGGCGATCTGAAGGCGATCACGAATTTCCCGACAATCGACTCAGTTTATGATCAGGCCAAAGCCGCGTTCTCGACCCTTGTCTCCGTTGGAAAAGACCAGGCGCCGGTCGCGCGGGAGTTCCGCGTGGAGCAGAATTACCCGAACCCCTTCAACCCCACGACAACAATTGCCTTTACGGTTCCAGAAAAGGGTCAAGTCAATGTGAGAGTCTTCGACGTGCTTGGGCGCGAAGTAGCCACTCTATTGCGGGAAACACTGAATCCAGGCCAATACGAGGTGCCCTGGAACGCGGCTCACCTCACGTCTGGCGTCTATTTCTACCGTGTGGAGGCCGGCCAACACCAAATGACGAAAAAGGCTGTGCTTCTCAAGTAACTTCCGACTATACAAAGGACGGGCAGCGGTTTGCCCCGCTGTCCGTCCTTCGCTCTCTCGTACTATCACGAAAAATGTCTCGTGTGCACCACATCATTTTCGAACATAGCCGCTCTCGTCATTCTTTTGGAGATCCTTCTGACTGTTTCACCTTTGGCACAGACGGTCTATGATCCCGAGGGGGATATTCCCGCGGGCGACCCAGCGTACTGTGACCTGAGCCACGTGCGCGTGCGCCAGTCGACGGATAAGCTCCAGATCGATTTCTACCCTGCGGCGACGATCCCGGGTGGCAATCAGGCTGGGATCACGGCCAGCACCGTCTTCGAAGTCTACTTCGATGTCGACAGCAACGCATCGACGGGGACGCACCTGGGCGACATTGGCTATGACTACAAGCTCCGGGCCGACTTGTACGAGTGGAACGGCAAATCCTGGATCGACGCGAACGTCTACTGGGGCTTTGACCAAACGGGCAACTGGAGCCATTCAGATGGATTCTTCATTTCGGCCTCCTGGCTCATCAGTCAGCGTTTCCGATGGGAGTTCTCGCTTGTTTCTCTGAAATGGCCCCGGGTCGACTGGGTCACGCGCATTTACTACCGAGATCATTGGGCCGAGCGCCTCCCGGACTCCAGCCATGCAACCTTGTATATCGACACGACGCTTGTCCCGGACCTGGATACTGCCCAGACGGAGTTCATTCGCATCATTTACCCGGAGACCTTTCAGACGGTCTTGGACAGCTTCGACGTTCTCCACTCCGTGGATGCTGGCGCCCGTGTCGAGTCGTCGCTTTGCGGGACCGATTTTTCCGATAAGCCCTTGGTCGTCATGTTCAGTCCCTGGCTCAACGGCGTTGCCTACTCGGGCAACCCCGTCAAGATGGGGTCCTGGAGCTGGGGCACCTCGCCGCCCTGGTTCATGTTCTTCCATGAGCTGGGGCATAACTTCACCCTGGCGGCGACGCGCTTTCAGAAACTCTATCCCGGCGGAGGGTACGTCTCGGCCGGAGGCGATGACTGGCATTTCGGCACGGATTTCGTCGAGGCTTGGGCTTCGATGGTTGGACTCTACGCGGTCCATGAGCTCAGCACTAGGCCCGGCAACTATGCCATCACTGCGAGCGCCCGCCAGGACCTGGAACAGGAGTTCCAGAACACCAAAAGCACTTACCTGAACGCGCTCCACACGTACGAACAGAACCCCGACCAGAGCCACCTATATCCGGACTTGGTGGACGGGATTTTCCTGACCCTTGTGGACTCCCTGGGCTACGGCATCATACCCCGCTGGTTCAAGATGCTGCAGCCGCCCGACGCACCTTGGTCTCGGCTGGATGGCATCAATCCCGGTCTTGATTACGATGGCTCCAAAATCACCTCTCTCACGATTACTGCAAGCGCTTTCAGCGTAGCTGCTGCAGTCAATATCAAAGACCTGTTTCACATCCGATGGGACTTTCCAATCGATGACGTCCTGTATGAGCAGGTGACCCCAGAGATCAGCGCGATGATCAACGGCTCGACAGGTATGGAAGCCCGCGCCTCTGATGTGTCGCTGGCGCTTCGAACATCAGGCAATTTTCCGAACCCCTTCAATGGCAAGACCACGCTTTGCTTTCAGCTACCAGAACGTTCCCAAGTCGTGATCAAGATTTACAATACGTTGGGGCAATTGATTGACTGGGTCAAAGCAGGAGAGTTGTCCCCGGGGTACCATCAGCTGTCCTACGACGCAACTGCTCTTCCCAGTGGTGTCTACTGGTACACCCTATCGACTGTCTGTGGAAGTTTTTCGAACAAGTTTATGATTGTGCGTTAATCTGTGATGCAGAGGAAAGGATGGCACAATGTCTGTCAAGCATGCGTGTTTTCTACTGTTGCTGGCAGTGATACTGGACTTCCCTGTTGGCGATTCCGCGATGGCCGGCACCTTCGGGAAGGTGGTCGGACGCGTTATCGACAAGACGAGTGGCGAACCTATTGTGGGCGCGACGACTCAGCTCCTCGGCACTTCCCTCGGTGCGGCCACTGACGCGGATGGCAACTACACCATACTCAACGTCACTCCCGGTACGTACACCCTTCGCACCACATACGTGGGATACACAGGAGTTGAAACGAAGGGCATCAAAGTAATTCAGGATCTTGCTACGGAAATTAATGTGCTGATGACACCGGGAGTTCTCGAAATTGACATGGTGGAGGTTGTGGCCCAGCGTCCGTTGGTGCAAAAGGAAGTGTCAGGCTCTGCCGTAGTCATTTCTTCGAATGAATTCCGCAACCGCCCGATCGAATCGATCCAGTCGGTCATTAATACGTCAGCCGGCGTTGTCTCTTACCAGGGAGGGACGTACATCCGAGGAAGCAGGGCCACCGATGTGACCTACATTGTCGACGGGGTACCGCTGACTAATCCCATCTCGGGGAGCCTGATGAACGATATCAGCAAGGATGCGGTGGAAGAGGTGGTCCTGATGACGGGAGGGTTCTCGGCGGAATATGGAAACGCGATGGGCGGGGTGGTGAATGTCACGACGAAGGAAGGAGGTTCCAGTTTTTCGGGTTCTCTTCGCTACAAGACTGACAAGCTTTCGTCAGCTTCCCAGTTTTACCAGAACCTGAATGTGGTCGAATTCTCTATCGGAGGTCCGATCTACGATAACATTCGGTTTTTTTTCGACGGGTT
Organism: uncultured Bacteroidota bacterium; assembly: GCA_963809695.1. Lineage (GTDB taxonomy): Bacteria > Bacteroidota > Ignavibacteria > UBA10030 > UBA6906 > JAGDMJ01. The sequence continues at coordinate 21,205 of CAWEKI010000002.1, forward strand.
CGTAAACTCCCGCGACATGAACGTGCAACGGTCAGCTTTAGCGCCCGATGGCACCAACTTCGGGAGGCATCCACATGAAGGGTACCAGGAATACCGAACGAATGCCAAGGTGACTGTCCCTTTGAGCGAGGTCATGAAGCTCAGGTTCACCGGATCACTCAACAGAACCCAGCAGCTCCTGTACAACCTCTATTGGAGGTTTGGAGAAGATCCAAATCAACTTGACCGATACGGTGCTCTGTGGGCGAAGACCGGGTACGCGGCGGCCATCCTGGACCATGCAGTAAGCAAGGAGACGTTCTACACGCTGAAGCTGGGATATCTTGACTTTCACTCCATCAACGGCCAGCGGGATCGGAGCGAGTGGTCTGGAAATGCCATTGGAGTGAACAGCTCGTTCTGGAAAGACTTCAAGTTCCGCACGCCTGTTTTGGATGTGAACTACACGATGCCTGGTGATCCGAACGTTTACCGGAAATGGCGGCTCCTGGATAGTCAGGGGTTCGATGACGTGCGTTCGATGCGGACCAATGATGCACTTTCACCTACGAACCCATACGGCGTTCCGGGAGGCATCCAAAACACTGTGGACGCGGACTACTTCCAGGACTTCGTTCGGTCTGGTGACAGAGACTACTACGAGGAGAACAGAAATCGCCAGTTTTCCTTCCGCGCAGACCTGACATCGCAGCCTTCCGCGATCCATGAGATAAAAGCGGGAGTGGAAGCGATTTGGCACAAAGTCAACAGATTCCGCATAGGTGGCATGGCGTCCCTGAATGGCGTAGGCGTGACGTACCCGATTATCGACTTCTATGAGAAATCCCCCACGGACACAGCGTTGCAGGTCACCAACGCTTCGAGTCTGGGCACCGGGTACACACCGCTGGAATTAGCCGGCTATGGGACATACCAGCTCCATCTTCTCGGAATGTACATCAATCTCGGGCTTCGCTACGATTACTATAACGCCGAGACTGAATATCGGGTCAACCCACTCGAGACAACCCAAGCCAATCCTTTCAAGCAGACGCGGGTATCATCGAAATCACGATCCCAACTCAGTCCACGGCTCGGGATCTCCTTCCCGGTGACGGACCGGCTTGTAGCGCGGTTTAATTATGGACAGTTCTTTCAACGCCCTCCAATGGATCGGATGTTCTCCTATCTCTGGATAGATAGAAATCAGGCCGATGTCGATCAGGGCAATCCAGATATTGAACCGCAAAGAACTACCGCTTACGAGGTAGGTCTTTCGGCGGTAATCGCAGAGGACTGGGCTCTATCGCTCACCGCCTTCCAGAAAAATATGTTTAACCTCGAGGGGTACAGAATGATCCAGTCACCCGACCTCTCCTGGTATTTCCTCGCGGTGAACCAGGAGTATGGTGAATCCTACGGGGTGGAATTCTCTCTGAGAAAACGTTTCAGCCACTGGACTTCCGGATTCATAAACTACACATACTCGTTTGCCCGTGGAACCAGCTCGGACGTCACTCAGATCTCACGATATCCGATCACAAGCACCACATTCGCAAAGGAGCTGGGGTATCAGCCGCTGTATCCTCAGGAAACAATGCCGATGAACTTTGATCGGAGACACATGCTGAACATGGTGCTTGATTTCAATATACCGATTGGCGAGGGACCGGAGTGGTTCGGTGTCAAAGTGTTGTCCGGGTTTGGATTGAACCTTACGGGTTCCCTCCTCTCCGGAACCCCTTATACACCGATGACGTCTTACTTCGTCAACGTTACCACCGACCGGTTCAACTCTGCTGTGTTCCCCATGACTACGAACTTCGACGCTCGCGTTCACAAAGACTTTCGGTTCTCCGGGTTTACCCTTAGTCTTTTTGCAGAGATACTGAACGTTTTGAACTTGAATTTGCCTGCGAGTAAGTTCAAAGGCTCGGGGAACCCAGATCTCCCCAGCTACCTGGTTTCCCAAGGATCCATTTCTCCTAGTTCCTACCCGGCTGGGAGCCCGCTTTATTCAGCGCGGGCGGACCTGAACAATGACGGCATTCTTACACCTGATGAACGCCTCGTTGCATATCAGCGCATGGAGTCAGACATGCTGGCACTGATGCAAAACTATCCTTTGCCTCGTCGTTTCATGTTCGGGGTGGAATTGCTATTCTAGAATTGACTGATGACAGGTTACCCATGACACCAAAATTCGTGCAATGGATTGGCCTTTTTCTCTGCTTAGCCTTTTGCGCTGCCTCTGCCGGCGTTCCAGACCTTGCGGAGAAGCAAAGGCTTGCGAAAACGCTCGTGCGGGATCTTCGGTACATCTATGGCCGATATGAGATCCCCGTGACAAACGATGGCCGGTTTGGTTGGGACCCGAACTACAACGTGCCGGGGGGTGGGCGATGGCCTCGAGGAACCAACGAAGGCTACATTTTTGGGGCGGGGATTTGGGTTGGTGCTCGGATCGACAGCAGCAAGCGGGTCGCGGTAGGATACAATCCGACGAACATTCAGACCGAATTCGTCCCAGGGGCACTGCCTAACGAACCTGGCTACAGTGACCCAACGGAAATTGTCTACATCAGCACTGACTATCCCAGTGCGCAACTGCCTGCCTGGCCGCGGGGATATGATGCAGAAGGTCGTCCCATCGCGGTTTCACAGATGGACTCGTGGTCGCAGTGTAATGATACTGATCCCACTCGTCAGTTCGAAAATGGGAAGCCCCTCGGTGTTCTCCTCACCACGGAGACGTTTTCGTGGAGTAGCAGTTTCCGGGACGTCCAGGATATCGCTTTTATCCGTTATACTGTGAAAAACATCAATCCCGAAGGAAAAACATGGACGGATGCCTACCTCGGTTTCGCAATGGATGCCGATATTGGAGACCCGACGAATGATCTGACAGGCTGTTTCAAAGATCTCAACATAGGCTTCACGTATAGCTCGGCGAATTTGACGTCGCTGGAAAAGTCGCTTGCCCATCCGCCGGGGTATGTCGGCATCAAGTACCTGGAAGGACCGGCGAAGGATCCTGTCACAGGCTTCGCCAAGATGACCACCTTCATCAAATGGGCCAGTGAGCTGAATCCGAATACGGATGACTCGCGCTATGACCTCATGGCCATGGGGACGTTTGATTCGGTGGATAACGAGCCTGCAGACAAGCGCATGCTGATCAGCTCGGGGCCTTTCACTTTGGCTTACGGAGATTCCGTTCAATTTGTCGTTGCAGTAGTCTTTGCTTGGCCGGAGTGGTACTATGATCCGGCAGTGAAGGGTCAACTGGACCGTTATGCCGATCATCTAAAGCTCGTTGCCGCGAACGCGCAGTATATCTACGACAACAACTACAAATTCCCCCAGCCTCCGAACCTGCCGAAGGTTTCTATTTCGCCGGATGACCGAAAGCTTGTTATTCTCTGGGACGATGCGAGTGAGCGCACCATCGAGGAGGCCATTTCGCTTCCGGGGGTCACTGACCCAATGGATTTTGAAGGATACCGGCTCTGGAAGAGTCTGTCAGGTGCCGAGGGAACGTGGCAACTCCTCGGCGCCTGGGACAAGATCGACTTTGACGATTTGGGAAGGCCTATCGGAGCGAACACTGGCTTGACCCATTCCTATATTGACCAGAACCTCACAAACGGAAAAACCTATTTTTATGCAGTGACTGCCTACGATAAAGGAGAATATCAAGCAGGGCACTATGGCGAAGTTGCATACGAAGTTGTTCCCCCGCTCGAGACTGGGAAGATCTTCGGAGTCAACTTGAAGGCTGAAAGCCCGAATGTCCTTCCATCGAACTATACCTCCCCCGTATTTCGTGATCTCAAAGTCACTGCAGTTGACGGGACGAAGATGGAATTCAAAATCGTCCCGACAATCCAAATTCGCGACAGTGTCCTCTCCAAGCGATTCCAGGTGCTTTTTCGGGATCCTGGGGCTATACGGATCGACTTGGAGGACACTAGATTAGGGCCGGACATTTTCGTTATCGATGTGGCCCGGGCCGATACGGTTTCGACGAACTTCAATTTCCCCATAACAGAACCGCCCACGACGGTTCAATCGGACCTTTTCAACGGCATGACGCTTGCATTCACGGGTCCGAGTCTGGTCAGCAACACGATCGATTCGGTCTATTTCACTGTCCCGAAAAGTGGTGTTCGCATCAGCCCTATAACTGACATGGCCAAAGACTATCTTGCTCCCCAGACCGCCGTATTCCTGACCGCCCCTTTGTCATTCTTCTTTCAACCACATACATACGTGGTAGCATTTGCGATAAACGATGAGGTGACGGTGTCCGATGTGACGACGGGCGAGGAGCTTGGGTTCGATCTGCGGAGCTTAGGCCGTGACTACGCAGTTGCCACCTACCTGCGACAAGTTGTCTCTGTCAATCCGGGCACTGGTGACACAACCTGGGGCTGGGCCAACAATCCTTCGGGATTCAAGCGGCGTAAGTATACGCCGGGAGATGGGTACAAGATCTACGTCCCCGGGGCGTTTGTCTTCGTTGAGGACGTCCAAGACGAGATCCAGCCTGGTGACTCGCTCTACATTCGGCTCTCGGGCAAGAGTGCACCCCGCGCCGGGGATATAGTCGAATTTGTTGCCGAAGGCAGCACACTCAACTATCAAACGGACCTTTCAGTGGTAAAGGTTGTGCCTAATCCGTACCTCGTGCGCGCCGGGTGGGACCTTGACAATGATTATCAGCGGGTGCAATTCATCAACCTGCCGACAGAATGCACGATCAAGATTTACACGATTGCGGGGGATCTGGTGAAAACCATCGCGCATGCTGTACCCTACCAAGAGGGATTTGACGAACACACACGCGGAACTGCCTTCTGGAACCTTCAGACGGAGAATAGCCAAAAAGTGGCGACCGGAGTCTACGTATTCCGCGTGACATCACCATACGGCGAAGCAATAGGAAGGTTCGCAGTTATCCGATGACCATACTGCAATGGGCAAGCTGGAGCAATTTTCGAGGACATCAGCCATGAGGAAGTCGATCTTACTTGCACTGTGCTGTCTTTTGGGCGCTTTGCCATCACTTGCGCAGTTGACAAACAAGGTAGGGACCGCCGGATTCCAATTTCTGCGTATAGGAGTGGGAGCGCGTGAGACTGCACTTGGGGAATCGGGCACGGCGACCGTCAGTGGTCCCGCGGCCATATTCTGGAATGTCGCCGGATTAACTACTGGGGATCGGACAGAGCTGGAGGCCTTCTACAATCCATGGTTCGCCACGATTAAGCAGACGTATATGGCTGCGAAGATCCCTGTAGCTCAAGATAACATTCTCGGGCTGTCAGTTAACCTTCTGACCATGGACGACATGGAGGAGACAACGATCGATCAACCGCAGGGTACCGGCAGCCACTTCTCTTCCGGCGATTTCGCGGTCACGGCGGCCTATGCACAGCGAATCAGCGACCGCTTCAGTGTCGGGGTCTCCGTTAAGTATATAAGAGAATATATCTGGGATATGTCGGCGGATGGGTGGGCCTTCGACATCGGCATGCTGTACCGCTTTGGAAGCCTCTCCCTCGGAATGGTTCTCAAGGATTTCGGGGCAACGAAGACGATGAGCGGCGGACAACTGCAACTGGAACAGGAGATTTATCCGGATTGGGAGACAAGCCCCACAGTAGTGAGTATCGTTCCGAGGGAGATCCGTCTTCCAGTCTCCTTTCAATTTGGTGCTGGATACGCTCTTATTGAGAGTGAATCCCACATGCTCCGAGCCATTGCAAACATTGCCTACTATGCGGATATAGGCCAGACGGAGAATGCCGGAGTCGAATACGCTTTTTTGCAGGACTACTCACTCCGAATGGGATATAAGTTCGAGAGGGATCTTTTGGGTCTCTCGTTCGGAGTGGGGGTAAAGACCCTGTTGGGTTCCACCGGCATCGGGGCCGATTTCGCGGCCGTGCAGATGGCCGACTTCGGCTATCGAACGCAATTCAGTTTGAGCATGTCGTTCTAGGAGCAGTGCATGTCGAATCCATTATCCGTGCTTGACCGCCTGGCAGTGTCTGGGACTGAATACCCACACCGGCCCATTCAGGAATTACTGCAAGTGGCAACGCAGTTGAACGTGAGAAACCTTGAACTCTGGATTCCACACAACTTCGCATTCGAAGACGTGTCCAAAGTTGAAAAGGAGCTCTCGCGGCTTGGCCTCTCAGCCGTCGTGGTCTCCACATGGACCCAGCTGAACCTTCCAGGCGACGTACAACCGCGCCAGGAGCTGATCAGACAAAGTATCAACGCTGCGAAAGTCCTTGGTGCACGCTCGGTCAATACTTACTTTGGAGCAAACCCTGCCCGCTCGGTAGAAGAATCTATCAGCGCCTACCGGGAGGCAATCATGCCTCTCGTAGAATGCGCCGAGAACGAGGGAGTGATCATCACGCTCGAAAATGAGTTCGAAGAGTCCGGATTCGATGTCACGCGAAGGGCTGAGCAGGTCCTGAAGATCCTGGATGCTGTTAACAGCCCCGCGTTTAAAGCGAACTTCGACCCGTGCAACTTCTACTTTGCCGGCGAGGAAGCCTACCCGTTTGGATACCAAATTCTCAAGGAATTCATTGGATATGTACATTTGAAAGACGGCATGAAGTTTTCCCCAAAGCTTTTTCCCGATCCCGGTGAAGGGTTTCTCTGGAAGGATATGTCCGGTGAGTATGTTTGCTGTCCGCTAGGGATGGGAGCGATCAACCACCGAGCGCTCTTACGGGAAATTCTAGACTCCCCGTATACAGGATACTTCGGTCTGGAGCCCCACGTGCGACCAGAGCTGCTGCTGTCCTCGTTCCAACAGAGTCTCCAGTTTATCCGACAACTCTTGCTTGACAACGATTAGGAGGTTTTCCATGAAGGCTGCATGGCTTGAGAAACCGCATTCGCTTAACATCATCGATGTCCCCGATCCGACATGCGCACCGGATGAAGTGATTCTGAAAGTGGTGCGCTCGTCTATCTGCAATGCAACGGACGTGCACATCTGGGAGGGCACCTTCCCGAAGGATGTTTGTCCGGCCTACCCACACATACTGGGACACGAATGCTCGGGTGAAATCATCGAGGTGGGAAAGGAAGTGGATGGGTGGAAGAAAGGTGACCGGGTAGGATTCTGGGTCAAAATGACCGGCGCTTTTGGGCAGTACAACGCCGTCAAGATCAACAAGCTTGCCGCGACAAGGCTCAGCGATGCTATCAGCTACGACGAAGCCCCCCTCATGGAGATTGTGGCCGCGACCATGCGGTGCATGCATAAGTCCGGCATGGAACTCGGTGACCGAGTGATCATATTCGGCCAGGGTCCGACGGGGCTTCTCCTCATGCAGGAAGCCAAGCTCTTTGGGGCATCCTTTGTGGCTGTAGTGGATGTGCATGAGAATCGGCTCGCGAAGGCAAAAGAACTTGGGGCTGACTTTGCATATAACATCCGTGGAAAGAGTCAGGCTGATGCACGCAGTGAAATACTCGACGGGGCCGGGCCCATTGACATGGTCATCGATGCCATGGGAAATCATCGATGGAAAGAGGGGAACGCTATAAATCTAGGTCTTTCTTTCTTGAAACGTGGCAGCACATATCTTATCTTTGGGCACGCAACGAGTGATCAACCTGTGAACACGCGCTGGGTGAGTAATGAAAACATCACCTTCCGAGGTTTCGAACCCGGCTGGGATATTTCACGGAAGGTGATCCGCTTTGGTGAACAGCTTGTCGCTGAACATAGACTGAATATCAAGAGCCTGATCACTCACAGACTTCCCTTGCGCGAGCTTGAGACCGGGCTGATTCACTGTCGCGATCATCATGATTCCACGATCAAAGTCGTGATTGATGTGAACGCTTGAAAGGTCTCAGGATGCCCAACCAGTTCTTCACCGAACTCATTGGTCTGACCAATGAGCTTCCGCTGTTTGATACCCACGAGCATATCGAGCGGGACAATGCCGGTCGCTACTATGGCGGAGATCTCTTCGATATCCTTAAGAATACCTTTTACCTCTGGGCAGATCTAGTTTCTTCAGGGATGCCGGTTGAGCCATGGGAAGCAGGGGAGAAAGACGATGAGAAGAAGTGGAGAATCCTCCGGCAATGGTTGCCGAACGTCGTGGCCTCCGGTTACTACCGTGGCATCGTGCGCGGCCTCCAAGCGATACACGGGATGAAAGGGGATATCATCGATGATACAAACTGGCGGTTGCTCAATGATAGCATCCGCCTTGCCTATCAGGATCCTAATTGGACAATCAAGGTCCTTAGAGATATGACTCATATCCGTTGGGCCATTGATGACGTGGATGGATTCAACATGGATCGGTCCCTCTTTTTTCCTTCCTTGAAGTTCGATTATCTGCTAAGGGGAGGGAACCCGGCCGGCCGGAGGCAGATTTCTCAAACTGACGGTGTGGAAATAAGCAGCTTCGATGAATACGTCGGGTTCCTTGAAAGGAAGCTCACCGATTTCAAGGCAAATGGCGCCGTGGCACTCAAGACCGTCACACCTTATTATCGGGGCTTGGATTATGCGACGATATCTTTGGGGGATGCCCGCAGGGCCTACGCGGTGCATGGTGAAACGACTCCAGAGCAAAAAAAGGCGGTGGAAGATTTTGCTTTCCATCTGGTCATCCGTAAGGCAATCGAACTTGATCTCCCAATTCAGATCCACACAGGCATCCTCGCCTGGAATACCACCTTCCTTCCGCACTGCGATCCTACTCTGCTGAACTCTCTCTTCTTGCAATACCCGAGTTGCCGCTTCGTGCTGTTTCATGGTGGGTATCCATACTCGGACGAGCTTGGCGTTCTCGTAAAGACCTTTCCGAATGTTTATCTTGATCTCTGCTGGATGCCTTGGATTTCGCCGCAACTGACTAAGCGCTTCCTGGAAATCTGGCTCGAAATTATTCCGTCGAACAAGTTCATGTGGGGCGGCGATGCCCACCGTGCGGAGTGCGTACACGGTCACTGGCTCCTCGCGCAGCAGGTCGTGTGTGAGGTGCTCAGCAACAAGATTGCCCGTGGCATCCTACCAATGAAGGAGGCCGCTAGAATAGCGGCCGGGATTTTCCGGGATAATGCGCTTGCATTCTTTCATATCCATTAGCGAGTAAATCTGCATGGCGGCTTTCCACCTTATTCTGGAACCCGCGGGCCATAGGCTCGTGAAGTTCATCCGAACCGCGCTTGTCTCTTCTTCCATGGTTTTTACGCAGATCGGCATCCCGTCGCTTAAAGCCCAGAGTGCTTCGGACCAAACAGGGGACACTCCAGCAGGTGCACCCCGCTGGACCGACATTGTGCGACTTTCCGGGGGCCAAGAAGGCAAGACGATGACCTTAGTCCTCGAGACAGCGGACAGCATCCCAAAGTCGGTTCAGGTCCCTTGCAAGCTTGAAATCCTGTTGTGCACCCAGCCATCGCCGAAAGTGGAGGGACCTACAGCAACTATTGAGTTCGATCTGGGTGGATGGGACGGGTCTCCCTGGTTTGCCACGAACATTATCGCTCTTACCAAGGGAACGGGTCTCCCAGCCGACACTACGAGGTTGTTCGATTGGAAACTCGGCCGGAATTCGCTTACTATCCGGTTTTCCCTAGAAAGCCTCGGCTGGTCCGAAGTGGGGGCCAGAGGGCGGGTCTTCTACAAGGATGGATTCGTTGATTCAGCTCCGGACGTGGGATGGATGCAAATTCACATCGACACCAGCGTGCTGCAAGGCATCCGAACGCGCAGCAGCGGTCGTGCAGTCTTTTCGACTCCTGAGAGATATGATTCCGTCCTCACCAGATACAATGTCCTTCCTGTTGTGGACGCTGCCTATGGATATGAATTGGAGCTGACAGGAACTACGCCGGTGGGCGGGGACAGCGTCCGCTTCGTCTTCAATCCGTTTTTCGGCGGCGCGGCCATCGAGGGGAACCCGATCTATCTCGGCCCGGGAATGTGCGGCAAGGCACCTCTCTGGTTCGTCTATTTTCATGAGATGGGGCACAACTTCGTAAACGCCTCGGCGCGCTTTCGGCAGCTTTACCCACTGGAGATGAAGCTCGCCCCTGGGCCGCTCCCCACGCACATCCTCTTTTATGAAGGCTGGGCTTCACTGCCAGCAATGTATGTCTTCGACAAATTTGCAGGGCAGAAGGCGCTTCCAGGTGTGGCGGACAGTTCTCTGCTGAGTGTGCTTGCCGACTGGAATTCCACCAGAGCACGGTTCGCGAAAGCCTGGACAACATACAAGCAGAAGCCGGTCTTCACCGCGTTGAACCCCGACGTTCTTGACGGCATGTTTTTGGAGCTTCAGGAGCGCTTCGGATGGAAGGCGTTTGAGAATTTCTTCAGTCTCATGCGGCCACCGGGTGAGCCGCTGTCGCTCTTCGATGAGCGGTTAGCTACGGACACCTGGGACCTGCGCACGACGCGCTCGACGCTCACGGCCGCAGCGTTGAGTGTTGCAGCCGGCGTGAAACTGGATGGGGAGTTTAAACAATGGGGTTTCCCCATTGATGATCCCCTCTTTGTCAGGGCATACGAAACGCTTAGTCTGAAACAGAGATGAGTGAGATTCCATGAGAATACATTCCTTCATGAAGAAAAGGGCGTTGCCGACATTATTAACTCTGGCAATCCTTGCTGGTGTTATGACGGCGATGCCTCAACGCAGCGTCGGTGTTTCCTACCAGGTCACTGTGCAGGAACCGCGTTCAAAGGTCTTCCACGTCTGCGGAGAACTCACTGCGGCAGATAGGTCCTTCCTCCAGCTGGACTGGCCGGCGTGGACACCGGGATACGCTACGCTTTGGGACTATGGGCAGCATGTCTTTAACCTCCGTGCTGAGGATCAATCGGGCAAAAAACTGGCGACACAGCGCGTCAGCGAAAACCGCTGTGTCATCCAGTGCCCTGGGGCACGAAGGGTAAAGTTCTGTTACGATGTGCATGCGATCGACACGGAAAACGATCTGGGTTTCGTGCAAGCCTATCTAGATTCCGCGACCGGTTGGTATAATGGGGCAGCGCTTTTCTCGGAGATTGAAGGACTTAGGGATTCACCGCAGACAGTCCGGTTCCAGCTCCCGGCCGCGTGGCGCGTTGCCACGGCGATGAAGCCGTCGTCGGACAAGAGTGGCTACCAGGTAGCCGACTACGATGAGCTGGTCGACAGCCCCGTGCAGCTAGGGACGTTCCTGGAGAAAACGATAGCGGTTGGCGGCGTTCCAATATCAATGGTCGTTGCGGGGAGGGGGGACGCGAATATGGAGGAGCTGGCTGTCATGACCCGGAAGATCGCAGAGTGTGAGTTTCAACTGATGGGGGACCCGGGGTTGGACCGCTATCTGTTCATCTATCATGCGGGCACCAAAGGCGCGGGAGGTCTTGAGCATCGCCACTCAGTGACGATTTCCCTCAGGCAGGAGGAGTACAATAACAAAGACTCCTGGCTCAAAGTCGTCGCAGCCCACGAGCTCTTTCATGTCTGGAACGCCAAGCGAATCCACACGCAGCTGTTCGACCGGTACGACTACTCCCGCCCCCAGCGCTCTAAGCAAGTCTGGTTTGCTGAAGGGATCACGGCATACTACACCGACCTTGCGCTTTACCGTGCGGGGTTGACGACGAAGGAGGACCTTTACAAAAGTCTGGCGGAGGTTCTGGATCAGTACGAAAACAACCGGGCGCATCCATACCTCAGCTGGGAAGACATCAGCTGGTACATCTGGGACGAAGAGATACGCCAGGGGCTGGGGGTGTGGCTGCTGCCCGGCTGGATGATCGACCTCAAAATCCGTGATCTCTCTGATAACAGGTTTTCGCTGGACGACGTCATGAGGGTCATGAATGTTTTGTACGGAGAGCCCGAACGGGGATATGAGGAGGGCGGCCTAGGGGCCATTTGCACTGCGGTCGCCCAACGGGACCTACGGAACTTCTTCGACCGTCACATTGCCGGCTACGAGCCGTTTCCGTATGACTCTCTTTTTGCAGCCGCCGGTCTGCGCTGGAACAAGACGACGAGCCAGGTCCCTGCTATCGGCTGCAATCTTTTTTGGTCCCTTCAGACCACAGTCAAGGCCATTGGCGTCGAGGAAAACGGGGTGGCTGCGAGGGCGGGCCTGCAAAATGGCGACATTGTCCTGGACCTGAATGGGTTTGTCTCGAAGAACCGCCAAGACCTTGCAAAGTTCAAGAGCGCACTCAAGACCGGTGATACTCTCAGAGTACATTATCGGCGTGGCGCTACGGATTCTGTCGTTGTCCTCCGGGTAGAATCGCGGCCTCTTCTGAAATCCTCCATTATCGAGATGGAATCCCCCACCCAGCGCCAGCGGCAAATACGGGACGGGATCCTTCAAGGTTTTCCACGCTAACTGAACGGACCTATGGAACAGACCATCGTGCCCGCCGCGGGCCAGACTGATCTTGAGCGTTTTACCTCCTCGCAGACGGATTTTAAGCGGGAGCTCGGCCTCTTCGACGGGATCAATGTCGTCATCGGCAACACAATAGGTAGCGGGATCTTCATAGCGCCCGCAGTCGTGGCAGCGACAGTGGCACCGCAGACCGGTGGGATTCACCTCCTCGTCTGGCTTGTCGGCGGGCTTCTGGCCATGACGGGGGCGCTTTCCTACGCCGAGCTGGGAGCATTGATGCCGCGCGCAGGCGGGCACTATGTGTTCCTGCGGGAGGGGATCGGCGACCTGGCCGGATTCCTGTACGGTTGGACCATCATGCTGGTGATCGCTTCAGGATCTATCGCCTTTGTGTCGATCACGTTTGTGACCTATCTGCGCTACTTCCTGCCTATGGATCCCTGGCTGATCAAGGTCCTGGCCATCGTCACGATCGTGGGGCTGACCTGGGTCAACTACGTCGGAGTGAAGATGGGCAGCGTCGTCCTGAACATCTTCACCGGTCTCAAGGTCATTGCCCTGGTGGCGCTCATCATCGCCGGCCTGTTCTTCGCTTCCCTGCACCGGGAGAACTTCCTTCCCATCATTCCGGAAGGCACAGATGTGGGATTTATTTGGATCAGCACATTCATGTTCGCTCTTGTCTCGGTGCTCTTCACGTACGGCGGATGGCAGAACATCGGATTCATTGCCGGGGAGCTCAGGAATCCGAGGCGGAACCTGCCTGTCTCGATGGCGATCGGGGTGACCCTCGTCATCGTGATTTACATGCTCACGAACCTGGTCTACGTCAACGTCCTCGGTGTGCCACGGATGGCCGGTTCGCACCTGGTTGCTTCCGATGCCATGGAAGGGCTCTGGGGAAGGGTTGGCGGCTCGTTTGTCGCCTTGCTTATTATGATCTCCTCCTTCGGGATCACGAATGCGATCATCATGGTTTCTCCCCGGGTCTATTATGCAATGTCGAAGGATGGACTCTTTCTGCCGCAGCTGGCCCGGGTGCACCCGCGTTACAAGACTCCGCATATAGCCCTCGTATTCCAGGCTGTCTGGGCGTCGATCATTGTCGTCGCGAGCGACACATTTCAACAAATCATGAACTATGTGGTGTTCATGGATTGGCTCTTTCTTGCCCTGGCGGTGTACTGCATCTACGTGCTCCGGAGAAAGTATCCGGATGCCCCTCGTCCCTACAGAGCATGGGGGTACCCCTGGACGCCGGCCCTCTTCATCATTCTCTCTCTGTCGGTCGTCGCAAATACGCTTGTCCGTGCCCCTGTCGAATCCGGGATCGGAATCGCGATTGTCCTCACTGGGGTTCCAGTCTTCGTCGCGATGAAAAGGAACGCACGCAAAGTGGTCCCGCAACCCTCGTGATTCATATTGTGAAAGGAACATCTCGTGAAATTCTTTGAGGAACCGATTGTTGATATCCTGACCTCGAGCCCGGTCATCACAAGGTCGCCATTCAACCCAATTCTAAAGGCGAGTGACGTCCCTTACAGGACCGATCTTGTGCTCAACGCGGGCGTCACGAAATACCAGGGCCGGTATGTCATGGTCTTCCGCAACGATCTCCGGACCGATGAGTTTACGGTGGCCGAAGGAATTAATCTCGGGCTCGCATTCAGCGATGACGGTATCAAGTGGGATGTCCAACCTCATCCCTGTTTTGACAATCACGACGATGAGATTCTGAACTGCTATGACCCGAGGCTGACGGTGTTGGATGGGCGGTGTTACATGTTGTTCGCGATGGAGTCCAAGCACGGCGTACGCGGCGGGATCGCTGTTACGGACGACTTCGTGAAGTTTGAAATGATCACCATTTGCGAGCCTGAAAACCGCAATTTCGTGCTTTTCCCGGAAAAATTCAGTGACATGTATGTCCGCCTTGACAGGCCTTTCCCCATCTATGGCCGGCCAGGGTACCCGGAGCGGTTTGACATCTGGATCTCGGACTCACCTAATCTCGTTCACTGGGGGAATTCAGATTTACTGTTGGGAGTCGAGCATGTTCCGTTTGCTAACCAGAAGGCGGGTGCCGGCCCCCCGCCGGTGAAGACGCCTCAGGGATGGCTAACAGTCTTCCACGCCTCGGACTTCGATGAATCGCGTCTGCGCCGGGGATATGAGAAGACCTGGAAGAAGAGGTACTCAGCGGGCATCATGCTCCTCGATCTTGAGAATCCACGCAAGGTTATCACAATGAGCAAGAAGCCTCTGCTTGCCCCTGAAGCACGCTATGAAACTACGGACGGCTACAGAAATTACGTCGTGTTCCCAACGGGGATGATCCTTGAAGACTCAGGAGAGGTGAAGATCTATTACGGTGCCGCAGACACGTATATGTGCCTTGCAACAGCAGACGTTGGCGACCTCATCAAGCTTTGCGATAGTCCAAGGTGATCGTGTTCTCAGTCGCGTGGTTCTACCTGCACCGCTGCAAATGAAGACATCGGCCTCCCTGCTCGTGGTCCTGGTCGGGGAACCCTTCTGTCGGATGTCCTCCGTGCGCAGCAGCCCTATGATGGTCTGGGTCTGAACCGTCATCGCGAATAAGAGCCTATCCCAAAACCATTCTGATGAGCGTGGTTACTTATATTCCCCATTCAGTGTTCATCGTTTCTCATTGACCGGTTCGAAGTGCACGCGTTCGCTGTTCGAACACGAAACGCAAGAACGCGGGAACATCGAACCTCTGAACGGGAAAAACACTGAATGAGGAATTTTGGGGTAGGCTCTAAGGCGAAAAGCACATTTACCCAGAATTGCTCCTGGGAAATGCCGTTCCAAAGGTCATGTTGTATGATCAGACCAACTATACGCTCACAGATCTCCCGCCGGATTCAGGTTACTTCCATGCGCAGTTGCGCCGCGATAATCCGCTTCGGTAGAAGCACGTGCACGGGTCTTGACGGCGTAAGCTGATGGGGACACTACCGGGGTTCGTCATGCTCACGTAAGAGCGCCCCCCTCTGGCTTTGCGGTTAAGTAGAGAAGATACAGACAAGATACCATGAAGCTCGGCACACAATACTATCGCCCCCCATTTCCAGAAAAGAAATATTGGGAGATGGACTTTGCTCACATTAAGGATTCTGGACTGAATACAGTCCAGCTCTGGGTTGTGTGGGCCTGGGTGGAATCCAAACCGGGAGAGTTTGTCTTTGAGGACTACGATCGTTTGATTGAACTCGCTGACCAGAAGGGACTGGGCGTCATTCTCAGTACGATTGCAGAAATCCAACCTTACTGGATTTCACGCGTTGTTGCCGACAGTGGGTTGATCGATCACCTGGGAAGGGAAGTGATATCTTCCAGTCGGGATGAATGCAATTTCGGCCTTACCCCAGGTAGTTGCACTGACCATCCTGGTGTCTGGGATAGAATGAAGAGCTTCTTGACAGAGGTTGTAACTCGCTATCGTTCGGTACCAAACCTGCGGGGATGGGATGCCTGGAACGAACTGCGATGGAACGTGCAGGCTGACGGTTTGGTCTGTTTCTGTCCCCACACTTTGGCCGGCTTTCGAAACTGGCTGGACCGGAAATACGGAGGGCTTGAAGGATTGAACTACGCCTGGAAGCGACGCTACGGTTGTTGGGAAGAGGTAACGCCCGGCAGAATTCCTGGTCGCCCCTATACTGAATTGATGGCGTTCCAGCATTTCCTTACCTTGCGGGCAAGTCAGCACGGCAAAACCCGATACGACTTGATGAAGTCATTGGACCCGGAGCATCCCATCACTGTACACGCGTGTTTTCCCAGTCCTCAGGCCGAGGGAGACAGTGAGAATCAAGCTATAAACAGGGGCAATGATTGGTTCCTCGCTGACAACCTGGACGGGATCGGCTGTTCTTCTTTCCCAAGATGGTGGGGACAGGACGATACCGGTTTCAGCATCCGGGTTGATTTTGTCAGGTCTGCCGCTCGGAACAAATTGATTTGGCTAAGTGAAGTCCAGGGTGGACGCTCCAGCATAGGTTTCGATATGTTCAAACCGGTGGATGCTTCTTCTCAGCAACGTTGGATTTGGAATGGCATTGCCTGTGGAGCGGATGCAATCCTTCTCTGGTGTTGGCGAGATGAAGTTTTTGGGAAGGAATCGTCGGGTTTTGGAATAATAGGCAATGATGGTTTTGCTCCGGAGCGGTTGGCGGCTCTGAAAATGACTGGAAGATTGATTGAAGAACATGCCGAGCTCATCTCTCGGTACAGACCGGAAAAACCTGAAGTGGGGGTATTGTTCAGCCCTCAATCCTATTATTTGTACTGGGCTCAGGAGGGCAATGCCGCTCGCCCTGTGCAAGCCCTGGAGGGTTATGCCCGCAGTCTCGCTCGGAAATCCATCCCCTATGTCATCGTAGAGGAAGAACACCTGAATGTTCTATCCGAACTGAAGATAGTGTTCATGCCTCGCACTATAGTTACGGACACCACTACTGAAGAGGCTCTTGAGGTTTTTGTGAAAAATGGAGGTACCCTCGTCTGCGAGTCTGAATGCGGCGCTTTTAGTCCACAGGGCTTCTATCGCTATCCGGAAGAACGATTCATCTCTCATCTGAGTGGTATTCGTGAAATCGGAAGACGCAACCTAACTAACGATTACATCTTGACAAGTATTGACGGCAAGATGTTCAATCTGGGTGTTACACAATGGCTAACACCATACTGGAAAGGTAACTGGCAAGTATTAGCCAACGCTCAAGAAGGGGCGTTGATGGTGGAATTACCGGTAGGCAAGGGGAAAATGATTCTTTGCGGAGCATATCTGGGAGATGCCTATTTGCACAACTGGACGGCTGACTTTGAAGACTTCGTGGAGACAATGGTCTGGCGGGCAGGTTGGCGGCCAGAGATAGAGGTACTATCTCCCCATCCCACTAAGGACTCCTTCCCTTACATCAAAAGTGGGCAGTCTGGTGAAAAGAGGGTCGTTTTCTTTTTTTTCCCGCGAGACCGCGATGAGGCTCATCTCAGATTTAAGGCGAATTTCTTTTCAGGAAGGCATGCCATGGATATCATATCCGGTAAAGAGGTTGATGCTTTGGAGAGCAGATACGGTCAAGAATCTAGACTCACCGCACCGCAATGGAGATTTTCTGTCTTAGTCGGGAACTAATGTCCCAAGACGGTTTACTGAGGCACCAGAAAAGCTCTTCACTATTAGTAGAGGTCGTGCCTCCGCTCGTGGCAATCGGCGTCGGCCGCTGGATGTGGTCCCCGCAGGGCCTGCAATTGTCGATGTCATCGGTCGGCCAGCGTGCATCTCTCGATTTTCTTGTTCTTTCACTTTGTTCCGTTCGCGTTGTCCTTTTCAGAAAGGTAATGGTGAAGCCATGCGAGCTACCGGATCACTTCCCTTTTGGATTCTGATAATCCTCTACCTTCTGCCTCTGATTGCTTCCGGCCAAACTTCGTCCTTCGATTTCAAGAAATATCTCTTCGGCAATCAGTCCACGCTGTCTCTACGGCTGGCATCACTCGATCCTGCCAGCGGTGTGGTTCAAATCAGTGGTGTTGATACGCAGGGCCCTACAACCCCGTTCACGTGGATATGGGGAGACGGCTCTCTTTCTAATGGATTCTTTCCACAGTCTCACACGTATGCTGACAAGAACAGGAATTATGGTATAACCGTTATTTCAACGTATTCTGGAGGTGGGCGGGATACCGCCGAAATCGTGGTTTGGTTTCTACCTCCCGATGTGGCCCCGATTGCACTTTCTCCAGTCATTGCCGTTCATGTCCCCAACAGCCCCATATCACTTGGCACAAGATTGTATACCCCGCCATCCCACCTCACTGCATTTGACAATAGTTTTTTCTCGATTCTCCCACGCTCCACACTTGAATATGTCTTGTCCGTAGCAGCAACCATACAGAGGGATTTTGTCAACGATACCATCTATCTCTTCAATGCTGCATTCGAGCAGTATATGTTGCGCGATTCGTCCTTTGGTGGCGCCTATTCTCTATGGTTCACCAATCCTGTCAGTTTTGGAGTTGGCGACGCCTTTATGAAAGGTGGAATTGACTACTCGTCGCTCTTCCATGAGATGGGACACAATTTCACTCTCAATACCCCTGCCGGCTATTATTACGGCGGGAAGATCGACGGGGAAGCAAACGCGATCTTCTCTGAGTCGATGGCTCAGATCTTTCAACATGCCACCGGCTACGAAATTGTCAACGAGCATCAGGCATATGGGTTCGGTGATGATTTGACGTGTGCTATCAAAGAGCAGACAGTTCGAACAATCAAGTTTCTCCGCGTCAGCTATGATAACTATGTGGCCGCTGGAAAACCTTATGCGTCATGGAACGATCCCTCCACACCCTCTGATGAGACATTTGGCACGTTTATGGCGATAGCCTACAAGTTCTGTGCACACGCAGAGAATGCTGGCGGCGGATACCGCATGCCACTGAAGCGGATGATGAAATTGCTGCAGGGATTTTGCCTGAATTGGGCGCAAAGATACGACCAGCTTTACAGCACTGCCGCTGCGGATACTTTTCGATCAACCCTCATGGTGTCGGCACTCTCCTATGCATTCTTAACGGATATGAGAGAAGAGTTTCGTCTTCTGAACTTTCCCATCAGTGATCAACTCTACGACGAGCTCTACAATTCTCCTACAAGTGTTGGAAGTGAACGGATAGATGTCCCCATAGAGCCCGCACTGTACACTTGCTTTCCCAATCCCTTCAATCCAGAGACACATATCATGTTTCAGGTGCCCGCGGCGTGTGATGTGAAACTTGCGGTTTTTGATCTACTCGGCGACGAAGTCGCGACGCTGGTGAATGAGAAGAAACCGGCCGGAAGGTACACGGCGCGGTTTGACGCTTCAGGCCTCGCGAGCGGCGTGTACTTCTACCGGCTGCAGGTCCGCGCTTTGGACGCCGCCAGAGGGCGAGACTCTAGAAACGGAGCGGGTGACTATATTCAGACCCGCAAGCTCTGCCTGATCAGGTAGGGGCGGGGTGAAGCTCGGGCATCGCGGACGCTGAAGACGGATGCCTCTCGCTGGCGCAGAACATTGTCCACCTGTTATAGGGATGCCTCGGGCGACCTTCTTCGTCTCCCGGAGAAGATCGTGTATGGGGCATAGTTGAAAGAAATTCCTGACCACGCTCCAACATAGGAAGCCGCCCGGCTCCCGATGAACGGGAACACGAGCGGCTTTCTGTCTTTCTGAATCAGTCACCGCGACCGCAACTGTACCTTGGCGTGTCAAAGAGATGGAACGGGTACAAGAGATGGACGCTGCCATTTGGCGAAAGCATGGAAATGGTTTGTTATTTGTCCCCATTGTGCCCGGCCCTCCTTGCGCCCCTGACCTCGAATATCTATCGTGATGCACCCCCAAGACGCCAACAGCGAGCCTTGACATTCGTGGAGAATCGACGCAGGCTTCAACAAGATTGCTGACTCATGAGACCTCACGCGGAGGCCGTAATGAGAACTATCATCTTCTCCGGGCTTACCCTGTTTCTATATGTTGTGTTGTCTGACTGGGGCGTTCCAAGCTTCATGCGGCAGGGAGGGGACAGCGTTTTCACTTGGTCGCCAAACGGCGAGTGGCTCTGTTTCGATTTCTCCTGCGCGGTGGGGGACACGATCATCACTGACGCGGGCCAGCCCGGTGACACGGTATTCGTCATCACCACGGCAAAAGACACCTTCATGACGTTCGGCGCGCGCCGCTGAGTATCGTTGAATCTCTCGCGGGGAAAACGTACCTTCAAACAGTCGTGTGCCATCAGCCGCGAGGCCCGCTCCTGTGCTCCGCACTGTTATTGCCGTTGCGCGGGTACTACTTTCTAGTCCTTCCACAACCGTAAAGAACTTCATCATGAAACGCTACTGTGCTTTCTCGCCATCGTGTCTTGTCCTTTCATTCCTCGTGTTGCTCATACTGGCAGGAAGCGGTGGCGCACAAGCCCAGGATGGAGCCCGCATCGGGGTGATTCAATACAGCGCTAACGAGGTCGGCCTGGCGATCGACCCTGTGACACACCAGCGGTTGGGCGTTGCCTACCCTCTCACGTTCCGGTTCAGCATTCCTGACGGCGCAGGGTTAACAGTTGAACGGAGGCACGACAGGTTGGCTGACTGGACGCGTCTGACGGGAAAGTCGTGGGGCGAGCTCTACAATGCCGTTGAAGCGGTCCGAATTGATTCGTCCGCATCTCTCGCCTATGTCTCTGTGGCGTTTGCTCCCTCCAGCGACTCCGTCTTTCTCAAGTTCACATCCGGGAGCGGGGCTCCCCTCGCGGTGCACTATCTTGGCATGCCAAAATACTACGATGGCCGCCGGGCCGCAGTGACGGTGACGGCCGACGACTGGGCTGATTGGTTTGCCAATATGTATCCTCCATTGCTGAGCCTCTTCCGCTCCTACGGACTTTACGTGACAGCGGGAGCAATCACCGGAGGAGTAGGATCGAGCACGTGGCTCACCATGCAGAAGGAACTGGATTCAGGCTACGTGGAGGTGTCGGCCCATAGCCGGACGCATCCTGCATTGCCGTACCAGGACTATCCCGGAGAAGTGGTCGGATGCATCGACGATATTCTTTCCCACCTCAGTATGCCATCGCTTTTCGCCAAGGGAGCCCAGGGTTACGTGTACGTCTGGATCGCTCCGAACGGGCGTTCGGATGCGACCGTAGACTCCTTGCTCACTGTGCGGAACATCTTCGTGAATCGGCTGTACGGCACCGGCGACACGGCGTTCAGCGCATGGTCGGCCGTATCGCAGCACTTCCTGCCCATCAACCCGACACTCGAGATCGGGAACCCCAGTTGGGGAGGGGGAGAGACCCGGATTGAGGTGTTGAACGCAACCTTTGACTCGGTGACAGCCCGTGGGGGAATCTATCATTTCATGTGGCACCCGCAGACGCTCTATCCCGACATCCAGAAAGCATACCTTAGCGATCACCTGAAACACGTGAGCGCACGGAACGATCTCTGGTATGTGAACCTTGGCCATCTCTACCTGTACCACTACTTCCAGCTCGCAAATGGCACGGAGGTAACGTCCGCACCGCTTGCCACTACGACGCCAGGCACATTCGATCTGATGCAGAACTATCCAAACCCCTTTAACCCAGCCACGACGATCGGCTATGTATTGCCGCGGCGATCGCACATCACACTCAGCGTTTTCAACACTCTCGGCCAGCAAGTGTCTGAGCTGGTCAACGGCGAGGTCGAGGCTGGGTACCACGAGGTGAAGTTCAATGCGGCGGGGTTGGCCTCAGGCGTATACTTCTATCGGTTGCAGGCAGTAAGCTACGTCGAGACGAAGAAACTTTTACTCGTCAGGTGAGGTTCAGGAATTCATGAAACACCAGGCCCACGCTCCTCTCGGGTGGGCTTCGTTTTTTGCATCCTTGTCATGCAATCCTTGGACCTTTCCCTCCGTGGGAATGGTTCAAAGACTGGTTCGACTCACAAGCTGCTGGAATCATTGACCACCTCCAACCGTCTCCAGTTCCGTTATGATCGATCTCGGTTGTGGCACCGGACGCCACTCCAGACACCTTGCATGTTTTCCAGATTCGAAGTAAACTACTGCATTGCTATTTGATTGGCATCAGCAGGACGGATTCCTATGGCAAAGCCTCTCCATATCTGGCATGTCGGCAACTGGTGCATCCATCTCGGGCAAACGTACGTCGAGTCGCCGTTCAAATCGGAGACGAAGGACGTGGAGATGCTCAACTATGCGCAGCCTTTCGTGGATGCGCTGCGCGCGATCCCGCATGCGGAGGTGATATCGCAGCCTTCGTGGGAGCTGTATCATCTCTCGCCGGAGGCTTTTGAGGAAAAGCTCCGATGGGCCAGCTCCATCACCTTCGCGGATGTGGAAACGAAGTGTCTGATGCTCCATCCTGACTTCTTCCAGCGGGCCAAGTGGGGTGACAAACCGGTCACATTTCCGGACCGCTTCGATATTCTACGCGATTGGATTGCAGAAGGCGGGCACTTCCACATGAACGGCGGGTGGTACAGCTTCGGCGGCGAGCTCGGAAAGGGAGGATGGGGCCGATCCAGACTGCACGATTGTTTTCCGGTCGTCTGCCTCCCCCATGACGACCTGATCGAGTCTACATCGGGTTATGAGGTGCGCTGCCTTTCACCGGAACATCCGACGGTGCGCGGCCTGGACTGGTCGACGCTTCCTGCGCTGCTCGGCTTCAATGAAACGCGACTTCGTGAGGGAGCCCAGGCAGTCGTGGAGATCAACAACCAGGGGACCTGGTACCCGCTGTTGGCGGTGCGCACCTATGAGCATGGCCGGGTGACCGCCTGGACGACCGGCGCAAGTCCACACTGGGGGATCAATTTCATGAAGTGGCGCCAGTACCCGCAGTTCTGGAAACAGGTGTTCGCTCCATGAACTTCGGAATGCTGGATTGGGCCATTACCTTCCTGTATCTTGCTGCCACCATCTATGTCGGCATCAGGGCAAAGCGCTATGTGGAGAACCTTGCCGGGTACATGGTGGCGGGGAGAAAAGTCAAGACCTCGCTGGGCATCGCCACGTTCGTGGCGACGGAACTGGGAACCGTTACCTTTGTCTACTTCGGCGAACTGGGCTATGTGGCAGGATTTGCCGGGTTCATCATCGGCATTCTCGCGATGGTTGCCTACTCGGCGGTCGGGCGCTCAGGGTTCATCATTGAAGGGCTGCGTCGCCATCGGGTGATGACCATCCCCGAGTTCTATGAGATCAGATACTCGCGCACGGTGCGGCTGATCGGCGGCATCATTCTGTTCCTGGGCGGTCTGCTGAACATGGGGATATTCCTGAAATTCGACGGGATTTTCCTGTCGGAGGTCATGGGCTTCGGGCCCGAAGCCCTGGCCGTCATCATGACCGTCATGATCCTGGTGGTCATGGCATACACGATCCTCGGCGGGATGTTCTCCATCGTGGTAACCGACTTCATGCAGTTCGTGATCCTGGCTTTCGGCATGCTGGTGGCAACGGTCGCCGTGCTCCTGCAGGTGGATCTTCAGTCCATGAGCACTGCAGTCTCGGTAACACTCGGTCAGGCGGGCCTGGATCCGTTCACAAATCCGCGCTTCGGGTGGACCTTCGTTGTTTGGATCTTCATCAGCAGCGTGGCCGCGAGTGCCCTCTGGCAGCCTGGCACCTCCAAAGCGCTCGCCGCAGAGAGTCCCGCGGTAGCGAAGCGAGTCTTTTTCTGGACTGGCCTCACCTTTGCCGGTCGCGCCATGGTGCCGATCTTCTGGGGTGTCGCAGCGTTGGCCATGTTCGGACCCGGTCTCCCGAGCGCAGCAGCTATGCCCAGGTTGCTCGGGAAGATCGTGCCAACCGGATTCCTGGGCCTCTTGGTGGCTGGCATGCTCGCCGCTTCCATGTCGACATATAGCGCGTACCTCCTCGCATGGAGCTCCGTGCTGGCCCGGGATGTCATCGGCGCCATGCGGCCAACGGATTTTTCCGAGAAGACCACCGTGGCCATTATTCGCGTTGGAGCCGGAATCATCGGAACATTTCTACTCATTTTCGGACTCTGGTACCGGATTCCGGACACTGCTTTTCAGTATCTCTACCTTACGGGCGCAATGTATACTTCCGGTGCTCTAGGGTGTGTAGCGGCAGGCCTGTACTGGCGGAAGGCCAACATCACCGGCGCGTATGCATCGCTTATCATGGGAGCGCTGGCTCCTGCAGGGTTTCTTCTGCTTGAGAAATCGCGCGATGCCCTTCCTTCCTGGTTGTCATTTGTCGCCGATGTCAACATTGTAGGGCTGCTCAGCTTCGTCCTCGCGGCCGCCGGCATGGTTGCAGGCTCGTTAATGACTCAGCATACCTCGCCACCCCGACTTCTTCCCGCGGTGGAGGAACTATGACAGCAGGGGCACTCTTTTGGATCGTTGTCTTTGGTGTGTGTGGGGGACTCTTCTTCGGCATCGCGCTGGTCGTCACCATGCGAGGGATTGGAGATCTTCGCCAACTGTTGAAAACGGCTGAACACAAATGACGCCTTCTCGTCGCCCCGATTTTAGCCGTCTCCTCACTAGCCTTCGCGGCGGCCAGGCGGATGCCATTCCGCTGATCGAACTGGGGATCGATCCGTCAATTAAAGAAGCAATTCTGGGGCGGCCGCTTCTCACAATGAACGATGACGCTGCATTCATGGCGATGATGGGGTACGACTTTCTGAAGGTCCAACCCGGTATTACGTTCCTCATGGTCCAACCGGTAACGCCCGGTACCATGAACGCTGTTGATCGCGTATGGGCACCTGAAGGGAGAGGGAGGATTCAATCGTGGAAGGATTTTGAACGGTATCCCTGGCCTTCGAAGACCGATATCAGCTATGCGCGGTTCGAGGAGGTACGGAAGGGATTGCCGGAAGGGATGGGAGTGATTGGCCAGTACGGCGATATTTTCACAGTGGCCTGGGAACTGATGGGCTTCGAGGTGTTTGCCCAGGCGATGTACGAACAGCCGGATCTCGTCGACGCGGTGCTTGAGAGAGTGGGTGGACTCATCGTCAGCATGTTCGAAACAATAGCCACAATGGACTGGGTGGGCGCGCTCTGGTTCAGCGATGATATTGCGTACGCCTCGGGTCTTATGGTAAGTCCTGATTTCTTGCGCAAGTGCTTCTTTCCGTTGTTGCGCCGCATCGGCGACTATGCTGTCTCGCGCGGGGTGCCGTTCATCTACCACACGGATGGTTTGCTCTGGGACGTGATGGACGACATCATCGGTTCGGGTGTTACTGCTCTGCATCCTATCGAGCCGAAGGCCATGGACATCGTCGAGGTGAAGCGTCGATACGGTAAGCAGCTCGGCCTCTGCGGCGGCATAGATGTTGACCTGCTGGCGCGGGGGACGACAGAGCAAGTGCGCGCTCTGGTGCGCAAGCTTCTCGCTGAGGTCGGTCCCGGCGGCGGCTGGTGTGCCGGTTCGTCAAACTCAGTGCCGGAGTATGTGCCGGTTGAGAACTACAGGACAATGGTTGAGACGGTATTGGCGGAGGGAAAATACTGAACGTCGCAACGTCTGCCTCTCCGCTCCAGTTCCTGCGCGAATTGTTTCTTTGCCAATTCTTCTCTAAACTATCATTCAAATGCTCATGAACCGTCGAGATTCATTGAAGTATCTGGGGTCGTCCCTTGCCGCTCTGCCACTTGCCAATTTCCGTCCCTTTGAGAAATTCGAGCACATGACAGCGACGCTTGATGATAGCATCCTGGCGCAATTGGATCGGCTTCGTGCCGAATCGCCGTGCCGGTCGGAGATCCGGATGGAGCGTGGCGGCGCACGACTGTTCCTTAATGGCAAAGAGGAATTCCCGTTCTTTGCCGTCAGTTCGAGTCCGCTCCGCACGGCGAAGAGCTACCGGGAGGCCGGGATACGCTTTCTGCATCCGTTGATCGGACTTGAAGACGGATGGACTGCACCGGGGAAATACGACTGGACGCAGTATGACAAGTACTTCGCGAAGCTCCTCGAATTGGTACCTGATGGATTCCTCTTCCCCCGCATCCACCTCTACGCACCAGTCTGGTGGAAAGAGACACATCCCGAGGAACTGATCAAGTGCGGCCTTCCGATTCCCGCCGGGGAATACAAAGTGCCGCCCCAGTATGTCGACAGAGAGTCGGGATTGAACTGGTCGTTGAACGATCCGTATGGGGCATCGTTTGCCTCGGAAGTCTGGAAGAAGGAGACAGCGGAAATGCTTCGGGACTTCCTGCGGCACATCGAAGCATCCCCTTTGAGAGCCAGGATGTTGGGATATCATATCTCCGGCATGCACACCGGCGAATGGCACTACCTCGGCTGTCGGTGGTTCCCCGACTACAGCGCGCCGATGGAGAAAGTCGCCGGGCCAATCCCGTCCGCGGAGCGCCGGATCGACAAGGATGGACCGCTCTTGCGCAACCCCGAAACGGATGCCGATGTGATCGGGTTTCTCGCGAAGTACCATACGAATACGGCAACGACGATCGCGGAATTCGCGAAAATCGTAAAAGAAGAGACCCACCGGCGTGTGATCTGCGGTACGTTCTTCTGCTATGTCCTGGAAAACGTCATGATCCAGGAAGCGGGTCACCTCGTCCCGGAGCCGGTGCTCCACTCTCCCGACCTCGACTACATCGCCACACCGTACACCTATCAGCGGAGCAACGTTCCTGGGAACGAACGGTGGGACAGCGATGTGATCGATGATGCGGGGAACTGGCTGGGCCGTGCTCGTGGCGTCGGCGGCGATGGCGCGTACCGTGTGCTCAGCGAATCAATGCGGCGAAACAACAAGATGTTCATTTCGGAAATCGATTGCAGTACCTATCTGGAGCCGTACCGGAGGAGCGAGGGGGGCTCAGGCTCCGAAACTGTCGAAGGAACCCTTAAAATCCTCCGGCGAGACATCGGCCAGGTATTTGCCACCGGGCACGCCGGCTGGTTGTTCGACTTCGGGCACCTCAATCCGCCGTTCCAGGCCGGCAAGAGCTGGTACGACGATCCGCCGATGATCCGGGAGATCAAGTCGTTGATGAAACTCGGAGAAGAGCAACGGCCGAAGTTGGACGTCAGTCCGGTCTCCGAGATCGCGGCAGTCTATGAGCCAAAGTCGTGGCTTGCGACGAAGAGCTGGAAGGCGGAGGAGCCGTGGGAGCACTATGGAATCATCATCAGCGATTTTATCGGTCACTGGATGGTCAACTCACAGGCTCGAACCATCCACCGGATCGGCGCGCCGGCGGATTTTGTCTATCGCTTTGACCTCACGCACGAGGACCGGTCGCGCTTCAAACTCTTCCTCATGGTCAATACGTTCTACCTGGCACCCGAAGAAGTACGACAACTCCGGGCGCTTTTCAAGGGAAGCGGCGCAACGGTGGTCTGGTTCTACGCACCCGGATACATCGGTCAACGCAGGTTCGAGCCGTCGCAGATGGAGGAATTGACCGGTTTTGCGTTCAAGCGGATCGATTCGCCCGGCCCGATGATGATCCGCTGCAAGATCGAAGACAATGATCTCAAATTCTTCCGGGATTTCGGTGTTGAGAAGGCTCACTACCCGCGCTTCGCAATTGTGCCGCATGAGGGCGATGCGATTCGGATCCATGGCACCTGGAGCGACAGCCACGAAATCGCCTTTGCGAGCAAGGAATACGACGGTTTCACGTCGGTCTACGTGGGAACGGGACCGTTGCCGGTGGAATTGCTTCGCTGGATCGCGGCGCGAGCAGGGGTAGAGTTATGGAGTTCCAAACCGGACAATGTGCGTGCCACGAGGGATGCGGCAATGCTGGTTGCGACGGATGAAGGCGAGCGGATTCTCCGGCTTCCACGTGCGATGGCTCCTGTGGAGGGTGGTGCGGCAGCCACAGAGCACAGGCTGTCAATGCGGTTCGGAGAAGTGAAGCTCTTCGTGAAGGGCCAGGGCTAGAGCATCCTTTGCATGAATCGAACGCTCTTGCTCAGAGAGACAACATTCAGAACGATGACGAGGAAAACAAGCGACCACTCGAAATACCAGGGCTCGGTATGAATGAGCGTGGAAAGCGGCAGGAGAACCAGAGAGAAAAAAATCACCGACAACGTCCAATACATCGGTTGCTTGAGCGATCTTCTGACTGCAGAGATATTGACACGCAAAGCATGGCGCCTGATGTGCCATGTACGGAATGTGTTCGATTCGCAAAACAGCTTCAGTTTGGGGTCCATGGTATCCGTGTGGGCTGATTCAAGAGCATCCAGGTCTATAAGCAGCATGGAGGTCTCGTGAGACATTGAGATATTCTCCCTGGTATACCAGTCATTCAGTCTCTCCGCAAGTGCCTGATCTGCCAGCTGGATCTCGTTATTCAAGAGCTGAATCTTGTAGACGACAAAAATAGCGGCAAAGGCTAACAGTGCCATATTCCCTTGAAACACGGAACTGTAAAAATAATAGCTGGTATACGCGTCAAGCGGATTCATAAAGACCCTGGAAGAAGTGAGGGTGCCCGGACGAATCGAGTTGCGTTGGAAGAACGAATATAACACCCCGTGTGCAATTCTGCAACCGCATCAAGACGAGTCACGATACAGATACGCTTGGAATCCTCTGACAACCAGAGGCCACGGAACAAGGCTGCAGGCCGGCGTGTTGGAAAGCTCATGAAAGAATTCGAAGATCACTTCTCACGCCGCGCGGAGACCTATGTTCGCTACCGTCCAACGTACCCGAAAGAGCTCTTCGCATATCTTGCCTCCATAGCGCCACATCATCGACTCGCATGGGACTGCGGCACCGGCAACGGGCAGGCTGCTCTCGCGCTTGCTGACCACTTCGATCGCGTCGTCGCCACGGACGCCAGTGCAGACCAGATCGTTCTGGCTCCAACCCACAACCGAATTGAATTCAAGGTCGCGCTCTCCGAAAGCTCCGGTCTGGAATCCGGCTCGATGGGACTGGTTACCGTAGCCGTGGCAGTTCACTGGTTCAACTTCGGGCAATTCTACGCTGAGGTCCGCAGGGTGCTGACCCCGGGGGGGATTATTGCCGTCTGGTGCTATTCCCTGCCGGCGATTGCCCTTGAGATTGACCCGATCATCCAGCGTTATTTTCGCGAAATTCTCTCCGGTTACTGGCCTGAGCGGTTTCACTACATCGACGAACAGTACCAGACGCTCCCGTTCCCGTTCCCGGAACTCACGCCACCGAAGTTCACCATAGAAACGGGATGGGATCTGACTGAAGTCTTAGGGTTTCTGCAAAGCTGGTCCGGGACGGCGAACTATGAAAAACAGACGGGACGGAATCCAATTGCGCTGATTCGCCCGGAGTTGATGAAAGCCTGGGGGCCAGCGTCCGCGAAACGGATGCTTCGCTGGAAGCTATTTCTCCGGGTAGGGCGCATCCAGTGAGGGCATGAGGGGATTCCCTCTCGAGGCGACCGGAGCTTCCTGAAGGATCGACCAGATGGCAGGCTCATAAGACCTGTCATTTCAAATTACTAACTGGAGTCCCCGAATATGTTCTTCGGTGTTGGATTCATTGTTTTTCTTGTCCTTACCACTTACGCCTATTTGAGAGTCAGGGCCTTGTTTGAGACGAGGGTGCAGAAGACCCTGTTCACTATTGCGTACTGGCTTTTTGTCCTTTCATTCCCGTGCGTGGAGATTCTCTCCCATTCAAATGCACTCGCCTGGATGAGGTGGTTTCTTCCCTACGGGTATCTCTCTCTCCCTTATCTTCTGTACCTCATTCTGATTGTGCTCGGCTTTGATCTTCTGCGAGGGGTCAACCGTCTCGTCAAACTCTTTCCCCCTGAGAAGCTCAAAGCCGGCAAGGCGCGCCTGACTGCTGCCGCCATCCTCCTGATTGTTCCTGCGGCAGTTGTACTCGCTGGCAAGATCCGGAACGCGGACCTCAAGGTGAACGAGTTCCGCATCGACGTTCCCCGCAAAGCATCACCCGCACGGCAAGTAGCGATTGCCGTGGCGTCAGATTTCCATCTCGGGGAATTCACTGACCCGGCCATGATGGAACGATTCGCGGACACTGTTAATGCCCTGAATGCAGATCTCCTTCTGCTCCCGGGCGATCTCCTCGAAGCCGACAGACAGGATGGGAGGGCCGATGAATTTGCCCGGGAGTTCAGGAAGATCCACACGACAAACGGACTCTTTGGCGCTCTCGGCAACCATGAATCACACAGCCGCGAGAGCAACCTGGCGTTCTTCGAAAAGTCCGGCATCACGGTTTTGCAGGATTCCGCCGTCCTTATCGACGGGGTGCTCTGGCTTGTCGGGAGGAAGGACAGCCGGTTCCAGGGAAGGAAGTCCATCGGTGAACTCACACGTGTCATCCCGGATTCCCTGCCCATCATCGTCCTCGACCACAGGCCGACGGATCTTGAGAGCATCCGCATGTCCGGTGCCGATATCGTTGTGTGCGGACACACGCACAACGGGCAGCTCTGGCCGCTCAACTACATAACCGATAGGATCTACGATGTCAGTTGGGGATACAGAAAACTGGGTTCGCTGCATGTATTTGTGACAAGCGGTGTGCAGGTCTGGGGTCCCCCTGTGAGAACTGCCGGAGATTCTGAGATCATGCTTCTCATTGTGACGTTGCAATGACCAGGTCCTTATCCGATCAAAGGTGAAGAAATGGAGCAATCCAGAAGAGATTTTCTCAAGACCCTTGCCGTTGGAACGGCAGGTGTTGCCACCGGTCTGCACGCGAAAAGCTACGCGCGCATTCTGGGAGCCAATGACAGAGTGAACTTCGCTGTGATTGGTCTGCACGGCCGCGGCTATGCCCACCTGGAAGCGATTCTGGCGAACAACAATGCGGCAATCACATACATCTGTGATGTCGATAGCAGGGAGTTGGAGAAATTCGCGGGCACGGTCAAGGAGAAGTCAAATCAGGTGCCCGCTCAGGTCAAGGATTTCCGAAAGCTCCTTGAGGCAAAAGACGTGGATGCGATCACCATAGCCACACCCGAGCACTGGCATGCGCATATGGCGATCATGGGACTGAAGGCAGGCAAACACGTATACGTCGAGAAGCCATGCAGTCATAATCCTGCTGAAGGGGAATTGCTCGTCCGGGCGCAGAAGAAGTACAATCGCCTCGTCCAAATGGGCAACCAACAGCGATCGTCTCCTCACACGATTGAGATTGTACGGAAGATACGGGAGGGATTGATCGGCAAGGCGTATTTCGGCCGCGCCTGGTATTGCAATACCCGGAAATCGATCGGCATAGGGAAGGTTGTGCCCGTGCCACCGGAACTTGATTGGGAGTTGTGGCAAGGCCCCGCGCCGCGCCGTCCCTACAAAGACAACATACACCCATACAATTGGCACTGGTTCTGGCACTGGGGGACCGGGGAGACGCTGAATAACGGGACCCATGAAGTTGATATTTGCCGGTGGGCACTTGGAGTTACCTATCCATCGCACCTGAGTGCCACAGGAGGACGCTATCATTTCAAGGACGATTGGGAATTTTACGATACGCTCACTGCGAATTTCGACTACGATGACCGGATGATCACCTGGGAAGGGCTGAGCTGTCAGGGAAAACAGACCTTCGGCAGGAGCAGAGGGGCTCTGATTTGCGGAACGGAAGGCTCAGTGATAATCGACAGAGACGGCTATGAAGTATACAGTCTGGATGACAAAAAGACCGATGAACGGACGGCAGGGAAGAGCTCCTCTTCTGCGGACCTGTTGAGCATCGACGCCATGACCAATGAGCATTTCCGCAACCTCATCGGCGGGATTCGCGATGGCGAGAAGCTCCGATCACCGATCGATGAAGGGAATATCAGTGTCACCACGCTGCAGCTCGCAAATATTGCGTGGAAGGTAAACCGCACGCTCCGCCTGAAGAGAGAAGACGGTTCTGTGATTGATGACTCCGAAGCCATGAGCTTCTGGAAACGGGAATATCAGCAGGGATGGGAATTATCGATATAGGGACCTGCCATCCAGTCCGCCTGTGGCGTGGGCCGAAATCAGTGCCATTTTCATCAATTTCGCTTGACTTTGATGAAGGTGAGGTTTATATTGGGAATGCAAAGTCACAGGGATGTTTATGATGCTCCATCGTTTTTCGCTGGCCGCTCTACTCCTTCTTTGCTCATCAATAGCTCTTGGGGAAGTCATCCAGGCGAGCAGTGTCAGGGCGCAGGATGATGGGAATGGTGTGATTGTGCGGTGGACGAGCCTTGACGAGACGGGGGTCGCGGGCTATATGATCGAGAGGAAGGCAGGGGGAAGTGGATCGTTCATTCCTCTTGTTTCCCAGAAGATTGCTGCCAGAGGCAATAGCCAGGATTATCAGTACGAAGACCAGACGGCGTTCCGGACAACCGGCAACTTCTACCAGTATCGACTCACGCCGGTGAACAGTGCCGGCCAGGCGGTAGGGATATCGTATTACGTTTCCATTGACCACAACAATGTGAGCAGCGTCCGCAGGACGTGGGGAAGCATCAAGGCGATGTTCCGCTGACGGCTCGGGTGGTCTGATGACGAGAAATTCGGCAGGCGATACCTTCGTGTCGCCTTTTTTTTGCATATTCGCGCCTGCATGCACCTGATCAAACCGCTCGTTCTCGCTTCACGTTCGCCACGAAGAATCCATCTTCTCCGGCAAATTGGTCTTGACCCCAGTGTGATTCCCTGCGACGTCGACGAAGACTTCGATCTTTCGCGCCCGGCGTCCGAGAACGCCGTCACGCTGGCTCTGCGCAAGGCCAGAGAAGTTGCCAGGACGGTCAACGGCGCGATCGTCATTGGCGCGGATACGATCGTAACGCTGGATGGACGGATGCTCGGCAAGCCGGCGGACCCGGACGATGCCGCGAGGATGCTCGAAATGCTTTCCGGCAAAGCGCACGTCGTGCACACAGGCTACGCGCTCGTGGATCGGCCCTCGGATGCTTTTGTCACCGGTGTGGAAGAGACGTCGGTGACATTCCGGGACATTCCCCGGAGCGAGATTGAAGAATACGTCACGGGGGGGTCTCCGATGGACAAGGCCGGCGCGTATGGAATTCAAGACGACTATGGAGCCGTCTTTGTTACGAGAATTGAGGGGTGCTACTACAATGTCGTGGGTTTGCCCCTTGCCAGTTTGTATACTGCACTTCAAAAATTCCAGTCGATATTGACGAGATAAAGGATCGACGACGTATGGACAGACGCATTCGCGTTCTTGTGGCTAAGGTCGGGTTGGACGGGCACGACAGGGGAGCGAAGGTTGTTGCGGCAGCGTTGCGCGATGCAGGGATGGAAGTGATCTACTCCGGTCTGCGGAAGACGCCCGAAATAATTGTCGAAGCAGCCACCCAGGAAGATGTAGACGCGATCGGTGTGAGCATTCTCAGCGGCGCCCACATGACGGTCTTCCCCCGCATTCTTTCCCTTCTGAAAGCAAAGGGGATGGACGATGTGTTATTGTTTGGCGGAGGGATAATCCCGGACAAGGACATTGAAGAATTGAACCGGCAGGGGGTAGGAGCTTTGTTCACCCCGGGAGCTTCGACCGGCACGATCGTCGAATACATCAAGGGATGGGTTCAGAAGCGTCGCCCGTAGCCATACGTGTTCCTTTTCACCCGCGCCATATCTCCTGTGGCGGCGAGGGGAACCCTCGACCGGCGAGCCCTGAAGAAATGGAAAGGGTCACGCTAGTGTTCGAACACTACTGATGCGGAGCTGCTTCCAGTCTTGTAACGTTGACCGCCTGTAATCCTTTCGTGCCCTGCTCCACATCGAACTGTACAGTCTCTCCTTGCTTCAAGCTCTTGTATCCTTCGCCCACAATGGACTTGAAGTGCACAAAAAGATCCTCACCATTTTCACGGGTGATGAATCCGTACCCCTTTGCGTTGTTGAA
Organism: uncultured Bacteroidota bacterium; assembly: GCA_963809695.1. Taxonomy (GTDB): domain Bacteria; phylum Bacteroidota; class Ignavibacteria; order UBA10030; family UBA6906; genus JAGDMJ01. The sequence continues at coordinate 55,063 of CAWEKI010000002.1, forward strand.
CCACTTCACGGTACCCTTTTCCATTGGTGGTGACCTCCCGTTAAGCATGAATGAATCGTAACACCATGCCCTTCAGTCCAATGTTCGCAAGGGAAGCATTGTGCGATCGGGCTCTGTTTCGAAAAAATCCTCCCGCGCCCGCTCAATCATGCACATTCTACGAAGACAGACGGTGTTGCTGGAACTGTGGCAGAAAGTACTAAACGGAAAAACCAAAAGCAAGTCCGTCACTCCTCACCCCACGCCTCTGGTTGGGTCCCCATGCCTTCTTCCAGGCCTGTAACAGGCTGTTCCGTGATATCCGTCACAAGGATTGAGATTCCCCGTGGATCAAAAGGGAAAAGGCCCTCAGAGGAGAAGATTGAGCGAAATTGGGCAGGCGGGAAGAGGTCACGGAATTTTTCGGAGAATTCGTCAAGGCGTCTGAGGTAAAAGGGGACATTTTCATCCGGGAAATTGGGATTCCATTCGTCGGCGGCTTTGGCGTTCTCGAACCCCCGTGCGTTCGGGTCGCTTCCCGTGATGTAAAAGGCAATTCTGTCACCTGGCTTTACCTGCCGGCTGGTGTTGCGGGCCACTTCATACGCTGCGCTCTTGTTGCGCTTGCCGCTGCGCACTTCTTCGTCATAGTGCGCCAGCGAGTCTTTCAAAGCTTCGACCCGGACAAACTCCCGCACATCAAGCTTGTGGTCCATGATCTTTTGTCTGCATTGCACATACAGCTCGTGCAGTCCTGCAATGTCTTCCCTCAGCAGGCAGTCAATGCAGGCCCTTATGTGGGAGCGGCCGAATGCTTCCATGCTGCGGGAGACCAGTGAAGAGCCCTTGATCTTGATGTGACTGTCGTACCCCAGCAGAGCATAGTTCTTTTTCTTGTAACTGAGCATCTTCCGGTAGCGTCCATCAAAGGCTACCGATATGCCGGCCGGCATGATCCCGGAGAGGGCGGCGACGAAGGCGGCTTCTCCTGCCTCTCCCTGTACCCCGCCGGGAGGTATGAAAAAGATTCCGTCTGTGTCCACCTCAATGACGCGCCCCCCTTCCTTCCGGATATGCCCGATCATTTGCCGGAGGAGCTGTTGTCCGGTCTCTGTGACCGCGTCGGCCTGGGCGTAGTCGTTGAACAACGCCCGGGCATAGCCGAGATAGCCGTAGAAGGAGTTCGCGAGGATCTTGAAGGAAGATTGCATCGCGTCGAGCCGCGACCGCTCAAGGGGCTCCACGGTCCCGCGCATAGTTTTCTTGGTGTCCAGGCGCAGTGCGGTGAGATCTCTCAGGAGCTGCAGGAAAATCAGCTTCACGTCTGATGCCGGCGCGATGTTGCGGGTAAGCATGATGGAAGGATAGAGCGATTCAACGTCCGCGTGCACGACGGGGGAGAGGACTCCAACAAGGAAAACATCGGTGTAGCCGCCGGACGTCTGTACGCCCTGCCCGGGCCGGGGGAGCGCGTGTTTGAGGCGGAGGTATTCCCTTACCAGCAGCGTCTCGATCTTGGACGCAGAGCCAGTTCGAGCGGCCGCGCCGTAACCGATCGGAAGCATTTGGGTCAAATAGAATGTGCTTCCCGAGAGGTGCTCGCTCACGAGTCTGGTTTCCCTGACATCGTCGAGCGCATATTCCAGCAGGCGGTGGGGATCATGGTCCCAGTACCATGAAATCTTCTCGCCCTCGATGTAGGTCCTGTCTGCGCCGGCGAAACCGAAGTATTTTGCCACGTATTTGAGATTGTAACTCTCCATGTTGCGTTTCGTGGCGTCGTAGCTCTGCACGAGCAGGTAGGTATCAATGACGTGACGCCCGGCCACGTCGGTCACGGTGTATTCGAACGGGTGATCGGCAAATGACGTTCGCGCATCGAACGAACGGGGCGCACTGCCGTCTCTCCCGATGTTGAAAGGGACATTGTTCAGCGCGCATCGCGTGACGAGGTAGGGAAGATCGAAATTGAGAATATTGTGCCCCTCGATAACGTCCGGGTCTTTCTCTTGTACGACGCGGACGAGCTCCTGGAGCATCTGGCGTTCAGAGATCTTTTTTGCATCGATCACGTGCTGCCATCCCCGGTTATCGGACAGGGCAACAATGACAATCTGGTCGCCCGCGCGGTTTGCGTTGCTGAAGCGATGGGGGGGAGTGGTGTAGGTCTCGATGTCCAGCTGCAGGCGGTGGATCTCGTCGAATTGCATCCCTTTGAACAAGGTGCGGCCTGACTGCATCAGGTATTGCGTGACCGGGTCAGGAAAGAGATACAGGACATCAAGTGCGCCGTAGCTTTCGACTTTGGTGAGGGCAGTGCGGTTGTAGGCATCCAGGACATGGCGGACGGCATCCCACATGGCGGGCCACTCGGGGAACGCGCAGAGGTACTGGTAGAAGCCGGTCCCTTCCAGCTTCTTCATCCAGTGCTTCCGGCGGAACCCATTCATGTAGGAGGGGTCGGAGAGGTAGAAGAACGGGAAGAAGCGTTCGTCCTCGCTCCGCACTCCGGAGGAGTCGCGCACATAGAGGCGCATCGTGCTGTCGTCTTTTAGTTGCGCAGCGACGATGCGCTCACGTGGGTCATGTCCAAAGAGCAGAGCATTCATGATGTATTGACTTTTGCCGAGGTAAAAGTCAATAACCGGTGTCTCCTATTTCCGTTTCGAATAGGCTTCCAGGAACGGCGCAATAAGATCGATCGGGATCGGGAAGATCGTGGTGGAGTTCTTCTCGGACGCGACCTCGGTAAGCGTTTGCAGATAGCGGAGTTGCAGGGCCATCGGATGCTGTTCGATAATAACGGCCGCATCGGCAAGCTTTTGTGACGCCTGGAATTCGCCTTCTGCATGGATGACTTTTGCCCGGCGTTCGCGTTCAGCTTCCGCCTGCCGTGCCATCGCGCGCTGCATCTCCGCGGGAAGGTCGATCTGCTTCACTTCGACGTTCGAAACCTTGATGCCCCATGGCTCGGTATGCGTGTCGATAATCTTCTGAAGCTGGGCGTTGATTTTGTCGCGTTCGGCGAGAAGTTCGTCCAGGGCCGACTGGCCGAGGATGCTTCGCAGAGTAGTTTGCGAGAGCTGCGACGTCGCGAACAGATAGTTTTCCACGTCTACCACTGCCTTGTCGGGCTGCACAACGCGGAAATAGACGACAGCGTTGACCTTGATGGAAACGTTGTCTTTTGTAATGACGTCCTGTGGGGGCACGTCCATGACCACAGTCCGCAGGCTTACCTTGATCATCTTGTCGATGATCGGGATCAGGAAAATGATGCCGGGGCCTTTCACCCCAATCATCCGGCCGAGACGGAAAATGACGCCTCGCTCATATTCCCGCAGTATCCGGACAGCGTTGCCGATGATAATGACCGCAATGATGACAAGAACAAAGAGCAGAACAGAGAAGGGGGCTTCCATGAGATTAGGCTCCTTAGCGTGCGTGACAGAATTGGCGACTCTTGACGTGAGTGGCCGGGGAAAGATCCTCTAATTGCTTACGAGTTGTGCCAATGTTCCATAGTGACCTGCCGATGCATCCACCAGTGTCGTCACGTGCCCTCATCCGCCTTCTCGACGGTCAGGTGCAGATCGTTCACACGACGGACCGTAACACGCGAACCGCGTGTGATGTTGCCCTGGGCGCTCGTGGCGTTCCAGATTTCGCCGTGAACCCGTACCTGGCCGTTCGGGTTCAGTGCGGTCAGCGTTTCCCCGATTTCTCCCACTATTCCTTCCACGCCGGTGACCGGTTTCTTGCTTTGTGCCCTGATCCCCATGCCGATGGCGAAGATGAAGAAGAGGGCGGTGAAGACCACGGTGGAGAGGATTACGCTCCACGACAGCGATACGAATTCCAATGAGGACTCCGTGTTGATAAGCATAATGGACCCGAGAAGGAGAGCGATCGTTCCCCCGACCGCCAGCAATCCATGGCTCACGATTTTGATTTCCAGTACGTAGAGAATGATGCCGAAGATGATCAATGCCAGGCCAGCGTAGTTCACAGGAAGTGTATGAAGTGAATAGAATGCCACAATGAGCGCGATCACGCCCACAACGCCGGGTAGGATTGCGCCGGGGTTGTAGAGCTCGAAGAGCAGCCCGAAGACGCCGAGCATGAAAAAGATATACGCGATGTTCGGGTCGCTGAGGACGTCCAGGATCTGGAATTTCCATCCCATGGACTTTTCAACAATGCGCGCCCCCCGGGTATGAAGCGTACGATCCTCACCGGCCACGTTAACGGTCTTTCCGTCGATGCTGTCCAGCAGGGCGTTGACGGACGGGGCGACGAGGTCCACCACGCTGTCGCGCAGCGCTTCCGTCTCGGTGATGGAAATACTTTTGCGGACGGCGTCTTCAGCCCACCGGACGTTCCTGTGGCGCTTCTCGCTGATGGTCCGGATAAAAGCGGCGGCATCGTTCGTCGCTTTTTCGTTCATGATCGAATCTTTTTCTCCGCCCTGCATTCCCACCGGATGTGCGGCACCGATGTTGGTTCCCGGTGCCATGGCGGCGATGGCGGAGGCCAGGGTGACGAACGCTCCCGCTGATGCCGCCTGGGCTCCAGCGGGGGCTACGTAGACCACAACCGGGACCCGCGCGGTGAGGAGATCCGAGACGATCTCCCGTGTGGATTTGAGCAAACCGCCCGGCGTGTTGAAGCGGATGACGAGGCATTCTGCTCCGTCATCCTGGGCCGCGAGGATGCTTTGATGGATGTAGTCTGCCGTGGCCGGATTGATTGTCGCATCCAGGGTGATGACATCCACGGTCTGTCCCATTGCGGCGAGCGGAAGGAGCAAGGGGAGGACCAGCGTGGCGATGGCAAGTTTCCAGTGGGAGGGGTTCATGAAAGAATATAGGTGCATACAATCTTGAAATCAAGCCGCCTGGTGCGCGGTTGGAAAATCCGGTACCAAGCTAAACCACCCCGGCCGGCGTACAATTGTTTTTTCCGCGTGAAGTTCGTATATTCTTGCCCGAGAACGCGTTAGCGGCATCCGGAGAGGTGCAGGAGCGGTTGAACTGGCCACCCTGGAAAGGTGGTATACTCGTAAGGGTATCGTGGGTTCG
>CAWEKI010000003.1:0-97208 GCA_963809695.1 uncultured Bacteroidota bacterium
GTGGGGGAGACCGGGTTGAGCGATGCCTCCGCGCTGCTTGACAAGGTCGCCTTCCGCAATTTCTGCACCGTCCTCGAGCAAAAGTCGTATGCCTTTCAGCGGATTAACTCGCAAATACTCTGGTCCAACCCCGCGTCGCCGGAGCAGATCCGGCCGGCCGGGGCTTTCCTTCTGCTTGGCCAGCGTTTCGTCATTGATTCCTACGTGACGGGCAGCGTGGTCTTTGACAAAATCATGTATCATGGCTCCAAAGTCTGGCGGGCGCTGCCGTCTACCTTCGATATCCTCTACGCCCTCGGGAACGATGCCTCAGCACAGTTGCTGGCGCAGGAATTGGAGCAATACCACTATGGGTCCAATCTTGCTGCCCTGCGCTACCTTGTTGATAGTTATGAGCCTGAATTCTGGGCGGGAACGCTCTATAATAGTTGGCTTCGCGCGATACGGACGCTCAATCCGCAGTCAGGACGGACAGCGCTCCCGCCTTTCATGCAGACCGCCGCGTGGTGGCAGGAGAAAATGAACACCCAGCTGGCCTCCTGGGCGCAGCTGAGGCACGACAATCTCTTGTATGCCAAACAGTCCTATACCGGCGGGGCGACCTGCTCATTCCCAGAAGCGTTCGTTGAGCCGGTGCCCGACTTTTATGTCGCTCTGCGCTGCCTGGCGGACAGTGCCGCTGCTGTATTCCGGTCCCCGATGTTCAATGACACGTATGTCGGCAGTTTCTTCGAAGGGATGGCGGGGATAATGGACACGCTCGCAGGCGTAGCCCGGAAAGAGCTTCAAGGTACCACGCTATCCGATCAAGAGAGGGATTTCCTCAGGCATATTCTCTACGATCTGCAAGGTGGCTGCGGCTCACCCTACCGGGGATGGTACGCCAGGTTGTACTATACCGGCGAGACGGGGTTTATGAAAGAAGACCGCGTCGTTGCGGACGTCCATACCTGTCCTACGGACCAGGGCGGAACGATGATGGGCTGGGTGCTCCATGCCGGGACGGGACCGTCAAATATGGCGGTGGTAGCTGCAACGGTGCCCGGTGGCCGCTCCATGGCATTCATCGGACCGGTCTCGAGTTATTATGAACACGTCACCACCAATTTCAAGCGCCTCACCGACGAGGAGTGGAGGACGCTCTATGCCGTATCCCCATCGTTCAGGCCGCCGCTGGTAAATCTCTATCTTGCTGATGCCCGAGGGAACTCCCGCGGCTCCGGGCCATCGCTGATCACGGGCGTCGACACTGATCCCGCGCAAGGGCTGCAGCCAACAACGGTGACGCTGGAACAGAACTTTCCGAATCCGTTCAATGGTCAAACGGTGATATCGTTTGCCATCCCCGCTTCTCTCACTGGGTCACCTGTGGACCTGGTCATCTATGACATTCAGGGACGCCGCCTGCGGACGCTGCTGCACCAGACAATGCCGGCCGGGACGTTCCTTGCACGATGGATTGGTGATTCGGAGAACGGATCACAGGCAGCCAGTGGCGTATACTTCTATCAGTTAAGAGTCGGCCCGCAGCTGCGGACCGGGAAAATGGCGCTGGTCCGCTAATTGATTCTCTTCCCTCGAATCCGTAATTTATTTTCATGAACCAACCAAAATTTGTCGTCGGCGTTGACGGGGGAGGAACGAAGACCGTTGGGGAGCTTGCCGATCTTCGTGGCACTGCTCTTGCCAGCCATGCCGTCGGCCCAACAAATCCGAACGTTACAGGCGTTGAAGAATCGGCCCGCACGCTCTATGATCTCGTTCGCCACCTGTGCACCCTAGTCTCATGCCGGCCAGCCGACTTGCAGGGCATTGTTCTGGGACTTGCGGGGGGTGGAGGGGAAAAACTACAACGAGAGATGCGGGAAAAGTTTGCGCGCGACCTCCACGAAGATGGAACGACAGATCCGCCGGTCCAGGTCGTGACCGACGTACGGATTGCCCTGGAGGGAGCATTCGGCGGCGGTCCCGGAATCGCCGTGGTGGCAGGGACCGGATCATCGATCATGTATAAGACATTGCAGGGAGACGCAGAGCTGATCGGAGGGTGGGGACGAATTCTGGGAGATGAAGGGAGCGGCTATTTCATCGGTCTGGAAGCTCTGAAGGCAGTGACGCGGGACTACGACGGCATGGCGCGGGCTGAAGCGCTGCGCGATGCGCTGGCCAAGCGGTTTGGCTTGGATTCGCGGTACCGCATTATCGAAGCGATCTATCGGCAGCAATTTTCCATTCCTTCCCTGGCCCCGCTCGTCTTCGATCTGGCTGCGCAATCGGACAACGCCAGTTGTGGAATCCTCAATCATGCAGCTGCGCTTCTTGCGAATCAAACAGAGTCAGCGCTTTCGCACATGGGCAACGGCCCGGTCGGTGTTGTGCTTTCAGGGGGATTGCTGGAGCACGAAACACCCTTCAAAAACCTTTTCGTTGCAGAGATGACCAACCGGTTTTCACGGGTTCGGATCCAGTCTCCGCTCTTTTCAGCCGTGCACGGCGCGGTAATGCTGGCTCTTCCAAAGGGACGGGAGGATCTGAGCGCGTGAGCGGCATGTTGCGGCGGAGTCTGATCGTCCTTCCTCTTCTTCTCTCTCTCTTCTCGTGTACTTCGTACCAGGCAGGCAGCGGGTCGGGCGTGACGTCCAGAGAGCGGGTTCCGCCCGCGCCGGGGCAGACGGCTACGCCGATCACTGTCGTGGATTCGCTCCTGAGCGTCATGACTATTGATGAGAAGGTCGGGCAGATGCTCATGGTGAAAATGCCCGGCAACTACATCAGTACGCAAGGGAATGAATACGAGCGATTGGAGCGGCTGATTGCGGATATTAAGCCGGGGGGAATGATCCTGCTGCAGGGGGACATCTACGAGACGGCGATCCTGCTCAACAAGTTGCAGCGCCTCTCCTCGCTTCCTCTCATTGTCGGAGCGGATCTCGAGAACGGCCTTGCGATGCGTCTCCGGAAAGCGACCTGGTTTCCCTCCGCGATGGCGGTGGGCGCAACGCGGAATCCGGCGTATGCCTATGCAATTGGCCGTGCGACTGCCGATGAGGCGCGGTCAGCGGGGATCCATCAGAACTTCGCTCCCGTTGTAGATGTCAACACGAACCCCGACAATCCCATTATCAACACGCGCGCCTTCGGAGATGACCTCGGGCTCGTGGATACGATGGCGGGTGCATTCCTCCGCGGGTTGCAGGACGGTGGCATGATCGCCACGCTCAAGCATTTTCCAGGTCATGGCTCCACCGGAGAAGATTCACACGTGGGACTCCCGGTCATTCCGTTTGACCGGAGGCGTCTTGACAGCCTCGAGCTTGCCGCGTTCCGTAGTGGGATTGACAGCGGTGCAATGTCGGTCATGGTGGGCCATGTTGCCGTTCCGGCGCTGGACCCGTCCCCGGGCAGGCCGGCTTCTTTGTCACGGAGGATCGTCACGGGCGTTCTCCGGGACGAACTGAACTTCCGCGGACTTGTCGTTACCGATGCGATGGATATGGCCGGTGTCCGGGGGATTGCGCCCGGGAGGGCAGCGGTCATGGCGGTGCAAGCAGGAGTGGATGTACTTCTGATGACCACCGGAGAGGGGAATGCGGCGCGTGCTCTTAAAGATGCGGTCCGCGCTGGAGAGCTTTCTGTGGCCAGGATCGACAGTTCGGTGCGTCGCATCCTTGAGGCAAAGGAACAGCTCGGCCTATTCAAGAACCGCCTCGTGGATCCTGATCGGATCAGCGACCACGTGGGCACCGTGGAACACTGGTCTCTCGCCCGGCAGGTTGCATGTGACGGAGTTACCATCGTCAGAAATGATAAGAAGATCATACCGCTCCGGCCGTTTGCCAAAAAGCGCGTTCTCTCCGTGCTGATCAGCGATACGGAAGACAACCGCAACGAGATCAACCGGCAATCCAGTCCGCTGGCCAACGAATTGTTCGGGGCATATTTCACTCAGTTGCTCCAGCGGAGGCGGATACGCCTTGAGACTCTCAGGCTTACTCCTGCGAGCAATCAGATGGACTTCGCTGAAGCGCTGCGACATATGAAAAAATCGGACATTGTGCTTCTCTCGTTTTTCGTCAGGGTGAGAAGCTCATCGGGCGAGATCGGACTGCCGGCGCAGTATCGAACGTTCATCCGGCAGGTGCGCAAGGTCCGCAAGCCGAAGGTTGTGATCGCCTTTGGGAATCCTTACCTGATCAGAGCGTTCCCTGACGCCCAGACTCTGCTTTGCGCTTACGGCGATGCCGAGGTGACAACCGAAGCGGTTGTGGATGGGCTCTTCGGCGATCGCCCGGTGAGCGGAAAACTGCCGGTGACTATTCCGGGCGCCTTTGCGTTTGGAACCGGGCTCAGGATTGGGCAGGCAGAGCCGGTACGGGGAGAGGCAGCTCAGGAGGGGGCCTCCGCAGAACAGTTCGTTAGTGTGGATTCGCTCATTGCGCGCGCGATCGCCGATTCAGCGTTCCCCGGCGCTCAGCTTGTCGTTGTTCGTGACAGCCTTCTTCTGATCGACAAGGCGTATGGCAAGTACACATACGACCTTGTAGCACTGCCCGTTAACCGGTACACGCTGTTTGATCTTGCCTCGTTGACAAAGGTTTTCGCGACGACGCCGGCAGTCATGAAGCTCTGCGACGAAGGAAGGATCTCGCTGGACGATCCTGTGGTCAAGTACCTTCCCCGGTTCACCGGAGAATGGAAGCAGGATGTCACCATCCGGCACCTGTTGCTGCACAGGAGTGGGCTTCCTCCGTTCCGCCGATTGAGCGAAGTCGCACCGACGGCGGAAGCCGCGTTTGACTCCGTCCTCGCGACACCACTTGTCACGAGGCCGGGCGATTCGACTATCTACAGCGATCTCGGAATGATCGCGCTCGGCAAAGTGGTTGAGCAGATCACCGGAATGTCGCTTGCCAGTTATGTTCACGAGGAATTCTATCTGCCTCTGGGGATGACCCACACCATGTTCAACCCGCCCCCTGAGCTCCGCTCGCGTGCCGCACCGACCGAGTATGACGCTGTCTGGCGAAAGACCCTCGTCCGGGGCGCCGTGCATGACGAGAACGCGGCAATGCTTGGAGGTGTAGCGGGACATGCGGGACTCTTCTCGACAGCCTCCGACCTTGCGCTTTTCATGCAGATGCTTTTAAACGGCGGCATCGCCAATGGACGAAGGTATCTCCACGCTACGACAATCAATGAATTTCTCCACAAGAAGGTCCCCGGGCAGGAGCGGTGGCTAGGATGGGACATGAAAGCGGAGACGGGCTCTTCAGCCGGGACACTTTTTCCAGCGTCATCCTTCGGACACACCGGCTTCACCGGCACATCGGTCTGGGCCGATCCCGATAGCCGCCTTGCCGTGATCTTTCTCACCAACCGGGTTTATCCGACCCGCACGAACACCAGACTCTACAAGGTCCGTCCTCTCCTCCATGATGCAATCATGCGTGCGATGGAGAAGCCGAAATTGTAAAGATACATCCCTGGCATCCACGGAAATCCCCAATTCACGGTTCCCAGATCATGGGTTAGGTATATCCTTGGCCGGATATTTCTTCGCAGAAGAATGGGAGAAGATATCGGGGAAGGTGCATGACATTCTCCAGATGGTCGGCGGCGCCTGGCTGTACGTCTGGTGAAGAAAAAGAAAGAGAAGAAAGGGGTTTCCTGAACGATTCGAAAGGAAGTCAGGACTGACCCGTTACAGCCTGGAAACGTCCGGCTTTTGTGGCGTGTTATGATGTTGTGGGGAGGGAGAAGTCATGAGTTGAACGAGCGGGGGAGGATCGGCGTTCGGTGATGGTGGGAGCGAAGGTCGTCCTCTCTATATATAGCGGATTCGCCGCCAATGTACAAGGCATTGCCTGCCTGAATGGCGCTGCACAGGCTCAAACCGCAGCGCCATGTCGACAGTACTAGAGCAAAGTATCTAGCATGGCATCTGTATTTTCGGGTGTCCGGAAATTACACCAATTTCCGTATTGTCCTTCTTTGGTGAGTTTTCTAGCATTATGAAGATTAACAAGAGGAAGAGAGAGATGTGACCCTGGAAGTCCCCCAGTACGGAAAGCGTAACGCTCTGTTCACGCTTCCGGGCACGATGGTGGAGGCAGGACATCTTTATACATTCGTTCTGACCGGCAAGGGGACGAACAGCAGGAACCTCGAGGCGGTCGTGGTTGAAGACCAGATTACGCACCAGAAGGATACCAGTAATCGCTGATCAAAGCGAGCAGGTACGCAGGATGGCATCACCTCCCCTCCGCACTGGATTCGCGAAGGGGCGGTGGACGCAAGTTTTTCAGGAAAGGCAAGAGTGGGTGAATACGGCCATAGTGCAACCCGTCGATTTCCTTCCCCTTCTTTTTTACACCGTTGGCGTGCTTCTCATTGTCGGGGCAATGTATGGGCTCTCCTACGTCATCGGTGAACACCACAAGGATCTTGCTACGGGAGCCCCGTATGAGTCGGGCATCAAGGTGACCGGCTCTGCCCGGGTCCATTTTCCTGCCCGGTTCTATCTCGTCGCCATGCTGTTTGTCATCTTTGATCTTGAAGTTGTGTTCATCTTTGCCTGGGCAGTTTCGACCCGGGAAACCGGGTGGGCGGGCTACTGGGTTCTTCTGGGTTTCGTGGTGATTCTGGTGGCAGGGCTGGTCTACGAGTGGAGAATGGGAGCATTAGACTGGTTCCCCGGTACTCGGCGTATCAATGAACAAAAGGATTCACCCGATGGAACGTCCTGAGGACCCGTATCAGAGCGAGGTGCGGCGCAGTGTTGTGACTGCACGTCTCCAGGAGCTCCTTGCCTGGGGTAGAAAGAACTCGCTCTGGCCGTTCAATTTCGGACTCTCGTGCTGCTACGTGGAAATGGCCACGAGCCTCACTAGCAGGTTTGATATTGCCCGCTTCGGCGCCGAAGTTATCCGCGGCACACCGCGCGAGGCGGACGTCATGGTGATTGCCGGAACGGTCTTCAAGAAAATGGCCCCGGTGATCAGACGCTTGTATGATCAGATGATGGAACCCCGGTGGGTAATCTCCATGGGCTCCTGCGCCAACTCGGGCGGAATGTACGATATCTACAGCGTCGTGCAGGGGGTGGACACGTTCATGCCGGTGGACTTGTATGTCCCCGGTTGTCCACCCAGGCCGGAGGCGTTTATGGAAGGCTTGCTGCTTCTGAGTGAGGCCGTCGGCGCGGAAAAGCGCCCGCTGAGCTGGATGATCGGCCCGCAGGGGGTGGAAAAACCACCGAAGCCATCGCTTCGGGACCTCAAGCGCAATGAGCGCATGAAGGTCACCGATCTTCGACCACCCGACCATATCTGATGATCAATCATGATCGTGCAGCCCGCCACCCGGACCGGCATTGAGGACAGTATCCGGCAAAACTTCGGGCCGGCGCTGCTTGGCGCGCAGGCCACGCGTGACGGTATCCCGACATACTGGATCCAACCGGACAGGATCGTCGATGTGCTCCGGCAGGCAAAGGAACGTTCGGGAGAGCGGTACGCGATGCTCTATGACCTGACGGCCATCGACGAGCGCTTCCGGGAACATCGTATGGGGCAACCGGAGGGCGACTTCACCGTCGTCTATATGCTCTTCTCATATGAGCGCAATGCATGGCTGCGTCTGAAAGTGCCGCTGATTGGAGAGTACCCCACCGTTGATTCTGCGTCGGGCGTCTGGAGGGCGGCCAACTGGCTCGAGCGTGAGGTCTGGGACATGTTCGGCATCACCTTCCGCGGACATCCGAATCTGCGGCGCATCCTCATGCCCAAAACATGGCAGGGGCATCCTTTGCGAAAGGAACATCCTGCGCGAGCCACCGAAATGGCTCCCTTCACGCTCCCGGACTATGACCAGGAAGTGATGGAGTTTCGCCCGGAAGAGTGGGGGATGAAACCCCAATCACCGGCCTCGGAGTTCATGTTCCTGAACGTTGGCCCACAACACCCGGGAACCCACGGGGTATTCCGCATCGTCCTGCAAATGGAAGGGGAAGAGATCATCGACGCGCTGCCGGAGATCGGCTTCCACCACCGGGGTGCCGAGAAGATGGGGGAACGTCAGACCTGGCACAGCTACATACCGTACACAGACCGGGTGGATTATCTTGGCGGAGTCATGAACAACTTCCCGTACGTCATGGCGGTTGAGACCCTTGCAGGCATTGAGGTTCCGCCCCGGGCGCAGGTGATTCGCATCATGCTCGCCGAGCTGTTCCGGATCGCAAGCCATCTTGTCTGGTACGGCACGTTCGCGCAGGATATCGGCGCGCTCTCGCCTGTCTTCTACATGTTCAACGACCGCGAGAGAGTCTTCAAGATCGTCGAGGCGATCTGCGGATTCCGCATGCATCCCGCGTGGTTCCGGATCGGCGGAACAGCGGCCGACCTGCCCGGGGGGTGGGACAGCCTGGTACGTGATTTTCTGAAATACATGCCACCGCGGCTGAAGGAATATGATGCGCTGGTCATGAAGAATCGCATTTTCAGGATGAGAACCGTAGGGGTGGGTGCCTATTCCAAGGAAGAGGCGATCGATTGGTCAGTGACGGGCCCGGGGCTCCGCGCAACGGGGTTTGAATGGGATTTCAGAAAAAAGCGCCCGTACTCAAGCTATGATCAGTTTGAGTTCGACATCCCGGTGGCGACGCATGGTGATTGCTATGACCGCGCCGTGGTCCGCGTGGAAGAGATCAGGCAAAGCCTCCGGATCATCGAACAGTGTGTCAACAACATGCCGTCAGGGCACTACAAGTCGGATCATCCTCTGACAACCCCTCCGCGAAAAGACAGAACCATGCACGACATCGAGACCCTCATCAACCATTTCCTGAACGTCAGCTGGGGTCCGGTGATTCCCGCGGGAGAAGCGTTTGTGGGCATCGAGGCGACAAAAGGAAACAACGGGTACTACCTGGTGAGCGACGGCAACACGGAATCCTACCGCACGCGCGTTCGCGGGCCGTCCTTTGCCCACCTGCAGATGGTTCCCATGCTCTGCCGCGGAGGGACGGTCTCGGACCTGATGGCGATTCTCGGCAGCATCGATTTCGTCATGGCGGAAGTGGATCGATAATGTTGAGCACGGAAGAAAAGCGGGAACTTGACAGGGAACTGGCTCATTCCCCGACCGGGCAGGCAGCCTGCATCGAGGGGATGAAAATCGTCCAGCGGCACCGGGGATGGGTATCGGACGAAGCCATCCGTGACCTAGCGGAGCATCTCCGGATGTCTGCGGCAGATCTGGACGGTGTGGCCACTTTCTACAACATGATCTTCCGCAGGCCGGTCGGCCGGCACGTGATCTTCTACTGCGACAGCGTGAGCTGCTGGATCATGGGTTTCACTGCGGTCAAAGATGCGCTTCAGCAGCGCCTGGGTATTCAGCCCGGAGAAACCACCACGGATGGAAGATTCACGCTCCTGCCGATCCAGTGCCTCGGTGCCTGCGATCGGGCTCCCGTGTTGATGGTCGACCGGGACACGCATACTGATGTGACCCCTGAGACGATCGAGAAAATTCTTGAGTTTTATCCCTAGAGTCACTTCAAGTGATCCAATGGAACGACCGTTGACAGAACATATCAAGCCTGACAGAGAGCCCCTGACGCTCAAAGAATATGAGCAGACCGGCGGGTATCAGGCGCTTCGGAAGGCGCTGAAAGAGATGAGTCCGCCGGAGGTTCAGATAATGGTCAAGGATTCGGGGCTTCGAGGGCGCGGAGGAGCGGGATTCAATACAGGGATGAAATGGAGTTTCGTCCCGATGGGGGAGAATGCTCCATCTCCAAAGTATCTCGTGGCGAACGCTGATGAAATGGAACCCGGAACCTTCAAGGACCGTCTCCTGATGGAAGGGAATCCACATCAGCTCATTGAGGGGATGATCCTGGCTGCATACGCGATCCAGGCTCGTGTGTCATACATCTTCCTCCGTCACGAATACAGGCGTTCCGAGGAAGCCCTGACCCGGGCACTGGCCGAGGCCGCTGAGCAGCAGTATCTCGGGAAAAAGATCCTGGGATCAGGATACGGCCTCGAAATGCACATTCACGTCAGCGCCGGTCGATATATGTGCGGAGAGGAAACCGGGCTCCTGAACGCGATGGAAGGGAAACGGGCAACGCCCCGGGCCAAGCCGCCGTTTCCGCAGGTGAGCGGCCTGTGGGGAAAACCTACCATTGTCCAGAATGTGGAGACGCTCTCAAACATACCGCATATCGTGCGGAACGGGGCGCAATGGTTCAAGGACTTAAGCAAGAGTGCCGACGCGGGCACCAAGCTCTACGGTGCAAGCGGCAGAGTGAAACGGCCCGGCCTGTGGGAACTCCCGATGGGCACCACGGTACGGGAGATCCTGGAAGAGCATGCAGGCGGGATGCGCGATGGCTACCGGTTCCGCGGCCTGCTGCCCGGAGGTGCGTCGACAGACTTTCTCCTGGAAGAACATCTGGATACACCCATGGATTTTGAGTCCGTCCAGAAGGTGGGAAGCCGCATGGGAACGGGCACCATGATCGTCCTTGACGACCGTACATGTCCGGTCGGAATGATCCACAATCTCGAGCATTTCTTTGCGCAGGAGTCGTGCGGATGGTGCACACCATGCAGGGAGGGACTTCCCTGGACCGAGCGCTTGCTGAAGGCGATCGAAGATGGTTCGGGCAGAATGGATGACATTGCCCACCTCGAGGCCCACTGCAGGTGGTTGTCGCCGGGTATGACCTTCTGCGCACTCGCTCCCGGCGCGGTCGAGCCCCTGCAGAGCGGGCTGAAGTATTTCAAGGAGGATTTCATGCGGCATATTACGGAACAGCGCTGCCCATGGAGATAACGGATGCCATCGATCATCGTTGACGGGACGAGGTACCAGGTCCAGGACGGAGTGAATCTCCTCCAGGCTGTGCTTTCGCTGGGGATGAATCTGCAATATTTCTGCTGGCATCCGGCGCTTGGATCCGTAGGGGCATGCCGGCAGTGCGCCGTGTTGCAGTTCCGTGACGAGAGGGATGCGCGAGGGAGAATCGTCATGGCGTGCATGACGCCCGCCGTGGAAGGGACAAGGATTTCGATTGCCGCTCCCGATGCGCACAGATTCCGGGAAAACGTGATCGCGTGGCTGATGGTGAACCACCCGCATGACTGTCCCGTGTGCGACGAAGGAGGCGAGTGTCATTTGCAGGATATGACGCTGATGTCAGGGCACAACTACCGCCAATACCGCTTTTCGAAACGCACATTCAGGAATCAGGATCTCGGGCCGTTCATCAATCACGAGATGAACCGCTGCATCGAGTGTTATCGGTGCGTCCGGTTTTACCGGGAGCTGGCAGGTGGCGATGACCTGAATGTGTTTGCTGCCCATGATCATGTGTATTTCGGGCGGCACGTAGACGGCACTCTTGAAAATGAATTCAGCGGGAACCTGGTGGAGGTCTGCCCGACGGGCGTCTTCACCGACAGGACGCTTCAGAGCCACTTTACTCGCAAATGGGACCTGCAAACAGCGCCGTCGATCTGCAACCACTGTGGTGTGGGGTGTAATATTATCCCTGGAGAGCGTTATGGAACACTGCGGCGGATCGTCAACAGGTATAATCATGAGGTGAATGGATACTTCCTCTGCGACCGAGGGAGGTTCGGCTATGAGTTCGTCAACAGCGCACGGCGGATCCGAGAGCCATTCCTGAGGCCAACGCGCAAGGCTTCTGCGCGTGCGTCGCGAAAGGAAGAGGCGCTGGAGAAAACTGCTTCGATGCTTTCATCCGGGCGAGTGATCGGGATCGGATCGCCGCGGGCGTCGCTGGAAGGGAATTACGCACTTCGGAAGATCGTTGGTGTGGAGAACTTCTACTCGGGTCTTCCGGCCGTGGAGAATCAATTGGTACGCCGGGTGCGTGAGATCCTCCAGGGAGGGCCGGCTCGCTCCGCGTCGCTTCGGGAAGTGGGGGAGGCCGATGCCGTGCTTGTGCTGGGCGAGGATCTCACGAACAGCGCCCCGATGAGCGCTTTTGCCGTCCGGCAATCCATCTTCAATGCTCCCAGGAGAGCGGCAGCGAAACTGGGCATTCCTGCCTGGAATGATGCGGCAGTGCGGGAAGCTGTGCAGGACCGTTACGGACCTTTGTATATCGCGTCAGTGGCGCCTACCCGGCTGGATAACGTGGCCGCGAGGACATACCGTGGCGCTCCGGACGACATCGCCCGGCTGGGTTTTGCCGTTGCGCACGCGCTTGACGCGGGATCGCCGGCGGTTGCGGGCGTACACGAGACTGTCAATTCACTTGCGGAAGAAATTGCGGGAGCGTTGCGGGGCGCGCAGAACCCCCTCGTGATTTCCGGGATGAGCTTGCGGAGCAGCTCCATTGTGGAAGCAGCCGCGAACATCGCCTGGGCGCTTTCCCGGACAGGGAAGATAGCGCGGATCAGTTATGCCGTTCCAGAATGCAACACCATGGGAGCCGCGTTCATTACCGGCGGCGATCTCGAAGGCGCGTTTGAGCGGGTCAGGAGTGGCGGCGCGGATACCGTGATTGTCCTGGAAAACGACCTCTATCGCCGGGCCGATGGCAGTGCGGTCGATGAATTCCTTGGCAGGTGCAAGAGCGTCATTGTGCTGGATTGCCTGGGACACGCAACGATTGCCAATGCGGATGCAGCGTTCCCTTCCAGCTCGTTTGCGGAGGGAGACGGGACGCTGATCAACAATGAGGGACGGGCGCAGCGTTTCTACCAGGCGATGAATCCTGACCCGATCATTCAGGAATCCTGGCGCTGGATCCGGGATTTGACGATGAAGCGGGGCCGGGATGGGGTGAACTCCTGGGAGAGTCTGGATGACATCATTGACGAAATGAACGCGGCAACTCCGGGCTTGGGCGAGCGCGCAGCGCACGTTGCGCCCCCCGCGTCGTTCCGCGTCCATGGAAGAAAGGAGGCGCGCCAGCCGCACCGCTACAGCGGGCGCACGGCGATGCATGCCGACAGGACTATGCATGAGCCCCCTCCCCCGCCGGATCCCGATTCGCCGCTCCGGTTCTCAATGGAAGGTTACCATCATGGCGGAGATCCGGCGATCATCCCGATGTTCTGGGCTCCCGGCTGGAACTCGGTTCAGGCTACAAACAAATTCCAGCAGGAGGTTGGCGGTCCACTACGCGGAGGGGATCCCGGGGTTCGGCTCCTTGAGCCGGATGCCGGGGCGACGCCGTCGTTCTTTATCTCTATTCCGGGGGCATTCGAACCGCGCGCCGGGGAATGGCTCGCGCTGCCAATCTACCACATCTTCGGCAGTGAGGAGCTCAGCAGCGAGGCTTCGGCTCTTGCGAAACTCGTGCCGATGCCATATGTCGCACTGAGTGCCGGCAATGCCGAAGGCCTGGGCATCCGCCAGGACGAAGTGGCCTCCGTTGAGATCGGAGCCCGCGCGTATCGTCTTCCTGTAAACGTCATCCAGGGACTACCCGAAGGAACCGTGGGGATTCCCGCGGGGTTGCGCGGCCTGGACGGGATTGTCACTCCTTCATGGTGCAGAATCAAGAAGGAGGTGGTTGGATGAGCGGGCTCATGGGAATTGCCGTGCTGCTGGGAGTGTTCACCGTTGCTCCGGGATTGATCTGGCTCGAGCGCAGGCTGCTTGCCCTCTGGCAGGATCGTTACGGCCCGAACCGGGTGGGGCCGTTCGGTATTTTCCAGGTTCTGGCCGACATGGTGAAGATCTTCGCCAAGGAGGATTGGACGCCGCCGTTTGCCGACCGGCCGATCTTTGTGATCGCCCCCGGAATCATCATGGTGACAGTATTGATGTCATACGCCGTCGTTCCCATTGCGCCCGGCATCGGGGTGGTGGACCTGAACATCGGCCTCCTGTTTTTCCTCGCAATGTCGTCGCTCGGCACCTACAGTGTTGTTCTGGGAGGGTGGTCGTCGAACAACAAATACGCCCTGATCGGCGCACTTCGTGCCTCGGCACAGATGATCAGCTATGAAGTGTTCATGGGGTTGTCTCTGTTAGGTGTGGTGGTGCTGACCGGTTCCTTCAGCCTGCGGGATGTGGTAGAAGCGCAACGGGGCATGTGGAACATTGTCCCGCAGTTCCTCGGATTCGTACTGTTTGTGATCGCCGGGGTCGCGGAAACACGCAGGTTGCCATTTGACCTGCCGGAGGCGGAAAGCGAGATCATAGCAGGCTTCCACACCGAGTATTCAGGAATGAAATTCGGGATGTTCTTCGTGGGCGAGTATATCGGGATCGTTGTGATCTCCGGCATGATTACGACGTTGTTTCTCGGGGGATGGCATGGACCGCTTCTTCCGCCTTTCGTCTGGTTCCTGCTGAAGACATTTGTCTTCATCGGTTTCTTTGTTCTCTTGCGCGCCACGCTCCCGCGGCTGCGGTTCGACCAGCTCATGCATCTTGGATGGAAGGTGCTCTTTCCCCTTGCGCTGCTCAACACCATCGTCACCGGAGCCATACTCCTGGCACGGTCTCAGTCACCATGAGGTAACGCATGCTTAGTATTCTTCACGGTCTGTGGATCGTCTTCCTGCATATGTTCCATAAACGCGAGACGGTCCAGTACCCTGATGAGAAGGCCGTGTTCGCGCCGCGGTACCGGGGGCGGATCATCCTCTCACGGGATCCCGACGGCGGGGAGCGGTGTGTTGCGTGCTATCTCTGCGCGGTGGCCTGCCCGGTCGATTGCATCTCCTTGCAGGCTGCCGAGGACCCGTCAGGGCGCAGATATCCGGAATTTTTCCGGATCAATTTTTCTCGTTGCATCTATTGCGGTTACTGCGAGGAGGCATGCCCGACCTATGCCATCCAGCTCACGCCGGATGTGGAGATGAGCGAGTATGACCGCAGCAACATGGTGTACGAGAAGAAGGACCTCCTGATCAGCGGACAGGGGAAATATCCGGGCTATAACTTTTACCGCGTTGCCGGCATGGCAATTGCCGGTAAGGACAAGGGGCAAGCCGAGAACGAGAGGCCGCCGGTCGACGTCAGAAGCCTGATGCCTTGAGCGATGAAGGTGACATTCTACATATCGTCGGCTATTGCCCTGCTTTCAACGTTGATGGTCATCACGCGGTTGAATGCCGTGCAGGCCCTTTTGTACTTGATCGTCTCCCTCCTGGCGGTAGCGATGGTATTCTTTGAACTGGGTGCGCCGTTTGTTGCCGCCCTCGAGGTGATCATCTATGCGGGGGCCATCATGGTGCTCTTCGTCTTCGTGATGATGATGCTGAACCTTGGCCCATCATCCCTGGACCAGGAACGGCGGTGGCTGAACCCGCGGATGTATCTGGGACCTGTGCTTCTCGCGATTGCACTCGGCGGCGAGATGGCATTCATGTTCAGCAACGCCGGCGCCGCGGCTCACGGCGTTGCCGCCATTTCACCGAAAGAGGTAGGCATGAGCCTGTATATAATGTATCCGGTTGCCGTGGAACTTGCCGCTATGCTGCTTCTTGCCGGTCTGGTGGGGGCGTACCACCTCGGGGCGGGCCGACCGGGAAAAGGAGATGATGAGACTACTGCGGGGTTTGAGGCGCGCGCCACACCGATGAAGCCCGTCGTCAAGGAGGATATACTATGAACGCTGTGCCTTCGGAACAGGCGCTCATGCTTGCCGGCGGCCTGTTCCTGCTTGGCATGATTGGCCTTTTGGTTCGCCGGAACATCGTGTTCGTGCTCATGTCCGTGGAAATCATGCTGAACGCAACCGGTCTGGCCTTTGTGGCTGCCGGAGCGCAGTGGGGGCAGCCTGACGGCCAGGTCATGGTCATGCTCATCCTTGCCATGGCAGCTACCGAAGTGGCCGTAGGCCTCGCGCTGGTGCTGCTTCTGAACGGGAAATTCAAGTCGCTCGATGTCGACTCGGCAAGCACGATGAGAGGATAACATGCTCGAGGTTCTCTGGCTGATCCCCGCGCTTCCGCTGCTGAGCTATCTCGTGCTTGCCGTGGCTGGCAAGCGGCTCTCCCGCACTGCTATCGCATGGCTCGGCGTCGGTTCGGTGGGCGTCTCTGCGTGTCTTGCGCTCGGGACCGGCATCCGGTTTGTCGCGTCTCCGCCTCCCGGTCATCAATTCGTGCAAACGCTCTGGACCTGGATGAACACGGGCGGCTTCAGCCCCGCCATTGCGTTTCAGCTGGACGAACTCTCGCTTCTCATGATGCTGGTGGTCACCGTTGTCGGATTCTTCATCCATCTCTATTCCGCGGAGTTCATGGAAGAGGATGAAGGGTATGGCAGGTTCTTTGCCTACATGAATCTCTTCGTGGGCTCGATGCTGATTCTTGTGCTGGCAGACAACCTGTTGCTTCTGTATCTCGGATGGGAAGGGGTCGGCCTCTGCAGCTATTTGCTCATTGGTTTCTGGTACAAGGATCCCGCCAACGGACGCGCGGCGCGCAAGGCGTTCATCGTCACGCGCATCGGCGACACCGCTTTTGGCATCGGTCTTTTCCTGCTTTTCACCCAGCTGGGGACGCTGTCCATCCGCGACATTCCCGGGCTTGCGCAGGCCCATTGGGCGCAGGGTTCCGGCATGGCGGTCGCCGCCGCTGCGCTGCTTCTTGGCGGAGCGATCGGAAAATCGGGCCAGCTTCCCTTGCAGGTCTGGCTTCCCGATGCGATGGCTGGACCGACGCCGGTCAGTGCGCTCATCCATGCGGCAACAATGGTCACTGCCGGCGTGTACCTGATCGCGCGCATGCACGTGCTCTTTTCGCTGGCTCCTGCCGTTCAAACCGCAGTTGCGGTGATTGGCGCGGTGACCTTGCTGCTTGCGGGATTCAGCGCGCTCACGCAGCGGGATATCAAACGGGTACTGGCCTACTCGACCATCAGCCAGATCGGCTATATGTTCCTTGCTCTCGGCGTCGGGGCGTACACCGCCGCCATGTTCCACTTCTTTACGCATGCCTTCTTCAAGGCTCTCCTCTTCCTGGGCGCCGGCGCGGTCATCATGGCGCTCCATCACGAACAGGACATGTTCAAGATGGGAGGCATGAGAAAGAAGATGCCCCTGGTGTACGGGACGTTCCTGATCGGGAGCGCGTCCCTGGCCGCATTTCCGTTTGTGACGGCGGGATTCTACAGCAAGGATCTTATCCTCTGGGAATCGTGGAGTGCCCCGGGGGGAAGCCCATGGCTATGGGCCGCGGGATTGGCAGGCGCGTTCATTACATCTCTCTACACCTTCCGGATGGTGTTTGTGACGTTCTTCGGCGAGTCGCACGGACACAGCGCGCATGGGCCGGGACTCCGTATGCTGCTGCCGCTCGGGGTGCTTGCATTCTTCTCGGTCGTAGCAGGCTTTCTGGAACTTCCCCACACGATGGGGGGAGTAAGGTTGTTCTCGGACTTCATGCGCCCGGTCTTGCCGGCGGGGGAGGGGCAGAGCGAACAGGGGAATGAACTGCTCTTCCAGGCGATAGCCGCAGTGGCTTCCCTTTCGGGTATACTGGTTGCCTATCTGCTCTACTACAGGCGCTCAGACGTACCTGAACAGCTGATGCAAATGCCGGTCACGGGGGCGATCGGCCGCCTTTTGTTTTTCGGCTGGGGTTTCGATTGGCTGTATGACAGGCTTCTTGTCCGTCCATATGCCTGGCTGGCACGTGTAAACAAGCAAGACGTGGTCGACGCCGTCTACGGGGCGATCGCCTACATTGTGCAGGGATTCTTCCTGCTGTTCAGCCACACGCAGACGGGCAAGGTACGTCAATATGCTGCAGGCATTGTGCTTGGCGCAATCATAACTATTGCAGTAGTGATATTCCTGTGATTCTTGTCGTGCTGATCGCGTTGCCGATTCTCGGCGGAATCGGCGCCTGGATTTTCGGACGCAACCACCTCGCGGCCCGCTGGATCGCGCTTGTGTCGCTAGCAGCAGATCTGGTTCTTTCCGTGGCCCTCTGGGTGCAGCATGCTACCGGCACGCCGGCGAATGGCAACTGGATCGTCACCTACGACCATCCTTGGATTCCCGACCTCGGGATCGGATTCTCGTTAGCACTGGACGGCATCAGCCTCCTGCTGGTGGTGCTCACGGCATTCCTCGGCGTTGTTTCGGTTCTTATTTCCTGGGATGAAGTCCACGAGCGCGTCGGGTTTTTCCATTTCAACCTCCTCTGGATCCTCGGCGGGGTGACCGGCGTCTTTCTGGCGATGGACCTCTTTCTCTTCTATTTCTTCTGGGAGGTCATGATCATCCCCATGTACCTCGTGATTGCCATCTGGGGACATGAAAACCGGGTATATGCCGCGAACAAATTCTTCATCTTCACGCAGGCCAGCGGTCTGCTGATGCTGCTGGCGATCCTCGGTCTCTTTTTCATCCATGGGTCGGCGACCGGCACGTACACGTTCAGCTATTTTGATCTTCTGGGAACGCCACTGAGCCAGAATGCGGCACGCTGGCTGATGCTCGGGTTCTTCGTGGCATTTGCCGTGAAGCTGCCCGCCTTCCCGTTCCATCCCTGGCTTCCTGATGCGCATACGCAGGCACCAACGGCCGGAAGCGTGATCCTTGCGGGACTCATGCTCAAGACGGGAGCGTACGGGCTCATCCGTTTCGTCCTGCCCCTGTTCCCGTCCGCGGCACACGAGTTTGCGCCTATCGCCATGACCATGGGGGTCGTCGGCATCGTCTACGGTGCATTGCTGGCATTCGGGCAGACCGATCTGAAGCGGCTTGTCGCCTACACCAGCGTCAGTCACCTGGGCTTCGTCCTGCTCGGCGTATTTGCCTGGAACGAACTGGCCATCCAGGGCTCCGTTGTCGAGATGCTCTGCCACGGCCTCAGCACCGGCGCGCTCTTTATTATAGTGGGAATTCTGCAGCACCACATTCACACCCGCGATATGGAACGGATGGGTGGGCTCTGGGAGGCTGTCCCCCGGTTGGGAGCAGCCGCGATGATCTTTGCCATGGCTTCGCTGGGGCTGCCGGGGCTCGGCAATTTCGTCGGGGAGTTTCTTGTCCTGCTTGGTGCGTTCCGGGTCAACGTGACGCTAACGGCCATTGCCGCCGCCGGGCTGGTCGCGGCAACGGTGTATTCGCTCTGGATCATCCAGCGTGTTTTTCATGGGGAGGGGCGCGAACAGTGGAGTTTGCCGGATCTCTCTGCATTGCAGACGACCGTGATGGCAGTGCTTGTGGCGGCGTTGCTCTGGATCGGGCTCTACCCGTCGCCTGTGCTCGATACTGCCAGGGGCGCCATTCGGGAGATGCAGCGCGCCACAGGGCATGCCAGGATCTTTGCGCCGCCTCAACGGCCGCACGCTTCCGACCATGAGACGCTTGCCGGAGAGGGGGGACCGAAATGACCCCGACACTGACGGCTCTGCTTCCGGTGCTCTGGGTGACGCTCGCATCGCTCGTTGTCTTGCTCCAACTCTCCATCAGGCGGGACCACCGCGCCGCGTTCGTGCTCACCTGCATCGGTCTCGTCGGTGCGCTGGTGGGGATCATCCCCGCTGCGGCGGTGGTTCCCATTCAGGTGACGTCGTTGATGGTGATTGACGCGTTCGCACTCTTTTTTTTCGGTGCGACGATTGCAGCCGGGCTGGTTGTCACACTGCTTGCCCGCCCGTACCTTGACGCCTGTGATGAACACAAGGAAGAATTCTATGTGGTGTTGTTGCTGGCCCTCCAGGGCGCGCTCGTCCTGGTCTCCAGCACGCACTTCGCCTCCTTCTTCGTTGGGCTCGAGTTGCTTACGGTATCGCTCATTATCATGATCGGGTACCTCCGCGCGAGTAACCAGTCTGTGGAAGCCGGACTGAAGTATCTTATCCTGGCAACAGCCTCGTCGGCGTTCATGTTGTTTGGCATCGCTCTTTTGTATTACGAATTCGGAAGCATGGAATTCAGCACGATCGGAGGGGTGCTCCGCGACACGACTGTGCGTCATCCGGTGCTGGTTGTTTGCGGAGGAGCACTGCTATTTGTCGGCGTGGGATACAAGCTCGCCGTCGTGCCGTTCCACATGTGGACCCCCGACATCTACGAGGGCGCCCCCGCGCCGGTGACGGCGTTTGTCGCCACGGTGCCCAAGGGAGCGATGATTGCCTTCCTTCTTCGCGTCTTCCTGGAAGCGGGCCTCAGGCAGATGACTTCCCTGGTGACTGCTGTAAGCGTGCTGGCTGCCGCATCGATGTTCGTCGGCAACTTCCTTGCGCTCCGGCAGGACAATGTGAAACGCCTCCTGGCATATTCCTCCATCGCCCACATGGGATACCTGCTTGTTGCTGTAGTCGCCGGAGACGCGATGGCGGTAGGTGCGGTTGGTTATTACGTCGTGGCATACTACATCACCATGCTTGGAGCGGTAGGCACTATCAGCCTGCTCTCCGGGGGGCAGCCTGAGCTCATGGACATTGAGGATTATCGTGGGCTCTTCTGGCGCCGCCCCGGCGTGGCGACGGTCCTGGCGGCGACGATGCTCTCCCTGGCGGGCATCCCGCTCACTGCGGGATTCATCGGGAAGTTCCTTGTTCTCACCTCAGGCGTCGGCTCAACGTTGTGGACGCTGGTCATTTTGCTGGTCGCGAATTCCGCAATCGGGCTCTACTATTATCTCCGTGTCACGGTCATCCTCTTCTCTCGCCGCGAAAACGAGGAATCCGTGGGCGGCAGAAATCTCACCTTTGCCGGCGGAGCGGTCCTCGCGGTGCTGGGAATCCTTTTGCTCTTCCTGGGCGTGTATCCTGCACCTCTCCTTTGGGTCCTCCGGTTGGTGGGAACGACGATGCAGTGAACCGCTGTCCCTTTCCAATCGTTATAGTAGTGCCACTTACGCATGGACTACATTGCCCTTCCAACGTAATCAGCCCTAGAAACGGTCGCAGATTAAATTGAAATGGCACCCAAGCATGGCTTCTCAAGAGAATACAAAAAAGATCGAGGAACGCCTTGAATCGTTCGGGCCCAACAGAGCGTACGTGTGGGAGCTGTTGCAGGACTATCTCCGGGATCCGGCATCCGTGGACCGAACCTGGCAGGATTTTTTCCTCGGTCTGGCCAAAGACACCCCTCATGCCCTGATGAGAACGGCGCCGCTCCCGGACCAGGCTGAACAACCGAGTCAGGATTCGGCGCGGGCGGAAGTGTTTCAGACGCCAATTGACGGCAGGAGTGTCACGGCGCTGAAAGGCGCCGCAGCGCGCATCGTGGAAAACATGGAGGCGAGCCTCTCGCTCCCTACTGCCACATCATTTCGCACCATTCCAGCGAAGGTGCTCGAAGAGAACCGGCGCCTCATGAACCAATATCTGCACCTTTCCAACGGGCGCAAGATCTCGTTCACCCACATCGTCGCTTGGGCGATCGTGGAGGCGCTGAAGGCCTTTCCCAACCTGAATGCCTCATTCACGCGTGTAGGGGGAGAACCGTACCGTGAAGGAAAGAGCGCCGTCAATATCGGGCTCGCCATTGACATCACACGAAAAGGAGGAGCGCGGTCGCTTGTTGTTCCGAATATCCGAGACGCAGGAATAATGGATTTCGCGCGTTTCGTGGAGGCGTACGATGCCATCGTACGGAAGGCGCAGGGAGGAGCACTTGAACCGTCCGATTTCCAGGGCACCTCGGTGACGTTGACCAATCCAGGAACGGTCGGCACCGTCATGTCCGTGCCGCGGCTCATGCCGGGACAGGGCGCGATCGTGGCCATGGGCGCGATCGGCTACGAAGCGGAAAAGGACGGCATGGCACCTGAGACCCTGGCGACGCTCGCCATCAGCAAGGTCGTGAACATGACCTGTACGTACGACCATCGCGTGATCCAGGGCGCGGAGTCGGGCCAGTTCCTTGGGCACATACACGCGCAGCTGCTCGGTGAACACGGGTTCTATGATCGCCTGTTTGCGGATATGAAGATTCCTTTCGAGCCGCTGCGATGGTCGCAGGACAAGATACCGGTGATCACCGGCGGCGCCGAAGGGGCACAGGTGGAGCGCCAGTCGCGGGTGCTGCGGCTGATCAATGCCTACCGCGTGCGCGGTCATTTGATCGCCAACCTGGACCCGCTCGTCCATGAACCCCACGGAAATCCCGAGCTTGATCCCGCCTATTACGACCTGACGATCTGGGATCTTGACCGGGAGTTCCGGAGCAACAACATCCGTGGGCTCGAGCGCGCGACCTTGCGGGAGATCCTGGATATGCTCCGCGAGACATATTGCTCCTCGATTGGCGTCGAATATATGTTCATGCAGGATCCCGTCCAGAAGCTCTGGCTGCAGGAGCGGATGGAATCAGGCCGCAACCACGATCCTCTCCCGGCGGAGCGGAAGAAGCGCATTCTGAACAAGCTCGTTGCCGCCGAGGCGTTCGAGCGGTTCCTGCACACGAAGTTCATCGGTCACAAGCGCTTCTCCATTGAAGGAGGGGAGACATTCCTGCCGATCCTGGACATGCTCCTGGACGGGCTGGCTGACCTTGGCACAGAGCGTGTCGTCGTGGGCATGGCGCACAGGGGCCGCTTGAACATTCTGGCGAACACGATCGGCAAGCCGCTGGAAAAGATTTTTGATGAATTCGAAGAAAACCTGGATCCGATGACCACGCAGGGCACCGGAGACGTAAAGTATCACCTGGGTGCACGGGGCATGCATCGCTCTCCTTCCGGCAAGGAGATCACTGTCGAGGTGGCGCCGAACCCCAGCCATCTGGAGTCGGTCAACCCGGTGGTGGAAGGGATGGTCCGCGCGATGCAGGAGCGCCGAGGAGACAAGGAACGGAAGAGGATTGTCCCGATCCTGGTCCATGGCGATGCTGCGTTCGCAGGGCAGGGAATCGTTCCCGAGACGCTGAATCTCTCCCAGCTGGACGGGTACAGAACCGGTGGGACGATTCATGTGGTGATTGACAATCAGATCGGGTTCACCACGGCGCCGGATGACGCCCGCTCCACACCGTACTCCACCGATGTTGCCAAGATGATCCAGGCCCCTATTCTTCATGTAAACGGCGACGACCCTGAAGCGGCTGTGCGGGTTGCAGGGCTTGCCCTGGCATACCGGCAGCGCTTCAACCGCGATGTGGTCATCGACATGATCTGCTATCGTAAGTACGGGCACAATGAGGGCGATGAGCCCGGTTACACGCAGCCGCTGCTCTATCAGAAGATCAAGGAGCACACCTCCGTGCGGCAGTCCTACGGGGAGCGGCTGGTGCGGGAGGGCACGGTAAGCCAGGACGAGGTCGGCCGGTTGGAGGAAGAGACTAAGCTGCGGTTCGAGCGAGATCTCGAGGCCTCGCGCAAGCGTGATGCGACATTCGTGCCGGACATTCCGCTGGCGGTTTCAGCGGAGGATGTGCGTGCCAAACGGACGGGCACTGTTCCGCCGGTGCCGATAGAATTGCTCCGGACAATCGCCGGACGTCTCGGTGCGGTCTCCCCGGGTTTTCGGGTCCACCAGAAACTCCAGCGTTTTCTTGATGCGCGGGGACGATTTGACGCGGACCGGACGACGATTGACTGGTCGTTCGCGGAGGCGCTCGCCTTCGGTTCGTTCGTACACGAGGCGACGCCGGTGCGTCTCAGCGGGCAGGACAGCGCGCGCGGGACATTCAGCCAGCGCCATGCCACACTGTATGATGCCGCGACAGGCGAAGAATACACATCGCTCAACCACCTGCACGAGGGGCAGGCGCGCTTCTCTGTCTTTGACAGCCTGTTGTCCGAGGCCGCGGTGCTCGGTTTCGAGTTCGGCTACAGCGTTGCCGATCCGCTTTCCCTGGTCATCTGGGAAGCACAGTTCGGAGATTTTGCAAACAACGCGCAGGTCTTCATTGACCAGTATATTTCCAGCTCCGAGAAACGCTGGCAGCAGCCCTGTGATATTGTGCTCCTTCTTCCCCACGGGTATGAAGGGCAGGGGCCGGAACATTCCAGCGCGCGCCTGGAACGGTTTCTTCAGCTCTGTGCCGAAGACAACCTCTCTGTGTGCAATGTCACGACACCCGCGCAATACTTCCACCTCCTTCGCCGGCAGAAGTGCGGATTGGACCGCCGGCCGCTTATCCTGATGACGCCGAAGAGCCTGTTAAGGCACCCGCGCGCTGTCTCCCATCCCCGCGATCTCGCCGAAGGGACGTTCCTGGAGATCCTGGATGACCCGCACGTCGCGGATCCGCACATCGTGAAACGGCTGATCTTGTGCAGTGGAAAAGTCTATTACGATGTTGAGGAGGCCCGTGAAAAGTCCGCCCCCGGCGACATCGCCGTGGTCCGGGTGGAACAATTCTATCCTTATCCCCGGCGGCTCATGGACGACGTTATCAAGAAGTATAACGCCGCGCGTGAAATCATCTGGCTGCAGGAGGAACCGCGGAACATGGGTTCGTGGAGCTTCATGCAGGAGAGGCTCCGCCCGGGACTTCGCGACGATCAAACGCTGGGGTATGTCGGCAGGGAAGCCGCGGCAAGCCCCGCCACGGGCTCGCTGAAACTCCACCGGAGAAACCAGGAACAAATCCTGGCAGAGGCGTTGGGTTCGTCTTTCTCCAGGAGCTCTTGACAAACCATTTCTCATCTCTTATATTCCCCCCACACAGTTCTGGTGTCCCGTTTCAATCACGGGATGAAAAGGGAATTCCGTTCAAACCGGAAGCTGCCCCGCAACTGTACATGGTATTCGGTTCGTCTGCCACTGTGGCTTCAGGCCATGGGAAGGTGATGAACAGACAACGGCCATGAGCCAGGAGACCTGCCAGAACCTCATCCCCAGTTCCCTTCGCGGGAAGGAATGGAGATTGCGAGCGTGCACCACATGCGCCCCGGTCTTCCCTTCGGAAGGCCGGGGCTTTTCCGTTCATGGAAGGAGAATGCAATGAGACGCATGTCGATATTCTTCTTGTGGTTCATGCTTTCAGCCGTACATGGCTTTGCGCAAGGCGGTGCGGCCCTGTCCGGGCAGGTGATCGAGCAAGGGAACAAGAAGCCTGTGTCCGAGGCACACGTAGAGCTGTCCGGGACTTCGCGGCGCGTGACGACCGGCCACGATGGCAGCTTCATATTCTCAGGTCTTGCCGCGGGCACGTACACGCTCCGCTGCAGCCGCATAGGATATGCAACGGCGGATGCGGAGGTGGTTCTGCGGGCAGATGAACAGCGTACTCTCACCGTGGAAATCCGCGAGGTGTTCTACTTTCTTGATCCCGTGACCAGCACGGCAACACGCATGCAGTCACGGGCGAGCGAGGTCTCCGCCAGCGTCACCGTTGTGCCGGGCGACGTACTGGAGCGGCGTCAGGCTCAGGACATCAGCGATGCAATGCAAGAGGTTCCAGGAATGTTCATCCGCTCATACGGCGCGCTCGGCGACGTGCGGACCACTTCGATTCGCGGCTCATCCGCCGGACAGGTGTTGGTGCTGATGGACGGGCAGCGCGTCAACAATACGCAGTCAGGGGAAGTGGACCTGACCACACTGCCTGTGGAGGGGATCGACCGCATTGAAATTGTCCGCGGCGGCGCGTCTGCCCTGTATGGTGCGGATGCCGTCGGGGGCGTAATCAATGTGGTCACCAAGAGCCGTCGCGCAGCGGAAGGAATGACAGGAGACATCAGACTTCTCTCCGGTTCGTTCGGGACGCGGGAGGCCGGGATACAGGGGGACTATTCCTCGGGCAGCACGTTTTCGGCGCTCTCGTACCGATATCTGAAAAGCGATGGCGATTTTCCGTTTCATCCGACTCCGGACACCACAGTCTTGCGCGCGAATGCGGATTTCTCGAGCCATGCCCTCTTTGGGAAAGAGCGGTGGAACACTGATGACCGCCGGTCTCTCACGTTCACCGGACAGTACTTTTCCTCTCTGGCGGGAGATCCCGGGACTCTTTCGTATCCGAATGCCAGGGCACGGAAACAAAACAGAAACGCCCTGCTTGGCCTGGCGTACGATGAAGAACTGGCAGGCATGGTCCAGACCGTCCACGTCCAATCGTACTACCATAATCTCCTGTTCAACTATGAAGATCCCCTGGCGTATGTCCCCATTCTCAACAACAGCCATAATATCGCCGCGGGGGGAGAGGCGCAGGCCGGGATGCGCTTCAGCGACTGGAATTCTCTGACCGCAGGGTATGCGTACCGGTGGGACCATTTCTCCGGCAACTCTCTCCAGGGAGAATACGAGCGCAGCCTGCACAGCGTGTACATTGTGGACGAGGCCGCTGTCCGCCCTGCGATCCTGGAGGGCATTCAGCGCGTTGCCGTCGTTCCCGCTTTGCGGTGGGACCGGTTCTCCGATTTCGGCGCGCAGGTGAGCCCAAAGATCGGTATGGTCGTGAACGCGGGAAACGCGTGGCTGCTCTCCGCGAAGGTGAACTACGGCCGTTCTTTCCGTGCGCCGACCTTCAACGATCTGTACTGGCCGCGGGACAGTTATACTGCGGGCAACCCCGACCTGAAACCGGAGCGCGCAACAGACTTCGATGCGGGAGCGACGCTTGAGGTACCTGTGCTCGCAGGCATTGGCGCTTCCTTCACTTGGTTCGGAAACACGGTCACGGACATGATCCTCTGGCAGCCGGGTGCGGACGGAGTATGGAGTCCCGGCAATGTCGGCAAGGCGGAGATCCGTGGCATCGAAGCAGGTGCATGGGTCAGCCCCTGGAAAGACCTGCTCACCCTCAGCTGGAACTACACCCATCTGGACGCCCGGAACAAATCAGGAGATCCCGACGAGTATGACAAGAAGCTTCCCGACAGGCCCGATGACATGCACAAACTTACGCTCCAGACGCGGCATGCGGGATTCTCCGCTTTAGTGGACTTCCTCTCGGTGGGAATGCGCTACACGACAACATCAAACGACACGTTCCTGCCTTCCTATCACGTGTTCAACGCGCTTGCCGGATATGGCTGGGAGATGGCGCACGGCCGGATGGAGGCAAAAGGAGAGGTGCGGAACATCGGGGACGTCGAGTATCAGGTGATGGCGGGATACCCGGTTCCCGGACGTGAGTTTCGTGTTTCCCTTTCGTTCGGGGTCGGGGCTGCGGCGGGAGAGTGACGGCGGTAACAGACATGCGAAGGCGGGACCGGTGCTGCCCACGGTGCCGGTCCCGCCATTGATCGATCGTTTTTCATGTCAACGTATGGCCATGTCGTTGGATGTCCCGGTGGTATCCTTGGCGACGAAGTCGAAGGTTCCGGGAACCGCATACTGATTGTAATACCACGCGGCAAGTTTCTGCACGCGATCGCTCGTGTCGAACTTTGCAGCTTGCTTCACGGCATACACGCCGCGGGGTTCGCCAATCCGTGTCAGGGCGAGGGCGGCCACGACCCGGGAAGATTCTACACCGTGGTGCAGCATCGCCATAAGCGGGATGACGGCCTTCGTGGACCCGATCTCTCCGAGCATGAACGCGCAGCTCTCCCGGAGCCCGAGGTTGTCGGAGGCGAGGCCAAGGAGCAGATTTTGCTCGGCCAGTTTCTTGTCGTACGACGGCTTCTCGTTATCGCCGGCCATCCCCGACACTGTGACGGCCGCAAGCATCGCGACCAATGCGAAAATGCGGGTCATTGCCTTCATGAGTTTCTCCTTTGGGTGATGGTGAATTTGGTTAGCTCTCTATGGTGACTGGTACGGAAGGGACTCCGGGTAGTTTCACGTTTCCGAAGGAAGAAGAAAAGAATGCGACGAGTTGCTGGAAAAGCACGATGAACGTCACCACGCCCGGTTCACTCTCGTACGGAAGATTCTTATCATGGATGACGACGGGAGCAAAAAGGGGACCCGGCGCTTGACGGATACAACGTGACGTCGTCCTTGTGCGACCAACGAAAGGAACAGGGTATGGCTTTCATCGTACCGCATCAACGGCCGTGGATGAAATGGGCGCTTATTCCCGGAGCGTGGCTGATGTACGCACTGGTCATGACGACGCAGACGTACTTCGCGTATATGCGGGAAGGATACAGCGTGCCATTCTGGGGCGGTGCCGTCCTGCCATCGTTTGTGTACAGCGTCTTCTGGATTGTTCTCACGCCATTTGTGCTGTACATGGCCGGGCGGTTTCCGCTCGAACCGGCGCACCGCAAGCGCAACATTCTCGTTCACATCGCCGCCAGCCTCAGCATTGCTCTGTTCCAGCGGATCGGATACGAAGCCGTGGTCATGTCCCTGAACGCGACCGAGAAGTGGCCGTTTTCCTGGCAGCGGCTCTTCCAGTTGACGATCGGGTTCTTCGACTACGGGCTGCTGGTCTACTGGATTATCGTGTTGATGCACCAGGCGCTGGAATACACGCGCGTCATCAAGGAAGAAGAGGTGCGGGCGTCCGCGCTCAAGACGCAGCTGGTCGAAGCGCAGCTGCAGACGCTCAAAATGCAGCTGCACCCGCATTTTCTGTTCAATACCCTCCATTCCATCTCGGAGCTGATTCATGAAGACATAGAAGCGGCGGACACAATGATCGCGCGGCTGGGAGATTTCCTGCGGCTCACCCTGAAAAATTCGGGGCAACAGATGGTCACCCTGCAGAAGGACCTGGAATCCATGCAATGTTATTTCGCGATCGAGCGCGCGCGCTTTCAGGAGGCGCTCTCGATGCAAATGGAGATTGAGCCGCAGACGCTGGACGCGCTCGTGCCCAGCTTTCTCTGGCAGCCGATCGTGGAAAATTCCATCCACCACGGTATTGCAACTTCCTCCCGCCGGGGTCGTATCATTGTTCGGGCGAAGCGGCGCGACGCCACACTGCATCTTGAGGTGGAAGACAACGGCACCGGCCTGGCGGACGACGGCAACAGTCCGCGTTATAAGGAGGGGATCGGCCTTGCCAACACCCGGGCAATCCTGCATCACATTTATGGCCCTGCGCATCGCCTGCATCTGGCCAACGCCCCCGGGGGGGGAGTCGTGGTGACGATGGAGATCCCCTTTAGAACCCTTCAGAACACTGCTCATTACCATGGCGGAAGCGATACGGGCGGCGATTGTTGACGATGAGGACCTCGGCCGGCGGAAGATCAGGAGGTTGTTGAAGGAGGACGGCGAGGTTGAAATTGTCGGCGAGTTTGCCGGCGGCGAGGAGGCCATCAAGGCCTTGCGGGAACTGAAGCCGGAGCTTCTGTTTCTGGACATCAAAATGCCCGAGATGGACGGCTTCGCGCTTCTGCGCGAATTGTCCGCGCGCTTCACTCCTACCGTCATCTTCGTCACCGCGTTCGACCAGCATGCCGTCCGGGCGTTCCAGGTTCAGGCGCTCGACTACCTCTTGAAGCCGTTCGATCGCGGTCGGTTTCAGGACGCAGTGCGGCGCGCCAAGGAGCAGGTCCGCCAGCGGCGGAACGGGTCCGTCAACCAGAAGCTTATGGAACTCCTCACCGAATCCACGCACGCTCTCCAGCCCCGGGAGCGGATCATGGTCAAATCCGCAGGCCACATTTCCTTCCTGAAGGCCGAGGAGATCGACTGGATCGAGGCGCAGGGAGACTACGTTCGCCTCTACGCGCAAGGGCGCAAGTTTCTGATCCGCGAGAAAATCGGGGAGATGGAGCAGCAGTTTGCCGGCGATCGGTTCATCCGCATCCACCGGTCCACTATCGTGAACGTGGAGCGCATCAAGGAAATGCAGCCCCTCTTCTACGGCGAGTATGCCGTCATCCTCAACGATGGCACCCGCCTTACGTTGAGCAGGTCCTTCCGGGAAAAAGTGTTCTCCCGCCTGACGCGCGCGTAAGTTCTTCCAGAGACATGAGAAAACAATTTCCCGTATCTACAGGCATGAACCCCACTTTCAAAACTCTCGTGATGTTCCTTGCTTTCTGTGCAGCAACAGCGCCGGCACAGACTGCCGGGTCAGCTTCGCCCCTCACATCGCTTGTCAATACAGAGTTCTCATTTGCCCGGACTTCCGCGCAGAAAGGGATGGACTCCGCCTTCATGGCGTTTCTCTCGGATGAAGCGATTGTCTTCAGGCCGCATCCCGTGAACGGGCAGGAATGGTTCCGGACGCACCCTGCACCTCCCATTCTGCTCACATGGGCTCCCGGCTTTGCAGATGTTTCTGTGACCGGGGACCTCGGGTATACTACCGGTCCCTGGATAGCGCGCGACAGGGCGGACACGACGGCCCCGCCCGCCTATGGCGACTTCGTGACTGTCTGGAAGAAAGATGGAGGAAATGCCTGGAAGGTGGAGTTGGACATGGGCATCTCACATCCGGCCCCCGCTTCGGGAGTGCAATTCACATCACCGACAAACGTGAGCGGACGCTCTTCTCTCGTGAGGCCCGACAGCGGCTTCCGGGCGGCTGCATGGTCAAAGCTTCTTGCGCGCGAGCACGCGGCGTTTGGAGATTCTCTCCGCGCCGTTCCTGTCATGAACTTCCTTCCCTTGCTTAGTTCCGCAGCACGCATGTTCAGGCCCGGTCGTTTTCCTATCGTGGGAGATGATTCGGTCAGGGCATTCTTTGACTCCGAGCCCGGCAAATTCTTCCGCCACTCCCTGGGGGGCGACCTGTCTGGCGGAGGAGATCTCGGCTACACCTACGGAGGTTATCGCTTCGTCGGGAAGGACGCGAAAGACGAGACGGAGGGGTACTATCTTACAATATGGAAGAGGGAGGGAAAAGGAAATTGGAATATTGTTCTGGACATACAGAGCATCCTGCCGAAGAAAGGAAAGTAGGCACTCATGTACGGATATCAGCCCCCCTGAAGGCTCTTCTCTCCTTCGCATCCGGGCACTGCAGCCTGCATTCAGGCTTTCCACTCCGTTCTTGCTTCTCTGCGTAATTCTTGGTAGAATTTAGAGGACTTACCGGCGTATCCAGCCAGCAAAGGGACTGCAGGTAGGGAGGGCTCTCACCCGTCTCGTCCCCACTGCTCTACACACATTCAATCCTCAACACGCATGATTCGACAATCTCTTCGGAGACTAGGTCTGCTCGTTCTCGCCGCCGTTGTGCTTCTGCTCCTGATTTTTGACAGGCTCTGGATCCCTGGCAACGATCAGCAGAATGTGGTACGGGTCTACTATGCAGACAACATTTCCCCGGTCCATCAACAGATCATTGACCGTTTCAACGAGCAGTACCGGGGCAAGATCGAGGTCGTGCCTGTGGATTTGCCCTTTGAAAAGTTCAGCACGAACGAGCGAAAGGAGCTCCTTGCCCGCTCGCTCCGGAACAAGAGCGACCGCCTTGACGTCTTCGCTGTCGATATCATCTGGGTGCCACGGTTCTCCCGGTGGGCTGAGCCTCTTGATGGGTACATTCAACCGGCCGATCGCGGGCGGATCTTGAGCCCCGCACTGGAGTCGTGCATATATGAAAGCACTCTGGTGGCCGTTCCTATGTACATCGACGTCGGCATGCTGTACTACAGGGAGGATCTGGTCCGGCAGCTTCCCGCGGGTGAGGCGATGGAGAAGCGATTGCAGGCGTCGATCACGTGGGACGAATTCATCCGCATCGGCCGCACGATGAACCGGCCGGATCGCCCGTTCTACATATTCACCGGTTACGATTATGAAGGGCTGGTGTGCACGTTCTTTGAGTTGATTGCCGGGCAGGATGAAGGGTTCTTCAAGAGGCCCAAGCTTGACTTTGAGTCGCCGGTCGCGCATACAGCTCTTCGGATGCTTGTGGATTTCGTGCGAACCGACGGCATCAGTCCTGCCCAGGTCTTCGACTTCGATGAGATTCGCAGCTATCGATATCTCCTCGACCACGACGGCGTGTTTGCACGCGGCTGGCCGAATTTTCTGGAGAGTTTCCGGAATTCCTATCCGAATCAGGAGAAGCTGGCGCTGGTCCGGCGCGCGGCGCTCCCGCATTTCCCCGGACGGAGCCCGGTCAGCGTGTTCGGCGGATGGAATCTGATGGTCTCGAAGTACAGCACCAGAAAAAAGGAAGCGATGGAGCTGATCCGGTTCTTCCAACGCGAGGATATGCAAAAGACCCTGTTTGAGGCGGGCGGGTACTTTCCGACAAACCTGAACGTCTATGCCGATTCGGCCTATATGCGCCAACATGCTGATCTCGAGTACTACCGCACGTTGATCGACCACGGCTTTCATCGGCCGCCCCTGGTCGAGTACACGAAGATCTCCGACATTATTTCCCATTATGCGCATCTGGCCATCAAGGGGGAACTCTCGGTTGACGAAGCGTTGAGGAGTATTGCGCATGAAATTGCGGCGGTCAAAGTCCCGGTAGAATAATGTCCATTTGGAGCAAGGTATGAAAATTGGCGGGCGGGCGCTGCTGGAACATGCCCGGACATACCGGTTCGAGCTCAGACATGTGACCTTGTTGTTCATGGTAATCCTCGTGTTTCAGCTCATCGTCTCGTTCCTGCACAAGGCATCGCTGCAGAAGTTTCTGGTGAGGACCCAGGAGTGGTACCAGCAAGATTCGGCGGAGCGGCTGGCCAACCTGACGACAACGTCCCTGGAACTGCTCCTCGAAGGAAATATTCGGAAGGGAGAAGCCGACGACAGGGAGGCGAGGAAGATGGTTCAGGGGCTCAACATCATTCTGAGCCAGCAGCTCCTCAATCAAAACGTCCAGGAAGTGTGTGTGATCATGCCCTCTGACACGTCGGTGGTCGCGATCGATGACGGAAATGTGCTGTATGACCATATCTTTGCGGGGCACCTGCCCGTGCCCATCGTGCCTGCGTCGTCAGGGAGTCACGCCCATGCTATCGAACTGTACCGCAGTCTGGCGCCCCGGATCCGAGGCAATGAGCAGATCCAGACGGTGCTCGAGGGGAAGCAGACCTTCCATGTGTTTGTCCCGTTCGTCCCTCATGGGGAATTCATGGGGGCGGTGTACATGAAGAACACGCCAGACTTCAGTTTCATTTCGAGAGAAATCATCTCCAGCTACGATGAAATTGCGCTCACGTTTTCCGGTCTCATCCTGTTCGGCCTCCTTGCCATGTTCTATATTTTCTCCTTTACAATGAAAGAGCGCAACGAGGCCCAGCAACTGCTCTTCCGGAAAGAGAAGGAGCATTTTGCCGAGCAGATCCGGCATGAAAAGGAGATGCTCTTTACGAAGCGCATCTATCACACGCATCACAAGGCCGAAAAGGTCATGGGATTTATCAAGGAGGACCTCCGCTCGCTCTCCGACAGGAACATTGAAGAGGTGAAGAACCGGGTCATGAAGTATTCGAACTTCATTGCCCGGGTGATCTATGACATGAAGTGGTACGATCCGCCCGTCCAGACCATTCGCGGCCCGCTTTTCCGGACAAACGTCAACGATGTACTCCGCTTTCTGACAAGGAATGTGTTCCAGCGGGTAACCGGCGCCTCCTCGTCCACGCGCTTCGAGTTCTGCCTGGCGGACAACGTGCCCGCAGTTCCTGTGAACGAATTCGTGGTCTGGGAAGCCTTTGAGCCGATCATCCAGAATTGCCTCGAGCACGGGAACGTAGCCGATCTTGTCGTCACCATTACGACAGCGTTTGATGCCGCCGCGCGGCTTATCACCGTCGTGGTGTCTGACAATGGCGTCGGACTGCAGCCTGACCTGCTGGAAACCGACGAGCAGGGGATCAAGCGGGTCTTCCTGGAGAATATCTCGACGAAGCCAAAGGGAAACCAGCATTCGGGCTACGGATGTTACGTTGCCCACGAGATTGCCACACAACGCTGCGGATGGAGACTCGACGCGGCGAACAATGACGACCGTGGGTGCCGGTTTACGTTCACCATTCCATATCAAGGATAGAGGTTCTTGTGTTTGGCGAAAATACTATTCACGTCCTGCTGATCGAAGACGAAGAGTACGATGTGCGGCGGGTGATGAACACCCTGCGGCCCCTTGGCGGACGAATCGCCATCCGCGACGTCGTCTCGGACGGCAACGCCGCCCTCGATCTTGTCCGGGCCGGGAAAGACCGGTACGACATCGTCATCATGGATTTTCAGATCTCCGGCGGCCTCATGGGCGAGCCGCTGATCCGTGAAATCCGGAAGATCGACCCGTCACTCCAGATTATCGTCATTACGAAAATGACGATCAATATCGCTGACTTTGAGTTCGCGAGCGGACTGATGAAAGCCGGGGCATTCTGGTACTGCACAAAGTATCCGGTGGATATTGAAGAGCACATCTATCAGCCCACGGATTTCATTCTCAGCATCTTGAACGCGCATGAGAAACGGCTGCTTGAACGGGAGCAGGTCCGCTCCAGGCGGAAGTTCGCGCGCACGATCGAGAACATTCTGGCCGGCAAACAGCTTCTCGGAGTTTCGCCAGTGATGGAGGAGCTGCGCCGGCAGATAGCAAAATGCGCGGAAAGCGGGGCACACGTGCTCATTTCCGGGCCCTCCGGCACGGGCAAGGAGCTGGTAGCACAGAACATTCACTACACCAGTCAGCGGCGTTTCGAGAATTTCGTCCCTGTCAACTGCGGAAGCCTGCCGGATGAGCTGATCGAGAGCGAGCTTTTCGGCTACGAGAAGGGTGCGTTCACGGGTGCCAACACGCGCAAACTGGGGCTCTTCGAGGTGGCCAATCACGGTTCCCTCTTCCTGGACGAGATCTCGGAGTTGCCCCTGCAAGCGCAGGTGAAACTGCTGCGGGTCATTCAGGAAGGCGAAATTGAAAAGATTGGCCGCACAGAAAAAATTAAAGTCGACGTGAGGATCATTGCGGCAACGAACAAAAACCTGGAGGGCGAAGTCCGCGCCGGCCGGTTCCGCGAAGATCTCTTCTACAGGCTGAATGTCCTTCATGTACTCGCGCCCGCTCTCTGCGAGTTCCGGGAGGATATTCCGCTGCTCGTAGACCATTTCATGAAAATATTTTCTGTCGAGGCTAGCCGGGCAACACCGGCCTTCGAACCGGACGCCATCCGCGTCCTGGCGCACCATGATTGGCCGGGCAATGTGCGTGAGCTGAAAAACGTTCTGCAGCGACTCCTCTTCGACACCGAAGGCGTCATCGATGTGCGGCAGGTCGAACGTGCGTTGGGCCAGCGGCCGCTGCTGCCCTCCCGTGATGAGGGATTCACCGTTGCACTCAACGAAGGCGGCATTGTCTCATGGAAGCAGATGGAGCATACGGTGCGGGAGAAGTATTTCCGTTACGTGCGCACGCAGTCCTCAACGAATGCCGACGCAGCGAAGAAGTTGGGCCTTGCCCCCCCGAACTATCACAGGATGTGCAAGGAGCTTGGCATTAAATGAGAGACAGTGACAAACGGACGATATTCTGGGGGGTGATGCTCGCGCTCCCGCTTGCCTTCCTGGCGGCCACAGAACTTGTGCTTCGGGCGACAGGCGCATGTGCACCGGAACCGATGTTCACCGAGGTGCCGGGTTCGCAGGGCGCCCTCCTCAAATTTAATCCATGGGTCACGCGCCGGTATTTTGACTCCACGCAGTGCGCTCTCCCGAATCTCACCCCCGAGCTCTTTACCCGCGCCAAAGTGGACAGTGCCTTCCGCGTCCTTTGCCTGGGAGAATCAACCACTGCCGGCTTTCCGTTCCAATCCCAGGTGCCGTTCCCGCCTCAGTTGCGGGAGATCCTGGCCCATGCCTATCCAACGAAACGAATCGAAGTGCTGAACGCGGGCATCTCCGCGATCAGCTCGTACGTCGTTCTGGACATGCTGCCCGAACTTCTGGAAACGACAAAGCCAGACCTGGTCGTCACCTACCTTGGCCACAACGAGTTTTATGGTGTCTATGGCAGCGGTTCGACACTCTTTCCCGCGCAGCAGCGTGCCCTGGTAACCACGATGCTTTGGTTGCAGCATCTGCGCCTGGTGCAGATGGTGAAGCGCATTCTGCATGCCTTCACGCCGCACCCGAGTTCACCCGCGGTAAACCGGACGCTCATGCAGAGCGTCGTCGGAAATCAGGATATTGCGCTTGGGTCCCCGCAGTATCGTCAAACCATGGAAGCCTTCCGGTCAAATCTCGAGGCGATCATTGATCTGTGCAGGGACCGGAATATTCCGATCGTGGTCAGCAACCTTGTGTCGAACTATGAGGACCATCCCCCGTTTCACAGCCTGAGCAGCCAGGGAACCACTGCATCGGTCGGGGCGGCCCTGCGGGATGGCGATACTCTTCTTGCCGATGGCCGGTACTCCGAAGCGGAGGCAAGATTTCTCGGAGCCTGGCGTGCCGACTCGGGCAATGCCGATGCCTGGTTTGGCATGGGCCGTGTCCGTTTGACGCAGGGAGACAGCGCCGGAGCTCTTCGCTGGTTTACGGGCGCAAAGGACCGCGATGCGATGCGCTTCCGGGCTACGGAGGAAGCCAACAGCATTATTGCCGCCACAGCCGCCCGGACCCATGCGGGGTTCATCGATATGATGACGGCCTTCCAGAATGCCTCCCCGGGGAGAATCATCGGCCGGAACCTGATGGTCGATCATCTGCATCCCAATCCGCAGGGTTACTACCTCATGGCTGAAGCCGTGTACCACAGCGTGGTTTCCCT
This sequence comes from uncultured Bacteroidota bacterium, assembly GCA_963809695.1. Taxonomy (GTDB): domain Bacteria; phylum Bacteroidota; class Ignavibacteria; order UBA10030; family UBA6906; genus JAGDMJ01. The sequence continues at coordinate 36,467 of CAWEKI010000003.1, forward strand.
GGGCGTGCTCCCGCCCCCCGATTCGTCGTACCTGCTTCCGGAATCGCCGTATGGCGTGACGGACCTGGACTGGGAGATGGGACTGCTCAAGATCTTTCCGATGTTGCACGAATGGCCGTTCCGGGAAAACCGTGTTACGCGATCGGATTACCATTCCCACGGGGATACGGCGGCAACGCGCATCGCGCTCCAGTACATGCGCGAGGGCTTTGCCTGGGCGCGGGCACACGACATGATGGCCCATGTGTATCTGAACCGGAAGGATTTCGAGCGGGCCAAGCGGGAGTACCTTGCGATCGCTGTGTATCAACCGGAAGATCCATGGCCCTACCAGCAGATCGCAGCATTGTTTGAGCTGCAGGGGGAGTGGCACCAACGGTCTGCTGCGCTCCAGGAAGCGCTCATGCGCTCTCCGATAAAAGGAATGCTTGCCTATCAGTTTGCTCTAAGCGAGTGGAAGCAAGGACATCTCAAACAGGCGCTTGTGGCAATGGAATTTGCCTCGGGGGCCCCTGAACTCCGGCGGGAGGAGCGTGAGAATGCCCGGTTCTACCTTGCAGGCTTTCTGTCGGACAGCGGTCAGCCACAACGGGCCCGGGAAGTCCTCCGGGTGATCCTGTCTGAAAATCCCTCGTTCGCACCGGCACAGAAGTTCCTCCAACAGCTTGAGAGGGCGCCATGACTAATCAAAGACACATACCCCTGATCCTTCTCGCCTGGCTCGTGCTTTGTGCTGTCCCTGCCGTGGCACAGAAGCCGTACCGCGGAGCTGAATACCGGACAACAGGAACGATGACCTATGGCCGGTTCGAGGTGCGCATGCGATCGGCTCCGGTGTCAGGCATGCTCTCATCGTTCTTTACCTACTACGATCCTGCCAATCCCTGGAACGAAATCGACATTGAGATCATGGGGCGCTACAATAATCAGGCACAGTTCAACACGATTGTCCCCACACAGGCGGACAATCATGTGTTCAGCCATATCATGAGTGTCAATCCCCACGCCGCGTTTCATGTGTATGCATTCGAGTGGACTCCCGATTACGTTGCCTGGCTGGTAGACGATAATGAGGTCTACCGGCAGACGGGCACGCATATCGCGAAGATCACGAAACCACAGAAGCTTATGATGAACATCTGGCAGCCCACATCCGTGGACTGGGCGGGCGCATTTAGCCCCGCGCAATTGCCCGTGTACACCTACTACGATTGGGTCAGGTACTATGCGTATACGCCGGGAACCGGAGATAATTTCACGCTGCAGTGGACCGACGACTTCAATTCCTTTGACAGTGCACGCTGGCAGAAGGCAACACACACGTGGGACGGAAACAACGCCCAGTTTGTGACGGAGAACGCCGTGGTGCAGGATGGGTACTTGATTCTCTGCCTGACAAGTAATTCGACAAGCGGCTACAATGGCGGAAGCATCGTCGATCGTGACGTTGATCCGCCCTTCCCGCTCTCGGCTCGGGCCTTCGATTCTACCATCGTGGTGCAATTCTCTGAACGGGTGTCCGCCGCGACGGCGGAGAATGCTTCCTCCTATTCGGGCGGCAGCGGGATCGTGTACAAGAGCGCGAAACTGCGGGCGGACCTGAGAACAGTGGACCTGTCTGTCAGCGGGATGAGCCTGACATCATCCTTCACGCTTTCGATACGCAATGTCCAGGATCTTGCCTCGCCGGTGAACACCATGGGGACGAAAACCATCGGCGTCACGCGGCCTCTTCAGTTTCCTCTCAAGATCGATGTTGGAGGGGTAGGAGGGAACGGGTATCTTCCCGATTCTTCCTGGACTGCGGCAGCGAACTTTGGATATGTTGGTGGATCGGGATTCACACTTCTTCCTACCACGCCCATCTTCAACACGACGGAGCCGGCTCCCTACAGGTCTTCCGTGCACGGACTTTCGGGTTATAAGATCCGCATGCCAAATGGCACGTACAAATTGACCCTTATGATGGCCGAAGATCACATGAACAGCGCCGGAATGCGTGTCTTCAGCTGCAAGGCGGAGGGAGAGACAGTGTTTACGAATCTCGACTTGTTCAAGCAAGCGGGACTGCTTGGGGCATATGACGTGGTTGTCCCGGCCGTGCAGGTGAACGACAATATCCTGGATCTCTGGTTTGGAGCTGCCACCGATTCCACGACTCTTGGTGCTATTACACTTGAACGCGTGGCCGGACCGACCGGTGTGAAATATCAACCCAGGGAGATCCCAGGCTGGACGTTTTCTGTCTTTCCCAATCCTACGAATGCCGCGGCGGTCTTTCACTATACTCTGCCGGCATCGGAGGCACTGGCTTTTTACGTCCATGACATTACGGGCCGCCAGGTGGCAGACATCGAACTTGGAAACGTCTCTGCAGGGGCGCATGAGTACAGATGGGCGGCTGACAAGCTTTCCAGCGGGACATACTATTGTACAATGAAAGGCCCTGGCTTTTCGACAACGAAGCGGATCGTCATTATTAAATAGAAGTCAGAGGCAGGGGCAAAGAAGACTCCAATCCGTGTACGGGCTATTGTTTTAATAACCGCAGTATTATCAATATAATAATCGGCATCCCACCCGTTCGTTGGAAGTGTTGAAAACAGCTGAAAATCAACAGATTCTGATTGGCACAGGTAGTGTTGCCTTGATTTGAAGAGTACGGGCGTAGTGTGCCCGATTCCGTCGACCTTCCCGTTCGCACCATTAATCACTTATTCAATGACCCATTGGTACTGCGTTGTCAGTGGAGTCTTGGTACTTTCTCTCCCGTCCCTCCTTGCCGCCCGGGCGCAGATTGCGTCTCTGCCTCCAACGTTCAGCCTCCGAACGGTGAATGGGATCTCGGTTCCATTCCAGAACGGTATGCCGGTCCCTACAATTGAAAAGCAACGCCGCCCCACCATGAATCTCGCCGGTCCCTGGCGGAAGCAGCGCTTCACGGCCACACAGAGCATCTCGCTTGGCCCGCGCGACTCTGCCGGCTGTGCGGCACTTGTTGCCGAGGCCGCGAACCGTCACCTGCCTGGTTATGATGACTCGGGCTGGCTATTCAAGAACGTCCCGTCGGTTGAGAATAGACTGAACGGACTCAATATCCGGCCCGAGGACTATGAGAACGGCGTCTGGTACCGCCGAACATTCACTGTTCCTGACAGCCTGAACGGCCGATTCGTCCGGCTGAACTTCTACGCCGTAAACTATGTGGCAGATGTCTGGCTGAACGGCAAATATCTTGGCTACCATGAAGGAGGGTACACACCTTTTTCATTTGATGCCACGGCCGCATTGCGGTTCGACACGGTCAATGTCCTGGCCGTGCGGGTGGATAACCCGGCATGGGGCTCGCGCAACGATATCGTTCCGTACGGGACGCTACAGCACAAGCCCGACTGGTTCAACTTCACCGGTATCATCCACGACGTCTATTGTGAATTCTCCAGTGCGGTCTCAATAGCGAGGGTGGAAGCGACACCTCAGACCGGCTACGCATACCAGGCCACCATAACGGTCTGGAACAAATCGGGAGCGGCGAAGGACCCGAGGCTGGTCATGTTCGTGCATGAAGCGAGGGTCGACTCGACGACAATTCAATCTGAAGTCACCGCCGATCTGCTCGGCCCCCAGATAACCGAATCCAGCGTCACCCCGGGTGCGATCCCTGTCGATTCGGCGAGGACGGTGTGCTTGCCCATCAGCATTCCATCTGTATCGGCCTGGTCTCCGAAGCATCCCCATCTCTACATCCTGCGCACCGTGCTCGTGATCGGTACCGATACAGTGGATGAAGTCTGCACCCAGTTCGGGGTCCGCACGCTTGGAATTAACGGCAATACGCTGCTCCTCAACAACATGCCAATGTTCTTCCCCGGAGTTGCACGGCATGAAGATCACTATCTCTTCGGCCGCAGCGTGCCGAAGCAGGTCATCTTTTCAGATCTACAGAAGGTTGTCGACCTGAACGCGACATTTCTCCGTACTGCTCATTATCCCAACCATCCGTATACCTATCTGATTGCGGACCGGCTGGGCATTGCCGTCCTTGAGGAAATTCCCGTCTGGTGGTTCGATGAAGAAAACGCCTGGTTCAAGCAGGACAACCTCCGTCATATCCACGAGCAGATGTGGCGTGAAATGCTGTTCCGCGACCGCAACCGGCCGAGCATTCTCTTCTGGAGCACGTGCAATGAGTGTCTCGACCAGACGAACCGGAAGAATCTTATCCAGCGACTGAACACCGAGCTTGACACGCAGTATCCGGACGGCAGGTTCGTCACCGAGTCGGCGGCTGCAGACAGGCCCGGGCCGAACGATCCGACGCAGGCGGCATGCGACGTAGCGGGATGGACGATGTACTTCGGGATCTTCCATGGGAGCACATATTATGCCGGCACCAGGCAATTTCTCCAGAGTGCGCTGACGTCGTATCCTTCAAAGCCGTTCCTTGACACGGAGTTTGGATACTGGTCCACCGAGGATCTTGCGTCGGCCCCTGTCCAGGTGAGCGTGTTCGACTCGACGTTCATGGCGTTCAACGAATTCGTGGCTGTTGACAGCACGGGCGTTTGGCGTCCTGGCAAACCGCTTGCCACGACCACGTGGTGGTGTGTCTTTGACTGGTACTCGATCCAGACGGGCAATCAGACCATGGGCCTGTACCAGATGGACCATACGACGGCCAAGCCCGTTGCCTCCCGCCTCCGGGATGTGTACCGGCCGTTCAAGGCCTCAAGCGAGAATGTCGTTGTGGAAGATGTGGAGCGCGTGGCGGAGCTGCCATCGGAATGCCGTCTTGAGCAAAATTATCCGAACCCGTTCAATCCGATAACAGTAGTCAGAAGTCAGTTGCCTGTCGCCAGTCATGTGCGGTTGACTGTCTACGATGTCCTCGGCCGTGAGGTCGCCCTGCTGGTCGATGGGCCAAGGGTGGCGGGGCGCTATCAGGACAGCTTTGATGGCAATGGGTTGGCCAGCGGGGTCTACATTTACCGTCTGACCGCCGATGCGTTCGTGGAAAGCCGGAAAATGATTCTGCTTAAATAATGTCCCCAATGCACCGGACATACGATCTGCTGATCATCCTTGCGGTCCTCGCCGGGATGGCGTTTGCGGCGCTTCGCTCAATCCAGGGGAGGAAAGGAGCCGACGCTTCGGAGTATTTCCTTGCGAGGCGGGATATCGGGTGGCTTTCCCTTGGTGCGTCATTGTTCGTGACGACAATGTGGGGCTTCTGGTCGTTGGCCCTGGCGAAGCCGGTGGCCGCTGGGCTTTCCGGATGGCTACTCCCGGGCGCCGTCGTGGTCGTTGCCCTGGTTGCGCTGGGTATCGGATTCGTCTCGCCATACAGGGCCTCGGGTGCCGCGACAGTCCCATCGTTCCTTGGCGAGCGCTTCGGCAGGCATGTCGGCTTTGCGGTTGCGCTGGCCTCCATTGGATTGACCTTGTTCGTTCATATCCCGTTCACGATTCTCATCGGGACCCAGCTGGTGAACGCGCTCATGGGCTGGGACCTGATGTCCTCCGGCCTCCTGATGGTGGTGATCCCGGGCCTCTTCGTCGTTGCCGGGGGATACCCTGCGGCAATCGCAGCGCAGAGCGCTGGGGCTGTTGCGGCTGGCGCGGGTCTTCTCTTTCTGGCAGTAAACGGGTTTCCCGGTGGTGAGGGCGTGCTTCATCGAGTCTTGCCTGACGCTGGCGCATCGTGGACGCCCCTGGTCGCGGGAATGGCGATTCTGGGACTCTGGTCACTTTGCATGGACCAGCACGTTGTTCAGCGGGTGTTTGCGGCACGCTCCTGCACGCAAGGACGAACGGGATCCCTTTCAGCGGCTGCCATGGTCATGGTCGGTGTTGCGGCAGTGACAGTAGGATGTGAAGGGGCGGGTTCACCAGGCTTGCGCATGGGAGGTTCTGGAATTGCCGGAGGATTTATCGTGGCCGCGGTGATTGCCTTCGCCATGGCATCGTTGTCGGGACACTTCATGAGCATCGCAACGCTCATGACCATGGATATCGTCCGACCAATCCGGAAAGCTGCCGGCGAGGCGGCTCTCGTGCTGGTTGGCCGGCTGACGAGCACGGCGGTCGTCATTCTGGCGATTCTGACGGCTTCGTCAATTGGTTTGATCGGGCCGGCTGTGCTGGCCTGGATGATCCCGGCAGCCGTAGCAATCGCGCCTCCGGTGGTTGCCGTGATGCTTCTCGGGTTATTCTGGCCGCGGATGCATGGGCGCGGTGCGCTCTCGGCGCTGGTGGCGGGTTGGGCGGCAGGACTCGTGCAGACGGGCATGACCCTTGAACCAGGAGCAGGGATGATACAAAATGCAGTTGTGACATTTGCCGTCTCTGCCTTCGTGTTTGTCTCAGTGAGTCTTACGGTTGCTCCCCTGGGGACCCTCAGGAAAGTGCCGGGGACGATCTTGCAGGTGAGGAAACCATGAAGCATGGAGTGATCCTGTTGCTCGCGGCATGCGTCTTTGCCGCTGGCTGCGGGAGGGAGGAGCCGAAAGATCTTGTGGCGCGCGTTGGGAATCGGGCGATCGATATGAAAGAGCTGAAGCGCTCGTACGCCCTCCAGCCGCAGTGGAAAAGAGGACAGACAGAGCTCCAGTCGTATCTCGCTCAGCTCGGCGAGCTGACGACCCAGAAGCTGTACGCTCAGGAGGCGGAGAAACTGGGGATCGACCGTGATTCGCTCATGGTCAGATATCTTGAATTCACCAGACAGAAGGAAGTGATCAAGGGGCTGTACCGGAAGGAGATCCTGAAGAACGTCAGGATCAACGAAGCCGAGGCGCGGCAAATGTATGAGTGGATGAAGAAGAAAGTAGATTATGAGTATATCTCCGCCGCCGACTCCACACAGTGCGCGTTATTCGCGAAGCAGTTGGCAGGCAAGCGTGTCGGGCAGCTCGCGTTTCCACCTGATTCTTCCGTGAAGGGAGGACGGGAGGAGGCGGCGATGGTGGGAACGGTTCCTCCGGAACTTGAGCGTATGATGTTCACCGGCGGGCTCAATGAGGTCTACGGGCCGGTGAAGGTGGGTGATGTGTTCATGGCCGTCCACGTGACGGGTGCCCAGGTGGAAAAATTCCTGTCTGACAATGAATTCGCCCTGCAACAGGAAAAGATCGATCATCTGCTCACCAACAGGAAGGCGGACTCACTCGCGTCTCGGTTTGTGTACAGGATGATGAAAGACACCGATCTCCGTCTTGACGGACCGGTCTTCTGGGGAGTGGCGGACTATTTCTTCAAGAGGGTGAAGGAAGAGCACAGGGACGGCAGGATGATCAACAATGTCAATGTCACCAGTGACGAGCTGCGGATCCTGGATGGGGACCTGAAATCCATGGCGGATGCCACGGTGGCCACGCACCGCGAAGGAAAACTCACTGTCCGTGAGCTGATGGCAGCGCTCTCGGATATGCCCGGGTCGCTCCGGCCGCGGGTGAGGACCCCGCAGGACCTGAAGGACGCAATCGGAGGGATCGTCAGGAACCAGTACCTGTTGAAGGAAGCACAACGGCAGGGGTTGGACAAGGATCCGGAGGTGCTCTACGAGTATGGCCTGCAGCGGGATGAGACGCTGGCTGCGGCCTATTATGAGCAGCGCCGGGCCCAGGTGAACATATCGCAGGAGGATGTCCAGGTTTTCAGGAAACACTCGCCAGTTTCGGAAGAACAGGTGTTTTTCAAATTTAACATGACGAGCTTGACCCGGGATGCAAAGACCGACAGTCTGCTTCGCGCCGAACTCCCGGGATTGAAGGCGCATTATGGGGTCACACTCGACTCCGCAAAGGTTCGCTCAACGCTCAAAACCCCCGACGCTGTTCTCCATGAGAATCCGATGAGAATCTTCGTCCGGGAAATCTTCATGTAACATCTATTCCCATAATCCACTGTTCCAACATCACATCCATAAAAGGAACCACTTATGAGGACATATCTTCGACATTTTGCGGTCGTCGTGCCTCTGGTGTTGATCGTGGTCCTTGCTGCTGCACCCGCCTGGGGGCAGTTCAAGGTCAATACGTTCGACTCTGCTGTGGCTGATTCGCAATTCAATGTAGTCTTCAATGCAACTGCGAACGGCACGGAGCCGTATCCGTACCACACTATCACTGACGACGCCACGGTGAAGCAAGAAGGGACGGCCTCGTTGAAGTCGGTCTGGCGCATGCATACCACCGAGACGTGGGGTGGATTGAACATGCTGAGCTTTACGCTGCCGACGAAGGCGGGGAACAGTTACTACGCCCAGAAGTACAGGGCGATGTACGGTGACAGCACGTATATCAACTGGGATGCCGGCACGTACTTGAGCCTGTGGTACAACAACACGAATCCCTCGACGGCATCGGGCGACGGCGTCCAGATGAGGTTCCATATTTACGAAGGCGGTCCAGGGACGACGGGTCCTGGTTCTGCATATTATACCGGTGACACTTTGGATTATGAAGACTGGTACTTCCAGAGCCCGCTGCCCTTGAACGATACGGTCCCCGGATGGCATGAGCTGATCATACCGCTGGTGGACACGGGGACGCGCAACGCTCCCGGCGCTGCCGGCTTCTGCATCACGGATTGGAGCGCCAGGCACTTCAATGATCAGCTCGACCTGAGCAAGATCATCGGTTACACCATCGAATGGACTGCCAGTAAAGTTGCCAATGATACCGCCAGCGGCATCGTGTTCTATGACGATCTCCGGCTGGGCGGCCTCGGGTACAAGCCGGGGTACGAAGCTCTCTATTTCTTCAATGATTTCACCAAGGACACCACCGATTTCAATGCGGGTTGGAACAATGGCGGGCTGAGCGCCTTCGATTTTTACGAGGAGAAGGCCGACACCCTTATGGGCTCGTCTGTTTTGGGTGTCGATTGGAAGATCAACGTGAAGGAGGATTGGGGCGGTGGCTGCAACAAGGAGTACAATATTCCTGCCGGTGCCTTCTTCCCGGATCTCGGTTCCAAGACTGAATTGCAGCTCTTCTGCAAGGTCGTCGAGCCGATCACAAGTTCGACTGGAACGATCGGAAACAAGATCACGATGCGCTTTGTGTTGTTTGACTATAGCGACGGCACGAAGGAAGAGTGGTATACCGTGGCACCCGTCCGGATGGACTCCGTGGGAGCCCGCATGGGATGGCAGCAGATTATTCTCCCCCTGAACATAATTCAGAGCGGCTCGTGGGGTGACCTGAAGGTCGGTCAGTTCAACACACCGAATGGCACGAAGGACGGCATCTTTGCATTCGGCAAAGTCGGCGGCTTCAAGATCGAATTCTCCTCGAGCCGCGATGCGGGCGAGCCGTATGCTGCCGATCTCGTGTACAGCGGGAAGATCCTGTTCAGTGCCTTGATCCCTGCCGGCTATCAGGAAACTGATGTTACGCCGCCGGCCACAGTGTCGGGCGTGAGCGCCACCATGCAAAGCTTCGCCAATATTCTCCAGTGGACAGACGTTCCAGGCGAAGTGGGTGCCACATATACGGGTTGGGTGAGCGACAAGTCCTTCACGTCGACGGACGAAGCCGGCGTGGAGAACATTCCCCCGTTCGGCCTCCCGGCAGGCACGCAGCTTGCGAACCACTTGCTCCGCGCGCCGGTGACCGATCAATCGGTTTCCCTGTACTACGGCGTGACTGCAACCGACAGGGCCGGCAACACCAATACTCCCTCGGTCATTGGCCCGATCACGAATACTGCCAAAGGCGTCCCGACCATTTCGCTGAACGCACCGACAAGCTTCAACGCAGACGGCGACCTGAGCGAGTGGTCGAGCATTCCGCCGTTCCTGCTCTCGGTGAATCCGGCGACTCCCACCTGCCATGCTGCAGGCAACTCGACGATCAATGGCGACGCGGACCTCAAAGTCAATGCGTATATCGCCGTCGACGCAACCTACCTTTACGTTGCATTCGATGTGGATGACGATATCATCAGCATCGATACATCGGCTGCCGTCAGCGACTGGCTGCAGGATGCTCCTGACCTGTTCATCGGTCTGTACGACTGGCGGGGAAAGCACCATGGAGCCTACCAGCATGGCGCGGCTCCGGATTATCACCTGCGCTTCTGCCAACACCGGGTCAGAATGGACAACGGCGACCATATCCTGTTGCGGCCCGGAGCGGACTATATCTTCGCGCTCAAGCAGCTCACCTCGGGCTACACCATTGAGGCCCGCCTCCCGTGGACGCTGTTCCATGAAACCGTGCCGTCGGACAGCCTGTTTTCGCCGCTTGAAGGCATGCGCATCCCGATTGACTTCGAGATCAACGACAATGATACTCCCGGTGATCCTGTCAATGGGCGTGAAGGCATGATGGCCTATTCCACGCTAAATGACGACAACTCTTGGAGCGAAGTCTGGCACTGGACCAATACCTGGATCGGCAACAAGTCCAGCACGGGAGTGGCGGACAAACCGACGCTCGCCAACGTCTACGAGCTCAAGCAGAACTACCCGAACCCCTTCAACCCCTCCACCATAATCAACTACAGCCTGGCCAAGAGCGGTCCGGTCACGGTGAAGGTGTTTGACGTGCTGGGTCGTGAAGTGGCTACTCTGATTAACGGCGAAGTGCAGGGAGCCGGAAGCCACCAGGTGACCTTCTCCACGGCTTCGCTGGCACGCGGCGCTTCGAGCGGTGTCTATTTCTACCGTATCGAGAGCGGATCGTTCCGCGACGTCAAGAAGATGATGCTGATTAAGTAACTCACCCACTCCCCAAACGAGCGAAGAGGGTAGAGTGTAGAATGAAGAACAAGAGCAGCGCACCAACAGTCTGCCCTCTGCACTCTACCTTCGACCCTCGCAAGGGGGTGAGCCTGCCTGCCAGCAGGCAGGGGTGAGATCATTTTACCTAATGAAAGGACTCATGCCGTGAAGCCGTTGTCCGATGCGTCGTGCCGGCTCTGTGCCACCATGCTGGCGTTGATGCTCTGTGCCAGCCTTTCGTTCGCGGGCCAGACGGGAAAAATATCCGGCCGTGTCATCGACGGCCAGACCCGAGAGGCTCTCCCCGGTGCAAGCGTCGTGATCGATGGCACGCACTTCGGCGCAGCCACAAACCCGGACGGATACTATTTCATCGCGAACGTTGTTCCGGGAACCTATACGCTGAGTATCAGTGCCGTGGGATACCAGAAGACGATTATCAAGAACGTCGAGGTCAAAATTGACCTGACGACAACCATTGACGCAAAATTGAACCCCGCGACTATCGATATCTCTGAAGTAGTGATCACCGCGGAGCGCCCCCTCGTCCAGAAGGACCTTACCTCCACCTCCGTCACCGTCTCGTCCGACGAAATTAAACTGATGCCGGTCGAGAACGTCGATCAGGTTATCAACCTGCAGGCCGGTGTCATCGGCGGACACTTCCGCGGAGGGCGCATGAACGAAGTGCTCTACCTCGTGGATGGCGTGTCGGTGACCGACGCGTACAACAACAGCCGGGGCCTCACTGTGGAAAATGCCTCCATCCGTCAGATGGAGATCATCAGCGGCGCCTTCAACGCGGAATACGGCCAGGCCATGTCGGGCGTGGTGAATATCGTGACGCAGGAAGGCTCCTCGGCCTTCCATGGCTCCCTCTCGGGATACGTCGGGGATTTCTTCACCTCGCATGCGGGGACGTCGCAGAGTACCCCCATGAATCTTCAAGAGCAGGTGATGCAGTCTTTTACCACAGGCACGGATTTTCTCCCGCATACAGGAACGTTTGAAGGGCTCGACCGCCACTCCATGCCGCGGACGCGGAATATTGAAGGGACAATCGGCGGTCCCACAATGATTCTCGACGGCCTGACGTTTTTTGCCGCAGGCCGGTATCTGGACGAGGAAGGATACCTCTACGGCCGCAGGGTCTTCCTGCCGGCCGACAACAATCCGTATCTCCCTTCGGGCGACGGCTCCTATGTCTCCATGAACCCGAGCCGGCGCACGTCCGGTACGGGGAAACTGACCTATAACACCGGCGCCTTCAAGGTCAGCGGCAGCGCCAACTATGAAGATGGCTGGAACAAGTATTACGACCACGGCTACAAGTGGGCTCCCGATGGCGTGATGAACCACTACCACACAAGTGAGATGTACAATCTGCAGTTCACGCATAGCTTCTCTCCCAGTACCTATCATTCGCTGAAGTATTCGTACACGTTCTTCGACTATCGGGGATATCTTTACCAGGACCCCTTCGATCCGCGGTACGTCGATCCTCACCGCGGCGATCCACAGTCGAACTACACCTTCCGTTCCGGCGGGAACTATGCCAACCGCTATGAGCGCAACACGCTGATGCATCTTATCCAGTACTCGATCACATCGCAGCTCAGCCAGGAGCACAAGATCACCGCAGGCGCTGAGGCGCAGATCTACAAGATCTACAGCCACGGGTACAACATGGTGAACCTGACCGAGGGCGTCTACGACTCTCTGGGCCAGCCGGTCTTCACGCTCGGCTATCCCAATCTTGGCGCGCTCGGCAACCAGTCGTACGACAAGAAACCGCGGCAGTTTGCGGCGTACGTCCAGGACAAGATGGAATACGACATCATGATTATCAATGCCGGGGTGCGGTTTGATTTCTTCAATCCCCGGTCAAGTTATCCGGCCGACCTGAAGAACCCCGGCGGGAACCCTGACTTTCCTGGTGCCGGCCAGACGGTGCCGGCCTCCAAGAAATTCCAGGTCAGCCCCCGGTTCGGCATCTCCTTCCCGATCACGGATGAGGGGATCATACACGTCTCCTACGGGCATTTCTTCCAGATCCCGGGGTTTGACAATCTCTATACGAACTCCGAGTACCTCGTGTCCTCCGCGGGGCAGCTCACAACTCTGACTGGAAATCCGAACCTTGACGCTCAGCGGACGGTCAGTTACGAGATCGGGCTCCAGCAGGTGCTGTTCAGTGTTCTCTCGCTCGATGTCTCGGCCTACTATCGTGACATCAGGAATTACCTCGGCACGGAGATCATCGGGATGTATGACGGACGCGAGTATGCCCGCTACATCAATAAGGATTATGCGAACGTCCGCGGGTTCGTTATCTCCCTGGAAAAGCGCTTTGCCAATTTCTTCAGCCTGCGAGCGGACTATACCTACCAGATTGCGGAAGGCAATTCGTCCGATCCTCTGACGGAGTTCAACAACAACCAGACCGACCCGCCCGTAGAGACGCCCAAAAGCGTGGTGCCTCTTGACTGGGACCAACGGCATACATTGAATTTGAACCTGATGGTGGGAAAACCGGGCGACTGGACGACCAGCATCATATTCCAGTACGGGTCGGGCTACCCATACACGGAAGATGTGCGTACATCGAAGGGACTCACGTTCCAGAACCAGGGACAGAGGCCGCCATTCTACAATGTCGACCTCCGCTTCGACAAGACCTTCCCGGTCTTTGGCGTGAATCTCAACGCATTCGTCTGGGTCTACAATTTGTTCGACACGAAGAACGAGCTGAATGTTGATCCGAGCACGGGACGAGCGAACATGGACCTCTACACGAGCCTCGGAGGGGACATCATCGGACTTAACACGCTTGAACAGTATCTGGATAACCCGACTTCGTTCTCTGCCCCGCGGGAAGTTCGGTTCGGCCTCTCAGTGGAGTTCTAAACTATGGAAAAGACGATTATGAAACCGTTCGTTCTTCTGCTGGCACTGATGGTTGCGGTCTCCGTCCTTCCGGCGAGCGCTCAAGTCGACCCGAAAACCCAGATGTACAGGGACGATCCCAAAGGGGACTACCAGTACCTGCGCAAGGGAGTCATGGATGGCAATCGCGTGCGTACCGTGTACTTCAACACGACAGAGGTGGCCCACTGGCCTGATGGGCTCGGGGGAGAATGGCCGAAAGGGACAGGACATAACTATATCGACGGGTTGACCGTCCTCGTCGGCGCAAAGATCATACTTCCCAACGGCCGCCCGGCTACCCCGATTGAGGCACATTACCGGGAGGAGTTCGATTTTGATCCGGTGCTCGGGCAGCAGTATCCATGGGACCTGGAGCCCGTCCCCGGATACATCAATCCCTCCTCGACGATTCCCGCGGTCAATATCAATCCCAAGAGCTGGCCGGACCATTGGCCTGTGGCATTGAGAGCCGACGGACGAACCGATGCATCGTGGGACGGATACTGGTACGGATATTTTGGACGCGGGGTCATGAACGCCGACTTCGAGACCTTCTTCGTGGTGGATGATTCAAAGGACGGCGAATTCACCCGCCAGGGATACTACCCGATCGCTGCAGACTCCGGGCGTGGTGGGCTTGGTACCCGCATTGAGGTCCGGGGTTTTCAGTGGACCCATGTGCTTGCAGAAGACTGTATCTTCTGGCACTATGACATCGTGAACATCTCTGATCATAACTACGATACATGTGCCTTTGGTTTTTATTCCGATCCCGGCGTGGGAAGTTATCAGCGCTCATCTCCCGCAAACAGCGCGTACTACAATACGGCCCTCGACCTCTGCTATTCCTGGGCGGAAGGCAAAGTGGGCTACCCGGACAACTGGAAGACAGGGTACTACGGTTATGCCTATCTCGAGAGCCCGGGTAACCCCCTGGACGGTATCGATAATGACGAGGACGGGCTTATTGATGAGCGGCGGGACAATAATATCGATGATGATCATGATTGGACTCCCTTCACAGATGCGAACAGCAACGGGAAGTGGGATCTGGGAGAGGCTCTGAACGACGATCTTGGCGCCGATGGCGTGGGTCCTTACGATTTGCAGTACCTGGGGCCGGATGCGGGGGAAGGGGACGGCGTGCCTACCCATGGCGAGCCGAACTTTGATGAGACAGACAAGGACGAATCAGATCAGATCGGGTTGACCGCCGTGGCGTTGAACGTTCTGGGAGACAAGGGCCCCACCGGCGTTTGGCCGAAAAACGATGATGTCATGTGGAAAAGAATGAACAATGGCTTTGTTGACACCCTTGTTCAGAACACCAATATCGGCATCGTGTTTGCTTCCGGGCCTTTTCCGCTCCAGAAAGGGACCCGGGAACGATTCTCAATGGCGTTGACGTACGGCCTTGATCTTGATGCGCTGGTCTTTAACAAGATTACGGTCCAGAACATCTACAACGCCAACTACAACTTCTCCAAACCCCCCTATACCCCGAATCTCAAAGCGGTGGCGGGGGACCGTAAGGTCTATTTGTACTGGGACGACCGGGCGGAAAAATCGCGCGATCCTTTCCTCGGCAACAAGTTGGACTTCGAAGGGTACCTTGTCTACAGAAGCCAGGAAGCCGAGTTCAATGACATCAAGTTGATCACTGACTCCAAAGCCAATCCGCGCTACTGGAAGCCGATCGCGCAGTTTGATTTGATCGACAGCATCAGGGGTCCGGATCCGGTCGGCATCAATGGTGCCCGCTTCTGGCGAGGGTCCAACACGGGCCTTCAGCATGCATTCGTCGACACGAACGTTGTGAACGGCACCCGGTATTATTATGCGATCGTCTCTTATGATATGGGTGATCCCAACAAGGGGGTGATCGGGCTCCAGCCGACCGAATGCCCCAAAATCATTACGGAAGATGCCGCCGGCACGCTGAAGTTCATCGATATCAACTGCGCGATCATGGTGCCGAATGCCCCCGCCGCCGGATATATCCCTCCTCAAATCGAGGGGGATGTTTCCAAGGTGACCGCCGGGGTCGGTACGGGTATGCTCACTATCCAGATGCTGGATCCCACTGCAATTCAACAAGGAGCAGTTTACAAGGTGCTGTTCAATGCCAGTGGGGCCATACCGAAATACAGCACCCAATCCTACAACATAATCCGGCAATTGGGCGCCACGGTGGATACGCTCCAGTCGGGTGTTCCGGCGACGCCCTTCGGCCCGGACGTCTTCGCGACACCGTTTGACGGTATGACGTTCAGCTTCAGCAATGATACGGTGATTGCCGTCGACGATACTGCAAGCGATTGGGTGGGGGAGGGGGCCCCAGGGGTTTCGATCAGGGTGTCGAAGGACGACCTGAACGCCTCAAAGGATGTTGCCTGGCCGGCCGATTACGAACTCCGCTGGTACTCAGGATTAGTGGACACGGCCATCTTCAACGCGCCGCCCCGCTTCCCCAAGATGCCGGTCTACTTCCACATTACAAACCTGACGGAAGGTCACCAGGCCAAGTTCATTGTGGATGATGCAGACAGAGACGGCACGTTGAGCTTCGGCGACACCATAAGGATCATCGAGGGATATGTAAATCCGTCGACGTACTACCTCACGTATGAACTTGCGTGGGGACGCGGTCCGGGCCTGAATCCACAACCCCCGAAAGAAGGGGACCGTTATGTGTTCAAGACGCTCCGGCCCTATGCTCAGGGTGACTACTTCCAGTACACCTCTCGCGCGGCGCGCGTTGATGCTGCTTCGGCTCAGGCTGACCTGGATAAGATCAAGGTCGTGCCAAACCCCTACATAGCCACAGACTCGTGGGAACGCCGGTCTCTCTACACTTCCGGTCGGGGTGAGCGCATGATCAATTTCATTCACCTCCCCGCGAGCTGTACCATCCGCATTTTCAGCGTTGCGGGACACCTTGTCAAGACCCTTACGAAAGAGACGACCAGTGCAGACGGGTCTCTTCCCTGGGATCTCATTACCGACGATGGCATGGACCTCGCGTATGGATTGTACGTGTACCATGTGGACGCACCTGGCATAGGTGAG
This sequence comes from uncultured Bacteroidota bacterium, assembly GCA_963809695.1. Classification (GTDB taxonomy): domain Bacteria; phylum Bacteroidota; class Ignavibacteria; order UBA10030; family UBA6906; genus JAGDMJ01. Next base: position 53,193 of record CAWEKI010000003.1, read on the forward strand.
CATGTCGGCAAGTTTGCAGTCATCAAATAAATATCAAAGTGACAACGAACATGAAAACACTCGTTTTCGGTCTGCTCACCCTCTCGCTGTTGTGCCTGCACATGGCTCCTGCGCAAACCTACAGGACCAACGTGTCGAAAAAGGGAACGACTGCCGCGTCGTTCCTCTCGATCAGTCAAGGGGCCCGGGCTGCCAGCATGGGAAGCGCTTTTGTCGCCGTGGCCAACGACTGGTCAGCCATGTACTGGAATCCGGCCGGCATCGCGTCGCTGAACAACGGCGTCACGTTCGATCATACGATCTGGTTTGCGGACCTCGGCTACAATTATATTGCCGGCGGCCTCAACCTGGGAAGCTTCGGGAGCCTGGGCTTGAGCCTGACGTCATCCAGCGTCAGCGACATGCCGGTGACCACTGTGGATGCACCCGAGGGAACCGGCGAAGTCTTCAACGTTTCGCAGGTGGCCTTCAGTATTGCCTATGCGATCAATCTGACAGATAACTTCTCCATCGGGTTCAATCCCAAATACATCTATGAGCGCATCTGGAAGATGAGCGCAACCTCATGGGCCCTCGACGTCGGCGTGAAATATGCGACCCCCTTCAGCGGCGTTGTGCTCGGCATGGCGATAACGAATTTTGGCCAGAAAATGCATATGACCGGGGAGAATGCCATCGTTCTTTACGATGCCAATCCCTCGAGCAGTGCCAATAACGGCCGCATCGCTTCGGAGCTCCAGACCAGCGAGTGGTCCCTGCCTCTGAATTTCCAGTTCGGTATTGCCTACACACCGAAGCTGGGCGACATGCACAAGTTGACGCTCGCCGTGGATGCCCTGCATCCAAGCGATGACTACGAGAGCCTCAATGTCGGCGGGGAGTACACGTTCGATGACTTTATCTCCTTCCGCGGCGGCTACAAGGCGCTCTTCTTGAAGGAATCCGAAGAGTCATTCACCCTGGGGGTAGGGTTCAGGCAGGCTCTCGTGGGGAACATCGCCCTCCTGGCCGATTATTCCTACATTGACTTTGGCCGGTTAAAGGCCGTCCACAAGATTACCGTTGGCATGCTGTTCTGACGATCTCTATCGACTCATATAAATTCTTGAGAACCGTGTCCCGCCAAATCTCTGTCCTGCTCGTTGGACTGCTGGCGCTGGCGGCGTTCGAGGCGCCGGCGCAACAGCAGGAAAGCCGGTCCCCGGCAGCTGATACCAGAATCGAACGCGCCATCGATTCCCTTCTCGCACGGATGACACTGGAAGAGAAGATCGGTCAACTTCAGCAATACCCGGGAGAGTGGGCCGATTCGCTTAGCGAGGCAGTCGTGCCGCCGGAATATCCCGGGCTCATCAGACAAGGTACCATAGGATCACTGCTGAATGTGTTTGGAAGCCGCATCACGCGTGAATTGCAGCGCGTGGCCGTAGAGGAGTCCCGCATGAAGATCCCGCTCCTCTTTGGTTTTGATGTCGTTCACGGCTTTCGCACCACATTTCCCATCCCGTTGGCCGAGGCCAGCAGCTGGGACCCGGCCACAGTGGAAAAGTCCGCTCACATCGGGGCGGTAGAGGCTTCCGCTGCGGGGCTGCACTGGACCTTTGCTCCCATGGTGGACATCGCCCGGGACCCAAGGTGGGGGAGAATTGCGGAGGGATCCGGGGAGGACCCGTATCTTGGATCCGTCATGGCTGCCGCCCGGGTTCGGGGATTCCAGGGAGAGAGCCTCCTTGCTGACGGCGCAATCCTTGCCTGTCCCAAGCACTTCGCGGCTTATGGCGCCGCCGAAGGGGGACGCGATTACAATACGGTGGACATCTCGGAGCGCACGCTTCGCGACGTGTATCTTCCGCCGTTCAAGGCTGCCCTCGATGCGGGTGCAGCGACGATCATGTGTTCGTTCAATGAGATCGGCGGCATCCCGAGCACTGCGAACCGGATGCTGCTGACCGACATCCTGAGAACGGAATGGAAATTTCAAGGCTTTGTGGTAAGCGACTGGAATTCGGTAGGAGAGCTGCGCACGCACGGTTTTGCCCAATCCGATGCCGATGCCGCCCGGTTTGCCCTCATCGCGGGGACCGATATGGACATGTGTTCAGGCCTGTATCGCGACAACCTGGGGGCGTTGGTGAAGAGCGGTGTCCTGCCGGAGGCCATTGTCGACACTGCCGCCCGGCGCGTTCTTCAGGCGAAATTCATGTTGGGCCTGTTTGATGATCCCTACCGTTATTGCAGCCCTGAGCGTGAGCGGAAGGAATTATTGAGCCCCGCCCATGTTGAGGCATCCAGAGACATGGCCAGAAGGTCGGTCGTCCTGTTGAAAAATGAGCATGCGCTCCTTCCGCTGAAGAAGAAGACCGAGACGGTTGCCGTGATCGGGCCTCTCGCTGATGACCGCGAGGCGCCGCTCGGACCGTGGAAGGGTGCCGGCGAGGCCCGGCATGTCGTCACGGTGCTCGAAGGAATCAAGCTGGCGATGGGCACGTCCTCCCGCGTCTTATACGCGAAAGGGTGTGGGATCAACGACAACGATACGTCAGGATTCGCAGCTGCCATCGCAGCGGCGCGACAGGGGGAGGTGGTGGTCCTTGTTGTCGGCGAATCTGCCGATATGAGCGGCGAGGCGCAGAGCCGTGTCTCCCTTGATCTGCCAGGCAGCCAGGAACGGCTGGTGCGTGCCGTGCACGATGTGGGTAAGCCGGTGGTCATGGTGCTGATGAACGGCCGCCCCCTTGCGATCTCCTGGGAAACGGACCACCTTCCGGCAATCCTCGAGTGCTGGTTCCTGGGATTGCAGTCCGGCAACGCGATCGCCGATGTGCTCTTCGGCGAGTACAACCCATCCGGCAAACTGCCTGTCAGCGTTCCACGAAGTGTCGGACAGATTCCAATTCACTATGATCACAAAAGCACCGGCCGCCCCGGTGTTGAAAACGCGCCGTACACCAGCAGGTACCGGGATCTCGGCCTCACGCCCCTCTTTCCGTTTGGATATGGCCTGAGCTACACAACATTCAGCTATTCGGGGTTGAAGGTTGGCCAGACGACACTCCGGCTCAGTGATACCCTGAATGCCGACGTCATTGTGAAAAACACGGGTTCCCGTCCGGGCCAGGAAGTAGTGCAACTGTACGTCCGGGATGAATATGGGAGCGTTACCAGGCCCGTAAAAGAGCTGAAAGCCTTCCGCAAGATTGCGCTTGATGCCGGTGAATCCATAACTGTTTCCTTTGCCGTGCCGGTGAGCGAACTGGCATTCACGGGCCAGGATATGAGACGGCGGGTTGAGCCGGGATCATTCAAGGTATTCATTGGCACGGATTCCATGCACGGGATGGAAGGTTCGTTCACCGTTGCCTCGAACTGACTTCGGGGGAAAAAGGATGCATCGTATGATATCTTCGTCTGTGGTACTTGTCGGCCTGATTCTTGGCATTATCGGGGGATGCAAAAAAGAGGGCACCGCGGAGCCATCACCTGCCCCGGCTGACAGCACCACGCTTGCGGGGTGGACACTTGTCTGGCATGACGAGTTCAATACTCCGGCTATTGATTCTGCAATATGGAATTTCGAAGTGAACGGCGACGGCGGCGGAAACAATGAGCTGCAATACTATACCCATGAAGATCGCAACGCCTTCATCGAGAACGGCACTCTTGTGATCCAGGCGCTGAAGGAAGAATATAACGGGAAGCATTACACGTCGGCGCGGCTGAACACTGACCACAAGAGGGACTGGCTCTACGGGCGTGTTGACGTTCGTGCCAGGATGCCAAAGGGACAAGGGCTCTGGCCTGCAATCTGGATGCTCCCTAGCGATTGGGTATACGGCGGCTGGCCGGCAAGCGGGGAAATTGACATCATGGAATTGCTAGGCCAGGAGCCAACTCGCGTCTATGGGACGGTCCACTGGGCGGAAAACGGGCAGCATCTTTCCAGCGGAGGAAATTACGTCCTCCCGGGGGGGAAACGCTTTTCCGATGATGTTCACCTCTTTACCTTTGAGTGGAGTGCCGACTCCCTGAAATGGTATGTGGATGGAGCGAGATATCACGTGGAGCGCAATGGTCCCCCGTTCGACAAACGGTTCCACCTGATCCTGAATGTCGCTGTCGGCGGCAATTGGCCGGGGAACCCTGATGCGACGACGGTTTTCCCGCAGTATATGCAGGCCGAATACGTCCGGGTCTATTCAAAGAACAATTGATAATCCATGCCAGGCATTTGCCTGGCATGGATCAAACGTATTCAAACCCAGGTCTCTTGAGGATGTACATGAAAAACGGATCGATGGTACTTCCGCTGGTTGTCCTGCTCGGAGTGATCCCCGCTGAAGCACTGGCTGCCGGTCACGTTGTGGGGGTAAACCAGGCAGGTTACACGACCGCGGCGCGTAAGGTCAGTGTCTTGACGACATATGCCGACAGCTTCCGGGTGGTCGACGCTGCTACAGCTCAGACAGTCTTACGCGGTGCTACCGGCATGGCAAGCCTGGGTGATGCCGCAACGGGGATGGACCTCTGGAATGCCGACTTCAGCGCTATCCAAACTCCGGGAGAGTACGTCCTGTACTCCTCGGCCGGGGATTCCTCGCAGCATTTCTTCATTGCGGATTCGGTGTATAACCAGGTGTTTCGGAAATCCCTCAAGGGGTTCTACTTTCAGCGGTGTGGCATGGCCTTGTCATCCGTGCATGCCCAGCCCTACCAGCATACAATCTGTCACACCGTGGATGGGACCTTTCATGCAACGGCAGAAGGGACGGGGACGATGGATACGAAAGGGGGATGGCACGATGCGGGAGATTACGGGAAATATATCGTGAACGGGGGCATTAGTGTCTGGACACTGCTGGCAGCCTATGAGTGGTTTCCCGAGAAGTTTGCGGCGGATGACCTGAATATTCCAGAAAGCGGCAACGGAATTCCGGACATCCTGGACGAAGCGCAGTATGAGTTGAACTGGTTCCTCAAAATGCAGCGTAGCAGCGATGGGGGTGTCTACTTCAAGGTTACACATACGAATTTCGAAGGTTTTATCATGCCCCAAAGCGATGGCGGCGTGCGCTACATTTATCAGCTCTCTTCGACTGCCACCGGCAACTTTGTTGCGGCCATGGCTCGCGCCGCGCGTGTGTTCCGCCCCTTTGATACCACCTTTTCCTCCACCTGTCTTGCCGCTGCGGTGAAGGGATGGCAATACCTTCAGGCCCATCCCTCCATCGTGCCGACGGGGGGCTTCAAGAATCCTACGGGCACCGTAACGGGTGAATATGGAGACGGAAACGACAGCGATGAACGCCTCTGGGCTGCTGCCGAGTTGTTCCTCGCGAACGGCGATGCTTCGGCACATACATACTTCACCACCAATTATGCGTCTGGAGGCATCGTAACCGGGACAATGGCCTGGCCGTACGTCAAGCCTCTTGCGCAGCTGACGTATCTTCGTGGAACTCATAGCGGAATCAACTCCGGAGTTCAGAGCCAGATCCGTCAGTCGCTGATCGCTTACGCGGGGTCCCTTCTCACGCTTCGCGATCTCAGCGGTTTTGGCGCCGCGCTGGGTGTGAACGATTACTACTGGGGGAGCAATTCCCAGGCCTTGAACAATGCACTTCTCATGATCATGGCAGCCGAAGAAGGCGGCAACGTTGCGTTTCGCCAGTCGGCCCTTGACCAGCTTCATTATGTCCTGGGCATGAACGCCCATGGCCAGTCCTTCGTCACGGGGATCGGGGCAAAACATACCATGCACCCGCATCATCGTCCCTCCGGCAGCGACGGTGTTGTTGAACCGGTGCCCGGTCTCATCTCCGGCGGACCGAACCATAACGTGAGCCAGGATCCCGTCCTAGCGGCACACTTCACCAGTGCCACGCCTGCTGCTCTCTGCTACATCGACGATCAGGGAAGTTATGCCTCAAATGAAATCTGCATCAACTGGAATGCACCTCTGGTCTTTGTGGCGGGATACTTCAACATCGGGGCGGTCAGTTCCATCAAAGATCCCTCCGGCTCGCTCCAGGAGAAACGTTTCAGGCTCGAGCAAAATTACCCGAACCCTTTCAATGGAGCCACCAGGATCACATTCACCGTTCGCCGGTCCGAACAGCTTGAGTTTCGGGTCGTGGACATTCTGGGCAAGACCGTGCTGAGGAAGAGCCTCGGCCTGTGTACCTCGGGCGAACACCAGTTCCTGTGGACTGCCACTGGCCAGAACGGAACGCCGTTGAGCTCGGGTGCATATTTCTATTTCATTGAAGGGACAGATCGCTCCCCCGTACGCAAACTCGTGCTGCTGAACTAACGGACCGTTGTATCTTGATCATTCATGAGAAAGTATAGGCATGATGAGATATCCTTGTGCGTTCTTCTGTGTGCTCTGCGCGGTGGTCATTTCCACCTCCTCATTGATGGGGCAAAAACCCGGGACGGATGCCAAAGTGCAGGAACTTCTTTCCCGGATGACGATCGATGAGAAGGTAGGTCAAATGACGCAAGTGACCATCGATGTCGTCTCGAAGGGAAGGGATGGGCGTGATGAGCCTCATGCACTCGATATGGAAAAGCTCAGGACTGCAATTCAGAAGTACAATGTCGGTTCCATCCTCAACGTCGGTCCCTCGGCATACACGCTTGATCACTGGCACGAAGTCATCACGGCAATTCAGGATGTTGCCACAAAGGAGACTCGGCTTCATATCCCCATTCTCTATGGGATCGATGCGATCCATGGCGCCAACTACACGCTCGGCGGGACGCTTTTTCCACAAGCGATCGGGATGGCAGCGACCTGGAATGTCGACCTCGCGCGCAGGGAGGGAGAGATCACGGCCTTTGAAATGCGAGCGTCAGGCATTCCATGGAATTTCTATCCCGTGCTGGATATGGGCAGGCAGCCCCTCTGGCCACGCCTCTGGGAGACATATGGGGAAGATGTCTACCTGACCTCAACAATGGGCAGGGCATACATTGAGGGGCATCAGGGAGACGATATCAGCGCCTCGACCAAAGGTGCCTGTTGTCTCAAGCATTACGTTGGCTACAGTTTTCCGATGACCGGCAAGGACCGGACTGCCGCATGGATTTCTGAGCGAATGCTGCGCGAATATTTCCTTCCACCGTTTGAAGAAGCAGTGAAGGCGGGTGTGCCCACCGTGATGGTCAATTCTTCCGAAGTGGACGGGATCCCCGGTCATGCGAACTACCATCTGCTGACCGAGGTGCTCCGGCGCGAGCTGGAATTCCAGGGACTTGTCGTGTCCGATTGGCAGGACATTGAGCGGCTTTGCACACGGGATCATGTTGCAGCGACGCCGAAAGAGGCAGTGCGGATGGCGGTGATGGCGGGAGTGGACATGAGCATGGTGCCCCTCGATTTCAGCTTTTATGATCTCCTGCTGGAATGCGCCAGGGACGGATCTGTTTCGGTTACAAGGATCGATGAAGCGGTGTCGCGCATCCTGAGGGTCAAGTTTCAACTTGGGCTCTTTGACAAACCGTACCCGGATACAACTCTCAAAGCGGGGTTTGCCAGCAAGGAGTTCACCGCAGCGAACCTGCAAGCGGCGGAAGAGTCGATCACATTGTTGAAGAATGTCGGGAATATCCTTCCTCTTTCAAAGAAGATGAAGGTCCTGGTCACCGGGCCGACCGCCACAATGCTGTCGCCGATGAACGGCGGCTGGACAATTAACTGGCAGGGAGACAGGGAAGACCTCTATCCAAAGGACAAACCCACGGTCCTGGCGGCGATCCAGAGTACGATCGGCAAAGAAAACGTGGTCCATGTGCCCGGGTCAACGTTCGACAAGGTTCTGGATATTGCAGCGGCAGCGAATGCCGCAAAGAAGGCCGATGCCGTCGTCGTGTGTCTGGGGGAGCCTGCCTACTGTGAAGTGCCGGGAAATATCAATGACCTGACGCTCGATGAGGCGCAGCTCCAGCTTGCCTCCGCGGTCATCAAGGCGGGCAAACCGGTCGTGCTTGTGCTGCTCCAGGGGCGTCCCCGCATCATCCGTCCGATCGTCGATGGCGCCCGTGCCATCCTGATGGCATACCTGCCGGGCATGGAAGGGGGGACCGCCCTTGCGAATATTCTCTTCGGCGACGCGTGCCCGAGCGGCAAGCTCCCGATCACGTATCCCCGGCATCCGAACGACCTTGCCTGTTATGACCACAAGAGCCTCGAGGAAGCGGACGGCAATCGCTACAACCCCCAATACCCATTCGGGTATGGCTTGAGCTATACGACGTTTGCCTACAGCGATCTGAAGCTCGACCGCACCAGGATGCGCGTCCGCGACACATTGCGTGTCGCAGTCACCGTGACGAACACGGGCAGGGTTCCCGGCAAGGAAGCCGTCCAGCTCTACCTCAATGACAAGGTTGGCTCCGTATCGCGCCCTGTCCGCCAGATCAAGGGATTCTCCAAAGTCTACCTGGAGCCCGGTCAGCGAAAGACCGTGCAATTTACATTGACCGCACCGGCACTCTCATTCATCGGACAAATGAACAGGCGCATTGTCGAGCCGGGAGAGTTCCGCGTCATGATTGACACGCTGTCGACGGATTTCACTGTGGAATAGGAAATGAGACGAACGAAGCTGCCAGGACCACCCCCGCGACTGCCGTGCTCCGCGGTCATGGTGGTTTGTTGGCTTGTAATGTTCGCCTCGGCGGCGCACGCCCAGAATTTTTCGTACGGGTTCAATTTCTATCTTCCTCCGTTCGACTCGACCTCCCAGAAATTCCTCCCTCTGTTCCCGCTGCAACCGATCGGCACCACAGATGTGGTGACCGTCGATCAGGATGGGCACTTCGCCGTCGGCGGCAAGCCTCTCCGCTTCTTCGGCATGAACATCGTGGCGGATGGGGCCTTTCCAGAGAAATCACTTGCGCCTTCCATTGCCGGGCGGCTGCGGAAGATGGGGATCAACCTGATACGGTTTCATCACCTGGATAACCCCTGGAGTCAGAACAGCATCTTTGAATGGGGAAGCGATACCCGTCATCTGAATCCCGTCACATTCGATCGGTTGGAGTATTTCCTGGCGGCGCTCAAGCAGAATGGCATCTATGCCGACATGAATCTCCACGTTTCCCGTGCTGTGAAAGTGCAAGACGGGATCCCCGATGCGGACTCAATACAGGATGCGGGGAAAGGGGTCTGTTTTTTCGATCCGGCGTTGCTTTCTCTCCACAAGGAATACGCCCGGGAGCTTTTGACGCATACCAACCCGTATACAGGCCTCTCACTCGCGCACGAGCCTGCAATGGCGATGGTGGAGATCACGAACGAAAATTCCCTCTATCGCCTGTGGCGCGATGGGAAGCTCAAGCCGTTCGCGTCGGGAGGCACGCTGATGATGCGCCACCATCACCTTCTGGATTCGCTCTGGAACCGCTATCTCGCCGGCGCGTATGGATCAACTGCCGCGCTCTCCGCGGCATGGGCAGGAGGTGTGGGGGCTGACGGACCCGAGCAGGTTGTGAATGGCACATTTGACGGCGAACCATTTCCGGGGTTGTGGTCGCTGGAAGTACATGCGCCCGCGGCCGGCGTGCTTACAAGGGCCGTTGACGGCCCTCAGGGCGGCGTCCTCTGCGGACTTGTGCACGTGACCCAGGGGGACGGCACCGATTGGCACCTTCAGTTCAAGCAGACCGGTCTGAGCATCCAGAAGGATTCGGCGTATACCGTCCGGTTCGATGCGCGTGCCGACAGCGCGCGTGCGATCTCGGTGACGGTGATGAAGGAGAACAGCCCCTGGACATCCTATGCATGGACATCCGTGATACCCGGTACCGCGTGGCAGACGTTTTCCTTCACATTCCACGCGCCCGCAACGGATGTGGGCGGCGTGCGCCTCTCGTTCGGCCTCGGAAACGCCACCGGCGACTATTGGTTCGACAATGTCTCTCTCGTCAAGACCGGATCGAAAGGACTTGTCGCCGGCGAAACGATCGAAGATGGATCCGTCAGAAGGATCGATTTTTCCGAATGTCCGGGCTTCAGCGATCAGCGGGTCAGGGACATGACCGCATTCTACATCAAGCTCCAGAATGATTACTTTGACCAGATGCACGCGTACCTGAAGGATACGCTGGGCGTCACTGTTCCCGTCGTCGGTACCAACTGGAACTTCGGCTTGCCCGACCGCGCCGTCCAGTCTCGCCTCGACTATACGGACAACCATGCCTACTGGGATCATCCCAATTTCCCGCATGTTCCATGGTCTTCCACCGACTGGACGATCACCAATCAGCCGATGGTTCGTGAGGCCGGTGGCGGCACCATTGGCTACCTCATGCGCGGCATAGCCATGAAAGGAAAGCCGTTTACGATCAGCGAGTACAACCATGGCTACCCGAACCAGTACCAACCGGAAGCGGTGCTGTTCATCACTGCATACAGCGCCTTCCAGGATGCGGACGCGCTGATGTTGTTCGATTATAACGGAAGCGCCGACTGGCAAACGGATTGGATCAATGGATACTTCGACATCCATCGGAACAGCGCAATGATGTCTCTGATGCCCTCCTGCGCAGCGGCGTTCCGCAATGGCAGCATTGCGAAAGCACGGCAGACACTGCTTCTCCGCTCGACGGCGGATGATGTTCTCCTGGAACCCAAGGAGAACGGTGGGGGATGGGGGGGACCGGATATTATTCCCACAACCCTTCCACTGCAGCATGGCATTCGCACCGAGAGCCTGGCAGCTGACGCGTCCAACACCTCTTCTCTTCCGCCGGCACCGGCTGCCCCCTATGTGACAGACACAGGAGAGATCACATGGGATCCCGGCGGCCTTCTCACTGTAAGTTCGCCGCGATTCGTTGGTGCCACGGGCTTCCTCATGAACTACAAGAACAAAGTCCTGGGAGACATTACGCTGGTTGATGCTTCAGATGTTGCGACGTGTACCTGGGTGTCACTGACGGACAGTGTCCTTTCCCGGAGTGCGAGGTCGCTTTTCACGCTATCCACCAAAGCCCAGAACTCGGGTATGGTGTGGGATGGGATCGTCACCGTGCATGATAAGTGGGGGAGCGCCCCGACAACGATGTACCCTGTTGAAGTCCTGGTGAAGCTTCGAATCAATGCCGATTCCATCGTCGTGTACCCCCTCTCTCCCACCGGTGCGGAAGGGGATACCGGCGTGACATACACTCCTACCGATTCCAACACCTTCACCGTCTTGTTCAGCGGGTTGAATGGACATACGCCCTGGTTTGGCATCAAAGCCATCGGCCACGGGGTGCCAGGGCAAGTGCCGACAGAAACCGAGCCGATTCCCGCGAGTTACGCCCTCATGCAGAATTATCCCAATCCGTTCAATCCACTGACAGTTATCAATTACACCATTGGAGGGACTGGGGGTCAGGGGCCAGGGGTCACTGATGTATCTCTGGTCGTATCTGACGTGCTGGGAAGGGAAGTGGCGGTGTTGGTGAATGAGAGGAAAGCGCCCGGGACATATCAGGTCAGCTTTGATGGAAGCGGACTTTCCAGTGGGATGTACATTTACCGCCTTACCGCAGGCTCCTTTGTCCGGTCTCGGAAAATGCTTCTGCTGCGATAACCGAAGAGGCGTTATGAAACTGTACACTCTTGCTCTATATCTGGCTGTAATGGTCGGCTGTCATCCTGCTCCGGGAGGCCCAACCGGATTCGTCTCGACTCGCGGTATGGACATTGTCGATCCGGACGGGAAGCCGCTACTGCTGCGCGGTGTCAATCTGGGCAACTGGCTCGTACCTGAAGGGTACATGTTCAAGTTCAAACAGGCGAACTCTCCGCGGCGGATACACGAGGTGATTGCCGAACTTGTCGGCCCCGCTGAGGCGCAGGCTTTCTGGCGCGAATTCCGGGATGCATACATCACCCGTGATGATATTCGGCGGATCAAAGAGCTCGGCCTGAACTCCGTGCGCGTACCATTCAATCATAAACTTTTCTCCCCCGAAGAGGCTCCCGGCGTCTGGTCCGGACCGGGATTTGAGATGCTTGACAGGGTAATCAGCTGGTGCAAGGAGGCCGGGTTGTGGGTTGTGCTGGACATGCACTGTGCACCGGGAGGGCAAACCGGCGACAATATTGACGACAGCTGGGGCTCAGCATTTCTCTTTCAGAATCCTGAGAGCCGGGCATTGGCGTGCGAGACGTGGCGCCGGATTGCGGAGCGCTACGCGCGGGAGAATACCGTGATTGGCTACGATCTTCTGAATGAACCGATTGCTCCTTTTACGGACACCACACAGCTCAACCCTTTGCTCGAGCCGGTATACAAGGAGATCGTCCGTGCGATCCGAGCAGTAGATACCAACCACATTGTGTTTCTTGGGGGCGCACAGTGGGATACGAATTTCAGAGTCTTCGGTCCCCCGTTCGATCAAAAGCTTGTGTACACGTTCCATAAATACTGGTGCGACACGACTCAGGCGATGATCCAGGAATATGTCGATTTTCGCGGCAAGTACGGTGTCCCGATCTGGATGGGTGAGTCAGGGGAGAACAAAGATGAGTGGATCAGCGGGTGGCGTTCGCTTCTCGAGAGGAATTCCATTGGCTGGTGTTTCTGGCCATACAAAAAGCTCGACGCAAAGACCTGCCTTATGACATTTGACAGGCCGGAGGGCTTCGAAGAGATCATTCGCTTTGCGAATGCGCCGAGAGGAACGTATGAAGAGATACGGAAAGCTCGTCCATCGATAGAATGGGCGCGGAAAGCGCTTGACGGATTTCTTGAGAATTGCAGGTTTTCCAGGTGCAGGCTGAACGAGGGGTATATGAGGGCGTTGGGTGTAGGGCGCTGAGAACGGAGTCGGCGGGCACCAGGTTTGTGCAGGTTCAAGTCCTGTCCCCGCTACAATTTCTACCTACAAATCCCGATGGAAATAGAACCGACCGCAGGGCCGGATTCACCATCGGGATTTTTGTTAGTGTGCACCGAGCAATCCTCTCGGCGGGATTGATTCTTACTCCAACAACCACGCGCCTTAGAAAAGCCTTCTTCTCCTCGATGGGTGCTTTATCAAACCGCTTCTGAAAATCCACGAAGAACCGTGCCACCTGACTTGAAGCTTCTTTGGGGTCAAAGGAAACCTGCGTGACTGGGGTATTCGCCCGCTCCTGCTCAATTGCCTTTTTCTCACTTTCCAGACTCTTGAGCCGAACGAGCACCGTATCAAGCCCGATTCCTTTCTCCACCGCGTCAAGGAGATTCTGCATCTTCCGCTCGATCTCCTGAATCCTCTTCTCTGCTGAGGCTTGGACGAGGTGCCTCCGCTCGTGGCCGGAAAGGTACTGCCTCATCATCTCTTCGAGGCGAGCCGCGGAATTCGAAAACGGCATTGAATCCATTACGAGCTCGGTAACGAACTCTTCGAGCACTTCCTTCCGGATTGACGTTCGTTCACAGACGGTCTTTCCCTTGTTCATGTTCCCACCGTCGACGTAGTAGAAGTGGCCTGTTCTGTGGTAACTCTGCCCCTGGAAGTTGAACCGACAGCGATCACATCTCACAAGTCCCGTAAGCAGATAATGGCTCCGATGATAATGGACATTTCTCAAACCTCTTTCGTGACGGATCTCAACCGGGTTGGCCTTTTGGAACGTGCTCCGAGTAACGATTGCAGGATGCACGTCTCTTTGAACGATCCATTCCCGAGGATCGCTCATCCACCCTTCCTTGGTCCTCCCCAGGACATTACACTCACCTTTGACCTTCTTGCTCAACGGATGCCGGTTATACACCCGATCGCCGCAGTAGGATGGATTCATGACAATCGACTGCACCGTTCCGCTCGACCACATCTGGTTCTTGTTGCGCCACCTTCCGCGCTTGGGACAGGGCACAAGCTCGCTGTTGAGCATATTGGCGATCGTTCGGTAGCCGTAGCCCGATACTCTTAGTTCAAAGATCCGTCGCACGGTCTGGACTTCGAGGTCGTCTCCCAGATCCCAACGGACTTTTTCCTCAGCCTCTCTGCGGCGGTCACCGGGCAGGAGCTCTCGAATGAACCTTCCTGTGACCTTATCCACCGCAATCCGCTTGTAGCCGTACGGAGCAGTTCCACCATTGGAGAAACCCTTCGACGCATTATCAACACACCCACGGAGGGTCGAACGAGAGAGCTTCTTCGAGTATTCACTCGCCTCCGCACTTTCCACAACTTCGACGACATAGCTGCCGATATCATTCTCGCTCTTTGATTGCGAGTTGATGACTCGAACTCTTACGCCTTTCCTTTCAAAGTGCATTTTCCAGTATGTGCTTTCTCGCGGGTTGCCGGCACGCCCCCACCGGCTCTCGTCGTAGACTAACACATACTCGAAATTCGGGGACGTTTCCACCCGGCCTACCATGCGCATGAAGGCGGGTCGTTTATCAAAGCTTGTTCCACTCTTTCCTTCGTCCTCAAACCACTCGATGATAGTGTACTCGTGATCTTTGGCCCATGTAGCGATAGCCCTCTTCTGTTGTTCAATGCTATCGTCTTGCGTGTCGGTCGAGCATCGCACATACCCGGCTGCGATTTTGATTGGTGCCATACGTTACCTCAAGCGAAAATACCAAAGGTCAAGTTGTGTTCACGCTCACAAAAGGAAGCGTTGGAGCCCTCACGGGTTCTCCCAACTTGACCAAGTAACCTACGAGAAAAAGAAATAACCGATGAGGCTCGGTCAGCGCCCTTTTGTGATGCGAACAGACGAATATATGATCTACAAATTCATTTGTCAAGTGCCTGATGGATTGCTGCTATCGCTATCACTTCCCTTTTTGTCAGGGTCTGACCCGCCCTGAGCCCGTGACTGGTCATAATCCCGGCGCCACCAGTGAAACATCAATAATGCCAGAGACTCTTCACCCGCCTGGTCCAGTTCACCTTCGTACTCCACCTGAAGTTGGAAATCCTTATCGACAATATGTTTCTTGGGGCGTCTCAAGGATTCAGGCCTTTTCTTCTTCACTGCCTCGAGTGGTGAGGTCAGATATCTCCCGAGGAGTTGGCAACTGAGTCGCGGGGGTACTGTCAGTGGCCGCCAAGGTTGATCGTGCTTCCTGGGGCAAATTTGGATTTTCGACAGCCGCTAAGTTCTTATTTTTCAATGACCGATTTTTAGGTAGTTTCAGGCTCATGCCAACCTTCGCATGCCTGAGCAGGGTTGGAAGGAGTTGGGTGGGAACCTTGTACTGCCAGGCGAAAGGAATGCTGTTTTGGAAATAGATCGCTCGCTTCGGAAAATGACGCCTCAACTCCTTTGAGAGATTCCGGTCGGTGGTAAACACGTACGATTCCTTCCCGCCTGCGCTCCACCAATCAACCATTGTACGCTGCTCCTCTAACTGTTCGATCTGTTGTTCATTTCGCTGTCTACGCATCAGCACGACGCACCTACAACCTCTTCATCTATTCTTACTTATGGGTGAGCAGGGGATGTCTAACCAGTGGTCTTTTTGGTCCATTCTCTTTGTTGAGATGCCCTTCCTCTACGTCTTTCTGCCATTGAATGAGCTCTAGAAAGTCCTCAATTGACTGTTTTCCCCTACCTGGTGAACATGCACCACCCATTCCGTTCGACAGACCTCCGCTCTATTCGTTTCTCATTGCTTCTAGAGACGGGCGGCACCTAATCGAACAAATGCGGACCGGAACTCAAGCCCGCGCATCCGGGGAACACCGAGTGTCTTGTGCGGAGACACTTCCGTTCAGGCCTGGTGATTTTCCTGTCGAACGCGCCTGTTACAGGGTCGGTAGAGCAGGCGATTTATTGGGAGGCCATTGATGTCCATCCGGCATTTCGGTTTGCAACGTGGATGACTGCCACGTGAAAAATTTGGGCAGGGTCGCTCTATGTCCGTTGCCTCTCGATTCCCTCACTGTTCCGTTTAAGGTGGACGAGGTTAGCACCTGGGAATCCTGGCTAGAAAATGAAAAAGCCCCAAACTCTGGAACCTTCTCTTACCTTCCAGAATCTGGGGACTAAGATAGACAGTGACAAATGCCGTATGGCTAAATTTCAAAAAAAAGGAAATTTAGCTATATTTCCTGCGTGGGATTCTTGATTATGGCCTGCGTCCTTGATTGAATTTGTAGAACCGGTAGGCTCTTACGAAGTTCTTCCTTTCCTTGTCGCTCCATTTCTTGTTTTCCGGCATCTTCCCAGATGCTTGCTCGAGATTTTTGATTTCTTGTTGCGCTACGATCCGATCCATCCTGTCATATTGATCCTGCCGCTCCCTTGAGATCTTCTTGCCTCGCATCGTTCGCCTATCACGAGCTGCAAGCTCAGTCAGGTCCTTTAGAAACTTGACGAAGTCTGACTGCTTCGTGAACGCCTTCCTCGAGGTACCGTGCGACTCGGCGATGATGTCCGCGACCAGCCCACCTCCTGCGATAAACGCTTCCGTAAGTAGTTCCAAGAGGAAGGTTTCAGTAAGGGTGTACACGTTCCCCGTTCTTGCATCGAGACGGTGCTTCAAATTCAATATTCTGATGAGCCTCGAACGGGTGTCAAACTCACTAGTCCGTGTCTCGCCATACTGCAATTCTTTTGACCTGGCGATGTCCTTGGCATACTGACCGAACTTTGATAGTTCTCCTAGGAAGCGTGTCTCCAACGGGTCAAATTGGAGATCTGGAATCAGTTCAGGGGAGACTTTGGCGGGACGTCTTCGTGCCTTTTGTCTCGGCATGGTAAACTAACCAAACAAAATCCTTCCCCCTGCTGCCAAGCCGATTGCCACCGGCCTCACCTCAAATGGGTGAACAGGAAGAAGGATTTGTGAGAAGATCGGCAATACATTTGGCCGTTGTATTGACTTCTAGTGCTCCAATTTACTCGGCTGAAGACGTCGTGTCAAGCTCTTTTTTTTTGCCACAGCAGGACCCGATTTCACCCTAAGTCACTGCTAGCGATAACTCGGCCATCTATTGCTCACCAAACAAGACCTGTAGGTCAGGTTGTGGCATTGCCGACATCCGAACTGGCGAGATCCTGGAGGAAGATACAAGACCCTGAATTTCCTTCCATCGTTATGAAGAGGGCAGCTCAGCCAGTAACGTACACCTCCGAAGTATGCAGGCGTGGATAGAAGAACGAATTCCTGGTTGATTGGCACATCGTCACCCGTAGCGGCGCAAGTGGAGAACGATGCATGGAGGAGGCCTCCATTGCGCGTGAATCTCATTTTGGTCATCCCGTAGACACTATGCAACCACCAATCCCATGGCTTACCTCCATCGACTAGGCAGGCTCGTTGCATAGCGCCTATATCCAAGATGCGACACTGATCGACGGTCATTTTCGCCCCGTGATGCACGATACGATGCAAATCGGTAGATCCATTATAGTCCTCCTGCGAACTCGTGGATGATATCCAGGTTACAGCATTTGTGCCAAAACAAGAAGGGAATTTGGGGGGATTGGACCCGAATAATAAGCGCTCTCCCCTAAATAGTAACGCTTCTGCAAGATTGGTTGCAAGACAAAAGCGCTCAATGCAGCCAGAAGCCTCATATTTTCTGATTCTAAGGACTGCTTTGTGCGGTCTCGGCCCCCTTTTTTAGGGATAGCATTGGCATGATGGCCCTCTCTTCTCACCCGATAGCCATGCCAAACGCAAATTGGAATCGCTGAGTACTGAGGCATTAGGTTCCCCATTCTACCCACGCTTGTCCGGCGACTGTGGCAACACCGGTGGCGCCCGCTTGTTTGAACCTCCGATAGCTTGGTGCGTGCTTTCCTGAGTGATCTCCTCGATCGCCGGCCGCGTTGGCGATCCCTAGGTCTGGCATCGGTCGCACACCGGATACGGTTCGCAAAAGGAACGATTTTAGCTACTATCCGCCAGGTATACAGATCCCGGATCGCAGGAGCCATGAGTCATGATTTAAGGTCGCAGCCCTGGCTGAAAGCTTTACGCAGGCAGCAGGCCGAAGATTTGTGGCCTTATTACTGCGGCAACACAAAGGACTCGAGCGAGAATCCCTTGCTACCGTCCTCGGCGAAGGAACGCTTGACTAACCCAACCCCTGGACAAACCCAGTCGTAATACTCCTCGTCGCTTGCGTAGAGATCATCGATATAGAAATTGTAGCAATTGTAGTAAATCTTCGCTGGCGTTACCACGGTATCTGTCTGGGAGAGTAATGTGATCCGAAACTCGCTGAGGCTCCGTGAGTTGAAGAATTGGCTGGCCGTTGCCGTCCAGGCTTCACCAACCTTTGCGTCAAACCTGTACCACGGAAAGACCATTGGCTGGCTGCCGAAAGGTGATGAAGCATCTTTCCAGCTGAGACGAGTTATGTTGCCCCGCTCGTCCTGGGAAAAATACACGATCCGGTTGACACTCCTGCCGGAATCACCCCTCATCGAGGATTCTACGATGCGGGCGTAGTTTGCCGATCCGACCTGAGCCATGGTGTCGATGTGTCTCGTAAGTCGATAGCCATCGTCCCTAAGCACCCACGATGCACCGACTTTAAGCGGATAGTTTGGGCTACGGCTGCGTCCCTGGGGAAGCTCATCATGTTTCGCGCAACCCAGAAAGGCAATGGCTAGCAGTACGGAGAGGAGAGATTTCATTTTTGGTCTTTCTCCTTTCTTTTGACCTCTCTGACCTGTCTATCGAACTGGTCTGCAGGACTCCCCTTTTTGACAGGAGACACCCCATCAGTTCCGTATTTCTTGTGCTCGGTTTTCGTGTCAACGGCTGTGCCTGAGAGATCCCCTTTATCTCTGTTGTACTCTATATGTGCTTTCCCTTCGTGGTACATGGTTTCGGCACTCTTTTCCGTAGGCGCTGAGCCAAGTATTGTGGCATCGAGCGTAACGGTAATGACCGTTTTGCCGTCGTTTTGAAAGTTCTGATCCTTGATACCCATTTCTTCGGAACCGATGACCACTTGGTCTGCCTGGCGGGAGTCTTCCCATGGTCGCGTCTTCCAATCCGTCACTGCGCCGATGCTTTCCCCGGATGACTTGCTCATGTCCCCAACTGTGTAGACGACGAGAACGTTGTGGTCGCCTTCCAAGCGCTTCATTTGCTCTGACCCAAGCTGCGTCTTCATGTACAAGCCCAACATCTTGTTGAAGTCGGGATTGTTTCTTGCGCTCTCATGAAAGGCAACGTCGTTTCCATCAGGGTCAATGTACTTCAAAGGATTGTCTAAGGCATAATTGTACGGCGACCATCCGAGGAATTTATGTGCCTTCGGATCCGTCTGCAGAAAACGCCCTGTCCGGGCATCGTAGTAGCGAGCCTCTGCATGGTATGTGGGCATCATAAACCAGCACAAAACGATAAACAGGAATTGTCTACTGCTTTTCATATCAATTGTCTCCCCTTTGCGGAACAATTCTAGAATTTGCATCTGCTGAACGAATTGGGCAATTCACTTTGAGATTTTCGTGCGAAGCAACAGCACATTAGATAACACGCGTCCTGACCAAACTCGGTGCAGGATGTCCCGCTCGTCGACATAGCCTCCCCACTTACTCGAATATACGGCCTGGATTCTATAGGTCCTGCCAGGTGCAAGGTTGTAGTTGAAAGAAGTGACTGTGTCGCATACTGACCGCCTTGGCATAATGTCGACAAACCGTAGTGGCAAGAAATCTTGGTGGGTCAGATCCAACGGCGATAGTTCCTCTCCGTCCTCCTCAAAGATCAATATAGGATTTGATGAGAGCGAGTGAAGATGGA
Organism: uncultured Bacteroidota bacterium; assembly: GCA_963809695.1. GTDB lineage: Bacteria > Bacteroidota > Ignavibacteria > UBA10030 > UBA6906 > JAGDMJ01. The sequence goes on from CAWEKI010000003.1 coordinate 72,911, forward strand.
AGGGTTCTATAGCTAGTGAAGAGTCAGACCGGTTTGTGATGCAAAACTCCAACGGAGGGGTCCCATTTGAGAGATCACACCAAAGAGTCTCAGCATTTCCGGGCAGAAAAGCTATATGGAGGGAGATACTCGAATCTGGACTTTGGTGCCGCCATGGAACATCTTCCGGTCGAAGGAGCTTCTTCATTGCCACTACCGGCTGTCGGGACTCGTGGCAACCTTGCGCGAACATAAACCCTAGAATAAGCAAAAGTTGAGGGATGAGATGTCGCATACCGTATTACCTCCTTTATTCTATGGTAATGGTCACATGTTCACTGCACTGGTCCTGACCGGGATAGTTCTTTCCGAATCTTTCGCTCAATTGGTTTTGCCTGCTTTTCTTCACTCACGCCGTCATTGACTTCCTTCGTATATTTCTTGACATTGCTCGCTGCAGCGTCTGCGTGACCAAGTTCATGCCCGAGCACTATGGCAGATGCATCTTTTCTCGGATACTTGTCATCCTCGTTCGTAACCATGTTCTTCTCGGTGTACATTATTGCAGTTTCGATGTGATTTGGGTCCAACACTATAGTAGCACCTTCGAAGTTTTCATGTTTTGGATCTGCTTTTGGTTGCGTTCTTCCCAGTTCGATATTGTCACTTGTTTGTTCTAATATACCAGTCTTTACCACAATATCTTGAGGTAGGTCGTCTACCTTGGCAAATATCTTCGCTCCAGATTCACTTTGTTTGAGACGCTCTACTGTTTTTGCGACATAGCGAAGCCCATCAGTCTTGTATCCAAAGAAGCTCAGAGTTCGATCCCACCAACTTCCCAACACGACCCTCCTGCCATCCGGATCTCGGAGAGAAGCTGGGTTGCAGAAGCAATATGAATACGCAGCCCACTGCGGATACTTCTCTTGAAGTGGATCCACGCTCAGGAACCTGCCCACCCTAGCATCATAATACCGAGCCTCGGCACGGTACGCGGGCACTATCAACCAGCACAAAACGACAAACATAAGCAGTCTGCTGCCTTTCATGTCAATTGTCTCCCTCTCTGTGGAACGATGTTGGGACCTGTGTCTTCATTTTGACGGTCTTTTCCGGGGCAATGAGGGCCATTCCCATAGCCTTGGCCCTTGCTTTGCTCTTCTCCCAGAGTTTTCGGTGCTTATCGATCTGCGCCAGGCGGTCTCCCCGATCCGATTTTTCCTCCAATGACATGGCACGGTGATAATGCACCAGCCCTCGCGCCCATACTCCCGTCGCCAGCGTCGAATCGCAACGGAGAGCCAAGTCCGCGTACCGCTCAGCCCTGTCAAAGTCCTTGCGTGCGATATATTCTGCGACATTTATCAGGAGCAAGGACGCAAGGTACTCCTTCTTGGTAAGTGTTCTTAAGTACATTCCTCTGGTGATGCCAGTTTTGGGAATCTTCATGTCAATCGTGTACTCTCTGTCGGAAGAGTAGCCGCCTCCACTCGTGGCTTCGATATTTGCTTGCCATCCCCTTGGAGCGTCCTTGGGCAAATATCGCACAAAGAAATGATTCGGCGCACGCACGGCAGCGATTGACATTCCCAGCCGTTGACCGAGAATCACATAGAGCATGGGCATGGTCACACAGGACCCTCTCCTTCGGGAGAGGTAACCGTTGATGAATCGATTAGACCGTTTGCGTGCTCCCGGATCACTTCGGTCGTAGGCAAAAACCAGGCTATCGTTCCATGGACCTTTGCGGTACAAATAGGTATTTAACGCTCGAATTCTCTCCTCCGGCATCACAGCGTATCCGAAGTAGTGCTCAAAACGCTGCGCAAGTGTGGAAAAAGCAGAAAGCACAACGCTTGCGTTCAGGTCAGGATAAAACTCCCCCGCCAATGACAGGCAGGCCATCCCTATATCGATTGAGTCTTCAGGTACTTGTAGTATCCTCTCAATGGGCGGCACTTTCATGTGTTCCTGTCCGAGTGCCCCGAGAGAAGGAGCAAACAGGAGCCAAAGTATCATGGGGACCACCAAGCATCGTCCACGTATGTTTTCCATGAGCATCGCACCTACCCTCCTCCCACCACATTCACCAAATCAAACATCGGCAAATACATCGAGATCAGGATTGCTGCCACCACAAACCCCAAAAAGAGCACAATCACCGGCTCCATGATGGTTGTGAGGGCATCCACCTTCCCATCGATCTCCTGCTCATAATAGTCGGCCACTTTCAAGAGCATCGAATCGAGTTCACTGGTCTCCTCCCCCACAGCGATCATCTGGACAACCATGGGAGGAAAGAGCGTCGAATCGACCAGTGGTTCGGCAATGGCGCGTCCCTGGCGCACATGCTTCAAGATTGCCGCGATCTGCCTCTGGATCCCACCGCTAGTGGCAATGCGCTCCGAGACGCTCAAAGCTTCAACCAGGGAGACCTGTGCCTGAAGCAGCGTGCCCAAGGTCCGACAAAAGCGGGCGACATGGGTCTTCAAGATAATCTCTCCTAAAAGCGGAAGCTTCAGCGACAGCTCCCCCATTTTCTCCCGCACGGAAGGACGCCTGAAGGTCTCACGTGAGAAGTAGAGGCTGACAAGTGAGCCGACCAGTAGATACGGCCCGAAGGAAGAAAGAAAGCGGCTCAACGAGAGAATTACCCGTGTCGAAAACGGAAGCTCGATCTGGAAGGTCTTGAACATGTCGGCAAACGTGGGCACAATGAAGACCAGAAGAAAGCTGACGGCCCCGGTGGCTACCGTAATAACTAACGCTGGATAGGTCAAGGCCTGGAGGAATTTCCTCTTTAAGGCATTCATCTTTTCCAGATGCCCAGCCAGATGGGCCAGGACCTGAGCCAGGCGGCCACTTTCCTGCCCTACTTCCGCCGAAACAATGAAGAGCTTATCGAAGACATCGGGCCTGGTGGCAAGGGCTTTGTCGAAGGAACTCCCCTTCTGGACTTCAGAGGCAATCTGAGCGATCACCTCCTTCATGGGCTGCTTCGTCGTCTGAGCCATTAACACCTCCAGTGCCCGGTGAAGGGACACCCGCGCCTGGAGCATCACCGAAAGCTGCGTGCAAAAATCTGCCTTGTCCCGGTCCGTGATCTTGGCCTTCAAGAGCCGCAGCCGCCCACCAGAAGATACTTGCCGAGTGTTTGGCGAGGTGCTTCGCGGCTCCTGCAGTTTCAGTATGAGTTCAAGGTTGGCTTGCATGTGTCTTATGGCATGAGACTGCTCGAAGGAGCAGATACTTTTCTTGTTGTGTCTGTAGTGTTGAACACCAAGGCAGAACTCCCGGGGACAGCAACATCGGCTCGGGCTTCTGTGCTATCCTTGCCCCAGAAGCTTTTGAGTGTAAGTGCCACCCGCCCGGCTGAGACACTCCGGAACTCAAGCAACCACTTCTCATCATGAGGCGGACCAAAGGCCATCCCGTCCCGGTAGAGAACCCTCTGCCTCATGCAGTAAGAGCGCGCCCCTCGTGTAGGCGACAGAAGTTCTAGCGTGGAATCGGTCGATGCGGTTGCGGAGCAAGACCCTTCAATGTCCGAAGCGATCAGTTCCACGGTTTGCAATGCATGTTCCCGATGCTCTCTGATGCGGATGTCCCTCTGCACAATCTTCGCAACAAACAGATAAAGGGAGAAACTGAAGCCCACGAGGAGCGATCCGGCCACAATGGCCACCAGTAGCTCCTGAATCGTGAAGCCTGATTCGGATTTCAGAAAACCGGCAATTGTCATGGCGCCCGCACCACCGTTTTCGAGAGCTTGACAAGCACCTTGCCCGGCTTCCTCGTCTGTGCTACCGATATGCGAATCTCTCTTGCATCATTTGTTAACCGTGCAATCTCCCGGTGGACGACAAAGCCACCACCCGCGTTAAACTCTGCACTTGCAAGCCCCTTATCGCCCACGGCCGACGTCATTTCGCGCTCCGCAAGCAAAAGAGCTTCATGAATCCTTTCTCCTTCCTTATCCAACAGAAGGGTTCCGATGGCCACCCCCAGCGGAATGAGCACACTCAAGAAGAGCGCCATCGCCACGAGCGTCTCCACCAGTGTGTAGCCGGCTTCCTCCTGGAATTTCACTCGCCAGGAAATACTCATAACCACTCCAGAATGCCAGAGGATGAGACCCCGGAGAAGACCGAAGGCACGAGAAATCCTTCCCGCAAGACGGTCCGGTCGATTTTCCCTGAGCGCAGCCAACCGAGGTATACGGTCGGTGCCTCGTAGAAGTAGAGATCCCCGGCTAGCACGCTTCCTTGTACTGTGCCATCGAGCGTCACCCGGGCTGTGGAGTAGATGGCCCCGACCACCCTGGCAAGAGGCTCGACGGTGACCAGGTCATCTCCAAAAGGGGAGTCGAGGTAGATGAAGCCCTCCAGACTGCTCCCGGCCTCCAGGCAAATACTCTGCCGCAGCGGAGCCAATCCGCTGGGGGCGAGGGAAACGAGCGCCGAGGGGTAAGAGGCTTCGGTAGAGCTGTCTATCGAAATCCTCGGGGCAATAAGCTGTGAGGAGGAAAGACGCGCTCCTTCCACGCAAATCGCCTTCCGGCTGTAGAGTACTACATGGTTCAGAGAGACGTCTCTAGGCACATAGATGGAATCCTCGCACACGACGCTGAGAAGCCCTTCCACGTGCGTCCCCCTGGCTATGGAGAAGGAGCCCTGGGAAGCAGCGGTAACAACAACCAGTGGCCTTGCTCTATGATCGAGGGAATCCTTTTGGAAATTTATCGACCCAGAAGTAAAGACGATGTCGATGGAATCCGCGACCGCCGCGATTCGCTCCCCCGGAGCAAGAGTCGCCGCTATGGCCAGGGCCGGCACCTTGCGCTCAAGGAGGCTCTCGTAGTATTGTCTCAGATCGCGGATGGCGTCTCGATCGACCTGGGGCACTTGTATTCCGCCAGTGCCGCCTCTAACACGACCAACGAGAGGAAGTGTGGCCGGCGTAGAATAGCCATGAAGCGAGCCCGTGGTGGCACCGGCAGGACCGATCGAGATGTCCCCCCGAATCTGGGACGTGCCCGTGAACACCAATTGGTACTGGTTGTTGCCCAGGATGAGCGCTTGCCTGAACGCCTCCGGGGGCTGGGAAGCAACGCAGGCGAGCCGCATCTTACGAATTCCTCTGCAGCCCCCAAAAGATTCGACCATCTTATACACTCCCCACGGCTGTGCGCGGACAAATGCCTCACTCCCATCATCGAAGCTGATATGCTTTTGCGTGAAGGGCTCCCGTGAAGCAAGTTCGGATGAGCCCTCTAAGAGTGCGCGCACGACGCCGCTTTGGGCAGCATATTCGGCTTTGACCTGGACTACCTGACGCAACGCAACCTGCCGCTCAAGATACTCCAGCACGATCACCGAGAAGGCCACGAGGGTGAGGATCGTGACCAGAAAGAGTATAGAAGGTAGGGCGTAGCCCTCCTCTTCCTCGAATCCTGCAGCAAGTCTTATCGCTACTACTGCGCTTCGAGTATCCACTGGCTCTTCTGCTTCTGGAATAGATAAGACACCTCGTTGGTGCCGATCTTGAGGATCTTCGCCCCGGAAACGGTGTCTCCTTCGGAAAGAAAGTAGACACCGCCGGTCGAGTTCTCCACAATGGCGGTCTTTTTCCGAGCTCGATTTTGAAGGATACCGGTCAGCTTCAGGGCCGGAGCCGTCCAGACGGGTTTTGGAATGAGAGTTGTGTTTTTGCGCGTGGAATCGCGAGCGTGGACGCTCGGGGCAAAGTGAAAAGGATCCCGCACATCGGCCGTGTAGACAAATGCGGGCTGCCTGGAGCCCGTCCCGGCCTCCGGAGAGGCAGATTTGGCTTGATCGTCGGTGCCCTCGCTCACGGTGCCATAGACTCTGAGTGCGACCATGCCCCAGATGGCAACGACAAGCAGGAGAAGAAATTTCTGTAGCCGCTTGTTCTTCATGATCATCTCCCTTCCGGTCGTCTATGGACGAGTATCCGTTGTTCAACACTGGCTGACCGAGCCTACATCGCCAAGCGCACCGCCCCTTCGATCGTCCCTTTGACCGAGGGAGGATGAGCCCCTTCTCTTGTGACCTCCAGCTTTGTTAGGCGAAGGGAAAAGGGCCCCTCCTCCAGGCGATTGATAAAAACTCCGATCCGATGCACGGGGCCCGAGCAGGAGAGCTTAAACCCCATGACCTGTTCATGAGCGCGGGTCTCCGGCTTCATGGGAACAAGCGATTCGAGCCTCACTGTCGCCTGGGTGGCGGAGGCATTGATGAACTCCAGTGTCCCTGTGCGCGATTGCTCAAAGGCTCCCGTTTGAGCACGCAGAAGATCTTTCATCCTCTTTTGATGAACCAAGAGCTGACTGCGTTCGGCGGCGAGAGCTTCCGGCTCCGATGCACCCCCCTCCTTCATCTCGAGTTCGGTGTATGCCTTCCAAAGCTCACTATAGCGCTCAGCGACTTCTGTCGAGAGAATCCAGAAAAAGAGCACAACCGTACCTGCGAGTAACAGCTGATATTTTCTGAGCAGTGTCATGGCAGGACCTCCGGTTTAGCGGTCAGTTCCAACTCGGCACCGACAAGTGAGGACCCGTTTCCAGTGCCCGCTCCAGCGGAGAGCCGAATGAGCGTTACCTCCGAGAAGCCTCTCTGCTGAAGCTCCTTCATGAAAGTCGTCACACCGTCGCGGGACTTCGCCGAAAGCGACAGTGCCAGGTGCAGAGAATTTTGCTGCTCTGCTTGAGCCTGGAGGCGGTCAAGGCGCACGGCTTCCGGGACGGCTCCTGCCAAGCGGTGAAGCACCCGGGAGAAATTCCCCTGAGAGCCTTTTGAGCGGGCGCCATGCACCTGAGCTTCCAGGGCCTCTACTTTTTCCCGCAAGTCCCTGACTTCGGTGAGCACATCCTGCGAGCTACTCGCCTCCTCGTCCAACTGGTCGCTCATGCGGCCAAGGGCCAGGGAAGCGGCAGCGTGCACGGCAAGCAGCGCCAAAAGAAGAGAACCCAGGAAAATGGCCGTACGCCTAAAGCCCACCTGCCAAAGACCAGCGACTCTTTGCTCGCGTTCGGTTTCCGAGAGAAAATCCACCGGGTTGAGCTCCGAGAGAAAGCCTTTCAAGGCAACTCCCGTGGCAAGGCAATAGTCGGCCGTGAGATTATAGGGCTTGAGCTCCTTATCCTGAGGATAGATCTCAGGAAAGCGTCTGGCTCCCGCCCAGAGAAGCTCCCCGTGCTCACCGAGCATCCTCCGGGCCTGCTCAGAGAGGCCATTGGGATAGGAGACCATGGACTTTCGCTTTCCTCGAGAAAGGGGAAGGAGGGTAACTTTCTCACCCTCCGCGTACGCCACGGTAATATCTCGTTCAGCCAGGGAAGGCTCACTCACAAAGAGAGCGTTCACGACATCGCCCACTCCAGCACTCAGTTGAAGCACCGTGAGGCGGGCTGCCTTCAGGACTTCTCGCAGTTCCGCAAGATCGCTTTTGCGCACAAAGGTGACTTCAAGGAGGGGTCCTCCGGGTGAGTCCTCCAGCACGGACCAGCGGAGCTCAAGTTCAGAAAGTGGAATCGGGACTTTGAGCAATTTGGCTGCATGCTCGGAGATCCATTCGCCGTAGTCATGGACAGGGGCGGGGAGCTGGACGGCCACCGTGCGGACACCAGGTGAGCGGAAGGTGGCAACACAATGACGTGTCTTGATCTTGCCCTCACGGAGCGCCTCCCGGATGACTCTCCCTTTCTCTTGGGGTGTGGCGCCCTCAGGGAAATTGCAGCGTACCGGGGCATCCGCGAAGAAAGTTGCCTTGTACTTATCCAGCGGATTGCCGCGCCTGGTGACGGGCACGATCCGGGCAGATGCACCGTCCAGATCAAGCCCTAAGACGGAGCTGATGCCGGCAAGGCGCATGAAATCCACACGTTTGAGCTGGGTGAGCATTGGCGCCCTTTTTCCTTCCTCTTTCAGTCTATCTCAGGCAGTGAGGCACTCCGGAACGCCTCCCCGTAGGAAATATGCGGCGTGATATAGATCATGAGCTCCGCTTTGCGCTTGCTGGTGTTGGAGGAAGAAAAGATTTTACCCAAAAGGGGGATATCCCCCAGGATTGGGACCTTCGTTGAAATGTCCGTTTCTGATTCCTGCACAAGCCCCCCGAGGACAATCGTTTCTCCTTCTTTCATGACCAAGGTTGAGCTCATGGAGCGTTTGCTGATCGTCGGCGGCACTTCGGGGGAGAACTGTCCCACGGGGGTGCGGAAATCGGGCTTAAGTTCCACGGTGATCATGCCGTTGGCCCCGATATAGGGGGTGATCTCGAGCTTCACATCGGCTTCGATGGTTTGAAATGACTGGCTCTCCTGGAAGATGGTCTGAGTCTGATCACGGTAGGGTGTCGTCGTCTTCAGGAGAAAGTACTGGGTCGTCCCGACACTTAAAGATGCCTTATGGCCATTGAGTGTAGCGATCAAGGGGCGGGATTTCACATTGGCCAACCCCTCAGACTCCAGCCACTTGAGGTTCAGGTAGAAATCGGCGGGAAGCGTCCCTAAATTGGCCAGATTGATCTCGGTCCCGAAGATCTTAACGCTTCCGGCCTGCTTGAGCATATGGTTGACGGCCGTGCCGTTGAAGCGCATATCGACACCCGGATAGATTGAGCCTTTCCGGTTGTAGCTCACCGTATCGGTTGCGCCGTTTAAGCCCGCTTCGATGCCAAATTCGGTGCCGTTGGTGACGTCATAGTCCACCACAAGAGCTTCAATCAAGACCTGGGCCACGGGCTTATCGAGCTCATCGAAGTACTCTTCCAGTTGTTCTACCGCATCGCGCGAACCGACGACAACGAAGGCGTTGTGTTCCTTGGAGACCTTCACGGCCGCCTGGGAGGTGATCGCCTGCGGCACCTGGCCTAAGGCTTCATCGGCCCGTAAGTACTTGAGCCGGATGAGGCTGGTCGTGGTGAGGGCCTTGTTGGTCCTCTCCCCGATGAAGAAGATACCTTCTGACTCTTTGTAGGAGTAGTTCGTATTTCGTAAGATCAGGTCCAGTGCTCGAGAAAGCGGGACACTCGTGGCCCGGGCGGTGACCGTACCGGTCAAGCTGCTGTAGAAGACCACATCCTTGCTCAATTGGCGGACCATGTCGGGGATCACGCGCTCAAGCGGAGCGTTGGTCACATCGAGCGTGACCAAGGAGTCCTTGACGCTGATCCAATAAGGACCTGTCTTTTGTGGTGAGGACGTGCCCTGGGTCCCGACGAAGTACTCCAGCCGGCTTACAAGGTAAATGCCGTTTCGCTTCTGGACGGCAAAGCCGCTATTGTTCATGATCTGCGTGAAACCGATCTCGAAGTCGACGTCCGTGAGTTTGCCTGTGATTGTACCCGTCGTGCCGCTGATGGAAAGAACATTTCTCCCGGTCTTCTTCTGGACCTCCAGAATCACCTGCTCGAGGGGATCGTCCTTGAACTCCACCGAGAGGAGGTTCTTTTCAAATCCCACAAGAGGCACATGAGGCAGAGGTGGCTCGGGCTTTGGCGGGGGAGGCGGGGGAAGAATCTTGAAGATACCACCCTCGAGATGAAGTTCCAATCCATTTTCCTGGGCCAAGAACTTGATGGCATCGTATACTCGCACTCGGTTCAACGATACGGTCGCACGCTTGGTGATGGAATTGTCCAAAAAGACATTGACTCCGTGCTCGCGAGAAAGCGCCCGGAAAATATCGCGCAGATCGGTGTCTTTGAAGCTCAGGCTGGTGGTGTCAGTGGCACCCGAAGGGAGGTCTGATCTCTGCAGAGGGACACCGATGGAGCTATCCTGGGTAGATCTCGAGATGTTGCCAGCACGCGATGAATCCCTATCCTGAGGCAGCGCGACGGACATCCCCAGGGAGAGACCTGCAAGAACGATCAGAATCTTTCTTACCATGTGAGTAGCTTCCTCCATCGACTCCAAATCAAGGGAAGGGTATCACGTTCGTGAAATATGCCACTAGCCCAGATGGGTAGTAGCAGTCGTCATAGGCAAGAACGGTTGGTGAGCCGGTGCTCCAGGCCACGAAGTTATCCCCGTGGGCATGCCAACCGTTATCCTGCCGGAACCCTACTTTCCCACTCAAGAACGGGTTGGAAGGGTCGGTCCAGTTGATGAGCTGCTGATTGTCCCAGCTCACTTTGATGTTCGAGCCCGAAAGCGTGACCTGCAGATGATACCACATGCCTTGCTCCATGATGCCACCGGGCAGCGCGACGTCGACTTTCATTGAATAGACCCCGGAAAGTTTCTTGTAGATCTTGAGCCGGTTGCTGTAGGGGTAGATGAGATAATAGTTGCTGGTATTCACATAGCGCACCACGAGTGAACTATCCGTGTAGCTCGGCGGCGGTAAGGGACTGCTCACATCGCAGGTGATGACCCCATCGCCGATCGTCGTCGAGGAACTGTTCACCATGACGTTATCGGCACCGCCGGAGGAGGCCGAGAGCCACCCGTTTTCGATGGCAAAGCCTGAGCCTAAGACCGTCGTCCACTGGGAGAGATCACTCGAGAAATTCTCCACGATCATGGTGGCTCCAACCGTCACGCGCACCGTCCCTAGGAGTGTGTGACAAAATTAACCCCAGATAGGATTGAGATCTTGGGGCATCCTGCAAAATCAACCTTTTGTGAATGACGGAGAACCAAGCCCTTTAATTTTGTCACGGGCTCTAAGTGATCTTTCAGATGCTGGCTGCGGCTCAGCGCACCGTTTTCGCAGACCTTCCTCACCGTCCTCTGATAATCGCCCAGAGTGCCCGGCCGAACGCCGTTCCAATGACGACGGTAATGCGCAGTCCGCCAGTCTGGAAGAAAGACATATCCACAAAGAGAAGCCCAACAAGGGCCAGTATGAATCCGAGGATCCAGAGTGCGTTCGACCTTTCAGAGTCTGTGACGGACTCCTCATTCCTCAAGACCCTCATCACTTCCTGCAAAAATCCTCGATGAAGGCGCATCAGCGCAAAGGTGCTAACGACTGCAAGGGTGCATCCTATGAACAATGTGCCTTGAGCCTGAGGGTAGTCGGGGCTAGTCTTGGGTGTAAGCGCTGCAAACAGTCCGGCCCCTAGTAACCCGACAAGAAAGAGGACGCTTACCCACAGGGAATCCCGAGCTGCTCGCTGACGCCTGATCCTTCGTTGCTCGTGAACACTGAGTTGGGGCTGTTTGTTTTTCCAATGTATCATCGCGTTTGCCAATCTCGTTGAACAAGTGTCTTGTCTGTTGGTGTTAAATTTGACCCAGAGCTTTGATAGGAGGGTATGGATGACTGTTGTCCACTGCTCGCTGACCCGTCAATCACCTGCTCAGTGACAGCTTCTGTGGCCCCCCCAACTGTTTGGGCGGTTGCGGTGCCATATTGCTGGTATGCTTCTCTAGCCTTTTGGGCTCCCACAGCGCGACCCGCGGATCCAGCGTCCTTAGCTGCAATCCTCGCAGTCCTGTCTGCTGCTCGCTCCAATACCATGCCGCTCCGATTCGCCTTGATTCCCAATTCCACCTTGGTACCAGCACTTGAACCCAGTAGTCCGGCTACTGCGTGCTGCCCGACACCTTGAACAGTGATGTCCTTTCCCTGAATTGCATCGCTACCAACACCCTGTGCAGTACTCACCCCAGTTCCCAGTAGCATCTTCACAAGTGGCCCAGCTTTTGTTAAGTGGCTTATCCCAGATGATGCTGCCCCAGCGCCCATCGCCAACCCAACTCTTGCCAAGCCTTCCCCAGAAAAAACTTCCGAGGAAGACTTCTTCTCGAATACCATCTGGCTGGCAACCTCGATCGCACCTCCTATGGCCGCACCGACGACAAAATTCACCCATCTCCCGTTGGGATCGCGTTTGCTAAGTGGCCCATCGAGACAATAGTTAAATGGACTCCAACCCGCATACTTCTCCGCCAGCGGATCCACGCTCATCCATCTGCCTACTCTAGCGTCATAGTACCGCGCCCCAAAGTAATCGTAGCCTGTTTCACTGTCCCGCTCCTTCTCCGTGTACTTGTAGCGGGCATCGCCATAGCCACTGTTGCCGCTCCGGTAGTCCATGTACTGGCCGAACGGGTAGTAGTCGTCGTAGGCCAGGACTGTAGTTGCCCCCGTACCTGTGGCATAGGCCAGGAAGTTATCCCAGTGCACATGGCGGCTTGCGCACTGGCGGAAGCCCACCTTGCCCGTAAGAAGCGGGCTTGCGTCCGTGTAGTTGATCACATCCTGCCCATTGCAGCGGGCGCGGATATTCGAGCCACTCAAGGTGATCTCCATGTGGTACCAGGTGCCCACCTGCATCGTGCCCCCGGGTAAGGCGGCAATCACCACGGCAGTGATCGTCCCGCCCACCTTGCGCCAGAGCACGAACATGTTCTGGTAGGGCGAGATCATGTAGTAGTTGTTCGCATTCTGATAGCGCACAATGACCGAGGGGTCGCCTGAAGCCCCCGAGGCAAGCTTCCCATCGACTGTGACCACCCCATCGGCGATCACCGTCGAGGAGCTATTGACTAAGATGTTATCATTCCCGGCTGAGGAGGCCGAGAGCTCCCCGCTTTCGATGGCAAACCCTGAGCCTAGGACCGTCGTCCACTGCGAGAGATCACCCGAGAAGTTCTCCACGATCATCTTTGCCCCGACTGTCACGCGCACAGTGCCTAAGTGGTCCTTCAGGTGATAGCTCCTGCTTAAGGCGGCCCCGTCGCGCTTGACCTGCCCCAGGAGCCCACTTGCTCCCCAGAGATTGCAGCTCGGACTCGTGGTCGAGCCGTTGTAGACCACTTCAGTCTTCCCGTCTGCTCCTCCCACATACCAGACAGGCGAGCCCGCTCCGACCGTCTTCTGCACACGCATGCCTGCGGCATCATAGGCATACTGAATGAGCGTGCCGTCGGTCTTATACTCCGAGACGGGCAAATTGTTCATGTCGTAGATGACCAGGGCAATCCCCCGGCTTGTGTCGGCCTGCACGTTCCCGTTTCCATCATAGTCGTAGGCCCCGCTTCCTTGGTCGTCGAGATCGGTGGTGAAGCTTCCCGAGCCGACGTTATCGTCAATGTACTCCAGCCGGTTGGTATTTGCAAGGTAGTTGTAGGTGAGATTGTCCATCGCCAAGGCATTGGAGCCGGTGGATGTGCCCCAGCGCACAAGATTGGTGATATTGCCGTTGGCGTCATAGCTGATCTGAGGCATTTTGTAGCGGTCATGGCTATGCCAGCCGGTTTCGGACTTGTAGCCGAAGAGGGCTGCCGTGAGCCGGTTGGCCCTGTCGTAGCTGAAACCGTAGCCGACGATGCTTGTGGAGTCAGGCGTACCCCAGCCAAACTTGTTGGCCGCTTCGCTGTAGGCCATCCAGCTGATGTTGCCGTTATACTGCGCCGCAGCCCCTGTTTGCTGACCGATCTCTCCACTGTTGTCTTCATACCCCAGCTTCTGCCAGTACTGGTCGGAAGTCAGGGTTTTCAGCCAGTCCCGCTGGGTGTAGGTGTAGCTCACCGTCTGGGCCGGCGCCACACCGAGCGTCATCTGACTTTCCCGTCCCGTGGCAAGATAGCTGTGCCGTGCTTCCTTCACCCTGCTGGCCGAATCAGATCCGCTGGAGACCGTGGCGAGCCGGCCCGCCTGGTCATACGCGTACCACCAGGAGTAATTGTTCACCGCGTTGTAGGCATCCGCATAGCTTTTCTTGATGACGTTCCCTTGCAGATCATGGAAGTAATACACCTTCTTCGAACCAGACCCCAGACCCTTCTGCACCACCCATTCCACGCGTCCCATCCCATCATAGGAATAGAATGTTGTAAGCGCCACTGTTCCCAGCCGGTAGCTCACAGCCTTGGAGAGCCGCCCTTGCACATTATTCTGCCCGGCGGCCATCGCATCTGAGCTCGTGGTGTCATAGAAAAAGGTCTTTGTCAGGAGATAACTGGATATCGGGTAGGCGGCCGAATCTGCCTCCGCTTGTGAGAACCCCGAGGCATCGGCTGCTTCGCATTCTCCTTCCTCCGTGAGGCGCCCCAGAGCGTCGTACTTCCTGTAGGCAAACGGATACTGGGTCTGACACTGGATGGCATACGGCGTCGAGGGAGGATCCTGGGCCGTGGACCGCACAAAGTAGCTGTAGGTCCCCTGCGGCAGAACCAGTGATGAAGACTGCGGAACTCCCGTGGTGACAAGCGAAAGCATAATCACCCCGCCTGAGGTCTTCACCTGCAGTGTTACGTTGCCTCCCTGCACCGGCACTCCAGGACCGTCCAATGTAACGTTTACCTTCCCCCGGTTGTTGAGCGTGAAATTGCCCGACGTTTGGCCTCCGGGCGCGATGCTCGTGGAGATATTGACCGCGTTGGCTCCGGAACCGGTGTGCGCGGCATCGCTGATGAGCCGGAGATTGCCGTTCTTGTCATAGAGATATTGCACCGTGCCGGCGTCAGGAGAGGTTTTCTGGCCCATCTGGCTCAGTGTGTTGTACTGGTAGCTCGTTTTGTATACACTGCCGTTGGGCGGAGTCGAAGTGGTGAGATTGCCCAGGGCGTCATAGGTGAAACCGGTCATCAGGGAATCGGCCGTTCCCATCCTCACGACGGACCGGACCGTATTGCCGAAGACGTCTTTGGACACCCTGGTTGTATCCCCCTGCTCATTTCTTGTCAAGGTGACATTCCATTTGTTCGTGACGTCGGGGAGATAGTCGACCTTGATCTCGTGTCCTGAGCCGACGGCAAACGCATCCCCCGGAGCACCTTGCAGCTGAAGGCGGTTGAGCGGGTCCTGGCAATAGCGGGTCTCGCTGTAGGGCGTATTTCCCAATGTGATCCCAAGCCCCGTGTAGTATGCTGAGAGATTGCTTGAGAAATTCCCGTCATAGCTATGCTTACTCGCCCCGAGAGCCACCTGGTAGGGTTTGTATGCAAAGTGAGGCCGGCTGAGAGAGTCGTATGCCGTCTGTGCGACAATGTCGGAATCGCCGAAGGAGATCTGTCTCTGAATCTCACGGCCCAGCCCGTCGGTATAGCTTTTTACAGTCGTCGTGTCTGTTGCCGTCCGATAGGATTTCTCCCGAGTGAAGTTGGGATCCGAGGCGACAAACGAACCGCCGTGTGCGTCGGCAGAATAGTAGTAGGAGTATACTTTGACGAGGGAACCCTGAGTGTTCTTCACCTGGACGGGTCGCCCAAAGCCGTCGTAGCTCGTCGCAGTGAAGGATCCGGCCGGGTCACACTTGTACGTGGGAAGCAGGAACAGTGAATCGTAGGTCAAGGTGCTTGCCAGGGCATTGGCTGGTACAAAGCGCAAATCATCCCACCAGCACTCGTCGTAGGTCTGTTGATTGTACTGACCGTTGCGGGCATAGACCCAGACCTGGGTGATGTCGCGATATGGGCTCAAGTCCAATGGGAGCTCAAGGCGTTCCCAGCTTCCTGTTCCCTGAGCCAGCACCTGCATGGGGTAGGTCTCCAGGGAGTCGTTGGCATAGCGCACCGACCAGAGAAGATTGGCGTGGGCTACACTTGTTTTGACCCAACCGGAAAAAGTGTATTTGCCACTCGTGTTGAGATCACCGGCCAGGAATTTTCGCGTGACGAGACCATAGTAAGCCGTCCCATGATGCCAGCCTCGCGCCCCCGTCCGAGCGACAGTCGAGATCTCCCCTGTGGTCCAATCATCCCAGTCACCATAGGTACCGTCCTCAAAGTCGCAGACGGTCGATTCGCTGTTTCCGGCGTTGCTGATCACGGCTACCGGAACCGCGGTATTATATCCCCACTTGGTCGTTGTTTTCACACTGTTGGCATCGGTCTCCTGCATCACTTGACCATACGCTGTGTACTGCTCGGTTGTGTGCTCAAGCGAGTAGTTCCCGTCGTAGCTGAATGCCGTTGGGCTGGCGCTGGAGGCCGAGAAACTTCCCACGGGAATCCCCGCTGAGGCCCTGAGGCTCAGTTGCTGTTCCGGCAAAATCTGATTGGCCGCAAAGCCCCTGAATTTCACCAGATCAGCAGCAAGGACCTTCTGCACCCCGGCGCTGTCTTGGATCACCTCCTTCTCCACGACGGCATTGACCATGTGGCTCACTGTCTTCATCGAGTCAAGGGCACGCACCATCGCATCACCGGACGCCGGGCTGGTCGAGGCGTAATCAAGCGGGTACTTCATGCGCGTGATGCGTTGAATCCCGTCGCTGTTCGTCTCGGTGATCTTGGTGACCTGCAGGTGAAGGGGATTGCCGAACTCGTAGGAAGTGACCCTGGCAATACCATCGGTGAGAGTCGAATCGACGAGAAGCTCATCGAAAAAGACGCCCCGCACCGAATCAATCGCCTCGGCCGTCCAAAGCTGATTTCCCTCCCTTTTGAGTTCCTCACTGTTGCTGTATTCCTTGATCCTATATGGCTTTCCATCGAGTTGCAGGTAGTTCTTTGCCTCTACGAATTCCGATGCCTGGTTCGGCCCAAGGTCATTATAAAAGTAAGTGACGGTCTTCCCCGAGCTGCCCGGCGGCGTTACAGTGACCTTGTTGTACCGTCCGTAGCTTACCTGCTCATCAAATGAACCATTTTCGAAGGCATACGTTGTCTTGAGGCTATCTCCCGTGCCGGGAAGAATTACCTTCTTGTCCAGAACGAAATCATAGCTTGTGCCGGTGAACGAAGGATCGCCACTTGCGTCCCAGCCTTGCGCATACACATGATTTGTGTCGGAGGCACCCTGGGAGCAGTTCATGATATTGAACGAGAGTACGAAGTTCCGTCCTGGCTGCATAAACCAATGTATGGGGGTGCTAGCCTGAAGAAATGCACGTGCAAACGGTACGACGATACTAGACCGCAACGAATCACCGACGAAGGTGTAACACCTCACGCCGCAGTGCACTTCATCTACCGTGCCGTACCTCTTTTCAAGAAGGAACGAGTTCTCGCCAAAGCCTCCGAGCCCAGGATAATCGCACGTATCATCAACAGTCAGATGATTGGGTTGTGCCCAATCCGACCCATTGTGTGTAAGAGAAAAGATGTGCACAATCCCATTGCTGCTGGTCGTACCAGCAAATACCAATCTGTTGCCGCTGGAGAAACTTGATGCCTGAAAAAGAGTGCCCTGCCCAGGGAAGTATGTGCTCAAATATGTCCTCGAACTCCATCCACTCCCGCTCCAAGTCTTCACCCAAGGGCAGGAACCTGCATCCTTGTAACCGACACCATAGAAGAAGTCCCCGATCACGACGGTGTTAATGTCTCCTTCCTCCAGGGAATCAATCGTCACTAACGCCCCCCCGTTGTCGCGATAGGTAACTACTTGCTTAAGGCCGCCAGGATATTTGCACACCACGAAGTTCTTGCCAATCTGATGAGAAGGAACCGTCGTAGGAAACTTCACTGCACTGGAATAATCACCGTACCAGGGGCTGATTTGCTGCACAACGCGTTTGTCCATCAAGGTGACCCACGCTCCGTTGCGCCACTTGAAGTGGGAGTCAACCATGCCTGTGGTGCAAATATTCCCCTCGTTCCGGCTTGACACCACAAAGTAGTTCTCGGCACAATCCGCCCACATGTGCATGATGTATACCGTGTTATCGATCTTCCAAGAGTGCGTCTCGTGGTAACCTGACCCGAGCGCACTCACCTTGAGGCCGGATTCCGTGAGGCGTACAGCTGCCAGGGAAAAGATGTAATCCCCATTGTACATGGGCAGGACCAAGTTGTATTTGAACACGAAATAGTTGGCCCCCAGACCAATGGGGCCCATCTTGCTGCGCCCGGCAGCATTGATCGTGATGCTATCGGCTGCAAAGGCGTCCTCAATGTCATAGATGATCCATCCTTCGCCCGAACGCTTCACAAGTTTCCAGCGCTCGTCGAAATAGCCGACAATATAATCGTGCCCGGCCTGGCAAAAGCCAACCGAGCTATAAGGAAAGGTTGAATCTAGACGCCAGCCCGTTGGACCCAGGCGCAGAACCTGGATGGGTTTGACCGAGTCGGGGAATCCTCCATTTTCCAAATTCCGGTATATCGAGCTGCTCATGACATAGAAATCGTTCCCGGCAATGCCCGTGGGATTGGGATGGGTCACCGTACAGGCATATTTCAGGGATGGATCAATAAGGTTGGTCAAGGAAAGGGTGTCAAGCGGGAGCGCTTGCGCCTTATACGTATATTCCGTGGAACCACCCGTTCGGTAAGTCACGCGCCTGAGCGCTCCGGGGTTGGCCCCCAAAGGCTCTCCACTCAATCCGCAGTAGTCAAACTTTGAAACCAGCATGGAGTCGCCACTTCGATCGAGAACATCAATTTGCGTCAGATATCGCTTCTTCGCCCCGATCGTCAGAATATCCTGGGAAGCGAGAGTCTTCAGCGCAACTTTCTCATAGGTCTGGCCATTCCGCTTCAGTCGAAGGGTGTCCAGACGCTTTGACTCAAAGATGTTCTGCGTGAAGGTCTGCGCCTGACTATAATATTCGTCACTGTTCAGATTGGCCAGGACAAATTCCAGTTCTCCCCCCTTGTTGTCGGAGATCATGGAAGGATGAGATTCCCGTGTGTAGAAAAGCGATGTGCTGGAGCCGCCGAGACTCAGCTGCGCGGTCACCTGCTGATAGGTAACCGTGGTATGATTGCCCTGCACGTCCTGGACATCGGCAAGGTCCCACTGGTATGGGATCAACGTGGCACTGCCGTACAGGCTCGTTGGCGGATTCTCCACAATGCCGCTGAACCCCAAATGACACCGCGTGGCGTAGCTGGAATCCAGTGCCAACGAGAACCGCCGTTCTCCAGGGTGATAATTGCCGAAACGCATGACGGTGCCATCCTCCTTCATGATCGTCCAGCCGACGACGATACCGGAGGAGTCATGGCGCGTGATCTTCCAGTGCTTGTACTGCTGCATGACGAACTCGCCTGAAGACAGTTTGATGATATCGGTGCTCCCTTCGCTGTCCGTGTAGTGATATCGGTCGTCGCTCGCATCGGCCGTTCCCCCGATGTCTCCCACGATGGACCCAAGCGTGAGGCTCCAGCCCATGCCAATCCATCCCGAGGGAGCCACACGGTTTTCCGTCCGCACCTGTTTGTGGACATTGCTGTTGTACTGGATTTGAACGTCCAGAGACCCCACAGTGACAAGCGTGAGTGGAAAGGAAACCCCTCCCGTAAAGAGTGCCTCCTTGTTGTAGTCGGCCTGGCCCAGGCCACTACTGAGGGATGTCATCTTGCCGGCGTTTTGCTTCACACTCGTAATGCCAGCCGTAGCTTCCGACAGGCACATGAGGGTAGTCAGGACGCAAGCCCAACAAGCTCGTCGGGCGATGCTTTGCAGAATGATAGCGAGGTCTTTCATGGCAGCCCTTTGTCTTTTGATGAGTAGACATACACTTCGGGATCAGAATCCTAATCGAGATTATCTCACCCGGAAGGACCGAGTTGGATCATCCCAAGAGATTTTTGAGGCGTTCAGTTGCCACCACTCCTCACGATACTCGGCGAGTGAGCCTCTATCGCCTCCTTTTGCATCGCGGAGCCGGCGGTTCTTCCCTTGCGGTTCGCCAAAATCCTGCTTCAACCAGGCAATCAGCCCCTCGCGAGCGATTTGGCCGAGAGACTTCTGGAGATAGGGCACCCTTGTGGTGTCATCAACATTGACTAGGAGCAAGTGCACCAGTTCCTTGTCCGGGATGAACTTTTCGAGGCGCTCTCCCTCGTGGAACGTGCCGGCCAAGGCCCTGAGAGCCATCCCACGGATATCGACATCGTCATGTCTTTGGACTGCCGATAAAAGGACCGGATAAGACGCACGGGATCCGATCGCCTCCAGGGCCATGGCTGCAAAGAGCCTGTTGAGCCGTACCGTATCGGCAACATCCATGGTAGACCCGGCATCCGGTCCGCCCCCGCCAATGCGGACTTTTCGGTGGATGATCTCAACAATCGGGTCAGAAAAGAGCACCGTGTCAAGGGAAGGTACTGCAGCATCTCCCTTGCCGATTGCCGCTGGCAGAGCAAGGAAGGGATCGAGTCTTCCCTCACCTGTCGCCACTAAAATTCTCTTGAGTTCTTGCACGGTTGGCAAATCGGAGAGATAGAGCGTGTCCGAGCCGGCAGCTATGAGAAAGGTTTTCAATGGAATCTCTGGCGCAAGACTATCTCCGGGAACCTCGAGTGAATCGGTGCTCTGGGCAGGAAGTCTCGTGCTGAGAAGGCTGAGCAAGCCAAAGGCAATCATGATTCGAGTGGTGGGTTTCACGACGATCCTCCTTATGCTGATAGAACCCAGTGGGGTTACGTTTCTCGTAAAACTTCTTCGACTGTGGTTTCACCGCGCAGAGCTTTGACAATCGCTGCCTTCCGCAACGTGAAAAAGGTACCTTCTGCGACCTTGCGCCGAAGCTCACCGAGTGGCGCGCCGCGTGCAATCATATCACCGAGGCCATTATTGATGCCCAGCACTTCATAGACCGCCGTTCTGCCTCGGTACCCCGTTTGGTTGCATGCAGCGCACCCTCTTCCCCTGGCGATGATTGCTCCCAAGTCAATCCCCAATTCAGCACTCTGGTCCGTAGGCACCGGTATGGTCTCTTTGCACTCAGGGCAGACTCGCCTCAAGAGGCGCTGGGCAAGGATAATTTTCACGGAAGCCGCAACCAGGAACGGCTCAACGCCCATGTCAGTGAGCCGTGTAATGGCGGAGATAGCGCCATTGGTATGGAGCGTGGAGAGCACCAGATGCCCCGTCAATGCGGCTCGAATCGCGATCTCTGCTGTTTCGCCATCCCGGATCTCCCCCAGCATGATGACATTGGGATCCTGGCGAAGAATCGAGCGCAAGGCAGCCGCAAAGGTCAGACCGATATCCGAGCGGACATGGGTCTGGTTGATGCCAGCGAGGTTGTACTCGATTGGGTCTTCGATCGTTGTGATGTTGATGTCGGGCCGATTGATCGAGTTGAGCGCGGCATAAAGCGTGGTGGTCTTTCCGCTTCCCGTAGGGCCTGTGACCAGAATCATTCCATAGGGAAGCCGGAGAGTTCTTTGGAATTGCCTCAAGTCATTTTCCTCAAAGCCCAGCTTGGTCAAATCTAGCTGAAGCTGGGACTTATCCAGAATGCGGAGCACAATCTTCTCACCAAAATCGGTAGGAAGCGAAGAGACCCGGATATCAATCGTGCGCTCTCCCTCTTTGACGCGGATGCGGCCATCCTGCGGTCGCCTTTTTTCCGCAATGTCCAGATCGGCCATGATCTTGAGGCGCGAGATAATGGCTTTGGCCTGATCTAGACGTGGACGCTCCACCTCGTGCAAGACCCCATCGAGCCGATAGCGCACGCGGATGTAGCGCTCGTACGGTTCCACGTGGATGTCGCTTGCTCCCATGCGGATCGCATTCGAAATCAGATCGTTGACCAGAGTGACCACAGAGCCACCACTTGCAGAAAGCGAGATTCCCGCTTGAGCTTCGCTCAATTCATCGCTGGCATCTGTGCCCGGAGGGCTTGCCGATTCGCGTTGACCAGCAGCCACCCCGTAATGCTTTTGGATTAGGGGGAGAAGTTCTTCATCCGGCCAGGTTTCGATTGTCACGTCCTTTCCCAGGAGAAATGCCAGGTCTGCCGCTATTTGCGGGTCGTATCCTTTGCCAGCGGCAAGGACAATCACTCCCGCCTCTTCCCTCAAAGGGAATACTCTCAGATCCTTGGCTACCTGAGCCGGCAGCGCAGAGACGAGTCTTTTGTCGACTAGAAGTTCAGCCATGGCAATTCCGGGAGAAGGATGAAACTCTGCGTTTCGCTCTCAAGCAGGGCAAGGGCAACAGAGGAAAGAGCAAGGAAGCTCCCAAAGGGAATCCGCTCTTCTCTCGGCCCTTGGCCTCCGACAGTGACTTTCCGCGCGGCCGCAAGGGTTAGCCCGCCTACTGCCCCAAGCCAGAGAGAAAGAAGCAGCCCAGGCAACCCCAGCATAAAGGCGATCACGGCGGCAAGTTTCACATCGCCCATCCCCATCACTTCTCGGCCGAAAGAGAGCCTGCCGCAGAGCAGGAGAAGGAAGACGACGAGAAAGGAGACAGCCAGCGCCAAAGTTGCCGGCCAGAGGGCCGAAAAGCCCATCGCGGCTTTGATGGCAATACCGAGGAAGAGGCTCCACAGCAGCACCGTATTGGGAATCAGGTAATGCTGCCAATCGATGATCGCCACAAGAAGCATGGATAGCCCGAAAACTATGAGAAGCAGCGCCTCCGGAGAGAGCCCGGCTGTCAAAGTGATGAGCACCACCCAGGCGCCAGAGAGTAACTCTACAGCCGGATACTGGAGTGAGATGGGCGCCCTGCAACAGGTGCACCGTCCCCGACATATTATGATGAAGCTCACGATCGGGATCAGTTCAAACAATGAAAGCACACGCCCACAGGCTGGACAAAACGAGCGCTCGGATACGACCGAGACTCCGCGAGGAATCCGGTAGGCGCACACATTGAGGAAGCTGCCCAGGGAAGCGCCAAAGAAGAAGCCGATGGTGATTACTTCAAGCATACGCTCTCAGTTTCAGAGTGTGGATCGTGAAACGAATGGGAGAGATCCGGATGAGAAATCCTGTAGTGGTCCGCCTAGGCACGCTCCGCCCTTTCACTCACACTCGCGATCTTCAGCGCGGAGCGGGTTTGGCGGTTGAGCGCTGCTTTTTTGGCTCTTTGTTACATTGCTACATTAATCCGGGACGCTGTTGCGTATCGCCCCACTTTCATCCGTCACCCACACGTCAAATGTGCCATCCCCGTCAAAATCCACGACAGAGGTGGCCTGCGCTTTGAAGTTCTTCGCATCGGCAGAAAGGATTTCTACTTTGTAGCGAGCTCTGCCTTGCTCCGTGACGAGTTTCTCCTGCTCAAAGCCAATATCGGCAAGCACAGTACTGTAGCGGTCGTTCTCGTACTTGTAGGACTGCTCGAGCGTATAGATCTGCTTGAGCATGAGCTTTGCTTCGGTGGTCTTGGCTTTCGTGACCACGGGCATGAGTTTAGGTAAGGCGAGAAGAACCAGGACACCGACGACCACCAGAACGATCATCAGTTCGGTCAGAGAGAAGCCGTCTTGGGCGGCAAGTGGAGCGGTACATCGTCGAGCCAGCGTTCTGTGCATCGGAGTAGACCCTTTCCCGGCCTGCGTGAATGGCCACACGTGCTTCGGGTACGAGGTTCTTTTTGTGATGCAACTTGTTTGAAGACAGACTTGCTTGGTCGAACGACAAGGAGAGAACTGCTGGGGTCGACATCACATGTTGTGCCAACTGACAAAAATTGCATCGTTGGTCGACAGCGAGTGCGAAGTTACAATCGCTTTGCGGAAAACAAGTGTGGAAGTAGAAACACCAACGAGAGAGGAAGGAAAATTCGTGAGACCGAATCTACAAACGAAAGAGACGAGTCACGTGCGAACTCCTTTGGATACATCATGAGCGTTCATGGCATCACGGTAATGTCAGTTGATGAGTTTCTCTGCGTTACGATTTGCAACAAGCATGACGCTCAGGAGAAGAGGAAAGAAAATTGCGTCTTGAATCTTTTTGGATTTAGGTTCCTTTTTATTTTTCTGCGAGAATTGATTTTCGAACTGATGCAGCCGGAGAGACGTATTGACATGAGCTCCAAACCAGTGAGTCAAGAAGCATGCTTCTTGACCTCCTCCAAATGGACTAGGCTGCCTCGTGGAAACGATCCAAAGCGCGCTGTCTGTTCATGTCACTCTCATTTCATTCTGCCGTCTTGTCACACCATGCACCTGTCCAGCCTAAAGGCAGCGAGTCCTCTTGCATGGTTCCAGGTCTTCAGCAGTCCCTTACGAGATCGCCGATGGCATCGGCGCATAATCCAAATGTGTAGTCACATGTCCATTTCCCAAACCGAGGGAGGAGACCGACGTTAGATCAAGGGAGGCCTCGTGATGTGAGGAAGAACGTGGAGTGTAGCACAGCCTGCTGAGCGACATGGGATGTCTGATCTCTTGAAGAGACCGTTCGGCTCCCCAGTGCTCAAAACGTACGAACAGCTCCGAGCGGCTAGAAAGTCAATTCTGCAAAAACCAATA
The DNA here is from genome assembly GCA_963809695.1 of uncultured Bacteroidota bacterium. Classification (GTDB taxonomy): domain Bacteria; phylum Bacteroidota; class Ignavibacteria; order UBA10030; family UBA6906; genus JAGDMJ01. The sequence continues at coordinate 96,983 of CAWEKI010000003.1, forward strand.
GGTTTTCGACATTCTTTGTAGGTAGGGACTGTAGCGGGTCCCCGCTACAAACACAAAATGTCCCGGCTTGTCTGGGACATTTTGTGTTTATAACCGGCTCGACAGGGCTGTGAATTCAAGTTGAGGGCCCGCTCCCGCGGGCCCGAAACCCTCGCACGGTGTCCGTGCGGGGTCCTGTCCCTGCTACAAATAAAAATGGTTCCGTCAGGAACCATTTTTGTTTGTA
>CAWEKI010000004.1:0-80603 GCA_963809695.1 uncultured Bacteroidota bacterium
ATCCCACCCTCTCCGCGAAGGCCCCGCTTCCAAAGATCACACGTGGAAGCGGGGCCTTCGAATTATCGATTATCCATCATTGATGGATAATTGATCATCATGTGACAATTTTGCCTGCATGGTCCGCCGCGGTCGGGCGGCCGGCAGGGAGAATATTGCTCAACCTAAAGAAACAATTTGCCCCAGACAATTCTTCCACCTTTCGCTTACTGCTTTTGTTGTTTCTCTCGTACACACTATCCCACAGCTGCGGGGTTGAACTTTCCCATCGAGTATTGAGGTCAGGACACATTCCCCCTTGCGTTCAAGTGAGTGATGCGCTACATTGTTGCCATTACGTCCCGAGGAGAATCCGCTCATGTTTCTGAACCATTTACGTCCACAGCTGCTGTTTGTACTTTCAATCATCAGCGCAGGTGCGCTTCTTATCCCCGTAGGAACTCCGACATTCGCTCAATCGTCAGGAGCCTCCGGTTCAATGTTCAGCTTTCTCACTGAAGGAAATTTCGACCCGATCATTGAAGGGTCATACGGGTACGGACTCTTCGACCACAAACTCTTCTCTGCAGACCTGCCTACGGCGGGCGTGGCGGAACTCAAGCTCGGATTCCGTGAAGTCAAGCGGTTCAAGAGCTGGGGAAAAAAGCTCGACGAACGGTTTCTCCTGGGTGGCTATGCAAGCTCGAACGTCCCTCCGGGAAAAACCGGAACCGGGGGGCTGTCTGGAGAATGGTGGCGGGCAGGCGTCGGCCAGCGGTCTGGCTACGGGTGGGACATCGGGAACCAGGCTGTGATTCCCTTTCATCAGTACTCCTTCAACTACACCGGAATGAAATTCAAGAACACGGCATCACTCACGCCTGAAGACACCTCTCTGGTGAACCGTGTGATGGGAAACGGGCGGCTCTCCATGTCGACCGAGGGGGGCGCCACCGTGGAACTCTTCTCTACTCTGAGCGCATCCGCCGGGTATGAGGCATCGGTAGTCTATACACGACTGGTCTTCCCCCAGTGGATCTGCAGTTATCTCCTGCTCGGGTCGTCCGTGGCCATCATGTCGAACTTTGCCGACGAAATCGTGGCCACAAGTCCTTTGTTGGGACCGATCATCTATTTTGTGCTCCGGAATGCGGTTGCTTACGGTTTCTTTTATGCATTCCGCGGTCAAATGAACTGGCCGTTTCCCTCAGAGACCCCTTTCATGACACATAACTTTAAGATCGACGTCAGTCTGAGGTTTTGACAACGAGGGTTCGTGGATGGTATGATCCTTCAACAATATCTTCCCGCAGGGGCGCAGGAGCCCGCCAGGAAACCCCGAAAGGATCCACAGATGTATCGTGATGAACAGGGAAGGGCACAGCGTGGGAATGATGACATGCTGTCGCAGACATCCTTGCTCCGTGTGTTTACCTCACTCTATTTGCTCATCCAGCCCACGACTCGGAGATCGGAGAGTCTGATGAGCGTCCGGGGATCAGAGGTCCGGAATGTCAACGCGCAGAACGCAGGCTTGGAGATGTCAGACACTTTCACAATGAGCGAGACATTCTTTTGCATGGCAACCATGGAATCCCGCAGGCAGGTCGCCGGTCCAATCTTGAGAAGGATCTCGTCAAACGGCACGTCGGCCGACAACCGTGTCGCGCTGAAGCTGAACCGGAGGCTGTCATACGGAAGAAAGTTGTAGTACGAGCCCACACGGACGATCTTCGAGCTGGTCAGCGTGCATGTCTCATCACTGAAGCTGTCAATCAACACAACCTGTACCGAAGTGAACGAACGGACATCGTCAGGCCCGGATACGTTCGCCCGCCCGCAGCCATAGCACAACACGGCTGCAATGCACGTGACAAGTGTCTTTAACGCCATGAGACCTCCTGCTCACCAAGGGTACAGCATTATCGCCTGTTGCAGGCTCAACACTCTGTTCTGGGCTTATGATAGATCATCATCAGGTCATTGTCAATACACACCTGCCAAGAATCTCTTAGGAATTTCAGGAAGTTGTCGTGCAGGAGAGTTCCTTTGGATATATGACTCGTCGTGAGGGTCCGCGTCGGTGTATAGCCCGTGCTCATGCATTGGGATTCTTCCTTTGGATCTCGTCCCCACGGAAACGAGGAAGGGTGAAGCCTGTCTCGTGTGCTGCATCATTTTGACCTCACCATAAGCCAGCCTTGATTCTTGACTCCCAGAACGGTATCTTAAAGCGTTGAAAATGCTATAGTTGGGAAAGAAGCCGCAAGACCGGCTTCTAATGCCGCTCCAACTTTCAATTGCAGCGAATTCTCGGACAGAGTTCGTTGTTGGAGCGAGCACTGTGCCCCGTCGTTTATAGGAAATGATAGTTGGTGGGGCACTAGTAAGGTCAGTTGCTTCTGTTGGAAACAAGCCAGAATGCCCGTTTTCTGCAGCGTTCGTTCTGAGCGCCCGCGGGAGCGAATCTTCCATCGATTGCCACACGTTCTTTTCCCGGTTTTGGATCACCGTTCCTGAGATCGACGCTTGAATTGCCCGCATGCATGTGCGGATGAATACAGGCGCACCGGGGAGATGGGCAAGCAAAAAGGGGTAACGCCTGCAGATGACTCGTGCCAGGGCTACGGCGGAGGGGTACCTGTGGAACCACACAGGGAAGGTGCTCGAGTATCTTCTCCTCTTTCTTACGACGGTCATCATTGCCCGGGGACTGGGCGTTGAGGCAAACGGGATCTATGCCGCGCTCGTAAGCGTCGCCCAGCTTCTGGTGGTCCTCAGCTCTCTGAGCCTGGAATCCTCTCTCAATCGTTTCATTCCCCAACTCGAAGCAACAGACCTTGGAACAGGCGGCGCACGTCTGCGGTTCTTGCTCAGGCGAGTGCTCCTGGTCAGAGGCGCGCTGCTTGTTGCGGTGGTCGGTCTTGCATTTTTCGTCGCGAAATTGTCCTGGATAGCGCTTCCTAATGCCATCGCCCGTTATTTCTGGCTCCTGGCAGGGTATGCTGCAGTGCGCTCGTTCGTCCAGCTCCTGAGCATGATCTTCGTAGCCCAACTTCGCACTGCGCCTCTAGCTCGAATCGCAGTAGCAGTCCGGGTGATCGAGTTGGCAGGCATCGCATGGATGATGACGACGGGGATGACGGTGGACTCGGTGATGCTCTTTCTCATCTCGACCGGACTGTTGCAGGTTGGATTGTGCTTCTACGTCGGCCGTTCTGATTTTGCGGGAGAGGTTCAGCCGCATTCCTTAAAACCCGTCTATGCCTTTGGCGCTATCTACTGGACAAATACCATCCTTGACTACTTTCTTGGACGCCAGGGAGACGTGCTCTTCCTTTCCACGCTTCTTCCGTCCCCCGTGCCGTCCTCCATGTATAATGTCGCATTCTCGGTGGTATTGATGGCCACTCAGGGATTGACACTGGGCCTGGGAGGAATAACGCTCTCTACGTTCTCGCGCCTTGCTGTTACTTCGCCGGAGATGCTGGACCGATTCTATGCTTTCCTGGTTCGGGTCGTGTCCATCATGGTTGTGCCGGTCCTGGTTTTTATCTTCTTCAATGCCAGTCCGATCATTACCCTTCTCTTCTCCCATGATTTTGCGGGCGCTGCCATTCTCGTGCAGGGGATGGTGCTCTTTCGCGTCATCGCGAGGCTCTTTGCTGGTTCTGAAAACGGGGAGTACCTGCTTGCCAGGGGGCAGCCATTCAGTGTGGTGCGGATCGGAATCGTAGGTGCTGCGGCGAATATTGTTCTGGACCTGTTGCTCATCCCACGGTATTTTGCTTTTGGGGCTGTCATTGGCAGCGGGTGCGCCAACCTACTGGTCAATCTCCTTGGCTCGCTTTTTGTCCGTAAACAGGCCGGTGGCCCGGTGATACAATGGGGTTTCTGGGGATTGGTAACAATGTCCGCGATCGTTGCCGGGATCGCTACCTCTTACCTCCTTCCCGGTGGAGGAGGGCTTCTGCTCTTCGTGCGGGGGGCGGCGTTCGGCGGGTTGACTGCTCTTTTCCTGTATGTGGCGAAGCCTTTTCCAGCCCGGGATATCGCGTGGGTCACAAAGATCAACAAATCCGTGGCTCGTGTATTCAGCCAATTCACGCGGCAGTCAGCTGATAGAATGATTCAAGTCTCATAGTGAGCGAAGCAGCATGCGCATTGGCTTGGAGACTCTCAGTTGTGATCCCAGGACTGGCATTGGCCGAATCGCCCGTGCTCTTGCGAACGCGTTTAGCCAGCGCGGTCATGAAGTGCACATCATTGCACATGATCCCGGACCGCCTGATGTGCGCACCCACGCGCACCGCGTGATGGGTTTTCCCCGCTCGAAGGCGCTCAGCAAGATTCTCTTTCGAATCGACGAACAGAGGTGCCTGCGCACGTTGAGTTGCGACATCACGTATTCCTTTGGCATCGGCCGGAGGGCTGACGTTGTTGCGGCTCAGAGCTGTCACCGTGCAGGAATGGAGATTCTCAAGTCGCACTCCCTTGCCCCGTGGGAGCGGCCAAACTGGGGATTGTACGACATGGTCTCCCTGAACGATGAGAAGGCGCTTCTTACATCGAAGAGGACGAAACGCATTATCGCATGTTCCAATCTCGTGAAGAACCAGATTATCCAGTACTATGGTGTTGAACCCGGGCGCATTGTTGTCATTCCGAACGGTGTTTCGCTTCATGGGGGGGATAGATCCGGGGAGTTTTTGGCGTCGCTGCGGAAGCAGTGGGGCATCGCCGAGGAAGAAAGAGTACTCCTCTTCACGGGCAACGAGTTTTCACGGAAAGGACTCAAATCGGTGCTGGAAGCAATGGCGAAGCTTGACATGCCGAACCTGCGCCTGGTGGTAGCGGGACGTGGAAATATCCGCCCCTATGAACGATTAGCGGAAGCGCTTCGCCTTGCCGGAAGAGTGACGTTTCTCGGCAGCGTGGAGAACCCGGATAGATTGTTCGGCGTCGCCGATCTTTTCGTGTTTCCTACACTTTACGAGCCATTTGGAATGGTTGTGCTTGAGGCCATGGCTGCAGGGGTGCCCGTGATCACGTCGAAGAGCTGCGGAGCGGTCGAGGGCATGACCCAGGGGTTCCATGGGATATTTCTGGATGACCCAACATCGGCAGCCGAAGTTGCGGATGGGATCCGCAGGCTGCTTGCCGACGAAAATCTCCGGAACAAGTTGTCCGTAGAGGGGCGCAACAAAGCCAGCGAATTTCGGTGGGATGCAATTGCGGCCAGGACCCTTGAGGTGCTCGAACGTGCCCGCATGGAGCGCCTGAACTCATGACCGAAACCATCCGGACAGAGGCTGATCAGGCCGTGACAGGACTCCTTGCTGTGGTTATTTTGAACTGGAACGGGGGAGAACAGATAAAGCAGTGTGTGAGTGCTGTCATGGCATCGGATGGGATGGACCCTTTTCTTGTGATAGTAGATAATGGCTCAACAGACGGGTCGGACATAGGTCTAGCGTCCATCTTGCAGCAGGGGACGATCCTGAAACAGGAAAGGAACATTGGGGTGGCAGCGGGCTTCAATGTTGGAGTGAGGTGGGCATTACAACATCGTGCCTCGTATATTCTCCTTCTGAACAGTGATGCCTTGGTGACCCCCGGCTGCATTAAGGAAATGAAGGATGTCCTGGACAGGGCCCCCGATGCTGGAATCGTATCGCCGAGGATTCTGGACGCGAACAACCGGGATCGAATCTGGTTCGACGGCGGATTCTTCAATGCGCTGGGCTATCCCGTGCACCGGCGCTTCGGCCGGAAACCGAATGCGGACCACCGTGAGTACGAAGAGGATTTTGCAACGGGGTGCGCCTTCCTTGCCAGGGCTGAGGTCTACCGTTCCGCCGGGCACTTCGATGAGACATACTTCGCGTATTCGGAGGACGTCGACTTATGCATGAGAGTCAGCAAACTGGGCTGGCGCATTCTACATGTTCCACAGGCAGTGGCTTGTCACATGCCGTCATCGGCAGTGCTCAGGAATGCGGGCAAATGGTTCCGTGACTATTACGTCGCGCGAAATAATCTGTTGCTGTTTCGCCGGCAGCGCCCGGGCATCCGCTGGGCCGGATACCTTCTCTACTACGGCGTTAGGATGATGCTCATTCCCGCCGCGTATTGTCTTGTGACGGGACAGTTCAGGCGGGTAGGCGCTATGTACGAAGGAGCCCGGGATTTCTTCCATGGCGAGTTCGGTGAGAGAGAGTGGAGCCGATGAACCAGCGCCCGCGCATACTCGTGGTTGACAATCTCGCCGTGGAGTCTCTGCGGCGCGAGGTGTACCGGGCCATGGGAAAAATGTTCGGATGCGACATGCACGTCCTTGTCCCGACAGCATGGAGAGAAACCCGGGAGCAGGTTGCATGCGAACCCGAAGAGGGAGGTCCGATCAACGTCCATTGCAGTCGAATCGCTTTTGGATTCCGTCATCAACGAGTTTTGTACCTGGACCTTCCCGGGGTAGTACGCAGGGTGCGGCCGCACTTCATTTTGGCAGTTGCACAGCCTGAAAGCTATGCGGCTGCCGAGGTGTGCATCATCCGGCGCTCCCTGGCGCCCGCAGCCGGGCTCGGGTTCTTTTCGTCCCGGAACATAGATTACCCGCGGGAGGGGTTCCCCTACAAATTTGGGTTCACACATCGTCTGTGCGATGCCGCAACGCGGAGGTCGTCTCCGGATGTCTGCTTCTATCGGCCTGAGGCGGCACGGAAGCTTCTCGCGCCGTATGCGAAACGCCTGGTATATACCCCTCACATCGTCGATTGTACGCTGTTCCACAAGATCGGTCGTGAGGGCTCGGTCGGGCAAGAGAGACCAGTGGTCATCGGCTATGTGGGGAGGCTGGTGAAAGAAAAAGGAGTCTATGTTCTCCTTGAAGCAATGCGGCATTTGCCTGAAAACGTCAGGCTCCGAATGGTTGGAACGGGTCCGGAAAAGAAGCTCCTCCGGCAAATGGCCGGGGACTACGACCTTGCCGGGCGTACGGAATTCCATCCGCCGATTCCATACGGGGAGATGCCAGCCATGCTGAACGGGCTGGACGTGCTTGTACTACCTTCGCTCGAAACGAGACATTGGACCGAATTATTCGGCAGAGTGCTGATCGAAGCGATGGCGTGCGAAGTTCCCATTGTCGCTTCCCGATCTGGTGGAATCCCCGAGGTGCTCGGGGACGCGGGGGTGCTGGTGAATCCCGGCGACAGCCGTGCTCTTGCGGTTGCTCTTGACCGTCTCTGTCGTGACGCGTCCGTCCGTTGCCAACTTGGGCGAACTGGAAGAGAACGTGCCTTGCGCTGCTTCGACGTGCCCGTGGTGGCCGAAATTCTGGGGAAGGAGATCATGAATTCAATTGCGGCGATCGCCACGGGAAGGAGCAGAGGATGATTCCCAGGATGGCGATAACCGGGCTTCGTCTCGCGACTGCTGCACGCAACCGGGAATCAGTCCCACCAAAGGATATCTCATCGGTGGTGCTGGTCGAGTTGACAGGGCTCGGCGACGTCCTTGCCATGCTGCCCGCCATCCGGGGTTTCCAGGAGCTCTTTCCTTCGGCGAACCTTCACCTCGTCGTGGAAAGCAATCTCATAGAGCTTCTCCAGACGTTCCAGCTTCCGGTTACCGTCCACGGTGTCGTTCGATCGCGAAGTGCGGTCGGGATCCTCAAGGCAGTCCGGCACGTGCGGCGTCTGCATCCTACGCTCGTATGCAGCATGAGTCCGCCGCGAAGAAACGCGTTTGTGGCACTCGCAAGCGGGGCGCCCTGCATCGCTGGATATCTTCGATACACCGACTCACTGACACCATATCTCGTTACGACGCCGGTGGAAGCGTTTGGGGTCAATAGTGTGGGCGGCATGGTTTACGGGCGGGACCACATTTCGGAACGTGCGCTCATGGTGTGCCGCGCGCTTGGTTGGCACGACCATGTCTCCCCGATCCGCCTGGCTATTGCGCCGCGGGTCGTTGACCGCGTGCGGTCCGATTTGGTGTTCGCCGGAATTGTACTGCCAAAGGAGTACGTCGTCATTCATCCTTTTGCCGGATGGAGCTACAGACAATGGCCTGCGTCAGCATTTGCTTCGTTAGGGGAGCGCCTGATTGCCGGATGTGGCACTACGGTGGTATTCCTTTGGGAGGGGGGAAGGGACGGGAATGTCCAGACATTTTTACAGCGATTTGCAGGCAACCCCCAAGTCCTGTTTGCCTCCACACTCAAGCTACGCGAGAGCGCTGTACTGATCTCGGGTGCATCACTGTTCATTGGAAACGATTCCGGGCCGCTTCACCTGGCGGCGGTGCTGGGAGTTCCCACGCTGGGCCTTTTTGGTCCATCCGATCCGTCGCTGACCGCGCCGCATACACTCGCACCTGCATCCTGGCTCTATAAGAGGGTAGAGTGTTCACCCTGCAACCAACGAAAATGTGTCAGACCCTTCAATCCATGCATGAACGAGATCTCGGTGGAAGAAGTTTTCGCGGCTGCCGTCTCGGTGCAGCGGAGGCTTTCCCATGCCTGAAAGCGTTGAAATCCTGGGCGTCCGGGTGGATGCGGTCGATAAGACCGGCCTGCTCACGGAGATTGCGAAGAGAATCGAGGCAGGGAGCCGTGAGTACCTGGCAAATGTCAATATCAATGCGATCAACATTGCCCAGCAGGATCATGAATTCCGGCAGATACTGAACCGCTCTTCGGTCGTCTACTGCGATGGGGAAGGTGTCCGGCTGGGCGCACGGCTTCTCGGCGTCGGACTGCCTCCCAGGATTGTCCTGACCTACTGGATATGGGAGCTGTGCGCTTTCGCAGCCGAGAAGGGATTTTCAATATTCCTGCTTGGCGGTTCACGGGGTGCCGCCGAAGAGGCTGCATCTGCGATGAACCACAGATTCCCAGGGATCAAAATTGTTGGGACCCACCACGGGTATTTCAACAAAGAGGGTGATGAAAGTGACCGCGTGGTTGATGTGATCGCAGCGGCACGGCCGAACATTCTTTTCGTCTGTTTTGGAATGCCGCTGCAGGAGCATTGGACGCGCCGGAACCTTCAGCGGCTTGCGGCAAATGTGGTTCTGTTTGGCGGCTCCACGATTGAATATGCGGCGGGAAGAAAGAAACTCGCCCCGTCGTGGATGTCAAGGAATGGCATGGAATGGCTTTACCGCCTCCTGCAGGAACCACGGCGTCTCTGGCGCCGCTATCTCATTGGCAACCCATTGTTTCTTCTGAGGGTCTCTATGCAATTGCTTCGTGAGGGAAGGCAGCGATGAAGGCACGAATCGTGAGGTACTGTGCGCTCCTGCTGTGTCTCGTGTCTGCGGAATCTGTCCCCGGCGTTCCATCGCATGGCGGACGCACTGCCTTTACGCTCCTTGCCCGCACCCCCGATCATTGGACAGTTGAATATTCGCCGGGCATCTTCTCCCGAACGGCGGTGTCCGTCTCGGGCAAGACATACCAATTCTTCGGCGGCGATCAGGTAGCAGGCATGACCGCTATTGGTGCTCCGCAGCTGCCCGTTGAGGTTCTTACCCTGGGAGTGCCGTGGGGCAGCAGCGTGGAAGCAACACTCGTTGATCCCGTCTACGAGGAGCAGCCGGGGGTGCTGGTGGCTCCTTGCCCTTCCTACACGGTCGACGAGAAGCGCCAGACAACTGCATCTTTCCTGGTGGACAAGGAAATCTACTCGCAGGACCGTTTCCTGCCGAGGCAATCGCTCGCTGTTGACCGGCCCTTTACATTGCGTCAACAGCGTGTCTCTACGATTCGCATTGCTCCCTATCTCTACAATCCCTCGACCCGCGTGCTTCGGCGCCTTGTCAAAGGACGGCTGGAGATCACCCTGCTCCATGACAGCAGCATTGGTAAGGAGGTCCCATCCGCGGGTGGAGAAGGGACCGATCCCTGGTTTGAGGACGTGTACAAAAGCCTGGTCTGGAACTATGAGGAAGCGAAGGCGTGGCGCGGGAGGACGATATTGCGGACGACAGACGATCCGACCCGCGACTGGTTCAATACCGGTCAGAAGTATTACCGTGTGCCGGTGGCGACCGATGGATGGTATCGCCTGACCCTGCAGGATCTTTCCACTGAGGGGGCATCGATCGCCGACCTTTCAACACTGCAAATGTTCAATCGCGGGAAAGAGATTCCCATCCTTGTGCGCGAAGACTCGAGCATCGAGTTCTACGGCCGCCGTAACTACGGTGACTCTACCTACTACGATTTCTATACGGATACCAGCGCCTTCTGGCTCACCATCGGGAACCGGGAGGGTCTCCGTTATGGGCTATCATCATGGGGTCCTGCCGGGAATCCGACGGCTGTGCGCTCATCCTTCGAGACGATTCACGAAGAAGAGAACACGGACTACTATGAAGGCACCGGGGAAGCCGAGATCACGCGTAACGGCACTACCCCGGGGGAAGGATGGGTGTGGGAATATTATTATCCCGGGTCGTCGCTTACGCATACCTTTATGCTGGACAGTCTCGATGCCGGCCAGAGCATGGCTGCAGTGCGCGTTCGTCTCTATGGTACAACACTGCACTCCGCCACGCCGGACCATCGGGCTCAGGTCTGGGTCAATGATTCGCTGGCAGGGGAGATCGCGTTTGACGGCAGAGAGGGAGTGGTGTTCAGCACTCCGATCCCGACCTCCTGGCTTGTCACGGGGGCGAACCGGCTCCGGCTCGTCTCGATCCCAACGGCGAACGGGATCAACCAGTTCTACCTCGATTGGTTTGAAATCGATTATCCCCGGGTGCTCAGAGCGGTCAACGGCCGCCTCACGTTCACGCTCGGTCCCGGGAGCCCCCTCCGGGTGTCGGTGGCCGGGATGCCAAATCCAACGATCGAAGTCGCCGACATTTCAACCGGGCGGCTGATTCAAGGCATTGCCGTGACCGGAGATTCCGCAGCGGGGTTTATCGCGACGTTCGAAGATACAGTCTCTTCCGCCCGAACCTATGCTATCGTGGCCCGGGGTTCGGAGATGCCTGCGTCAATCAAGCCCGGAAAGATCTTTTCGGATCTTCGGACCAATGCTACGGGCGCCGACTACATTGTTGTCACGCACGGAGATTTCCTCGGTTCGGCGCAGCGCCTGGCTGCTGAACGACGGTCCTTCAACGGCGTCCGCACTGCGGTCGCGGATGTGCAGGATATCTATGACGAATTCAATTACGGGCTCCCCGATGCAAATGCTATCAAGGGTTACCTGAGATACGCATATGCAAACTGGCCTTCGCCTGCCCCGGCATACCTCCTCCTGTTCGGCGACGCAAGCTGGGATGCGCACCGGTATATGAAAAGCTCCACGCGGATCGATTATGTGCCTGCGTACGGGGTCCCGGCCGGCGACAACTGGTATGGGTGCTTCGACACCGTGGACACGGTTCTCTCCTCCCTTCTCATCGGCCGCGTCTGCGTCCAGAATCCTGTGCAAGCCGCCACAACGGTGGAGAAGATCATCGGGTTTGACCGAACGCCTCTGGGGGATTGGGACAAGAGATTCATGTTCATCACGGGAGGAAACACCGTGTACGAACAGTCGGATTTCAATTCCACAACGGAATCTCAGATAGAAGAGTACATCACGCCGGCTCCTCTCGGTGGCACACCGTTGCGGGTATACAAATCGTCACCATCCGTGATCGATGGGGAGCATAAGGAAGAAATGCGTTCTTATATCAAGGAGGGCGTAGGGTTCATCAATTTCCTCGGGCATTCAGGAGGACGAACGTGGGGCGTGGACATCGGAAGCCCGTATGACATGGAAAATACGAACGGTCAACTTCCGTTTGTATCCTCCGTAAGCTGCAATGTCGGAGCTTTTGCGGAGCCGTCCAATAATGTGCTCTCCGAAGATTTCATGCTTGCGGAGAACCGGGCAGGAATCGGGGCCTGGAGCTCGTCGTCGCTGGGATACGCATACACCGGGAGCCTCATGGTGGGCTATTTCCTGGAAGGTCTGAAAGGGGAACAGCTGCGGGAGCTTGGAAAGCTGACCTCCGTGGCGCGCTACCGCCTGCGAATAGTTTACGGATCAGGCGCTGTCACTGAGACGATGTTAAATTGCACGCCCCTGCAGGCAGATCCGCTCTCACGCTTTCCACTCCCGCTAAAGCCGGACCTGGGAGTCAGCCCGGAGGATATCTCCATTTTCTCTTCAGGTGGTTCCAGCCAGGATTCTCCTATGGGGCTTCGCGTCCGGCTCCACAACTATGGGCTCGTGACACCGGAGAGTGTCCTGGTGTCGGTCTCTGACATCTACGGGGGAAAGCAAAATGAAATGCGTCAACATGTCGGGCCGCAATACCACCTGGACTCGCTCTCCCTCCCGTGGACTGCATCTGCGGAGCCGGGCAAACATTCCATTCTCGTCTCTCTTGACCCTGATGGGGTTCTTGATGAAGTGAGCAGGCTGAACAACGTGGCGTCGGTCGATGACTATGTCTATGCCAGGACTCTTGTCGCAATTAAGCCGGCGGATAATGCCGTCGTGGATGCGGGGGTACAAACGCTTACCGTTGGCCTTCCGGGAAGAGGAGGGATCCCGGGGCTACAAACGGTCTTTGAGCTCGATACGCTGTCTTCGTTCACGTCTCCTTATCGGGTCCAATCCGGTGTGATTTCACCGGGCCCGGTTTCTGCCGTCTGGAAGACTCCCTCCCTCGCAGAAGACCGGACCTATTTCTGGCGGGCGCGGACAGTGAGCGGAGAAACCCTGGGGGGGTGGGTGGTGTCGGCCTTTAGAACGGCTGTGCATCCCCCTGTTCCCCCCACTGTTCGCCGGCAGGAGGCATCGCGGGATCAATTCAGCCGTGATGAGCTCGAGCAGACCGCTGCCACGGATTCTGGCGTGACGATCGCCCCCAACGTCCCGCTTCAACTCTGGAGCCGGTCCTATGGCGACCGTGGGGGAATCACTCATCACATCTACAGCCGGATCGGCATTAACAGCCAGGTCATCTGGGGCTACGAGTGGGAAGTTGGCCAGAGCTTCATGGGCATCCGTGTGAATGAGTTCGATGGAAGCTACGCGTTCAGCACATTTGACATCAAGAGCGATCCATCGCGTGCGGACAGTCTTAAGAACTTCATCAACACAACGCCAATGGGGAATTATGTTGTACTCTCGGTAATCTTTGATGGCCACACGAATGTGACCGACAGCCTCTTGCTGGCCATTGAATCATTAGGAAGCACGGGGATCCGGAGCCTGCTCGCCGGACAATCGTGGGCCTTCATCGGGAGGAAGGGATACGCGGCCGACGCACATGAACAACTCACGAACGACAGCGCCGTCGTCAGCCTGCAGGTCCCGAATTACTACAGCTATGGAACCGGTACGGTGACCTCCCCGCTCTTGCCCCCGGCGTCCTCCTGGAATTCGTTCCATTGGCAAGGGAGCACGCAGCCTGCCGTGACTGCACTCCGACTTGCGATCCTGGGAGTAAAGGCATCCGGAGTCGTGGACACGCTGAGATTGGTTCCGCCCGACAGCGCTGACGTCAGCCTCGTTTTTCTCAATGGCTTTCGGAATGTCTATTCCGGTTACCGGTTCCTTGCGCGTCTTTCCACACGGGACGCGCTGCGGACCCCGGTGTTGAAAGAGTGGTGGAGCGAAGCAGAACTCCCGGCAGACTTGGCCATCAGCTCCCAAAGCCTTGGGAGTGCAGAACCGTCAGTGGCCAGAGGGACCGACCTGCAGCTCCCTGTCACGGTGCACAACCTTGGGTACCGGGCAGTGGATAGTGCCCGCGTCACTGTCTCTCTCTATGACGAGAGGAACATGCTCAGGCCGCTCGTGACTGCGGGAGTGGACAGCGTTCCTGTGGATGGCAAGGGCATGATCGTGGTTCCTCTCTCAACCAGGGATCTCCCGGCACGCAGCTCCATCAGGGTGCAGGTAGACCCCCTCTCAGGGAACGAAGATCTGTGCGCCGAGAACAACGGGGCCGACTTCGCGTTCACCGTCACCGGTGCGTCACCCGCCCGCGTTCAGATCTTTGCAGACGGGGTTTCGCTCATGGATGGCGACTTTGTTGCCTCGGCGCCGAAGCTTACGGTTCGTCTCGAGAATCTCGAAGGGCTGGGACCGGTGCATCAATCGATCGAAGCGTTTGTGGATGGTCTCAGCGCGTCGAGCCAGCAAGAGAATGAACTGTCCTTCACTCCATCACTGGCAGCGGGGAAGCACGACCTCCGGATCGTTGCACGTGTCAGCAACGCACTGGGATATGTGGATTCACTCCAGCGTGACATTGCCCTTACTGTCACGGACGAGTACAGGATCCTTCAAATTTTTAATTATCCAAATCCGTTCGCAGGGGAAACCTATTTCACATTTGTCCTTACCGGGGCACGCCCTCCGGACGAGGGATCGATACGGATATTCACCGTGGCGGGGAGGAAAATCCGGCAGATGGCCATTCCGCCGTCGTCGCTGCAAATCGGGGTCAACCGGGTGTTCTGGGACGGAAGGGATAACGATGGAGATGATGTTGCGAACGGGTATTATTTCTATCAGGTTGAGGTGACCGCGGGAGAAAAAACCGAAACGGCGATTGGTAAGATGGTTCGGGTGAGGTAGCAGGATCGACCGCACGATGAACCGTAGCGCTCGTCCCACCTGCGAGCGCTACGGCCCTTTATCCTCGTTCACAATCTCTCTCCGTTTTCTCCTGTAGCAAAACCCTTGCCAATCAGGAATCTTGGAATTCTGAGGAATTTTCCTATCTTGAAAACTCAACCATGGCTAATACTGGCCAGTTGATTGGTGAACAAAGGTGACGGATGATCATCATGAAATTCGGCGGGACCTCGGTGGAGGACGCCAAGGCAATGCGGAATGTTGCGGAAATCGTGCAGCAGCACCTGCATCAGAAGCCAGTGATAGTCGCCTCGGCGTGTGCGGGGGTCACGAACGCGCTTCTCAGCCTGGCTCGAGGTGCTCTGGAGGGAGGAAGAGGACGCTCCCTCGAACAGGTGGAACTGCTCCGCGGCCGCCATCAGCAGATCGCACGCGACCTGATCGGGGGGGATGCGCTTGTCACTATTCAGTCCCAGATCGACGCCATGATCGACGAGCTGCGAGACCTGGTCAAGAGCATCGCCATCCTCGGCGAACTGACGAACCGTTCGCTGGACACCTTTGCTTCCTTCGGAGAGAAGCTGTCAACGTTGCTGCTCTGCAACGCATTGAAGCAGGGGGGGATGAACGCCGTGTTGGTGAATGCGCAGGAGGTGATGGTCACGAATGCGGATTTCACCCGCGCGGTGCCGATATTCGAAGAGATCGATCGCAGGGCTCCGCGCGTGATCGGTGACTCGGTGCGGAATGGACACGTCGTGGTGACACAGGGATTCCTGGGAGCCACGCAGTCGGGTGTTCCGACGACCATCGGCCGGGGAGGCTCCGATTACTCCGCTGCAATCTTTGGCGCGGCGCTTGATGCCGAGGAGATCCAGATCTGGACGGACGTGGACGGCATGATGACCTCGGATCCTTCGAAGATCAAAGGTGCCCAACTGATCAAGGAGATGACGTTCCGGGAGGCCGCGGAGCTCGCCTACTTTGGTGCGAAAGTCCTTCATCCGTCAACGATTACGCCCGCGGTGCAGAAGAACATCCCGGTGCGCATCCTCAACTCCCGGCGGCCGTCCCTGGAAGGGACGGTTATCGTCCGCGAGCCGCGCAGTCCGGATCCGCGTGTGGTGAAATCCATCGCCTACAAGGGGGGCATCACCCTCATCAATATCATCTCCACGCGGATGCTCATGATGCATGGGTTCCTGGCCAAAGTGTTCGAGATCTTTGCGCGGTATGAACAGAGCGTTGATGTGCTGGCCACTTCTGAGGTGAGCTTATCGCTGACGGTAGACTCTGATGGACATTTCGACGAGCTGTTGGCAGAACTCAGGGAGATCGCGGACGTGGAGGTTTCCCACGACAAAGCCATCTTCTGCGTCGTCGGGGAAACCCTGAAGAAGTCCAAGGGGGTTGTCACGCGCATCTTCTCGACGCTCGAGCAGCATGATATTGGCGTAGGAATGATCTCGCTGGGCGCTTCGGAGATCAACGTGACCTTTGTGGTGGACGGGAAAGACATCCAGAAGACTGCGGAGGTTCTTCACGACGCCTTTTTTCGGTCAGAGACATGACGCCTGGAGCTTTTGATTTCGAAACCCATTTGTCGTATATTATTTCGCTCACGTTATCTCCCCGAGGGTTCGTTGTGCGGTTAGGGTTCGCGGCACTTTCAGAGCAGAATCTTGCAGATGCCAGGGACAGCAACCATCATCGACGACCGGACCGGCAAGAAGTACGACCTTTCCATCACTGAGAACACCATTAAGGCTGCCGATCTCCGCCTACATCGATGGGGACCGGGGGATCCCTCGCTTCTGCGGCTATCCGATCGAGCAGCACGCTGAGCAGAGCACATTGTGCCTAGCGGTGGGCGCAGGTAGTATAAGCGTTAAGGCATAGCTATGGTTACAACGTACCATTTTCTGAACAACGAGATCAAGAAGCTTTCCCTGAAAGAGCTCGCCCAGGCCCTTCAGGGATCGGAGGGGATGCTTTGGGTGGATCTGGACGCTCCGAACGAAGCGGAAGAAGAGACCGTTCTGGTGTCTCTTTTCGACTTACATCCGCTTGCGATCGAAGACTGCCAGAGCGGCGCAGGGGAGGAAGGGCACCTTCCGAAAGTGGAGGAGTTCAACGACTACTTGTTCGTCATCTTCAACCCGGTGGAAAATCCCAACGCTGAGGAGGGCCATAGTCTAGGCCGGGGGGTTGAGATCAGGACCTCCCAGTTGAGCGCTTTCCTTTCGCGCCGTGCGCTCGTGACGCACCATTACAAACCATTGCGCTCAATTCAATATGCTTCCCAACTGCTGACCAAGAATCCGAACGTGCTGGGCCGGGGTCCCGATTTCCTGTTCCATATTATTATCGACGACGTCGTTGACAACTACACGCCCCTGCTGGATAGCCTTGATGAAGCCGTGGACCGGATGGAAGAGGAGGTATTCCGTCAGCCCGGGCAACGCACGATGGTCGGGATTCTCAATCTGAAGCGTAACATCCAGACGATTCGGAGGGTGGCAGTCTATCAGCGCGAAATGTTGAACCGCCTCTCCCGCGGCGAGTTCAATTTGATCACGCGCGATGAGATGATCTATTACCGAAACGTGTATGATCACCTGGTCCGTATGACTGACCTTGCGGACTCATACCGCGATATCGTGTCAGGACTGCTGGACGCCTATCTTTCCGTTACGTCCAACAATCTGAACCGGGTTATGAAGGTGCTCACAATCATCTCCACCATATTTCTGCCTCTAAGCGTAATCACCGGCTTCTTTGGAATGAATTTCCGATACCTTCCCGGGCTGGAGTGGGAGTATGGCGTCCTGGGTACAACGATTTTTATGGCCGCTGTGGCTGTAGGCATGCTCTGGGTGTTCAAGAGGAACAAATGGTTGTAACGCTTGTATGTTTCGAACTTTTTCATCATATTTTCACGGCTTAAAACTCACCGTTCTTCATGTCCCTGTTCCCTGTCGCCGTTGTCATTGTTGCTGTCGCACTGGTTGCCGGTGCACTGGCACTTGCCGCATTCTTCTGGGCACTGCGCACCGGTCAGTTTTCCGTCAAGCACATGAATGAAGGTGCCTTGACGATCTTCGACAGCGATGAACCTGTCGGTTCGCCAACGGACCAGACTCTTCAGACTACACGAGCGCATCCGGATGAACGAACAGGCAAAAAGCTCGCTGCCCGTTGAACAAGGTCCAGTCCTTTCAGAACAGCACTCGGACGAGGCACTCCGCATTTCGATTGACGAGTCCGCCACGAGTCCTACGCTCCTCTTCCTCACGAGTTCGATAATCTGGCTGGTCATCGGATCGGTTGTTGGCGTCGTGGTCGCCATAAAATTCAGCGTGCCCGACTGGATGGGCAGCACCCCCTGGTTGACATTCGGCCGGCTACGTCCGGTCCATTTAAACACCGTGGTCTTCGGCTGGGTTTCGCTCGCCGGGGCGGGCGTGACCATCTGGCTGACCGGCAGGCTCTGCCGCACGAAGGTTCGGTGGAGCGGCCTCCTATATCTCTCGGTAATCCTCTGGAACCTCGGCCTTCTGCTCGGCACTGGGCTTGTGCTTGCCGGGTACAGCGAAGGAATGGAATGGCTTGAGTTCCCGCTTGTTGCGGTCGTGCCTGTGGGGCTTGGCTTCGTGCTGTTCGCCGTTTCGATGTTCAAGACATTTGCCAGCCGTCGCGTCGAGCACATCTACATCAGTCTCTGGTATCTCCTCGCATCGCTGGTCTGGTTTCCCATTTTGTACGTCGTCGGCAATGGACGCTTCTACCAGGGAGTAAGCCAGGCGGCGATGAACTGGTGGTTCGCACATAATCTCCTGACGGTATGGGTGACGCCGCTCGGACTAGGGGCGGCCTATTATTTCATTCCGAAGGTCATTGGCCGGCCGATCTATAGTTATTACCTGGGACTCCTCGGTTTCTGGTCGTTTGCCCTCTTCTATAATTGGAATGGCCTGCATCACCTGGTGGGAGGGCCGGTGCCGACCTGGGCAGTCTCCATCTCCATCGTTGCAAGCCTCATGATGTTCGTCCCCGTGATCACGGTGGCCGTGAACCATCACATGACGGCGCTGGGGAACCTCAAGCTGGTCCGGTATAGTCCCACCCTCCGCTTCGTTGTCTTCGGTGCCATGTCGTACACTGTGGTCAGTTTCCAGGGGTCCCTCGAAGCAACACGGACAATGCAGGAAATCGTCCACTTCACGCACTATACTGTGGGGCATGCGCATCTTGGCGTGTACTCATTTGCCTCAATGGTCTTGTTCGGGGCGATCTACTACATTCTTCCGCGGATCGCGAAATGGGAGTGGCCTTATCCCCGCCTCATCAAAGTTCATTTCTGGCTCACGGCGATCGGCGTGTTGCTCTATTTCTTTGCCTTGGAAGTGGGGGGATGGCTGCAGGGCATGTCAATGGTGAATGCCACAGTGCCATTTATCGATTCTGTGACCCTCACGAAGCCGTGGCTCTGGGGGCGCTCGGTGGGAGGGACGATGATGACCGTAGGCAATATTCTCTTTGCGTATCATTTTACCCTTGTCGTGTATCGGGCGGGACCGATTCGTTTTGCCCCGGCATGGGTCCGCAAGGCGGAGGGACAGACGCTATGATGTTCATCCGGTCCTTCATATTTTTTCTCGGTGTTCTTGCGACGTTCCTGCTTGGATGGGTGGGCATTGTCGGGATCCCGAACGCGATGATCTCGCGTCTGGACCCTCCTGCCGGCTTGAAGCGCTATACGGCGGAGCAGCTCTACGGTCGCTCGATCTATATTCGCGAAGGCTGTGTCTACTGTCATTCGCAGCAGCCAAGGCCAAAGGGGTTTGGGGCTGACCAGGAACGGTTCTGGGGCAGGCCTTCGGTACCGGCAGACTACACCTACGACCGTCCTCACCTGCTTGGAACCATGCGTACCGGTCCCGATCTGCTGAATATTGCCGTTCGGCAGTCCAGTGAGGAATGGCATTATATGCATCTTTACAACGCGCGATTCGTGAACAGTGAATCGATCATGCCTCCCTATCCGTGGCTCTTCGAAACGAAAGCGACGGCGGGGCCGGACGAAAAACCGTTGGCGTTGCCCGATTCGGTTGCGCCGCGCAACGCGGTGGTCATCCCCACCCGGGAAGGAAAGGCACTTGTTGCTTATCTCCTGAGTCTTGATCGGACCTATGACGCGTCACGATCCAAGAAATGAACCGGAGCAGGCCGGGCACGGACCGGCACGCTTCAACGATTCGCCGACCGAAACGGTCGACGTCAGCAGCATCCACGTGCGCATCGTCGCCCGTGAACAGACCGAACCGGAAGAGGGGCTCGAGCGTCCCCCGTGGTGGCTCTGGGCCTTCAGCGTGATCCTCCTGTTCGCCATGGGGTTCTATATCGGCCGGTATGGCGGGAGCTTTTCGGCCGCATCGCATGAGGTTGAAGAGCCTCAGGTGCATGAACAGCAAGCTGCAGCGCCGGAGGTCCACGGTAACCAGGTGTTCGCCGGCGTATGCTTACCATGTCACCAGGCTCACGGTTATGGTGTCCCGGGGCAATATCCTCCACTTGCAGGGTCGGAGTGGCTGCTGGAAGACCGCGAGACTCCCATTCGCGTCCTGCTCCACGGGCTTACGGGACAAATTGTCGTTAAGGGACGTCCCTACAACAATCGCATGCCTGCGTTTCAAGACAAACTCTCCAATGAAGAAATTGCCGCGGTGCTCACATATGTGCGCTCTGAATGGGGGAACAGCACACCGCCGGTGACTCCTGCGGAAGTGGACTCGATCCGGCAGAAGACGGCAGGACGCGGAGAGTGGTCAGCATCTGAACTGTTGAACCTGAGGACTCCTCGAATATCAAAGAAATGATGCCGCAATGGTACGTTTTCTGCTGATCGTCATGGCCGTCTCCTTTGCTGGTCCGGGTTGCGGAAGCCCTGAATCGGGCCCCCGTCAGCCGATTGCGTTCAGTCACAAGACTCATGCCGGACAGAACAAGATCGCCTGCCAGTACTGTCACGGCGGGGTACGCCGCACAACGGCGGCAGGCATTCCTTCCGAGCGCCTCTGCATGGGGTGCCACAAGCTTGTCGCAGCGAACAAGCCCGAGATCGTCCGGCTTCGCGGGATGTTCGAGAAAAAAGAGCCGATCGCGTGGCTCAGAGTGAACGACATACCTGATTTCGTCTACTTCAATCATTACCCGCATATTGCCCGGGGCATTGAGTGCAAAAAATGCCATGGCGACATCCAGGAGATGACCGAAGTGCATCCATATGTGAATCTTGCCAGTATGGCCTGGTGTGTGGACTGTCACCGGCAGAATCAAGCATCTGTTGACTGTTACACTTGCCACAGGTGAGCAATGGAGCGACGCAGTTTCCTTAAGATTGCCAGTGCGGCAACAGTCGCGACTGCGCTCCCCGGATGCATCCCAAAGGAGCCAAAGTCCCTGCTGCCGTATATCGTCCCGGATGAGGAAATCATTCCGGGGCGCTCCGTGGTGTATGCAACCGTCTGCCGGGAATGTCCTGCGGGATGTGGCATGAATATCAGGGTGAGGGAGGGAAGAGCGACCAAGGCGGAAGGAAATCCGTTCCACCCGGTAAACAAAGGATCGCTCTGCGCACGAGGACAGGCGTCACTCCAGGGGCTCTACAATCCGGACAGGATCCAGACGCCCCTCCGCAGGGCCGAAGCGGGAGGATGGGAGCGGATAAGTTGGGAACAGGCAGAAGAGATCCTTGTCGGCCGTCTCCGGCAAGCGGGAGTTGAAGGGAAAGGCAAGGGGGTTGTGTGGATGTCGCCGCATGTGACAGGAAGCCTGAACGGCCTCATCGACGATTGGTTGAAGCTCAGCGGGTCGACGCAACGGGTTCGGTACGAACCGTTCGATCACGAAGCGATCAAACGTGCGAATGATTTCGTGTTCGGCATTCCGGAGATTCCACGCTACATGTTGACCGATGTGGAGACGGTCATCTCGTTTGGGGCGGATCTCCTGGAAACTTGGATGTCGCCCGTGGAACTGACACAGCAATTTGCGCAGAAGCGCGGGCTCAATGGCGAGAACCGGAACCGCTTTATTTATGTCGGTCCGCGACTGTCGATGACAGCGAGCAATGCCGATGTGTGGCTGAATATCGCCCCCGAGGCGATGGGCATCCTCGCGCTTTCCCTGGTGTACCTGCTCCTTGCTGAGGGGAGGACGGCAATCAGCCGGGAAGACGCGGGCCGCATAAAGACGTTGGTGGAGCGATTCTCTCCCGAACTGGCCGCGCCCGCGGTCGGGATGACGGCCGAACAAATTGTCGGGCTCGGCAGATCCCTTGCGACGCCTCATACAGCTCTGGCCTTGGCAGGAGGCCCACTTCTTGAAAGTGACAACGGGGTTCGGACAGCCGCTGCAGTCTCTCTTCTGAACTATGTGGTTGGAGCGATAGGAAAAAGCGTAGACTTTGGCGCATCGAGCAGCATGTCACGGCTCAATTCCTATCGAGATGTCCTGGACCTCGTGGTGTCAATGGAGGAAGGGCGCGTTCCTTTGTTCCTGCTCAACGAGGTAAATCCGGTCTTTACGCTGCCGGCTGGAGATCGATTTGCGGCAGCGCTCCGGCGTGTGCCATTTGTTGCGTGCTTCACGAGCGTCATGGACGAAACCGCATCGGTTGCATCATTGATTCTCCCCATCCATACTCCGCTGGAGACGTGGGGAGACGTTGAGCCGTACCGCGGCATTCACGGGCTTATGCAACCCGTGATGGACCCGGTGTTTGAGACGAAGGCGCTCGGGGATATCCTGCTCGAAACCGGAATGAAGCTTAACGCCCCGTGGAAAAACGATGCTGCTTCGTTCACCGTGTACCTGAAAGAGGACTGGAAAAAGATCCACAAACGCGCAGCGGGAACCGTTCCGTTTGAAACTTTCTGGACGGAATCTCTTGCGCGGGGAGGCGTTTGGGAGGAGGCCGAGCCACGAACGATTCGGTTAGCCCCTGCCCTGAGCGGAACCCTTTTTGAGTTTGCTCCCGTCTCTGAAGGACCCCGGGCAGATCTGTGTTCGCTCGTTGTCTATCCTTCTATTGCGCTTTTCGACGGACGAGGAGCCGACAAACCCTGGCTCCAGGAGTTCCCTGATCCCATGACGCGCCTCGTCTGGGGGAGCTGGGTGGAACTTCATCCCGAAGATGCGGCCAGGATCGGGGTTCATGACGGGGAGGCCGTGTCCCTTGAAACGCCGAGAGGGCTGATCGAAGCCGGAGCTTTTGTATCACAGGGAATCCGGAAAGGATACGTCGCCATTCCCATGGGGCAGGGGCATACTGCTTTCGGACGTTATGCCAGCGGTGTGGGCGCGAACCCTGCGGGGCTCCTTGATCCTGCCGCGAATGCAGCCGGTGGGATCCAATGGTACGGGACACATGTGCAAATCCGAAAGGGTACAGGAAAGAGGCTGTTTGCCTCCATCCAAAAGGTCGGCAGCGAGCATCACCGCGAGATCGCACGAGTGATCGCTCAGGATGAACTGGGCAGCGATGGCGAGGTTGAGAGAAGCGAGTCTCCATCAATTTACCCCCGTCAGGAATATGCGAAGCACCACTGGGGGATGGCCATTGACCTGGATCGCTGTACGGGGTGCGGCGCGTGTGTGACGGCCTGCTATGCGGAGAACAATGTTCCGGTCGTGGGTAAAGATGAGGTCATCAACGGCCGCGACATGGCCTGGCTTCGGGTCGACCGATACTACGATGAAGAAACGGATCGTGACGCAGGTGCACGAGCGCGGTTCATCCCGATGTTCTGTCAGCAGTGTGGTGCAGCACCGTGCGAGACGGTCTGTCCGGTCTACGCCGCGTATCACACTGAAGAAGGTCTCAACGGGCAGGTGTACAATCGATGCATCGGTACCCGTTACTGCGCAAACAATTGCCCGTACAAGGTGCGCCGGTTCAACTGGTTTGCGCATGACTGGCCCTCTCCGCTGAACTGGCAGTTGAATCCCGATGTCACGGTGCGGACGAAGGGCGTGATGGAGAAATGCACTTTCTGCGTGCAGCGGATCGTTGAAGGGAAGAACGACGCTCGAATGGAACATCGGCCAGTACGCGACGCGGAAATCCACACTGCCTGCCAGCAGACGTGTCCCGCGAAGGCGATCACCTTTGGTGACCTGAAGGATGCGGAGAGCAGGCTGTCGGTGAAGGTCCGGGATGCGCGCCGTGCGTACCACGTGCTTGATGAGTTGAACACGACACCGGCGGTGACGTATCTGAAGAGGATTATCGAAGTGAAAGGCGCCTAGCGCACAATGGATTACAAGCTGAGCTATACGGAGACCGATGTCGATCTCATGGCCACATTCCAGCGGCCGGGGAAGGTGTACTGGGCGTTACTGACCCTCCTCATTCTCCTTGTCCTGTCCGGCGCTGTCGCCTGGTGGAATCAGATCCAGACGGGAATCGGGCTGGCGGGAAAGAACAGCCCGGTAGGATGGGCAATGTATATCACCACATTCGTCTACTGGGTCGGTATCGCGCATTCGGGGACGCTCATCTCAGCCATTCTTTTTCTGGTGCGGGTCCGATGGCGGGCAGCGGTCTACAGGAGCGCCGAAGCCGTCACCGTCTTTGCCGTGATGACTGCCGGACTTTTTCCCTTCATCCACCTCGGCCGCGTATGGGTAGCGCACTGGATCATGCCGGTACCCAATTTCGGTGGGCTCTGGCCCAACTTCCGCTCGCCGCTCGCATGGGACGTACTTGCCATTTCCACCTATTTCACCGTCAGCAGCACGTTCTTTTTCATGGGCATGCTGCCCGATCTCGCTATTGTCCGGGATAAGATGAAAGGATGGAGGCAAAAAGCGTATGGTGTTCTGTCGCTGGGGTGGCAGGGGACTGATCTGCAGTGGAGACACTTCACGGCGGCCTATCTTTTCCTGGCGGCTCTGGCCACTCCGCTCGTGATTTCCGTGCACAGCATCGTATCGTGGGATTTTGCCATGAGCATCGTGCCCGGCTGGCACAGCACCATCTTTGCCCCGTACTTCGTTGCCGGTGCGATCCATTCCGGCCTGGCCATGGTTGTGCTGCTGCTGATTCCGATCCGAAAGTCATTCCATCTGGAGCGGTATATCACCATGCACCATTTCGAGAGTCTGGCCAAGTTCATCATCTTCACGGCTCTTGTCGTCGGCTCCGCCTATGTCATCGAGATTTTCATTGCATGGTACAGCAATAACCCGTTCGAGCAGAGCATATTCCTCTACCGGGCATTCGGCGACTACTCATTCGCATTCTGGCTTCTGATGACGACCAACATCCTCGTCCCCATGCTGCTCTGGTGGCGACGGGTAAGGACGAGTATTCCTGCACTCGTTGTGATCTGCATTTCGATCGAGATCGGAATGTGGCTGGAACGGTTTGTCATCATCGTCACGTCGCTCGCGCACGATTTTCTGCCGTCGGCCTGGGGGCTCTATCGGCCAACGCTGACGGACACGACGATCGTTATCGGCAGTTTTGCCTGGTTCTTCTTGTTGTTCATGATCTTCGTGAAAGTGCTTCCCGCCGTCTCCATGTGGGAAGTGAAGGAGCAGATCGATCCTCCCATGAAAGGATCACGTTGATGCCCGCGTCCAACCGTTCGGGAATATTCGCGATCTACGCACATCTGGATGAGGCCCTTGCAGGGATCAAGGCATTGCAGCAGGAAGGGGTCAAGGATTTTGAAGTGATCTCCCCCGTGCCTCACCATGAAATCAGCCACCTCCTGCACCGAAAGCCAAGTCCGGTGCGGGCATTCACGCTTGCAGGGGGGCTGCTTGGGCTTGCGATCGGGTGGGGCATTACGATCGGCCCGCTCTCAAATTTCAATCTCCATGTGGGGGGAAAGCCGCTTCTTTCCATACCTCCGTTCGGGGTAGTTGCCTACATCTGCACCATCCTTTTCGGAGCCCTTGCCACTGTGGCCGGGATGATCATCAACACGAGGCTTCCCCAGGTGCACTATGCCGAGGGTTACGATCCTCGACTCTCTTCGGACCATTTTGGAATTAGAGTCTATTGCGGTACAACAGAAACGGCTCGATATGCCGCACTTCTTTCAGGGAGCGGCGCCGTAGAAATAGAACAGCGTACGCCATGACCCCACTGGAGATATGTCGAAAGTGCATTTTGCCGCTCCGGGGATTTGCGTTGCTCCTGGGGGCTTCACTGATGGGCGGCTGCACAAGCGACGAACCGGGGAAGCAATATGAGCTCAGGACGGACATGTATACGCAGCCGTCATACCGGCACAACGAAGATCCTCGTCCCGCGCCGGCGGGAACTGTTATTACGGTGGGTTTTGAGGCGTCCATAGCCGATTCGGCAAGCGCGGCACTCTTGCACAATCCCTTTACCTTTCCTCCGGAAAGCGTGGACACGGCAAAGGTATTGTTTGAAACTTATTGCTCTCCGTGCCATGGAAACTCTGCGAAGGGGGATGGTCTCGTGGCGGCAAAATTCCAGACTCCACCGGATCTGACCGGGCAGAAATACGTCCACGCTCCGGAGGGGTACCTCTATTCGGTTGCCCGCAATGGTATTCGGATTATGCCTCCGCAATCCGAGAACACAACTCTTCGAGATCGGTGGCTTATCATTTCGCACCTCCGGAGTCTTCAGAAGCAATGACTGAGACAAAGCCTCGTATGCTGATTTACCCGCCCCGGGATGCTCCGAAGGCGCCGCGCAGAGTGGTCGCCGCTGCCGTTGCACTCGGCATCCTGGCGTTCCTTGCGGGGCTTTTGGTGAGTCCGCAGCGCGCCTGGCAAGCGTATTTCGTCAATTTCCTGTTCTGGTCGGGCATCGCGCAGGGCGGTGTTGTCATGGCGGCTGTATATCGTATCACGAATGCGCACTGGGGAGATCAATTCAGACGAATCGGGGAGGGAATGATCAGTTTTCTTCCCGTTAGCTTGCTTCTGTATGTCATCCTGATCGCAGGGGGAGCCTTCCTTTTTCCCTGGTTTGAACATGGGATCCGTGGAAAAGAAGTCTGGCTGAGCGGGTATTTCTTGTTTGCACGCGACGGTGCTGCGTTCGTCGCCCTGCTCCTGGTGAGCTATCGATTCGTGTACCATTCTGTGCGGCCTGATCTGGGATTCCTGCATGAACATGGATTTGTCCCGGACAAACGGGTCGCCTTTATCATCAGCGACTGGAAAGGGTGGAAGGAAGAGTCAGCGAAGAGCAAGAAGAGGCTGGCGAGCTTGACGCCAATTCTCTTGATAACCTTTGGGACGCTCTACACCTTGATCGGTTTTGACCTGGTGATGGCGCTTGATCCGAATTGGTACAGCACGTTGTTCGGATGGATGTACTTCCTGCATGCCTTTTTCGCTTCGCTTGCCGCTGTGACGGTTCTGGCCTTCCTATCATTGAAATGGTTTCACCTCGGGGAGGCGTTCCTGGAACGGCAGTGGCACGACATGGGAAGATTTGTCTTCGGTTTCTCTCTGTTGGCAGGCGGCTTTTTCTGGTCCCAATTTCTCGTGATCTGGTATGGCAACTTGCCGGAGGAAACCAGCTACCTCATCAAGCGGTTCTATGCTCAGCCGTGGGAACCCCTGATGTGGGCATACATCGTCCTTGCATATCTCTTTCCGCTCGTGATCTTCCTCAGTGCGCGCGTAAAGCAAATACCGGCCGCACTGTCTGCGATTGCGGCGATCATCCTTGTGGCACTCTTCCTTGAGCGGATCGTCTCGGTGATCCCTTTCATCTGGACCCCTCCCACGGTGCCCTTCGGGTTCGTGGAGATTGGCATAACGATGGGCTTCGCAGGCCTCTTCCTTGGGTGCTGGCTCGCTTTTGCACGAATGGTTCCGATCGTGCCACCTCGGCCGGCAGAGGAACCTGTGGGTGCGGTAAACGTGGGAAGCCCGACTGCGGTCTCCTGAGGGCAGACGCTTGCCGCGGTTTTGCTTCTTCCCCCTCAAATCGATATATTTTGCTATGATTGTGATGAAATTCGGCGGCACCTCAAACCAGGATGCCGCTGCAATGAGAAATGTCATTGAAATCGTCCAGGCGCATCTGGCGTTGCGTCCTGTCGTTGTCATTTCCGCGATTGCCAGGGCGACGAACGAACTGGAGCAGACGGCAAGGAGTGCCGCGGGGGGGCGTGAGGCCGAGGCGGAGAAGACACTCGACGGACTCCTTGCGCGCCATGAGGTGATCATTGAAAACCTCCTTCGGATCCAGGAGAATAAATCCCAGCTCAGAAGGGTGATAGGGGAGTATCGGGCAACGCTGGGGCAATTGATCAAGGGTGTGGCAATTCTTGGGGAACTAACCCCTCGGACAATGGATGCTTTCTGCTCCTTTGGTGAGCGACTCTCCTCCCAGTTGATTGCAGCCGCGTTGCGGGAGGCCAACGTCGGGTGTGTATGGGTGGATGTGAAAGATTTCATGATCACCGACGACAATTTTGGGCGAGCACGTCCGCTCGGTGATCGGGTGAAGGCCCTTTTGGCCGAAAAAGTCGCTCCTTTGATAGCGGACGGGAATGTGGTGGTGACACAGGGGTTCATTGGAGTCACCGAATCAGGTGCTTACACGACCATGGGAAGGGAGAGCTCTGATTATTCGGCTTCCATCATAGGGGCAGCCATGGAGGCGGACAAAGTACAGATCTGGACTGATGTGGATGGGATTCTGACGGCGGACCCAAGGGTTGTGAAGAAGACGATGAAAGTTCGGCAGATGTCGTTTGAGGAAGCCTTCGAACTTTCGTACTTCGGAGCGAAGGTCCTTCACCCGAATACCATGCTCCCGGCCATCGAGAAAAAAATTCCAGTACAGATTATTAACTCTAAAAATATCAAGAGCTTAGGGACGCTCATTGATGTCGTTTCTACTTCTTCGGCAGGCCCAGTCGTAAAATCGATTGCCTACATGAAAGGGATCGCCGTTATTTCGGTTTCTCCCGAGAAACGGCAGGGCCAGTATTTGTTTTGGGAAAGCATTTTCAGCATCCTCAGCCGGCTTGGCATTGCGTCGGGGATGATGACCACCTCAGAGTACAGTGTTGCCTTCACAGTTGATTCGAAAAGCGATGTGGCGCGGCTGGAACAAGAACTTACAGGCCATGGGCGGGTGAGGATTTTTGCAGGGAAAGCAACTCTTTGCCTGGTCGGAGTCGGATTGCGAGGAAGCGCCGGGCTGGCAGACAGGATTTTCCGTGCCCTCTCCAGGATAAATGTCACTATGGTCTCTTTCGGCGCATCGGGGCTGAGCATCTCGATCGTTATCGACGAGGATCAGGTTGAGAATGCCGTAAATCAGCTGCATCAGGAGTTTTTTGAGCGGGAGGTGGCCTCCGAGGTGTTTGATGTCCCCGCAAACTAGACCGAAGGCACTTCCTGCAAGTCGCAGGGCACTTGTTGCCCGGGTGCGTCGGATCGTAAGAGTGCTTGAAGATGAGCTCGGCGTTCCGACGCAATCCAGCAAGCTTCCCCCTCCCATGGACATGCTGATTGCCACTGTCCTCTCCCAGAATACCAATGACCGGAACAGCCACCGTGCCTATGCTGCGTTACGCGAACGGTACCCCTCCTGGTTTGCCGTGGCGGAGGCGCCTGTGCGGACCCTTGCAGCGACTATTCGATCGGGCGGGATGGCAAACCAGAAGGCGGCATGTATCAAAGGAATTCTCCGAACCATCCGCCGGCTGTACGGCAGCTACGATCTTTCCTCTCTCCGTGGAAGATCCAATGAGGAAGTCATAGAGGAACTCACCAGGCTAAAGGGCGTTGGTACCAAAACTGCCGCATGTGTTCTTGTCTTCGCGCTCGGGAGAGATGTATTCCCTGTTGACACGCATGTGCATCGCCTGTGCGGGCGCCTTGGCCTCACGGACAACAGCAGGTCCCCGGACGAGACCTTCGATCAGATGAAGCACCTGATCCCTGCCGGCAAGGGGTACTCGTTTCACACGAATCTGATCCGCTTCGGGCGAAAGGTCTGCCATTCCCAGCGCCCTGCGTGCGGCCTCTGTCCCCTCTACGACGAGTGCACTTTTGACGGCAAAGAAAGGGGGTCGTCCAAAAGCCTGAAAGCATCAAAGGCTGATCATTCATTCATGCTCCTGGACAATATATCGCAATGACCATGCTCCCCGACCCGAAAGCCATCCGGTCGATCCTCATCATCAAGCTCCGAGCCGTTGGTGACGTGCTTCTGTCGACGGTGGTGACTCCAAACCTCCGCAGCACTTTTCCCGGTGCCCGAATCGACTTTCTCACCGAACCGCCGAGTATCGGTGTCCTGCGAGGTAATCCCTATATCGATGAAACGCTGGTGTTCGATTCCGCCGTGATGAGTGGGGGGGCACTCATTCGATTGGTGAGGCGGCGCAGGTACGATCTCGTCATAGACCTGTTCGGGAATCCAAGGACGGCGCTGATCACGCGGCTGAGCAGGGCGAGGTACCGCGTAGGGTTCCGTTTCCGCCAACGAGCGTATGCCTACAACATTATCGTGGAACCGAGGGGAGGGAAGGTCCATAACACCCAGTTCAACCTGGATGCTCTGGAAGCAATTGGCGTTCCCATCATCGACCGCTCCGTTCAGTTCCGGTACTCACATGAGGATGAAGAGTACGTCAACAGGTACGCGGAGAGCGCTTTCGAGAAAGGACAACTCATTGTCGGGATCAACACCGGGGGAGGATGGTATACCAAGCGCTGGGGATTAGCCCGGTATGCTGAGCTGGCAGATCGGCTTGTGACACAGTTCGACGCACGCGTTCTCCTTCTCTGGGGACCCGGACAGCGGACGGAGGCAGAGCATTTGCAGAGTCTGATGAAGCGGGCAGCACTGATTCCGCCTGAAACCTCTCTGACTCAGCTTGGCGCGCTGCTCCGGCGCTGCAGCTTCGTGGTGAGCAACGACTCCGGTCCGATGCACCTCGCGGCGGCAGTGGGCACGCCGGTCCTCGGGATCTTCGGCCCGACGAATCCCATGCTCCAGGGCCCGCACGGTCCGCAACACATGACCGTCCGCAAAGAAGGTCTGGACTGCCTGGGATGCAATCTCACGAAGTGCCCGATCGGAAATATCTGTATGACCGAACTTACCGTGGATGAGGTGATGCAGAGTGTGAAGGCGCTCATGGTTCGGAACGGCCTCCTTAAGGAAGGAAACCCCGCGTGAACCGGCTGCCTCCCCTTGTGGCAACGCTGGTACTGCTCAGTGCGGCAATGGCATTGGCTGAGGAACGGAGGACAGGCATTGAAATCTTTCCGGGAGAGAAGATCTTTCCCAGTTTCACGGCTGACGGATTGGCGCACGGCATGTCGATTGGCCGGGTCACAGACAACAGCGAATGGATCGGGAACATCGGCGCTGCAATACCGCTTCTTCGTGCGGACATGAGCCGGGGGATCTTTGCGCTTGGAGCCGGGGCCACAGCGTTTAACCGCATCATCAAAACTCCCGGACACATCACAGTATACACGATCGACTACAAAGTCGATTTTCCCCTGGATTTGAGGCTGCATTCCCTTGCGCTCCGCGTGTCGCTTGGACATGTCAGCTCTCATTTTGCGGATGACGGGATCGAGATCTTGCATGAGCAATCCATTTCGTATGTCCGCGACTACCTGACCATTGCCGCGGCGTACGACATCCCATCTCTTGCCGGATACGTGTATGCCGGGGGGGACTGGAATTATCACTTCGAACCCCTACCCGGGCCGTGGATCATTCAAATCGGAGGGGAAGGGGCAAACGTGAGAATCACTGACTGGGCGCGCTTTTTTGCCGCATTCGATGTGAAGTTCAGGGAGAACCTGTCATGGGGAACGACTCAAAGCTACGAGTCCGGCATCCGATTCTTCATAAAGGATCAATATGCGCTCCGTCTTGCCTACACCTTCCGGACAGGCTTTGAGGAAAGGGGGCAGTTCTTTGACCAGAAAGAAGAGATGCACCTCGTGAGTCTCTTTGTTGAGTTCTGAGGTTGCTAATGAAAGGCGCAATTCCTAGTTTGTTAATGCTATGACCATCCGTCCTCCAGCATGTAGACATTTCACCGGATACAAGCCCTGCTTCCCGAACACAACTTGTTTGGAAGAGTGCGTGCGTTTTGATCCGATTGGGACGAAGATCCTCATCGTGAACCTTGATGCCATGGGGAACGTTCTCGTCACCACCAGTATTCTGCCGGCAATCAAGCGGAAGTACCCCCAGAGCCATGTTAGCTGGATCACGCTCAAGGGCGCGGCTTCGTTGCTTGAAAACAACGCGCTCATCGATCGGGTTTTTCTGTGGGACCCGGAAAGCTGGCTGATCCTCCGGCATATTGGGTTTGACGTCATCATGAACGTCGACAAATCGCAGCGCTCCTGCGCGCTGGTGATGGATCTGGTTGCGGGCGAAAAGCTCGGGTTTGGGTTGAATGAGAACGGCGTAATCATTCCCCTGAACCCCGAGGCAGAGGAAAATTACCGCCTGGGGCTTGACGACCATCTGAAATTCCGACTGAACACAAAGACCGTTTCCCAACTCCAATGCGAACAATTCACGCTGGAGTACCGACGCGATGAATATCTGCTTCGCCTGAGCGCGGAGGAGGAAGCATTTTGCCGCACGTACAAAGAGGAAGCCGGGCTTGCGGGATGCCGGTTGGTTGTCGGACTGAACACGGGTTGCTCGGATCTGTATCCGAACAAGAAGCTTACTGTTGATCAGCACGTGTTGCTCATCCAGCGCCTGGCAGACATGGCAAACGTCCGATGTGTTCTTCTTGGCGGACCGGAGGATACGCTCCGCAATGCGGAAATTGTCCGAAGGGTGGGGAAGAAGGTGGTGAGCACCCCTACGACCGAAGGCGTTCGCAGGGGCATCTGCTATGAAAATATCTGCGACCTGGTGATCTCCGGAGACTCCTTCGGCATGCACATAGCGATCGGTTTGAAGAAGCATGTGATCGCCTGGTTCGGGGTGAGTTGCTGGACGGAGATCGACCTCTTCGACCGGGGGATAAAGCTCGTACCGGAGGGGTTGGACTGCTCCCCTTGCTGGAAACGCTCATGCCCGTACAATCTGGAATGCATCCAGATGGTCGATCTTGACGCGATTGTCGCTGAAGTTGAGAGAGTCCGAACAAGCGGGTCAGCTTCGACCATTCTGGTCGCTGCCGCCCGCTCCTGAGAACATTCATGAAACGCTTTGTTCTGGTGCTGCTGTTGTTCGGCGCCTCGCCAGCCGCTGCTCAAGAATCCCCGGTCGTTACGGAAGGCTTCGCCACCCGGCCCGGTTGGACGCCACGCAAGGCCTTCTCGGCCGTTGCCGTTGGCGGCGTGATCGTTGGATCCCTCGTGAGTTCCTACTTCGATTGGTGGAATGCGCATCCCGAGAAATTCCATTTTGTTCGAGAAGGGTGGTTTAACGACTACTCGCTCGGGATTGACAAAGTCGGGCACACGTACACCTCGTATTTCTACTTTCACACCTTCCGCAACCTCATGCTCTGGGGAGGATTCCAGCCATCTACGGCTTTCTGGTGGGCTGCCGGCACCACGACCCTTTTTGCCGTGTCAGTCGAAATCGGGGATGGCCTCTCCCCCTATGGGTTTTCATTTGAGGACCTTGCCGCAAATGGCCTTGGCCTGGCATATGCGATGCTGCAGACGAAATTCGATCTGCTGAGGGACATCAACCTGAAATGGAGTTATTTTCCGTCCGATGGGTTCCGGTGGCCTCCCCGATTCACCGATCGTTACGACGCGCATACCTACTGGGTAACATTCAACATGCATAATCTCCTGCCAGGGAAAATAGGGAACGGCTGGCCAGAGTTTCTCCAGCTGGCGGCAGGGTACGGAGTGGACGATCACATGAAGAGGCGGGAACTTGTTATCGGCCTGGATATCAATCTGGGGGCATTGTCAATTCAGAACCAGGATTGGCTTCTGTTGACCAAGACCATTGACATGATTCACTTTCCTGCCCCTGCAGTGGAGTTCACGGAGGGAAAAGAGCCCATGTTTCACGTTTTTTACACGAACTAGAGCAAATCAGCGGACCGAACATGTGTCAGACCCCTGAGCGACACAAGCTCTACATGTTGTCATGGGATCGAAAATTGTCGCGCTGAAAATACCAGAAACACCTTTTATCAAAAGCAGTAACACCGCTTAAAC
The DNA here is from genome assembly GCA_963809695.1 of uncultured Bacteroidota bacterium. Lineage (GTDB taxonomy): Bacteria > Bacteroidota > Ignavibacteria > UBA10030 > UBA6906 > JAGDMJ01. Next base: position 33,789 of record CAWEKI010000004.1, read on the forward strand.
AAAGACCTTACATTGTTTCGCATTATCCGAAATCTTGTAATTCACAAACAATCAGGCCGGACTTTTTAGCCCGGCCTTTGTCTCCTGAACTGCCTGTGTCGATAACCTACTTCTTCGCTTTCGCGTAGTCCTCAAACTTCGTTTTCAGGTAATGATCTTCGGCGATGTATGAAAGGATTGTCTTGAAGTTCGCTGCATCGGCATAACCTGGCACAGCGGTGATCGCGCCTCCGTCGGACTTGAAGAACAGGGTGGTAGGGTAGCCTGTTACTCCAAACTGGCCTGCCAGCTCCTGTTCCGTATACTGTCTGCCATTGTAAGACTGCTTCACGGAGGATTCGGCATTGAGCTTCACAAGAACATACTTCTCCTGAAGGTACGATGTAATCCCGGGGTTGGAGTAGGTGTCTGCATCCATCCGTTTGCACCAGCTGCACCAATCCGTATAAACGTCCACTAGCATCTTCTTGTTTGTCTTCTTCGCCTCGGCCAGCCCATTCTCAAACGAAAACCATTTGAGCTTTGAATTATCCGCGGCCCTGAGAGTGTCAGGGAGACCGGAAAAAAGGACCAACGCGGCCAATACCAAAGTGATTCGACTTCTCATGACTCCTCCCATTAGAATGTGACCGCAAGTGATAGTGTATGCGTGTTTCCCAGGTCCTCCGCAAGGTGGGAAAAAGCATAGTCGAGCCCCACGATGCCATAACTCACGCCCAACCCCGCACTCAATCCGCGTCCCTGTGAGCCAAACTGGTAGCCGGCCCGGGCTGCGAGGATTCGGGTGAACATGAACTCCGCCCCGGTATTGACATACGAGTGCTTTTCGGGAAAGACATTCATATAGTCCACTGCCAGGTTCAGGGTGTATTCGTCAGCACCGAAGCCGACCGAATATGCAGGACCTATACGAAGCATAGCTGGCAGCGAAGTCTTCTCGCTCTCCAGCTTGGACATACCGCCGATGTTTGCCAGGACAATCCCGGCTGTAAGATTCTCCACCGGTGTCTTTACCTGAGCTCCAAGATCGGCGGCGAATCCGGAAGCTTCGTCCACGAAAATCTTCTCATAGAGGAATTTTGCCGTGACACCGAGACGGACGTCTTCCCCGAAAGCCTGGGCGTATGAGAGGCCCGTGGAGAAGTTGCGGGCCGTGAACGTTGCTTCCGGGGGGCCCGGACGTGTCCGGACTTCGATATCAGAGACCGTGGTAGAGATGACTGAAACACCCAGCGCGCTCCGCTCTCCCAGCGGCATTGCCCCGCCGAGGAATTCCGTCCTCGAATCCTGGATCCACTCCTTGTGCATGAACATCAATTGCGTGCCCATGCTGCCCGTGGAGGAAGAAAGAAGTCCAGCGGGGTTATAGTATGCTGCAGCGGCGCCTTCGACGAGTGCGCTCATTGCATCACCCATGGAGACGCCTCTGCCCGAGACCCCGAGCTTCAGGAATGCCATGCCCGAGTTGCCGATCTGAGCCATGAGCGGCGAGCTGAACAGAACGCTAAGACAGAGTATCACTCCCAACCTTCTTTTCATTGCAGAGGCCTTCGCGAATTCTTCATCAAAATCTCACAGATACCGATACCAGATGCATGCCGTTTGGTGAAAACGGCTCAAAGATGTAGGCATAATTCACTGTGGGGGTCCAACCGTCCATAGATGTCCCGGCACTGAATCCAAGCGACGGCCTGATACCGTTTCCTTTTTCCTTCAGGTCGATACGGTCGATCCCGCCGCGCACCGAGATCTCCGGGACCAGAGGAACCTCGATGCCGAACCGGCCGACAAACGTTTTCCGACTGCTCAATTCGAGTTCGGCGGCCATCAGGCCAAGACTGTCCGGTAAAAGATACGCGGCTCCCAGCGTATAGAGAAGGGGAAAGTCGTCCTCGCTTGTTTTTCCCTGTTGACCATAGAGCTTGGATGTGTCCCACCTGTACTTCGAATTGATATCGCGGACCGTAGCGGAGATCGTGAAGCGATCACTGATCGGCATGAGAGCCCCGGCATCGATCCCCACAGTTGTGGAAGAGACATCTGTGTATAATTGGTAATACAGAAGCTTGATGTTGAGCCCGAGGGAGAACCCGCCCGGGAAACGGTTTCCGAACCCGAGGAAGAACTCATTCTCCGAGGTCTTCAGCGGTCCTGTTTGCTTTCCATCGCCATCCCGCCCGTCGATATTACTGACGCCGGCGTTGATCACTCCCAGAGAGATTCCGGCGCTCGGGCGGAGGCCGGCCGTAAAACTGACGAAGTTGAGCTGTCGATCAAGGCTCAGTATCCCGTACGAAGCAGATGCCTGTCGCTGATTCGTCCATGGAAGAAGGGCGGGGTTGTAATAACTGACAAGATCGCCTGTGATCACCGCGCTCATGGCGTTCCCCATTCCGGCACCCCGTGCCCCAAATCCCATTCTGCTGAAGGCACCCGGACTGCCGCCGATCTGGCCGGACCCGGGGGTGCTGACGATCAACATCAGGAATGCGGCAAGGACGGTTGCTCTCACCGTAGGCTTATACAAAGATGGGTTCATGTTATTGGAGCACCATGATCTTACCCCAGTTTGGTTCATCGCTCCCCATGATCACGCGGTAGAAGTACACGCCGTTCGGAACCAGGGTTCCGCCGTCAGACCGTCCATCCCAGACCTCGTCCTGCTCCCCGAGCCGGGACACCCCTTTGATCAAGGTCCGAATCCTGTTCATGCCGAAATCGAACAGCTCAATCGTCACCTCTGCCGGTGTGTTTCCGGTGCTGTAATGGATCCGGACGCTCTCGGTTGCCGGAGAGAACGGATTGGGATAGGCATACGAGATCACCCGTCCGTTCGACGGAACAAAGGTGCGCACGACCTGCCAGTCAGTCCCGAAAGGAACCTGCGCGTTGTCGGTGCACTTCGCCAGGCCGTCTCCCGTGCCTCCGTACACCGTATCCCCAATCACCGCGACAGAGTAGAAGCCCGATGTGGCAATCCGTGCGCCCGTTGTCTGGTCGATAATAGTTCCAGACTTGGTCCAGGAAAGGCCCCCGTCCGCCGTTCGGTACATTCCGTCATCTGTGGCGATGTAAGCGATGGAATCCCGAAACGCGAACGCGTACGCTTTGATGCCTGCAAGAAGGTTTTTCCATGATCGACCGCCGTCATCAGTGTAGCTGACGCCGTACTGCTGGTTCGGTCCCTCGGCAGGCCAGTTCGTCGTCCATACCCGGGTGAGCGGTCCCAGGTGCTGCCCACTGATAGCAATCACCCAGTCACTCAGAATTGGCGACAGCTGGTTGGTCTGAGTAAATCTTTTCCAGCTCAAACCGCCGTCAGTCGATTTGTTCACTCCGCCCGCTGACCCTGCCCAGACTGTTGAGCTGTCCTGGACCATGACGGAAAAGAGGAGATAATTGTTATCCGTGCGCGGGTCGACCCTGTAGGCGCCAAGAGAGTCCGTAGGCGCAATGGAGTTGCGGCTGCTCGAAGGAAGGACCACCCGCTGCCACGTCTGACCGTTGTCGGTGGATTTCCTGAGCCCGCTGGACCAGCTGGCAATCCAGACCGCGCCATTGGCCAGCGAGAGATCAAAAGTCACGTTTTGTTCGTTCACCACGATCGGCAGGAACCACACCGTGTTCGCGCCATATGTGACCAGACTGTCGTTCAACGCATCCAGCGGCTGGGGCCTTGAGGCCCAGGTGACGCCGTTATCCGTCGAATAGGCAAAGCCGCTTCCCGTTTGAACGGACTGATCATTCACATCTTTGTTGTACCCGGTGGATGCCCAGATCATGTTGCCTTTGACGTCGACCGCGAAGATCCCGGGGCTTGCGAACTGTGCCATGCCGGCAAAGCTTTCCCAGGTTTTCCCCCCATCTGAACTTCTTGCCAACCCAACGCCTGTGCCAGCCCAGAGTGATCCGCCACTGCTGACCAAATGGGAGATCGAGTTGCTCGGCGGAAGGGGAATGACACCGGACGAAGCCAGGTCAGGCTTTTTGAGCCTGTGGACCTGTGCCTCTCCGGTCGAGACCAGGATCAGCACGAGCAGTAAAATTGCAGACAAAGATCTGGGCATGGTCACATGACTGTAATATAATGAAGCAAAGTAGCACTGGTGTCGCTGGAACCATCCCACGCCTGGAAGATGAATCGGTACCGCCCCCTGATGGTCGGTGAATCGGTCAGAGAAAGCAAGACGGAATAAATGCCGTCGCCGGCGATGGCATCTCCGCTGGGGGGCTGAGTTGCGCCGCCGTCATCTTTGAGTTCAAAATGGAATGTGGGGTTGCCACCATCGGGACTAACGAAAAAAACCTCCTTGATGTCTGCCAAACCATCAGAATCAGATGCTGCAAGGGTCATGAACAGCAAAGCGCTGCCGCCGCTCGGGATCCGGAGCGTGTCGGGCGCCACCAAATCAGAGATTTGCGGCGGCGAGTTGTTGCGGAAAACCAACAACGAGGGAGCAACTCCGTTGCTCTGTAGGCCGGAGGCATCCGTTGCAGTGACGAACGGATAGTAGCGGCCAACCATTGCTCTTGACACCGAGAAACTCACCCCGGCTGAGTAGATTCCATCGCCGGGCAGCGAGTCGGGGGAAACGCCGTCATCGTGCATGGCCACAGTGAACAGATGACTCCCGGACGGGTCAACGACGTCGCCCTGTACGATGCGTACATCCGACAGCCCATCCGAGTCTGTGACGTTCGCGGATAGTACTTCAGTAAAATTATAGATGCCGTTGACGGGGGGGAGCGAATCAATGAAAACGGCGTTGGGGACGAGTTGGACGCGGCTCACAGAGGGGGGATGGCCCTGACTTTCGACAGTTCCAAGGGGGTTCTTGTCGCACCCGGCCTGAGCCAGCATGGCAAGAACTGCCAATATGGTTGCCGCTCGGAGGTTCATCAAAAATAAATTTTCGTTATGGCACAAAAAAACCGCGTCTCAATTGTATTACAATTAAGGCTCGGCGGTTCGCACAGGGATATGGGCATTGGTAACAGTATTGGTGAGTAACAGCCGTGAATTGTTACCAATGTCCGATAGAGTCGCCTTTCGTTTCTCAAAGCTAAGAACGTCCGGCCAGAAAGTCAAGAAAAAACAACGGGAACATGCGCTTTGGATCACATCCCGGGCCCTATCGTTGTGAATTGTGTCATAGTTGTTGGATCATTGCCGGGGGAGGGCTTGCAATCCTGTGAAGGAATCCATAGCATTGGACAAACCAATCCTTGCCGCTCCCCGGCCCGCACCTCACCCTGATGTTCAAAGTCCGCCGATGAGTGTGAACTCTGAACAGGAAGCTGAACCGCATCCAGCCTTCCCTGGATCTCCGGTCTGGAAAAACGCGTACCGAAAATACCATCGGTTGTGGCTCAACCTTGCCAAGAACCAACGCGTCTCCGAAGAGGAGGCGGAAGACATCCTCCATACCATCCTCTGCACAATCCTCGCTGATGATGAGAGGCAATTCACCTCAGAGGAGCATATCAGGAACTATGTTGCCCGTGCCATCCTCAACCGGGCCATCATAGCCCGGAAGGAGGCGGGGAGGAAGCTCCCCTGGACTGATGCTCTCGAGCGACTCCACCCGGTTTCGGACGATGCAGAGGCCGAGGCGAACTCCCTCCGCCAGGCCATTCGGGAAGGGCTCCAGGGACTTACCGGTACTGCATTCCAGGTTATCAAGCTCCGCTTCTATGCCGGGCTTACATTTAGCGAGGTAAGCCAGCTGCTGAATTTGCCGATGTCGACGGTCAAGAGCAGAGAGGAGGCCGCAATAAAAAAAATTCGTGCGAGCCTTCGTAAAAAAGGATACTAGAGTGTATACATAGTATGGACGAGGCATGAGCAAGAAAATCCCAATCGCCAGAATCGTGGACTTTGCTTCAGGACGGCTAGGCCGGGAGGAATCTCTCGCGCTCCTGAAAGAGATCGAGCATGACCAGCAGGCCTCACAGGACCTGGATCTGATTGCATCGATGATGGACGTGATTGAGGCAGGGGGGGACAGCCTCTTCGAGGAAAACGCCGCGAAGCCCGCAGGCGTATTCTCCCGCCTGCGTTCCTTTGGTTCTTCACTTCTCCCGAAGCTGCAGTCCCATCCCGTTCTCTCAGGCGCCGCCGCATTTGCGGCTGTATTTGCCGCGCTCATGCTCATGCTTCCGCAGTCGTCACCGTATGGAACGATGGCAAGCCTGCGTGACTTTGATTTTGGAGCATCGGTTCGTGGGGTAGAGCTGGAAGATTTTGACGTTGCCTTTGAACTGTATCGTGAAGGCAAGTACGAAGAGTCCATCAGACTATTTGAGCGATACATTCGTGCGTTCCCGCGCAGCAAGATGCTTGAGTATGCTCATTACTCGGCCGGGGCAGCCTATCTTCGCTGGTCTGAGTGGCGGTTCTCATCCCTCTTTATTGGCTTTGACAGGGGACGCGTGCAGAAAGGAATAGAGCATCTTCAGGAGGTCGTCCGGGTTTCGGGCAACAGCAGGTTGCTGGAAGATGCGCGCTGGCTCCTTGCCAAAGGCAGTCTGATGATGTCGAACCCGGGGCCGGCAATGGATGAGTTACGCATCGTAGTGCAGTTGGGGGGAACCAGGCGCGATGAGGCGGCCGAAATGATCCAGGCACTTCAAACACTTCAACACCACAGGTGAACCCATGCGCACATGTCTGAAGGGGGTGGTATGTTGCATGGCTACCGCAGCCATACTGGCGCTGCCTTCGACTGCGACCTCAGGTGACCGGCAGGCAGAATACGTTCAACTCCGGCTGCTGATCGGGGAGCAGCGTTTTTCCGAGGCGCTGGATCGGTGTCGGGCATTGATCGCGACATATCCGGACTACGTCTATCTGTATGAGACGCTGGCGGAGATCGCACTTTATGCGGAGGACTTGGGCGGGGCGGCGAAGTTTTTTGAAGAGAGGATCGAGGACGGAACCGCCCTGGAGCTGTCCTACTTCGGTCTCGGGACTGTCTATTTCAATATGGCGGCTTACCGTGAAGCGGCGCTCTGCTTTGACCGGGCGATCGAACTGGGAGTCTCCGCGCCGGAATGCTATAGGAATTTTGTGTATGCCTATGAACGCCTCGAAGGGGTGGATGCAACGGTACGTCTTTTCAATTCTCTTTGCCACCGGGATCCGAAAAATCCTCACCTCTGGTACGCGGTTGCCCTTGCATACTGGTCAAAGCGGGATTATCCGACGGTGCTGAAGAACCTCGACGAAGCTCTCTCGCGTAATCCGACAGAACAGAAATACCTGCAGGCAAAGGCGGCGGTGCTTCTTCTTACAGGTAGGGGCAAAGAAGGAGGACCATTGATAGTTAGATTGTTGAAGCAGGCCGGTCAAGAAAGTGATATGACGGGTATTCAGTTTCTGACATCTTACCATGTACTGAGACAGGACAGAGAAGAAGTGCCGACCTTGAACAACAGACTAGCTCAACAGAGTCTTGAATCGGCAAGGATGTTTGGTCAGTTTCGCTGGATCGGCTGGTGGTCCGAGAGGCTGGCTAATATTGAATACTCGCGTTCCATGTATCAGAGTGCGATCGTACACGCGCGCACTGCCTTCGAAGCATCCCGTAAGTGCCTGGACAATCAGCTTGCCCTTGATGCGCTAATTAGGCAAGTCGAATCAAGTATGGACTTGGGCTATTACGACATTGCTATCGAATGTGCTTACAAGGAGCTAGAGATTTCTAGGGATGAGAAGGACAATGGCAGAACTGCACGGTCACTTAACGACCTCGCTTGGATCTACCATGAGTTAGGCATGGAAGATATCGCTATGGAATATGCCATTGAGGCGTTGGGGATATTGGAAAACACAAATGCAGCTAATGAGTTGCTCACAAGGATTTACGCGACTTTGGGGGTGATCTATGAAGGAGTGGGTAACTATGATTCTGCGCTTGCGAATCTTATAGTCTCCGACAGGTTGATACCGCAAGGTGGAGTATGGATCCCCCATCGAGCCGTAAGCCATGGCAACATTGGTCGAATCTTGTTGAAACTTGGCAATCTGGAGAAGGCCAAATACCACTTTTCCCGCGAGCTGTCGCTGTCTCGTGTCACACGTTTCAATCGTGAGGAAGCATACTCTCTCAATAATCTTGCCGATTACTATGTCCAGAAGGGTTGTACGAATGAGGCCTCATCGATGTACTTGAAGGCGTATGAACTTAGTCAAAGCATCGATCAAAAGCCAACTTTGGCTGCTTCAGCGAGAGGATTGGCTAGGCTTGCAGCCAAGGCAGGGAAAACGATGCAAGCGATAGCATGGTACAAGAGTAGCTTCACGGTAGCGGAATCTATGGGTCTAGTGACGGATGGTTATCTCTTGGGCGACAGAAAAAGAAATCCCATTGAGAGCGACATGAGGGAGTACACCAAGCTGCTCTTGAAGCTGGGAGCAAATGCGGAAGCCTTCAATTTCTTGGAGAGATCCAAGCTCTTTTCGCGGCCTGGAGATCTGTCCCTGTCTCGAATTCGACAGGCGTGCAAAAACCTTCCCGACAGCACTAAGCAAATCATGGTGCGAGTATGTGAGGAGTTGGAAGACACTGGCCTATCTCTGAGCCCACATAGAAAATCAGTAATGACGAACGAACCTCGTTACGACCTTAATCGGTTGACAAAGTCTGTTTTGACAAAAATCCAGTTCCAGAAGCTGCTGAGACAAATAGCGAAGGAAGATCCTGTGGCTTTTGAAAAACTGAAGCCTGCCGCCGCGGATCTTCGAGAGGTTCAAAAAACATTGCTAATTCCAAGTCATGCAATCATAGAGTACTTGATTGGAGAAGAATCATGTGTGGCGTTCGTAATCGAAAAAGACACAATGCGTGTCGTTCAGCTTCCTATCGGTCGAGTTGAACTTCAAAAGCTCATCGAGCGTATAGCAAACGTCTTTTCCAGCGATGAGAAGCAAAGTCAATCTTGGAGCGCGAACTTTGCCAACTTCGATTCGAAAGCTTGCGCAGAGGCATTCGACAAGATACTCCGACCTGTGCTACACTTTGTTTCTTCTGTTGATGAACTCACGATCATCCCAGATGGTATTTTGTGCGGTCTCCCTTTCGAGTGCCTCATTAGTCAAGTGCCAGAAGGAAACTCCTTTGGCATAAGCAACCTCGTTGTCGACAAATTTGCCATAAACTATTCGTATGCGGCGACCTGTCTACTCCCTCGCTGCCGATACAGTGGTAATGCAAGTGAAGCAGTGTTGGCAGTGGGGAATCCGGAAATTAGTGCTGTCAAGTCCGAACTTTTGAGAAACACAACGCTCCCGCCCGCACTCTTTAGGCCTGGGTACGGGTTCTCACCCTTACCGGGCGCTGAAAGAGAGGTGCATGCCATCGCAAGAGAATTTGCTGGCAAGGCGACTGTGCTGCTCAAGGGCGATGCAACCAAAACAACGGTTAAAATGCTGATGTCGGACTACAAAATAATACACATTGCTGCTCACGCTTCCATCGACCAAGAGAGCCCAATGTCCTCTGCTATCTATCTTGCTTCAGATGCCGAGACAGGACAAGCTGGGATTCTGCGTGCTCGGGATATATTGGACATTGACATGAACGCCCGGTTGGTTGTCCTTAGTTCATGCAACACAATGAGATACGTTGAAGGTAGAGATGTGGGGGGATTCGTGCAAGGACTCTTAGAAGCAGGAGTGCCGAGCGTTATCGGATGCCTATGGGGTGCCGATGATAATTCAAGTGCGCTCTTGATGGCGAGATTCTACCATTATCTGAGTTCTGGCGAAAGAATCGCCAAAGCATTGCAGAAAGCGAAGCGGGACCTCATTGTCTCTGGCAAAGCTGATCCATTCTATTGGGCTCCATTCATTCTGGTTGGTGATGGATCTCCAGTTGATATTCCTCCTGCATCAGCAAGGAGCCATGAGAGTTGGGTCTTTGCTGGATCGTTAGCTGCGCTTGTGGCCTTTTGTTCATTTGTCATTTGGATTTGCCGTGGATCACCGCGGACGATTTTGGAATTGCTACCTAGGCCAAAGAGACTTAGCCGCGGACTAATACCGAACCTACGGCATTTCAAGCGTGAATGGCGTCAATGAAAACGAACCAATCAGGATGATAATGCAGAGCCATCCGAGCGCTAGCCGCGTTCCATCCAACGGCGATTCGTCCGGCACGGGGGGGCGATTCAAGGCGTATCGTCGCATGAAAAACGCCAGGACAAGTGCCCAGAAGAGCCAGCCGGTCCAACCATATGAAAACGGAATGTTGAGGAGAGGAAGGAAACCTGCGGTGCCCGCCAGGATAAGAAAGATCAGCGCAGCCTGTGCGATGAAATGATACCGCCGCCCAAACATCGCGTACGAGATATGCCCCCCGTCGAGCTGCCCGATGGGAATGAGATTCATGGCAGTCACCAGCATGCCAAACCAACCCACGCAAAGAAATGGGTAGTGGTAGATCTCGTTCATGGGAGGTACGAACGCACCATGTGGGGCAAAGAGCCAGGCAGAGAGGGAATAGAAGAGGGTCTTCCCAAACGCCAATCCCGATTCGGGGATGCTGCTCATCTGGGCATACTCGGGGTGTATCGTGTATAGATAGTCGATAGAAGGCAGTGTCCGGAACCCGACAGCAAGGATTATCATGCTAACGACAAAGCCGGCGATCGGTCCGGCGGCTCCGATATCGAAAAGCACTTTCCTCGACGGGACCGGTGACTGGAGCTTGATGACCGCACCGAGTGTCCCGAATGGGACGACGAGACCAAAGACCGACGGGAAGGGAATGAAGAACGGAAGAGTGGCATCCACGCGATGAAGCCGCGCTGCTACGTAATGCCCGAATTCATGCGACGCGAGCATGAGCAGGATCAGGACCGCATAAGGTATCCCGTCTGAAAGATTGATCAGTTCAAAAGGGTTGCGGTTTAGCCACTGCACACCTGCCAGAGCGGTGGTCAGGAAAGTCAGGAGGAAAAGCCCGAGATGGATAAGGTAGGACTTGGTTCTTTGGAACTCAGGGTAGTCTGTCACTGGGATATGTCAAGCCATTCATGAGACATGCAGGTTCTGCAAGAATATAATGAAATCGCATATCGCATTCCAGATGGCCGGAAAAAAGGAACGCCACGCGCACCAGCGGGATGGTGCGCGTGGCGTAAGAGATGTGCCTAGTGAACGGTTATGGCCCGGGTGAATCGGGAATAGTTGGGACTCCGCTCTTGGGTCGTGGAGAGTCAGGGATGTCGGCAACGCCACTCTTGGGTCGTGGAGAGTCCGGAATGGTTCGGCACACCGCTCTTGGGTCGTGGGAGAATCTGGAATGGTTGGAACACCACTGGCTAAGAAATTGCGAAGTTTGTAGCAGCAACTGCAGCAACGGTGATTACGAGTGAACGGAATCGTTTGGCGGTGCTTGACATTGGAATATCCTCCAAATGCTTGTAGATGGGAGAATGAACGGACTTCTTCTGCAGAAGGCCCTGGTAGAGATTATGGTTGATATTCTAAAAGAGATGTGTCGCTTAGTAGCTGTGCCTAAGGCGAAACCCTAAGGTTGCCCTTTGTAGCGCCCCACTGTGACCTAAAGCACGGAGCAGGTTCACAATAGTCGAAGTAGTTGCGGAATTTCGTGAGATATTTCGTGATAAATATAGAAAAGGCGCAAATAAATGTCAAGTGTTTTTTGAAAAAAAACACTAAAAATCGCAGTGCCTGAAATGTGACCTGACTCACGAATTTGGCGCATTTCTGTAAATTTTTGCGTTTAGGTCTTGACAGATCGCTTCGAGATAGATATATTCTCAGGTGAAATTACTAAACGGACGCTGAACATGAAACGCCGGATAAAATTACTGCTGAGCTGGTTGGCTAATCTGTCGTGGCCTCATTGGCGTGTCCCTTTTCTTCTGCCGCATAAGCGAATCTCTCGGTGGCAGTCAGGTGAACACAGTTGTCCAGCTTCTTCTCTTCGTTGATTTCACGGTTTATCATTGTCAGTCGAAGAGCCGATCCAAAAGAACAAATCATTTTCATTCAACTTTGCCTGCTGTTTGGCGTGCTCCTTCTTTTTCACATTTGTACAATTTCATCGGGCCTGGTGCCGTCTTCTTCACCGAGGACATTTTTGCGCGACTCTACTTCCAGCAGTATGTCTCACTTGGATTCTATTTCTTTGTTCTTGCTCTGGCTATCGTCTATTTGTCCATCGACGCTCTGTTCCGTGATTTCAAAACGGTTCAGAAGTATGTCATCGCCTTCGCCATCGTCGGAGGATTCTTCGGCTATTACTATTACCCCTTCCTCTTGGATCCGAAAGCAGCTCACCATACGCAGGACATTCTGGATTGGAAGACCGTCGAGCGGGCGTACTCCGAGTACAAGGAACAGGTTGGAACAGAACCGACGCCTGAAGCTCTTGCAGAACGTACGGACATGTACACATGGCGGAACGGGGAGCGGGCGGGAGTCCTTTTCCCGGCCGAGCGTACCAAGAGGATCCGGGAGCTCTTCCCGTATCTCGCGGGGAGCAACTACCTTATCCTCGTCTACAAGCCGCTCTACATGAACGTGATATATATGTGTGTCCTGAGCGTGGGATTCATCCTCCTCTTCTTTGGCTATCAATACATGAAGGACCCGCCTCAGGGAGCCTACATCGAGAAGATCATGTTTCTGTTTCTGGTGTTTTGCAGTTTGGAAATCCTTCACGCATGGAGCTTCGTGAAGAGCCTGGAGTGGCAGGCCTTCGCGGACACCATGAGGATTGGTCAGTATGTTTCGATCGGAGTCTTGCTGTTGATCGCTTTGTTCTTTGCACTGAGGCTCAGATTCATTACATCGGTCAGGGGAGAATTTTACGAACAGGAGCTGGCAATCAGTCCGGGCGCTGTAACACGATGGAGAGACTCGCTTGACAATCTTGTCGTGGAAAAGTTCTTCGACAGGAAGGTTTTGCTCGGTCGCATGTTCGTTAGTCCGGTGAAGAAATAGCAGGGGCGACCATCACGGTTATCGCAGAGGACCTATACAGGGGCATTTATGGATACCAGAACTGAACAGACAGACGAAAAGAAAACCGGGTCATCGTCCGATTATCCGATCGTCGGCAAAAGCAAGGCTGTCGATCAGCTGATCAAGCAGATCGCCAAGCTTGCCAAAAACCGACGGGACATCGTAATCGTCGGCGAGGCCGGCGTCGGCAAGGGAGCTGTTGCAAAAAACATCTTCCTGCAGAGCAAGTCGGAAAACGGAGATCAGCCATTTATGTCGATCAACCTCTCCGTGCTGGACGACAGGGAACTGGAAGCCATTCTGTTTGGGTTCGACCGGGGCGTCGAAGGACTTCCTTACACGTCAAAACGGGGTTTGTTCGAGCAGTCGAATGGCGGGACAGTGCTGATCGAGGAGATCGAGGAAGCGAGCTTCAGGAACCAGATGAAGATCCTGAACTTCATCAACGAGCGGAAGACCCGGCGCATCGGCGGGGAGACCAATGCACCCGTGGATATCCGGCTGATCGTCACGCTCAAGGATGATCCGGGAAGACTTGTCGAGAGGCGAAAGCTCCTGGAGGAACTCGCCGCAAAGATCATGGCGTTCGAGCATGTCGAGGTCCCTCCCCTGCGGGAGCGGCCCGACGACATTCCGCTGTTGATCAAACATTTTGCAGGAGACATCTGCAGGGAACTGGGGATCGGGGAACTGGTCATTGATATCAATGCGATTGACGTGCTCGTCCGCCAGCCATGGAAAGAGAACATCCGGGAATTGAAGGCCGTCGTTGACAAGTGCGTGCTCTTCTCGAACGACGGACGGTTCATGCTGCCGCCCGAGCTCGTCGACGAGAAGACCGAAGTGGTCAAGATGATCAACAATATCATGGCGGGTCAGGAATTCATTCTCGACAAGTCGCTGGACGTCATCGAGAAGGGCATTATCGAGCGATCGCTGGAGAAGTTCGGCTTCAATCAATCCAAAGCTGCGCAGTTCCTTGGTATGACGGAGCAGACGTTTCGGTACAAGCTCAAACGCCTTGGCATCGCCAGTGCACGGGCCCGTGCATAGACACTGAAAAGCAGTGCAAGAGAAGCCCCGCAGGTTGCCCCGCGGGGCTTCTCAGTTATTTGGCGGGGGCGTCCCGGAAGGACCGCTCTTTCCAGACCACCGTTCGCCCCATCAGCACGAGGGGGGGGAAGATCAGGACATAGAGGAAGTAGTAGAGCTCGAAAATCGGAAAATAGAGGAGAAGAGGCCAGAGACGGAATGCCTTCAACGATGGTATCACCAGCACGAGGTCACCAAGCGCTTTCACTCCAAGGGCTGCCCAGGCTACGGCCGAACCGGTCAGGAGTATTGCGAAGAGAATCAACAGGTTCGTGATGTAGGAGAGGCTGAACACAAGGAAATGCTTGAATTCCATGTCCCGTCCGCCCGTGAACCAGCGCTTCTTCTGGCCATAAAGATCCTTCCATGTTGCGCAGGCCTGGCTGCGGACCACCGTGGCCGGATCCATGGGAAGACGGGCTACATGGTGTGTACCCGTTGTGATCGCATGAAACAGAGCGTAGTCTTCGGTGACGTTGAACGGTATCGTCCTGTATCCTCCCACGGCATCATAAGCGGACCGCCGGACAGACAGGTTATTCCCGACGGCGGTCACGGGAAATCGGAGGCGGATCATCGCCGCAGCCACCGAGAAGAGCACAAACCAATCGATTGCCTGCATAGCCCCGAACCAGTTCCTTCTCTCGAGCGATGTGAATCCCGCTACAATGCCCACTTCGGGGTTCGCATAGTATTTTACCGTCTCTTCCACCCACCGCTCCGGAACGGTGCAATCGGCGTCCGTGAACATGATGATCTCACCGGTCGATGCTTCGATCCCGTGCGTGACGGCGTTGGTCTTGCCCCGAAGATTCCCTTCCTCGGGGCTCGTGGTCACAACGGAGATTTGAGGGCAGACTCTCGTATACCGATCGACGATTGCCCGCGTGTTGTCCATGGAGCGGTCATCCACGACGACGATTTCAAGCAAATGTTGCGGATAGGAGAGGCGTACCATGGAATCCAGGCAGCGGGCGATATTCTTTTCCTCATTGCGTGCGGCGATGATGATCGAAACGGAGGGAAGACGGGAGCGGTCGAAGCGATAATGTGCCTTCCACGCCGCCGCCGCATAGAGGAGAACCTGCAGAGTATTCAGAATTGCAAAGCAGATAAGGATGTCAAGCAGCATGCGGCAAAGTCATATGAGGAGAAAGAGGTGCCACGTATGATATCAAAAAAACCACCGGGAAGCAACCGGTGAGCACTTCACTCCCACAGGGCATGCTCTATGCTGTCGTCCAGAACTTTGCCGGCCAGGAGCAGACCCGAACAACGGAAAGCGTCGCCTTGACTCTCGCGGCCGAAATGGATATATTTTCTGGCACAAATGACATACCGGCGCACGGAAACGATTCTTCCAGAAGGGTTCATGCCGACGACGTCCAAGACGACCAGCCGTTCGTACACACGCACACCGGATTCCCAGTATCAGAAGACCACATTGCACAACGGTGTCCGGGTCGTGACCGAATCGATCCCCTATGTACGTTCGGTTTCCCTCGGAATCTGGGCGGATGTGGGTTCACGTGATGAATCGCCTGAACAAAACGGGATCAGTCATTTTCTCGAGCACATGGTCTTCAAGGGGACCAAGAAGCGGAACGTGAAGGATATTGCGCAGAGTCTCGAATCTCTCGGCGGCTACCTCAACGCTTTCACGACCAAGGAACAGACCTGCTTCTACGCACGCGTTCTCGATACCCACGTACCTCAATCAATGGATGTCCTTTCAGACCTTCTCTTGAACGCCACGTTCCGCCGGAATGAACTGGAAAAAGAAAAGCTCGTGGTCATTGAAGAGCTCAAGAATGCGGAAGATGACCCTGAGGACATCATCCACGATTATTTTGAAAAGGCGCTGTTTCCCAATCATTCGCTTGGTTTTCCCATCATCGGAACGGAAGCGAACCTTCGCAGATTCGGTCGCGAGGATCTGCGGGCCCATGTGGCGACGCACTATCATCCATCCCGGATCGTGATTGCAGCTGCGGGCAATGTTGACCACGGGGCCCTCGTGCAGCTTGCGGATAAGTATTTCAAGGGCTACCCCGCCGGGGTGGAGCAGTATTCCCGCCTGCCCGGGCCTCCGGAAGCCGAAAAGGGGAAGGAACTGGAATATCCGCGGCAGATCAAACAGGCGCACATCTGTCTCGGGACGCTGGCGTATAGCATCAAGCACCCGGACCGCTACCCTCTGCTCGTGCTCAATGGTCTCCTGGGAGAAGGGATGAGCTCCCGGCTGTATCAGACCATTCGGGAGAAGCACGGGTTTGCGTATTCCGTCTATTCCTTTGTGACGATGCTGAGCGACACGGGGGTCTTCGGCGCCTACATCGGGACGGACACGAAAAAAATCGCACGGGCTGTCGAGCTTGTCTACAAGGAACTTGCCTTGCTGAAATCGAAGCCCGTCTCCAAGGGGGAACTCGAAAGGACAAAATCCCAGATCAAGGGCAATCTCATGCTGGGCCTGGAGAACATGTCAGGCCGCATGATGCGCCTTGGGAGCGGCGAGCTCTACTACGGCTCGCATATTCCTCTCGACAGCATACTTCGCAAGATTGATGCGGTCACACCGGGTGCCATACAGAAGGTTGCCAACGACCTCTTCCATCGGAGGAATTTTTCAACCGTCGTGGTGCGGCCCGCATGATCGTGCGCCAGAAAAACCCCAGCAGTACCTATCGTGCATGAATGCATATGCTGACCAGGCGAGCGCTTAACCCGAACTTGTTGGCGGCCCAGTATGCTGTCCGGGGACCGATCGTGATCCGCGCGCAGCAGTTGGAGGATCAGGGGCAGAAGGTCATCTACTGCAACATCGGAAACCCGCAGGCACTGAAGCAGAAACCGCTGTCCTATCTGCGCCAGGTTCTCAGCCTTGTGGAATATCCCGAGCTTCTCAATCATCCTGAGACCCGCTCCCGTTACCCCGAAGATCTGATCAGGAGGGCGAGAGAGATCCTCAAGTTCCATCCGCATGGGACCGGTGCCTATACGCAGAGTGCCGGGATTTCATTCATCAGGCAGGCGGTCGCCGATTTCATTCGGAAACGTGATGGCATTCCTGCAGACCGGGAGCACATCATCTTGACCGATGGTGCCAGCAAGGGTGCACAGTCGGTCCTGCTGGGTCTGTTGCGCGGCGCCAACGACGGGTTCATGGTTCCCGTGCCGCAATACCCACTCTACAGCGCGACGCTTGCACTCTATGGCGGAATGCAGATCGGCTACTATCTGGACGAAGAGAACCACTGGCAGCTCAGCAACCAGATCCTCACCGACAGCGTTGAGAAGGCCAGGAGGGAGGGGATCAACCCGGTAGGCCTCGTGGTGATCAACCCCGGCAACCCGACCGGTGCTGTCCTTGCACGTGAGAACATACAGATGGTCGTTGAATTTGCCAGGAGCCGCCGTCTCTCCATCATCGCCGACGAGGTATACCAGGAAAACATCTATGGCGAAGGACTGATGTTCATCTCGTTTGCGAAGGTCATGGACGAGATGCGCGAAACGGACGTTCCGCTGTTCAGTCTACACTCGGTATCCAAAGGGTTTCTGGGGGAATGCGGGCATCGAGGAGGATATCTCGAAATCAGAAATGTGCCTCCAGATGTTCTGGCCGAGTTCGTGAAACAGCAGACCATCAGCCTCTGTGCAAATGTTGATGGCCAACTGGCAACCTATTTAATGGTGGCACCGCCCGAACCTGGGGACGAGAGTTATGTGACGTATGCCGCCGAGCGGGATGCAGTTCTTGGTTCTCTCAAGACCAAGGCAGCGCTCCTCGGGGACGCAATGAACCGAATCCCCGGAATGCAGCTGGAAATACCGCAGGGCGCTATGTATGCTTTCGTCCGATTCGAGCTTCCACCGGACAGGAACGTGGATGTCACAATGCTTTCGCCCGAGGAAAGGCATGCATACGAGGAGAAGCGGGACACGGAATATTGTCTGGCTCTTCTGGAGGAGACGGGCATTTGTGTGGTGCCGGGTTCGGGGTTCGGGCAGAAGCCCGGGACGTTTCATTTCAGGACAACATTCCTCCCCCCCCTGGAGGAAATCGAGGAATTCGTGGTCAGGCTCCGGAAGTTCCATGAGCACTACACCCGGGAGCTTGCGGATGCGTAGCGCAATCATCGAAGGAGCAAAGAAAAAGGAGCCATGGCAAGGATTACGATAGACGGAAAACAGTTTGAGGCTGACGGCCGGCGCACGATCATCGAGGCAGCACGGGAACAGGGGATTGAGATCCCGCACTTCTGCTGGCACCCGAAACTCTCCGTTTCTGGAAATTGCCGCATGTGCCTCGTTGAAGTGGAGAAGCTCCCCAAGCTCGTGATCGCCTGCGCCACGCTGGTTGCAGAAGGCATGGTCGTGCATACCCAGAGCCCGAAGGTTGTCAGCGCCCGCCAAGCGGTGATGGAATTCATCCTGATCAATCATCCGCTGGACTGTCCCATCTGCGACGAGGCCGGGGATTGCAAGCTTCAGAACTATGCGTACCAACACAGCGTTGGTTACAGCCGGTTTGACGAGGACAAGGTTCACAAGCCGAAGAGAATTGAGCTCGGTCCGCATATCGTGCTTGACAGCGAACGGTGCATCATGTGCTCCCGGTGCGTCCGGTTCTGTGACGAAATTGCCAGGAAGCCGCAGCTGACCTTTACGCAGAGGGGGGATCACGTCGAGCTCACGACGTTCCCGGGGGAGCAGCTCGACAACCCGTACTCCATGAATACGATCGATATTTGTCCCGTGGGTGCGCTGACCAGCAAAGAATTCCGGTTCAAGGCACGTGTGTGGGAACTCTCTTCGACAGACACGGTCTGTCCCGGATGTTCCCGTGGCTGCAACATGAACACCTGGGTGCGCAATAACGAGATCCTTCGCCAGACTCCGCGGTTCAATCCCGACGTCAACGAGTACTGGATGTGCGACCATGGCCGGTTGAACACTTTCCAGCAGGTCCACGCAGAGACCAGGATCAATGGGCCCATGATGAAAAAGGAAATTGGTCCCGTGGAAGTAGGGTGGGACGAGGCAATTTCCCTGGTTGCCTCCGAGTTCAAGGGGTTCAAGAAATCGGAAATAGCAATCCTTGGGTCAGCATATGCCACTAATGAAGACAACTTCGTCCTGCAAAAATTCTCCCGCGAGGTCCTGGGCACCAGATTCATCGACTTCCTTCGCCATGAGGTGGAGGGCGATGAAGATGATCTGCTGATCAGGGCAGACAAGACCCCCAACAGCCGCGGCGCAGCGGAGGTCGGCGTCCACCCTGGGAACCCGTCGGCTGGCTTCGAAGGAATTCTGCGGGGCATCAAGGAAGGGCAGATCAAAGCACTGTATGTCATTGAGGACAATGTCGCTGCCGACCCCGTGGTCGCACGAAGCCTCGCGAGGATCGAATACCTTGTAGTGCATTCGTCGGTGGAGAATGAAACGACGAGCCTGGCAGATGTGGTATTCCCCTCCTCGACCTATGCGGAAAAGAACGGCACGTTTGTGAACTTCCAGGGACGGGTCCAGAGGATCAGACCGGCGGTGGCAACGCTGGAGCAAGATCGCTCGGCGGACGGGCTCGCCATGAGCAGGCTGGATAAGTTTGGTTCGCCATTTGATCGTTGGGCGAAAGGAGTGAAAGTGGACGCGCGTCCGACCTGGCGGATCATCGCCGGGATCGCATCCCTTATGGGCGTCAAGTACCGCTATACGAGCGCGGAGGATGTCTTTGTTGAAATGGCATCAACGCTTGATGCCTTCAAAGGGATGAGCTACCGCAAGGTTGGGGACAAGGGTGTCACCCTCGGCGCGCCAAAGGTCCAGGCCCCCGTAGCTGCGACACACATCGCACGATAGAAACAGAACGGAACCGTCAGATGGAATTTATCATTATCTCACTTATCAAGATCGTCCTCGTCATGCTTGTGGTCCTGACGACAGTGGCAAACCTCGTGTATGCCGAGCGCAAGGTGAGCGCGTTCATCCAGAACCGCATCGGTCCCAACAGGGTGGGCCCCTGGGGGCTGCTGCAGGCACCTGCAGATGTGCTCAAGCTTTTTTTGAAAGAGGATATCGTCCCTGCCAGGGCGAATAAATTCGTCCATACGCTCGCTCCGATCATTTCGATCGTCGTTGCGATGACCACCATTGCCGTCGTTCCCTTCGGAGACCGGATCACGCTGTTTGGCCGGGAGATCAAACTGATCATCGCTGACGTCAACATCGGCGTGCTCTATGTCTTGGCGCTGACATCCCTTGGAGTGTATGGCATTACGCTGAGCGGTTGGTCGTCCAACAACAAGTACTCGCTCCTGGGAGGACTGCGTTCATCGGCGCAGATGATAAGTTACGAACTTTCCATGGGCCTTTCGGTAGTCGGCGTCATCATGGTTGCAGGTACCCTGCAGCTCGACCGGATCGTGGAGACGCAGGCAGGGTTTGCGTGGAATGCTTTTCTCACGCCCATCGGGTTCATCACATTTGTGGTGGCCTCGTTCGCAGAGACGAACCGTCTCCCGTTCGATCTGCCTGAGGCGGAACCGGAGCTTGTGGGAGGGTATCATACGGAATACAGCGGCATGAAGTTCGGCACCTTCTTTCTTGCCGAATATGCCAACATGATCACATCGAGCGCGCTCATTGTCACGCTCTTCCTTGGGGGCTGGCAGTTTCCGTACCTCCAGTCATTCGGTCTTCCGGGACAGTGGATGAGCGTGATCCAGATCCTGATGTTTGTTGTGAAGGTACTTTGTGTGCTCTTCTTCTATATATGGGTGCGGTGGACGATCCCGCGGTTCCGATATGACCAGCTGATGAACCTGGGATGGAAAGTTATGCTGCCACTCGGACTGCTGAACCTCGTGGTGACGGCCTCCTGGATGCTCTTACGGGGATAGCGCTCAATTTTCTGAGGAGTTTTGATCGAATGTCGAACAGTCATGAAGTGCCGGTTGCGCAGGTTCGTCGAAAGGACTTGACGCTCTGGCAGAAAACATACATCCCTGAAATCATCAAGGGGATGGTCCTGACCATGCGGCAGATGTTCCGGCCGAAATTCACCCGGCAATACCCCGAGGAACACTGGAATCCCCCTGCCTCGTTCAGGGGGCGGCCCGTGCTTGTCCACGAAGAAGGAACCGAGCGATGCGTTGCCTGCGGACTGTGTGCCCGGGTATGCCCCGCACTTGCCATTGAGGTGCAGGCAGGAGAGACCCCGCTTTCCAAGGAACGTTTTCCTGAGCTTTTCGAGATCAATATGCTCCGATGCATCTTCTGCGGCTTTTGTGAGGAGGCTTGTCCGGAAGAAGCCATCGTGATGAGCTCCGATTATGAGCTCGTTTTTCTGCGCCCCGAAGATGCGATATATGGGAAAGATAAGCTCCTGATGTCCAGTGACCAGCTGGCCGACCGCCTTGCATTTCTCCGAAGATCCCGTTAGTTGTTCTACCGAATGCAGCTGCCCTGTTGAGCAAAGGCCGTCCGAAAGACGGCCTTTTTCATTGATTTGGAAATGCGCTCATTAATGCTTTTATTACTTACCTAGAAGTGCCTATTTCAGACGGATTTTGGCGGTTTTTAATGAATGCTGTCTGGTTTGAGATTCTTGGAATTCTCTTACTGGTGGCCCTTGTCGGGTTCTTTTCCGCTTGCGAGGTGGCTGTTCTTGCCACCCGAAAGAGCAAAATGCGGGAACTGGCCGATGGTGGTGACCACAAGGCCGCGGCAGTGCTGGGTTTTCAGGAGAATCCGGAAGAGTTCCTGGCCACGATTCATGTTGGAGTCGTTTTTTCGCTTATCCTGGCCTCGGGGCTTGCCGGAATGATCGGTTTCCAGCATTTATCCCCGGCCCTCTCGGAGAGTAATGTCCCATGGATACAGCGTGGCAGCGATTATATCTCGCTGGGCGTGATCGTGCTCTCGATTGGCTTCCTGGTGGTCGTCTTCGGCGAACTGGTCCCGAAATCGCTCTCGCTGCGCTATTCCGCCGTTGTGGCGCTGAGGGTATCTCCGGCAATGCGCTTCTTCGCCGTCCTGTTCCGCTTTCCCGCGCGAGTTCTCGTCTTTGCCAGCAATCTGGTGTTGGGTGTGTTCAAAGATCACACCACCTTTACCGAGTCCAGGATGTCTGAGGAGGAATTCAAGCTCATGCTGGAAGAAGGGACTAAGGCGGGAGTGATCGACAAGACGGAGCATGAGCTGATCGAAAGCATTTTTGAGTTTACCGACACAACCGCGAAAGAGGTCATGATCCCCCGGCCCGATGTCGTCGCGCTTGACGTTGACACCAAGCCGGAAACGATCGTGAAGATCGTCCTGGAAGAAGGATACTCACGGCTCCCTGTGTTCAAGGGAACAATCGACAATATCCTTGGAATCGTCTACACGAAAGACCTGCTCGGGATGATCGAGTACAGGAACCTGATCCTGCTGCACGATGTCATCCGGCCTGCCTACTTTGTGCCTGAGACGAAAAGGATCAGCCAGCTGATGCGCGAGCTGCAACAACAGCGTTCCCACATGGCCGTCGTGATCGACGAGTTCGGAGGAACCGAGGGGATCATTACCATGGAGGATATCCTTGAAGAGATTGTCGGCGAGATCCACGACGAATACGATGAAGTGCTGAAAGACATTGAACAGGTGGCCGACGGCTCCTTCATTGTGAATGCCCGCACGTCCATCAGGGACTTTAACGAGCGGTTCCATGCGAACCTCCCGGAGGCCGATGAATACGAGACGGTGAGCGGTTTTCTCAATAAAGTCGCCGGACGCATACCCGAGTTGAACGAAGAGTTCATGTTCGACAGGCTGGCCTTTACGATCGTGAAAAAAAGCCAGCGCAGAATCCGTCTCGTCCGGGTCCGGAAGATCGACAAGGTTCCATCAGCCACCACAGCGGGGTCCGAATCCCTTTCATGACCTTCCTTTCATACAGCATTCGCGTTCAATGAAAAGCAAATTCAGGATTCTTGTCGTGTTCGGCACGAGGCCAGAAGCGATCAAGCTCGCTCCCGTGGTGAAGGAGTTGTACCGGCGTTCCGATGACTTCATTCCGCGGGTTTGTATCACCGCCCAGCACCGGGAAATGCTCGATCAGGTCCTCCGGATCTTTGCCTTGCGGGTCCACCACGACCTTAACATCATGCGGAAAGGGCAGTCCCTTGAGGATGTTACGGCGCGGGTCCTGACAGGAATGAAAGGGGTGCTTGCCGCCGAACGGCCGGATATGGTCATCGTGCAAGGAGATACCACCACGACCTTTGCAACGACGCTCGCTGCCTATTATGCCCATGTTCCCGTTGGACATGTGGAAGCGGGGCTCAGGACCTGGAACAAATACAGTCCCTATCCGGAAGAGATCAACAGGGTTCTCACCACACACATGGCGGACTTGCACTTCCCGCCAACCCGGCAGGCCGAGAACAATCTCGTGCGTGAAGGGGTTCATCCCGCCCGCATGGTCGTCACAGGGAACACGGTGATCGATGCCCTCTACCACATCCGCTCCTCGATCCGGGCGAGCTACCCGCGGTTTGAGAAGATGTTCCCCTCGTTAGATTTCTCGCGGCGCATCATTCTTGTGACGGGTCACCGGCGGGAGAATTTTGGACCGGGGTTCCAGGCGATCTGTCACGGCATCCGGGAAATCGCAGAAACCGAGAAGGATGTGGAGATCATTTATCCCGTCCATCTCAATCCTAATGTCCAGAAGCCAGTGCGGGATATCCTTGCCGGGCTCCGCAATGTCCATTTGATTCCGCCTCTTGAATACCGGCCATTTGTTTTCCTTATGGACCGGTCGTATCTCATCTTGACGGATTCCGGTGGCGTGCAGGAGGAAGCCCCCTCGCTGGGCAAACCGGTTCTGGTCTTACGCAACCATACGGAGCGTCCGGAAGCCGTCAGGGCTGGGACCGTGCGGCTCGTGGGGACTGACCGGGCAAAGATCGTCCGTGAGGTGAGGCGGCTTCTGCAGAACAAAGATCTCTATCGAACAATGAGCCGCGCTCACAACCCTTATGGCGACGGGAAGGCGAGTCCACGCATTGTATCTGCAATCAAGCGGTATCTCAAGGCGCGATGACGGCACCAGGTGAACATCCCGATTCAATCGTGCTCTCTGTCATTATTGCGAATTGGGATACCCGCGATCTTCTGCGGGACCTATTAGCCTCTCTTGAACGCCATCGTCCGCCATTTGCATTCGAAGTGATTGTGGTGGACAATGGTTCGACGGACGACAGTCCCTCCATGGTTGCCAGGGAGTTTCCGTGGGTCCTTCTTCGGTTGAACGCAACGAATCTGGGTTACGCCCGGGCAAACAACTTGGGATTTGCCTGTTCCAGGGGAGAGTTCATACTCCTATTGGGGAGCGACACGGCTCTTGTTGATGACAGCATGAACCTCATGGTTGAGTACCTGCGCTCCCACGAAGACACGGGCGCAGTGAGCTGCCGGCTCCTGAACCCGGATGGGTCCGTCCAGGGTTCATGCCGCCACTTTCCAACACTCATGGACGGGATCCTGACCTACCTGTCGCTGCACGGGATGGCGCCCCAGTACAATATGGAAGGATTCGACTTCTACCGGACCCAGGAGGTGGAACAACCTGCGGCAACGTGTCTGATGCTTCGTCGCTCAACGATTACGGCTATTGGGCTTTTTGATGAACGGTTCTCGATCCTATACAATGATGTCGACTTGTGCATGCGCATCCGGCGGGGAGGGTGGAAGATCGTCTATCTGGCGGAAGGAGAAGTGATTCACCACGGCAGCCAGAGTACACGGCGAGCATCGCCGGAGCTGCGCCTTGAAATGTACGGCAATATTCTTCTATATTACACGGTTCATGTGCATCCGCTGTCAGGCTGGATCCTCAGGCCGATACTGGCGATCCGGTTGGTCTTGGCCACGCGGAGGCTCATTGGTCTACGGCTGATTTTTCGGAAGAACATTAGAGGAGCACCATGATCGGCGAGGATATCCGGGCAAGCGTCTTTCGCGACACCAAGACATTCTACGATCACGTGCCGGTCGACCAGGTCGCACGGCAGCTGATTTCTTTTGCGAGGAAATATGCCGGAAATGAAATCCTTGATCTCGGATGTGCGGTCGGCAACTACAGCCGGCGGCTGGCTTCATTGGGATACCGTGTAAAAGGGGCCGATATCAATCCGGAATACATCCGTATTGCTCGCGAACGGGGGGTGGATGCCTATACTGTTGAAGGGGATGTTCTCCCCTTCCCTGACAAATCGTTCGACAGCGTGCTCCTCTTTGAGGTTGTCGAACACTTGCCTGATCCTGACCGAGTGCTCCGCGAAGCCGGGCGCGTTGCCAGAAAGAACGTGATCCTGACCACGCCGAACAGCGAGGGGATTACTGACCTTCAGAGGATGGGATTGATGTACGAGCATTTCGGCGACCTCGATCACCGCAATTTCTTCACCCCGGAAAGCCTGGGCAAACTCCTGGAGAAACATTTCCCCCGGGTCCATATCAGGCGAGGGGACGGAATTAATCCGCTGGCGCTCATGCCCTGGAAACCGATACGGGTGCTTGGCGCCGGCCTCGCGCACCTTGGCCTTCTCACGCCAAGGTTCTACTTTCGACTGTTCGCCGTGGTGGACATCTGAAAGCCTGACATGCCAGAGGCCTTAACCGATATTCCCATGAGCACGACGCCGGGGCGGATTGTGCGAAACACGGTGAGCAACTCCCTGAGCTTCGGGTTCTTGTTCATCTCCAATCTCTTCCTGCTCCCTTTCATTGTCCATAACCTGGGTGACGCCTATTATGGCAACATCTGGGTCATCCTCGGTGCGCTCACGGCCTACATGGGCCTGATTGACCTTGGCACCGGTATGGCCTTTGTGAAGTTCATTTCGGAATACTACACGAAAGGAGATACGACCAGCCTTCAGGAAGTGGTGAACACGGGAGTGGCTCTGTATCTTGCAGTCGGTGCGGTGCTGATGGCGGTGACGTGGTTTGCGGGGGACACAATCCTCGGGCTCGTGGGCGTTCCGGCGAATATTATGGAAGACGCGGTGTTCGTGCTGCGGATCGGCATGGTGGTGTTTATCATCGCCAATGTGGTTTCGCCCCTGACATCCGTGCTGATCGGCATCCAGCGCATGGACATCAATGCCTACGTCTCCATTGGAACCCAAACCGTCAGCATTGCGGGAACAGTGTTCGTGCTCCTCAACGGCTATGGGGTCCGTGGGTTAATACTCAACAACCTGGTCATTGTCCTCCTGAACGCGGTCTGTCTCAGTTGGTTTGCGTTTCGCCTGGTTCCTGTCCTGAGGATCGGGATCCGGTATTGCAGACTGAAGATGGCGAGACGCTTTGTTGGCTACGGAGCCAACCTGCAGGTAAGCAAGCTCGCCCAGATTATTCTCTTTCAGACGGATCGCATTCTGTGTTTGAGGCTGTTCGGGGCCAGCACCGCGACCTACTACGACATCGGGGCACGGCTGAACAGTGCCGGACGGGCCGTCGGTTTTCTCTCAGTGTCGGCGCTCGTGCCCGCTGTGGCTGAGCTCGATGCCTTGCAGCACCGCGAAAAGATCATGACGCTCTACAAGCGCGGGTCGAAGTATATCGCCGTGGTGTCAAGCTTCCTGTTCCTGTTCATCGGGGTGTTCGCGCCGCAGATCATCCGCGTCTGGTTCTGGGACGACAAGTATCTTGCCTCTGTCGCCATTGTCCGTGTGCTGGCCTTCGGTTATTTTTTCAACATCATGACCGGGGTCGCCAGCTCACTGGCGGCCGGCCTGGGAAAGACAGACTATGACAGGCGGTATGGAATTTTTACGTCCGTCTTCAACCTTGTAGCGATCATCGGACTTTCGCTGACACTGGGACCCATCGGTGTCGCCCTCGGTACATCGCTTTCCCTTATGCTCGGCGCCTTCTATTACCTGCGTCTGTTCCACGGCTTCATCCGTGTGTCGTCGGTAGAGGTCTTTCGACTTTTCGGACGTCCGCTCTTGACGGGCATTCTTGCCAGCGCCGCGGCGTTGATACTTGCCCTGATCCTCCCGGCCTTTGAGGGATCACGGTCGCTGCAGGCGGTGATGCTCGCAGCGATCTTGCTGCTCTATACGGGCGTCTTCGCAGCGACCCTGGCGTTCCTTCGCGTTTTCGATTCCTATGACTGGCAGCTGCTCCGCTCCATCAAAGGGAAAACGGCATGAATGGCACACCGAGGCTCTCCGTCATTGTCGTCAACTGGAATACCCGTGATTGCCTGACCTCATGCCTGACGTCTGTTCACGAGGCGCTGTCACGAGCGGGCACACAGGTCATTGTGGTGGATAACGCGTCGGCAGATGGCAGCGCGCAGATGGTGCGCGACCGCTTTCCGGGTGACCTCCTCGTGGCCAATGAGAAGAATCGTGGTTTCTCGGGAGGGGTCAACGACGGCCTGAAGCATGCCCGAGGGGAGTACATCCTCATACTGAACCCCGACATCGTCCTCCGGAAAGGGGTCGTGGATAGACTCATCTCGTACCTCGATGAGCATCCTGATACCGGTGGGGTCATGCCCTTGCTCAAAAACGTGGACGGATCCGCCCAGAAAGGGTATGTCCGCAGGCTTCCGTCTTTGATGCAAGTCTTCCTCTTCGCCACCTTGTTGCAGCGGTGGACCGCCCGGAGGCCATATCTTGCCAGCCATTACCTCGAAGCACCACAGGGCGCAGGCGAGGTCGTGGAGGTGGAGCAAATCCCCGGTGCTTTTCTGTTGACGACGCGAAGGGTCTTCAACACCGTGGGGCCGTTCGATGAAGCTTATCGTCTTTTTTTTGAGGATGTCGACTGGTGTTCCCGCGCACGCGAAAAGGGCCTGAAGCTCCTCATGCTCCCGTCTCTCGAAGTCACGCATGTCGGCGGGCGCAGCTTTGTGATGGAAGATGGCAGCTGGATCCTGGCTCGGTATTTTGTCAGTATGGTCACCTACTTCTCACACAGGAAACCTAAGGCGGAAGCGGCGGTGGCGGCCATGATCCTTGGCACCAACGCACTTCTCATGTTCGTCAGGCACAGCATCTTCTGGGGGTGGGGGAACGCCGAGACGCGCAGGCGCGCGGCGGTCAATAGGCGGACGCACTGGAATGTGCTCCGCCTATTCTACAGGGCGTTTGTTTTGCGGCGGGACGAGGCGCCCTTGCCATGAGCCCGACGTCTCAAACGGTGGATGTGTGTTTGATTATTCCGAACTGGAACGGAGAACAGCATTTGCGCGAATGTCTGGATTCAGTCCGGGAACAATCGCTCTTGCCGAGGCAGACAATTCTGGTGGACAACGGCTCAACCGATAATTCGCTGAAACTTGTCGCGGCTGACTATTCGTGGGTCACAGTCCTTGCGCTTTCGGTCAATATGGGCTTCGCGCCAGCGGTTAACAGGGGAATTCGTGCGTCGAGCTCTGTGTACGTGGCACTCCTTAACAACAACACCCAGCTGGATCCGGACTGGCTTGTTACATTACTCGACGTGCTGCAGGATCACCCCGATGACGGCCGCTACAACCGAAGAGAGTACGTGTTTGGTGCTTGTGCGGGTGCCGGATTGTATCGGCGCATCGTTTTCGAGAAAGCCGGCCTGTTCGATGAAGCCGTTGTAGCGTACTATGAGGATCAGGACCTGGCCTTCCGTGCACAGCTGATGGGATTCCGATGCATGTATGTTCCCGAGGCCCTCTGCTACCATAAACGCGGAGCCATCGGGAACCTGCTTCCCATGTTTCCCGACCGGACGCAAAAGCGAAATCTTACTGCCTTCTATTTGAAGGACTCTCCCTGGCAGGTCCAGAAAACACGCTCTGTCGGGCTCAGGTACATCTTATGACCGATATATCGATCATCGTTGTGAACCTCAACACGCGAGAACTCCTGCATGAGTGCCTCGCGTCCGTGTATGCTGAAGGTTCGCAGTTGCGGAACGAGGTGATCGTCATTGACAACGGATCGTCTGACGGAAGCACGGACATGGTACGGAGACAGTTTCCCGGCGTCCGTCTTGTCATGAACAAGTGGAACGAAGGCTTTGCACGTCCGAACAATGTCGGCATGCAGATGGCGACGGGACGCTATCTCTTTCTTCTCAACTCGGATGCTGCTCTTCATCCGGGAGCCCTCGGAAGGCTCTCTGCGTTTCTCGATGACCATCCCGCGGCAGGAGGGTGTGGACCCCGCCTCGTCTACCCGGATGGCCGGCAACAGCGTTCGGTCAAAGGGTTTCCGAGCCTTTGGACACACTTTTGTGATATGTTCTTGCTGGACAGAGTATTTCCCCATTCTCGGCTGTTCGGACGAGGGGAGATGATGTATTTCTCGTACGACAGAACCCAGGAAGTAGATCATGTGATGGCTGCGGCCTTTCTCCTCCGGCGCGAAGTCATTGCAACAGCGGGCGCATTCGACGAGCGCTTTTCGATCTACTACAACGACATGGATTGGTGCTATCGCCTCAAGGGGCACGGCTGGGAAATCTACTATGTACACGATGCGGTAGTGACGCACCACGGTGGAAAGACCGTCGAAGCGGTAAACAGAGATTTCTCGTATTTCCATGAGCTGTACGATAACGTGATGCTTTTTTACCAGAAGCGCTACGGACGCCGGGGGGTCGTCGCGTACAAGCTGATGCTGGCGGCGGGCTTCTTGATCAGATCCATCGCATGGACGGTTCGATGGTTTGTCCGGCGCTCGGAGCATACACGGATGATGATGACTTTTTCGTGGAAGAGCCTGGCGACCGGGGTGCGGTTCTGGGTTCCTGTCCGCGGCTGAACTGCTGAGTCCCACAATAGGAAAAAGACCATGGCGAACTTCCGCCACTCGATCCACAATCTTGTCCTCGATGTACGACGTTTGCTGCATCTTTTCTCCCGGTTGGACCGCGACGCGGTTGCCGCTCACTACCTCAAGGGAACCGGCCTGGAGATTGGCGCACTGCACAATCCTCTCAAAGTGCCACCGGCCGTTACAGTGCGCTACGTGGACCGAATGCCGGTTGCGGAATTGCGAAGACAGTACCCCGAACTCGCGTCATACAATCTCGTCGAGGCCGACATCATTGACAACGGCGAGAAACTGACCACCGTGGGCGACGGTTCACAGGACTTCGTGATTGCCAATCACTTCATCGAACACTGTGAGGATCCCATTGACGCCTTGATGAACCTGGTGCGCGTCTTAAGGAAAGATGGGATTCTTTTCATGTGCGTCCCGGACAAGCGATATACATTTGACAATGAGCGTTCGGTAACGCCATTTGAGCACCTGGTCAGGGATCACACCGAAGGACCGGCATGGTCGCGCCTGGTGCATTTCCAGGAGTGGGTCCGGCACGTTGAGCATGTGAACAATCAACAGGAAGCGGAAGCAAGGGTCCGCCACCTGCTGGATACGAGCTACAGCATCCACTATCATGTCTGGAGCGAAATGGAAATGGTGGAGCTTGTGTTGAAACTCCGGGAGCGGTTCAGCCTGCCTGTGGAGTTGGAACTTCTCCTGAAAGGCAAAGGAGAAGTGGTTTTGATTCTGAGCAAGACTACATGATGACCGCCGCCCCCGCGCCAAGCGTGCCGCCGCCCTCACCATCCATGAGGGAACCTGTGAGCGTGGTGATCGTGAACTTCAACGGGGCCGCACTGCTCCAGGCATGCCTTGAAAGCGTGTTCGCTCAGCCGTACCGCACTATTGACGTCCTTGTCGTCGACAACGCATCGACAGATGGCAGCCGGGAAATGGTTCGCCGGCTGTTCCCGCAGGTCCGGCTGGTTCTGAATGAAGTCAACCGGGGTTTTGCCGAGGCGAATAACCAGGGAGTCGACCTGGCGGCCGGCGACAGAATCGTCCTACTGAACAACGACACTGTTGTTGACTATAACTGGCTGACCGGGTTGCTGGAGGCTGCGTGCCAGGCCGGCGTCGGCGTCGTGACATCCAGAGTCGTTACCGAGGGTGTCCCGGAGGCTTTCTACGAGATGAATGGGACCATCAATTACCTCGGCTACAACATCATGCGCGCGTTCCACGACCTTTCGAAGGTCTTTTACGCCGGAGGAGCATCCCTGGCCTTCTCAAAGCGCACGGTCGGCTTGCCATTTCTCCCTGAATATTTCCTCTACCATGAAGATGTGTTCCTTTCATGGAGGATGCGACTGCGCGGGCTTGCAATCCGCATGGCTCAGCAGTCGCTGGTCCGGCATGTCGGGAGCGCCACAACACGGCGGCAATCATCCTCTTTTGTCACCTTTTACCAGGAGCGGAACAGGATCCTGAATGCTCTTCTTTTATACGAAGGCCGTACGCTCGTTCTGCTGCTTCCTTTCTTCCTCGGCGATGCAATGGCAAAATTCTCGATGGCCCTGTTTGGACAAGGTAAGTCTTTCGCGGGATTGGTACGGGCGTATGCCTGGCTCCTCACGCACCCGCGTTGGATCGCAAGGAAGAGAAAAGAGCTGCAGCAAGAGCGGAAGGCGGGAGACCGGGAAATCATGCAGTGGATGAGCTGCAAGGTGATGCAAGGTGAGGGTAAGCTCGCTTCGGTTGTCAATACCATTTCCTCCGTGTACGCACGGATCGTTGGCCTGGCTTTCTATGATTGACGTCTCGATCATCATAGTGACATGGAATAACGCTTCGGATATCGAGCGGTGCCTGGACTCTCTTGCCGGAGTGGGAAGAGGCGCAAACGCCCAGATTGTTGTGATCGATAACGCTTCGGGTGATGGCACCGTCGACAAGATCCTGAGGGGGTACCCCGGCGTCAGGGTGATCAGCAACACGCAGAACGTTGGATTTGCCGCCGCGAACAACCAGGCGATTGTCGCCACGGAGAGCAGATACGTCATGCTCTTGAATCCTGATACCTCAGTGGAGACCGGGACAATTGAAGTATTGGTACATTTCCTGGATACCAGTCCTGACGCATGGGTTGCGGGTCCGATGATACTCAATCCCGATCATTCCGTACAACGCTCCGGAGTCCGATTTCCTTCCCGTTGGAACATTCTGGCGGAAACACTCTTCCTTGACCGTCTCTTTTCGAAGAGCCGGTTCTTCGGTTCACACAAGGAAATGTACGAGGATCCCTGGAAGCCGCGGCTCGTTGACTATTTGCAGGGGTCTGCGTTGATGGTGCGCAGGGAAGCGATCGAGAAGGTTGGAGGGCTTGACGAGGGCTTCTTCATGTACTTCGAAGAGGCAGATTGGTGCTATAGATTTCGACAGGCGGGAGGAGAGGTTCATTATTCGCCGGTGGGGAAAGTTGTGCACTACGGCGGGGATGCCTTCGCCCACTTTGACGAACGAAGGCTGGTGTATTACCACCGAAGCATGCTGCGCTTCTTCAAGAAACATTATAGCACGAACCAGGCCATCGGCCTCAAGGCCATTTTGGGGTTGCGCTCCATGCTGCGGCTTCTTCTCTGGCTGTCTATCGTCGTGATCAGTCCTTCCAGGAGAAAAGAAGCCGGTTCGAGCGCGCGAGGGTACTGGAAGGTGCTGCGCATCCTTATGCAGGAGATCTAGCATGCGCGTTGCAATGGTCACAGGTTCGTATCCACCACAGCCATGCGGCGTCGGAGATTACACGGAACGCCTGGTACAGGAGCTCAGACTCGCCGGGGTTGCAGTAGACGTTGTGACCACAGAGGCGGCGAATCGCCATGACGTGAGCTCAGTCCAATACGCTCTCAAGAAGTGGACGTTCGGCAACTGGTGGAAGGCGCTCCGTTGGATGCGCACACAATCGTACGATGTGATTCATATTCAGTATCCAGCGCGATTCTATGGATACAGGCCAGTCCTCGCGCTTCTCTCTATCATGGCGAAGATCGAGATGCCCGGAATCCCCATCGTTGTCACGCTGCATGAGTTCCGCATCACCCATCTCTTGCGCAAACTCACCACCGTCGCCTTGACCGCCCCCGTCTCGGCTGTTGTGCTTACGGCAGACTCAGAACGAACCCAAGTCGAAAAGTGGATGCCCTGGCTCAGATCGCGGCTGCATGTTCTCACGATGGCATCGACAATTCCCCCGGTGCCGGTAAATGATGAGCGTCGGGCGGAATTGCGGCGGTCATATGGAATTGCCGATCGTGATGTGGTGATCGTCTACTTCGGACTTCTCCATGCCAATAAGGGAATAGAAACGTTGCTTGAGAGCTTCGCAGCGGTGCACCGCCGGATGCCGGGGACGAAGCTGATGATGCTGTCGCGATTTGAGCCGATGAGCAACCCTTATCACGCAAGGCTCCAGTCAGAGGCGGCTGGTTTGAATATCCAGGAGGCACTGCTGTGGACCGGATATCTTGACAACGGGCGGGTTTCTGAGCATCTTGCATGTGTGGACATCGGCTTCTTCCCGTTTCAGGACGGGGTGACGCTGCGCCGGTTAAGCTTCATGACCGGAATGTCGCATGGTCTGGCCGTGCTCACCACTGCAGGGCATGCCGGGACAACGGAAATCGGACTCCGGGATAGTGAGAACGTGCTCCTTGTGCGGGCAGGAGCACCGGTCGAAGATGTTGCGGGGCGCTTGCTTTCTCTGGTTGACGATGCAGCGCTGCGGGCACGTTTGTCCAAAGGAGCGCGTGAATGGTCCGCACCATTCCAGTGGAGCGCAATCATTCCGAAGACCCTCGCCATCTATACAGGGCTCCCAAGGCGGAGCACTTCGATTCGGCATTTTGACAGGTAACAAGTGTTTTCAGTCATCATTCCGACATATAATCGAATCGAGACGCTGCTGGAGTGTCTCGAGGCTCTGGAAGAACAGGAAGGTGACCGCGTATCATACGAGGTGATCGTGGTCGACACCGGATCGACGAATAGCACGAGGGACAGACTTCAAGGCATTAACTACCGCTATGCACTCACGGTCCTGGATCTCGGCACCGGAGGTGCGTGTCATGCACGGAACGAAGGGGCACGCATGGCAAAGGGGGAGTGGCTTGTGTTTACCGGGGACGAGGTATTCCCCGCACGGGACTGGTTGCGGCATGCGGCGGAGCATATCGAGGCACACCCGGAGCTGGATCTTGTGGAAGGGTTCCTCATTGATAGGGACACCGGCAGAGCATTCCGGCGGTTTGAGGGGGGAAGGATCCCGTCGTTCCCTCCGTTGAATCTTTTTGTGAAGAAGAGCGTCTTTGAGCGACTTTGCGGTTTCAATCCGTTGTTCGACGATCCGGAACGGCATCTTCATTTCCGGGGAGACGCGGATTTCGGCATGCGGCTGCTCGATGCCGGGGGGCGGGTGGCACTTGCTTCCAACATCCTCGTGCGTCGTGAGAGACAATTCACCAATGCCGGCGACCTGTTCACGCAAATGCGGTTGCATGTGTTCGATGCCTTACTGTACAGAAGCCATCCTTTTCGATTTCGTCAGATCATCGAAGTGAAGAATCTGTTTGGGCTGCCTGTCCGGCGACTCCAACATATCATCTCGCTCGCGTATGGCACGGCAATCGTGTGGTGTCTGGTCGCGCTGGCAGGCGGGAGGTTGTTTGAAGCATTCTCCGCGTTACTTGCTGCGGCCGCGTGCGGCCTTCTCTTTCGCTTCAAGTATCAGGGTTCGCGCGCTTTCCAGATCTACAGGGTGGAGGAAACGCTCTGTTTCCTCCTCGCACCGCTTGTCTATCTCTGGTCGGTGATCAGAGGGGCGATACGGTACCGCGCGCCTGGCGTCTTGTTTCCATAACCTCGACGGGAGTGCCGTTGCTATGAAGCTTGGAATCTTTGGCGGCACCTTCGACCCTCCCCATGCAGGGCATCTGATCGTTGCAGAGCATGTGCGGGAACAGCTTGGGCTGGAGAGAGTCATCTTCATCCCGGCGGTCATTCCTCCTCACAAGCAACAACGGCCTGACATCACAGCGGCGGAAGGGAGATTGGAAATGGTGCGGCGTGCCATTGCCGACAACCCTTCGTTCAGCCTCTCAGATACTGAGATCCAGAGAGGGGGTGTCTCATTTTCCGTGGATACTTTGAAATCGCTCCGGATGGAATATCCGTCCGATGGACTCTATCTGCTGATAGGGATGGACAATGTGCGGGACTTCAGAACCTGGAAAGACCCGGAGATGATTAAACGTATTGCCCATGTTGTGGTCATGACCCGACCTGGTTTTCAGCCTGACGATGACATTCAGGGGGATTTGAAGGCAATGACTGTGTGCGAAGTACCTGAAATCGGCATTTCCTCGCGGGAAATACGAGACCGGGTTGAAAAAGGGCGTTCCATACGGTATCTTGTGCCTTCAGAGGTCCTAGTGTACATCGCCGAACACCGTTTGTATCGGGTATCGGGTGGTCTACGGAACCAGCAGCCAATATGAGAGGTGTGAAGCTGAATGTGATGTGATTGCGGTCACGGTAACCCATATCTCAACTTGGTTTCTTTACTGTGAAGTCCCGATGCACGGCGACTACTGTGGAGGGGAGAAATGAAGCCAAATCCAGGCGCAGCCTGCTTGAATTGGGAAAGAAACACCGACATATCACCTTATCTTGATGGGGCATACCATGAAAGGATTGGTCCTGACTCTCGCTTGTGTTCTGGCGCTGATTGTGATGAACGGGAATACGCTGCTGGCACAAGGCTGGGTAGTGCAGCCAACCGGGACAGTAAACTATCTATGGGAAGTACGGTTCCTTGATGCAAACTTTGGCATGGCTGTCGGCGATGCCGGGTTTGTTCTCCGCACAGAGAATGGCGGAGGCACGTGGACGGTCGTCCAAACGAGCACCTTGAAATCGTTATTTGGTTTGTCTCTTATCGATGCCAACATTGCTGTGGCGTGCGGCGGTGGGGGCGTGATTTTCCGTACGACGGACGGTGGATTGAACTGGGACCAGCAGAACAGCAGGACAACGCAAGATCTGACTGGTCCCTGGTTTGTCGGGCCCAACACCGGGACGGTTGTGGGGAGGCATGGAACAATTCTCCGGACTACGGACGGGGGTTCGACGTGGACCCAGCAGACTCCTCCGGATACAGCTTCTCTTTATCAACCTTTCTTTACCGATGCGAACAACGGGGTCATTGTGGGCATCCAGGGGACGATCCTGAGAACCACCGACGGGGGAGCACATTGGACACGGATCGCAAGCGGGACAACCGAGGATCTGTATGGTCTTTCCTTCCCAACGAAACAGAGTGGATATGCTTCAGGGGGTAGCGGTGTCATCCTGCACACGACTGACGGTGGACAGACGTGGCATCCGCAAACATCGAATATTTCAGAAACCCTTTTCTCTGTCAATTTCGTTGATCAGAACACGGGGTCGGCAGTAGGAGGCAGCGGCATAATCCTGAAGACCACGAACGGCGGCGCAACCTGGCGTGGGCAGGTCAGCGGAGTGGTCAACAGGCTGCATGAAGTATGGTTCACTGATGCCAATACGGGGTGGGTAGTGGGCACTTCAGGCGTAGTCATGCATACGACAGATGGCGGCGGGCCTACCGGGATCCGGCCTGTGGAGGAGGTGGCACTTCCCAGGAGTCTTGCTCTCGAACAGAACTACCCGAACCCGTTCAACCCGACAACCACGATTCGTTTTGCTGTTCCTCAAACAGGTTACCTGACCTTGAAAGTGTACAGCGTCCTTGGAGACGAAGTAGCAACCTTGGTTCACGAAATCGTGCACGGTGGCACGCATGAGGTTCAGTGGAATGCGGAAAATGTTCCCAGCGGCGTGTATCTCTTCCGTGTGCAGGCGGGCGGCATGACCATCACGCGGCGTATGGTTCTCCTGAAGTAAGCGAAGGACTGCAAGAAGGAATTGTGAAACCAGGGCCGGTGGGGAATCCTCGCCGGCCCTGCAGATTACGGACTTCCAGAAAAGATCCATCGAAGGTGTAGCGCTTCATAAACACGAGGGGCGGTTCGTAGGATCTCTGAGAACTCGCACGTTGTTCCACTGGTTTCGACACGTGGTGGCAAAGCTGAAGGGAACGAGGCAGGTCAATGTTATTCAACTCGTTTCATTTCTTCATTTTCTTTACCGTAGTTACAACGGCCTATTTCGTATTGCCGCACCGCTACCGCTGGTTCCTCCTGCTGGCAAGCTCCTGCTATTTCTACATGGCATTCGTCCCCATCTACATCCTGATCCTGGCCTTCACCATAGTTATCGACTACTTTGCGGGTATCTGGTTGGAACAAACCAAAGGAAGGTGGCGATGGCTGCTCCTGGTGATGAGTCTGGTGGCGAACATCGGCGTTCTTGCCATCTTCAAGTATTACAATTTTCTCAACGACAACCTGACTGCGCTCATGCACGGGGCAGGCTGGATGAACCCCATTCCACATCTGGCCATTTTGCTTCCGATTGGACTTTCGTTCCATACATTCCAGGCGATGAGTTACACCATCGAGGTGTACCGCGGCAAGCAGAAGGCGGAGTACAATTTCGGCATCTATGCACTCTACGTCATGTTCTATCCCCAGCTTGTGGCGGGTCCCATCGAACGCCCGCAGAACCTGATCCACCAGTTCTACGAGGAACACTTTTTTGACTACGACCGCGTCACGAGCGGCCTCAAGCTCATGCTCTGGGGTTTATTCAAGAAGATGGTGATTGCCGACCGGCTTGCGATTGTGACGGATGCCGTCTACAATAATCCTCACGCGTATCAAGGGCCCGGGTTTCTTGTTGCTACGCTGACGTTTTCGTTTCAGATTTATTGCGATTTCTCCGGTTACTCGGACATGGCCATCGGCGCTGCGCGCGTCATGGGCTTCAAGCTCATGACGAACTTCAACAGGCCGTATTCTTCGAAGTCCATTTCGGAATTCTGGAAGCGCTGGCATATATCCCTCTCGAGCTGGTTCCGCGATTATCTGTATTTCTCGATTGGTGGAAACCGGGTCTCGATTCCTCGATGGTATTTCAATCTCTTTTTCGTGTTCCTCGTGAGTGGACTCTGGCACGGGGCAAACTGGACGTATGTGATCTGGGGTGCTCTGCACGGGGTGTATCTGGTCAGTGCGATTTTATTGCAGCGGCCGCGGGAAACGGTGGAGCGGTGGATTGGTCTCGACAAACTGCCTGGCCTTAACAACGCCATTCAATGTGCGCTCACATGTCTCCTGGCCTGCTTTGCGTGGATCTTCTTCCGGGCGAATTCTGTTGAAGACGCGTTCTATATTATCGGCCATCTCTTCAGCGGCTTGTCCGAAGGGTTCGCCTCGGTTGTTCAACTGCTGCCGAAGTCAGACTGGATTGTGGCCGCAGTCGCCGTGCTGGTTATGGAGGCGGTTCAGTACGTGCATGCGACCGGGCGTCTTCAGGGCATGGTTCTCGGCAGGCCACTTCTTGTGCGGTGGGGACTGTACTACGGTATGATCGCGGTGATTCTCTTGTTTGGCGAGTTTGAAAACCGTCAATTCATCTACTTCCAATTTTGATCGGTTAACCCGTGGCTCACAAAGGCATGAAACGATTCTTCGTTCGCGGATTCCTGTTCGCGCTCCCCGTTGCCCTGGCTCTTATGTACACGGAGGCCCGGTTGCGGGCAATTCCCAACAGCTACAATACGAAAAGGGTATACCTGGAGCGCCAGCTTGACAGTATTGAAGTGCTCGCCCTGGGTTCGTCTCAGACTTATGATGGCATCAATCCGTCTTTCTTCACGGAGCGCGGTTTCAACCTGGGCGTGATCGGGCAACCGCTCTTCTACGACATCAGGCTGGCCCGCAAGTACATGGACAGGATGCCGCGGCTCAAGTGCGTGATCGTGGCCCTTTCGTATTTTTCGTTTGGATACAATCTTGAGGACACTGGGGAGGCGTGGCGGGATTATTACTACTATCATTTCTGGGGTATCAAGGCGGACGACATCAAGTGGTACGATTCGCGGGTGGTGAGTTTCATTGCGTTATACACGCCGAAAACGGTTCTTCGCTTTGCCGCGCATGGTTTCGCGGTGAATGAAGCAATGACCATGCAGCCGAATGGATGGAACCGGACGGACACGACCGGGCACGGAGTCATCACCGATAGCTTGGGTCATGAACGGGTGAAGATCCACGATATCCTGAACAAGCGGTCGCGCATTGATGGGAACTTCCGGGATCTGGAGGCGTTCCTTGCCGAGCTCCGGTCGAAGGGGATCGTGACGGTGATCGTCACGCCGCCTGTTTACTCGACCTACTCAAAGTTTACAGACCCGGCAGCGATTGCGTTGAGCCGACGGCTCATTGATAGTCTTTGTGCGAGCGAGGGATGCACGTATTTCGACTTTTCCACGGACAAGCGATTTGTCATTTCGGATTTCCAGGACAACGACCACCTGAACATGACCGGCGCGTCGAAGTTCAGCAGAATACTTGAGAGTGAGGTGCTTTCTCCCATCGGTGCTTCCCGCTGAGCGGTGATTTCATCTTGTCCTTCCAGAGCCCGGTGATTTCACCGGGCTCTCTTTATTGAATTGTCAATGGGAATTTCGTATCTTTGCTCTAGCCGATTGATAATTTGTCATCATCTTTTGGTTGTTGTTAATTGTCTCGCCCTCGTAGCTCAGTAATGGATAGAGCGACGGTTTCCTAAACCGCAGGTCGGCAGTTCGAATCTGCCCGAGGGCACTGGTCGGCAGTCCCGCTCCCTTTTCACAAACTACAACGAGAGCGGGATCCTCGGTCCGCCAACAAAGTTAGCTTCGACCTCGTCTCGCTAACTTTGGGCGGACCGGGATTCGAATCTGCCCGAGGGCACAAGGTGAGCCAACAGTGCATCGTTGGCCGCCTGCATGCTGAGTGTGCGTCTCAGTGTGCTCCCTCCTCAAATGAGCCGTTTCTGTTGCGCTCAATGAAGAATCCCACGGTTTGCCAGACCGCGGGGTAGGGGTAGGGTGCCCTCTTTTCTGTGCACGATCAGCGAGTGCGATGAACTCCGGGGGATCCTGCTAAAATATCTGTCACGACGCGCCCCCTAGGATGCGATCAGGGCATGGCCGTACTGAAGGAAACAAACGAATTCGAGGTAGGGCACAATGAGTTCGTGAAAAGTCTCGCTCCTATCGTCGTCGTCCAGTAAAAGGAGAGGGGCAGATCCTTCCCAGCTCAACGTGTTCGTTGGCTCTGAGATCAAAAAGTCGGGTCGTAGGGGAGAAATCAAGCGGGTCAAACTTGAGGTACCTCGCACGCCACGAAAAAGGGCTCCCTGAGCCTAGTTCGTAACCGAATTGCTCAATTTCACCTCCAATGCCATCCGGGTCTGCTTCTCTGTGCCTTCTTTCTTCCCGTAGGCCCCGAGATTTCACGCATTACCATTCGTGACTTGATGTTCTTTCCGTATATTCTTTTCTTTCCAAAGAGAGTATGCCCAAAGCTATCGCTGCAATTCATACGATTTTGGGTAAATTCAACATCTCCATTCCTTGACGTTGGTGCGGCTTATCCTCTTCATT
The DNA here is from genome assembly GCA_963809695.1 of uncultured Bacteroidota bacterium. Taxonomy (GTDB): domain Bacteria; phylum Bacteroidota; class Ignavibacteria; order UBA10030; family UBA6906; genus JAGDMJ01. The sequence continues at coordinate 74,323 of CAWEKI010000004.1, forward strand.
TCGTTTATGAACACCTCCTCCGTCGGATGCCTGCTTTTGTCTCTGTTTTCTCTCTTTTCTGTTTCTCTTTACGCACAAGAATCGGAATTTGAAGTTGAACGATTTTCCGCGAAACAGGGCACCTCGGAGGGTAATGTCAAAGCGGTGTGTCAGGACGGGAAAGGCTTCATTTGGATTGGTACGAATGATGGGCTGCACCGGTACGATGGTCATGATTTCACAGTGTTCAAGCACAACAACCAGGATACAACTTCAATTTCAAGTGATGATGTGAATGCGCTTTACCCAGACAGCACTGGTGTGCTATGGATCGCGACTGACGGTGGAGGGCTTGATAAATTTGACGAAATAAGTGGAGTCTTTACGACATTCAGAAATGATCCCCTCAATCTTAGGACCCTGAGCAATAACTTCGTCCGCTGTATGGCAGAGGACCGAGCAGGTATGCTCTGGGTCGGCACTTGGGACGGGTTGAACATGTTTGACAGGACAACGGGGGAATTCACAGTCTTTCGACATGTGCGTGACAACCAGCTGAGCTTGAGCAGTAGCGACATCAAATCAACATACGTTGATCGAAACGGCACGCTCTGGATAGGTACTGAAAGTGGTCTCAACAAATACGACAGGCAAACGGGGACATTCAAGGTTTTTAGAAACGATCCTGAACACGCCGACAAGTTGACAAATGATGTCAAATCGATTCTCGAAGACAGTTACGGTAATCTGTGGATTACGACCTCACACGCCGGAATCCACAAATTTGACCGAACGCACGAACGATTCACCTCGTTTACAAATGACCCTTCGAACTCCGGCAGCCTGAGTAGTGACTTTGCGGGCCCGCTTTGCGAAGATCATTCTGGCACTCTCTGGGTCGGGACCCTCAACGGGCTTGATAAATTCAACAGAGAGAATCAGGTTTTTACGGCGTTCAAGAGCAACCCTAACAAGGCGGGCAGTCTAAGTAATAGCCTTATCTCATCAATATACCAGGACAGATCGGGGTCCATCTGGATTGGCACCCGCGTCGGGTTGAACAAGTTTGATCAACATAATTCACGGTTTCAACACATCAAGAATGTCCCCGACAATCCCAACAGTCTAAGCCGTAGTTTCATTCTCCCGATTCTCGAAGATAAGTCCGGGATGCTTTGGATAGGGACATTGGGTGGAGGGCTAAACAGATTTAATCGCGACAATGGAGAGTTTAGAATCTTCAGACATCATCCAAACGACCCCGGCAGCATAAGTAGCGACGCAGTTCTGTCCATCGTTGAAGATGATTCAGGGATATTGTGGATTGGGACTGACCAAGGACTGAATAGATTCGATAGGATACAGCAACGCTTCAGGTCGTTCAGACCGGAGAGCACAAGATCGGGGAAACCATATGCGAACTCCATTCTCTCGCTGACAATTGGTGGATCTGGCACCCTTTGGGTGGGAACAGGGCAGGGGCTTTATGCTTTTGACCGACACAGGAAATCCTTCCGCGAATTCGCCCATAAACCTCCAGACTCCGTGGGGTTAAACAATCGACGGGTCACCGCACTATTGGAAGATCAGGCGGGAATTCTCTGGATCGGCACGGTCGATGGAGGTTTGTACAGATTCGATCAGGAGAGGGATGAACTGATTCTCTTCAACCATGACCCTCACGATCCGCATAGCTTGAGCAGCAACTTCGTGATCTTCATTTGTGAAGCCAAAAGGGGAATACTTTGGATTGGGACTGATCATGGCCTTAATCGGTTCTCAGAAGAAAAAGGCGAATGTAAAGTGTTCGCTGTGCAAGATGGCCTTCCGGATGAAGTCATTAACGGTTGCCTCGAAGACAACAAGGGCAACCTCTGGATCAGCACGAACAAAGGTCTGTCTCGGTTTACGATTGACTCGGGGAGGTTCAAGAACTATGATATGCGCGATGGGGTGCAGGGTGGCGAATTCAACTGGGGAAGCTGCTTTCGGTCAAGCCGTGGTGAATTGTTTTTTGGAGGGGTTAACGGCTTGAACGCCTTCTTCCCCGACAGCATCCACGACAATCTATCCATTCCCCCGATTGTTATTACATCATTCAAGAAACTCTATAAGGAGTTTAAGCTTCCCAAAGACATCACGGCTACGGACGCAATTGTCCTCTCGCATGATGACGATGTCGTCTCCTTTGAATTCGCTGCGCTGAATTTCATTCACCCCGAGAAGAATCAATACGCCTATAGATTAGAGGGTTTTGATAAGGAATGGGTCTATTCGGGGTCCGGACACACGGCAACATACACGCACCTGGATCCCGGCGAATACGTCTTCAGGGTGAAAGGATCGAACAATGACGGTGTTTGGAATGAAGAGGGTACGTCAATTCTACTAACGATCGTACCGCCGTTCTGGGTGAGGTGGTGGTTCCGCATCCTGGCTATCATCTCAATGTTCCTCGCCATCGGGGGCGGTATTCGATATGTCGAGATGAGGAAACTGAAAAGGCGAATCGAGCTTTTGGAACAGGAGCGGGCGCTGGAGCGTGAGCGCACGCGCATCTCACAAGACATGCATGACGAAGTTGGCGCCAATCTAACCAAGATCGCTATCATCAGTGAGCTGGCATTGAAGAATGCAGGTGATGCTGATGGAATGACAACACAATTACAGAACATTTCGCAGACTTCAAGAGAGGTAGTCGACAGCATCGGCGCTATCGTCTGGGCGATCAACCCAAAGAACGATAAGCTCGACAACCTTGCGGGGTACCTGCGGGAATACGCTTCGGACTATTTTGAAATAACGCCAATTGACTGCCGGTTCGACTTCCCAGAGGAGCTTCCAAGTCATCCACTGTCATCCGTGGTTCGTCGCAATATCTTTCTCACCGTGAAGGAGGCAATCCACAACGTCGTGAAACACTCGGGTGCCACGGCGGTACAGATACAGTTGCGGTTTCCTGGCGAGCAACTTGAGCTAAGGATCAAAGATAACGGCAAGGGCTTCGCCAGGGAGGACGTATCGCGCTACGGCAATGGTCTCATCAACATGAAAAAACGTATTGAGAGCATCAATGGCACGTTCGACATTCAATCGCAGCCAGGGAGCGGGACTACGATAAGCTTCATTGTACCTGTACCGTAAGGAATACCACTTTAGTAGTATTGCATCGGCCCGGCGAATCCCATAGTATTGAAACAGAGGCCCAATGGTTAAAGTAGCGATTGTAGAAGACGATAATGACATCCGTGCAGGTTTGGCGGCTCTGATTAACGGATCCGAAGGATTCCAGTGCGTTGCAGCATATGCGTGTGCGGAGGATGCACTTTCGGATTTGTTGAAGAAGAACCCTGACGTCGTGCTGATGGATATCAATCTGCCACACATGTCTGGCATCGAGTGCACGCGGAAGTTGAGAGAGCGGCGGCCGGACCTTTCGATCATGGTACTTACCGTGTACGACGACGATGAGTCGATCTTCGAATCACTCAAGGCAGGCGCTCGCGGATACATCCTCAAGAATACGCCCCCTGCGAAGCTTCTGGAATCGATTCTTGACTTGTCCAACGGTGGTTCGCCTATATCAAGTCAGATAGCCCGAAGAGTAGTGCAGACATTTCAGGTATTGGGAAGGTCATCCGAGGAAAGAGAGAATCTCTCGAAACGTGAAAACGAAATCCTCGCTTATCTGGCCAAGGGGTATCGGTATAAAGAAATTGCCGAGATGTTGTTCATTAGCGTCGAAACAGTCCGTACGCACATCCGCAACACCTATGAGAAACTCCACGTTCGCTCCCGAACCGAAGCTGTCCTGAAGGCTTTTCCCAAATGACGCACTGCCGCATTTGTGTGGGTTATTCGAATTGTTCTTCATCGAATCCGCACTCATCACCACGGACTTCACCTTTCCTCACACAAAGGTAGTAAGGTCCACAGCTGTTTGGATCAACATTACTACTTTCATGCGATTGTACAGAGCCCGCCATCCGAGTAACTTGTGAGCACGCAAATCAGTTAGAAATCCAATTCACATTCCGTCACTTTTTCTGTGGAGGTAGGTATGAGGCGCATGATATTGCTTTTGATGGGGGCATTTCTGTTGTCCGTCGGTCAGTCCAGCGCGGACCCGGTGAGCGACTGGAACGCCATCGCGAACGTTGTGCTGCTCAACACTGGCAGGCCAGCGGGAGCCAACATTGTAGATATGGTTTATGTTCACATTGCCATGTACGATGCAGTCAATGCCATCGACGGGCGGTACACGCCTTTTGCCGTACGCCCGTCCAACGCCGCACCGTGGGCCTCCGAGGATGCGGCGATCGCTGCTGCAGCCTACACTGTGTTGGTGCGGTTTTATCCCAACCAGGGGCACTATCTGGACTCAGTCTATGCCCAATCCCTGGTGAATGTGCCAGACAACGATGCGAAAACAAGAGGTATAGCGATCGGGATCGAGGTTGCGGAGAGTTTCCTGGCGTTGCGCGCTGATGATGGCAGGAATGCCGTAATCCCCTACGTGTTTGGTTCTGGCCCGGGAGTCTATCAGTTGACGCCCGGTGCTCCGGCTCCTCCTGCCACCCCGCAAACACCCTGGATCGCCCATCTCAAGCCGTTCGCCATGCTCTCCGACTCGCAGTTCCGTGCTCCTGAGCCGCCCGCCCTCACGAGTGAGATCTACACCCGCGACTTTAATGAGACCAAGCGCTATGGCGTGCACGACAATTCTCTACGGACCGCTGAGCAAACGGCGACCGGCCTATTCTACGTGGACAATCCCCTCATACAACTCGGCCGGAATCTTCGTTTGATCGTCGCTTCGCGCACGATGTCGGTTGCAGAGATCGCACGGTTCTTCGCCCAGATGTATGTGACGATCGGTGATGCAGTCATTTCCGCATGGGACTCAAAATTCTACTACAATCGCTGGCGGCCAGTGACTGCAATCAGGGCTGCCGACACCGACGGCAACCCGAACACGGACCCTGATACCGCATGGCTGCCGCTTGCCACGACGCCCGGACATCCGGAGTATCCTGCTGCGCACGGATATGTGACCGGAGGATTCGCATATGCCCTGGAAAGGTACTTTGGAACTTCGGCGCTTGACATCACATTAACGAGCGCTACCGTGCCCGGATCCTCGATGACGAATCATACATACGCCAGCACGGACAGCATCGTGCGAGAAGTCATTAATGCTCGGGTGTATGGTGGAATGCATTACCGCACGTCAGTAGAGGTCGGCGCGGCGAGCGCGCGAAAGGTTGCAGACTGGGTGGCTGACCACTTCTTCAAGCCGTCCGAGGTGCCAACGGCAAACCTGCAACTCTGGCTCCGGGCCGATTCTGGCCTGACACTCAACGGGTCAACGGTGAGCAGGTGGCACGACCTGAGCGGCAACGGCAATGACGCAATTCAGGCCAATGCATCACGACAACCGTCGCTGGTGGCGGGCCAGTTGAACGGCAAACCTGTAGTACGGTTTGATGGAGTGAATGACAAGTTAGGGTTTACAGGTTCAACCCTGATGACGCAATTTAGTCTTTTTGTAGTCCTCAATAACCATGTGGGCACTCCCGGTAATGATGGTAATGTCATAACCTTTGGCGCCAATGGGGGGTATCCCCATCAGTGGTTCATGATCATGCGATACCCGAACACCCCAGACAGCATTGCAATGGGAAACGCGACTAATAGTTATGTCAACGCGTTTTCACACAATGTCGCTGCCTACGATCAGTGGAGGAATCTCAGCATAGTCACCACAGGGTCTGTATTTAACACAACGTTGCGATGGGATGGGAACGATGCACACATGGCCCTCGATGGTTTCGACCAGACAATTTCCTTTCCGTTGGGTGATGCCACGGGTTCAGGTGGGGGAATTGGAGGAGCGGATGGGGTTCCCAACGGAACTATCCTGGCGAAATGTGATGTCGCGGAGATCCTGGTCTATAACATAGCACTTACGGATTCTGCAAGACGAAATATCGAACAGTATCTCGCAATTAAATATGGATTGCCATGGCCGTCAACGGGCGTCGTTGAGCACCAGAAGGGAAATCTGCCTGAGAGATATGTTCTGGAACAGAACTATCCCAACCCCTTCAACCCATCGACAACGATTCAATACGCCCTGCCGAACCGGTCCCATGTGACCTTGACCGTCTTCAACACCCTTGGTGAGCGGGTAGCCACGCTAGTGCAGGGAGAGCAGGAAGCAGGCAACCACGAAGTTCAATTCAAAGCGAGCAACCTGGCAAGTGGTGTGTACTTCTACCGACTGCAAGCTGGTGATTTCG
>CAWEKI010000005.1:0-150824 GCA_963809695.1 uncultured Bacteroidota bacterium
TCATAACCACAGGATTGCTGAGTTCGTGTACACGGTCGCGTATACCCAACACCAGGTAGCGATACGCTCCGCGTAGGCACGGGCAACACGACGAATATCGAAATGTTCGGCAGCCCTTCGCTGCATTGCGTTCGCCGTAGTTTTGCGAAGAGCCGGGTCGCAAATGAGCGTGATCAAATTTCGCGCGAGAGCCCGCATGGTCTCCCGGATCGAAAAGGAAATCCGCCCCCGACGGGTCCCACGAGCATCGGTGTACCACCTACACGCGAACTCACAATGGGCAGCCCCGCGGCCATCGCTTCCAATATCGCATTCGAGTTGCCTTCTGCCTGAGAATTCAGCACGAAAACATCCATTGACTTCAATCGCTCCGGTACCCCTTCCAGGTGGCCGCGAAAGATTACTGATTCTTCAAGATTCAACTCACGGCTCATACAGCGAAGGTCCTGTTCAAGTGGCCCCGAGCCCCAAATCTCAAGCAAAGCCTGTTGCCCGGCTGCCCGGCTCACGTCGACCCAGCATTGAAGGAGCACGTCTAGCCCCTTCTCAGGCGAAAGTCTCCCAACAAAAACCACCTTGCATGGTCTCTGTTGCTTGTTCGACCGCCTTCGCAGACGCCGATTCTTCGCTGAGACGAATCCCATTGGGGGTTACGAGGATGCGCTCCACGGGAAAACCATGACTCGTCGCTTCCGAGATGCTCTCTTCGGACATCGCCACCAGAGCGTCTGACCATTGCAGGATTTTCAGCATGACCCCGCCGAGGGGGAGTTCCAACATTCCCGGTATACCAAGTGGGCCTACATTTGCCAGTTTGGTGAGAATCGGTTTACGAAGGAGCCTGGCTGACACGATCGTAAAAATCCCAAACCAACTGAATTGGTGCAGATGAATGATGTCGTACGACTTCCGCCGGGCGTAGAGAGCGGCAAATAAGTCAAAGGGTGTGCGCAAGAAGCGCAACCACTTCTTATGTGTCCAGGGGATTCGATGTACCCGGATTCCTTCCACGTCCTCTTCTGCCTTGTGGGAGGGTGCAAATGCGCCGGAAAGTGCCTGGACCTCAATGCCGCACTCCCGGAGAGCCTTGGCCAACTCATGTGACTGTCGTTCAAGGCCGCCCACAACAGGGTATGGGTAATTGGGAACAACCATCATCACTCTGGGTGCCCTGGACGATGGGTACCCGCCATCTCCGGGAACAGGCGCAGCTGTCATGTTCTTCTAGCCATTCAGTTGAGTTGACTCCGGAGATGCGCCTCTTACCACGAGTCTGAACCAGAGCTCAAGCCAAAGCACCAGCCAAAGTCTAGTTGTGTGATCTTCGCCTATGCGATGCGCCTGGAGCAATTGTCGTACCGGTTCACTTCGGATCCAGCCCTCCTCAGCCGCGACGCTATTGTCAAGAAGCCCTTCCAGCACATTTCCAAGTCTTCCGCGAAGCCATACATCGAGAGGCATGGCGAAGCCCATCTTGGGCCGGTAAATCACCTCGGGCGGTACCAGTTGAGCGGCGATGTGTTTCAGAAGCCATTTTCGCCGGCCCCAGTTCAACTTCATCGAGTCGGGCAAGCTCCATGCCAATTCGATCACCTCCTGATCGAGAAACGGCGCTCGGATCTCTAGAGAGGCTGCCATGCTAGCCACATCCATCTTCACGAGGTAGGCATCCGGGAGCTGGACCTGAAAATCGTCATACAAAAGGGCCTGCATCACGCTCACTTCAGACCGATCAAGAGCACGGCCGACTCGAAGCGCAGCGAGATCACACTCTTGGGCCGGGAGCAGTTTTGGCCCGGCCAGACTCGCAAGGTTGCCAAACCAACTCAGCGCGTTTGTGTATCCCTGACCCGGAGTAGCCAGGGAGAGCTGGTTCATAGCAGCGAGCCTCTTACCGAAATTGCCAAGTCGGGCTGCCAGGCCTGGCACCCAATCCTCCCGGATGCTCCTTGGAAGTATCGCTCCGAAGCGTGCAGCATAAATCCCCGACTGTACACGCCAGTATCCGCCGAAAGACTCGTCTCCACCGTCACCACTCAGGCAAACCTTCACCTGCTTGCGAGCGAACCGCGAGAGAAGATACGAAGGCACGGCCGAGGCATCGCCGAACGGTTGGCCATACTGCACGACCAGATGTGGCAGACAGCCTAAAACGTCCTCAACACCAATCTGTACAGTATGATGTGGTAACCGCAGATGCTCAGCAACGGCGTGGGCATAAGGCAGTTCACTGTAACGCTCCTCGGCAAATCCAAGCGAGAAGGCATGAATTCCTTTCTGATGTCGGGCGGCAAGTGCTGTGACCAGAGAGGAATCTACTCCACCGCTCAGGAAGACGCCGACAGGCACATCTGCATCCAGGCAGCGCAACACGCTGTCATCCAGGACAGATTCGACGGCCTTCACACATTGTCGCATGGAGGCTCGTTTCGGCACAACCCGGGGAAAATCCCAATATCGCCGCAAGACCGCGTTTCCACCCACGGGTATGCTCAATGTATGAGCCGGTGGTAGTACCTGCACACCTTTCCAGATTGCATGGCTGGATGGAATGAAGCTATGCACCAAATGAGCTGCCAGGGCCACCGGATCAATTCGGCGTTCCAGCACCATCGGCTTGAGTGCCTCGATTGCTGAGGCGAAAGCCAGTCCCCCATCCACCATTTGATAATAGAGGGGCTTTTCCCCTGCACGGTCCCGGGCCAGCAAAAGGCGTTTTTCCGTTGAATCCCAGATTGCAACGGCAAACATACCACGCAGACGGGGAACCACCCCGTCGCCCCATGCCCGAAACCCCTGGAGAATTACTTCGGTATCCGATTGGCTGACGAAGGGGAAGCCGGCTGATTCCAACTCCCTGCGGAGCTCACGCCAGTTATAGATCTCACCGTTGAAGACAATATGCACACGCCCATCCGCAGAGCTCATCGGGCAATGTCCCGATGGGCTCAAATCCCTGATGCTAAGCCTGCGATGCACCAGGCCGATATGAGGGGCCGCAAGCATGCCTGCATCATCAGGACCGCGGGAGATCATTGCCTCACCCATGGGCAGCAGTTGTGTCCTCGGGGGTGTTTCTTCTTGATGCAGGAAAACGCCGGCGATCCCGCACATTATCCTCTCCTCCGACTATCGGCATTGCTCGATAGGAGACTGAGATACAACTCTTCGTGTTGTACCACCACGTGGGAAATCGAAAACTGACCTCTGACAAGCTCGCGTCCCGCCTCTCCCATGCGGGTCCACAACGGCGCATCGGAGGCCAGCCGCACGAGCGCATCGGCAAGTTGATCCATGCGGCCGACATCAACAACCACACCTGCCCCGGTCTGCTCGAGGATCTCCGCGCTCCCCGAGACCCGCGTGGAAACCACCGGCAGGCCGGAAGCCATGGCTTCCAGCATGCTGTTGGAGAGCCCTTCATGAGTCGAACTCATGACAAAAATGTCTGCGGCGGAAATCCACTCTTCCACGTTGGATTGATATCCTGCGACGATCGTGCTATCCGAAAGGCCTTCCGCATCTACACGCGACGCCAGTTGCTCGCGCATCGGACCATCTCCTACAAGCACCAGCTTCCACCCTGAAGGCATTTTCCGGTTTGCTATTTTCCAAGCCTCCAGGAGACCCATAGGATTCTTCTCCTCCGAGAGGCGCCCGACAAACACAACCACACCTTCGGCTGCAATCCCCAGGCTACGGCAAATGCATCCTTTCTCCTCTTTGCTGCGGGGCTTGAAGCAATCCGTGTCAACACCGTTGCTTATGAGATGCAGTGCGTTTTCCGGAATTCCGAAGGCAATGGCTTCGGCCAGCACTTCCCGCGTCGTGGCGATGACGGCATCGACCCTGCGCAAGGCATACTGTTTGACACGGGACATCCACGCAACAGACACCTGGGTGGAAATGCCCTGTGGACCCGTGCTGGTCAATTTCAGCAGCACGGGGCGGCGCAACAACTTGCCCAGCGCGGCCGCCAGGACAGCCGCTTCTCCGTATTGATGAACGTGCCAGACGTGATACCTCCTGCCATGTCTGAGAAGAAAGAGTAGGAGCGAGCTCAGCGATGTCAACGTATGCCAGTGCTTTCGAAATAGGCACCACAGGCGCCTCACCTGAACACCGTCTTTCACCTCGGATACAGGCCAGGATGGATCCCTACGTTCGGCAACCACGGTCACAAGATGTCCGCGCCCTGCCAGGCCAATCGAAAGCCTTTCGGCAGCACGCTCGTATCCGCCAACGATCGGGCGAAATTGGGGTGACAACATCAGGATGGAAAGACCCATGACGCCTCTTGCAATGCTTGCATCTTTCTAGTTTTCAAGGGGTGCGGGACAAGCATCTCGCTCTGCTTTTCGGTCACCCGCAAGCGCGACGGCAATGGATAGAGCAAGCAGATTGGTGCTGTCGTATATGATGTTGTGCGATGCAACGCTGTATATCGCCAGCCAAAGCGATATCATCACTACCAGCCATGCCTCATTGGGTTCGGCAATCTTTTTGAACCCCGCCCAGAGCAATGTGAGTATCAACACGACATAGGCAATCAGGCCCCCAATCCCAAAGGCCAACGCCACTCCCACATACATATTGTGAGGTCCCGGATTCAGTCGGAGCGTTTCACGAAATCCGACACCGGTAAAGGGGGACCGTTCAAACATCCGCCACGAATCGATTCCAATGCTCACGCGTTCATTCATAAAATCTTCGCCGGCGCTGCCGCCAATGAACGATTCTAACCTTCTGCCGGCATCCTCGGTCAACTCGAGTTCCGGCATGATCCTCGTTATCCCGAGCCAGAGCAAGCTCGCGCCGGCTACCAGTCCGAGCCCAAAGCGGAAAAGTGACCCAGCATTGACTTTGAAATCACTCCGCGCCACAAACCACATTAACGCAGTCAGGGCGAAGAGCACGTATCCGGTCCGGCTGAAGGTTACAAAGATGCCGGCGCAGGCAATTGCCAGGACGACAAAATCCAGCTGTTTCACAGACCTGGCACGATATGCAAAGTAGATGAGGGAGTATGCATTAAGGTTCGCCGCGCTGATGTTTGGATTCACGTAGAAGCCGGCCGAGCGGCCAGGGGCAATACTCCACATATTATTGTGCACAAAAAACTCGAACAGATTCATCAGTGCCCCAATAGCAACGACGGTGACCGCGGCGTAGACCATGACCCCTCGCAGTTTCTTTTCCAGACCAAGCAATACACCCAGACAGAATACAGCCACGTTGAAGGAGTACGAAGTCCACATCCCTCGTTCGAACACTTCTTTAGCAACAGCCATCACCACGAGGGGCAAAGAGAGGAAAACCACCCAGACAATGGTCGTCGACGAAAAGAATCTCCTGACGGCCTCTATTTCGCCGGACTTCACTGCGGCCACCCCGAGCAATCCAATAAGGGTGATTCCCAGAATCGCCAACAAGGACACGGAGAAGAGTGGACCAGTGGTGGAATAGTAATTTAAGACACTCGATCCCACCCCGACCACAAATACATATGCAATCAGCTTGTTCACTGTCAATTCATTCGGCACGGGGGAAAAACGCCAACAGAATAAATCGAACCGGCACTTGTTAGCCTCTTCGGGGAACGAAACGACGGAACCAGACCCGCGCGGGAGGCAGACGGTGGTTCCAGACAAGTTCTGCGGCTGCAGCAATTCTATCGCGAATTGTCAGCTTTCTGCCACCAAAATCGCGAACCACCGTCGGAACATCTGTCACGCGATAAGCAAACGTCTCCAGCTGTTCCGCAAGTATCTTAACTTCTTTCGCAGTCCAGCTATTGTGATGGCAGCACACCGTCCAGACGCCGTAGCTCTTCTCCTCAAACCAGGGCAATTGCTGCGGTATCCACGTGATACCGCGATGGTCGGTGAACGGCCAGGGCCACAGGCCGTCACTGATGATCCGAATCCCCTGTTTCGCCAGGACAGCAACGGTGGTTTCATCAAAAGAATGCGATGGGGCTACCCAAGCATCCGCACGGACACGCTTTGCCTCGAAAACCGCCAGGCCCCTTGCGAGCTTATCCTCCTGCACGTCAGCAGTCAGACCGGCAAATTCACTATCGCGCTTGAGCCGCATAATGCCGGGATTCCGGTTCACGTAGAGATGCTGGTAGCCGTGCATGGCAATGGTGTAATTCCGCGATTGCCAGGCCCTCACCTTCTCCCAGAAGCAAGGATCAGAAGGCTGGAACGAGAGCTTAGGATCGCGATTATCCGGGATGACCGCCAGAATGGGCCGGATGTCAAATCGCTCAAGCAGCTCCTCGATGCTATTCCATACCGGCCAATTCATCGAGGGGCAAATATCATCGAAGCGCAGCAGATAACGACTCGCGCTCATGAAAAGTTCTCCAGTGATTCGGAAAAGAGGATCACAGTCCCCTGCCACCCAGACTCTGTCATACCGGTTTTGCCAATTCCCCGTATAATTCATGACACCGCCTTGCCACCTCATGAATCGAATAAGCTGCCTGTACCCGTTGATATGCTCTTTCGCCGTACGATCGAGCGCGCCCTGTCTCTTTGGCCATCAGAAGTAATTCATTGTACAATTGGTTCTCATCGCCGACGGGCACCAGAACGCCCGCCTTCCCTTCGTCCAGTACCTCTCGGTTTGAAGGGATATCGTTGGCAATGCACGCCAGGCCATTAGCCATGGCTTCCAACAGAGCATTTGAGAGACCTTCGCGTCGTGACGGCAATACAAAACAATCGGCCTGGGTCAGCCACGGCGCGGGTTCCTGGAGTCCATGCAGGCGGATGCGACAAGAGTTGCGTGTCCCGCCTACGAGAGACCTGATCTGTTGATAAAGGTCGCCTTCTCCCACTATGTCTAGTCGAGCATCCAGGACCTGGTCCGCCAAGCGGTCAAAGGCCCGGACTAACGTCGGCAGATCTCTCTGGCTAGTCGATGAGAGACGTCCTAAGTAGAGGAAGCGCTTCGCCACGCCTCGCTGGTTGAAGAATGCCGTGGAATGATTGACAAGCTCCACCCCATTGGGAATAAGGACAATCTTCTGCGGCGAAACCCCGTAGTCGATCAGCGATTTTCGCACTGATCGGGTTGTTGCGATCCATCGATCCATCCCGCTAACCATTGCGCGTGCAAGATGTTTGCCGCCCAATCCTATCGCTGAGGTCTCCGTGAGATCCGTTCGCTCCCCACCTGTTGCCACCTTGCAGACGATGGGAATTCCCTTTCGTTGCGCTGCTTGCATGGCAAATGCAGTCAGGGGCGAGGCAATATGCGCATGGATCACATTGGCCCACTCCAGGTGTCCGGAAACGGCCCGGATGGTTTGGCGCTGGATCGAAAGTAGATTGAGAGGTCCCAGGCCATGCACGCCGGGGAAATGTTTGTTCAGATCAAACAGGGGAAAACGGTGAATGACAACACCGGAAGCTTCTTCCTCTTCCGGCGATTGCTCCACCAGCCGAGGCGTAAGAACTCGGACGTGCAATCCTCTTCGCACTAATTCCACTGACAATTTTTCTACCTGTCGTTCCGCCCCGCCAACGAGCGGCCGGAATTGCGAACAGAACATTAAGACCGAGAGTGTCACAGCCCGTCCCCCGAAGCGACGTGGCGCTTCCAGTTGCCGTACATGAAAAGTGCCCAAAGGCGGGAGCTGTGCTTTGCCTCACCGGAATAGAATTCTCTCATGACTCTGGAGATTGGCACCAGGTCGAGCGGAGCCATGACCTCGGGGTCCCGCAACGTGTCTTCTACCGAGCGTCGTAACGGGCCTCGCAACCAATCTGCAAGAGGGATTCCAAATCCCATCTTGCTCCGGTGCACGAATGAAGGTGGGAAATATCGCTCGGCGAGTTTCTTCAGGAGGTACTTCCCTACGCCTCCTGACACCTTAAGTTCCACTGGCAATGAGGCGCAGTACTCGATAACCTCATGGTCTAGCAAAGGAGACCGTGTTTCCAGGCTGCAATGCATGGATGCAATGTCCATCTTTACCATCAGGCATCCTGGCAAATACGTGTGGCTGTCAAGCCACAGCATGCGATCCACAGTCTCATCCGCATGAGCCCAGGTTGCCGCGAGCCCGGCCGAGCGCCACTGCGGCAACAGACTCTTATGACCATGCATGCCTAGTAGCCGGGCGCGGTCCGTATTGTTCCAGAACTCATTGTACATGGTCACCGACCTCAATTCCGGCCATGCGTAGTCTCGAATGATTTTCCGGACGGCTCGTAAAGGAACGCTGATCCCTTCGGAAAGGTGGTCGGAGAGCTTTATCAACGTATCAGGAGCAATGAGGGCGGGCATTACTGAAGCAATCCGCAACTGGATTGAAGACAGCCAATATCGGTGATATCCCCCCAGAAGCTCATCTCCACCATCGCCGTTTAGTGCCACGGTGACATGGCGCTTGGCCGCTTCACAGACGAGGAAAGACGGAATCGCCGAACTATCCGCGTACGGTTCGCCGTAGTGCTTCGCAATCAACGGCAGCCATTCCTGCGCATCATACCCTTCCAGAATCTCAGGGCAATGCGCCGTGCCGCAGATGTTCGCCGCCTCTGCGGCGTACCGGAGCTCATCAAAGGCTTTTTCACGAAATCCTATACTGAACGTGCGCACTTGTTGGTTGCTCAGCCTGGCCATCAGGGCAACAACGACACTGCTATCAACACCACCGCTCAGGAGTGCGCCAAGGGAAACATCAGAAATCATCCGGAGCCTCACCGCCTCGGTGAGCTTCTCCTCGAGCCCATCCAAAGCTTCGTCCTCAGAGATCCTGAGTTTTTTCCTGTAGTCAACCTCCCAGTACTTCTCGACTCTGAACCCGCTGGCGTCAAACACCGCAAAACTGGCCGGCGGGAGTTTGCGAATACTTTTGTAGATGGTCCAGGGGGGAGGAATGAACTGGAGCTGCAAATACAGCTCCAGGCCCTCCATGTCCATCTCACGCGAGATGGCCGGGTGCCTGGCAAGAGGATCGATCTCGGAACAGAACACCAATCCGTGCGGCGTCACTGCATAATTCAGAGGCTTCTTTCCTACACGGTCCCGCGCCAGGAACAGGCGCTTGTTTCGCTCATCCCAGAGTGCGATTGCAAACATGCCCCGCAATCTGGACAGACAGGAAATCCCCTGGCGCCTGAACATTGCCAGGATAACTTCCGTATCGGAATTCGAGTGGAATCTGTCTCCATCCCGTTCACACTCGCGGCGGAGAATCTGAAAATTGTAGACTTCTCCGTTGAAGACTATACTGTTGCCGGTCTCGGGATCAAGCATGGGCTGGTGGCCGAGAACACTCAGGTCGATTACACTTAACCTTGCGTGTCCCAGCACGCATTCTTTCGAGGGCGAGATCCAGAGACCTTCGTCGTCCGGACCACGATGGCGAATCCGGTGGACGAGACTAGCCACGTTGCGGCTGGAAGGCTCTGATGCGAAACTGACATGGCCAGCTATTCCACACATGATGCGTCTACCCTCTCCAAAGAGAACTCGCGATGCGCCGGGTGATCAGAGGATACAGTTCCGGCGCGAGAAATCTCAGAACGACTGCGACTGCCAACGCACCCACGGGTAACTTCAGCAATAAACTTGCCACAGGCATGGAGGCCCACGCAGGGTACATGCAAATTCCCACAACCAGGACTCCCCCAAGTGTGAGCCCCACACGCTGCCAGGCGATCTCGAGCGGACAGACCTTCTGTGCCGCGATCATGATCCCGGCGGCAACAGAGGCATAGCTAACGGCCTGTGCGATCGCGGCGCCGAATCTCCCGAGCGAAGGTACCAGTGCCAGGTTAAGGAAAACACAGATCAGCCCCCCTGCTAACCACCACCACATCGCATAGCTGAGACGCTTCACGACAAGCAGGTTCGCATTCCAGAGATGTGAGATCGCATTGAAAAAGACTCCGGCCGCCAGAAATGGAATAACAACGGCAGCATCGTGAAACGCAGGCGGAGCCAACAATCGTATCATATCTCCTCCCGCAGCCGTAACGGCCAACCAGACGCAAGCGAAGCCTCCGACGAGACGATTGGCCAACCTTCCCATATCAGCAGATGCATGTTCCGGGTCTTCCTCGAATTTCTTTGCTGTCTCAGGTGTCCAGGCCATCATCACCGCGTTGTTTACCATCATGCCCATGACAGCAATGTTGTAGCCAACCGAATAGATACCGACCGATGCCGGGTTTTCGAAGTAACCGAGAAACCATCGATCCGATGATGTTATCAGCCAGAATGCAGGAGCAGTTACTATCCCTGCAAGGCCAATTCTGAAAATGCTTGTTCTCTCTTTTCCACTGAGTCCTGACGGTTTGGTCATTTGAGCATGGTCAGGAACACCAAGGACCACAACCGGTATCAAGTAGCCGGCCAGCATGGTCAGGATAAGCGGAAGCTCATCGCGTCTCCACCAGTATGCAACTGCAATTGCAATCAACGTCCCGAGGAGTCCGGAAGCAAGCACAGCAATGGACATTGCACTGTAGCGGTTGGTGAGCCTCGCGCGCGTCTGCGCCAGTGTGTTCGCAAGTGACAGGACAATGCCGGCTCCCACCAACCATCCGAGATAGCCTGGCAATGCGAAGGTTTCCGAAATCCAGCTCCAGGCGGCGACAGCGCAGACGGCGGCGAGTAATCCGGCTCCCAGACCGGTACGCCAGACAAAATTTTCGACGGGCTGCCCCGAAGGCGGCAACTTCGACGGATATGCACGCATGTACGACATATCCAACCCGGCGAGTGGGATCACCGAGAGGAGGGAAATCATGGTTCCAACAATCGCAGCCGTCCCATAGGCTTCCGGTGAAAGCAGGCGGGTCAGGATTGGCATGGTAATCAACGTCAGGAGGCGCAGCGCCATGTTGCTCGCCACCAATTGGGTAGTCGCAGAGCCTATTCGTCTTGCTAATTCCAAACTATTCTCCCTGTTCATTTCGCGAACTGGATCGACGGGTACTATGTATAGTCATCTGCTCTGATGCGGTCTAGAGTTTGCCGAATTCCGAGTGACTCGTCGGTTTCGAGGAATTCACCGAAACGTACAAAGTCCTCCGGCAAAAGAGAAGTCTTTACACTCTTGTGCATAATTCCGTGCAAAAGCGCTTGCATCTCAGGTTCCGATGACGGAGAGCGTCATGGCATGTGTTTTGCGTCACATGGAAAGTTAGCTAACAGTGCAGTTGACTGGAAAAAACAATCGGACCTGGCGAACTCGAGCGTGACTCCTCAATTGGACGGTTCGCGGTAGAAATTCCACTCCAGTGAGAGTTGTGACCTCAGTCATTGCTTTTGTTCGCTAGCTCCAATAAGGGACGACATGCCATGCTGAAGCACTCCACTACCTTCCTTCGCCTTCTCATCCTGAGTCTGATTGTCTCCGCAACCAGCTATTCCCAGACAACGGTGTATGTGAACCCCTCTACCGGGTCCGATTCCAACCCCGGGACTCTCAGTGCCCCCTTTCAAACGATCGCAAAGGGAATTGCGAGTATTCCGGGTGGTGGCATCGTCTATCTTCGTGGCGGGACATATTCAATTACTGGAGCGACCAGACTGACGCTGAACGGCATAGGTACACCGGCGAGTATGTACAGGCTTTGGGCGTATCCCGGCGAAGTGCCCGTCATCGACTTCTCTGCGCAGAACAACTTCGGCAACATCTACCGGGGTGGCATCGAAGTCTCAGGGCAGTACTGGCACCTCAAAGGAATCAAGGAGCAGAACAATCTTACCCGCGAAGGGTGCATCGTCACGGGCAGCCACAACATCGTCGAGAACTGCTCCTTCCGCCGAAACGGACTGAACGACGAGGGCGATGGCCTGATGCTTTACGGGAGAAGTGATGCTCCCGCCAACGCACATGACAACCTTATTCTCAACTGCGACTCGTACGACAACTTCTCCGGCACCGGCAACGGCGGCAACTCGGACGGGTTCGGTATCGTGTACAACATCGGCCCCGGCAATGTGTTCCGGGGGTGCCGTGCGTGGAACAACTCCGACGATGGCTTTGACTGCTGGGGTTCCATAAGTTCAGTCTTGTTTGACTCCTGCTATTCCTTCGGCAATGGCCTGGCTGATGGCAACGGCCAGGGGTTCAAGATGGGCGGCAGCAGTACCGGAACACAGTCGGCCGCTCACATATGGAGGAATTGTGTCTCCGCGAACAACAAGACACATGGCTTTGATCAGAACGGAAATCTTGCCGGGCAAACGCTCTACAACTGCACGGCCTACCACAACGGAGGCGCAAGTTACAACCTCTCAACCACCCCAACATCGGGGTCGCACATTGTTGAGAATTGCGTCAGCTACCTGGGGAGCATGGGGAACACCATCAAGAGCCCTAACACTCAGGTAACCGATAGCTGGCAAGGGTTCACGGTCAACAGTGCGGATTTCGCAAGCCTTGATTCCACCGGAGAAGCTGCGAGACCACGAAATGCAAATGGGTCCCTTCCATCGAGCAACTTCCTGAGGCTCACCGCCACCAGTGATCTGCTCTCGGCCGGGACAGATGTTGGTATTCCATTTCCCGGAGCTCGGCCCGATGTCGGCGCTTGGGGGCAAATCAATGCTCCGGATCCCGGTCCGCGACCCGGCATCCCGGTATTGCTGGCTCCCACCTACGGAGCCGTCATCAACTCGCTTACCTATACGATTCGCTGGCAAAAAGTCGTTGGCGCCGCAAGGTACCAGGTTCAGGTAGCAGAGAGCTCAACGTTTCAAAACATGCTGGTGAACGATTCAACGGTTACCGATACTGTGCGACAGGTAAGCTCCCTCGCCTACGCAAGCACGTATTATGTGCGGCTCCGCGCGAAGGGCGCCACGTCTTCCTGGAGCAGCTTCAGCACGACCGTGCAGTTCGCGACAACCGCTGCACCTCCTGTGATCATCAACCCGAGGAAAGGGAGCAAAGGCAACCCGATGTCGTTCAATTCGCGGTGGTACCGGTCTACAGGTGCGACGTCCTACAATCTCCAGATTTCAGATAACAGTGGGTTCCAGAATCCTGAGGTTGATGATTCCACGGTGACGGATACCGTGCGGCAAGTGACGTTGCTCAAGGGATTATCCCAGTACTACTGCCGTGTACGCGCCAAGAGCAGCTCCGCCTGGAGCGAGTACAGCACCGTTGCGGACTTCACGACGGAAGAGACGAATTCTGTGATCAATGATCGTTCGCTGCCAACGTCTTATGCACTGGCCCAGAACTACCCGAATCCGTTCAACCCCACGACGTTCATCCGCTTCAGCCTCCCTGTTGCGGACCACGTCCGGTTGATGATCTTCAATGCGCTCGGACAGATGATCCGTGATCTCATCAACGGCGAGCAAGCAGCCGGCATACATGAGATTAGAGTGGACGGGGCCGGGCTGGCCAGCGGAGTCTATTACTATCGAATGCAGGCAACCGGCTTCACCGCGACAAAGACATTCGTCCTCCTGAAGTAGATCAAGCCACCCGAGTTGAAGCGATCGCTGCCTGCTCAGTTTGTGCGGCGATCGCTTCGCCTTTTTTTCTGCCGCCGATAGGCAAGGCATTGCACGCAATGGTAATCGCGATACCAGTCTGCAGGCCTCTTGAACTGCCGGGTAAATGCCTGCCTTCTCGCAGAGCCGGTTTTTCTCAAAGGAGCTGAAGTCCGTATGCGTCCTTCGTCAAGTGCTCTGATACTCACGAGGAACAGTGATTCCAGCTTCATCGGTACGAAGCTCATCCGGGAGCTGCTTTCCCAGGAAAAAAATGTGACATGAACTTCCCAGGAAACGACTCAGAAGTCTTCGGGATTTGATTGTTAATGCAGAACCCAAAATCGAATAACCAGTGTAAAACAGCCTGTTGGAAAAATGCGTCCTGATCACCCATCCGCCTTTCCTGAACGCAAGACCCCACCCTGGCCTGCTGAAACTGTAGAGTTCGCTGAGGAAACTGCCTCTTTCTCCAAGCCGAGTCGGGAGAATCAAGCCCCGGATCCGTCCCTTCTTCTCTGAAGGACATGCTTGTGTTGACGAATGTCTTGCCACTGGACTCGCACTTGGACTCTGGCTCTTCACTTTGTGGAAAAACCGATTCCAGAGTACTCTGGAAATAAACACGTAGTGGGTTGCGTTAGTCCAGAACCGCCAGGTCCCGCTTGGAAGCACGTGGATTGCTACACCATCGGGCCTGAGAACCCTCTTCATCTCCTCTTGAAGCTCAGCCAGATGAACGACGTGTTGAAGGACGTTTGAACTGAACACAATGTCAAAGTGATCGTCGGGGAACGGTATGTGGACTCCATCGTATTCCAGGATCGGCCAGACACGATTCTCGGCATAGGTGCTGTTTTGAATATCGATGGCCTCGACGATCTCACCACCTTCGGCCAGTTTCTTTGCCTGCCACCCGGCCCCGGCTCCGACTTCCAGAATTGTTCTTTTCCCAAGCCTGACCTTTCCTAGCTCAGTGAAAACCGTTTCTAGCTCGAACAATCGAATTTCTTCACGCCATTTGAGGTCCATGTGTGTCCCAAGCTTCGTTCAAATGCTTTGAACCTTGTATGAGAGTGAATCTAAGGTTTTAACCGAAGGCAAAAGACGGGCTGCAAGAGAAAATCCACGATCCCTCCTTTCCCCTACGCTCCGCCCTTTCGGTCACATGTCTGCTCTAGAAGATGGAATCATCAAATGAAATTGAAAACGGGATTGTGCGCGGAGCAGCATCAGAACATTTACCGCCTGCCCAGCGGAGAAAACAGTCGACCACTGGCTTTCGTTTGTGAACTATCGCCGCCAGAGGTGGAGATTAGACTCGTCCGACTCGGCGAGATGGATTCACTGCAGGAATGGGCGGTTCGCTCACGGAACCTGAGCGGTGCTGAGACTCGTGGCCCAAAGGGTCGGAGCAGCGGGCTTCTGCTTGGCACCAAATCGATGGGCACGATGCTTACTCTTCTGCTCTCGTGCGGACTAGAGTCTGTCTAATACTGTGCTACTCGTTGATGTCGCTATTTTCCGCGAAATGTAGAGAGTGTTCGGACGACTGGAAGCTTTTTACACTTTTGCACTTGATTTTATGGAAACCTGCTTGCATCTTTGTTCCTGACGATGACTAGAAGAATCAACCGGACTTAACGAACCAAAGCATGGCTCTTCAATCGGACGGTTCAGGGCAGAGACTCCGATCTAATGAGACTAGCGACCTCTATCATTACTTGCGTTCGCTAGCTCCAACGAGGGACGACATGCCATGTTGAGGCACTCATCCGCCATCCTCCTCCTATGTTTCGTTGTCTTCGCAGGTTCTTATTCCCAGACTACGGTGTACGTGAATCCGACATCCGGGTCTGACGCGAACCCTGGGACTATTAGCTCGCCCTTCCGCACAATCGCCGAAGGGGTTGCAAGCATACCGGGCGGAGGGATTGTCTATCTCCGTGGCGGGACATATTCTATTACTGGAACGACCAGACTGACACTCAATGCCGTCGGTACGCCAGGGAGCATGTATAGGCTTTGGGCATATCCCGGCGAAGTGCCCGTCATCGATTTCTCTGGACAGAACAACTTCGGCAACATCTATCGGGGTGGCATCGAACTCTCGGGCCAGTACTGGCATCTCAAGGGAATTCAGGAACAGAACAATTATACCCGCGAGGGATGCATCCTTACGGGCAGCCACAACATCGTCGAGAACTGCTCCTTCCGCCGAAACGGACTGAACGCCGAGGGCGATGGGCTGATGCTCTACGGGAGAAGTGACGCTCCCGCCAACGCACATGACAACCTTATTCTCAACTGCGACTCGTACGACAACTTCTCCGGCACCGGCAACGGCGGCAACTCGGACGGGTTCGGTATCGTGTACAACATCGGCCCCGGGAATGTTTTCCGGGGGTGCCGTGCGTGGAACAACTCCGACGATGGCTTTGACTGCTGGGGTTCCATAAGTTCAGTCTTGTTTGACTCCTGCTACTCCTTCGGCAACGGCCTGGCCAGCGGCAACGGCCAGGGGTTCAAGATGGGTGGCAACAGTACCGGAACACAGTCGGCCGCTCACATATGGCGCAATTGTCTCTCCGCGAACAACAAGAAACACGGCTTTGATCAGAACGGAAATCTTGCAGGGCAAACGCTCTACAACTGCACGTCTTACCGTAACAGAGGGGCGAATTACAACCTCTCAACAAGCCCGACATCGGGGGCACACATTGTTGAGAATTGCGTCAGCTACCTGGCGGAGCATGGGAAACTCGATTCGGGAACCCCAACACCCAGCTGACGAATAGCTGGCAGGGCTTTACAGTTACCAGCAGTGACTTTGCGAGCGTTGATTCCACGGGAGAGGCGGGAAGACCAAGAAACGCAGATGGTTCACTTCCCGGGAGCAACTTCCTGAGGCTTGCAGCCACCAGTGATCTGCTCACGGCGGGGACAAATGTTGGTATCCCATTCCCTGGATCCAAACCAGACGTGGGCGCCTTCGGAATACCGAAAACGGCAGACCCTACTCCGCCACCAGCCGTCCCTGGCCTGCTCACACCCAGCAGCGGAGCACTCATTGACCCACCCGCCTTTACGGAACGTTGGCGAAAAGTCGCGGGCGCTGTTCTCTACCATCTGCAGGTTTCCGAGAGCTCAACGTTTCAAAACACACTCGTAAACGACTCAACCCTTGTGGATACCCTGCGTCTGGTCAGTTCGCTCAAGAGCGGCACAACGTACTACACGCGCGTCCGGGCAAAAGGTCCTTCCTCCTGGGGGAACTACAGTTCCACGGTGCAGTTTGCCACCTCCACGGCAGCGCCGGCAGCCCCATCGCTGCTTTCGCCGGCGGCAGGCGCAGCGATAGACCCACCCACTGTCACCGCCCGCTGGCGGAAGGTGACGGGAGCCGTGGCCTACCATCTGCAGGTGGCCGAGAACAGTAGTTTTCAAAATGCACTGGTCAACGACTCGACGCTGGCCGACACGCTGCGGCAAGTCAGCTCACTGAAAAGCAGCACGACTTATTACATCCGCCTCCGGGCAAAAGGAGCATCCTCCGGCTGGGGCGTCTACGGCTCCACGACACAATTCACGACCACTGCCACGGCGGCGCCGGCAGCCCCATCGCTGCTTTCGCCGGCGGCAGGCGCAGCGATAGACCCACCCACTGTCACCGCCCGCTGGCGGAAGGTGACGGGAGCCGTGGCCTACCATCTGCAGGTGGCCGAGAACAGTAGTTTTCAAAATGCACTGGTCAACGACTCGACGCTGGCCGACACGCTGCGGCAAGTCAGCTCACTGAAAAGCAGCACGACGTATTACATCCGCCTCCGGGCAAAAGGAGCATCCTCCGGCTGGGGCGTCTTTGGCTCCACGACACAATTCACGACCACTGCCACGGCGGCGCCGGCAGCCCCATCGCTGCTTTCGCCGGCGGCAGGCGCAGCGATAGACCCACCCACTGTCACCGCCCGCTGGCGGAAGGTGACGGGAGCCGTGGCCTACCATCTGCAGGTGGCCGAGAACAGTAGTTTTCAAAATGCACTGGTCAACGACTCGACGCTGGCCGACACGCTGCGGCAAGTCAGCTCACTGAAAAGCAGCACGACCTATTACATCCGCCTCCGGGCAAAAGGAGCATCCTCCGGCTGGGGCGTCTTTGGCTCCACGACACAATTCACGACCACCTCCACGGCGGCGCCGGCAGCCCCATCGCTGCTTTCGCCACGCCAGGGGTGGGTTATCAGCCCGGCCTGGCTCTATGTCCGCTGGCAAAAGGTGCCAGGCGCACTGCTATACCATCTGCAGCTCGCGGAGAGCGATGCGTTCCAAAACGTGCTGCTGAATGACTCAACGCTGGCCGACACAACCAGCGGGCTCGGCCCTCTTGAGATCGGCACAACGTACTATATCCGGGTTCGCGCTAAAGGCACCACCTCATGGGGCAGCTACAGCACTGTGGTGCAATTCGTGACCTCCACTCCTCCGCCGGCAGTCCCGCCGCTGGTCACACCGGCTCCTGGCGCTGTCATTGATCCCCCTTCCTTCACGGCCCGCTGGAGGAACGTCTCCGGCGCCGTCGCCTACCATCTGCAGCTGGCCGACAACTCGAGTTTCCAAAATGCCGTGGTGAACGACTCGACGCTGGCCGACACGCTGCGGCAAGTCAGCTCACTGAAAAGTAGCACGACTTATTACATCCGCCTCCGGGCAAAAGGAGCATCCTCCGGCTGGAGCGTCTACGGCTCCACGGCACAATTCACGACCACTGCCACGCCGCCGGAAATCATCGACCCCCAGAAAGGGAGCAAAGGCCATCCGACTTCATTCAAGTCACGATGGAATAGATCGTTGGGCGCGACGCTTTACCATATTCAGATTGCCGACAATATCACGTTTCAAAACCCGGTGCTGGATGACTCAACGATCGCAGACACCGTTCGACAGGTGTCGCTCGAGGAAAACACCCAGTATTACTGTCGTCTCCGCGCAAAAGGGAAAAGTGTCACACGATGGGGTGTGTTTGGCTCCGCCACGGATTTCACAACCGGAAGCGTGAATTCCTCAGAAGGCGACAACGAAAAGGTGCCGCGGATGTTCTCACTTGCACAAAACTACCCCAACCCCTTTAATCCTTCAACGACAATTCGCTTCGCCCTACCGATCAAATCCCACGTCCGGTTGATTGTTTATAACACTCTCGGACAACTGGTCCGCAACCTCATGGACAGCGAGCAAGAACCCGGTTACTTCGAGGTGCACCTGGACGGAGCCAACCTGGCGAGCGGGATCTATTACTACCAACTGCAGGCAAACAAATACACCGACACAAAGAAACTGATGCTGTTGAAGTAGCCGTGTGAAAAGCCTTCCGAATCCTTCCCATACTTCATCGCGATGTAGCGATCCTTCGTCTTTCGGATCGGTCGCTACATTGCCCTCTTCCCGCTCGTGCACCAAAGCTACACTTGGTAATAACCACGATACCAATCTACAAACTGCCTGACTCCATCTTCCAGACGGGTAGACGGTCTGCAACCTATCTCCCGCTCCAGGTCCTCGACGTCCGCGAACGTGACAGGTAGATCACCCGGTTGCATAGGCAGGAAGTTCTTTCGGGCCTTCTTGCCGATGGCGCGTTCAAGACACTCGATCAGCCCGGCGAGCTCGACACTCTGGCTATTACCAATATTGTAGAGCCTGTAAGGTGCAAAGCTGGTGGCCGGATCCGGATGCTCACCACTCCATTCGGGATTCGCTGCCGGGATGCGGGAGAGAACTCTTCCTACGCCGGTTACGATGTCATCAATATAGGTGAAGTCGCGTTTCATCCTCCCGAAATTGAAAACATCTATAGGTCGGTCTTCGAGAATTGCCTTTGTGAAAAGGAAGATGGCCATGTCGGGTCGCCCCCAGGGGCCATACGCGGTGAAAAACCGAAGGCCCGTACACGGGAGTCCATACAGGGCCGCGTACGAATGCGCCATCAATTCGTTTGCCTTTTTCGTGGCTGCGTAGAGGGACACCGGGTGGTCAACGCTATGATGGGTTGAAAAGGGAATGGCCGTATTTGCGCCGTATACTGAACTCGAAGAGGCAAAGACCAGGTGCTTGACGTGATTCTGACGGCAACCTTCCAAAACACTCATGAACCCGACGACATTGCTATCAATATAGGCGGTTGGGTTCTGTAGCGAATATCGCACTCCAGCCTGAGCCGCGAGGTTCACAACCATTTCAAATTTTTCTGCAGCAAACAGCTCAGCCATCGGCTGTGCATTTGCAATATCTATCTTCAAAAACTTGAAACAGCTCTGATCTTCGAGTTGCTTCAGGCGAGCACGCTTCAGGCTGACATCGTAATAACTGTTCAGATTGTCGAGGCCGATGACATCATGCCCTTCATCAAGAAGCCGTTTGCTCAGGTGAAAGCCGATGAAGCCTGCCGCGCCTGTAATCAGAATCTTTGGCATCCTTCAATGCCTCCTTGTGGCTATTCCTCCACAGTGAGATCACCTTTGCGCTTCCCCGCGCAAGCACGCTCCGCCCTTTCAGTCACATTTGTGGCTGAGAAGAGTAAAATAGCGGGTTTTGTGCCTAATACATTTTCCAACCTCACAGACTCCTCAACTTCACGTTTGGATTAAGAACTCGATACCCTAAGGAATAACCGGGGGAGGCGTGCCTTCGTGCATTCAGGGGAGAGAAACAGAACGTAGTGACCTCACAATGAACAGTCCCCCGGCATTGCAGCATGTTCACGTGCGACAGCCTAAAATTACACTCTTTCAAGTGAATGTCAAGGAAACCGGAACAAGGGTGGGATCAAAAAGTGCTTTTGGTGACCCACCTCACAGGGTTTCGTAAAATCCTGCGAGGCTCAGGGCCTTATTCGGGTAGACACAAGGGTGAAGGCGAATTACGATTGTGCTTGTCGTGCTGAGATGCGACGCCTTTTTGTCGCCCCGAAACGTTCTTATTCGGGGCCTATCACCAGCGCTATACAGGTCCTGACTAAAAACATGTCAGGACGACAAGTACTGTTGACAAATCAAAGAGACTTGTCGCCCTGAAATGCGACGCCTTCTGTCGTCCCGAAATGCTCCTGTTCGGGACCTATCGGAGGCTATATACAGATCCCGACTAGAAGCATGTCGGGATGACAAGTGAACTTGATAAACCATCGAACCTTTCCCCGCTCTCAACTCTTCACTCTCAACTCATCACTCTTCACTCCAATCGGGCTCCAACAGCTCTGTCGCCACTTCGACTGAGACAGCTTGCTGTATTGAGTCGATCGAGATCACCACCCGCGTGGAATTCTTCCCTCTCACCACGATCCCCTGCGCGCCGGCAAACGGACCGCTCTTTACTTTCACCAGCTCTCCGTGGTTCAGCGGCGACTTCTCTCTGCGGATCGTCTTGGGAGTGGCAATGATCAGCTTCAGTGACTCGATCTGCTCATCGGGCACAGGCGAGGGATGCTCACGGATCGAGACAAACCGTACAACCCCGTCTACCTGCAGCACCCGGGTCTTCTCCCTCAGCTCGATTCGGACAAAATGGTAGCCCGGAAAAAGCGGAACTTCCACCTTCTTCTTTCGGTCGCTCCACTGCCGGACTTCCGAGACAATGGGGAGAAAACTCTCTATCCCCCGCTCCTCCAGCTCTTCGTGGACCCGTTTTTCATAGCGCGAACGCAAGTAAAGGACATACCAGCGGCGTTTGTTCATCGGAGACTCGAAATTTTTCCCTCCAGGAGAGGAAGGGACATTTACTATTGCTTCGCAATAACCACGTACGATACTGCAGTCACAACGACGGCAGCAGATACCACCACGGTGAGCGCATCACGCCAGAAAGTCCAATTCGATGGCCCGACTTGAATAACGTCCCCCGGCGACAACACAAGATCCTGAGGCTTTATCTGAGCAATATCCTCCATATTGACTTTGTATTCTCCCCGGGTGATGCGTCCTTCCGCTTCCAGCAACCTCGTAACCTTTACATCGCTCATTGAACCGTCCACCGTGGCACCGCCAGCCAGTGCAAGCACGTTCACCAGGTCGATCGACTTGGAGATCTCATACCGCCCCGGCCGCTGCACGAAGCCAATCACATTAACGACAATCGTGAGCTCGTTTGGCTTGGCGAAGTAATAATTAGACGTCGTCTGCTGCACTGACGTGGCCGACAGCAGGCCGCTCTGCCCCAGCTGATCAATTTGCGCCTGGGCAAAAGAGCCGGCAAGAAGAACAAGCGAAAACAGTACCACGATGCAAACAATACGTTTCATGGGAAGGCCTGTGTGATAAGGAAAGGAAAAAGAAACGGTGACGGTACAGCAAAAAACAGGTGGAAACCCGGGAAGCGGATGCAAGATACAAGGTTACGGGAAAAAAATCAAGCCCTTCGGCTCCCTATCCATAGATGGGCTTCGAATCCTCCATGGATACGCGTTGACCGGGCCTTTTAGATGAGGCGGAACGTCGTGTGAGGGTACGTGGAGAAACGTGAAGGGGAGTGTGAGACAAGGCAGAAACAGATCGCAGACACCGGGCCTGAAGTTCGAACATCAGGCCCGGTTGTCCGTCAGGTCAAATCAGTCACTCTATTTCACGAGAAGCATCTTTGTAGTGGCTGTCTTGTCGCCAACCTGCAACCTGCAGAAGTAGGTGCCGGTCGCTAATCCGGTAGCGTCCCACACCCGGGTATAGGATCCGGCCGAAAGATAGCCGGACATGATTTCCGCAACCTCGCTTCCAAGGCTGTTGTAGACCTTCAGCGATACCTGCCCTGGCTGCGGAAGATCGAAACGCAGCGTCGTGGTGGGGTTGAATGGATTGGGATAATTCTGAACCAACCGGAATTCCATGACTCTCACGGGCGCGTCGTTTGACGTCGATGTGCCGACTGAGAATGCCACCGCCGGCGAATACGCCCCCTCAACTCCGCTGCCCAACGCTCGCCCGCGGGAGAAGTATCGGCCCTCTTCAAACCTGACGGGAGCACGCCACACGGTGTCGGCCACCACGGTGTCTATAACCATCGCGGCGAAAAGCGAATCGCGCGCGACCTGCACCTGGAAGGCCTCGGCACCAGCCAACCAGGCCCACTGCAGCGAAACGGCGCCCGAAGCAAATGACCCCGACGCAGGCAACATCAACGAAAGCTCGGGCAGCGGCTCTCCCGTAGTAATACTGGTCGTCGACGACCCGGCGGAGGATAGCGTGCCTGTCCCACTCACATACACTCTCCTTGTGGTGGCACCGGAGCTGGCATGCCTGATAGTCCCTGCCTTGAACCCGGTTGACGTCGGGGCGAACACAACCCAGATCGTCCTCGAAGAGACGGTGCCGCTGGTCGGTGCGATGGTCACGCTCCTGCCGTATCCGTTATCCTTTGAAAGCGACACCAGAAAATGATAAGGCGCGGTCACCGTGATGTTCCCGGTGAGATAGCTCCCGGATACCGTGTACGACTTCATATACGTTTTCTGCCAGACCTTGCAGTTCCCGAAATCGGGCAACGATGTGACCGAGACTGTCACCGAAGGGGTGGGAGAGAGCGTCCCTGTCCCGCTCACATTCACTCCCCTTGTGGCAGCACCGGAGCTGGCAACATTCACACTGCTGCTCATCGCGCCGGTCGACGTCGGACTGAACCTGGCGTACACCGTCTGCGAAGATACCGTTCCGCCCGATGGTGCGACGCTGACGCTCGTTGAGAACCCACTGGTCGAGGAAAGGGAAACCTGGAACTGTGAAGGCGCAGTAACGGTGACGTTGCTTGTCAGATTCGACCCGGAAACTGCAAATGACTTCACCGAGGAACTTGAGCCAACCATCACGGAGCCGAAATCGGGCAGCGAACTCACCGAGACGCTCAATGATGAAGTCGTCTGGCCCTGCACGCCCGTACCACTGACAGACACGTTCTTCGTTGTGACTCCCGCGGTGGCGTTCGCAATGCTGCCCGCGATTCCCCCGGCTGCCGTCGGACTGAACCTAACGTAGACCGTCGTTGTGTTCACCGTCCCGCTTGATTGCGTCAGCGTCACACTAGGCCCGAAGGTGTTGTTGTCTCTCGAAACCGCAAAATGTGTCGGTGCGGTAATCGTGATATTCGCCGTGAGATTCGCACCTGAAACCGTATACGATGCCGAGGCAGAACTAGCGTTAACCGCGATGCTCCCGAAGTCTGATAGAGATGTCGTGGAGACGGTGACGGTCGAAGTTGTTGCCGCAGCGTATCCATACGCTCCTATATCCGGTTTGGATCCGGTGTATGGGATACCCACGTCCGTGCCGGCGTTGACCAGATCACTCCCTGCGACAAGTCTCAGAAAGTTGCTTGACGGAAGTGACCCGTCAGCGTTTCGCACGGCACTTATGAATCCCGTAGAGTCCACGCTGGCAAAGTCTGCGTTGGTTACTGTGAAGCCGCTCCACGAGTCTGTGGTCTGACGATTAGGTGCATCAATCAGATTACTCGATGAACTGTTGGCATAACTGATATTGTTAATGAGCGTGTCGGGGATTCCGCCGTCGGTGTTGAGCCAAAAACCACATTGTCCGCTGTTCCCGTTTTTGTATGCCGTGTTGTTGATTAGCCAGTACCCGGCAGTCCCCTGATTGTCGTAGAACCCGTGCTCATGGTTGTAAGCGGCGAGGCATCCTCTAACGAGAACCCGCGACGTGGAAACCGGACTGCCCGCCCCCCCGAGCTTAAACCCGATACCGTTCCCGCTGGCATAACCATTCTTGAAGGAGATACAGCTGTCCACAATGATAGTCGAATCCTCGGCGTAATAGAAATCGAATCCGTCGTCCGAGTTATCCCATGCGCGGCAGCCCAGGAACTTATTTCCCGGCCCAAGGTGGAAATCTGCCGCAAATCCATCGGCATCATTGCCATGTGCGGAACCCGAGGAATCGTAATTGTGCCAGGCGTCACAGTTGAGGATCAAGTTATCCCGCGTTCCCTCCCTCGTCGCCGGACGACCGTAGATATAAAATCCCGTTCCCCACGTCGCTCCGGTGCTCCAGGTGCTATTATTATAGCTACGGCAGTTCTCGATAATGTTGTGACTTCCTTGCACGATCACCGCTGGAACCCATCCGGCACGAGTGACGGAGATGCCCTTCAGATGCCAGTAATCTCCCCGGATATGGAGCCCATTTCCCCCGGTCTGCACATCCCCAAAATTGTTCTGATTGTAGTAGTCCAGTACCGGAGTCTCGCCCGGATAGGCCCAGAGACAGAACCTTGCATTTGCCGTTCCAACGGAATCCAGCCACGGACTTTTCGCCGCTCCCGTGTAGGCGTAGGTTCCGCCTCTCAAGTAGGTCGTATCGCCATCGTGCATCATAGAGACCGCCTTGCCGATGGTCAGGTACGGACTCCCGATAGAACCGTTGTTGGAATCCGAGCCACCCCTACCGGCGGGAGCAACATACCTCGTGGTTAGCGAGAGTGCCAGCATCGGTATCAGTATCAAGAGAATGAGTATCCTCATGGCAACTCATCTCCTTCCCACCATCCGGTCGAAGTGGCTTCCGGTCCGCCGATTCTCGTGGTATTCAGAGGATCGGCGTTGATGCCGAGCCCGTAGTGTAATGCGGGGTCTGTTCCAACCCTTTGACTGAAAGCGAAACCGACCCAGGAAAACGCTGAAAGCATAAGCCCTGCCGTGGAAGGAATCTTCCTCGTCATCAACTTCACCCTTGGCTTTTGAATGTTCAAATGATTGGGTATGGGGGGCACAGCAGATGACGCATGATTTGCGGAGCGGTGCAAACCATTATCGGCCGGGAAGGTACCACAGTCTTGCCCACCATGTATGCATCAACAGACGTGCCAAGAATGTGCGGGCGATCACAAAGCTTGTCCGTGGTTACTTTGGGCGAATCTCTCCATCGTAAGACAAACGCAAGGGGGAGAATCAAGTAAAGCAAAGAATCAACTTGTAGAAAACGGATAGAGAACCTCCTGAAGCGACGCATTTCTGCACCCATGTGCACACATAGCGCCCATTGCAGGTGAATCCTATGGGGACCTGAGCTCCAGGTACCACGTTAACGCAGGAACTCATTAGTGCAAAAAGTAGATCAGGAGGGAGAGCATTCCGAAGAGAAGTGCTGCAAAAAGGATTGTGAAGGTGCTTACAGAAGTCTGTCTGTCGCGATGAGCGCACTCATGTAGCGTGCGCGCGCCATTGAACGGCGAGCGTCGGATATCCGTGGCAAATGCGTGGGATATCTGTGAGAAATACCTCGCCAGCAACAAAAATTATCCTGGACAGCAGTGTTAGGATGTTAGTGGAAGAGGTAAATCAGGAGGGAGAGCATTCCGAAGAGAAGCGCTGCAAAAAGAATTGTGAAGGTGCTTACAGAAGACTCTCTGTCACGAAGAGCGCACTCATCGTAGCTGTTGCAGACAGCGCACTCTATCTGTGGATCGCTTGCGCACTTCATCTGTTTGAGGTGAGTTGCTCGAGAGTACACACTGGGATGATACCCATGTAAATATCGGTATTTTAGAATAATATGCAAGGGAAAAAATGACGAATATCCAGTTTCGATTGGCGAATGCCGAATTTGGTGTGGGAGGAGGCAAAAGTGGTCAATGGACAACAGTCCATGCGCAATTGAAATTTGGACAGACTCGTGAGACCTCCCCCGTCCCCTCCTTAACAAGGCGAGGCTCACGAAGGAGGGGAGTATTAAACGAGGTTTTGTCGGTCAATGTCGTTGTGTAGCGTCTGTCCTCGCTTTCCCTCATTCCCAGTTCATGGGAACACCTGCTTTACACTCGAAGCCTTGTCCACCCAGCGATACACCGGCCTCAGCCCAGGAGACGCCGGCATCGTCCCTCCAAAGCCGATCATACGCTTTGTTGCCATGTTTATCGGCGAGATGGTCAGTTGCTTAAGTCGATCGTAGTACAACGTCACGGGATAGTTTCTGGCCGCGGAGGCAACATAGTCATCAACGCGGGCGTGCATTTTCTCCGACAGCAACTCATCCTTCACTAATGTCTTCAAGGAATCATAAGAGACCACATCCTCTCCCGCTCTCAGCTTCTTTCCAAGAACGGCAAAGATGCTGTACCCCTCCTTCACCTTCACCGGGCCAAGGAGCTTCCCCGTGTCGCTCTCAAGCGCAAGGAAGCCGATCTCCGGAAGCCGTGCAGCGGCAAAGAATCCTGATTCCCCGCCGCGCGCCGCCCAGGCCTTGCGTTTCGAAAAAGACCGTGCCAGAGTTTTGAAATCCTCTCCCGCAACGATGCGTTCCAGCATGGACAGAGCAGTGGAAAGAGAGTCGGACAAGAGTTCGCGCACGTTCACCAGGTAATCATTCCCGGCCTCGTCCGGATGGGAGACGAGATAGTCCATCACCTCCCGGTCGGAAACAGTCACGCCGCTAACCAGCTTTTGTGCAAGCGCGGCGGAGAGCCAGGCGTTCATCCAGACGTCCACGTCATGCTGAACGGCTTCGGTCTGCTGCAACTTCTGGCGGAATCCTTCGCGCGTCAGGAATTCCCGTACAACTACTTCCCTGATCGCACCATTGACCTGCCGGAGAAACTCTCTCCTCTCGAGCGTCAGAATCACGAAATCGAAGTTCCTCCAGGCCTCGAGCACATCCTGCAATGTCAACACCTCCCCTTCCAGCTCCACCAGGACGTCATGCAAATGCGGCCTCAGGCTCGCTTCGGCCGCGCCGGCAACCTTATCCAGTCGGTAACCGGCATCATTCCGGTAGAGCACAGTATCCCCCGCGAAAAGCGCGCGGAGTGTTGTCGCCAGAAGCTCAAATGTGGCCGGCCTGGCTTCCGCACGGCGCGTCGCCAGCTCGTCGGCCACATAGCGTCCGGCACGCACAGCCTCTTTATGCCGTATGATCTTCTGCGTCACAGTTAGTTGCCGCTCGGTCTGGGAGAGCCTGGCATATTCGGGGTCTGTTGAACTCTCCAGGAAATAGAGCACCACCCAGCCAAGCCGAGGCACGTTCAGCGGGTCGGAGACCGGCTTGCCGGCACTGAGACTGTAGACAACGTCTTCCTGGCTCTTCTCCAGCAATGCAAACTTCACCGTAGCGGTATCGATCACGAGCCGCTTCCCGCGAGCAAGAGTGTCCAGTCGCGCCCCGCTCCGCAGCGACTGCGCGAGAGCAGCAGCTTCAATCTGTGTGCCGGCATTGATCATCAGAGCCTTCACTTGCCGCGCAAACCGCTTCAAGCCTTGCGTCACCTCCTGTGGAGTGACGGTAACCTTCGCGCGAACCTCGCGCTTGTAGAGTTCGTCCCGAACCATCAGCTTCTCCACGTTCCGCGAATGCATGCGGAATGTGCTGTCATCTACAACGCCCTGCGCGGCAGCCTCCATCGAGAGGATCTGCTCAGCGGCAAGGCTCTGCAGCGCCCTGATCTTGGCGCTGTCCATCCTGGGTGGGCTTGTCCTTACCTGCCCAGGGCATTAGCTCGATTCGCTCGATGAGATCACGGGCGGTGATAGCACGGGTGCCCACGGTGGCAAGAGTATCAGCGGGGAGTGATGAGAGCTCGCGGGTCTGGGAAAAGACGAAAGAGGAAAAGACAGAAACTAGCGGGACAAAGAGAAATCGGGTCATCGAGAGAATCTTGCAGAGGCGCATTCTGGAATATATGGATATCCTCGGAAAAAGACGAACACGGAGAGCACACAGGACCGTTTACGGTCCTTGTTTTGCCCCCCCGGTTCCCCATTCGCCATTCATCGTTCGGTGTTCATACTTCGGGATTCCCAATTCATGGTTCTCGGTTCGACTCTCTTTGTCGTCCTGAAATGCTTTTATTCAGGACCTGTCAAAAGCCTCCGATAGGCCCCGAATAGGAGCATTTCGGGGCGACAAAAAGCGTCGCGTTTCGGGACGACAGAAAACGTCGAACTGTGAACTGTGAACACCGAACTATGAACACCGAACGATGACTGGTGAACGGTGAACCACCACATGCAAAGGACCGCCTGGGTTTCCCTCTAGCCCCTAGCCCCCAGCCCCTAACCCCTATTCTTTTATCCCCCCCGCCATAATCCCGCTTATGTAGTACTTTTGCACCGCCGCAAACACAATCAGCACCGGTGCAATCGTAATCACACTCCCCGCCATCATCAGCTCGGTATCCTGCACGTGCTCGAGCGAGAGGTTTGCCAGCGCGACGGGGAGCGTATACATGGAATCGTCGGTCATGACGATCAGGGGCCAGAGAAAGTCGTTCCAGGTCCCCATGAACGTGAACACCGCCAGCGTGATCAGCACCGGTTTGCAGAGTGGAAGGATCAGAGACCAGTAAATCCGGAAATCCGTTGCACCGTCAATGCGCGCGGCTTCGATCAGGCTGTCCGGAATGGAGAGCGCAAACTGCCGGATCAGGAAAATCCCGAAGATGCTCGCCATGCCCGGAATAATGACGCCCAAATAACTATTGAGCACCCCCATTTTGTTGAGCATCAGGAAAAGAGGAAGCATCGTCACCTGCGCGGGGATGATCAGGGAGGCGATCAGGAGCTTGAAGATTGCGTCACGGCCGCGGAAGCGGTACTTTGCAAATGCATATCCCGCCATGGAGTTGATGACCAGCGAGATGAGCGTGACCGTAATGGCAAGGAATGCGCTGTTGAAGAGATAGCGGGCGAGGTTGAGCCGGGTGAAAAGGCTCAGGTAATGTTCCAGCGTCACCTGCCTGGGAAGAAATGGCGGCGGGAAGGTGCTCGCCTGTCCCGTGGGCATGAACGAGGCGGAGACCATCCAGAAGAGCGGCGCAAGGGCCATGCCGGCAACCACGATCATCCCTGCATAGAGAAGGATCTTGCCGATCTGTCTCTTCATGTCCCGACTCTCCTCTGCAGAAGCGATTGAAGGACGGAGCCGGCAAGGATGAACGCGAAAAGGACGAACGCCAGTGCCGCGGAATAGCCCATATTCCACCATCGGAAGCCCTGCTGGTACATCAGGAGCACGATGCTCAGCGTGCTGTTCAGCGGCCCTCCCTGCGTCATCACGTACGGCTCGGCGAAGAGTTGGAAGTAGCCGATCATGGTGATGACGCTGATGAAGAGCGTCGTGGGCGCGAGCATCGGGATGGTGATCCGGATGAATTTCTGAAGCTTCCCCGCCCCGTCGATGGAGGCCGCCTCGTAAAGCTCCTCCGATATGTTCTGCAGTCCCGCGACGAAGATGATCATGTTGTAGCCGAAATTCTTCCAGACCGCCATCAGAATAATGGCCGGCATTGCCCAGTGCGGATCGCCCAGCCAGTCCACCGGGGAGACGCCGAACCATGAGAGCAGATAATTCAGGATGCCGAAGCGGGGATGGTAGACGAACCTCCAGACCACGGCGACGGCCACAAGCGTCGTGACCACCGGTGCAAAGTATGCCGTTCGGAAGAATCCCTTGAAGCGCACGAGCTTGGATTGCAGCATCAGCGCGGCGCCGAGCGAGACGGCGATGGAGAGCGGCCCGCCGAGGAGAAGGAAATATAATGTGTTCTTCAGCGCCTTCCAGAAGAGGGGATCCTGAAAAAGTTGCAGGTAATTCTTCAGACCGATGAAGCGCGCATACGCGAAATTCCCGAGCGAATAAATGTCGAAATCAGTGAAGCTGAGCAGGAGCGCGGCGATCACCGGAATAAAGAAGAAGACCCCGATGGCCAGCAGTGCCGGGCCCACGAAGAAGAATGCCATGCGCCCATGTTGGTAATTGGGGTTATTGGCCAAAGACCAGCCACCTCCTTTTTTCCAGAATAACGTCCACCTGCCGGTCGAGCTCAGCCATGCCTTTCTCCACCGTCAGCTGATCCATGGAGATCAGCTCGCAGTATTCACGCACCTTCTGGGCGATCTGCTCCCATTCCGGCACTTTGGGCGTGGGCACCGCATGCTTGAGCTGCTCGAAGAATGCGGCAGCATACTTATTGCCTGCCAGCGCCGAATCCTTCCACGCTTCCACCCGTCCGGGCAGATCCCCGGTGAAGCGGTAGAGCTGAAGCTGCTGCTCAGGCTCCGATAGATACTCAATCAATTTCCACACCTCCGGTTTATGTTTGGAGGACTTGAACATCACCAGGCTCGAGCCGCCGGCCAGCGAGACGCCGATGTTTCCCTTCGGACCCGGGAGCGGCGCGGTCATCCAGGCGTTCTGAAGCGTATCCGGCAGACGGCGCATGAACTCCCCGATGTTCCAGGGTCCGGTGATGTACATCGCAAAATATCCTTCGGCAAACGACTGATACACATTCACGATCTGCGTCGGCCTGACGGGAGCCCAGCCATTGGCGAAGAATTTGTGAAATGCGTGCATGGCTTCCACGAATTCCTTCCCGCTGAAATCTCCCCGCGTGTTTTGGTCCTTCAGCAGCGTCGAGCCTTCCTGCAAGCCCATGATGATGGGGGGAGCGAATTCGTTATTTGTGGGAAGAAGAAGCGCGTAATCGCGCGGGAATCTGGCTTTCAGCCGGGCGGATACATCAAACCATTCCTCCCATGACCGGGGAGGATGATCAAACCCGACCTGCTCAAGGAGATCCCGGCGGTAGAACAGCACGCGCGTGTCCACATACCAGGGCACACCGAACAGCACCGAGTCGATGAGGTTGGTATCCCAGATCCCCGGGAAGAAACCGGAGTCATGAACCGTGCTGGACTGTGCCACCCAGGGAGCCAGGGGCTCGAGGGCGTTCAGCACGGTGAACTCAGGGATCCAGGTGTTGCCGAGCTGGCACATGTCCGGGAGCGACTGTCCCGCAAAGGCGGTCAGAAGTTTTTCATGCGCGGCGTTCCAGGGTATCATCTGGACGCGAACATGGATCTCCGGATGACGTGCCTCGAAGCCGGGCATCAATTTGGCGACGTGCTCTCCCTCGGCGCCGAAGGCCCAGAAGACGAGCTCGGTGGCGTCATGGTTGCGCGGAGCGCAGGCGCTAAGTAGTAGTACGAAGGTTAAACAGACGAGGAAGACAGATCGTGATGTCATGTTGAGCTTTTCTTGAATCTTGGAACACCTACTCACTCCCCCTCGATCCCCCTCTCCCTCCCTCAAAACGAGCGAGGGAGAGGGGGATGCTTGTTTTTGCGCTAAAACCCCGGTGCCTGGATATAGCGCTCGACTGCTCGTCGAATGGCTGCGACGACCTCCGCCAAGCTGTTGTCAACGTCCCTGGCTGCCACGCGCAAAACCCGGTAGCCCCGCGCTCTGGTGGTTGTGTCCCGGAGCGTATCGCGCTCCTGCCGGCCATCATGCACCGAGCCATCGACTTCGACGATGAGCTTGGCCTCCGCACAGTAGAAGTCTGCCACAATAAATGTCTCTTTTCCTCCCGATTCAACCAAAATCGGGTGTTGCCTCAGGAACTTGTAGCCCCCCAACTTCCGCCTTCGTAATGCTTGCCAGAGGCACAGCTCGCTCGGTGTCTGATGCTTACGTAGTTCCCGGGCACGCCCATGCGCAACTTGGTACAGCTTCGGTGATCGACCTAGACTCATGGCTCAACTCCCTCCTCTTGTCATATATGCTACAAGTGGAGGTGCCAATTTTCCGATCCAGCTAAAGAAATAGTTGCCAACCCTCCCCCCTCTCCCTTCCCTCTTGGAAGGAAGGGAGAGGGGGCCGGAGGGGGGTGTGGGTAGGTTTCTCAAAAAACCTACCTTAACTTACCCTCACCCTCCCCTTCCATACGCCACCAGATTCCTCAACAGCTCCTTCGCCACCGGGTCCTCTCGCCGCGCGTACAATGACGAGTCTTTCCCCTTCTCCAGTCTCCCCCGTAGCTGCAGCCGAAACACCACCACCTTTCCCTTTTCCACATTCAACTCAGCCGCGGCGATCACCCGAAGCCCCAGCCCACAACGCGCAAGCACGGTGTGCTCTGCCAGAGGCACGACATCGTGCTGCGACACGATCTCCCCACCAAAACCGCCGTTGAAGAACCGGAGATGCGCTGGCTCGATCCCGGTCCAAATCGGATGAGCCGGGTCTTCCATAAAAACGTGTGAGTCGTACCCGCCCCGGTCCGCATCTTCCCGCCATTCAACGGAGAGTTTCAATCCGTCCAACACTTCGATCTCCTCCTCTGCCGCAACGCCAAACTCGGGCTCAAGCAAAATCAATGTGCTCCCGGCAAGCACACAATGTGAGAGCGCTTTTCTTAGCTTCGCGTACCCCTTCCCTCTTACCGCCGCCCCGTTCACAACTATCACGCCTTGTTCGGACATTGCCGCCGGCGTGAGCGCGGCAACACGCACACCCAGATCCCTGAAGCAGCGCCGGAGCTCAGGCGTGCCGCCGAGCAGCAGGGCTTTCCCTTGTATACGCCTTTCAGGCGGATCCTCGCGGAAGACGAAAGCAGGTTTCACACTGCGCGCAACTACTTTTCCCCTTTCAACGAGCTCCGCGATAATCCGATACTCTCCGGGTGCACGCGGAAAGCGTATCGCGGCACGCACTTTTTTTGTGGATGATGCCCGGACAGCTTGCTTCATCCGCTTTCGCGACACCCAGGTGCCATCGGGACGGGTAATTCCAATGCGGAGGTTCCCCACCGAGCCCTGCGGACGATCATTGAACAGATAAACCTGCACGCTCCGCCTCTCCCCGGAGACAAAATGTCGATCCCACAGCTCTATGCTGACACCGAATGGCGCGAAGGCTTCTCGAAGTGCAGCGAGCACCGGCTTTGGACGGAGATCGGCAATATTGCCCAGGAACCAGTGCGAGGTCGGTCCATCATTGCAGGTGAGATACGCAAACGGCTGGATCGCATCTACCTCCATCCTTCGGAAGAGCTCCACCAATTCGCGCGCAAGGAAGCCCTGATGCTCCAGAAGCTCCGAGGTCGTGGCATGCATCCCGAGCCAGCGTTGTGCTACTTCTTCCGTGAGTGAGGATGCCCTTCCTTCTTTGTCCAGCCACCACCAGAGGAATTCGTTCAACATTGTCGGGCGTTTGGAACGCTCGATCTCCTGCAAAGGGCGGGTAAAACCGAGCCGCCGGTCGATCAGCACTGGCCCCAGGCTGTATATGTAGGGATGTTCTTCGAGAAAATCCACCGATTCCCAGGGCCGTGTGGGATCAAGCTTTTTCATCGCCGGCACGATGTCCCGCTGGACCGTCTCATTGCTGCTTTCATTCAGGGGGTCCCAGATGATAATGCTCGGGTGATTCCAGTTGTCCTGCAGCCAGCGGGTGAATTCTCTGGTGATCTGCTCCTTCGTCCCGCTCACCGTCCAGAACTGCCACTCGTTCTGCAGCAGCATCCCTTCCTCGTCGGCGACATCGTACCACCTGTTGTACATCTGTCCCAGGTGGTTTCTGAAGAAATTGAAATTGTGCCGCTTCGGGATCTCGATAAGCGCTTTTCTGATCCACTCGATGTTCCACGGAAGCGTGCCACGCTCCTGATCTGAGAGGAAACGGTGAAACGCGATGTTCCCTCCTTTCAGAAAGATCCGTTTGCCGTTGAGATAGAACGCCTTGCCTTGAACCCGAAACTCGCGCATCCCGAACGGGGTGCGCAGCTCATCGAGCGGCACTCCGGCGGCTTCCAATCGCACCACATGATCATACAGAAACGGGGTCTCCGGACTCCAGAGCTTGAGAGAACGGACCCTGTGCATGGACTTCACAACGGAATGACCGCCCGCGGGTACAGTTCGAAGCAGACTCTCAGAGTTCGTCACTCTCTTGCCCGAGCGATGCTCGACGATGTACGAGACCATTCGTATCCGGGCAGGTTGAGAAGCCCGATTTTCGAGAGTCACGCGTACCTCAGCGCTCTTCAAGGCAATGCGAGGGACCACCTGCACGAGCGACACGCGGGGAATGCCGGACAGGACAAGAAGGACGTCTCCCCAGATGCCAGGGATAAACGAAGTACGTTCCTGGTCTTTCCCCACCGCGCTTTCAGGGGGAAGCAGATCGCGCCGCCCAACGCGGACGAAAAGCTCATTTGTTCCTTCCCGCCGCAGCGCGGCGGTTGCGTCATACTCCTGTGAAGTGTAGCAGGCGATATCCTCTCCAAGGAATACCCCGTTCAGCCAGACCCTGGTGCCGAACATGGCCTGCTCGATCCTGAGCATTGCCAAGGGATACGAGCGCTCTTGATCAGACAAGGTGAACGCGCAGTGGTACCAATGATACTCCGCTGAATTCCAGTCATACGGCGGCGTCGCGGCATCGACGAGGGCGGGGACAGGGACCGTGGATGCCCAGGACCCTGGAGGCCCAGAGTCAGAGCCCGGCGCGATGTCCCAGGTGCCGCTGAGTAGGTGCAGGACTCGGAAAGATTGTGTGCCACCGTTGGTCATAATGATGAAGGGGCGTAGAAAGCACTATGAGACCTCCCCCGTCCCCTCCTTAACTGGGATAGCGCTTACGAGGAGGGGAGTTTTAACCTTGAATTTGGGTTTCTATCTTTCTAGGGATTGCAGGGATACATATGTATTACAAGTGGAGGAGCCCTTTTTCAGAACCCCATAAGAAAAAAAGTCACCAATCTTCCCCCTCTCCCTTCCTTCAAAGAAGGAAGGGAGAGGGGGATCGAGGGGGAGTGGGTAGGTTACTTCAGCCATCCCCCCTCAAATCCCGCCCTCTTGAGCCCCTCCACTACATATGGGTTCTTCCTCATCGTCTTCCAGACCAACCCATTCCGATAATTCTCGATCATCAACACGATAGGTCCCTGGTCGATCCCAAGGTAGTCTCCGTCAAACCAGCCGCTTGGCGTACGTAGTGTGATGAACGTAGGATTGAACGCATCGGCAAAGCCGAAGGGGCGCCAGAGCTGCTCGCCAAATTTCTGTGCCATTGCCTTCACGGCGGAAATGCAGATCTCGGGGGCAAAAGGGATGGAGCTTGCCGCCGCCGTAGGGGCAATTGTGCCATCATCGAAGACCCAGTCCACGGAAACTCCCCGGGCGCTGTATGAATGAAACTCGCGCCTCTTCCCAGCCATGACAAAGCTCGTGTCTCCCGGCCCATCGCATGCGGTAAGCCCCCAGATGCTGTCCGAGTAGTCGCGATATTTGCCGGGGTTTTGCCGCGCATAGGCTTGTTGTGTGTATGTGGCCCGGCGGGAATTCTCAAAGTAGTCGATCCCTTTTTCCCGCATGTAGCGATCCTTGATATCGCGGAAGTCGATCCAGCAGTGGGAGTACTGATGCCCGAAGAG
Organism: uncultured Bacteroidota bacterium; assembly: GCA_963809695.1. GTDB lineage: Bacteria > Bacteroidota > Ignavibacteria > UBA10030 > UBA6906 > JAGDMJ01. The sequence goes on from CAWEKI010000005.1 coordinate 35,686, forward strand.
CGGGCCGAAGTTCACCAGTTCGAGGCCGCCATACTTTCCCCACACATACCGGGATGTCCAGTAATCCCATCCTCTGGGAGAAGCGGGATGCGTGGGCGATCCGAACGCGAGGATGTACATAATCATGGACTCGTTATAGCCGTACCACGAGTTTGGATCGAATCCCTTGTCAGGAACCCATCCAAGTGCGACGCCTTCCCTCCCTTCGCTCGTCCAGGTCCAGTCGACCCGGCGGTAAAGTGAATCGGCCAGGGCGCGGATTTGCTGTTCCTGCTCGGATGAGCGGTCGAAGAACGATTGCGCGAACAGCACGCCGGCCATGAGGAGCCCGGTGTCGATCGTGGAAAGCTCGCACTGCCACTCGCGGGAGTTGTCGGAAATCTTGAGGAAGTGATAGAACAAGCCGCGATATCCGGCCACCCCGCGTGCCGCGGAATCCTGGCGGAGCGAATAGAAATGCCGGAGCGTGTTGAATGTGCGGCGAGCAGCCTGTTCGCGCGTGAGTATGCCCCTCTCCGCAGCGATCGGGTAGGTGCTCAACGCGAAGCCGACGGCAGCAATGCTCGCGGGGGATGGCGTGGGATAGCGGTCGAGCGCCATACCGGTGAGCGAATCAGTCGTTTGAAGAAAATACCGGATCGTCCGGGCCTGCAGCGTGTCAAGGAACGGGTCCCACGAAGAGCCCATCGGCCGCACGGCGATGGAAGGCAATTCGGCTCCTCTGCACTGAAGCATGAGGAGCGAGAATATCAGGAGGACGAAGGAGCGAGGTGTCACGACCAGGGGGTCTCCTGTATCATTTTAGCAAAACCATTTTCCGGCTTTCCACGAACGTCCCGGCGGTCAGACGGTAAACGTACATTCCGCTTGCCAGACTAGCCGCATCGAAAGCGACTTCGTACGTCCCTGCTCCCTTTCTTTCATTCACCAGCACCGCCACCTCGCGACCGAGAAGGTCATACACGAAAAGCGACACATCACTAACCCCTACCCCCTGACCCCTATTCCCTCCGATAGTGTATTTAATAACTGTCGCCGGATTGAACGGATTCGGATAATTCTGTGCCAGTTCAAAGCGCAGCGGCGTCTCCGGCGCTTCGCGGATTCCCGTCACAGGCAAGAATCCTGCCCGCTGAAGCCCGCGCTGGACGTCGGGGCTCTGCATGAAGCGATTCCAGACCCCCCGGTTCAGATAGTTCTCGATCATGATCACGATCGGTCCCTGATCGATCCCGAGGTAGTCTGTGTCCCACCAGTCGACATCAAGGTTGAAGCCATCACGGAAGCCATATTGACCCCAGAGCTTGGTGGCATAGTTATTCCACAAATTGTGCAGCACAGGGATAACCACTTCCGGCGCGAACGCGATGGAGCTGGCAGCCGCAGTTGGGGCAATTGTTCCATCATCTTGCTGTGCTGGAGGTGCACCGCGGGCTGTATAGCCCGTAGGAGGGGGCCCATCACCTGCCGTCAGCCCCCAGAGCGAATCGCTGTACCCCACATGCCTGCCCGGGTTTGTAATGCAGTACGACCGCTGGGCAAGAGTGGCACGTCGGGAATTCTCAAAGTAGGTGATAGCCTTCCCTCGCATGTAGGCATCAGCGATATTCCGGTAGTCGATCCAGCAGTGAGAGTATTGATGGCCGAACAACGGCGGGAAATTCACATACGATTGGCCGTAGTACTCCTGCCAGCTGTACCCTTGTGTCCATGTGGTCCATGCAACGGTGGCCACGGGATAGGTGGGCGAGCCGAGAGCGAGAATATACATGATGGACGCTTCATTGTAACCGATCCACTCACCGTCGAAGCCGCCCGTGGGCGTCCACTTCAAGGCGATTCCGTTTCTGTGGTAACGCATCATTTCCCAGTTCATGCGTTGATCAATGGAATCAGCGAGTCCGCGTATCAACTGCTCGACGGAATCAGTCCCGCTGAAATATTGCTTTGCATCGAGTATGCCCGCAAGAAGCAATCCCGTATCGATCGTTGACAATTCGCTATCCCAGGTCCGCGTTGCGGTGGTCATGTCCAGCCAATGGTAGAAGAGGCCGAAATTGCCGATGTAGCCGTCTCCGCTCCCCTGAGGCTCTTGCCAGAATGTCCTGAGCGTCGCGAGAACCCGGTCGCGCGCCGCTTCCCGTGTAACCCAGCCATGGTCGACACCAATACATATCGCGCTGAGCCCGAACCCGGTGGCGGCAATGCTGCATGGGGAGTCGGATGTACTCCGATCTTTGATGAGCCCATTGGCGGGATTGGCTTCGAACCAGAAGTAATTGAAAGCGGCGTGCTGGATGGTATCAAGAAGAGCCGGGGTGGAAATCTGAGCAGTCGCGTTGACTGCGAGGAGAGCCGCAATGAATAGAGAGAGAGAGCTTCGTTGCATAGTACCCGGCCTGTTCTTCCGAAGAAATGGGAAAAGCTGAAAAATCCCCGCCGCGGGGGCTGAATCCGGGCGGACATATGCCTGGCTTCTCCCCCTACCCTCCACTCCCCGGTCTGCCCATCGTTAGAGCTATTGTGTGCTCTGTTCCCGCCTCAAACACGGGAAGAACAACCCCCCGCCCCCCACGGCCCCCTTCATAATGCTCGCCGTCGATGAGAACGGGCCCAACTCCCGCTTGCAGTCGGTATGGATTACTCGCCTCGATTTTGTATGTTGCCCCGCGGAATATTCTCGTGACGCTAAATCCCTTCCATGATGCCGGCACGCACGGATCAATAAGCAGCCCGTCAAGCGTCGGCCGGACGCCCAGGATCCACTCCAACCCCACCTTGAACAGCCAGGCCGCCGAGCCGGTATACCAGGTCCACCCGCCACGCCCGTAGAAAGCGGATTCCGGTCCCTCAATGTTCCCCGAAGTGACATACGGTTCCGCAACGTACTCGTCCGGGCGAAGGCCGCGGTTCACGGGATTGATCTTCGAATAAAAGCGGAAAGCCTGATCTCCCCGCCCGAGGATCGCCTCGGCGATCACTGCCCAGGTGGCCGCATGTGTGTACACCCCGCCGTTCTCCCGCATGCCGGCAGCATAGCGGGTGAGATATCCAATGTTCCTGTCGGGCGTTGAATAGGCTGGATGCAGGAGAACGGGCCCTGCCTTGAAATCCAATTCCTTTTCCACAATATCCATCACCTGCCAGGCACGCTCATCAGGCGCCACGCCGCCAATCACTGACCAGGTCTGTGCATTGAGGAAAATCTTCCCTTCGGTGTTCTCGTTGCTGCCGATCTTTGCGCCGCCGTCAGTCGTCGCACGAACATACCATTCGCCGTCCCAGGCGAGGCTGTTGATTGCATCGGCCAGCCGCCGCGCCCGCGTTGCATACGTTGCCATCCGAGCACGATCTCCCCGCCGCTCGGCAATCATCCCGAAATCGAGCAGGATGCGGTGAAGGAAATGCCCGAGCCAGACAGACTCCCCTTTCCCGTCGAGCCCCACGGCGCTGAGACCGTCGTTCCAGTCACCGGCCCCGATCAGCGGCAGCCCGCGGTCACTCATCCGCTCGAGCACCTTGTCAATGGCACGGCGGCAATGATCGTAGATCGATGTTCCGCTCGGGTCATCCACAAACGGCTCGCGGAGTTCGAGAATGGAGAAGTCATCGGTCTCCTGAAGGTAGCTGTAAACGACGAACGGGAGCCAGAGAAGATTGTCTGACATCGTGCTGTGCAGACCGGTCTCGGAGATCGGATGCCACCAGTGATAGACGGTGCCGTCCCTGAACTGGTGCCGTGCATGGAGCAGGATCTGGTCCCGGGTTCGCGCGGAGTCGATGGGAAGGAACACCAGGCTGTCCTGCAACTGATCCCGGAAGCCATACGCTCCGCCGAGCTGGTAATATGCCGTGCGCCCCCAGAGCCGGCCGGAGATCGCCTGGTATTTCAGCCAGGTGTTCTCCATGATGTCCATTGCGGGATCAGGGGTCGTTATGTCGACCGTCGTGAGAAGCCGCTCCCAGCGTTCTTTCACCTTTGCCAGTTCGGCATCGGCCGCTTCAACATCCTTATACTTTGTGCACAATTCAACGGCCTGCTCGCGAGAGTCAGCGGCGCCCACCGTGAAGGCCAGATCCTTCTCCTCCCCCGGTTTCAAGGAAAGCGAGACACCCAGGCTTGCGATCGGATCAAGCCAGTTGCCTGTGTGTTTTCCCAGCTTCCCTGCCGAAACGGCTGCCGGCTCGCGTGTCGAGCCGTACATGCCAAGGAACGGCGCCTTGTCTCCCTCGTAGGAGAATGGTTTGAGGCTCGACCCGTGGAAGGCCGTGTACTTCCAATCGGCGTTCCAGTGCCCCCGGTCCGTGGGAATTTCCCAGAGCCGCTTCACCGCCAGCAGCGCCTGGGCCTCGGGGTCGAAAGAACTCTCGATGAACGAGCGGTGGAACTCCCGGTGCCAGTCGGGAGAAGAGCCCAGGCACCATTCCATATACGTGAAGAGCTGGAGCTTCTGCGGGCGGCGTGTTCCGTTGCGTACCGTGAGCTTCCAGACCTCCAGCGGCTCATCATTCGGCACGAACATGACCAGCTCGGTTTCGATGCCGAAGTTCTTCGACTCAATGACTGTATACCCGACGCCATGCCGGCAGCGGTACGCGCCTGGCTCCGCGCACACCGGCTTCCACCCGGCCGACCAGATATTGCCCTTCACGTTGCGGAGGTAGATGTACTTTCCCCACTCATCCTTGATGAGGTCCTGCTCCCAGCGCGTGATGCGGTTCAGCTGGGCATGCGTGCGCCAGCTGTAGCCGCTTCCAGTCTGCGACACCGTTATCCCATAGTCACCATTGCTGATCACATTGATCCACGGGCGCGGAGTGGCGGGGGTGGTGATGACGTATTCCTTCCCATCGTCAGAGAAGCGGCCATATTTCGTGGCAAAGCTTTTCATTGTCACGCGAGCTGTTTGAGAATTCTATATTCCGATGCCGAGCGTTATGCGTTGCACGCTTCCCAGCCTCTTGTGCGTGGCCCATGCATAATCAAACCGGAAATCATATCCAAAGCCGTCCACCGAGATCCCGCCGCCGGCAGTCAGCCCGAACTCCGAATCGCGTTGCCAGAGGTTCGCATAGCCAACCCGCAATGCGAAGGTGCTTCTGAACACCCATTCCCCACCCACATTCACGCACTCGGAATTGTCGCTCGGATGAAGAGCATCGAGAGCAAGGTTCAGTGTATTGGACTCATCAATCTTCCAAGGATAACCAAGCCCGACCCGAAAAACAATAGGAAGAGAAAAATCGTCGGTCGTAAGTTCACCGGGAATGGCGCTGTTATCTCCGTACCGTGAGGGATCAAAGTCATAGCGGATCTGCAGATCTGTGCCCGCGTAGTGATTACTCGTGCCGAAGTTCGTGAGACTGGCTCCGATGCGAAGGCCGTCGTCAGAGAGTTGGTAAAGGGTGCCGATGTTGACACCGAAGTTCGTAATCGAGCTGTGCCATATCCTTTCGTTCACATAGTTCACCTGGATGCCGCAGGAGAATCTGTCCGTCACGCGGAAACCATACGCTACGCCGATCATCAGATCGTTCACCGAATAGCGTTCTCCCGTGCCCTGGGGCTGCTCCACCGTGGTCACGTTGATGTCTCCGGAGCCCAGCTGTGTAACGAAGAGGCCGGCCGTTCCGAGCTCACCCAGACGAAAAGCAGCGGAGGCGTAGTTCAGGGAAATGTCGGCGAACCATGCGTTGTAGGTGAACTGGAGATCCGATTGATCAAGAGCGCCAAGCGCACCGGGATTGTAGTACGCTGCCATGGACTCCCCCGTGGAAGTCCCGCCGGCCCCGCCCATAGCGGCAGAGCGCGCGCTGGGTTCGATTAACAAGAACTGCCCGACTGTCGTCCCTGTCTTGGACTGCGCCAGAAGCAACGGGCCCAGCAGCGAGAGCAGCAATGCCGTACCGACGATTCGGTTCATATTGTGCTTCACGCCTTTCACTTGATAATCGCAAACTTGGCGATAAACGAATTGAACCCCGGCGCCTCCACGTGATAGATGTACAGCCCGGGAGCCACGTCCAGATTGTCCTTCGTGCGAAGGTTCCATGCGATGGAGCTGTTCACCGAACCATCCTGATACAGTGTCTGGACCAGATCCCCCCGGACGGTAAAGATGCGGACCGATGCGCCGACAGGAATTCCACGGAACTCCATCCGCCGCTCTCCCCTGCCTGAGACAGCGAAGCGCTCCGGTTCGAAGCTGGCCGCGCCCACGTAGGGGTTGGGGACAACATACGGCACATTGACGGATTGCTGAGACGCGAGCGTGGAATTAACACTCTCTCCGTGCGATACAAAGGAGAAGACGTCTTCGTTGCTGACCGGAATCGCCAGATGTGCCTGGTACACATCTCCCGGGCCGGGCGGGACGAGCGGACCGCGGGCTCCCTGCCCTGTTGTATCAAGCTCCACGCGCCACGTCTCGCGAGGCGTCTGGCTGCCGGACAGATAGGTCACGATGTCAATGAAGTCCCCGGGAACACTGAGGGTGCTGTCGTTATTGACATCATGGAAGTAAAATTTCAGCGGGAACGGCCCATCAGGCAAGTTTGCCACCGGCTTGAACTTGACAGGAATCGGATCGCTCACGATCGACAGAAGGCTGGTATCGATATACGTACTGGAAAATGTGATCGTGAAGTCCGCGGGGTATCCCGGCCGCCGGATGTCAATCGAATCGCGGTCTTTGTTCGTCACCTTGAGGCGCGCATTGGTCGTCGCTACGGGCTGAAAAGCGCTTGCTGCCGTGTCAACTGCCGGGACATCGGGCGTCGATATTACCGGCAGCAGGCCATCCCCTACCGGTCCTCTGCCTTCACCATGGAAATCGGTGCCGAAGCTGAATACGGGCTTCCCGCTGGCGCTATCCGCAAGTTCATACCTGACGGCGTGAATACGCCGCGGGTCGTCCGTGTAGAAACGAACCTGATACGTCGTGTTGTCTGGAACCAGTTTCGAATCAAGAACCTTCACAGAGATCGCGGCCGCCCCGGGCCCGGCGGAATGGTGAACAGGAGTAACATCTGCAGGGAGGTACCCGGGGACTTTCGGCTCGGGCCGGACGTCGACCACGTTCGGGGGCAGGATGGTGCCGCCGCGAAGGGTCCTTGAAACTGCTATTGCGTTTTCTGAAGGGAAGAACCCGAGCGAGTCGGATCCGCGATCATAGGAACAAACGGCATAGAAGTATTCCTGACCATTTTTCACCGTCGAGTCCACGAAGGCGTGCCGCAACCCGGTGTCATTTCCCAGATCGTATGCGACGCCTTCGATCAACTGCTTGGAAAACCCTCTGACAGAATCGGCAAGATCGAACTGGGCAATCGGCTTTCCGTTGCCGAACGGACCGGTGCCCCTCGCATTGGTGATGACTTTCGGATCGCGGAAATCCGGATCGGTCGCCCGGTAGATCCTGTACCCTTCGAAATCGTTTGTGTGAGTGATGGGGTCTATGCCACGCTCCGACACATCACCCCAGGTCAACTGAACGTAATGGTCTCCCGATTCCGCATGGACCGTCGGCAGCGGAGGCGGCACGGCAAACTGATAGTTTGCATTGTAGATTTGCTGCACGGTCCTGACCTGCGCCCTGAGTTCGTTCAGGTCGGCTCCGTACGCAAGAGCGAGGCTGAACCGCTCGTGCCCTCCGGCAGCAAGGTGGAACGGACCGGAGGCAAAAAGGAAGGCGATATTATAATTGAGGACGACCGATGCATCGAATCGATTGGTAGAATCGGGATCGCTGAACTTCTCATAAAGCAGCGGCGGCCATTGCCCGTAGAACACAATATCATCGACCGGGTCAGCCTTGGAGGGCCCTTTGATTCTGTTCATCTTGAAGCCGGTCAGGCCGATTTGATCTGATTCATCCTTGTCCGTTTGATCAAAGTCCGGTTCGCCGGCCGTGGGCTTCCCATCCCCTTCCCCCGGGTCGTTCGTCCCTGCAACGCCATCGCTTCCGACATCATCATAATCCGCCACCCAGTTCATGTTTTCGTCCCCCGTCCACCACCGTCCGGCTTTAAACGCCGGTCGATCCTCCAGACGTCCATAGTAGGCTTCGAACTTCACCATGTTGTAGTGCGCCTGCACATAGGCACGAATATTGTCCTGATCCACAATGAGGGTGCCAGGGCCACTGTCGCGGGACTCATCCGTGATGCCGTCATTGTCATCGTCGATGCCGTCAGTGGAATTGCCGGGCGTCTCCATGTAGGCATAGCCAAGGTAACCGGTCGGAGAACAGTTGCCCTGCAGATCCACGCCGTGGCCGTACTTGTCCCACGTGTATGTCATATTCAGCCCGATCGACCGGTCAAAGAAGGCGTTGTCGTCATCCGATTCGGCAAGTCCGTCACAGGAATATGCGGAACCACCGACGCCGGAGTCCATGTACAATCCGAAGATGATGTTGTTCAGGTAGTCGGTCGTTCCTTCGTTCCAGATCTCATAGTGCCAGAAGATCACGTTGGTGGCCTGGGGGTTCGCCCATTGGAAGCCCCGGACTTCCACCCGGAGTCCAAGTCCGTGCCTGGACCCGTCCCTGCTGTCGGGGGAGTAGAGCCATTTGTCATAGTAGTCATCATCCATGACGGTGTAGCTTTCCTGGTCCGCGTGAGGCTGCTTGCCGAAATACCCGTTCCAGCTTCCGGGCCAGCCCGGGTCAAACGGATCATTCTGCTTGTCCGGCCAGCTCTGGGGCCACGTGCGTGTATCATTGCTCATGGCAACGGACCTGCCTCGATTGATCGTGGGGTCCGCCTGGAAGAATCCTGGCCGGGGCTCGAACCGCATTGTCTTGCTGGTCTTGGGGCTCTGCTCCTGCCTCTCGCGGTATCCGGTCTCCATGATGTAGGCCTCCAGACCGTTCTGTTGCTGGACCTTTGCGAGAACAAACGGAGTGATGCCGTCGGTGTAGTTCATGCCGGATCCCTTTGGGACTTCGGCCGAGTGAAAGACGGAGAGATCCACATTGATAGGATCCGGAGGGTAGTCGCCGACCATTCCGAAATTGTGGAAAATGGTGCGTATATTTCCCGCATCATGCGTCCCCGTCCGTTCTGCATCATTGGTTCCCCGTTGCGACTTCGGCACCACGGGCTGCAGTCCCTGCTGCGCAAACAGCGAGCTTGCTGCGGCGAGGCTGAGCAGGCCGGCACCGCAGAACCGGCGGAGCAAGGCGTTATTCGACATGGTGTTAAGGCCCTTTTTCTTGGATGCGAATCTAGAGGCGTACTCCCAGGCCGATCTCCAGGCGACGCGGGGCGGCAAAACGGGAAGGATCCTGAAGCGCCGCGGCATCGGCAGGAGGAGTGAGCGAATAGTATGGGCTTCCGGTGGTCGCAAAAACAAATCCGTTGTCGTAACGTGAATCAAAGAGATTGAACCCCCGCACGAACAATGCAAAATTCACTGATCCAAAAGAGAAATCCTTTTCTCCGCGGAAGTCGACCGTGGCCCAGGGAGGCTTGGCGGAGGAATTGGTCTCAAGCGTGGCCCCGAACCCCGAGCCGATCGAGGGCGTGTATGGACTGCCGCTCCCGTACCGGAGGACCACCGTCGCCGAGTAGTTGCCGGGCACTGCCACGGTCACTGAGAAATTCAATGTGTGGCGCTGGTCCCAGTTAAACGGCTCCAGCCTGGGACGGGGATCCTGACCGGCAGCGGCACGATTCGCCGTCTCCCGCGGATCGCTCGAATTGCCGAGGGCATTCTGGTATGTGTAATTGAGAGACATCATGAAGGCAGAGGAGAACCGCTCGTCGAGCGCGAGCCGGATGCCGTAGACGGAGCCGAAGTCCACGTTGGTGAAACGTGCGTACTGAGCATCCGCGTACGTGTCAATGAACTCCACTCCGAGAAGATCCCGGATATCTTTGTAGAACACACTCGCGTCCACACCTAACGACTGCCCGAATTGCTGCTTGAAGCCGAATTCATACTGTGTCGTGAATTCCGGTTTGATATCCGGATTGCCCATAACACCGTAGGACGTCGCCCCGGCCTGTAAGTTGCGCAGGATGTAGTAATCCGAATTCGCGTAAAGGTTACCCTGCCCTGGCATCTGATAGAAATGTCCATAGGAAAAATAGAGCGCACCCGTGTTCGAGATCGGATAGGAGACTCCCAGGCGGGGAGCCACGGTGATTTTCCTCGTGGTTCGCTTGGCATAGGACGCAGGCGCTCCTCGGATGGTGTTCGCCGGATTTTCCAGATCACTCGGGATCGTCGACTTCGCATCAAAGTATTCGAGCCGCAGGCCGGCGCGCACAAGAAAATCCACAACCTCCATTCTGTCCTGGGCAAAGACCGCGCCCGAAACGGGGTAATAGGTCCGGCTGTTTTGCGCGAGCGAATCGGGCACGATGTACACGTTTGAGGTTGTCGGTCCCAGGATCTCCGTTGCCAGTGTGCCGGGCGCACCGAACAGCATGGAGGAGGTCTGCGCCTCAACTCCCACTTTGAGAAGATGGAGCGGAGTCACCTGGCTCGTGAGCGATCCTTTGACCAGGAAGGAATTGCTTTTTTGCTCGAACCGTCCGATATCGTACCCCTGGATGATGGCACCCAACTCATAGTTCGGATCGCCGCGCGGAGCACCGGCACTGTAGTAGTGGGGATCGGACACTGAGGCGAAGGCATAATCTGCGTAGGAGAAGTAATTCTGCCGGAGGCTCAGCGTGTAGAACGTCGTTGGTGAGAGCGTATGGGTGATGTCCAGGCCATGTACCAATGATGTCCGTTTCTGCGCTCGCATGCCATCCGGGTTGAAACGATACGCGAATGCGTACTGGCGGCCGTCATTGACCGCCCCGATGGCCTGATAGCTCAGCTGGACGTCCTGCAGCGATTTGTTGGATATCTTGAACTGTCCCGACCACTCCCGTTGCGTGTTCATGGCAACCACTTCCCCGTCGCCGGTGGGAGAAAACTCTTTGGTGGCGAAATTCGAGACATCCGTGGGAACAAACCTCCGCTCACCGTAAAGATAGCTGTCGTCGATGAAGCGCCGGGCGTTTAACAAAAATGATGTATGCGGAATTCCCGCCGGCCCGCTGATCGAGGCCGTGAAGCTTTGTTCCGCAGGGGGCAGGGAAACATTGGCATGCGGAAAATCACCCGTGTTATTGGGTGCATACGAACCGGCATAGACCTCCAGGTTACCCTCAAAACGCTCATCGGAGCCGCTGCGCAGCACAGCATTGACCACGCCACTCATCGCCTGTCCGTATTCGGCATCGAACGTGCCGCTGATGACCTGCACTTCCTGGAGCACAGACCTGTCCAGCTGGATGACCGAGGTGTTGTCATACGGGTTGTTGACCGACACTCCGTCTACCTGGTACTGCACTTCGTCTGAACGTCCGCCGGCAAAATGGCCGTCGACGACCCCCGCCTGCAAATTCACGACATCGCTCAGGCTCTGGACCGGCAGCATCTCAATGTCGTCCTTGCTAAGAATGGCGACAGCGCTGGTCTGCCGCGTATCGACGAGAGGGCGCTCCGCGACGATGGTGACTTCCCCGGCGTTGATCAGTTCTTCGGAGATCGTCATGTCCAGCGTTGTGGTTTGTCCGGCATTGACGTGCACTTCCTTCACGAGCTTCGTCTGGTACCCGACAGCGCTGAAGCGCACATCGTACACCCCCGCAGGAATGTTCAGAATCATATAACGTCCTTCTACATCTGCCGCCGCGCCGATGGTGGTGCCAACGATGAGGACGTTCACACCAATGACACTCTGCTTCTTTTCGTCGAGGACCCGGCCGGTCAGTTTCCCTTTGGTGTCGGCAAGGGAGAGCTCGCCGTGAGCGATCAACGTAAGGACGGCCAGTGCGGAGAGCACATTGCGTAGGATCGGTTGTTTCATAGTCAGCGGTCCCTGGAAGAGGAGTCACACTTGCGGTCTGCCGAACGCAGAACCGCCAGCACGCCAGCAGCTACCACGGCGTCCTGGCGGCTCTCAGAAATAAGGCGCTGGCCTGCTACTTGACGAGCATCATCGATTTGGTCTCAGACATCCGCCGTCCGCCCGTCGCGGAAGTGAACTCTACACGGTAGAAGTACACTCCACTGGCAAGTCTGGAAGCGTCGAATGTGCGCTCCTGCACGCCGCCCGACGGGACGGAGATTGCCGTCTCGTTCACCTGCCGGCCGAGAATATCAAACACCATCAAGCGCGCGACGCCTGCGCCCGGCACCGAGAACTGTATCTTCGTCGTGGGGTTGAACGGATTCGGATAGTTCCCATACAGGCGGAACTCCTGGACAACCTGCGGGTTGCCGGATTCCGCAATGCCCGTGACCAGGGAGGTATTGCTCAGCTGCACGAACGCCGGGCTCGAGGCCCAGGGCCACTCGCGGAACCACCAGACCCTGTACGCGGACGTGTCCGTTGCCGTCAGGTCGTAGTCATGATAGTCCGCGCCAATGGCGAGGATCTTGTCCATCTGCCCGGCAGAATATCCGAGCTTCGTCAGGTCAAACGCCATCTCGAACGTATAACCGGCATCGACGTCGGTGTTGTTGTCGATCGTGGAGCCGGGCTTCAACTGGAGGCCGTACCACAGTGCACCAAGCGGTGCAGCCCAGTCCTTTGCATCCCAGAGCAGAGAGGATCCCCCCTTTGCCACGCTGTCGATCGCCACGCCGAAGCGCTTGGCCGCCATCACATGAACGTTCTTGTCATACAGCGTGTCAATCGGCACGTTCATACTGATCTGCAGTCCATCAAAGAAATCGTCCCCCACATAGTGGTTCAAGGAGCGATCGCTGATGTCGGCGCCGACATAGAGAGTGTCAGCCTTGAAGAACATTTTCACGCGGGCCACGCCGGCATTGAACGGATCCGTGCCCTCGGTGACCCATTGTCCGCTGCGATCTTTTCCGATCGTCGGGTAGGACGCCCGAAGCACGCTGTTGCCGAACTGGATGTCGAAGGATGGTACGTGACTCCATATGGAATCCGTGAGGTTCCCATCAACAACCACGTTCGCGTAGTTCTGGCCGTTCGGCACAATGAGATCCGGGGGATATGTTGGCACTACCGCCGTGTTGACGTCGACGTCATTGCGCAGCAGTACCCGTCCCGCGAGGCTGCCTCCATTGTTTCCCCACTCATTGCCCCACCAGCTTTTCGTGGCAATGTGATCGGGGAGCTTGGGCCAGTCCACATCCCAGATGGACATACTCATCTGGACTTCGTCTGTCTCCGCCGAGTTCGCATTGTAGCCCAGGCTGTCCAGGTTCACCGCCATTTCAATAGTCCAGCCCTGGTCTGCCACTTTCTGGCCGGAAGAATTGGTGTCCTGATTGGATACGCCCTGGACCGCCGCAGCCGCCGTGATGGTGCCATTGGTCGGAAGCGCGCCGCCCTTCAGGTTCGGAAGTGTTGCCAGTCCACTCGAATCAACCCAGGAGATGAACATATCTTGTTGGAGAGTGATAAGGTTCGTCGCGTGTTGGAGGCGGTTGTAAATGCCTCCAAGGATACCGTCGGAATTTTCCCACCCGTCTCCGCCGACGGAGCTGTCCGGCGCGTGTACTGCGATATACAACGTGTTGGTAGTTTTGTTGGAGAGGAACTTGATGACCGCCCGTGTTGAATCGGTGGTGGGTCCTGTCCCCTGCGTAATCTTGTAGCCGCTTCCGGGATTGCCATCGATGACTCCATAGACCACCATCACCGACTCGGCTTTCGCCCACATGGGCTCGTTCAGGACACCGTCCAACGTGATCGTCGGGTTCGCTGCCACTGATACGTCGCGCGCCCAGGCATAATCCTTCCTGGGTGTGAACTGCGCAAACGCCGACGTCACAGCGAGCAAGCCGACCAAAAGCCCAAGCAACAGTCTCTGTTTCTTCATAGACACCTCCGTGTTAAGAATGAGAGTATGGATTGTTTGAACGATACAAAAAAGCACTATGGACGTTTTGCCTCTTCCGTTCGAACGAAACAACACCCGCATGATTCGCGGATGCTGAGGGTCGTTGGGAGTATCTGTTGCTGTTTGAGATAGGTGCCGTTCTGGTCAAGCGCAAACAGCACACGTTTGATCGCCAGCGCGCCCAGATCGTGAATTCCCACATGCACCGAGGTCAGCGATGGTGTGAGATATGCCGCAATCGGCACATCGTCAAATCCCGCAAGCGCCATATCCTGCGGAACCTGGATTCCCTCATCCCGCAGTGCGCTCAGCGCGCCGATCGCCATGGAGTCGTTGGATGCAAAGATCGCCGTCGGGCGGGGATGGAGACTCATGATTTTTCTCACTGCATCATATCCGGATGCCTCGGAGAAATCCCCCGGCAACGCGAGCGCGTTGTCCCTGTCGCCCCCTGCCTGCGCCATCGCTTCACAATAGCCGCCGAGCCGTTCCTCCGCGTCAATGTTATGCTCGGTTCCCTTGATGATGGCGATCCGCCGGTGGCCGTGGGAAATCAAGTGCGCCACCATTTGCCGGGATCCGCGAACGTTGTCGATGTTCAGAGAATCAAACCCGCTTCCTTCAACATGGCAATTGAGCAGCACGACAGGATGATTGTGGGGGAGGTTGGCGTTGAGGGTTTGCGCATCGATGTGGGGAGACATCACAACAAGACCATCCACTCTTCCGCGCATCATCTTGAGCGCCGCAGCAATCTCCTCCCGGTTGTTGTGTGAGCTTGATACGAGAAGATGATACTTGTGCTGCTGGGCGGTCTGGTCGCTCCCGCGAATCACTTCGGAGAAGAACTCGCCAAAGAGATCAGGGAGCAGAAGGCCTATGGAATCGGTTTTTCTTGTGCTTAGGCTTCTCCCTAATGCACTCGGGCTATAACGCAACTCTGCTGCAACTAGTTTCACACGGGCACGGGTTTCTTCTTCCACGAGCCCCGTGTTGTTGAATACCCTGGAGACAGTAGCAGTGGACACGCCGGCTCTTTTCGCAACTTCTTTTATGGTGCTCATCTGCCTGACTGGAATGGGAGAGCTGAAAGAAGGAATCCAATGTAAACGTTTACATTTGAAAGCAAAAAAAATATGCCCATGTAAACGTTTACAAGAAGATATTGTTTGGAAGTGTAAATGTCAAGCGAAAAATGACAAAGCAGTTTTTGGGCTTTGTCATCACGAAATGCTCCTAATTTATGGATCTGCCCAACCCGAGATGCCTCTGTCTGCCAGTTGCTGGCAGGTTCATCCTGGTACGTGCCAGGATGGTTCCAGGAACGTGCCAGGAAGGCTACCCCTCCATTACCTTTCTCAGTTGTTCAAGCCTTTCGCCGCGCTTTCCCGGTGGGGCAATTTCAAATGTGATGGTAAGCTCTCCTTCTTCACTCATTGATCACATGCCCCTCATTGTCAAAATAGACCGCGTGGACACCCCTTCATGATCCGGTCCTGCAGATCCGGCGCAAACGAAAACTCCCCGCCCCTCGATCCCGGCGCTCCCCTATATAGGTGGTTCACCATTCACCAGTCGGCGTTCGGTGTTCATACTTCGGGATTCTCCGTTCTCGGTTCACAGGTCGACACTTTTTGTCGCCTTAGAGAAAAAACAGGGGAGGCAAAGCAACCCGCGAACCGCGAATTGTGAACCGTGAACACCGAACTATGAACGCTGAACGGTGAATGGTGAATAAAGACTTGATCTTACTCCCACACCCCCGGTATCCGCGCTTTGCAGTACTCACACAATCCTGCGGAAATATGATTCTGCAAAATCACGAACCCCCTCCGCTCAATGATCATGCGGCCGCAGGAATGACAGTAGCTGTTTTCAGCCGAGTGGCCCGGGACATTTCCCACATAGGGATAGCGGACTCCCGCCTTCAAAGCAATCTCCCGGGCTTTCTCGAGCGTGGCCACAGGTGTCATCGGCAGCTGCGTGAGCTTGTAGAGCGGGACGAACCGTGTGAAATGAACCGGACAATCTGCCAGGCCGTTTGCGGCCAGCCACTCGCACATACGCTTGACCATGTCCAGGTCGTCCGTCCAGCCGGGGATCAGCAGGCAAGTAATTTCGAGCCAGACTCCTTGCTCTTTCAGAACCCTGAGCGTACGAAGGACAGGGGCCAGTGAACCGCTGCTCAGGCGCGCGTAAAGGCCTTCGTCGAAGCTCTTCAGGTCAATGTTCGCCGCATCAATATATTTGCAGAGGTCTCTCAGCGGCGTTTCCTGGATATAGCCGTTCGACTTCCAGACGTTCCTGACTCCTTTTGCCTTCGCCAGCTTTGCGGTGTCGTAGGCATATTCAAAGAACGTTGTCGGCTCCGAGTAGGTATACGCGATGGATTCGCAGCCGCTTCGCATGCACTGTTCGACCACGGCGGCCGGCATCAGATCATCGTTCACCGTATCGTACGGGCTCGATTGGGAGATCTCCCAGTTCTGACAGTTCAGGCATCTGAAATTGCATCCTGCGGCGGCGATCGAGAACGCCCGCGTGGTCGGGAGAAAATGGTAGAGCGGCTTTTTCTCGATCGGATCCACGTGGACTGCGCATGGATTGCCATAGGCGATCGTGTACATCTTCCCTTCGTGATTGACCCTGTTGCGGCAGAGTCCGGTATCACCAGGAGCAAGCTCGCATTCGTTGGGACATTTCACGCATCGGATGCCGCGCGCGGTCTTTACCCAATAGGAGACTTCCTTGCTCCATTTCCAGAGATCAGGTGTGGCATATGTCGCGGCTATCCCTGAAAACCGCCCGGCCCCAACCACGCATCCACCAACGCCCAGCAGACAGAGCTTGAGAAAATCTCTTTTTGATACGGGATGGTGTTCAATTGCGTCACACATTATTGACTTTCACAAAAGTAAGGGAATGATGCCCGGAGCACGATCATGAATTTACTCAATAGCTGCGCAACTTAACGGGAACACTGTTACTTGCCGCCGGGACACGTGTTACCAGGACCAGCAATGCCCCCCCAATGCTCAGGCATCCTACGATCACACACACCCAGGCGATGCCCAGCAGCGGCAGAAGGAACGCGGATACAACCAGCGCCCCCGCGGCGGAACCGAGCAGGTCGGTGCTGTAAAGCCTCCCCGCCACAGAAGAAGGAGAACCATTCAGCAGCCGGGTGGCAAGGGAGAATTCCATGCCGATCAGCCCGCCGATGCATGCCGTGAGAACCAGGAAAACCGCATAGACGAGAACGTCTCCGGGGTCGTTGCTCTTCAATATGCCCAGGAGCATGGGAAGAAACAAGGCGTAAATCCCGACCGCCGCCTGCACACCCGCAAATGCGATGGCCGGTTTGCGATGCACAAAGCCCGGTCGCGCAAGCGAACCGATCGCCAGCCCGGCCATGAACGCGGTAATAATCATGCCCGTGGCGAGGTAGAGCGATCCGTAAAGGATCTGGAACGCGAGCAGCAGCACGACTTCAAGGGACGTGCCGGCCGCACCGCCTACGAACATGCAGAAGCTCACGGCCTTCATTCTCGCCAGCAGAAAGCCCAGAAGCACCAGGCAGACAACAGCTGGCACCCACGGATCGAAAGCAAAATAACTCAGCCAATACTGTACCTGCCGATAATAGGCTACCGGCGTGAAATCGCGGTTTATGATGGCGCTCCGGTCCAGCGCCGATACAATGCCCTTCCCCCTCTCCAGCATCAAGAGATCATCAAGATAGAATTTGTTTACATAGGCAGTCTTGAGCCCGAGAGAATCCAACACGCGCGTGATATCAGAGCGCAGCGGTCGGTCCGACGCAAGGAAATGGTTCTTCATCCCGGGTACCACCAGCACGTTTGAAAACGCAGACTCAAGAGTGTGGTAGACGATAGAGGAAACCTGTCGCCCTTCATGTCCGAGATACTCTGTGGAGGGAAGGAGGCTGAGCGACACGACCGCATCGGCAGTGAGGATAGATTTCAGTTCATTGAAAAAGTCCTCCGTGTAGTACCGGTTGATCTGGGCGGTCCCGGGGTCAGGAACATTGATCAATGCGATGTCATATTGCCTCCCGGATGTGCGCACATATCGCCGGGCGTCTTCGACGATGACATGCACTCTGCTCTGCTCGCCGGAGATTGCAGAGCTCTTCCCCATACTGATAAGCCAGGGATTAACCTCCAGATAATCCACCTGATTGGCCGGGTATTTCAGTATTTCATCGATCATTCCGGAGATCCCTCCGGAGATCAGCAGAACGCGTCCTGCCGTCGGCCGCTGCACCATGGCAAAATGCACCGCCTCTTCATTGGACGCTACATCGCCGGTGGAGAAGAGCAGTACACTGTTCTCAAAGAAATTCAATTGCTCTCCCTGCCTGGTGACCGTGATATTTCCATACGGGGTGTCTTTGTATTCGACGAGCTCCTGACCGGCAAAGAGCCATCGCTTCGCAAGCGCATCCAGATCGACCATCGCGGAAAGGGAGGTCAGGAGCAATACAAGCGCCAGCGGCACAAGGGAAAGAAGTTTCCTGCCATCGCTCCACGCGAGCAGGAAACTGATTCCCAGGTTGATGACGCCGAGGACAACGAGCGTCTGCGCGGTTGTAAGGAAACGGATCGCCAGGAGCGTAAAGAGCACTCCGCCGATCACGCTTCCCGCCGCTTCGAGCCCATACACCCGCGGAATACGGGCGATTCCCTGATCCTGAGACAGCTGCGCAGCATAGGCGGTAAAAAGAAAACCGGAGACCAGACAGATCGGGGCGAGCAGCACCAACGAGCCATACATGCTCTCGGCAATGCCTACCATTGTTCCGGGAGGAAAGACGAGTCTTTTCAAGAGTGACAGCAGCAACACCGTGGCAAGCGGGAGAAGTGCCAGTGCCGCCTGGAGGAAGACCAGCAAGCGCACGGAGACCGGTCGTTTGCTCCCGAGCCGCAGGCCGAGAGCCGAGCCGGTGCCCGTCAGGACCAGCCAGCACGCAAGCACAATGCCGATAACCAGCTCATTTCCGTAGAACACCGAGAGGAACGATCGCAGAAGAACGGTCTGTGCGACGATCGTTGTCAGGCCGAGCGCAAGGACGGAGAGCGCGAGCGGCCCTTCATTTCGCGGGCCGGTCATGCTCGCCGAAGACAAGAGCTTCATACACGTACACCTCAGCATCCTTCCAGCCGTCCCATCCGATGCCTGCTTTGTCCTGGGCGCAGTGCCCCAGGAATTCCTCCTTGTTCCATCCCGTTTCGGTGGCGACCTGCGGAAGGAATGTGCCCGACCGGTTCCCTTTTCTTATATAGACCCCGTGCTTGCCAAGCTCAATCTCATCGATGGAGGAGACCCTTCTCATCGGCGTCAGCACGGAAATCTCGATGGAGAGCATCTCCACTTCCGACGGCAGCACGGGGGTGAACCGGTAGTCTTGGGTCGCGGCAGCCGCGGCCATTTCCTGCACAACCTTGTAGAGCGGCTCCTCAGCACCGAACCGCCCGATGCATCCCCGCAGCTCATTGTGTTCTTCAAGGGTCACGAACGCTCCGCATCGCGTTTTGAGTGCCGCGGGCAGAAATGCCGTATCGATCGCCGGCGTCGTACCGTTTCGCACATGTTCGACAACGGCGGTACGGGCAATCTTCAGCAACTCCTCCTGCTCTGTCGGAGTGAGGGTGAACTCTTTCTCCTCCAACCTGACAGGCTGGGGAACCGGCCTGCCGCCCAGCGAGGGAGACAGAGATCCGATACTTTGTGTGGTTGAGACTGCAATAGCCCAGTAGCCCACTACCCTCTCTTTTCCTCCGGCCTCCGTGTCTCCGGAATTTCTATACTCGACGGAGTCCAGCCTGAGATGAGAATCACCCCGTGTCATGTCCAGCAGCGTCAGCACGCAGGACCAGCCGCACATGCTTGTCACGAGATTCGGCGTGCCCCGGGTAGCATTCCGGTCCAGCGTGCGAAGGAACGTCTCGGGAGAGTTTGACAGCACGGCATTCGCTGTCTGGTGGTCGACACTTTTCGCATCGTCGTACGAGGGGTAATGGGAGAAATCCGTACTGACGATGAACAGATTTTTGGGATTCAGGTAGGGCCGGAGCACATCGGCAATGCGGCCGCAGATTTCACGTGACTCGGACCCGATGACGATGGGCACGATCGAGAAGCTCTTCTTCATGATGTGTTGGAGGAACGGGATCTCCACCTCTACGCTATGTTCTCTCGCAAAGGCATCCTCCCGGTACGTGAAGAGTTCACTGTGCTTCAGCAACTCCTTCGCGGTCCGCGCGTTGACCTTCACAGGACCCAGGGGCGTCAGAAAGCTCCCCCCGGGGTACACCGATGCCCCTTCGAAGCCAACATAATGGCTCGGTCCGAGGATAAAAATATTTTCGTACTCTTTCGTTGGATCGATCTGGTTAAGCCCGGACGCCGCGACCCCGCCGGAAAAGACATATCCGGCGTGCGGAGCGATCACGGCAAGCACGTTTCTCCCTCCCGCGCGCGGAACGGCCTGTGCAAAGAGGGATGTTAGCATCTGTTGCAGCGCGGCCTTGTCGCCCGGATAGAACTGCCCCGCCACGGCCGGCTGTCTGTCGGATACCTGAGGCTGCGAAGTGCAGTCGGAGACCCCAAGGAGGAGGAGCATCAAAAAAAGGGGGGTGGTGAGTCTGCGGTTCATGATTGCACCATGAGGAAATACCGAGGTTTGTACTGTTAAAGTACGAAGGCGGGTGACAAACCACAAGAGGGCTAATTCACCGTTCACCAGTCGGCGTTCGGTGTTCACACTTCGGTGTTCCCGGTTCGCGGTTCACGGTTCTCGGATCACCCGTTCGCCTGGGCTGTCTCAATAGAGCCAACCGAACCGAGAACTGTGAATCGTGAAATACGAACACCGAAGTATGAACGCTGAATGACCATCGGTGAATGGTGAAGTATATTTTCACCAAGGGTCGGAAAAATGCCCCGTCAGCTGTATATAGTATAGCCCCCCAAAACAAGGAGGATCAGTCATGTCGCGAGGAGACGATATTCAAGCGCGCCTGCAGAAGCACGGTGTTGCCCTGGGTCAACTCTGCAAGAAGCTTCCTCTCAACCCTGAGGCCACACACATCCGAAAGCAACTTTTTCGCTGTGCAACAGCCGCCGCCCCGAACTATGCCGAGGCACGCTCGGCCGAGAGCCGCCAAGATTTCGTGCACAAGCTCGGGATTGTCCACAAAGAACTTGAAGAATCACTGTCGTGGCTGGCATATCTCCGAGACCTCGAGAACATCGCGGGAGCCACGATTGATCCCCTGGTCAAGGAGAACGATGAACTCTGCCGCATCATCTACGCGAGCATCCAGACAGCACGCGGCAAAGAGGCGGATGACAAGGCTTGATAGAGCCCCCTCACCGCGGCCCGCCGTTCACCACTCGGGGTTCGGTGTTCATACATCGGTGTTCCCGGTTCGCGGTTCACGGTTCTCGGATCACCCGTTCGCCTGGGCTGTCTCAATAGAGCCAACCGAACCGAGAACTGTGAATGGTGAACCGTTCTAGCCACCGCAAGGATTGTTGTCAGGATCGGCTGAAGATGCGCAAAGAGAGCTACCTGCGCTCCTCACGCACGATGACCTTTGCGACGATGTGGGTACCGCTCGCCATAAGCGATTGCACGACAAGCACGGCATAGACAGCCATGGTTGGCCGATGGGCGGTCATCGCTTTTGTGCAACCAGACAGTAGGCAATCGGGTACGAGCGGGAGGTGCGAGCCGCCGAGAACTTTCCTATGGGGGAACGAAGGAGGAGCGAACCAGCGCCAAGCACCAGCCCTGAAATCACTCCGGATCGCGTGGCAATCCTGTTGCCGATCTCCACCAGCACCTCAGCAAGCCCGCCAAAGGCTTCAAAGGAGAGCAGCGTCAATCCGGCTCTGTCGCAGAACATGTGCAGGGCATGTTCGGTGTAGCGAAAGTAGTCATGCGGTGCTTCATGAATCGGATAGAGGAACGGCACACCCAGGATGAGTTTTCCTCCCCGCTTCAGCACCCGGGTCATTTCTTTCCACAGGCTTGCGGGATCCTGGATATGTTCGAGCACATCGGTGAGCAAAATCGTATCGAACTCCGCATCCCGCAACGGAAGGGTGCCATTCAAGTCGCAGGTGAGATCCAGATGCGGGCTGGGATGCAGTGTGCGGTCCCAGTCCACGCACACATTGTCCCGCACATGGCCTTTGTACACGCCATACAGGGGAACGAAACCGCAGCCGAGGTCCAGGAGACGTCCGGAGGCATGGTCTCGGATGGCTTTCTCGTACATCCGCGCCTGGGCATCAGCCACAAAGCGCGAGCCCCGGACAACCTGCTCCGGGTCGCGTGATGCCCGCAATCCCTTGCGTGTCTGGACGAACTTGGTGGGGTGCCAGAGCTCTTTCTGCTGCATCAGGTCACCGGCTGATGATCGTGCGGTATGCCGCCGCCGTTTTCTCGGCAACGCGGGGCCAGAGGAATTCCTTCCGGATATGTCCGCGCAAGTCGTCGTCCTGCTTCTTCTGCAATGCCCGTACAATTCCTTCGCGGATGGATTCGACGGAATGCGGGTCCACATATTCGGCCATCGTCCCGAAATATTCCTTTGTTCCGCCGTATGGGGTGATCACCACCTTCGCCCCCGCGAGCCCCGCCTCCAGAGCGGCGATGCCGGGTGTCTCGAACAGCGATGGCATGGCGAACACGTCGCACGCTGCGTAGGCTGAGGCAAGCATCTCGGAAGTATGATCAAGGCTGTCTATTAAAAGGATATTCTTGTTCTTTGCCGCTTCCGCCAGGCAGGCTTCTCCGTAGGGGGTCCGGACGATCCTTCCGATGATGACCGCGGGATGGTCGATCTGCGCGAGGGCCTTGATCAGCGCAAGGACATTCTTTCTGACGTGGCCGGTGTGGCCCACGTTCAAAATGAAGCCGTCAATGCCGTACGTCTTCTTGAAGAGGGCCGGATCCGCATTGGCGAACCGCTCGTCGACGCCATTGGGGATCACGGTCACTTTATCGAGCCCTACGCCGTACCCTTCCGTAATGAGACGTGCCTCGTCACGGGTGTTGGGCAGGATCAGCCGGGACCAGGTGCACAGGTCGGAAGTGATTGCATAGTCGGTCCAGACGCCGTAGCCAACCCGTTGTACCAGGCGGCTGGCTGAGAGCACGGCCCTGATGAACCTCGCGGAGTGCAGGCTATACGTGATGGGTGAGAGAGCGGTGGGAATGCGGAGCGCGTGGATCTCCCTCCCCAGGTGGTACATGCCAATGTCGGAGGCGAAGAGATGAAACAGGTCGCAGGTTTCAGGAGTGAACGGAGTCCATGGGTCGAACAGCCGCGCATCGATCCCGAAGTCTCCCAGATACCTGGACGTGTTGAGGAGCTGGATCGCCGCCCCGCCGCGCAGGATGGGGGAAGCCTGATACCCCGCGAGATAGACCGTCATTTGAATTTCCTCATCATGTCCCTGTACAGGTCCCCCACCACGCTCCGCGAATCAAATTCGCGGATGCGGCGGATGTCCGGGGGAAGACTCGTCAGCGTCATGGGGGCCCAGGGGATCCGCTCAAGATCAAGCGAGGGTGAAACTGGAATCACCGCCTCGAGTCCCGGAGCTCGCGACACGCGCAGCCAGAGATTATTTGCGCTCGCGCCGCCGGGCTGAACGCTCACCATCGCCGATGCGGTCCCCGTGTCCACCACGCACTTCGAAAGCGTTCGCCGCTTCCACCAGCGGGCAAACTCTCCAAACGTCGACGACTCGATTCCTTTTTCTCGCGCATACCTGAGGAGAAATCTGACGGTCTCCCAACTGTGATGCGAGGGGTGGGAGTAGAAAAACATTGGTTCTCCGCGGGCAAGCTTTCTATCCATCACCGCGCGATAATACTCCTGCATCTGTTTCTCCGTGTACCCCACGCGCCTGAGGCTGCCGATGGACACGGGATGGACGGGCACTTGCAGCGTATTATAGACAATCCCGAACGCCTCCGGAAAGAGCGGGAGCGAATCGTAGGCAAGAGAGAATTCAGACGAATAGGCAAAACCAGCCTTGTCAATTGCTTCGGCAAGGCCTAGATTCCAGATGCCGAACGGAGCTGCAAATCCTTCCGGGAGCAGTCCCGCCCCTTCCATGACCCGCCGTGCTTTTGTGATGTTTTTAAGGTTGGCCTCGGACGTTGGAAAGACCCGGTGCTCGTAACAGTGGAGGCCAATTTCCTGGCCGGCCATGTACAGGAAGTGATTGAGCCAATTCTCATGTGCCCGGACATCCAGGAACCAGGAGAATCCGGTCCCGGCCTCCTTCGCGGCGTCATAGAGCACATCGATCTCCCACCGCTCGCCGCCATCCGTGTCGACGCGGAATGCAAAGAGGCTTTTCTTTCCCCCCGGAAAATACCAAAGGTGTATGTACGGAATCCTCCGGACATGGTGGAGGTATTCGAAACACCGGTGCAGCAGGTGCCGCAGTTCTCCTTTGTCGACGAGGGAGACGCGTTCGGCGGGAAGTCGGTCCCGGCTGGAATAGAAACGCTTGTTTGCAATGCGCACATCGGTCAGGAGATCGGCCGGGTCGAAGGGGAGCAACACCGCTGCGCCGCCCAGGAGCTCCCCCGCGAACATGCCGAAGGTGTTCTCCTGAGTCCGCAGCACGTTCGCCTCTTTCGGTACGTGTCCTGCCACCACCGCATCGAGCAACATGACGTCGAAGAGACCGCTCTGCGGGTCGGCAACCAGATACTCCAGCTTTTCCCTGCGTGAGGGAGAATTTGCGACCTCGCTGAGGAACGGCGCAAACCCGAGGACCGCTCCGCCGTCGTTCAGGTAGCGGCTGATGGCAGAGCGCTCTTCCGAATCCAGATTGCGATTGACCACCAGAACGCTGAAGTCATCAATCAGCCGTTGATTTCCCGGTTCAACCACATCCGACGGGACCCCTTCCTGTGCGCAGAATTGTTCCCAGGCGGGTGATTGCTTCAAAAGGCCAATTTGGATCTTCACACAAACCTCCCCCAGAGAAACCGCAGATCATCCCGGCTCAACCCTCCCGTCCCAAGGACCGTGAGTGCGAACGTGACGCAGGCAACGGGAACGACCAGAGCAACCGGGAAGTGCCAAAGAACGAATATCGTGCATGCCATGACCGTCCCTCCCGCAAACATCGGAAGAAGCGTCGCGCTTCCTTTCCAGGTCAGGATCGCCCTCACTTTGAGGAGGAGCATGACTGTCATGGCACCCTCACCGGCGGAGAGACCGATTGCGCTGCCCTGCACGCCGAGAAAGGGAGGAAGAGCGGTGCAGAGGACCACGATGAGCGCTGTGCCGACCGCCATGATGCGCAGGAATTCCGCATCCCGCCTGTCGGCGTACATCACCGACATCAGCACCGTGTTCATCGTCGTGAAGAGCACGTACGGAAGTGCCCATTGCAGGACGGGTGCGGCCGGCTCATATCCCGGGCCGTAAACGAAGGCGATGAAGGTTTCCGCATAGCTTATGCCCGCCACCATGACCGGCAGGGAAAAGGTAAGCATCACCTTCATGCCGAGCGTCGCCGCCCTGGAGAAATCCGCTTCTCCCCGGGTGCGATAACGTGAGACCACCGGCAGGAATAATGTGTAAAAAACCCGGTCAATCATCAAGACAAAGAAGACGAGTTTCATTGCTGCGCTGAAGAAGCCGGTGTCTGCCGCCGTCAACAGCAAACCCACGAGGAGGACGGGCATGTTCACAATCGTCTGGCCGAGTATCGTCGAGAGCCCGAGCGGAAGGCTCTCGCGCAGGAGCTGAACCCAGACGCGCGGTTTCCATCGAAGCACCAGCGCGCCGGTTTTTCTTACGAACACGACGACGAGAAAGAGCGCGCCGGCAACATTGGCGACACACCATGCCGCCGCCGTCCAACTCACATCCTCGGGCGACCGCACTGCAGTGAGAATGACGGCGAGATATACTACGTAGATCAGCACGCGGCCCAGCGATGCCGGGCCCAGGTCGCTCCTTCCCTGGAAATACCAGTCGAGAGAAAGTGCAAGGGGGAGCGCAACCGAGGCCCAGAGAACAATCATGATCCATACCGGGGTGGGACCCAGGACCGCCAGGGCAAGAAGCGTGGCAAGCAGGAAGCCGATCAGCGAGAGAATCAGCCGGAGTGTCGTAACGTCGCCGGTCCAAACCCGCTCGCCGTCCGCGCTCGCGGCGACTCTCCGGATCCCCATGATGTGGAGGCCCGGGCTGGAAAAGAGCATCACATATCCAAGGATGGAAAAGCCAATACTGATGAGACCGAACGATGACGCACCCAGCCGTCTGGCCAGGTAGGCAGTGGCAACAAAGCCAAGGAGCCGGCTGACAAGGTCAGCCGACCCGATGGAGACGGTGTTCTTCAGCGGTCGTTTTAGCTGCATAATTGATCGATGACGCGGCAGAGGGACTCCTCCCGGCGCTCACGGGTAAACTCGGTGGCGATCCGCGCCCTGGCTGTTCGTCCCATATCCGCCGGAGCCACAAGGGCATGCCGGAGCGCGGCGACAAGACCCGCCTGATCCCGGTATTCCACCAGGTATCCCGCCTCCCCGATGGCCGTGGGAATTCCCCCAACGCGGGTTCCCACCGGGATGCACCCACACAGCATGGCTTCACACAATGAGTTGGGAAGCCCTTCAGTGTACGAGGGCTGGCAATACACTTTGGCCCGCTGGTAGTACCCGAGCAGTTCACCGCGAGGCGCGTATGGGACCACACTGACATTCGCAGGCTTCATGGCATCAAGCTGCGGCATGAACGAGGGATGAACTCCGATCACGGTGAAGGGGATATGGGGAAGAGCCCGCGCCGCATCGAACAGTTTGTCGAGCCCTTTCTTCTTGAACCGCCACATACTCTCGCAAGCGGCCACAGTGAGGACCATTCCCTCCTTCCTCCCTCCTTCGCGCCACAACTCAGGGTCGTATCCGGTGGGTATGGAGAGAATGTTTTCCCCGTTGTACCCGGCGAGCCGGGCCGCCTCGTGCTGAAGAAACGGATCCACTGCAAGCAAGCGGTCTGCAAGACGGAACGCACGGCGCAACAGGAATGCCTTCCACGGGCTTAACCAGATACCATAGTTGATTTCGGCATCCTGTGAGGCATCCACACCGCCGAGGACAATCACTGATTTCTTGTGCAGGAGCTTCGCAAGGAACACGCTGTAAGCGGCATACACGGAGCCGAACCAGGAAAAGGCGATGTCTGACCGGGAGACAGCGCCTGGGAGCCGCAACAGTGCACGCGCACCATGGTCAATGATCTTTTCAAGGCGGTAGTGTTTGGAGAGGATGACTTCATCCTCTTCGATGAAGGGCGGGAAGATCGTGGAG
Organism: uncultured Bacteroidota bacterium; assembly: GCA_963809695.1. GTDB lineage: Bacteria > Bacteroidota > Ignavibacteria > UBA10030 > UBA6906 > JAGDMJ01. The sequence goes on from CAWEKI010000005.1 coordinate 62,963, forward strand.
AAGAAGAGGATCCGTGGTGGGTTCTTCGGCACGGGCGTCATACGTCAAAGATACGCCAAAAGGCTGAGACAAGCAAATAGACAGGCTGAGGACATGACGAGCACAGAGAAAGAGAATACATAGCACTTTGCTGCGGTTCTGTCTTCTTTCTTCCAAATCTATATAGTTCCTCCGTGAAACTCCGAGTCCTTTGTGCCCCCTGTGTTCGTCTTGTACGGAGCAACAGGTGCGCTTTCTATATCATGGATCCTCCCCAGGTCCACCCCCATCACCCCCTTTCTCTCTCCATCAAAGATGTCCGCGAATCGCGCCCCCCAGACCACCTCTTCCCCCTTATACGATGTCCGCGCATGTACCTTTTGAGAAAAGGTCTCGTCGGTCCCGGTCAGCAGAATCAGGATCTCCGGGTCCGATCCCAAAAACTCCTCTTCGGTGATCCCATGCAGAGGGCTTTCCTGCATAATGGGATGGACGATCGTCCAGCTGAGCGGAAAGAAAAGGACGCCTTCCCGCTCGAGCTTCAGTTCGTAGAACTTGCGGCTCTTCCCCCGCGCGGCCTGCTCCAGCCGGCTCAACACGACTTCGATCTGCACCTCAATCAATTCATTGCGTCGCTCGTTCGCAATCCTGAACTCAAGCGCGGTGATCCCACGGTACGGCGCGATGATGGCCGAGCGGCTGAATATGACATGCGCGTTGGGCCGTGACACGCGCGCGAACAACAGCCCGGTCGCCAGCGCGAAGCCCAACAAGGCGATCATCACTTCCATGCTGGCGAGGATGTTGGCCGCCATGCTATGCGGAAAGATATGTCCGTATCCGATCGTTGTCGATGTTTGGACGCTGAAAAAGAACGCATCGACCAGGCGCCCCGGGAAGGAAACCTCCGTGATCCCGCGTAGCGCATCGTCGCCTGCCCCCAGATAGCTGAAGGCGAACAGGGTGTTGAACAGCAGAAATGAAAGCGCGAGAACGGCATAAAAGACCGGCCAGGAGACCGTCAGAAGCGTGTGGTACAAAGCAAGCGAGCGGAAGAACGACACTCCCCTCCGACGCACGTTGAAACCGCCATCCCGGTTCAAAAGCCGGGTGCGGCTTTCCTGAGCGACCCTCGAACCAAAACCAAGGTCTTTGGTCTCATCGTTATCGTTCAGCGGACGGTGTTGGCCGTTTTCAATCATCAACGGGGTCTCCTCCTTTTGTGTTTGACGGTGTAAACATGAACACCGGAAGGGGCCGGGGGAATTCCATGGTTCCTGCCCTCTTGCCATGTGGCTTTTCCCGTGTGCGCTACGTACATTGTCGCAAACAAAAACCGAAAGGGGTTGTCAATGCCATCGTCGATCGTCAAAAGTCTCTACATTCTGATCGCCTGTGTTGTCTTACCTCTTGCTGCACCAGCCCAAAAGCAACCACTCCGCACGCTTCTCCTCGAAATCCGGGGCGTAGACCCGGCAGTGCTGAAGGGCACTCCGCTGGTCTATGATGATTACGTTCGCGATGCCGTCCTCTCCGACGTACGCGGCAGGAAATTGGTTCTTGCCACTCGCGCGGAAGCAGATCTGCTGCGGGAGCGGGGTGTTCCTTTCTCCATTCTTCTCGAAGATTCGAGCCAGATCACGCTCGCCAAACGCGCGCTCTACGGACCATCAATGCGGATGCCAGGCATCTATCACACCTACGAACGGATGATGGCGGAAGTTGACAGCCTTGCCGCGATCCATCCCCACCTGATACGCAAATTCCCCGTTGGCAAGACCGAGCAGGAGGGAAGAACGATCTTCGCCGTCAAGATCACCGAGGGGGTGGAGAAACGACAGGATAAGCCTGCCATCCTCTTCGACGGTTGCCACCACAGCGACGAAGTGATGGGGGGAGAGATCTGCATGGCCCTGATCCACGAGCTCGCCGCAAAACAGGGGATGGACCCGGAAGTGGACGACTGGCTGAAACGGTTCGTCATTGTGGTCGTGCCTGTCGTGAACGTCGACGGGCATACGGTGGTCACCCACAATATCGACCCGCGGTGGCGCAAGAACACCCATGACACGAATGGCAACGGCATTCTCCACGAATTCCCCGAAGGGGTCGATCTCAATCGCAACTATGACTTCAATTGGGCACATGGAGGAAGCAACGACTCAATGAGCGAACGCTATCGCGGAGCATATCCCTTCTCCGAAGCGGAGAACCGCGCCATACGGCAGCTCGCAATGTCCGAACGGTTTCTTTGTTCCATTTCATATCACAGCCAGGGAGAGGTAATCTACTACCCCTGGAACTGGTCAGGAAGGAAAGCCCCGGATGATGTCCTGCTCACTTCAATTGCCGGCGAGCTCGCGTCCTCGATCCGGACAATGGCAGGCGATACCTGCTACAAAGCGGAGTATGGAGCAGGCACGGTGGGACAGACATATCCATGGCTGTACGGAGTTCTGGGGACGTTCGACTTCATCATAGAGACCGGGAAAGGAGCCGCAATCTTTCCGGAAGAGGAAGTGCCCGGCATCATTAAGAGTAATCTGGCAGGCGGACATTACCTCTTGAACCGCGCCAAGGGGCCCGGATTGACCGGTCACGTTTTGGATGCGCGATCAGGCAAACCTCTTGAAGCGAATGTCTGGTTCCCGGCGATTGAAACGGAAGATGTCCACCGCCGGACGAGCGAGCCAGCGTTCGGCAGGTACTCCCGGTTGCTGCTGCCAGGGAAATATTCCCTTATTGTCTCCTGTGACGGGTATCGACCAAAGGTCCTGAAGGATGTGGAAGTTCGGAAAGGAGAATGGACGACACTGGATGTGCAACTCGAGCCGGTAGATCGGATCTCCAGATCCGATCCCCATTGATTCAACAAATACTTGTACAGCCATGTGGGACGGGACTCGGACCTAACCGATGAGGGCCTGCCCGGAGCCACTGATTCACATCAATTTTTCCGCAATCTCCGCATACTGCGCAGGCACCTCGAATTGCCTGACTTTCAAGACCTTGCCGAGCAACGCGTTCACCCATTCACGGGACGTCCCAAGATCATCGAACATGAAGTAATACTTCCCTCCATCCTTCCGAAAGCTGTAGTTGCTCAAGAGCACTTCAAGAGGTTTGCTTTCTCCCTTGAGGATAATGCGGGCCGCAATGACCTTGTCCTCTGTATTGACTGACAGAGCTTTCACCTCTCCGAAGTCCTTGATGAGTTCTTCCAGCTTCCCTTTGAGCAGAAGTGAAATGATCCTGTCTTTTCCCTTGTGAAAGAGTCCCATTCAGCCCTCCTTTATCAGTGATAGTAGCACTCATCATAACAGCGAAAAGAAGGTTTCTGTTTCAGGAAAACCGTGAACAACCCTTTTCTTCACCTCAGGCTCTGTCTTTTTATGCTAGTAGGACTCTTGAGATTGATACTCGGATTCACGATTTTGTTCCGTCGATAATCAGGAGACTTCGCATGCAGCCATGGACGACCGTCAAGCGAGAGATTGCGTTTCATCACAGCAAGTGGCTCACTGTGGAAAACCACACCATACGACTTCCAGACGGAAAGACGCTTCACGAATGGCCATGGATCATCACTCCGGATTTCGTCAATGTCATGGCCGTTACCGAGCAAGGGCGATTTCTTCTCTTCCGGCAGACCAAATATGCAGTGGAAGGAGTGGTGCTCGCCCCCGTGGGAGGATATCTTGAACCCAACGAAGACCCCCTGCAAGCTGCCCGGCGGGAACTCGTGGAAGAGACCGGGTACGACGCCGAAGACTGGATGTCTCTCGGGACGTATGCTGTCGACGGCAACCATGGCGTTGCGACCGCCCATTTTTTCCTGGCGCGCAACGCGCGCAAGGTGAAGGAGCCTCTGAGCGACGACCTGGAAGAACAGGAGCTGGTGGAATTGTCGCGAGAAGAAGTCCTGCGTGAGGTTTCCAAGCGGAATTTCAAGGTCATGTCGTGGATGGCCTCGGTGGCATTAGCGCTGTTGGCCACCGAGAAAAGATGAGCCGTAGGTCGGATCTCCAGATCCGACCCCCCGTTGATTCAACAGAATTTTGTACAACCCGTAGGTCGGATCTCCAGATCCGACCCCCCATTGATTCAACAGAATCTTGTACAACCACGTCAGACGGGACTGGAGTCCCGCCCTACGAACCCGTAGGTCGGATCTCCAGATCCGACCATCATTGATTGAACAGAATCCTGTACAACCACGTCGGACGGGACTGGAGTCCCGCCCTACGAACCCGTAGGTCGGATCTCCTGATCCGACCCCCCGTTGATTCAACAGAATTTTGTACAACCCGTAGGTCGGATCTCCAGATCCGACCATCATTGATTCAACAGAATTTTGTACAACCATGGCGGACCTCCAGGCGGCCTGCATGTGCTCCAGGCTCGACCTTGAGATCCTTTTTTACTTCTCCGCTTGACTTTTTATCCCAAGCTCCCTACCTCCTTTTCCACTGCTTCCAGGATCTCGCACCGTTTCACCAGATCCTTCATCGCATTATGGTCCGGATAGAGCGGACGGTCTTCCTCGAGATGCGCAACGTATTTGCGGAGGACCTTGTGAGCGGTCAAAACGCCGGCCCCCGGAGTGAAATCGCGGAAGTCCAGAGCCTGGGCCGCGCCCATGAATTCAATACCGAGCACGCCGTACGCATTTTCCAGGATCTGACCATTCTTGAGAGCGGTATTCATTCCCATCGAAACAAAGTCTTCCTGGTCCGCGGCTGCGGGAATGGAAGCAACCGAGGCCGGAGCAGAAAGCATGCGTTGCTCGACGATGAGCGTGTCGGCGGTGTACTGGCTGAGCATGAGCCCCGAGAACATGCCGGCACCTTTCGTGAGAAACGCCGGAAGCCCCACGCTGAGCGCAGGGTTCGTCAGGCGGTTCAGCCGCCGCTCCGACAGGACACACACCATCGTGACTGCCGCGCTGATCATGTCCATGGGCAACGAGACGGGAGTTCCCTGGAAATTCGCCCCAGTGAGCGTGAGCTTCGCCTCGGGGATGAAGATCGGGTTGTCGCCGACGCCGTTCAGCTCGATCTCGACCTGCTTCCGCGCGAAAGCGACGGCATCGTGGGCCGCGCCAATGACCTGGGGAGTGGAGCGCATCGAGTACGCATCCTGCACTTTCGTCTTGATCTTTCCCGAGAGCAGATCGCTTCCCTTGAAGCATTTCATGATTGCCGCCGCGCTCCGGACTGCCCCCGGAAATCCGCGAAGCTGGTGCAGACGCACGTCGTACGGTTTCATGTTCGCGTACAACGCTTCGAGCGTCATCGCACAGGCGATTTCGGCCTGCTTCAGCCAGCGGTCGATATCGTAGAGTTGAAGTGCGCTCATGGCCGTCAAGAGATTTGAGCCGTTGATCGTGGCCAGGCCGTCACGCGCCATCAGACCCGGGACAGGGATTCCTGCTCGATCCATCGCCGCTTTCCCCGGCAGGCGTTCTCCCTTGTAGAAAGCTTCTCCTTCTCCCATCAGCAACAACGCCATCTGGGCCATTGGGGCCAGGTCCCCGCTTGCGCCCACAGACCCCTTCTGGCAAACGACAGGAGTAACCCCTTTGTTGAGCATTTCCAGGAGCGTCAGCGTGATCTCAGGGCGACAGCCGGAATTTCCGTGCGCGTGCACGTTGATCCTGCCGGTCATGGCCGCGCGAATCTGCTCGATCGGAACCGGATCGCCAATGCCTGCGGCATGATTGTAAATGAGATAGCGCTGAAACTGCTTCACCTGTTCATCGTTGAGCACGACCTCGGAAAACTCGCCTATACCGGTGTTCGTCCCGTACATGATCTCGTGCGCGCCGAGCTTCTCTTCAAGCATTGCCCGGCAGGCAGCGATGCGCTTGACTGCCCTGGGGTCGAGCTGCGCCTCTTCTCCCCCGCGGGCGATGCGAACGAGCTTTTCAATTGTTAATGATGAACCATCGAGTGTGATAGCCATTTGCGTAATTTGTCGATGACGATGTGATTTTCTTTCATTACTCACTCCCCGCTTCTCTTGTTGTAGGAGAAGGGGGAATAGGGAGGGATGACTTTTACCAGCATCTCCTGCACCTGCTGAACCAGCTCTCCCCGCGGAACGGTCACCTGCGCGCTCCGGGAGAGCTTCAGCCATTCCTCCCTCTCTTTGCCGGATGTGCTTTTCTTCTTATCCTGCAACAATCCCCCAAGCTTCAGGTTTTTGAGGGTGACCTCGTCTTTCGCAAACTCATCACTCCCAATAATGACCGCAACCGGTATCTGCTGCCGGTTGGCATACTGAAGTTGTTTGCCCAATCCCTTTTCATCTCCCAGGTAGAGTTCGGTGTTGATCCCTGCCTGACGGAGCGTTCGCGTGAGCCTCTGATATTCCCCCATGCGTGCAGGCTCCATGACTGTCACCAGCGCTTGCGCGGTGGAAGCCGCAAGCTCGACCAGCCCGAGTTTCTGCATCGCTGCCAGCAAGCGATCCACGCCGATCGACGCACCCACTCCCGGGATCTTGCGTCCCAGGAATCGCTCGACCAGTCCTTCATACCGCCCGCCCCCGAATACAGACCCGAACTCCGGCGCATCGAGAAGTATAGCCTCGAAGACGGGCCCGGTATAATAGTCAAGGCCTCTGGCCAGGCTGGGATCAAGAGCCACCTGCTCGTCGGGAATTGCCAGCTCATCAAGGGTATCGCAGATCATTCCAAGTTCATCGAGGGCTTCTTTGCCGGAAGAGACATCGACAAACAACCTGCCGAGCGATCCCAGCACCTCGCGTCTGTTTCCCTTGGGGATGGCGAGAAACTGCATGATGCGCTCCACCTGCTGCTGGCTCAGATGGAGACCCTGGATTTTGTCCCCCGATGCGTCAACGCGCCCCATGGTGAGTTCCGCCGTCACGCCATCCAGCCCGATCTTATCCAGCTTATCGAGCACACGGAAGACACTGTGTGACATGTCGCGCGGGATGCCTGCAAAGTCGAGAAGGCTGTTGAGGACCTTCCGGTCGCTGAACCGAATAAGGAATCTCTCCATGCCGAGTGCACGCAGCGTATCGTACATCCCGCAGAGGATTTCGGCATCTGCGGCAAGTGACGACGTGCCAACCGAATCGATATCAAATTGTGTGAACTCCCGGAATCGCCCCGGATCGGGTTTGTCTGCCCGCCAGACCGGTCCCACTTGATAACGGCGGAAAGGCAGCGGCAGGTCGGGGTACTGCGCCACCACGCGCGCGAGAGGCACGGTGAGGTCGAACCGGAGCGCCACTTGTTCTTCCTCCGGGTTTTCGAAGTGGAAGATCTGCTTGGTGTTTTCCTCACCGTATCCCATCAGCGTGACGCGATACTCAAGCGCGGGGGTCTCCAGGGGAAGGAAGCCGTACAGTTCGTAGACGCGGCGGATCGTGGCGATGATCTTCAGCCTGGCATTCATCTGAGCGGGGAGATAATCCCTGAATCCGCGCAGGAGCTTCGGCTCAACGATCTTGTCTTCGGGCATTGGCAGTGGTGGATCCTAGTGAACAAAGAGGTATCTATTAAAATACGGCAAGCGTGTGTAAGAAGCAATCAGAGCAGGGAATAGGGTATAGGGGTTAGTGGTACAGCAGAGTTTTCTTCCCCGTTCTATCTCTATGCCCTATCCCCTGCTTTTGTCTCTCCGGTGCTTCAGCGGTTTGTTGCAGTTTTTTCTGTTTTTCGGTATATTGATGTCGGATTTCACGCCGACGTAGCTCAGTTGGTTAGAGCACCAGATTGTGGATCTGGGGGTCACTGGTTCGAGCCCAGTCGTCGGTACAACAGGCATTCTGGACTCTGAGGGCTCGGCTGCTATCCGGGCCCTTTTCATTGGCACTCCCCGCCGGATGACCGGCCTCACGAGCTATTGGTCATTATCAAGTCGCAATTCCCTTTCTTTTGCCTGAACTCCACATCCTCCAGCCCCTGCTTTATTGAAAATGAGCCTCTCATACGCTACATTGTTCTATGATTGTTCCTTTCCTTCATCAGCGGGCTCTTCTTGCCCGGTACATCCTCAGGGCGCACGCGGGACCCTTCCTCTTCTCGGTCTCGACGCTGATGTTCCTCTTCCTCCTGCAGTTCATCATGAAGTTCATTGACCAGCTCGTGGGCAAGGGGCTTACTGCCTGGGTGATTCTCGAGCTTGTCGCGCTGAACCTCTCCTGGATGCTGGTGCTCGCCGTGCCGATGTCGGTCCTGGTGGCGACCCTGATGGCTTTCGGCGAACTTTCCTCGAAGAATGAGATCACGGCAATGAAGGCGGGCGGGGTGAGCCTCTACCGGATGCTCACGCCGGTGTTGGTGGCCGGTCTTGTCGTGGCGCTCCTCCTTGTATACTTCAACAACTACGTACTGCCGGAGTCCAACTACCGGTTGAAGACATTGATGGTGGATATCAGACGCAAGAAGCCGACCCTCTCGCTTGTCAACGGCGTCTTCTCGCAGGACATTCCGGGTTATAGCATTCTGGTCCGGAAGACTTTCCCCAAATCCAACGACCTTGAAGGGATCACGCTGTACGACTATACGAACCCCGGGGTCAATGTCGTGGTGACCGCCGAGCGCGGGAGCATCTCCTTTTCTCCCGATTACCGCAAACTCATCATGGACCTCCACGAGGGGGAGATCCACGAATTGGACTTGCAGAGGATGACCGCCTACCGCCGTATCCGGTTCGTTTCCCACCGGATCGCCATGGACGTGGAAGGATTTGATTTCGAACGCTCTTCTACCGGGGCGTTCACGCGGGGCGACCGCGAGCTGAGTGCACAGGCGATGCGCATCATTGTGGACAGCCTGAATGCCGCACATACCCGGCTCGAGAGTGAATTCCGGGGTGCCATCGGGCGCGACATGCGGCTCAAGCTGAGCGGATCCCTCGACAGTTCGGCGATCCCGCTCGCCTCCGGTCCCGATTTTTCCGCCACGACCGCCCTGATTCGTGCACGGATGATGAACACCGTGGTGGCGACGTACCTTTTTCGGCTGCAGAACATCGAACGCGAAACGGACCAGTACCTTGTCGAGATCTACAAGAAATACTCGATCCCTGCTGCGTGCATTGTCTTCGTGCTTGTGGGCGTCCCCCTGGGCATTATGTCGCGACGGGGGGGATTCGGCATCGCTGCAACGCTGAGCCTCGGCTTTTTCGTGCTCTACTGGGCGTGCCTCATTGGCGGGGAGAAGCTGGCCGACCGCGACCTGGTCTCTCCTTTCATAGGGATGTGGATCGCCAACATCCTGATCGGTCTTATGGGCGCATACCTCACATTCCGCATCGCTCGGGAAACACCTCACATTGACTGGACGTTCCTCCAGAAGCTTGTTCCGCGGCGCTGGCGCACGCGGCTGCAGGACGAAGAACGGGAAACGGAGCCGTCGGACGCATGAGACTCCTCGATCGGTATATTATCCGGCAGTTCGTGACCACCGCTCTCTTTTCCCTCGCCGCGGTGCTCGTGGTGTTCATCGTGATCGACGCGATGGAGAAGCTGGACGACTTCATCGACAGGCAGGCGGGCTGGGGCATCATCGCACAGTACTATCTGTTCTTCGTACCGGAGATCATCAAACTGATCATCCCGGTCGCCATGTTGCTCGCAAGCCTTTTCGTCACCGCACGCCTCTCCACGCAGAACGAGCTGACGGCCATGAAGTCTAGCGGCGTCAGCCTGTACCGGATCATGGTTCCCTACATGATAGTCGCGTTCATTGTCAGTGTGTTCTCCGTGTACTTCAACGGCTGGGTGGTCCCGTCCGCCAACAAGAAGAAATTCGCGATCGAGCGGACGTACCTGCACAAGGATGTCATCATGGCCTCCGGTGCCAATATCTACGTGCAGGACAGTCCCACGCGCATCCTCTCGATCGGCTACTTCGATGACAGCCGGGAAACCGCGTCGCGGGTCAGCATTCAGGATTTTGACCCGCACGACCCAACGATCATGGTGGAGCGTGTGGATGCCGTCAGCATGGCTTGGGACTCCACGGCGCGCGAGTGGATCCTCAATAACGGCACGCGCCGCTGGTTCAGCGGTGGCACGGAGCGGTTGGAACAATTCCTGGTACAGCCGGCAGGCCGGCTGCACTTCAATCCGGACGACCTTAGGAAGAAGCAGGAGAAGCCGGACGAGATGGATTACTACTCGCTAAAGCAGTTCATTCAAAATCAGCAGCGGGCTGGCCAGGATGTGGCGCAGTGGCAGGTCGACTTTTACAGCAAGATCTCTTTTCCTTTCGCCACGGTCATTGTCGTGCTGTTTGGCGTTCCGTTCTCGTCGGTGAAGCGCCGGGGAGGCGCGGGGGTGCAGCTGGGCATCAGCCTGCTGATCTGTTTTGTCTATCTCATTCTCATGAAGGTGACGCAGGTTTTCGGTTACAACGGAGATGTGAACCCGCTGGTCACCGCCTGGGCTGCAAACATTTTCTTCTTTCTTGGGGCAGTAGTTGTGTTGTTGAAGGTGCCGAAGTAGCATCACCCTTTCCGGTCATCCTCCCTGGTAATACCCCCCGTCTTTGTCTCACATCGTCCGTAAATACTTGCCTGGTGTGCGCCAGGCAATTGCCAGGCAAGTTTATTTGCAGACCCCCTCGTAAATTCGGCCGATCCGCTGTATACCTCGTAATCCCGCAAGCTATCGTGCATGCCTATAACCGAGGGGTCGACCGAAGACAGCTTTTCCATCGCCCAAGAGTTTACGAGCTCTTCCTGCAAATGCTGATGGAGGCAAAGGAAAAAACTCAAGTCTCTATTCTTCTGCACACGCTCATGCCAAATCACTTCCACCTCGTGTTGCAGCAACACAAGCCTTTTGCCATTGCGGCTTTCATGCAACGTGCCTGCTTCGCATTCTCACGATGGTCCAACAAACGTGCGAACAGAAGCGGACCGCTTTTCGACGGGCCTTACGGAGGCAAGCCGATCCTCGACGCTCATGCACTCTTGCGGGTCTCACATTACATATTCATGAATCCTGTTCAGGCAGGTCTCGTACGATCTCCCGCACCATGGAAATATTCCAGTTGCCGGTCGTGTCTTAGCAACTGCAAGCATGGTCTGGACGATCCTTCGCTTCTGCTGGATGTGGCAGGGGGAGTCGATCAATATGCCAAATTTCTCGAGCACTTTGATGGTGGTGATCCGGAATCGAAGGATCAATACCTCTGTCCGGGATATGTCAGGATTTGGGCGGAAGCAATGGGCGGGAAACGCAGTAAAACCGCAACGGAGAGAAAGTGGAAGCGGCAATAGGGTGGAGAGTGCCAGGCATTTGCCTGGCTGGTGCTAGAACCTGTACCGGACCTTCACCACCGGCACGTTTGTGTAATACCCCCCCGCCGGCACAACCTGCATGCCCACCTCTGCATGAACCTTGTTGTACGACCCCGCAGACCAGGCAGCGTCAATTGCACTGATGACGTGGTTCACAATCGCAACCGCAATGAATGTTGAGGCCTTGGCGTAATAGTCGTTGGCCTTCCCCCGCTCACCGGCATACCACTGATTCTCGGGACTCAGATTTGCCTTCGCGACATCGTAGTACCCCGGGAGACTGAAGTTCGCATCGTCCCACCCCTGGTAAAACTGTTCGTACTTGCCGATCAATTCGTAATATTGCTGCTCGCCATGGGGAGGAAGATTATGCGAATACCAATTGCCCAACGCACTTTCCAACTGGTTCAATTTCGCCCAGTCCACTGTTTTATTAGCTTCGTTGATCACGCCCTGAAGGTACTTGGGATCCACATTTGCATTGATCTCGCCTGCATGTTGGACGGTCCAATCTGCATAGCGATAGACAGTCCAGTGGACGTTCGCATAATCCTGGAAGAAGTCCGTCTGCTTATCCCCCTTTTTATCATACGTGTAGGCGAGGGCCCACGCGGCAACTTCGATCGCGAAGAATGCGGCGGCCTTCCAGTAGCTCTCAGCGTAAAATTCGCCCGAACCCGGGACAAGCACCGACATGCCGCCGGCGAGCCAGGGTGACTTCCGTGGCGGAGCCGCCGCGCTCTGCTGAAATGTCGGTTCGGAAGGAGGCATCTGCCCAAACCCAAACAGATCCACCCGGAGGTTCCCGGACAACTGCCGTCCGGCCTCCCCCGCGCTTTCTTTCACCGGAACCATCACCTTCCCTTCCGCACAGGCACGCGAACATAACGAACCTGCCAACGCCGCCATCAAAAGCGCGCTGGGGAGAATGCCATGAAGCCGCCGATTCATCATTTTGTCCTCCACGACAAATGTCACTACGGTGCATGCACGCTCAGTCAAGGTCGAACCCAAACAACACGCCGAAATAGAAGCGCCATTCTTTTCCATAAGTGATCGGCTCAGGGCTGCTCGGAATCGTACGCTGGAACTGGGTGAGCCCGTACGATGTATTGAAAAAGATTCTCGTTGGCAGCGCGTACCACGAATACGACTCAAGGCGCAGCTCGATGCCCGCGTCGCTCTTGATCTTCTTCTCCGCAGGATACCGTTCCGTCGCGTTCGTCGCCCCCGCCGTCCACGTGTTACCCGCATCCCCGTAGATAGAAGCGTACAGCTTGTCGAAATACATGTGCAGGAGCCGGAAATCCAGGCTGCTCGCAATCGGGAACCGGTACGCAAGCCCGATGGTGGCGAGCTCGTTACCCCCGATCGAGTAGTACGAGTACCCTTTCATCCCAATCAACCCACCCGCATAGAGGTTGAAGAACTCATCCACGGGAGGCCCGAGCGTGGCCCCCCCTTTCAGCGTGATTTCAACCGCGTGGTTCTTGAAAAAGAAAGGGAGGTACTCGTGCCAGATCAATTCGGCCCGCAGGAAATTGACTTGATCGTAGACTGGCCTCAACAATCCGGTCGAGGAAACCGCATACTGCCCGCTCCCATTGTACTGGTTGAACTCCTGGGTGAATTTCAGGCTCATCTTCCGCCCCACCGGGCTGATCTCCATGGTGCTCGACGGGTAAATCGCTTTGGACCTGAATTCCAGGGAAATCGTGTTGGCGATCAGATAGAGATCGCTCGACGAGCTTATCAGATCCACATTGGGAGGATTCACCAGCTGGAAGCTCCCGATCTCCGACGAGTATCTGCTATGCGCGTAGCGAAGCTCGATGTTGCTGAACTGCGACGCAAAAGCTTCGTTCAAGGCAATATCAAACTCGAGCAAGTTGTAGGTCACGTCCACGTCGAACGGCGGCCGGTCAGGAAGCACAATGGCGCCGGTCGATTTCCGGGTCACGTTATAGACTTCCAGCGAAGCTATCGGCGAGAAGCCGAGCTGATACAGGATGGGGATTCTTCCACGATAGAAAAACTGGAGAAAAAGATCCCGCTCCATAAGCCGGTTTAAAGCAATGCCGGCGAAGAACCCGGTCTTGTTAAGCACCTCGTCGGAGAATATATACACGCCCGGCTTGATGACGTCAAGCCCCGTGCTGTGGGGATTGTAGTTGTCCACACGGAGGAATGGCACGAACATCAGGCTGTTGAAAATACTCTTGTACGGCTTCGCCGAAGCCTCGGGCACATTCGTGTCGTCGTAGGAGCGTAACGCTTGCCAGTCAAATTGCCGGGACGGAGATCCTCCCCCGGAAGCCATCGCGACCACGTTGCCGCTGCTAGCTGCGCTCCCACCGACATGGTCCGCTGTGACGTAGTGGTAATCCCCTGCAGGCATCATCCCCGGCTTTTCCATCCGGACAATCTTGTAGCCCCCTGAAGTGTATGAGGAATAAATGATGTCCCCGGCAACGTTCACGGTCGGGAAGAAAGCACCGCCCAGCACGTTCGTCATCTGCCCGATCTCTCCCGTTGCCAGGTCATAGGAGTAAAGGTTAAAAATACCGGTATGGTCCGAGGAAAAAATGATCCGGGACCCATCGTGCGTGAAGACGCCACCGCGAGAATCGTCCGGACCAGTAATGAGCATCTTCAACTCTGTCCGGTCCGGGCGCACGGAAGCGATATCCCGTCCGTCTTTGATGGAATAGTCAAAGATGATCCGGTCGCCCGAGGGACTCCACTGCGGCCCATAGACCTGCTCTCCGTTCGCATAGGGGGTGATCACCCGGTAGTCGCTCCCGTCAGTGGCTGTCATCGCCAGATTTGTGGTGCCGTCATGGTTCACAACGAACGCGAGCTGTGTGCCGTCGGGTGAAACAGCCGGGTCAAGCGCCCGCCGCCCCGTGGTGATCCGCTCCTCCTTTTCGGTCTCAAGCGTGTAGCGATAAATGTCGAACTGCAGGTTCCAGTTGGGATTGTCGCGCGTGCTCTTGGCATAGTAGAGCGCCTTGCCATCCGGCGACCAGCAGAATGCCGTGCGAACCTGCGGTTGGATCAACGTTTCCTTCTTTGTCCCGATGTCATACACATAAAGACAGGCCGTGCCGAAGTAGTCCCCTCCTTTCGTGCTGACGTAGGCAACCTTGGATCCGTCCGGGGAATACGCCGGATACATGTTGGCAAAACCGGAAGAGGTAGTTGCCGGGTAAGCAGCCTCGGCAAACGCGCCTGGCGGCAGCTTGCCTATTCTTGGGGCGAAGATCGTCCCTGTTGGTTTGATCTTCGCAGGCACCATGCTCTCCCCCGTGGAGTCCTCGATAAACGGCGTACCTTCCCGGAGATTCCTGCGGATGGGGGCAACGCGCTCCGCATAGTCCTTTTCCACGCTCTCCCGCCACTCCTGGTACACCTGCCTGCCGGGCTTCCCGATTGCTTTCTCGATCGCGCCATCAATGGTGAACCCGCCCGCATCTGCCAGGTTCCGGGATATCTCTCCCAGTTTCGCTTCGCCGTACGTCCGTGCGATGTAATCGACAAGGGCAAAACCCGCGTTGTAGGAAGACTCATTCCCGAGGCTGGTTTTGCCAAACACGCCCATCTGATCCCAGCTCAGCATGTTCCCGTCCAGCGCATACGACCGGAGGATCATGTCGCGGTGTGAGTCCCAGAAATCATAACGGAACTCTTTCCTGTTATACTGGGCGACCCCCTCCGCGAACCAGACTGGAACTGCGAATCCCGACCACGGATACGAGACGATCACGTCAGGGTATCCATACAGCACATCCGGGCGCCGCTCCGATTCGTATCCTAACCACTGGAAGTAGAACGATGGGATCTTCCGGCCAAACTTCATGGCCGTTTGGAGCTGCACGATGTGGGTGAACTCATGGGAGACCACGTCGCGGAGCCAGTTGTGCGTCCCGCGCAGGACGTAATCCAGGCTCGGCGCGAAGATCTCGATCTTGTTCTCGAAGAAGTACGCGCCGCCGTTCGAAATGTCGTCATAGTCGGTGATGACAAAGCTCACCTTCTGGTCCGGCTCGTGGCCGTAGAACGACGTGATGGGAGTATAGATCTCCTCGGCGATCTTGGCAATAACGCGCCCGGTCCGCTCGGCCCCCTCGTGAAAGTGCACGAAGAAATGCGGCGTCTCGATCGTCTTCCACTCGAGCTCGGGATGGATGAATTCATCCTCTTGCGCTGCTGCAAGCGGCACGAAGACAAGCAAGAACGTCGCCACAACGAAAAATCTCATATAACGCAAGCCACAGATGAACACGGATTAATAATTAGAGTTCACAGATACACTAACCCCCAGCACCTAACACCTAATCCCTGCTTTTCTCGCTATTTCACCACCGCCACCTTGATCACGGCCACTCCCGATTGCCCCGCCCCGCTTGCTTCGACGCGGGCGAAATAGATGCCGCTCTGGATGCTGCCCACATTCCAGTCTACTTCATTGTCCGTTCCGCCGATCCCGGACCCTGTCAGTTCTGTAACCAGGTCACCGGCGAGATCATAGATCCTTACCCGGACCGTGGCATTTTCCTTGACAAAGTACCGGATGTGCGTTATCCCGTCGTACACGGGATTCGGCCAGTTGTAGGCCCGGCTCGCCGGGAAAAACTCCTGGGAGACAGAGGGCCCCGGCGTGAGCGTCGAACCGTCGAACCCGCTGTGACGGGCATCCTTCTGGTACTGAGGCCATGGCTTCACCCATGCCGACCCCGCAAGCCCCGTGGTCCAGGCACTGACCGAACCGTCTCTGGATGAAGCCACAGCCAGGCCGATCTTCCCGTCCGCCAGGCTGAAGGCCGCCACCGACTGATTCCCCACTCCCGCGGCGAGCGGAAAGCCACGCACCATCTTTCCATTCCGGTCAAGCGCCGCAACGACGCCGTCACCGGTCACGCCGACAATATCCGCTGTGCCGTCACCATCCATGTCCGCAACAATGGGATTGGATGCAAGCGGTTGTCCTGCCAGCACGGTGACCGGAAAATAATTCAGGCTGACCCCGAGGAAGCTGTAGGCACAGACGCGGGGGCCGCTGAATAGCACGATATCCCGCGCGCCGTCTCCGTCGATATCGGCCAGGGCGGGCGGAGCCACGATGGCGGCGCCGGTGTTAACGGGAAATCCAGGGAGGGGATTCAACGCACCGTCAACAAGGTACAAGTATCCATCGGCTGTCGTGAATGCAAGAGCCGTCGTCCCATGGAAATCCGCGGACACGGCAGGGCCGACAATCTCCCGGCCGAAATTCTTCAAAGTCTTCGCTCCGGCCGTCGCATTGCCGGGTGAGCGTTGAACGATGGTGACGGTGCCGTCCCTGTTGGTGATGGCGAACGCAGCCCCGCCGAGCTGGCTGACACCCACCACAGACGACACGGTGTCGACATACGACTTCACAGTATCGAAGATTGTTCCATTGAACGAGGCAAAGTACGCCCTCCCCGCTTCATCACCAAAGGCGATCACTGAGTCCGCAACCATTGGCGGAGCGCTAACAGCCCCGGGAACACCGGCATCGAACCAGAGATCGGCAAGCGTGTCGGCTGGAGACACATTACGCAAACTGAAAGCGTCTAGACGCCCGGTGGCTCCGGCAGTTAGCCGGCGCGGAAGCACACATTCACTGATCCCATCGTTGTTCAGATCGCTGACTGCCAAGCCGGGGTAGAAATCTTCGTTGAGCTCCGCAGACGCGATCATTCCATTCTTTGCGCCGCCCACGAGGGCAGCGGCGCCCTCCGGGGTCCAGGCATACAGCTTGCCAGGAGGGACCGGCGGCACGGAATCCGTTTGCTGGCCCGCCGGAACGGCCGAACCCATGGTCGAAACAAAAAGCACGGGAGCGCTCTCGGGCCCCACGGCGATCGCCTGCGGCGGCAGCTGTTGCCCCAGTGATTTCGGGAACCCGGCCAGCGACATCACTGCAGCATCCCCCCGCTCCACGACGGCGGTCATCCGCGGACCGCGCGGGCTGAAGGCATGGACGATGATATGGCTGTTCGCTCCGGTGTTGCTGTTCGAGTTGGGAAAACTGGTGTGCGAAAATTCGTTCTTGTAGACCGGCGCGATGTTTCCCTCGAACCAGTAATCGAGGGGAGAGCCTGCCTCGCTCCCGGACCCGGGAGAAAGAAACCCGTACGACTGCCCGATATCCTGCGATCCATCCGCCTCACAGAGGTTCACCCCACGCCGCGCGGGATCGGCATTCACTGCGTCCGAGGCGATCGTCTGCGAGATCACCACCTCATCGATGTGCCAGATCAGCACGCCGCCGTCATAAAATGTCCCATCGGGATCGAGGGCGCCGGGAAGACTCCAGTCAAAACTTGTCACGTTGGTGACCACTCCCGACAGCGCAGAGATATCATAGGCGTCAAAACCCGCCGTGTCATGGGCAAAGGTTTGTTGTTTCGTCGCTCCGTTGTAAACGGACGTCACGGTCTGTCCCGTCCTGAGGGGGTCCCGGTTCCGATTCTCGACGAGGAAATATTCCGCGGCACTTATGGGAACGCGATACACCGAGTCCGTCAGAGCAACGGCCGGCAGGGAAAGCGAAGTGATTCCCGGTGGAACGACAATCGGGGTGATCCACCCGAGCCAGTATTTTTCCCATGCGGAAGGCTCGGGAGGGAAAGCTCCATTGAAACTGAAGATCGCCTGTCCGTCCATCAGACCGAAACGGCCGATCCCCGAGGCCCCGCTGGCGGTGTTGAAGAGGTCGGGAAGGCCGAGAAAATTCCCGAGCGAGGAGCAAAGGAGACCATTGATGCTCAGGTTATACGGAGCGTCCCCCGTAGCGGTGGGCAGTGAACGGGTCTCGGTCTCGGGAATTATGAGCGAGTTGGTCAGATGATACGTTCCCCCGTTGACCGGAATCCCTTCGTAGGCTTGTCCGTAGAAGCTGCGAAATGCACTGAGGCCAAAATAGAGGGAAGGGATGTCGAGCGGGGTCGGGTCATAGCCGAGCTGTCCCGCGAGGTCGAGGTCCCGCCCGACACCCGCATGCAGGACCACAAACGCGTCGTAGGCGGAGAAATCCGGCACAAGGTGGAGTGAATCCGCCGCATGCCAGGCATCCAGCGCAAGGTTTGCCACCGAAACGTTTGATCCTCCCCGCGGCGGGCTGTACGTTCCCATCGTTGTCGGGAGTGTCACGACCGTGTCCAGCAACGTCGTCCGGACCACCACTTTTCCCCTGGAGACTTTCCCGAAATAGTTCTCAAGAAAGAGAAGATGGTTGCGGAAGTAAGAGCCATCATGAGGCGGGGAATCAAGGACGGGCGACGCGGTTGGGGTCAAATCAAATTGACCATCGCCTGTCGTCCGGGTATCCTTATCTTTCTGGAATTGCACCATGAGCGCGAGCACGCGCACGGTATCCGGCCCCGCAAGAGGCGCCGCCGGGGAAGAAAACGCGTCATCCCGTGAGACCATCACGGGATGACTGAGCCGTTGGGCAAACGCCGTCAGCGGCAGCACGAGCGCAACAGCAAGAAGCGCGACACGCATCATGGGCGAAGAGTGCACCGAGAGAGTGAACGAATGACTGCGAACGAGCGACGATCAGCTACTTCCCGCCCCATCCAATCAACAAAGAGAAACGGATGGTATCCGACAAGGGATGGTCCGGACCGGCAGAGATGTAGCTGAAATCAAACCCGTATATTTCATACCGGATGCCGGCGCCAAAGGTCAGGAACTTTCTGTTGCCGAATTCCGGATTTTCGTAGAAGTAGCCAATGCGCAGGGCAATCAGCTTGGGCGCCCCGTACCAGTATTCCAATCCGGTGCTGACAATGACTTTTCTGAGCCCCCCGTCACTCCATGCGGTGATCAGTGACTTCGGCAAAGGATCGGAGGTCGTGCCATCCCTGTGAACCAGGAGCCTGCTGAAATCCAGCGAAAAGTCCATGGTGTTGTATTCGTCGTCAAAGATCTTGTATCCCATGCCCACACGAAGGTTCGTCGGAAGCGGATCGGCCTGGGCGGCGTCGACATAGGTCACCTTCGGGCCCAGGTTGGAGAGGTTCACCCCCGCACTGAACCGTTTGCCGAGATCGCCGAGCAACGGCACTTCCATGACCTGCGGCCGGTACATGAGCGCAAGGTCCACACTGACCGTTGACGCGATCCCGTTCCCTTTTTCCGATTCCGTGCCGATGGGAGAGAGCGCGCTATGAATGAACCGGAGGTTAATGCCAAGCCCGAGCTCATCGAAGGCCTTCGTCGCATAGCCCGCGGTAATGGCATACTCAAACGACTTGAATTTATCCACAACCGTGGGGCCGGACGAATTTGTCACCTGGAATTCTCCGAGACTCAGGTAGGTCACGCTTGCACCAATGGTCCCCCCGATGGCGTCGATCCTCTGCCGGTAGTTCAGATGGTCATAAAACAGATCCGGGAGCTGGAATTGCGGGAGCCAGTTGGCGTGGGTGAGGCTGACTTCCTGGCCATCCAGAAAGGCGAGCTCCCCCGGGTTCCAGTAGATGGCCGAGACATCGTCCACCGATCCAGTCCCCGATTCGCCGATCCCCGCAGCCCGGGAATTCGGTGCAATGAGAAGAAACGGAACGGCCGACTCCCCTTGCGCTGACGCAAGCGAAGGAAGCAAGAGCACAATGAGAGTGATCGCCGCGAGCATGGCGCTCATGCGAAGACAGAACGGCTGTTTCATACGGCACATCCTCCTGGAATAAAATCTTTTCAACAAGTTATCTCACAATCGAAAGCTTGCCAAGTGCCTCGCTGCTGAACCGTCCGTCAGCGGTAGAGACCAACACCTTGTAAAAATACACGCCGTTCGCCAAGATATCCCCGTCCCGGTCTCTGCCATCCCAGGGCACTCGAACAAACGATTCCCCTGCAGAAGTGGTCAAGAGCGTCTGAATCAGCCTTCCGGCAACAGTATACACCTTTACTGTAACATTCAGCAATCCGGTCTGGTTCTGCCGGAACGTGAACAGCGTCGAACTGCCAAAGGGGTTCGGGTAGTTCATCACGTCGACCAGTGTCAGGTGGTCGCTCGAAGAGACATCGAAAAAGGTTTCCGCGGTCGCAGAATTGTTGAATGAATCCCAGGCCCGCACGCGCAGCGTGTTCCTGCCCTGTGGAAGATCGCTCAGCGGATACTGCACGGATCCTTCCGTGTAACTGTCCAGCTTGCTGCTGTAGGCGTCGGTCACGTCCGTGCTCTGGGTACTGTTGTTGATCCAGGCTTCGATCCGGTGCCCGATGCCGGAACTGGACGTGTTGATGCCGTTGGAATCCGCAAGATCCACAATCAACGTCGGTTTCTCGCTCACCATATCTCCCGGACGAAAGCTCCTGTTGTCCAGATAGATCGTGATCCTGGGTCCTTTCTGGTCGCCGGCACGCGTCGAATCCGGCGCGCCAATGCGGAACTTGTCAGTGATCCCTGCCCCGTCAATGGCGTTATTCGAAAAATATACCAGCATCCGTCCACGCGCCATCGAATCAGCAAAGGACACGTCCCGGGGCACAATGAACGAAGCATGAAATCTACCGTTGGAGATGGAATTCTCCCCCCTGAAGATCGTCCCGCCGGTCGCCACATAGGGCCAGTCAACATTGTTATAGAAGTTCACAATGACCTTCGTGCGCGTGGGATCATTGACAAGAAGCGTCAGTTTTCCGCTGAATGTGTCGTCAACCCCGTTGTCCTGCTTGCGGATCGAGCCCGATACGGTCACATGGGAAAGCGCGCGGATCAGCGCCGGGGTGGTGAGCGGAACCCCGTTCAGGCTGTCCAGCGGCTGCTGGTTGATACTATCGATGGACGCATACCCCGGCGGAAACTGCAGCCGCATGGTCGGGTCCCCCATGAAGAAGAACTTCTGATCGTTCGTGCCATTTCCGTTTGGCCCCGCTTTGTAGAGGAAGAGAGCCTCGGCGGGGCGCATGGCCACGACATTCCCGAACGCATCCCGCTGGAACATGTAGTCATATGTTCCCTGGTTGAGCGCTGCGTTCTCGCTGGCATAGACCTTCCTGGTAGCAGACACGACGGCAATCGCGCCGCCATCGGGCTTGTTGATCAGCAGCTCGCCGCCGGTATACTTCACAGGATCATCGAATTGCGAGAAATTGCATGTGGCCAGGAAAAACACCGCAAGGCGGTCACTATTCGCAAGCTGGGGAATCGAGGTCTGGACGTTGAAAATGTTCTCATGAGCCAGCTGTTCCGGATTGCCATGTCCGGCAAAATTGAAGATCAGGAGCCCCTGGTTGATGTTATCGATGATCGCCTGGTATGCTCCCGGCTTTCGCCTCCCCTGCGCGCTGAATTCCGTGGGATATTCGGCGATGTAGATCTTCTTTTTCTCAAAGAGATTCGGCGTGTGCAGCTCGGCAAGCGCTTCCGCATCGGCAGAATGCTGAGTCCCGTCCTCCCTGTCGGGAGTCCACGAATCATCTCCGACATACGCAATCCTCAACTTCCAGCTGTCGCGCACCGAACCATTATCATACCGGATCAATTTATCCACGACCACTTCGGCTTCCGCGACACTCCGTGATGATATCCTCCCGAGGACCAGCGACAGGGCATTTCCCGCGCCAAACTTGGCAAAAAAATCATCCGTGGAATACGTGTCAATGTCGTCACGCGATTCAGGACTCTGCCAGGTGGGCACGTAGCTGGATTTGGATCCCAACAAGCCCTTGTAGTCATACGACCCCTGGCCGAACAGCAGAACATACCGCGGACGCTGCGTCCAATTGTTGTATGCATAGCGGAGGTAATCCCGGATGGCAGTGATATCCGGCAATCCCCCGGCAAATTCATTGTAGATCTGGTTCACGTCCGTGACCACCGTGGACATGCCCTGACTCTGCCTGAACGCCGCAAGGCGGTCGGCCGGCGAACGAAACTCGGGACTTGTGATGATGATAAATTCCGCTCCCGCGGCAAATCCGCGGAGGTCCTGATTGGTCACGGCATCAATGGCAGCCGGCGCTTTCCACGCCCCCGGAGTCGCCGCCCAGTATTCCGACGGTTGATGGGCAACCTCCGCAGCCTGAAACGTATACGAACCCGTGACCCCGGTGATCAGCCTGACATCGGCGTACGATGTGACGTTGAACACCCAGGGGGTCTCGGTGAACTGTTGGAGGCGATACTCAGCAACCGCACTGGTGTCTGGACCACGGAAGTGGAGCACGTTCTCCACTCCCCACAACATGCGCGGATAAATGACCTCTACCCAGTCGATCCAGGACCCGGCCCCCGAGCTGGCGGTCTGGTAGGCAATACTGAGCTGGCTGGTATTGTTGCTCAACGTCGACGAGCCAGTGGCCTGCCACGTTCCCGCCGTAGCAATGAGAAATTCTGACGTCGTTCCCAGCGTGTACGTCCCGAGGATCGTGCTCGACTCCCTTTCCTTGACCGTGAACGATGGCGGCGTACTGGAAGACGCCACCAGAGTGTACCGGTACAGTATGACATCGTTGGGAACGAGACCGGGAAGAGGGTTCAGGAGCGTGAATGCGCTGTTCGGTTCGATCCGCTGTCCGTACCAGTCTTTCCCCGACTCATCCAGATTCTCCGATTCCTTTTCCACTGCCACTGCATCCATGAACTTGTCGGGAGCAAACGCCCCGCCGTTGGCCAGGGAGGGCTGCGCGGTCATTCGCTTGCCGTTCGCACCCCCGAACGTGAGCCAGTAATAGTTCACCTCGGTGTAGTGATTGATATAATGGCGGAGCGTTTTTGCATTGGCATCATACGTCCACCCCCGCGGCGAGCGTCCGTAGAACACCATGAAATCCCCGGCATCGAACTTCCCATCCGACTCTCCTTCCACATAAACTGCGTTCTCCACGAGATCCTCGGGGCGGCTGGCGGACAGGTTCTCGGGGACTTCCGTCCCACCGTTGCCGTAGATCTTGATCGTGCGCGGGTCAACCGAAGAGAGATTGATCCCTGCACCGGCCAGGTACTGGGAGCTCAGGCGGTAGATACCGTCCTCGCTCACCGTGAGACGATACCATGATCCCGTCTGCAAGACGCTCGACTTGATTACAGCTCGAGAGGGTGCGACCTTCCAGGAAGAAGCCATATTATAATTGAGGAGCACGTTCTTGAATGGTGCTTCGTCCTGGTTCGGCACAGGCCTCGTGGTCCGCCCGCCGTAGGAAACCTCGATCACGATCCTGCTGTATTTCCTGACTGTCCTGGCGGCAGGATTGAATTGGAGAGGATAGATATGCACGCCTCCCAACAGCAGGCTTCTTGACGTGCTGGCGGGTTCAAGCTCCACGATCGACGCAGGCAAAAGCCCGGCCGTTCCGTACGCCGCACTGTTCATGGCATATTTTCCCGTTTCCATCATCTTGTCGCGCATGCGCATGCTGGGAACGGGAGCGATGGTCACGGATGGGATGTCCTCATAATCGGTGGCAATCACCTGTACTGTGCTCCCGCTCTCGCCGGGAAGGGCAACGGGAAAACTCCTGTAGCGAAGGTCCGGCGATCCGGATTTCCTGCGCGCGTCAGCCGGGATGGATCCGGAGAAATCGTAAAGCCTGTACGTTTCTCCATCCTGCTGGATCTCCCGTGGCGAGAAAAACACCGGGCGGTACTCGAAGACCAGAGAACGATCGTCGGACCGCACTACTACTACTTCCCCCGCACCTGCCTCTCCGGCGGGCAGCTGGCCTGCCAGAAGCAGGACGAGCAATGTGACTCCCGGTATGCACCTCTTCAACAGATGTATCATGATCCCTTGCCCGGAGGAAAGCAAAAAAAAACCGAACGTTATAGGATACTATAACATTCGGCGGATGGTTTTGGAGCCGCCGCCAGTTATAGATCGTCCTTAAAAGTCCCCTGCGAGCGGACGTGCAGCTTGCGCTTGTTACCGATTAACACTCGTTATGTTTCGGCGCTCGCCGGGAAAACCTTTAATCGAACAACCTATAGGCAGAACTCCACATTTTTGGACTACAAAATATAGAAAGAGGAGCATTGAATGTCAAGGGGTAACTTACCTCTCTCCGTGTCGTCCCGCTTTTATTGATTCTCTGACGAAAAAACGTTAGCTTTTAAGACGTCTCGTTCCATTTACCATCATACCCGGTTCGGCATGGCAAAACCATTGAATATCCTTTTTGTCTCCAGCGAGGTCGAACCCTTTGCCAAGACGGGCGGATTGGCAGACGTCTCCGGTGCCCTCCCTCAAACCATTAAACAACTCGACCACGAAATTCGCGTCATGATGCCCCGCTACGGCAGCATAAACGAGCGGAAATCACGGCTTCATGAGATGATACGCCTGAAAGAGATTAATATCCCGGTCGGCTCGAAGAATTTTCCGGCAAGCGTCAAATCCTCGTTTATTGTCACTAGCCACGCGAAAGTGCAGACATACTTCCTGGACAATACTCCACTTTTTGGCAGGTCCGGGCTCTATGTCCACCCTGACTCCAAGAAGGAATACGAGGACAACGACGACCGTTTTATCTTCTTCTGCAGAGGCGTCCTGGAGGTCCTGAAGAAGCTGGGGTGGCAGCCGGATATCATTCACTGTAATGATTGGCCTACGGCGCTCGTTCCGGCCTACTTGAAGACCCTGTACAAAGACGACCCCTTCTACCGGGACACCCGTTCGGTGTTCACCATTCACAACATGGCCTATCAGGGAGTTTTTCCCCGATCGGTCTTCGCGAAAACCGGGCTGCCCGCTCGGCTTCTTGCAGAAGACGGGATCGAAGCCTACGGCAAATTGAACTTTCTGAAGGCAGGATTGGTCTTCGCTGACGCGATCACGACCGTGAGTGAAAAATACGCCGAAGAAATTCAGTCCTCCGACGAATTTGGGGCGGGACTGCAGGATGTGGTCAAGAAGCGGAAGAAGGACCTGAGCGGGATCATCAACGGCATCGATTACACGATCTGGGATCCTTCCGTGGACGAACTGATCCCGCACCGGTTCGACGCCAGGTCGATCGATCTCAAGGTCGAGGACAAGAAGGCACTCCTGGCGAAGATGGGGCTTCCGTTCCAGGAGAAGACACCGGTGATCGGCATTATCTCCCGCCTTGCGGACCAAAAGGGATTTGATTTGATCGATGAGGTCCTGGATGATCTGATCGATTTGAACATCCAGCTCGTCGTGCTCGGCACAGGCGAGAAGAAGTATCATGACATGTTTGAGCGGACCCAGAAAAAATATCCGCAGAAGGTGGCCGTCGCACTGACGTTCAGCAATGAGCTTGCCCACCTCATTGAGGCCGGGAGCGACATGTTCCTCATGCCGTCCCGCTATGAGCCATGCGGCCTGAACCAGCTTTACAGCCTTCGCTACGGGACCATCCCGATCGTGCGTGCGACAGGGGGGCTGGAAGACACCATTGAGGACTACGCTGCTTCCTCCGGCAGCGGCACAGGATTCAAATTCAAGCATTACGACAGCCGCGAGATGTTGCGCGCCGTGCAACGGGCTGTGCAGACTTACGGAGATCAGGCCGTGTGGCGGAAATTGATGAAGACGGGAATGAACAAGGATTTCTCCTGGGAAGCTTCGGCAAAGAAATACATCCAGCTTTACAGGAGCCTTGTGAAGAAGTGATGGGAGGACGCATTGCTGCATTTCTTGATCGCGATGGGACGTTGAACAAAGAAGTGAACTTTGTGCGGACGCCTGAGGAACTGGAGCTGCTTCCGGGCGCAGCCGCCTCGGTGCGCACGTTGAACGAACGCGGGATTGTCGTCTGCATCATCTCCAACCAATCGGGAGTGGCCCGGGGGTTTTTCACGGAAGAGGACCTCGTCCCCATTCACGCGAAACTGGAGCGCGAGCTCGGTCGCTCGGGGGCGTGGATCAATCGCATCTACTACTGTCCACACCATCCGACTGAGGGCAAGCCCCCATACAATGTCGTGTGTACATGCCGCAAACCGGAGACCGGCATGCTCCGTCAGGCAGCACGGGAATTCGATCTGGACCTCCAGCGCTCATTCGTCGTGGGAGACCGGATTGTGGACATCCAGGCGGGACGCGCCGCCGGGGCAACGACGATCCTGGTGATGACCGGCTACGGACCGTATGCCCTGGAGGAATGCCGCGAGAGGGGCGTTGTCCCCGATTTCATCGCCGTGGATATCGCCGGGGCCGCAGAAGTCATTATGCAGAAGACTAAAGGAGAAGCACCTGAGAATGATTGAACGCAAGCGAGCCTGGATCCTGACAATTACGCAATGTGTGTGGTTCACCTGCACCGCCCTGCTCGGAGTGTCGTGCAGCGAAGAGCCTACGGACCAGAACTCCCCCATGGCCCCGGTGCCCCTGCCCGGCGTCATCATCCGCGACACCACGATTATGGCAACAAACGACTCTACCTTCAAGCAGTATCTGCCAATGGACGGCGTCACCAATCTTGTTGGCAATGCGGAGGGGTATACTGCGCTTGCGGTGCTCGAGTTTTACCCGAGCAGCTTTGCTCTTCGCGACACGGTGAACGTGTTGTCAGCGACGTTGAGGCTGCGCCTCTCATACAGGCTTGGCGATGCCACGGGCCCATTCTCCTTTGATGTCTACCGCGTAACCCGGCCATGGAACGCAGCCACGCTGAGCTGGGACAGCGTCCAAACCGGTTTCTATGATGCTTCCACCAAGCGCGGCACCTTCTCCGCGACCGTGACATCGGATACGGCATTCCTCAGCGTGGATCTGGATACGGCCATGGTGCGGGAATGGATAAGCAGCACGGCAGCCATTGATGCGAGATATGGGATCATTCTCGTCCCCACTCCGTCCTCTTCGGTCCGGGGCTTCGTGCAATTCGGCGCCAGTGACTCGACATCCTATTACCCGACGCTGCAGATCATTGCCGCCAACACGAGCGGGACCACGAGAGATACAGCCACGTACAGCAGCGGCATGGCAACCTTCGTGGGTGACGTCACACTTCCCAACGACCCGGGAATCATCAGCGTCCAGGCCGGTGTTGTGTACAGGGGCCGGCTCAGGTTCGATGTTTCCTTTATTCCGCGCGGCACGGTCATCAACAACGCGATGCTCTCGCTTGATGCGGCCCCGGCATCTTCGCGGCTGACCAGCTTTACCGCCGATACGTCCGTGTTGGTGCATGTTGCTCTGAGCGACGATCCATCGAACCTTGAAGGCGCGACCGCAGTACTTCACCCTGCGTCGGGAACAATCACCACGTTCACGGGCGATATCAGTCACGCGGTCCAATCCTGGGTGAAAGGTCCGAACTACGGTCTTGTCTTACGGAATGGTCTTCCCGCGGAAACGAGCAGGTTCGACCTGTATGGCTTCTATGGCGTGCGCGCGGCAACCGCTGCGGTCAGGCCCAGGCTCAAAATTGTTTATTCTCTTCAAAACCAATAGTATGTCATTCTTTCGCACACTGTTGCTCATTTGCGCCGTTCTCTCTGGTGTTGCCTCCCTGGCACACGCAGGCAACGGAGGGTCCACGTACTCTGTGCTGGGACTCGGCGACCTCCGCTATATGCCTGGTGCCCGCAGTGCGGGCATGGGGTACACAGGTATTGGACTGCCAAGCTCGATGTTCATCAACCCCACGGCACCGGCCACCTGGGCAACCATCACCCGCACGAGAGTCGATGCAAGCCTCCTGTATGAGGGATTCAGCACCAGCGATGGACGCGTGTCCCGTTATCTCGCCGATGCGAATTTTGCCGGGGCACTCCTGGCTATCCCGATCTCCCCGCTTGACGGAATCGTCCTCGTGGGAGGATTCACTCCTTACAGCAACGTGAATTTCAATCTCGCGACCTCCGGTTCGTACAAGACAGGGACCGATGAGTTCGATTACACGTTGCGACATACCGGTAGCGGAGGGCTTGGACAGGCTCAGATCGGCCTGTCGTGGGCTCCGCGGGATCAACTGGCACTGGGTGCATCGCTCAATTATGTCTTTGGCACGGTCGATAAGGCCATAGCGATGACCTCAACGTCGGGCACCTATGCCGTCGGCCTCTCAACGCAGACGGCCGACATGCACGGCGTGTTGGTCAATGTGGGCGCGCTCTACTCGGGGTTTGGCGGATCGTTCCGTCCCCTCTCCGTGGGCGTGAACCTGACCACGCCGGGCGTCCTCTCCTCAACTCGAAAGAGAACGTACGTCTTCAGCGGGGGCGGGCAATCCACTCCCGAACTTGACACGTTGCAGGAATCATTTGGGACCATCACGGTCCCGATCGCTCTGGGGGTGGGCCTGTCCTGGGCTCTTGGTGAGCGCCTGATATTTGCCGCCGACTACCGCATGCAGCCATGGGCGAGTTCGGAGTTCTATGGTTCAACGCCAGAGGGCATTCGGAACAGTTCCATGGCGGGCATTGGATTCGAGAGAGTCCCGTCACGGGATCCCTCCGCTTCGTTTGTCGATCACCTCTCATACCGGCTTGGCTTCGTCTATAACGCAACCTACTATCAAATAAAGGGAGTTCCGATCAACGAATGGAACGGAACGGCCGGCCTCTCGCTCCCCATCAGCGGCGATACCCGGCTGAACCTTTCCGCCGAGTACGGCGCCAGAGGGACAAAGACCAACGGGCTCGTCAGGGAAACCGTCTTCCGGTTCACCGCGTCGATCACCCTCGGGGAGATGTGGTTTGTACGACCGGAAGAAGATTAAGGATCGAACATGTGGAGAGACCTCGGTACTCCATGAGATAAGACCCCCGGGTAACAATCGCGCCAGACACCAGACTATCACATATCCATGACCCATCTTCAGAATCAAGATCCCGAGGTTTTCTCCGCGGTCCGGAATGAAATCCGCCGGCAGAATACGAAGCTCGAACTGATCGCGTCAGAGAATTTCGTGAGCATGGCGGTCCTTGAGGCGGTCGGCTCGCCGCTCACCAACAAGTACGCCGAAGGATATCCCGGCAAGCGGTACTATGGCGGCTGCGAATTTGTGGACGTTGCGGAGAACCTTGCCCGTGACAGGGCAAAGCAGCTTTTTGGCGCCGAGTACGCAAACGTGCAACCGCACTCGGGCTCGCAGGCAAACATGGCCGTTTATTTCACGTTCGTGAAGCCCGGCGATACGCTGATGGGGATGAACCTCTCGCACGGAGGGCACCTGACACATGGCTCGCCCGTGAATTTTTCCGGCCAGTTCTATAAGTTCATTCCGTACGGCGTCAATCCCGAGACCGGCAGGATCGATTTCAACGAGGTCGAAAGTCTCGCGAAGCAGCACAAGCCGAAGATGATCACTGTGGGCGCAAGCGCCTATTCCCGCAATATCAACTACAAGGCGTTTCGCGAGATCGCAGACAAGGTCGGTGCGTTCCTTTTCGCGGACATCGCCCATCCGGCCGGGCTCATCGCCAGGAAACTGCTGGACGATCCTCTTCCCTGGTGCCATGTGGTCACATCGACCACGCACAAGACGCTGCGCGGACCGCGGGGCGGTTTGATTCTGATGGGGAAGGATTTCGACAACCCGTTTGGACTGGTAGCCCCCAAATCGGGCCGCACCAAGAAAATGTCCGAACTGATCGATTCCATGGTCATCCCCGGCATCCAGGGGGGACCGCTCATGCACGTCATCGCCGGCAAGGCAGTGGCATTCGGCGAGGCGCTGCGTCCTGAGTTCGAGACATACGGACGGCACGTCATCAAAAACGGTCAGACGCTCGCGGCAAAGCTCGTAGGCCATGGCTTCAAGGTGATCTCCGGGGGCACCGACAACCATCTTATGCTTGTGGACCTCCGCTCCAAGAACCTGACCGGCAAGGAGGTGCAGGAAGCGCTCGACGAGGCAGGCATTACCGTGAACAAGAATGCCGTACCGTTTGATGACAAGAGCCCGCTCATCACCAGCGGCATCCGCATCGGCACTCCCGCGCTTACGACGCGCGGAATGAAAGAGAAGGAAATGGAAGAGGTGGGTGATCTGATCAACGAAGTGGTGTGCAACATCGGGAAGAAGGACGTGTACGCATCCGTGGCCCGGAACGTGGAGCATCTCTGCCTCCGGTTCCCCCTCTATCCGGAACTGTGATATGCGGAACGCTTTGCGGGTTACCGCCCTCGCTGCACTCTTTGCCTCTGTCACAGCGCATGCTCAAATGCTGGCGCTTGATACACCGACCGATCCGCGCTCGGTTGCCATGGGAGAGTCCTTTGTGGCCCTCCCGGGGACTCCCGCGGCGCTCATGTATAACCCGGCAGGCATAACACGTGTTGCGGGAATAACGGCGGCATACGCGCAACGCCAGTTCAACTGGATCAGCTGGGTCGAGGACAGGAAGTATTATTCTGCCACCGTCACCGTTCACACCCCTCTCTTTACGCTGGGGGCGATCTACGAACGAGAGTACTACGGCGATTTTTCCCTTAGGACCACAGACTTTCCGGAGGGCGCCGCTACCGGCTCGTTGTACGACGATCTGTTCGGCCTGGGAGCCGGAATCTCACTGGGCGAACGGGTCGACGTTGGTGTTATGGCAAAAGTGTTCGACCGCAGTTTTATCGCAACCGGGGGGTCCGTCGACCTGAAGACAACCCCGGCGTTCATGTTCGACGCGGGGGTTATCTACCGCTCCCTGCGCTCCGGGAACGATCAACACCTCAGTGAGCTGTTTACGGCCGGCCTTTCGTTGCAGAACTTTGGAACTGCAATGAAGAGCCAGTTGAGCGTACCCGGGCTGGAGGGACAGTCGGTATCGCACATTGAAACGTTGATGCCACACTATCTACGTGCCGGCGGGTCATACTCCCTCACCAAACCGTCCGGCAGAGGAAACGGCCTGGTTCCTTTTCAGCTTCTCCTAACCGGGGAACTCCGATACCTGTTGAATTCCGGGGCGTTAGAGACCACCAATCGTCTCGGCGCAGGAGTGGGGGGCGAGAGCTTGATCTATGAATTGCTGAGCATCCGCCTTGGAGTCCTCACCAACCCGGATAATACCGAATATGCTACAGGGGGAGAATGGACGTACCGGTTTGGACTGGGGTTGAACTTCCCTTTTCGCCTGGTCGGTATCAAGGCCCCGCTGACACTGCAGGGGGAGTATGCTGCGATCCCTGTCGACAACAACTCGTTGGTGTTCCCGGCTTCCGGAACCCCGCCGACAGTGAAATCATTTCTCCACGTTTTTTCAGTCAGCCTGCGGTACGAGGATGACGTGTTCTAGGACAAGCGCAGTGTTTGATTGTTGATTATGGATGACACAACAGCTTCATACCCGGGCGTTGACGAGCCTATGGGCAACAGCAAAGAGATGTCGTTCCTCGAGCATCTGGAGGAGCTCCGGTGGCGTATTATCAAGGCGCTCGTCGGCGTGATCCTGGGAATGATCGTCTGCTGGATCTTCATCGACTTCATCATGAACTCGGTTCTCCTGAGGCCGGTGATCAGCCTGAATCACAACCTCTCCCCCGGCCAGCAACCCCTCCGCCTGCAAAATCTCAAGCCGTTCGGACAGCTCTTTCTCTACATGCAGGTGGCGATCATTGGCGGGATCATCCTGAGCGTTCCCAATATCCTGTATCAGCTCTGGGCATTCATCGCTCCCGGACTGATGCCGAAGGAGCGGCGGTACATCAAGTGGATCGTCTTCTTCTCCTCCTTCTGTTTCCTGTTCGGGATCGCGTTCTCGTATTTCCTGATGCTGCCGGCCGCGCTGCAGTTCTTCGCAGGGTTTGGCAGCATGGACATCGAGAACAATATCGCAATCAACGAGTACATGGATTTTGTCATCAGCGTGATGCTGGCTGCGGGCGTGGTATTCGAGCTCCCGATGGTCTCCTGGTTCCTCTCCAAGCTGGGAATCCTGACGCCGGCTTTCATGCGCAAGTATCGCCGCCACTCTATCGTAGGCATTTTCGTCCTCGCTGCAGTTCTGACTCCCGGTACTGATCCGGTCAGCCAGGTGCTCCTTGCGGTCCCGTTGCTGCTGCTTTATGAAGTCAGCGTCCTGATCTCTGTCTGGGCCTGGAAAGGCAAGAAGAAGAGTGACTGACCTCGCCGACATCGCCCGTCCGATTCAGCAGCATCTCGGCGCATTTGACGAGGTCTTCCGCCGGTCCATCCGGTCGAATATCGGACTGGTGGACCTGATCACGCGCTACATCCTGCACCAGAAGGGAAAGAAGGTTCGCCCTCTGCTCGTGCTGCTCACCGCGGATATGTGCGGTGGGGTTACGGAAAAAACCTACCGCGGCGCAACGCTCGTCGAGATCCTCCACACGGCGACCCTGATCCATGATGACGTCGTGGACGATGCCGACACCCGGCGCGGACTGGCTTCGATCAACGCCGTCTGGAAGAACAAGATCGCCGTGCTGATGGGGGATTTCCTCCTCTCGAAGGGACTTCTTCTCTCCCTCGAGTATGACGATATCCATTTCCTCAAGACCACCACCACAGCGGTGAAGAGAATGAGTGAAGGTGAGATCCACCAGATCCAGAAGAGCCGCAAACTGGACATGGACGAGGAGACCTACCTGAAGATCATCGGCGACAAGACCGCATCTCTCCTGGCGACCTGCTGTGAGATCGGGGCAGCCAGTACCACAGAGGACCCGGAGAAGCAGCGCCTGATGCGCGAATACGGAGAGAACGTGGGGATCGCATTCCAGATCCGGGATGATCTCCTTGACTATATCGGCAGAAAGAGCATCACGGGGAAACCCACCGGGCTTGACCTGAGCGAAAAAAAACTCACCCTGCCATTGATTCACGCGATCAGTCAGGCGCCACCCAGAGAGGGAAAAGACATTATCGGGATGATCAGAAACGGGGGAAAGAAGATCGACGTCCGTGGGATCGTGGATTTTGTGACGAAGCATGGCGGCATTGACTATGCCGCGGCGAAGGGCGCCTTCTATGCCAGCCGGGCCAAGGATACCCTGAGTTGCTTCCCGGACGGCGCCAGCAAGACATCCCTCGTGGCGTTCGCGGATTTTGTGGTGACACGGAATAAATAGAACAGGGGTCTGGCCCTGTCAATGCACAGGATAGCGTTCACTGACTTCTGGCTACTGTTCTTATGGCTTTTCGATCTCCGGCCGAATAGTTAACACCGGGCATTTCGCGTGGCGGACGATGCGGTCGGCGGTGCTTCCGAACAACATGTGCTCAACGCCGCTGTGCCCGTGGGTTGCCACGACAATCAAGTCCACTTTCTTCTCCTCGGCTTCGTTGAGGATCTCCTGGTGTGGACTCCCGGTACGCACGACGGAGGTGGCCCGGACACGCGAGCCGATCTCCCGGTCGATGAGCGCCTGAAGCTCTTCGGCTCCCTTCTCACGCAGCTCCTCCTCGATGCCTGGCAGCACCACCTGCCCGAACCCCAGGTCAGCCGGGTACACGGTTGGCTCCACCACGAAGACCAGATGCAAGGAGGCCCCGAACTGCTCCGCCAGCGGTATGGCATACTTGAGCGCGTTCTTGGAATGGACGGAAAAATCGATGGGGACAAGGATGGAATGAAGGCCGAGTGTCGGCTCTTTAACAACTGTCGATTTGGGTTCGGAAGCCTTCGGCCGGGATGCCCTGGAAGCGCGTGCGCGGCCCGGGCGCTTTCGGGAAGTCGGGGATGTTCGAGGTCTCTTCATGAGGATATCTCCCGGATTAGTCGCTGTGGACGAACTTCAACCAGTGGTACGGATCTTTTCCTTCCTTCACAATATCAAAAAAAGCGCTCTGGAGCTTTTGTGTCACCGGGCCCGGCTTCCCGTTACCAACCGTGATCCGGTCCACTGACCGGATGGGTGTGATCTCGGCGGCAGTGCCGGTGAAGAAGAGCTCATCGGCCACGTAGGCCATCTCGCGGGGCAGCTGCGTCTCACGAACCGCATAGCCCATATCCTCCGCCAGCTGGATGGTGGAGGAGCGCGTGATGCCGGGCAACAGCGAGCAGGAAAGCTGCGGCGTATAGAGCACACCATCCATCACAGCAAAAATATTCTCCCCGCTTCCTTCGCTGATGTTACCGCTCACATCCAGCGCAATGGCCTCCGCAAACCCACTCTCGATGGCCTCGAGCTTCATGAGCTGTGAAAGTGCATAATTGGCTCCCGTCTTGGCCATTGCCGGGAGAGTATTCGGGGCAGGCCGGTTCCATGACGAGACGCAAACATCGATCCCTTTGGTAAGAGCGTCCGATCCAAGGTACGTGCCCCACTCCCACACCGCGATGGCCACGTCCACGGGACAGTTCAACGGATTTACACCCACCTCGCCGTAGCCGCGGTAGACCACCGGACGGACATAGCATGCTTTCATCTTGTTCGCCCGAATGGTTTCAAGGATCGCTTCCCCGATCTGAGCCTCGGTAAAGGGGATAACGACTTTGTAGATCTTCGCTGAATTGAAAAGCCTGTGGACATGGCTGGGAAGTCGGAAGATGGCTGATCCGCCGGCGGTCTCATAGCAGCGCATGCCTTCGAACCAACTGGACCCGTAATGGACGACGTGGGAAAGTACGTGAATCTGCGCGTCTCCCCAGTTCACGAGTGTTCCATTCATCCATATTTTTTCAACCTTCTTGACCGGCATGGTGACCTCTTCGGAGTGGGACTGCCTGCTAAACTGGCATCTGGTAGAGCCGGTATGTCTTGGTCTTCTCTCCCTGCAAAAGCTCTGCTCCACGGTTCATCCTGACGTTGTCTTCCAGGACCCAGCTTGCCTCGCCGTGGGGGTACCCATTCGCCACGCACCGCATTCCTGTCTCGTAGAATAGCACCCCGCCGATGCCGGAGTTCAGGTGTTCGGGTACCACCCCCAGGATAATGATACGAACCCCGTCAATCCGCTTCTTGAAGAGCAGGAGCCGGATGATGCCCGGGATCAACCTTCCCTTCTTGTTGCCCTTGAGAATCACGTTGAGATCCGGAAGTGACAAGCCGAAACCCACAGGCTTTCCTTTCGCCTCGGCAATCACTACCAGTTCCGGGTTCACCAGCGGCTTCAAATCCTTCGCCATATAGTCGAATTCATCATTGGTCAGCGGCACCTCTCCCCAGTTGTGCGACCATGCCCGGGTGTAGAGATCATGAATGATCTTGACCTCGTTGGCAAAGTCCTTCATATTGAGCGAACGGAAGACTACTCCTTCGCGCCTTTTGACGATCTCCGACACGCGTTTCAACTTTTCCTCAGCAAAGACTTTTTTAGATTCCACCTCGAAAGCGAACAGGTCTTTCTTCTTCTTTAACCCATATTTCTCGATGAGCGTTGCATAATACGGAGGATTGTACGCCATGAGAACGCACGGGCTCTTGTCGAACCCTTCTACCAGGAGGCCATATTCATCGTTGACCGATGGACTGGCCGGACCCCGCATGGCTTCCATCCCCCTGGATTTCAGCCAGCCACGAGCCGTGTCAAAGAGGGCATGTGCTACGGCCTGGTCATCGATGCACTCAAAGAAACCGAAGAAGCCGACCTTTTCTTTATGCTCCGCAATGTGATTGTCGTTCACAATCGCGGCGATCCTTCCTACGAGTCGTCCATCCCGCTCGGCCAGAAACATTTCCATTTCCGAATGCTTGTAGAAAGGATTGCCCTTCCGGTCGATCAGTTTCCGTCTATCCATCAGGAGCGGAGGGACCCAGGAGGGGTTCCCTTCATAGATGGTCCACTGGAATTTGATGAACCGGGTTTCGTCTTTCTTGGAGTGAACAGGGCGGATGGTGACACTATTCATGCTCAACCTCGGAAAGGAGTGCCTGCATCAGTAGCCGGCCAGGAATGGGCCGGGCAGAGTAGTTGGACTCGGTCTGATATTGTGCAAGAAAAGATGAGAAGACCGGCAGAACGTCGGCGTACTAGTGCCCCACCAACTATCATTTCCTATAAACGACGGGGCACAGTGCTCGCTCCAACTTGAACTCTGTCCGAGCATTCGTTGCAATTGAAAGTTGGAGCGGCACTAGATGACCCCGAGGTTCTTCCCGATCGTGCGGAAAGTCTCCAGGATTCTGTCCAGATGATGGTCCTCGTGCGTCGCCATGTAGCTGGTACGAAGCATTGCCATCCCGGGCGGGACGCCCGGACTGATGAATGCGTTGACGAAAACGCCGGCATCGAACAGCGCACGCCAGAACACGAAGGTCTTTTGGTCTTCACCGATAATAACCGGAACGATCGCCGTCTGCCCGTCGATCACCGTGAACCCCATCTGCTTGAACCCGCTGCGCATTTTCTCGGCATTCGCGATCAGCCGGTGCATGCGGTCAGGTTCCTTTTCGACGATGTTCAGGGCTGCAAGCGCCGCGGCCACGGAAGCAGGAGTGGGGCTGGCGCTGAAAATCAGCGCGAGGGCATGGTGCTTCAGGTAATTGATGACCGACCGGTCGCCAACGACGAACCCGCCAAGCGAGGAAAAGGTCTTGCTGAAGGTGCCCATGGTAAGATCTACTTCGCGATCCAGGCCAAAATGGCTTGCCGTTCCTCTCCCACCTTTGCCGATCACCCCGGTGGCATGAGCGTCATCAATGAGAATGCGGGCGTTATGCTTCTTTGCCGCCGCAACCAGATTGGGAAGATCAACAATCGTCCCGGAAGTGCTGAATACCCCGTCCGAGACAATCAGTTTTGGCTTGGCTTGCGGCAGCCTTTGCATCACCCGCTCAAGGTCTTCCATGTCATTGTGCTTAAATCGCACGAAGTCCGCAAAGGAGCCTTTTGCCATCAAATTGCCCGCCACGATGCAGGCGTGGTTGTCCTTGTCGGATACAACATATTCCCCCTTTTGTACAAGCGTCGGGATGATCCCCTGTGCAGTCTGGTAGCCAGTACTAAAGAGAAGACAGGATTCCTTGCCCATGAACGCGGCGAGTTTTGCCTCAAGCTCATTGTGGAGATCAAGGGTCCCCGTAAGATATCTGGAGCCCGAGCAGCCGGTACCGTACTTCTCCAGCGCCTTCTTTGCGGCTTCTTTTACACGAGGGTCTGCCGTAAGGCCGTGGTAATTATTGGACCCCGCCATAATGATTTTTCGCCCCTCTATCGTCACCACCGGCCCTTCATTCTCCTCAATGACACGGAAGTAGGGGTAATACCCACTTGCTATGATTTCATCGGCGCGGGTGAATGACCAGCATTTCTCAAACAGATCAACAGGTTTCTTCTCAGGCTGACTCACTGGGTAGGGTTCCTTGGTTCGAGTTTTTGAAAGAGTGGAAGAATCGCTGCGAAAAGCCATGGCAAGAATGCCGAAGCATGCTAAAAGCAGGATTGCTTATGAAATCGTGATTCAATATACTTGAACGTTTCCCAAAAGTCAATTCACCAGCCCCCGAGCCAATTATGAAGACCCTTGTCACCGGAGCAACCGGGTTCATTGGAAGTCACCTGGTAGACCTCCTGTTGAAACAGAACCAGAGTGTCCGCTGCCTGTTGCGCAAAACGAGCGATCCGGTCTGGCTGAAAGGCCTCCCTGTCGAGCTGGTCTATGGCGATCTGTTTGACAAAGATGTCTTGCGTCGGGCCGTCGAGGATGTTCAATATATCTATCATTCTGCTGGTTTGACGAAGGCGAAGACGGAAGAGGAGTATTTTCGGGCAAATACCGTCGGTACGAAGAACCTCCTCGACGCCCTGCGCGAATGCAATCCGGGAATCCGCAGGTTTGTGCTCCTCAGCAGTCAGACAGCGGCCGGTCCAAGCCCCACCAAGGACCCGATCAATGAAGACGTACCCCCTCACCCCATTACCACGTATGGCCGAAGCAAGCTGGCAGCAGAGGATGAATGCCATGCAGCCGCCAACACCATCAAGTGCACGATCATCCGTCCCCCGGTTGTGTACGGACCAAGGGAAAAGGATGTGCTCGAGTTCTTCCGCACCGTGAACCGGGGTCTCCAACCCATGGCCGGGCTTCACCAGAAATATGTGAGCATGATTCACGTTGCGGACCTGAACCGGGGCACCGTTCTGGCAGCAGAGAGCGAGAAAGCTGTCGGACAAACCTATTTTATCACCAGCAAGGACATTTACGGATGGCGGGAACTTGGAGAGATAACACGCCGGGCGCTTGGCCGGAGGGTGTTCCGCGTCCGCGTACCCGCGCTGGGAATATACGCCATTGCTGCAGTGGCCGAGTTGATGGCGAAGTTCAGCTCCAAGCCTGCGCTTATCAATTTTGAGAAGGCTCGGGACATGGTACAGGATTATTGGACCTGCGATGGGTCAAAGGCAAAGCGGGATCTTGGGTTCGAGCAGGAGATCCCAATCGAGCAAGGCATTGAATCGACGATGGAGTGGTACAAAAGCGTAGGATGGCTGTAGGGCTACAAGGGTGTTAAAGCGAACACCACCCTCGTACGCCCGGCCTTTGCCTTCAGCCTGATCGTGGTCTCGCCATTCTCTATGATGCAGGGTGACACCGAAATCCCATCTACTGCGACGCTCGTTGCTGTCCCGGGCAGCATCACCGTCCAGTTTCCTGCGCAGCTCGCCCCCTTTTGCAGAAAAGCGATGTCGAGAACAGAGCCGTGCGTTGAGTTGGCCAGTTCAAGGCTCATCACACCACCCGGAACCGAAAGTCGATTGGCGTTGAGGCGCTTACCGGGAGCGGACCACTCGGCGGGGATCCCCCCGAGCAACACCAGATCCGGCACGGCGTCGCCTGGACTCCAATGCTCTTCAACAAGTGCATTGCGGAGTGCCATGGCAATCTCCGCCGCCGCCCAACCATGATGCCCATCCCCCATCACCCCTCCGCCTGTACGGGGATGGATTGCCTCGGGATAGTTCAGCGTAGGTGTAGCCACGTCCAGGACCTGTGAGACAACCCTCCAGAATTCCATGCGCCTTCCCGCATACAACCATCCCAGCGCAAGCTGCAAGGAAAGATAGGGATTCCCGCCTGAATGAATAAAATCCTGGAAGAAGAGCCCTTTTTGGACAAACCGTTCATTCAGCGTGCATAAGGTCTTGAGCATCGCCTTGTCGCCGGGCGGGAGTTCCTGAAGCGGATACCATGCCACGCATGAACCAATCATTCCGGAGTCGATTCCGCGGAGCGGGCCAGCCGGGATTTCATTGACCCCCCTCTTTTCCTGGACACACTGGATCGCCCGCCTGATGCAGGCGCGGTATTCTTCGAGCAGGGACTCCGTTCTTTCAGCTTCGCTATTCTTCCCCAGCTGCCGGGCAACACGGATGAAGGCTTGTATTCCCGCTGTGGACCACCAATTATCCCAAAAATAGTAGTCGCAAAGGCCGAGATGTTCTGCTGAGAGTCCTGCCGGCATCAAGCCGACAAATGGCTGGCCGGCAGACCTGGAGCCGGTGAGCCGCTTCCCGGCAATCCAATCCACTCCCTTCTGCATCGCGCGGAAAAGTTCCTCGGCGACACCGGCATCGCTGGTCAGCAACGTATGCTGCCAGATTGTCCAGAGTGCCTGGCCGTTGGAATCCCATTCCCCTTGTTGCGAACGGAAGTAGCCCTTGCGGTCTTGCCGCGAGGGAAATGACCGTATGACATCGCCCGCCCGATCATGGAATCCGAATGTATCGAGGGCTCGCAGCATATATGCCGCATCGCGGAACCAGAATTGATGATATGTCCAGGGCCCCGGCGTGATCTCTTCACCGTCGGTCAGGAGCAAAAGCGTACAGAGAGCGCTCCGTAGAACCAGGTTCACCCTTTCATCGGGGGTAACGATCTCTGCCCCATCGCTGAGGATGGCAACCCACTCTTCGGCCACCCTGTCCGCTTTTGTCGGAGGGCGTGCGCCCGGGGGGTCATTTTTGGCCAGCGGCACAGCCGCAGAGAAGGATGCTTTTTCTCCGGCACCCAACGAGACGGCATATGCCGCACAGGCATTGGCGAGTCCGGCATCACATGAGACGGCAAGCTGATCCGGGTTCGGGAGCCCTCCGGCAAACGCCCCAGCGCTGTCACCTTCCGTTCTGTTGGAACAAAAGACTTTTCGTGGAGGCTTCTCGAGGCGGATGAGTTCATGTGTGTCGATGAGGAACGACTGCTCTTGCGGGTCGTACCGGATCTTATGAATCGGCGCAACCCCCTCCGGGTTGAATGGACGAATTGCAAAAGCGAGGAGGAATTCCTGCGGCGTCCCGGACGCGTTTTCCACTGATACATCCATGGAGAGCGTCGTCGTATCCACATACGTGATCTCTTCAACGCGGAGCCCGCCGCATTCAAAGCGTGTTTGCACGAGCGGAAGTCCATCGAGCAGCTGCTGATGAACTCCGGGATGACGCGAAGGAAAGAACACGCCCTCGGCACTCTTCACCCAGACGTCGAGCGACCAGCGATTCCTGAAGGCCATGACGGCGCCACGGGGGTCGACCACCGGCTCGACCGGGCACGCGGGTGATCCCACGGCCGTCCAATTGCGTCCGGTGATATTGATCGAGAGCCCCAGGTGCGACCGGGGAATGAATGCGGGGTCTGAAGGGTCGAACTGCCTTTCTGCCCAGTACGGGAAGACCCACCCGGGGAGACTTTGCAGCGCAGTATAATTGAGGAGCCCTCGCGCAAGCTGGATCGCGTTGAGGGGGATGAGCTCCGTGGGGATCGCCTTTCCATTCAATCCGCTCAACTCGTCCGCAAGCCGGAACATCTTCAGGGCCAGGTGGGGGACCTTCAGGACTGCAGCGGCCAGGTCAATCGCGTGACGGAGAACGCGTTTCGCGATAATATTGTTCATAGAGCAAGGGAAAATGGAAGAATTCGCGCCTTTTCAATATGAGGATTTCGGGACCGATTCTCAAATCCAGCGCAGAAAATTCCTCACGGTCATAACTCCTGGCGTATTTGCGCGTACAATAGGGTAAGGAGATGTTCCTTTTTACCAAACTATGACAATTCCGTGACATGCCTCCTCTCGCGCTGACGTATCTTGCATCCAACGACAATCAGCATAGGAAGGCAGAACAATGAACATGCAAATCGCGAAACCGCTCCGGGTTGCGTATTTCGCCGGGACCATGAGGCCCGGGCACGACGGAGTCACCCGTGTGCTCTACAGACTGATTGACGCCCTCAAACGTCAGGGTATTGAGAGCCTCTTCTTTTCACCCATTATTCCCGACCGGCTTCACCAGCCGGTGCCCATGCTTGAGGTCCCTTCAGTGACGTTTCCGTTGTACAAAGACTACCAGCTGCCCGTTCCGGGGTACAAACATTTCGAACAGGAGCTGCGGAATTTCAGTCCAGATCTCCTGCACATCAATAGTCCGTGCCCCCTGGGGCACGCAGCGGTGCATTACGGTCAGAAATTCGGAATACCGGTGGTGGCAACGTACCACACGCATTTTCCAAGTTATGCCAAGTACTACAGGATCGAGGCGCTCGAGGCGTTCAGCTGGAAGTACTTCCGCAAACTGTACAACGCGTGCGAGCGCGTGTATGTGCCGTCCCGGCCCGTTATGGATGAACTCAGCGGGCACGGCTTTTCGTCGGTGGAATATCTTCCTCACGGGGTGGATGCAAGTATGTTCAGTCCGTTATACCGGTCAGAGGAGTGGCGGCGCTCCCACGGCATGGAAGGAAAGACAGTCCTTCTATTCGTTGGCCGGTTGGTGTGGGAGAAGGACCTTCGTACGCTGGCTCGAGCATACGCGAGAATCACTCCCGGCCATCCCGAGGTATTGTTTGCTCTGGCGGGAGACGGACCCGTCCGCGAAGAGCTGAAGCAGATGATGCCGGGGGCGCTCTTCCTCGGCCACCAGGCCGGCGAGGAGCTCTCACGGGCGTACGCCTCCAGCGACATTTTTGTTTTTCCGTCGACAACCGAGACGTTTGGAAACGTAACGGTGGAGGCGATGGCGTCCGGCCTCCCCCCCGTTTGCGCGAGGGAAGGGGGCGCATACGGATTCATCGAACCGGGAGTCACCGGCATGCTTGCGGCGCCGCGTGATCCTCAAGACTTTGTCGCGCAGATCGAGTATCTCCTGGATTATCCGGACCGCAGGAGGAAAATGGGAAAAGCGGCATGCGCCTTCGCGCGTGGGCAGTCCTGGGAGAAGATTTTCGAACAGCTCTTCGAATCCTACGACGAGGTGGTGAAGACATATCGCCACAGCAGACCGATCGCGGCGTAGTGTGCTCAACAACCGGATTTCTCCCATGAAAGCCTCCGTCGCAACCCTGCTTCTCATTTTCTCTTTTGCGAGCACGGGTCTCGCCCAACAGGGTGTTACATTTGAGGATTATTTTGTCGATTCAACGCTCCGGATCGACTACTATCACACCGGAGATGCCAGAGACGAGTTTCTTACTGTCGATCAGATGCTCCGGCAGGGACCCTGGGCCGGGAATCCGCGGAAGCTTCTCGATCCGTTTGGGCGCGGCCACTACTATGTGAAAATGTATGACGCCTCGACGAACACGCTTCTCTATTCACGCGGGTACGATGCTTACTTCGATGAATACCGTACAACGGAGTCCGCAGGCAAAGGGATCAAGAGAACCTATCACGAGTCTGTCCTCGTCCCCTGTCCCAGGAAACCCGTTCGTGTTGTCATCGAATCCAGGGACCCCAGAAACGAGTTCCATCCGTTCTTCACGCACCAGGTTGACCCCGCGGATTATCATATTGTGGCGCCCATGCCCGACGCCCGCGACAAGGTTTTCTCCGTCCTGAAGAGCGGTGCACCCCATTCGAACCTGGATCTTGTCTTTGTAGCCGAAGGGTATACGGCAGAGGAAGAGGACACCTTCAAAGCAGATCTGGAGAAGTACAAAGCAATTCTTCTGTCACTCGAACCGTACAAGAGCCACGCGGGACAAATCAACATCTCCGGCATATTCCGCCCGTCCGCGGAGAGCGGCGTGACGCAGCCGCGCGAAGGGATATTCAGGAACACGGCCGTCCGGTCGACGTTCAATGCCCTGGACACCGACCGCTATTTGTTGACGGAGGAGAACAGGGTGCTGCGTGATATCGCATCGGCCGCCCCGTATGACGTGCTGTGCGTCATGGTCAACAGCTCCCGCTACGGGGGCGGAGGACTCTATGGCGACTACACGATCTTCACCGCACACAATGCGCTGAGCCAGACTGTCTTCCTGCACGAATTTGGCCATGGTTTCGCGGGGCTTGGGGACGAGTACTA
This sequence comes from uncultured Bacteroidota bacterium, assembly GCA_963809695.1. Taxonomy (GTDB): domain Bacteria; phylum Bacteroidota; class Ignavibacteria; order UBA10030; family UBA6906; genus JAGDMJ01. The sequence goes on from CAWEKI010000005.1 coordinate 106,318, forward strand.
CGCCTCGGACGTCAGCTACGTGGATTTCTATCCTCGCGGGGTTGAGCCCGTTGAGCCAAACCTGACGGCGTTGCTCGACCCTTCCAAGCTGAAATGGAAAGATCTCGTCGTCCCCGGCACTGCCATTCCTACGGAATGGGGAAAAGCGGAATATGACAGCCTGCAGAAAGCGATGGCAGACATCGGCAGGCAACGAAGAGGCGGACCTTCCCGCGACACCACCGGAAGCCAGCGGAAGGAATTGGATGATCAGCTGCGGCTGATGCGCCAGCGGGTTTCTGACATCCTCACCAACGGTCCCCAGAAGAACACGGTGGGCGCTTTTGAGGGGGCAGGGTATACCAGTCAGGGCCTGTACCGCCCTGCCGTCAACTGCATGATGTTCTCCAACGAGCAGAAAGCACTCTGCAAGGTGTGTGAGCGTGCTGTTGCCACAATGATCACGCACTACGTGGGTGAATAGACATATATCTCTGTCGAATTTTCGGTGGAGCGGGTCAGGGATATTTCTTACCCTTTGTCCTAAACGGATATCACACTGAACAACAGAGGGACCTTTGATCATGACCCATCTTCCACCCAAGTCCGAAATGGAGCAAGCCTATCTGCGGAGCGATACTTCGTATGACGGCGTGTTCTACCTCGGCGTGCGAACCACGGCCATTTTCTGCAAACCTTCCTGTCAGGCCCGCAAACCGCGGCCGGAAAACGTGGAATTCTTCTCATCGCCTCATGATGCTGTTTTTGCGGGGTACCGCCCATGCAAGCGCTGCCGGCCGCTCGAGCAAAATGGGCAGCCGCCGGAGTGGATCAGGGGGCTGCTCGAGCGCATCGACCGCAACCCTTCGGACCGGATCACGGACCGAACGCTCCGCGAAATGGGCATCGATCCGGCACGGGCACGCCGCTATTTCCAGAAACAATATGGAATGACCTTCCAGGCCTACTGCCGCGGAAGAAGGTTGGGGAAGTCTCTCGAGCAAATACGCCGCGGAGGGGATCTGGACGATGTGGCACTGGGATACGGGTATGAATCGCACAGCGGTTTCCGGGAGGCGTTCGCCAAAACATTTGGCAGGGCACCCGGACAAAGCCGTGAAACCGATTGTATCGTTGTCGCATGGGTCGAAAGTCCGATCGGGCCTCTCATCGCCGCTGCGGATTCCGAAGGTGTCTGTCTCCTGGAGTTTACAGACCGGCGCATGCTCGATGCACAATTCGAGAAACTGCGCCGCTACTTCCATTGCCCCATTCTCCCCGGGGAGAACGAACACCTTCATTTGCTCAAGAACGAACTGAAGGCCTACTTTGCCGGAGAGCTCAAGGACTTCTCCGTCGCGCTGGTATATCCGGGCAGTGCCTTCCAGGAAAAGGTGTGGAACGAACTCAGAACAATCCCGTATGGTGCCACGGTGTCGTACGAAGATATCGCCCGCCGGATCGGGGTGCCTGCCGCCGTGCGGGCCGTGGGACACGCCAACGGCTTGAACCGCATTGCGATCGTTATCCCCTGCCACCGTGTGGTGAACAAAAGCGGAGAACTCGGCGGGTACGGAGGCGGATTGTGGAGGAAGAAATTGCTGCTCGATCTGGAGCGGGGAGAAAGGCAGTTCGAGTGGAGCAGTAGTCAGAAAGAACCGCTTGGCACACCTCTCCCATAAATCCCTGGTTCTGGAACCATCTTCGGCTCCCTTCCGTTGTGGAGTTATTCGCCGTTAAACTTACTAATTAGCTGAAAGGAGCCAATCATGTACATGTCGCGCGAAGTTATGCATTGCAAGCCGGGCAAAGCCAAGGACCTGGTGACAAAATTCAAGAAGATGGGTAACGCCATGAAGGCGAGGGGCTATGCCAACATACGCGTGTATACCGACGTGAGTGCCGAAAAGTACTGGACCGTCGTCATGGAGCAGGACGTCGAGAAGATCGATGACCTGGCTGAGTTGAGCCGTAAAATGTCGGAGGACAAGGAGCTCATGAAACTGATTGACGGCTACCACGAGCTTGTGATCGACGGCAGGCGCGAGCTGTACAAGCTTGAATAGAAGCACCCGGATTGCGTTCCGTACCGCCTCGAGGGGGTCTCTTGAAAACAGGAGACCCCCCTTTTGGGAACGGAAGCGGCAGGAGACGTTTAGAGAACCTGACGCAGGCTCCGGGCAAGAAGCACATGATAGGTACGCACGATCAGGTCATCACTGGTGGCCGCCCTCTTCCCCAATTCCTGTTCCACACCAAGCTTCCACTGATAGAGAATGGAGAAGGTATGCCTGAGTTTTTCGGTGAGACGGGTAAACGTGCCGCTGTCTTCGTAGGCGCCGGCATCTTTCGGACTGTCCCAGAGGGTTACCGAGAGGTGCTCGCTTCGGTCCTGCGTATTGGCCACAAGAAGATTGAAGCGGCATCCCGGCAGCGCGAGAAGCGTCGGAGCAATGTCCCGTTCATAGATCCGGGTAAATTCCTCCGCCATCTCCGGGCGAACATGAACAGATACAACGCGCAAAAACGTCAAGGGCGCGTTGCTCCGGAGCAACCGGGAAACGTCGGTGTGGAGTGAGACTGTATATGACCGGTAGACAGGCGGGCGGGGCTCGGGAGAATACTCCAGATGCAAATCAGAGGTGAGACGAATCTTGTAGTCCGATGACTCCGCGATGTATCCCTTCGACCGTTCCATCAGGTCGGGAAATGCGCTCGTCGTCTCATGAAGGCCGGCGCTTTCCGGCTTGTCCCAGAGTGCCAGCGACAAGACATCTTCTTCCACCTCATCGCTGCGTACCAGCGCAACATAGAGACATCCTGCCGCTCTCTGCAGTTCCGGGACCATCGACTCCTCGAACAGCGTTCGGAAGGCCCAGAGATGATCCGGACTGATCTGGAGTTGCACTGACCGCAGGAACATAGGGGAAGCTCCTCCCTGGCATTGGGATCGCGTCAGTTGGCGGACGCGACTTTGTGAATTCGTTTGACGACCACGAGCGTCATGTCGTCGGCCTGCGCCATTCCTCCTGCAAAGGTCTTCACCTCCTTGATGATACACTCCATTAACGTGGAAGCACTTTCCTTTCGGTGCTCCTGAATGACCTTCGCAAGGAGTTCCTCGCCAAACTGCACCTCCGATGCGTTCGCTGCCTCCGTGATCCCGTCGGAATACACGACAAGAACATCACCCGGCCCCATGGAGACCGCTTCTTCCTCAAAAGGGAAATCTTCGAGAATGCTCAGCACCAGTCCGCCCGTCCGGAGCCGCTGTATGTGGCCGTCTTCCGTCACAAGAAACGGATTGTCATGTCCGGCGTTCGAGAACGCCAGCTGGTGAAGTTGAGGATCGAGGATGGCATAGAAGAGCGTGACGAATTTTTCGGGGCTTGTGCTCAGATAGAGGAGCTTGTTGGCACGCTGCACACAAAGCTTTGGAGAAACGTTGAGGAGGGTTTGGCCACGCAGAGTTGCCTGGACGTTGGCCATCAAGAGCGATGCGGGAAGCCCCTTGCCGGATACATCGGCCAGGCAAACCGCAATGCGATGGTCATCCGTCGGGATGAAATCGAAATAATCGCCACCCACCATCTGCGCGGGAACGCTGCTCCCGGCGACGTCGTACCCATCAATCACGGGAGCACTGCTGGGCAGGAGGTCGGATTGAATGCGGGCCGCAAGCCGGACCTCCTCTTTCATGCGCAGCAGTGTCTGCTCCGATTCATACAGGCGAGCATTTTCGACCACCTGCGCGGATTGTGCGGCGATAATCGCCAGCAGCCGTTGATCTTCATCTGTAAACTGCCTGCCGTCCTTCTTGTTGTACACCGTGAGGACACCCTTCAATTCGGACTTGATCATCATCGGCACGCACAGAAGGGACCGTATGGAGGCATCCCACTGCACGCCGCGGAATCTGGCATCGTTTGCCGGGTCATTGATGGTGATGGGGCGCTTGTTGAGATGCATCCAACCGAGGAGGCTCTGATTGAAATGATATCGCGGGTTCTGGGCGGAGCTCGCCATGGTGCGCACAAGGGTTTTCATGGGGGAATTCGCTTCCGGATCGACGAGCGTGATCACCCCCTGCTCCGCGTTGATCGCGCGCAGTGAGCGGTGAATGATCGTGTGCATGATGTCTTGCGAATTGACGGAAGCGCCGATCGCCCGGGCAAGGTCATTCAGGATGGAGAGCTCTTCGACGGCCCGCTTGAGCCGCTGGTTCTCCTCGACGAGAGGCTGAGACGCGTGAATCTCCTGGACAGCCATGAGTCATCTCCACAATGTGCAAGAACAGGGTGGGTTTGTCAAAGTAAGAAAAATGGCGTGAAAAGCAAAGTCCGAAAACGACATGACTTAGTGCTGTTTGCTAAGTCATAGTCGTTTTCAGGATCCCGCGGACACCGCTCAGAACGCTCTATCTTCCCCAGGCGGGCGAGGAGGCCTGGGCTCGCGCTCTCCTTCCTGAACAACAGCCTCGACCCTTCTAAGAAAGAGAAGTAGCAACTGCCGGTGAGAGCTTCGCCCGCTGCGAGCTTTACTTCACCAGAATCATCTTCCGGATCTGAACCTGCTCGGGTTCGCCGGGGTCCAGCAGGCGGACGCCCATCCGGCAGAAGTAGACGCCGCTTGGAAGATCGAAGCTCGTAAACTGGATCTGTTGGTTGCCGGGCTCTCCCACACCATTCACAAGGTCCATCACCTTCCTGCCCAGGATGTCAAAAACTGAGAGCGTGAGGTACGCGCGATGGGGAAGCGTGAACCGAATGGTTGCCGAGCCGTTGAATGGATTCGGGGACACTTCCTGCAACATGGCAGGCGGTGACGGGGAGGGTTGCTCCGTCCCCCCATGATCCACGCCTGTAATTGCTGCCAGCGTGTCAAGCGACCGCCGCACATTATGCGAGAACACCGTTCCACCCGCCACATCCCAGTTGATCGACCAGGTCATGACACCCCGGAAGGCGGGGTATCCCATCGGACGCAAAAGCACGTACAGGCCGCCGAATGACCGGCCCTTGAGCAGATACTGGAGTACCTGGTCCACCACCGCCGGACTGGTGTAGCCGCTGAGAGCCGCCGACGGTGATGCCGGGAGGCCGATCACGACTTGATCAGCCCTCAGCGGCGGGAACAGGGTGGTCCCTCCCGGAACGCTCACCGGAAAACCCGCAAGCAGCATGTCGACCATTGCGACATGGAAATCCGCCGTTCCCGGCGTGTACACGTGGCCGTCCGGCGCACTCATTGAACCGGTGTTGTAGTGTTGCACCTGGATGAACGTGATCTTATCACGCAGTGCGTGAATGAGCGGAAGATACGATCCGAAGACGCCACCGTAGTAACTGTACCCACCCTGCACGCCGACGGTCTCCGGCGCGAATGTGAGCAAAAAATGTTCCGGGAATTGTCCGGCAAGCTTTTGAATCGCATCGATCAGATTCACGATCGTTGGGCTCGTTGGTGACCGGAAGTCAGCGTCGTCCGACTGAAGGATGAGGGATTGTGACTCCAAATCAATATCCAGGCCGTCAAACCCATACATGTCAATGATGCGGGCCATGGACGCTACAAACGTATCGGCGTCAGCCTTAGTCTGCAGCTGGACCACCGCATTCGCGCCCCCGACGGAGACCAGAACCTTCTTTCCCCTGCCTTTGAGCAAGGAGACATCGCTCGCGAAGCCGGCCGGGTCGGCATAGAGTGCGCTGTCCGGCGCGAAACGCATCGACGCCCCCGGGGTGGTTGTGGGCTCTGCGAAGGCAACGATGACGACATCATAGTCGTCGGGCACAGCGGAAAGCCGGAGTGGTCCCGCCTGGTTGATAAAGTTGTGCCAGTAGCCCACAAGGAGATGCGTGGCCACCGTGTCGGCGTGCGGGAGAGGAGCCGCAATCCCGGAGGAGGGTGAGAGAAGAACAGCCGCAGCCACAACCAGCGTGTGCAATCGAATAGTATGCGCCATCCCAGGCACCTGCCCTTCGCAATATTCCAACGGCCCTCAACTACCGCACAGGCACGAATCAATTTTTTGTGAACACCAACCATGGCCTCTCTGTTCCCGTTTCCCGGCCTGTTCCCTAAAAAATTCTGACATTCTTTTCTTGCTATTCAAATCTCCGTTTGTTATAATCGACTTTGTTTTTTCAGGCACTTTACCTGTTCTTGCAAAATGGTCCTTTGGTTTCTCCGCAGTGGTACTCCGCGTCATTGCGCAAACACGTGCCCCGGGCGCGGGCCGTAGCCGCGTACTCCGCATTGTCGCGCGAGGCCCCCCCGCCATGCATCGTGCGCGTCCTTCCTCCATAACTCAAGTTGTCTTTTTTTGACTGGTGTCGCCCCATCTGTGAATCGATCTTCACACGTGGTCTGCGTGTTATCGTCGTTGTGCATGTGAGCGTGTAGTGGGGAAGAGATATGATGGATAGTACCAGACTCATCCCGTCGGGAATTTCTCTCGTTGATCGTGCCTGGGGAGGTTTTTATCGCGGGGGCTCCTACCTCATCGTTGGTCCACGCAAGTCCGGCCGCACGTCGCTGGCCCTGCAATTCGCGTCTGAAGCAGCCGCCAGGAAGGAACGGTGCGTGTATTTTACCACCATGCGCCCGCGCTACCTGTCTATCCAGGCGGAGGCCGTGGGCATTCCGATCGAACAGATGCTCGCCGACAACCTGATTACGGTGATGCGAATCGTCTCGCCTTCTTCTCCTTCCAGCGGTGGGAGCTTTACCGAATACGTGGAGGCTATACAGGAGTCCATCCAGACCCACTGCCCCAGCCGCATGGTCTTCGACGAGCTCACACCTCTCGTCAGTGAAGGAGGCAACAGCGACACCAGCAACGCGCTGGCTTTCCTGACTGAAACGCTGGAAAGCAGCGGTGTCACAAGTCTCTATGTGCTTGGCGAACCCGCGACCCGGCCCGCGCGAGACCTCGCCGACTCGTTCATCGACAGCATGACCGGGATGATCTGCCTGCAAAGGCGCGGCGTCTCCTCCATTGAGGATCTGCCCGGAGGAAAGATCCTGATTGCCCCAAACATCGGGCATCCCGAGGGACACTTCATGACCACCTTCAACCTCGAGCCCCGCAAGCAGCTGCAGATGGATGATCGGCCTGCATGGTCGCGTCCTGCTCTCAAGGCCCCCGGGATGTTGAGATCGGGCACCGAGACGGCATCCGAGCGACCAACCGCCACGACGTTTCCACCCATACGCCGGGACCACATGCAGGAGAATGATCTCGTGTCGGCAGAGAACACGTTGTCAGGCAGCGATGTGGGACGACGTGGACTGTGCAGCGCCCACGAGTTTCTCGAGGAGATCAACGCGTCCCTCGAAGCTTCAAGGAATACAGGCGCTCTTCCTCGTGTTGTTGCTTTTCGCGTCACGCCGTCTGAGGGCGCCAACGATCTCCTCACCCTTGAGCAGGTCGCCAGGGCGGTAGAAACAGTCGGCGGGCCCGGACACAAAGTGTGCATCCATGACAACATCGTGATGGCTGTGGGCCGCAGCAATGACTCCAGGGACATCCATGCACTCCTCGCAAAACATGTCGAAGAGGCGATGCACGGAATTTCCGGAGTGCTGATACACGTCAGTCAGCAGTTTGACGACACCGAAGCGTTGCTCGCTTTCATAGAGAGGAAGTTCTCGACAACAGAGCTCCTGAGCTGAACATGTCGCGACACGTCACGATGATTCTCATGCCGGTGTTTCTCATCGGCCGCCTGTGCGCTCTTAGTCAGGACGACAGCGTCGCGCTCAGGAATGAAGCTCTTCGTCAGATGAACGCAGGACGCTACGGGGAAGCCATCAACATTCTCAACACGTATATCGCAAGCAATCCTTCTTCCGCGGAAGGCTACCGCCTGCGCGGCATTTGCTTTCAGAACCGCTCGCAACTCGAGAACGCCGTCAACGATCTCCGCAGGGCAGCCGCGCTTGATGCTTCCGATGTCATCAAGAGCGACCTCGCGAGTGCCGAGGCTGCGTTGAAGAGCAGCACCAACGACAAAATTGAGGGGTACAAACGCGAACTTGCGCGGAATCCGGGCGCGGCAGCGCCGTGCCTTGCCATCGCCAGGGCATATCAGGGCATGAATGACTGGAAGGCGTCCGGGCAATGGTTCGCCGAGTACTTCAAGCGGACAGAGGGCTCGCCGGAAGACGTTCTCCTCTACTGCGAGGTCCTTTCGAAGACCGGAGATCTGGCGAAGGGGGAAACCATCCTTCGGCGGTCCATGGACCGTTATCCCAAACGGCCAGACCTGCTGAGTCGCTATGGTTATTTCCTGCTCTGGCAGGGTAAGTACCAGCTCTCACGCAGCGCTTTTGAAGAAGCGCTTGCGGAAAAAAGCGGCTGGAAGGAAGCCAGGGAAGGACTGAACGAACTTCGCGTGCGCGAGCAGGCGGCAAAGCAGGCGGATGCGGCCGCGCAGGAGGCCAGACGACAGGAGTCAGCGGAAGCTCCTGTCGACCACTTTCAGCGCCTCCTGAAGAGCACTCCGTCGGATGATCAGGTGCGCCTCCGATTGGTGAACGCACTTCTCGCAGTGCACAGGTTCGACGAGGCGGAACGGCATGTCGACACGCTCGCGAGTCTCTACGTGGACAGCGCGCGCATCGTCGAGCTCCGAACGCGCACGCGCGCCATACGTGATAGCGTTCTTCATGAGTCGCTGCGGGGATACCTCGAGGTTCTGAAAGAGAACCCTGCCAACGGGCAGGCAGCCCTGCGGGCGGCCGACGCATATGCCCAGCTCGGCGACTACGGCAACGCGGCACACAGTCTTGAACTCTACCTCGCCCACGTCCCGGACACGAGCGCCGCGGACGTCAGGTTCCGGTATGCGCAGTATGCGGCGTGGAACAAACAGTTCGACAATGCGCTCTCCACATTGACCTTCCTGCTGGAGCGATGGCCCGGGAACCTGGACTATCAGCTATTGCGCGGACAGATTTCGATCTGGACCGCGCACGATGTGGATCTGGGCGCGCGGTATGTCTCCAACGTGCTTCGGAACAACCCCGGAAATGCCAACGCCATGCTCGCCATGTCCTCCCTGCTCGCGCTCCAACACAACATGGCCGGATCTCGCGAATATCTTGAAAAGGCAAAATCAACTAATGCCGGGATCAGAGAGATAAGAGCCGCCGAGGCATTCTACAACGAAGCGCTTCGCGCGGAGGCGGAGCGAGCGACCTTCGGTATTCTCACGGAAGCGCGCAACCTGACGGCAGCCGGTGATTGCGCCGGCGCGATCCGGAATTATGAAGAATATTTCGCTCGCGTCCACACTCCCGTGAAACAGGTGCTGAGAGAGTACGCGGATGCACAAACGTGTGCCAAAAACCTGCCCAAGGCCATCAGCGTATGCGACCAGATTCTGCAGACTGGGTATGACCACGACGTGGCGGTGCAACGCGCTAAGAACATACTCTGGATCGGTGATTCGCTTCGTGCTCTGGCCGAATTCAAGCGGCTCCGCGAAGAAAAACCCTCAGATTTTGCCAGCACCTTCTACCTCGCGGAAAGCTACCTGCGCGTGCGGGATTATGACCACGCCCGGCAAATGCTGCAAGAGCTCGCGTCAACCTCCACCGACGAAAATGAGCGGGACATGGTCGACAGTCAGATGAGGCGCCTGCCGGCCACCGGCATCGGGCGGGTCTTCTCATCCTTCCCCACGCGTGTCGCTCTGGCCCCCCCCTTTGCGTACTACGCAGACAACCAGGATTTTCAGCTCATGCATTACGGGGCCCGGGCCGAAGTGGGGGTCACGCCTTTTCTCTCCCTGGGAGGTTCGTACCTTCGCACGTCTCTCGGGTCATCGCTCGGAAAGCGAATGCTAGACGCCGCAAAGGGACAGGCCTTCATTCATATCTCCGATCAGTTCGCGCTGTCCGGAGGCGCCGGCAGGCTCAGGACGGCGGGGGGACACTCGCAGGTCATCGGGGACGCGGCCTTCAACTACACGCGTCCTGGCTCCCTCTCGGTATCCGGCTCGTTCGAGAGTACGGACGCGGCGCTGATCCTCTATTCCCCCTATCTCATCGACCTGCGCTACAGCGCCCAGCTTCTGATCTTTTCAGGCTGGTTCAAGACCAGCTCGAACATGATTGTCTCGGGAACCGTGAAATTCATCGGGGTGGCCGACGGCAACCGCGGTAGAGAAGTGAACCTGAGTCTCGGGAAGACGGTGTTCGACAGCACTGTCCTTGGCTATGAATACCGCGTCCTCGACTACAGGAACCAATCAGCATATATTCCTTTCACCAACCGGTCACGGCAGCTCTATTATTCACCGAGCAACCTGGAGTCGCACTCACTTTGGGCCGAATGGCCGTTTGAAAAAAGCGATGAAGCGCGGCTTTCCCTCGCCGGGAAAATCGGCTGGATGCCTTCGTACCATGCGGTGATCCGGGAGATATCAGGGACCTATGCCCTCAGACCTTTTGGGGGGCTCGTCATTGCAGGAAGGGCCACTTTCGGCAGTACGATCCGCTTTGAGTCGCCATATACGTACGGGGCATTCCAACTGTCGGTGTATTGGAGCTTGTAGAAAGAGGAACTATGCTGGGATCAGAATCGAAATGGCACGCCCGGACGTCTTTTGATGACGTGGAGACTTCCATACCCCCATTTGACAGGGAGGCCGGATTGATCCGCATGATGGCCATCTCGGCAACCACTTCGGTATTCCTGGCGGCCATCATCATGTACACCCTCCCACTCACCTCGCTTTCGATCGGAGGACTCTCTGTCCACGCATCCATTGTTGCGCTCGCGATATTCCTCCTGGTGCTCCTGATCCGCTATTTCACGCTCCTTGGCGCCGCATTCCTTTTTTCCATGCGCTATTCCGTCCAGACGCCTCTCGAGGAATTTACCCCGTTCGTTTCCCTCATCGTGCCCGTCTATAACGAGGGGAAAGTCCTCCGTCAATCAGTCGATTCGCTCCTCGAACTGGAGTATCCCAATTTTGAGATCATCATCGTGAATGACGGTTCCTCCGATGATACCGCTACGGTGGCGGAATCGCTCGTGGGAGTGCACCAGGGGAAGCACTGCCCTGTCAGGGTGCAATTGATCAACAAGCAAAATGGCGGAAAATCCAGCGCCCTGAATGTGGGCATCCAATACTCGCGCGCGGAGTTCGTGCTCTGCATGGATGGCGATTCTCTGCTTTCCCCCGGCACTCTCACCGCCGCGCTCCGTCATTTCCGCGATCCAGCCGTCGGCGCCGTTGCGGGCAACGTGAAAATTCACAACCGACGGAAGATGCTCGCCACCTTGCAGGCCCTGGAATATGTCGAAGGACTCAACATGGCACGGAGCGCCCAGAGTTACCTGGGCATCATCAACATTATCCCCGGTCCGATCGGGGTTTTCCGCAGGCAAACAATTGTGGACGCAGGCTGGTACTCGGGGGATACATTCGCCGAGGATGCCGATCTCACGCTCAAGATCCGGGCAGCAGGTTGGAAGATCACCTATGAACCGAATGCCATCTCATATACGGAGGCACCGGAATCGCTCCACCAACTGCTCAAACAGCGCTATCGCTGGACGCGGGGCATCCTGCAGTCGATCTCGAAGCACCGGGTCTACCTGATCGATCCGACGGTGAGCTTTTCCAACACGCTCGTGCTTTGGTCTCTTTTCTACGAGGCCATCATCTGGCCGACGATGAACATCTTTGCCAATGCATTCTTTATCGTGGTGGCCCTGGTGTTCGGCATGTCCAGCACGATCGCGCTCTGGTGGGCCAGCATGGCGCTGCTGGACGTTATGTCAGCTCTTTATTGTGTGGCTGCGGAGCGAGAAGAACTCAGGCTCGTCCCTTTTGCGCTCGTGTACAGGTTGATCTTCATCCTGCTGATTGATATCACCAAGGCCGCAGCGACAATCGAGGAGTTCTTCGGCATGGAGATGACCTGGGGAAAGCTGGAACGTCTTGGCGCCGAGTCCCGGTAGGTTTCTCATATTATTCAAGGAGAGGGTAAGTCATGGAATGGATCCCCGTTTTCTCATTGATCGTGCTGGTCGCAACAATAGGAACGTTTATCATGTCCGTGAGCGCCTATGTCATGTTCAAGATCAAAGAGAGCCGAAAGCGCGTCCATTCCACCCGTCGGTCCGCGCGTGTGGATGCTGAAGTGGTTGCACCCGCGGAGCCTTCGGCGGCACGGGGCGTGCCCACAGGCAACGCCGGTACGGCCCGTCCGGCCGGAGACAGGCTGGTGCAGTACAAGCCCTCCGGGTACAACAGCAACACGCAGCGTACCGGTGAAGAACCTGTGGCGTGGCGATGAACGTTCCTGCGCAACGAGGGGCGCATCCCTTCATCGGCTTCTTCACCGGGCTCGTGGTCCTGGCCTTTTCCGTCTGGATCTTCACGCTGATACTCAGGAGTGTCTACGGCCGGTATGACTTTGCCTCCCTCATCCCGAACGTTCACAACGTGCTGGCAGCGATCAACCCGGACAGACGTCCCATAGCGATCCTCTCATCGGGGTATTCAGAAAAATTGATGCCGGAAGGAAGCACCTGGCTGCAGGATAACGTGCGAACCTGGAAACGGTTCGTCGCCTCAACGAGGAACAGCGACGAAGTCATCGCCGACTCGACCATCGAACAGGGCGGGCTGGACCGGTATGCGGTAGCCATCCTCCCCGGTGCCAAGGCGTTGAGCAACCGTGAAATCTTGTATCTCAAGAAGTTCATCGATGGCGGCGGGAGCGTGTTTGCCACGAGCGGCACAGGGTCTTTCTCCGAGGACGGGCAGTGGAGAGGATGGAACTTCCTCTCGGAGGTGTTTGGCCTGCAATACTCCCGGGAGATTAAGGCCGACGACCCGGTGCGGCTGCACACGCTCCGCGGCGGCTTACCTATCACCGCGGGAATCCCAACGGGATTCGAGCTGAACGTGGCAACATGGGATCAACCGATCGCCTGCGAAGTGCTGGAGCCACGTACCACCCAGGCGAGCTACTGGTACAACTTCCTCAGCGATTCGGGCCTCGCCCGCGAAGGGATGGAACAGACCGCCGGCATTGTCTACGGCACCTACGGACGCGGCCGATTCGTCTGGATGGGATTCGAGCTGAACTCCGTGCTTGGATCACAAAAAGACTATGTATTCTTTGATATCCTCTGCAAGCATTCGCTCGACTGGCTGATGCGGGAGCCGGTGGTGCTCTTGCACGACTGGCCGGCCGGGTATCACGCCGCGGCACTCGTCGCGGCCTCGGCCTCCAGCGAGTTCACCAACATCCCGCCTCTTCTCGGCATGCTGCAGCGCAGGAATATCCCGGCGGCATTCTTTTTCAATCCCGACAGCCTGACCGCGCAGGCACCGCTGATCTTAAGGCTCGCCAGAAGCAGCTCACTTGGCCTGCTCGTCGGTTTTGCCGCCCCGGCTCCATCCCACGGCAATTTGATGAGCTCCACCTGCGAAGCCACCGCCGCCAGCATGGAACGGCTGATCAATCGGCGCCCCGACGGCGCACTGCAGACATCGGGAGCAAGCAACGACGCCAGCATTCATTTGTTGCTCGACAGCGGATTTGAATATGTGGTGACGGACTCTATGACCGACAGAGCCGTGCCGGAAACGATCACAAAAGGAAAGTCTTCGCTCGTGAGGCTCGCCAAGACCGCGCGCGGCGATGACGAGGTCGTGAGAGAATTCGGCCTGAGAGACACGGCCTATCAATTGTATACCTACAAAGAGGACGTCGACCGCGTCCTGTTCCAGGGAGGATTGTATCTGCTGCGGCTTCACTCGCACCTGCAGTGCCGTCCCGAATTCATTGGTGTCGTTGATGCTCTGGCATCGTACATGCAGGAAAAAAACTTCTGGTTCCCCACACCTGCAGAACTGCGCCAATGGTGGCTCGCGCGCAGCGCCATGGAGGTGACCTGCCTTGTCCGCAGTGATCGCCGACTCGCCCTGGTGATCTCGAATCCATCGGATGTGACAATACGCAATCCGGTTGTCCAGGTGGACCTTAACCGGACCGTGAGCAAAGTCGAAATACGTTCGGACATCATCGGAACGGAGGTACCTCCGTACGTCTTCGATCCTGCGCGCAAGCAGGTATTCATCACACTCCCGGAACTCGCGGCGGGGCAGTCGCGCTCGTATTACATAGATGTCGGTTCGTAGGAAGGTGGCGTCATGCTTACTCAGGATACGCGTCGAATGGTCGCCAGAACGTACGGCCGGGCAGCTCTCCATGCTGCGGTTGCGTTCGCAATCTCCGGCGTCGTCTTGGTGTCGGGATGCAAGAAGATCGCCCCGACCGACCCACTGGCAGGGTTCTATCCCGAGATCACCATTTTGTCGCCCAAGACGAACGATACGCTCTTCATCGGCATGCAGAAAATAAGCTATTCGCTCCAAAACCCGGCCGGCGTGACATTCTACGAACTGTATGTCAACGATTCGCTGAAAGGAACCTTTCCCACCAACCCGGACGGAAGTGCACCCGGCATTTCGTGGCGTGTCGATTCAACGCTTGAAGGTACCTACGGGTGGTATTATCTGAAAGCATATGACTTCGATCGGAATACGGTCACAAGTCCGGTGATGACGAACCTTCTGGTCACTGAACACCCTGCCCCTCCCCCGGCGCCCAGGAACCTTGCCCTTTGGAAACTCCAGCCGACGGCCGTTGCCCTGAGCTGGGAATCGGGCGGCAAAGGCGCGACTACAATGGAGGTCTGGAGAAAAACCGCAGCCGCGCCGTACGCTCGTGTCGACTCGCTTCCGGGCAACGCCGTCAACGCGAACGATTCAGGCCTGGATCCGGGCGAATCATATTGGTACAAGATCCGGGCAGTAAACGCCCATGGCATGGCAGAGTCGAATGAAGTGACCACGGCAAGCGACACGAATGGCCTCGCGCCCCCCTCCGACCTCCTGGCAGCACCGCTCGGAACGAAACTCGTTCAACTCCAGTGGTCGGACAATGCCACCAGGGAACTGGGTTTTGTGATCCAGCGGGAGCTGACAGGTTCAGAAGCGTTCGCGGCCGTCGGAATGGTCGGGCCCAACCAAACCACCTACATCGATTCCATCGGACTGAAAGCGGGAGGGCAGTATACCTATCGGGTAGCAGCGCGGGGAACTCTGGGGCTTTCCGGCTGGTCCAACGAGGTATCGGTAACCACTCTCTTTCAGGACCTTTATCCTCCCTCGGACCTCGCGGCAATATATGATTTGGGCACGGGTACGGTGCTGCTCACATGGAAGGACAACAGCGTATTGACTATCCAGACGTGGATCGAGCGCAAACAGGATTCCAGCGCGGCGTTCGTCAACCTGGCTCGTATCAGCTCCGGGATCACGACGTTTTCGGATCCAGCCATCGATCCCGGCCTGACCTACACCTACAGAGTTCGTGTGTTTACTGCTCAGGGAGTGTTCTCCGACTTCTCCAACGAAGCGACGATTACCGTTCCCCCCGGCGGGGGTCCGGCCGAGACCCGGGTGGAGCATGGAGATCTGTTGCGGCGCCATCCTGCATGGAGATCTCCATGAAGAACGCCGTCCTCCTCCTCATCGCCGTCACAGTGACCAGCCTCGTCATCACTCTCCCTTGCGTGGCAAGGCCGGTCTTTCTCATTTCCGCCAACCAGCTCGGATATCTCACGGGGGATGTCAAGAGCGCCATTGTTGCCTCTTCAATCCCCCTTGAGGGGAAGCGTTTCGACCTTGTCGATGCGGGAAGCGATATCGCGGTTTACAGTTCATCCTTAGGACGGAACTTCGGCCCCTATGGAGGGTATGCTCATCACTACCGGATCGACTTTTCTTCCGTAACGACTGCCGGCAAGTATGCTCTCCGGGTAGAAGGAGAGCGATCATATGAGTTCATCATCGGCGAGCACGTCTACGACCGTCTGGTGGATTCCCTCCTCCTTTTCTTTCAGGTCCAGCGTTGTGGGAACACGCATCCGCTTCTTCACGGGCCGTGCCATCTTCATGACATTACCGGTCTGTACGGCAACGGGCCGGCAAAACGCGTGACGATGAATGTCACCGGGGGATGGCACGACGCTGGAGACTATGTGAAGTTTCTTAATACGACGGCTTACGCTGCCTATACAATGCTCTTCGCCTATGAATTCGATCCATCCGTCTTTGACCGGGATGCAGCCCGCGTCACCGCCTCAAATAGCATCATGGGACTGCGGAAAGAAACGGTCCCGGAGGTGCTCGTCGAGGCGAAGATCGGGCTGGATTGGCTATTGAAGTTGCCGGTCCCGGGCCGCGGGATCATCACGCAGGTGCAGGACCTGCGTGATCACGATGAGGGCTGGCGCCTTCCTGAAGACGATGTGCTTGGTTTCGATCGGCCGGGGTATGTCGGCATGGGGAAGAATCTGGTGGGCATGTACGCGGCTGTGATGGCTCTTGCTGCGCGCGTTTGGCGTGACGCGCTTCATGACAGCGTTTTTGCCGGTCAATGCCTGACAGCCGCGGAGAACATGTACTCCATGCGAGACCAAGTACCGGATGTCGATTCGAGCGGAACCGGCGCGTACCGTGACAGCCAGTTTACCGGGAAGCTGGCCCTGGGTGCTGCAGAACTCTACCTCACGACGCGGCGGGAAGAATACCTCAAGCAAGCCACCCCGCTTGCGATCAAGGCAGGAGCGGATCACTGGTGGAGTTGGGGAGATGTGAACTCCTTTGCACACTACCGTCTTGCCGGAACGGACAAGCGTTTTCTGAGGTATATCATGGAAAACCTCGTCGCGGCACGCACTATCGCGCGGACGCATATGTTCGGAGAAGCCGTGGAGGCACGCTGGGGTTCGAATATGTCGCTGCTCGGCGTCGCGCTCCAGGCGATTCTCTGGAAACGCCTCACAGGGGAAATCATGTTCGATACACTGGCAACCGTGCAGAGAGACTTCATTCTGGGCAGGAACCAGTGGGGCGTCAGCTTCATTAGCAATATCGGCACGAATTTCCCGAGGCATTTTCACTCGCAGGTATCATACTTCAAGGGAGGATACCTTCCCGGCGCTGTCGCGGCGGGCCCGATCAGTGTGTCCATCCTCCGGCGATTCCCGATACCGCTGGAAGGATCGGACAAGTATGCGGATCTTCAAACCGAAACAGCGACATACCGCGATGACAGAATGGATTGGATAACGAACGAGCCGACAATCACCGGCGGGGCCACTGCCCTCTTTGTGATGTCATACTTTGCAGGGAGAGAGACAACAACAGGAGACAATCAATGACACGATCAACGCGGGGAGGTCACCTTCTCACAAAGCTCGGGCCTCTTCTCGGGGGCATCCGCATTTCGGCCCTCATCGCCCTCCTTCTCTGTTCGGCGACGGCACCTGGACAGGATCAACACTCTCTACGCACGCGTGAGGTTCCACCTCTGATCCCTGGTCCGGACGGTTGGCCCCCCCGAGCCAGCATCGCGTCCCCGCTCCTCAGCCTTCCTGCTGACACGGGAGACGTCCATTGGGATAACAGGTTCACCGGAGCATACGGAGTCGATGGCACGGTCTATGCTATCGCGTCACGCAACGGCGTCTATTACTTCGGAGGGAGCTTTTACGGAACAGACCAGATGCGGGCGTCCAACATTATCAGGTGGGATTCAGCAACCGGTGTCTGGTCTCCAGCAGGGTTGGGACTGAATGGAGCCGTCTTCACGCTCGTCTTTGTGGACACGGTCCTGTATGCCGGAGGATATTTCAACTATTCCGGGAACACACCGGTCAACAATGTGGCGAAGTGGAACGGAATTTCGTGGAGCGCGGTGGGCTCCGGCGTGAACAGCGTCGTCTACACGCTCCTCTCTTCCGACTCCGTCCTCTATGTCGGAGGTGCATTCGATTCTGCCGGCACAGTGCCAGCCCATGGGATCGCCCGCTGGGATCGATCGCAATGGTCCGCTCTGGGAAGCGGCATGGACTATGCTGTTTTCGCCCTTGCGATGCTTGACACGGATTTGATCGCGGGCGGTACGTTCACAAAGGCGGGAGGGAAGGACGTCAACTACATCGCTCATTGGAACGGCAGCGAATGGTCTGGCCTCGCGTCCGGAATGGACAACAGCGTGCAAGCGCTGGCCGTCATGGGGAGGACTCTGTATGCCGGGGGAAATTTCGCTTACGCAGGCGGCGTGCCCGCCGGCAAGATCGCCCTATGGAATGGGACTGTCTGGTCAGCAATGGGAGACGGCACATCAGGGACCGTGAATGCGCTCCTCCCTGTTCGAGGCACACTCTACGTTGGAGGGTATTTCCGCGCCGCGGGATCCTCACCTGCCAGCCGTGTGGCAAAGTGGGACACGGCAACCGCTTCGTGGTCCGGTGTGGCCAGTGGGGTGAACAGCACCGTCTGGACCCTGGCCTTGATCGACAGCAATCTGTTTGTCGGGGGTTCATTCAGCAGCGCTGGTGGCATTGTGGCAAACCATATTGCAGAATGGAAGGACGGCTTCTGGTCTCCGTTGAGAGAATCGACACGGTCGAGCATCGACGGAAGCTATGTCGGCGCCGTCGCCGTAACCGATAGCTTCGTGTACGTCGCCGGCTCCTTTGTCAGCGTGGGAAACATCGACGCGAACAATATCGCCCGATGGAATCCCAGGACAGACACCTGGGACAGCCTGGCAGGAGGACTTGACGGCCCGGTGTACGCGCTGGTGCCCAGCGGCAATGATCTCTATGCGGCAGGCGTGTTTGCGTCGTCGGCAGGCGGCGCCATACCCCTGAACTACGTGGCAAAGTGGAACGGGCAGAACTGGTCGCCGCTCGGTTCAGGAACAAACAACGGGGTGACCTCACTCGTGGTGGATGGCAACGACGTCTACGCGGGAGGATGGTTTTCGGAGGCCGACGGCAACCCGGCGCAATTCGTCGCTCACTGGGATGGATCGGAATGGTCGGCACTCGGCACAGGACTCAACAGCGGCGTCACATCGCTGGCCAAGTTCGGCTCCGATCTCTACGCGGGCGGCTACTTTACCGCTGCGGGAAACAAGAACGTGAGTTATATTGCCCGGTGGAACGGCGCGGAGTGGGACACCGTGGGAACCGGAATGCAGTATGCAGTGTATAACTTGCTCACTGTCGGTCCCAACCTGTATGCAGGTGGCCTGTTCACGACTGCAGGGGGGATTCCGGCGCTCAATATCGCACGATGGAACGGCTCCGCCTGGTCGAACCTCGGTAAAGGGTTCAACCAAACCGTCAATTGGCTTGCCAGTGACGGAAAAGACCTGTACGCGGGCGGGGCGTTCACGGCCAGCGGACAAACTCCGCTGAACCACGTCGCTCGATGGGACTCGACCAGAAGCAAGTGGTATCCATTGGGAAGTGGATTGAATTGGACCGTCTACACGCTCGCGATGGGCGGGCAAGACCTTTACGCAGGGGGACTGTTCACGGCGGCCGGCCAAAAGCCTTCCTTCAAGTTTGCCCATTGGAACAAGACCCTCACCATTACGGACGTTCAAGAGCAGGAGGGGCTCCGTCCTGAACAGTCAGCGTTGCTGCAAAACTATCCGAACCCGTTCAATCCGTCAACAGTGATTAAATACACAGTTGCAGGGGCTGGGGGGCCGGGGGCAAGGGGTGTGTCGCTGGTCGTATACGATGTGCTGGGACGCCAAGTGGCGGTGCTGGTCAATGAGAAGAAGCAGCCGGGTACGTATGAGGCTGCCTTCGATGGCAGGGGACTTGCCAGTGGGATGTACTTCTATCGGCTTGTGGCTGGTGATGTCGTTGTGACGAAGAAGGCCCTGTTGGTGAAGTGACGTGATATCAAGAATCCAAAGCTCGATATTCACCGGACCCATCGCTGATCGGGCGATCCGGCCATTCAGGGGTCTCGCTATGTCCGGCCTCCGCATGAAATCCGCATTCGCTTTCCTGCTGCTCCTGGGGCTGACACACCCCCCGGGGGCGCCGGGACAGTACCGGGTCGTCGCTTATTATCCCATGTGGACTCGCTACACGCTGCCGCCACAAGCAATCAGGTATGATCTCCTGACGCACATCCTGCACGCTTTTGCCTGGCCCGACACCGATGCAAGCCTGCAATTTCACGAGGCAACCGTGGATACGGAGCTTATTAACTCCGCCCATCGCGCAGGGTGCAAGATTCTCCTTTCCTTTGGCGGGGCCGGTTCGATACAGACCGCCAATCTCGCCCTTGTAACTGCGGACACGGCGAAACGGCGCGCCTTCATCAACAACATCGTCTTACATCTTACCGCATACCACTATGATGGGGCTGACCTCGATTGGGAATGGCCGCAGAGTTCCTCCGAACGGGCCAACGAGGCAGCCTTTATCCGCGAGTTACGGGACGCATTCACTGCCACCCACCTCCCGCTGCTCATCAGCATGTCGGTCGGGGTCACGGACTATCAAGGCCAGTGGCACGACTTTGCCACTCTGGAAAAATCCGTAGATTGGTTTAACGCCATGGCGTTTAATTTTCATGGAAGTTGGTCAACACACGCGGGCCACAACGCACCGCTTTTTTCACCCCGGACGGATTTCGACGGAAACGTGGACGCCGGGATAGCTTACCTGCACAATACCAGGGGCATACCTACACAACAACTCGCACTTGGTCTCCCCTTTTTCGGAAGGAGGTTCCAGGCATCCTCACTCTACGGCCCAAAGACTGAACCAACCGTTGACATTGTTTACACTGACGCCCTCGCGGATCTGAACCAAAACTGGCGCTACATGTGGGATAGTGTGTCGCAAGTGCCTTATCTCGTCGATGGTTCGGGGAAATACC
The DNA here is from genome assembly GCA_963809695.1 of uncultured Bacteroidota bacterium. Taxonomy (GTDB): domain Bacteria; phylum Bacteroidota; class Ignavibacteria; order UBA10030; family UBA6906; genus JAGDMJ01. Next base: position 127,101 of record CAWEKI010000005.1, read on the forward strand.
TGGATACGTTCGATGACTCGACCTCACTCTCCGTCAAATGCAATTATGCGAAGTCGCACAATCTCTCAGGTGTCATGATCTGGACGCTGGGCCAGGATTTGACTCAGGGCCGCCAGCCGCTACTGGAGTCCGTTGGCAAAGCGATGATCAGCGGGCCGGACGCCATCGCGCCGCAAGAGAAGGTGGTTCCCCAGGAGTACGCACTCATGCAGAACTTTCCCAATCCGTTCAACCCGTCGACAGTGATTAAATACACAGTTGCAGGGGCTGGTCCGTCCTCCGCCAGTGGCGGAGGACGAGACTCTCGGTCCGCCTCAGAGGCGGACCGGAGGGGCTCGGGGCTGGGGGCAAGGGGTGTGTCGCTGGTCGTATTCGATGTGCTGGGGCGAGAAGTGGCGGTATTGGTGGACGAGAGAAAAGCTGCAGGGACGTACAGCGTGCGATTTGATGCCTCAACATTGGCCAGTGGTGTCTACGTGTATCGTTTGACCGCCGGCAGTTTCATCCAAAGCCGTAAAATGATTCTCCTTAGATAATGTTGAGGTTTTCGATGCCAATCACGGTTTCTTCCGCGATACTCGGCGCACCTACCACATAGGATCCGCGACGGAAGCCTGGGCGCTCACACTCTCCTTCCTGGCATTAGCATAGCCGAAAATAGGGCTTGACAAGATTAGAGAAAAGTGGTAAACTTGCGTTGGTTAGTTGGTAAAACCAACTAAATCAATCCGAGTCTCTTTACCGCCAATCTCGTCGAGCTACAGTGTATTCCAGATTTGATGGTCCAGGCTATGGACGAGATATAATTTGTCTGGGTTGACAACCAACTAGTGCCCCACAAACTATCATTTCCTATAAACGATGGGGCACAGTGCACGCTCCAACTTGAACTCTGTCCGAGCATTCGCTGCAATTGAAAGTTGGAGCGGCACTAGTTACTGGCTCTTCCGCTGACCTTCCCCCCGGTCCAATCCAATTCGCATCCTGGAAATTGGAACTCAGGGGAGACACATTAAAGGCAATTGGCACAACAGGCGGCCATGGTCCCAACACACCACTCCAATACTGCCAGATACAGGAGCACCAGATTCATGCTTCTCGTCCTTCTGGCCTTCGCCCAGTGCACGGCAGTACGAGCCCAGTACCGGACTATCGGGTATTATCCAATGTGGTCTCGTGCGTCACTGCCAGCACAGGCAGTACAGTACGAATACCTGACACACATCCTGCATGCATTTGCCTGGCCCCTCGCTGACGGAAGCCTGGCTTTCAGTGAGGCTGTCGTGGATACCGGCCTTATAAACGCAACGCATCGGGCAGGACGCAAGATCCTCCTCTCTTTCGGCGGGGCCGGGACGTTACAGACTGTGAATTTCGCCCTGGTGACCGCAGATACTGCAAAACGCCGCGCCTTCGTCCAGAATGTTGTCAAACACCTTTCCACATATCATTATGATGGCGCCGACATCGACTGGGAAGGACCACAAAATGCCTCTGAAAAAGCGAACGAGGCTGCCCTGATCCGCGAGTTGCGCACCGCATGCCGCGCTGCCGACTCCTCCCTGTTGATCACGATGGCTGTAGGAGTGACTAATTGGTCAGGCCAATGGCACGACTTTGCTGCGTTGAAGCTGTCGGTCGACTGGTTCAATGCCATGACGTACGATTTTCATGGGAGCTGGTCGGCCCATGCTGGCCACAACGCCCCATTGTATGCCTCTTCCTCTGATTTTTGCGGGAGCGTGGACGGCGGGATTACGTATTTGCACCAGACCCGGGGAATCCCGGAGGGACAGCTCGCACTCGGCCTCCCTTTCTATGGGAGAAGATTCCAAACAGCTGCTCTCTACGGTCCAAAAACCGAACCGACAGTGGATATCTTCTACGCGGATGTCCTGTTCGATCTGAGTCACGGTTCGCTTTATGTGTGGGACTCCGCGTCACAGGCGCCCTATGCGATGAACTCTTCAGGACCATACCTTGATACGTTTGATGACTCAACGTCGCTTACAATCAAATGCAATTATGCGAAGGCCCATAATCTCTCAGGCGTCACGATCTGGGCACTTGGCCAGGATTTGAGCGGGGGACGCCAGCAGTTACTGGAAGCGGTCGGCCAGGCGATGACGACTGGGCCGGACGCCGTCAAACCGGATCAAGAAGTGATTCCGCACGATTATGCACTCCTACAGAACTTTCCGAACCCCTTTAATCCGGAAACAGTCGTCAGGTATCAGCTGCCAGAGGTCAATCATGTTCGACTGGGAGTGTATGACATTCTGGGTCGGGAGGTTGCGACGCTGGTCAACGAAAGACAACCTGCGGGAACCTATCAGTCCAGGTTCAACGGGAGTGGACTTGCCAGCGGGGTCTACATTTGTCGTCTGATTGCGGGACCATTTGTCCGATCCCAAACAATGCTGCTCGTCAGGTAATAAGGATCTCGTGATGACCACTGAAACGACAAAGGCAAGAAACCCGGCGTTCTGGGTTCCCACTTTATATTTCGCCGAAGGGCTTCCCTTCGTGGCAATTGCCACCGTGTCCACTCTCATGTACAAGAGCATGGGAGTCTCCGACGCGCAGATCGCCTTTTTTACCACACTTGTCATGTGGCCGTGGACCCTGAAGCCTCTCTGGGGGCCGGTGCTCGAGATGTTCAAGACGAAGAAGCACTTCGTTATTGCCACACAATTTATCGGCGGCATCGGGTTCGGGCTGGTGGCCCTCTCTCTGCCGCTCCCGAATTACTTCAGCTATTCACTGGCGCTTTTCGGAATTCTCGCGTTCACCGGTGCCACACACGACATTGCCGCCGACGGCGTCTATATCACCTCCCTCTCAAACGCCCAGCAGGATAAGTTCGTCGGGTGGCAGGGCGCATTTTACAACGTCGCAAAAGTTCTGTCAGGAGGCGCGTTCGTCTACCTGGCAGGCCGTCTTGAGCAAAGCGCCGGCGTCACCTATGCATGGATGGTTGTCATGGGAGCATTCGGGCTCATTCTCCTCGTGATCGGCTTCTATCACCTTCGCGTCCTCCCTTCGGGAGGCGCTGCCACAACAGTGACGTCGTTCGTCGACGCGTTCCACACGTTCTGGGATGTGGTCCGAACATTTTTCCAGAAGAAAAACATCGCCTGGGGCATCGCGTTCATTATCCTGTACCGGTTTGCAGAAGGTCAGGCGATCAAAATCGTGCCACTCTTCCTCCGAGCAGCCCGCGAACACGGAGGGCTCGGGCTGAGCACAGCGGACATCGGCATTGTGTACGGGACCTTCGGCGCCGTAGCGTTTCTGTTGGGCTCGATCCTGGCGGGTTACTTCACGGCACGGATGGGACTGAAACGCTCCCTGTTCGTCCTTTGCTGTTTCTTCAACGTTCCTTTTGCGGTGTATGCCCTGCTCGCCCTTTTCATGCCGACCAGCCTGATCATCGTCGGGATAGCAGTCGTCTTCGAGTATTTCGGGTACGGCTTTGGTTTCGTGGGGCTGATCCTGTACATGATGCAACAGATCGCTCCGGGCAAGTACAAGATGGCCCATTACGCCTTTGCCACGGGTATCATGAGCCTGGGCATGATGATTCCTTCGATGCTGAGCGGCTTCATCAGCGACTGGCTCGGTTATAGAGATTTCTTTCTGTGGGTGATGATCGCCACGATCCCTTCGTTCCTGGTCGCCTGGCTGGTCCCGATCCGGGAAGTGGAGTCTGAAACACCGGCGGAGGAAGCGACGGTCACGCCATGAGATCACCACGCAGACATACCATTATCGCGTGCCTTGCGGCGCTCGCGCTTTGCCTGGTCGCCTCCGGAACAGCACAACGGAAAGAAGTCATCGGCTACTTCCCCTCCTGGAAGTGGCGCGTGGAAAAGAATCCTCTCACGCCTGAGAACGTTCCGTACGACAAGCTTACCATCATCAACTATGCTTTCTTCTATCCCCGTCCCGACGGCACAATCACCGGCCGTGATTCCGTGGGTGACGCGCTTTATCTCGCGGGCCCTGCCGGAACGAGGCTGACAGATCTGGCACACCGCCGGAACGTCAAGGTATTACTCTCCCTGGGGGGATGGGAAGACTCCGACAACTTCCCCACGGTCGCGGCGAATCCAACTCTCCGAAGCGCTTTCGCACGAGGGTGCATGGATGCGATGCGGCGCTATGCTTTCGACGGCATTGATATCGACTGGGAATATCCCGGGTATGCGGAGCACAAAGGGACTCCGGACGACAGGCAGAACTTTACGCTCTTAATGCGGCTCCTCAAGGACAGTCTTCAGGCGTACGGCGCTGCGACCGGCAGCAGTCCACTTCTTACCGCGGCGTTTCCCGCTTCGGCTTCGCAGGCCGCGTATATTGACTGGGGAACGATCGTCACCATTCTGGACCAGTTTAATATCATGACGTATGATTTTCACGGCGCATGGGATTCGCTCTGCAATCACAACAGCCCGCTCTACCCGTCCGCCGGTGCAGACAGCGCAAAATGCGTGGATGCCGCCTTCACATTGTATACTCGCACATTTGGGATACCGGCATCCAAGATCAATCTTGGCCTTCCTTTTTACGGAAGAACATTTACCGGGTGCACGACACTCAACAGCCACCACACAGGGCCCGACACGACACACTTCTCAGGGTCGGGAGCCACTTATGCAGACATCCTCGAACGGTTGGGGAATTTTGCCCGCAAGTGGGATGACCGGGCGAAGGTACCCTACCTGATCAGCACTCTCTGGAATGAGCTGGTGTCCTATGACGATGAGGAGTCAATCCGCATTAAGGCACAGTACATGGTCGACAAGAATGTTCATGGTTGTATCATCTGGGAGATCACGGACGATTATCTCCCCGACGGGACAACCCCTCTGCTTACTACGGTCGCCAGAACCTTCGCGGCCGCACCTACGATTCATTAAGAAGGAGATTTCCATGCGGTATGGCTACTTCGATGATGAGCATCGGGAATATGTCATTGAGCGTCCGGATGTCCCTGTTTCCTGGACAAACTACCTTGGCGTAAAGGACCTCTGCACGGTTATTTCACATAACGCGGGCGGGTACGCGTTCTACAAGTCGGCCGAACACCACAGGATTACCCGCTTTCGGCAGAATGGAATCCCGCTGGACAGACCCGGCCATTATGTCTATGTGCGTGACGATGAGACGGGCGAATACTGGTCGATCTCATGGCAACCGGTCGGGAAGGATCTTGCCAGGGCACACTATGAAGTCCGGCACGGCCTCTCCTACACGCGCTTTGTCTGTGATTACCAGGACATCCACGCCGAGCAGTTGCTTTTTATCCCCGTAGAAGACGACGTCGAACTCTGGGATGTCCTGCTGAAGAACACGGGGAAACAACCGCGCAAGCTCAGTGTCTTCGGCTATCTGGAATTTTCCTACCACCATATCGAGATCGACAACCAGAATCTCCAGATGTCTTTGTATGCCAGTGGATCAAGCTATGAGGACGGTGTCATCGAATACGATTTCTTCTACGAGCCCTGGACGTTCCACTACTTTACCGCCAGCGCGATCCCCGACAGCTTCGACGGTGTTCGTGACCGATTTCTCGGAAACTACCGGACTGAGACAAACCCGATCGCGGTGGAACGGGGAACATGCGAAAACAGCTCGGAACTCGGCGGCAACCATTGCGGGGCGCTCCACAAGCGCGTGACTCTCCTCCCCGGCGAGGAAAAGCGCCTCACCTTCATGCTCGGCGTGGGACCGAAAGCGACAGGGAAAGCCATGCGGAAGAAGTATGCAGACCCTGCCACGGTCGACGCGGCGTTTGCAGAGCTCGGCAAGTACTGGCAGCAAAAGACGTCGATCTTCCAGTGCAAGACCCCCCACCAGGGGATGAACACGATGCTGAACACCTGGTCGCTCTTGCAGGCGGAGACCTGCGTGGTCTGGTCCCGGTTTGCCTCGTTCGTTGAAGTCGGCGGGAGGACCGGGCTTGGATACCGCGACACATCACAAGATGTGATGGCCGTCGTCCACACGAATCCCGAGAAGTGCGGACAACGGCTCCTCGAGCTCCTGCACGGGCAGGTAAGCCAGGGATACGGATTGCACCTGTTTGACCCTGAGGTGTTTGCTCCGAAAGAGGATCGCCTTCCCGGGGTCAAGCTGCCCACGGTGGTCCCAACGCCGAGCCCGGCGGACATCATTCATGGGCTCAAGGATACCTGCTCGGATGATGCGCTCTGGATCGTGGCTTCAATCTGTGAGTTCGTGAAAGAGACCGGCGACATCGCGTTCCTGGAACAGGTTGTCCCCTTCGCTGACAAAGGAGAAGCCACCGTCTACGAGCACATGAAAAGGGCACTGGACTTCTCTGCAGAGCAGATCGGACAGACCGGCATCTGCAAGGGACTGCGCGCCGATTGGAATGACTGTCTGAACCTGGGAGGCGGTGAGAGCGCAATGGTGTCCTTCCTGCATTACTGGGCTCTGCAGGAATTCCTCGAAGCCGCCCGTTACCTCAGGAAATCGGATGATGTGAAGAACTACACTGCCCTGGCGGAAAAGGTTCGAGCCGCCTGCGAACGGGAGCTCTGGGACGGAGAATGGTACATCCGCGGGATCACGCGCAAAGGCGTGAAGATCGGAAGCAAGCAGAACGAGGAAGGAAAAATCTTCCTGGAAAGCAACAGCCTGGCCGTGCTGTCCGGCGCAGCGTCGCCGGAACGGGGACGAATGTGCATGGACGCCGTCTACAAGTACCTTTTTTCCCGATACGGCATCCATCTGGTCTGGCCGACATTCACCAAGCCGGATGACGATATCGGTTATGTGACCCGTGTGTACCCCGGGATAAAGGAGAACGGAGCAATCTTCAGCCATCCGAACCCCTGGGCCATGGTTGCAGAATGCAGGCTCGGTAGAGGAAACCGCGCCATGGAATTCTACGACGCGCTCCTCCCCTACAACCAGAACGACACGATCGAGATCCGCGAATCGGAGCCCTACTCCTACTGCCAGTTCATCATGGGGAGAGACCATACAGCGCACGGCAGGGCCCGGCACCCCTGGCTGACCGGGAGCGGCGGATGGGCATATTATGCGGGGACACACTGGATGCTCGGCATCCGGCCCGGATTTGACAGTCTTCTGGTCGATCCGTGCATTCCAGCCGACTGGAAGGGCTTCGAAGTGGAGCGGAAATGGCGCGGCGCCACATTCAAGATCAGTGTGGAAAACCCGCAAGGGGTCCAAAAAGGAGTGAAGAGCATTCGCCTGAACGGAAAAATGCTGACACATTTTATTCCCTCCCAACCCGCCGGATCGGTGAATGAGGTTATCGTAGTCATGGGATAAACGGCAGGAGCAAAGCAACAACTTGACAGAGGTGATGCATGCTCGTTATCTTAAAGGACAACTATGACTCCATGAGCAAAGAGGCTGCTCTCATCGTTGCAGACAGACTGCGCAGGAAACCCAACCTGGTTCTCGGCCTGGCAACCGGGAGCACCCCGCTAGGCCTGTTTAAGGAGCTCATCCGCATGCACGTGGATGAAGGTCTGGACTTCTCCAAGGTCACAACGTTCAATCTTGACGAGTACGTGGGGCTCTCGCCGCGCCACGACCAGAGCTACCAGTCCTTCATGTGGGAAAATCTCTTCAAGCACATTAATATCCCGCAACAGAACATTCATCTTCCGGATGGGATGGCGAATGACATCGACGCATTCTGCGACTGGTATGAAGAGGAAATAAGGAAGTGCGGCGGCATCGACCTTCAGGTTCTCGGCATCGGGCCCAACGGGCACATTGCATTCAATGAACCGGGCTCGTCCCTGGGATCACGCACCCGCATTAAGACTTTGTCGGAACACACACGGAAGGCCAACACCAGGTACTTCAAGAGCATCGACGAGGTACCGAAATATGCCATCACCATGGGTGTCGGCACGATCATGGACGCAAAAGAGCTGCTCCTGCTGGCGAACGGCGCCGGAAAGGCGGAGGCCATCAAGGCTGCCGTGGAAGGTCCGCTCACCGCCCAGTGCCCGGCATCGATCATCCAACTACACCGCAAAACCTTCGTAATCGTGGATGGGGACGCGAGCGCCGGGCTGACCGGTTCCTACCCCGGAACATGGCGCTCCTCATTTATTATGCTTGAACGATAGAGGAGACTGCCTTGGCTGACTACCTTTGCATCTTTGAAGATAAACGTGTTGAACAGCTCCTGCCGCTGGTCTATTTTCGCCCTGTCTATGACCTTCGATGCGGCATGACTTCTCTGCGAGAGAAGATCTTGCGGGCTTACCCGCGCGCCAAGGCAGGCGTGCACTGCCGCACCTACCTCGCAGAATCAATGCAGGAGCACGTGGCTCCCATGGGAGTCAACCAATTGCCTCACGTACGATGCCTCTTTGTGAACGGCCGGGTCATCGCCGATGATGCCCTCGCCCGGAGGATTCCTCTCCACGGAGAAGACCGGCTCTATCTCTCAGCAGACGGCACCGTGGTTGCAGCCCGCGTGTCGTGTCCCCCGGGAGGCAGTTCCCTCTTTTCCCATCTTCAAGAGCGGGTCTCCGGCGGACTGATGATGACGGCGGGTGATTTCTCCTCACTCTCCACCGAGCAGGTCGATGCAAGGTTGGCTGACTATCCCTGGGATCTTGTGAATTCCAATGGCCGGGAGATCAATGAGGACTTCTCCCGACTCACCCGGAACAAAAAGCGGAAACGAGCAAACATCCGGGGAAAAGTCTATCCTGGGGCACGGCTCCTGGAAAGACGGAATATCATGATCGGCGAAGGATCAAAGGTAAAGCCGGGTGTGGTGCTGGACGCCGAACAAGGTCCGATCTACATTGGCAAGAATGTCACCATTTATCCCAATGCTGTGATCGAGGGGCCTGCCTGCATCGGCGATGGATCGCTCATCAAGATCGGCGCCAAGATCTATGAAAACACCAGCATTGGAGAGGTCTGCAAGGTGGGAGGCGAGGTTGATGCCTCCATCATCCATGGTTATTCCAACAAGCAACACGACGGCTTCCTGGGGCATTCCTACCTGGGCATGTGGGTGAATCTCGGGGCGGACACCAACAACAGCGACCTCAAGAACAACTACGGTACCGTGAAGGTCACCATCAATGGGCGCGTGGTCGACAGTAATTCCCAGTTTGTCGGGTTGACGATGGGAGACCATTCCAAGAGCGGCATCAACACCATGTTCAATACTGGAACCGTGGTTGGCGTAGGCTGCAACGTTTATGGCGAGGGGTTTCCGCCAAAATATATTCCATCGTTCTGCTGGGGAGGGAACGAGGAGCTCGCGACGTACGATCCTGACAAATGCCTCGATGTGGCCCGGCGGGTGATGGCCCGGCGGAAAGTCCAAATGAGCCCGGCTGACGAGCGGCTCTTCAGAACGGTGTTTGAAATGACGAAAGCAGAGCGAGAAAAGGCACATCTGCCGTAACTCATTCCAGTGTATCCAAGGGTTCCTCTTCCCTGGATTAATCGAAGCATGAGTCCCCCTCCCGGAAAACTCATGTGAGGAGCACTTCGGACCTTCGGGATCGGCTGGGAGCCATGTCCCTACGAATAGTACGGGGCTATTTTTTTGATTTTCATGCTCTTTGCTTTCCCCGGGGCTTGTTTTTCTCGGTTTTCTATCCTTACTTACTCTTATTACGAGAGGGCAGCCTTATGCGGCCTCGGAGTATCGGAAGGCTTCAGTCCCAAGCTCCTTCATGTTCTTGGGCCCATTCAGACCTCACACACTGGCGTTTGCGCCATCCGTTGCATTCGGCACTGATGTTGAAAGCATCGATGTTGCTTACCGTTGCATCTTCTTTCCTTTTTCGACGGCCTATTTGCCTCGCGTCGATCCTGAAAAACCCAACCATAACCCAGGAGCTAACATGAAACGACTTGTACTGCTGGTTTGCTGCATCCTTCTGGCAACCGCTCCATCGTTTGCTCAGGTGAGTTTCGGCATCCAGGGCAACGCGCTGAATTTCAATACTGAAGGAGTTGCCAACGACATCTACGGGCTCGGACTTGGCGGCGGGATCCACCTTGATCTTGGCACCCCAGTTATAGGGATCAGGTTTCAAGGTGACTACATTTTCCTCAGCCCGGACAAAGACAAGTATACGGCGTATGCTACGCAGCTCCTGGGGGCAGCCCTTGCGGCGGGTGCCAGCATTGACGGCGGCAAGTTGGAAATCTGGTCGGCCAATGCCAATGCAAAACTGGTACTGTTGCCGCTCCCCGTTGTCCACATCTACGTGACGGGCGGCATCGGACTGGCCAGCATCTCATTCAATGAAGCAACGATAACTATCCCTAGCGTCGGTGTTAGCAGGAAACTTACAGAAGAGGAAGTCTCCGACCTCCTCGGTATTGACAAACAGACCAAGATGACGACGAATGTGGGGGCGGGTCTCGAGATCGCGCTCGGCGGATTGACCTTGTACGGAGAATTGAAGCTCAACTATATCTGGACAAAACCTCATACAAGCGAGCAAATTCCGGTTGGAACAGTCGGCATCACATTCTAAACGTTGGCACTCCGGGGCGCTCCTCCTTTGGGCAGTCGCAATTCTTGCTGGTGGGTGCGACAAAGGATTAGGGCCAATTCACGAGGAGACAGGCTTCGAGGGGATTATCCATTACTCGAACTGGCCCCCCATAGATCAAGTCTGGGAATTGCGGCTGCTGGTTTTTGAGAACGTACCCAGTGACAGTTCGAGCCTGGTGCAGTTGCTTCTGTCCTCCATTACGAACCCGGGCAGTATCGTGCTCTACCCTGCGCTGGGAACGCCGGGACTGCCTAAACTTGTCGACACCACGCATTACAAGTTGACAACCTCGGGGAGCACTCTCCTGGTGAAACGGTACAACTACATCGTGCTGGCCTGGAGGTACGGCCCCAACTCGTTCGTCGATTGGAGGCCTGCGGGCGTGTATACATACAACCAAACCACGTTAGAACCCGCTCCTGTAAATGTTCGGAATCGCCGTCTCCTTGAAAATATTGACATCTTCGTCGATTTCACCAAGTTGCCGCCCAAGCCATGGCAATGAGACCACAGCCCCTATTGTCGCTGCTCCTTGTCCTCCTTTCGCCAACGATCCTTCTTGCAAGCGGATCGATCGCCGGAAGGGTCGCGGCAAAGGAAGATACCAGCGGACTCGCCGGTGCTACCGTGGTGATCCAGGGTATGGCCAGGGGAACAATAGCAGATGCTGACGGGAGATACCGGATTGAGAATGTCCCCCCCGGGAACTATGCAGTGGCATTCTCTCTTGTCGGCTATCGGAAAGACGTGAGGTACGGCATTCAGGTAGAAGACGGCAAAGAGACGATCCTCAATGTGATGTTGACGCAGGCACCCGTGCAGGCAGAACAGGTCGTGGTCACGGCGAACAAACGGGAGCAGTCGCTCCAGGACGTGCCGATCAGCATGTCGATCATGGATGCAACCCAAATCCAGCAGCGGAACAATTTGACCATCGAAGACGCCTTGCGCTACGTGCCGGGAGTCAATATCACCGGCGGGCAGGTCAACATCCGGGGATCGAGCGGCTACAGCCGCGGCGCGGGGAGCCGGGTGTTGATGCTCCTGGACGGTGTGCCGTTTATCACGGGAGACACCGGAGAGCTCAACTTCGAATCAATCCCGGTGGGGCAGATCGACCGGATTGAAGTCCTCAAAGGCGCAAGTTCCGCCCTCTACGGTTCGAACGCTCTCGGAGGTGTCATCAATATCATCACCAAACCGATTCCCGAGACGCCTGAAACCTACATACGCGCGTACGGCGGGTTGTACAACAAGCCTTCCTATCCCGAGTGGAGATGGTCGACAAAGAACCGTTTCTATAACGGTCAAGCAGTGAGCCATTCGGCCCGGGCCGGCAACCTTGGCATGGCCGTCTCTTTTTCCCGACTGCTCAATGACGGGTATCGCCAGAATGACTACCTCAGGCGGTACAATTTCTTTTTGAAGATGCGTGAGGATTACCCCAATGCCGGCGCTCTGACCCTGAATTTCGGATTGCTCTATCAATACGGTGGTCAGTTCGTTTACTGGCGCAATCTTGATTCCGCATTGATCCCTCCGATCCTGCAACAGACAGACAATGTCAAATCCATACGGTATTTCACCAGCGGGCAGTACAGCGGTGTGATTTCGCAGAACTTTCTGATCTCCACTCGGGGCATCTGGTATCACAACGATTGGGGATACGAGACGATCAACGCGGTCGGCAGAACGGAGTCGGTCTCGGATGAATTTAATGTTGAATCCACCGGGACGCTTCTTCTCGGTGACGACCATACGGTGACGTTTGGGTTTGAAGCCCGTTACGACATGGTGAACGCCGACCTCTTCGGCCTCCATCGCGGAGGCGGCCTGGCCCTTTATGCGCAAGATGAGTTCCGTCTGACAAGGGTACTCACCCTGACCGCCGGTGCCCGGTTCGATTTTCAATCCATCGGTCTGACGAAACCGAGCGGGCAACTCAATCCCAAAGTTGCCCTCCTCTACACTCCCGCCTCCGGAACGACCGTTCGTGCCTCGTTCGGGAGGGGGTTCAGAGTCCCCTCCGTGGCCGAAGCGTTTACCACGGCCGCGGTGAGCAATCTTGCAGCGGTCCCGAACAAGAATCTCAAGCCCGAGCGCAGCTATTCCTACGAGGTCGGCATTTCTCAGGCGCTGGGAGCCCTGGGTACATTTGATGCAGCGGCCTTCCAATCCGACTATTGGGATCTCATCGAGGTAGGGCTCGATGCGTCCTCCGGCATTCCCATCGTCCAATGGAGGAACGTCACCAGAGCCCGCGTGCAGGGATATGAGGCATCGCTGCGGCTTTCTCCATTCGGCGGAGCACTTCTCTGCAACGCCAGCTATACGTACGTCTACCCACATGATCTTACCACAAACGACATACTGAAATACCGCCCGCGGCATGTGTTTTATACAGATGCCACGGTACGGCTGAACCCTCTGTTCGTCGGCGGAGACTACAGGTACATCAGCCGTGTCGAAAGCATCGATATGGAGCTGGTCAATCTCGGCATTATCCCTGACGGTGATCAACGAACTCCGATCCATGTCGTGAACTTCCGCATCGGAGCGGACTTCGATCTCGGCGGAACCTCTCTCACAGCGACGTTCAACGTGAACAATGCTATCCAGTACAATTACGTTGAATTGATCGCAAACGTGGCCCCGCCGCGGACCTACGTCTTTTCGCTTGAGGCAAAGCTCTAGACCAGCCCGGGAGCAAGAGAGGCAGATAATGTGTTAATAAGACGGGCGTGAATTTATGGGACAAATGAGGGATTCATTCATCGAAGGAGGCCTTATGAGTAAACGTTTACGGAATTATTTCATCGTTTGCGTTCTGGCACTGGCAGCAGGCCAGGCGATGGCACAAATCACCATCACGTCCAGTGATGTGGGAGCCTGGTATGCACCCGGCATAACCGCAACCAGGTATTTTGACACGACGCAGGCCAAGATGGTGAACATCGGTGACACAGGGTCGACCATCTGGGATTTCCGAGGTCTCCTTCGTGATTCCTCGTTAACCACGACAGCCGTTCTGCCGGGCAATCAATTTCCCAATGAGTTCCCCGGAGCCACGCATGCGGTACAAAGCAATCTCTCACTGGCGTTCTCGTACGGAGGGGGGCAGATTACTGCTTCGGGAACTGCATATGAAGGTTACAAGTTGGACACAAACCTGGTTGATTTCGGAATCAAAGGATCGGGGGTAATTCTTGGCAGTATTCCGGGAACAGTCGTCTGGTCAAAAGAGCCGGGCGATACGCTCCTGATGTTACCCGCGATGATGGGAACGCAGTGGGGATCAACCGATTCCGCTATTACTATAATCAATGTGAATAATCCCCCTCTAATCACCTACTACTCCAGGGACGCCAAGTTTGAATCTTCAGACAATATTGTCGACGCGTCTGGCTTATTGAAGCTTCCCGACACAACCGTCCAACAGGCAGTCCGGATCCGAAGGACGTCTCGAGTTACAGGCACGGTGATCTACACGTTCCAGGCAAAAGATGGAGCCTTTGTGCAGCTCACCTCCTACATCCCGGGGGCACCCATTACCGGGGATATTCAAGCGTGGAACATTTCGTGGGGCAAGGCAATCACGGCGGGTGCGACAGCGATCGCGTCCGCTGGGCCGAATGTTCCGGAGAATTACTCCCTGGAACAGAACTATCCCAATCCGTTCAACCCTTCGACCACCATCCGTTACGCGCTGCCTCAGGGATCGCACGTGCGAATCGAGGTTTACAATGTGATCGGCGAGAAGGTGGCTACGCTGGTGGATGAAAACCAGGGAGCCGGATATCATGAGGCGCAGTTCAGCGGGTCGGGTCTTCCGAGCGGGATGTATTTCTACCGGTTGAGCGCGGGTGGTTTCGTCGAGACGCTAAAAATGGTTCTGACGAAGTGATGTTTAGGTCAGCCGGATAGCAGTTCGTAAGCAGGCGACCGATATTGTGTCGGGCCAGCATCGCTTGCTGGCCCGACACCCGGCCTTTTGGCCGAGGCTTCTTCCCCAGAGTTGGAGCCTGACCTCCCTGAGTGATCCCGCCCGGTCGTCTCTCCACCCCTTCCTTTGAGCACGATGGACTTAGAAGCCGAGCTTCTTAGCGAGCAGTCCAGAAAGCATGCGGAGAAAATCGGCCGCTGGGTGGGAGCAGACTCCGCACGTCTGAAACTGCTGATGCAGATCTTCCTGAAGGGAGAATACCGCATCGCTCAACGAGCGGCGTGGGTGGTAACCATTGTTGCCGAGCGGCGTCCTATCATTTTTCGCCCCTACCTCAAACGAATGCTTTCCCGGGTTCACGAGCCGGGGATTCACGACGCCGTCAAGCGATGCGTTATCCGCATCCTGCAGAGTACAGACATCCCGGACGATCTGCTCGGGCTCGTGACGAACACTTGTTTCGAACAGCTCACCTCGGTCGGAGCCCCGGTCGCGGTGAAGTGTTTTTCAATGACTGTCCTCGCGCGCATTGCAGAGAGCGAACCAGAGCTCGGGCGAGAGCTTCGACTGGTGATCGAGCAGCAATTGCCTTTTGCGAGTGCTGGTTTCAGGGCGCGGGCGAGGGAGACGATGAAGACAATTCAGGCCCACGACGTTTAGGACCAGATGCTCACAGACTGCTGAAAGCAGATTCTCTGGGGATTCTCCCTCCGAAAGTGCCACGTTGGTACCAGGATAGTTCCAGGATGGTTCCAGGAACGATCCAGGATCCTTCCCCTCTTGACTCAACGCCCCTTGACAACATGTCGCCTTTCCCTTATCTTTATTTAGTCCAAGTCTAAATAAGGAACGGGCAAATGCCACTCTTCCACCATCTGATCCTTGCGTTCTGCATCATCCCCCTATCGGCAACCATAAGCCTGACCCAGCGGGAAGCGCCAACAAGTGAGTCACTGCTCGATTCAGGGCAATCACAGGGTTCATCCACATCTATTGGCGGATATGGAAACGCATTCTATCAACGTGATTTCAATGCCAAGACTGCCAGCATGAACCTGGAGCGCTTCGTCCTTTTTGTGGGACACAGGTTCAGCGAGAGAATCTCTCTCTTCAGCGAGCTGGAAGTAGAAGACGCGAAGGTCGAAGGAGGAGAACCGGGGGGAGAAGTCGCGCTGGAACAAGCCTACGTGAAATTCGATCTCAATCGGGACATGTACCTCGTCGCGGGGCTTTTCATCCCGCGCGTAGGCATCCTCAATGAAGACCACCTCCCCAATAGATTCAATGGCAACGAACGGCCGCTGGTCGAAACTTACGTGATCCCATCCACCTGGCGCGAGCTGGGCGTGGGACTCTATGGAAACCTGAGCCGAGTGCCTCTTCGCTTCAGCATCGCCCTGGTGAATGGGTTGAATTCCGCCGCATTTGAACACGGGTCGGGCATTCGTGGCGGAAGATCTGAAGGGCACAACGCTTCCGCGAACAACCTCGCAGTGACCAGCGCACTGCAGTACCAAGCGGGCAATCTTCAGTTGCAACTCTCTGGCTACGCCGGGGGTACGGTTGGACTCCCCCCGAGCACGGCGGACACCCTGCATCTTACGTCGGGGGTGTTTGGAACGCCAGTGATGCTGGGAGAAGTACACGCCCGATACGAACAGAGCGGCTGGCAGGCCAAACTCCTGGGGACGATCGTTTCCATACCGGACGCTGCCAGCATCAACCAAGCATTTGCCAACAATACTCCCCAGGGCATGTGGGGAGCCTATGCAGAGGTTGGCTACGATATCCTTTCGGTATCGCGGACCGATCCCTCGGATCCTCAGCTTGTCGCATTCCTTCGAATGGAAAGATTCGACCTGAACGCGACGATACCGTCCAACGGAACCAGGGACGGGACCCTGGACCAAACGCATTTTGTCGGCGGGGTCACATACCTCCCGCATCCTAACATTGTTGTGAAAGCGGACGTCCGGCTCGCGCACACGGGCACCCCATACGAAACTAAGAATACGTTTGCCAACCTGGGGATCGGATTTTCATTCTGAGGAGGAACACATGCAACGAAGGGAGTTTCTCAGGACTACTTGTTCTTTTTGCCTGGCAGCCAGCGCGGGGGTCCTAGTCACGTCGCTCGGTTCCTGCGCTGTGCCTCCTATGCTCGACGCAGCTGTGGCCGACAATACGATTACCATCCCGCACTCGGCATTTGATCACTCCGATGTTCAGATCGTGCGACCCGGCGGCCTTCTCTTCGACATCGCACTGCACAGGGACGCCGACGGGAGGTTTCGAGCCCTTGTACTGCAGTGCACGCACGCTTCCACGCAACTCACTCCAACGGGGGACGGCTACACTTGCCCTGCTCATGGAAGCACGTTCGACGTCGAAGGGAGAGTCACACGGGGGCCCGCTCAATTTCAACTCCGCGAGCTCCCCACGGAGCAGTCTGGGGATGCGATCGTTGTCCGCCTCCGTTGACGGAGCCCTGAGCATGCAACTCAAAGTGCTGCCCGGCTGTTTATCCTCAAAAAGGAGAGCACATGAGAGCACCCTTGTTCGCGCTGGTCATGAGCATGTTTCTGGCGGGTTGCGGCTCGTCGCAACAGTTCGCGGCAGTGCCGGAAACCCTTGATCAGAATTCCGTACCCCACAAGACGGTAGAGATGACTGCCGAACATTTTCACTTTACACCGGAAGTGTTGCACGTCCCCCAGGGCACGCTGGTTACGCTCAAGATCACCGCGATTGATGGCACGCATGGTTTCGATCTCGGCGCCTTTGGCATCGATGAAACGATCCCTGAGAAGGAAACCAGGACAGTTACTTTCTATGCTGGAAAGAAGGGCGAGTACGGATTTCACTGCTCGCATTTCTGCGGGATCGGGCATCTCGGAATGACAGGGAAGATAATCGTGGACTGAGGGAGATGAAGGATTTCTGAAGGTACATAAAGGCGTTGCCGGTGAACCACCTCCCCCGCTTCCGTTTGGCGTAATCTTCCTTCTTGTCCACAATAACAACCCAACGTGGTCCTTCAGTAAACGCGCGCATCACCTCCCCAGGTGATCCGATTCGCCGCCAACGCGGATAGCAATTATGGCAAAAAGACTGACACGCCCAGGAAAGCGTTGTGGAAGTTGTAGGTACTTGTTGTGGTAGTGCTTCCACTTGAGATTTCACGGGAATAGCGTTGATAGCGATACTCCACCCTGAATGCGACCTGCTTCGCCATGAAGACTTTCAATCCTGCACCCAGATTGAGCACGCCGATATCGAAGTCGTTGGAACTCCGCCCGAGCATCCTCTCAAGGATGGGGATACCGTTTCCTATCCCGTAACCTGCCAGAGCGAAGGGTGTCACCCGCGATCCCGGGATAGTCAGGTTGTAGGCGAGGTTGCCGCTCACACTGAAACTCGGAGGCACGCCGTCGGCCGCACCCCAGAGAATTTCAGGCTCAATCTCCAGACCCTCAATCACAAAGAAGCCTGGACGGAGGAGCAGAGAGAAATAATTCTGGACGTCGCTCTCAGACGTTTGGCTTCCGCCGGATCCTGAAGTCTCTGATTTCGAGGAATAAGAGGCAAATGCGCCGGAAACCGAAAATTCCCAGGCACCCTGCTGCGTCTGCGAAAATGCAGTAGCCGCTGTCACTATTATGAGGATAGCAATAACCAGGAAGGTCAGTCTCATGTTCTGCTCCGCGGTTGTGGTAAGTAAGAACAGGATGGATGCAAAATTCAAGCCAGGAACCGCCGCAAAACATGAACCGCAGTCAAACGAAAGTCAATGGTGCATTACCTATGAGTGTTCTTCCTTCTATTACCAACTGGAGCGGGCACGCCGGCAGACGGTCGGCAGGATCGGGCTGCGGGTCTATTATCCATGGCTTCTTCGCTATGAAGCCCATGATCACGTCTCGTCAGGGAGCTGCCGCGGTACGACGGGGTTTCGTGTATGAGAATGTGGGATTCAGGTATCCCGGCAGCAACTGCTAGCTGTCGGCCACCTGAACGTGCAGATCCATCCCGGTGAGACGCTTGCCCTTGTTGGGGAAAACGGCGCGGGAAAAACGACGCTCACCAGGATGCTCTCCGTTCTACACCAGGGAGAGATTGTGGAGAAGGGAAGCCACGACGAACTCATGGCCAACGGCAAGCTCTACGCAGAGCTTTTCACGTTGCAGGCAAAGGGGTACCGATGAGACCAAAAGAGGAGGGTTGCTCTGTGACATCACACAGCATTTCACTCTATGGGTGGGGATTTTGACCGATTAGTCCATTTCCCCGAATAAGTTCCTGAAATTGAAGCAGAATCGCCCGATTCCGGGAAGAATCAGGTGCTCGGTTCACTTCACTTCGGCCTTTGAAACCCTCAACTGATCGAGAATCGGCGCGTCCAGGCCGCCGGTCTTTTCCTGGCTGGAGTCCAGCAGCTCCACCACGATCACCTCATTTTCTCCCTTCTTCAGCCAGGGGCCGGGAACGTACAACGTCTGCTGCGGACCGATGTTCCAATAGCGGCCGAGGCTGTGGCCGTTGATCCAGGCACTCCCCTTTCCCCATTCACGCATATCCAGGTAGGTATCCCCTACCTCGTTCACGACGAACATCCCCCGACGCACCACCGGAGCTCCGCTCACGTCCCCCTGCTTGAATTTCAACAATGAAAAATCAGTGCAGGGGAACTTGTACATCTTGAAGCCGGCGAGCACTTTCCCCGCAAGCGTCACTCGTTCCGTGATCCCTTTCCGATTGTCATTCAGGAATGGCCCGTAGTTGATGCGTCCCCCGTTCTCGAGAAAAAGGTCGAGTGTCACTGTCCCCTCGGGAAGGTCAACTTCTACCGAGTCTTTTCTCAACCGACGGTCAAGAACAGCAACCTTCTTTCCGTTGACAAGCACAATGGCGTAGTCCCGTACATGCTGGATGTTCAACATTCCCTTCAGAGGCCCCTTCACTGACGCCCGGTACAAAACGTAGCCGTATCCTTGCCCCAGATCCTCGAACGTCAATGGATGGTCAGAGTCGACGGGTTCAGGCAGGTTTTCAAGCAGAGAGGCATGCTCAGAGAGCCTGATGTCGGGGATGGATATGGATCTCTTGGGCGCAGGGACGTCTGGCAGTGTAACTCCCGAAGGCAGATGTTTCTTGATGACATCCCTGAATGCCATGAACTTCGGCGTCGCATTTCCAGCTTCGTTGATAGGTGCATCATAGTCGTAGCTGCTCGTCTGGGGGGCATACGGGTCGCGGGCACTCATGTTCGCGCCGTTCATGAAACCGCGCGTCGTGCCGCCATGCACCATGTACATGTTGATCGAAAGCCCATTTGAAAGAATCGTGTCGAGCCGGCCGACATACTCCGCGGCAGGCACAACATGATGTTCGATTCCCCATGAATCGAACCAGGCAGGATACCATTCAGCAATAAAGTACGGGCCCTTCCCGTCATGGTATTTATTGATCAACTCCTTGACCTCCTTCACATTGTCAAGTCCGTTCACCGCCGGAAGCAACCCCGGCAAATAACCATTCGGCATCTGCGAAGGTCCATCACATGTATAGAGGTCAACGTCGAAGCCGGCCTTCCGGATAATCTCCTTGTTAAGGGCGAGATACTCCTTGTCCTTGTCATACGAGCCGTATTCGTTTTCCAATTGGACCATGATGATGTTCCCCCCGCGCGTAATCTGCAGCGGGGTCAACTGTTTGCCAAGCTCATTGAAATAGCGCGTGCTCAGCTCGATGAACCGCGGATCCTTGCTCCTTACCTTGAGGTCTTTCTCCTTCTGAAGCCACCAGGGATATCCTCCGAATTCCCACTCGGCACACGCATAAGGACTGGGGCGAATGATCACCCAGAGCCCTTCTTCCTGGGCCTCCTTGACGAATTTGGCAACATCGGCGTTCCCTTCGAAATTGAACTTGCCCGGTTCGGGCTCATGATAGTTCCAGAAGACATAGGTGGCGATCGTATTGAGGCCCATGGCCTTCGCCATCTTGAACCGGTCTCTCCAGTATTCCTGCGGGATGCGGGCGAAGTGCATCTCTCCGCTGATGATCTGGAACGGCTTCCCGTCCAATAGGAATTGCCCCTCTCCAATCTTGAAGGTGTGCCTTTTCTGTGCATCAGCTGGTGAAATCAAGAGTGCGGCAAGAAAGAGAAGAATAAGGGGTCTCATGGACAATCTCCATGGTTCGGATTCACTGATCTGTGGAAGGAAACAGAGGCAAGATACGCGAAGACAGAGAGAAATTCAATTCACGGTTCGCGGTTCAAAGCGTTCTGTTCGGGAGCCATCCACTCCCACGGACGGGTCCTGAAGAGAAGCCCTGAATAAGAACCCTGAATTAGAACATTTCAGGGCGACAAATTTCACTGATTGTCCAAGGACATTTGTCGTCCCGACATGTTTTTAGTCGGGACCTGTCCAGCACGAGTGATAGGTCCTGAATAGGAGCATTTCAGGACAAGCATTTCAGGACGACAGAAAGCGTCGCAAATCAGGACGACACAGAATGTCGATCCGAGAACCGTCAATGGAAAATACCGAAGTATGAACAGCGAACAATTGAGTTACCACTAACCCTTAATCCCTATTCTCCGCTTTACTGGTGCGCGTTGATGCCTGCGCTAGCCAGTTGAACCTTCACCGTCACATCGATCGGCCCGGATCTTTCGCCGCCACCAAATGATCCCCCGCTTCTTCTCTCTCCCCCCCGCCTGCCTCCGCCAGCGAAACCACCTCCCCTGCCTCCCCCGCTCCCGCTACCACCCGTTTCTCCTCCTTCGGACATTCCCTCAGCTCTCCGCGGCTCGAACTTACCCGATTCAATTTCAAGCCTCAAGGTGGACCCCGCACTGACGTCCGCGGCATACGGGTGGCCGGAAGACTCATGAAGCGGCACTTTCAGTTCGTAGACACTTTGATTTCCCACCTTGCCGATCTTTACCTTGATGCCGGGGAGCTCAACGGTGGAGAAAAGATTGCGGTCATGTTTGCCCGGTCCAAGGATCTCCAAATCATTCAGCGACTGCTGAGACTGCAGGTGAGCAAATCCCATCGGGTAGTGGATGCCGATTTTCCTACCGTTATCCGATTCGATCCAGAGCGTCAACCCCGGTGCCATCATCTGGCGCCTGAACTGCTCTTCGGGCGCCACCAGGCAGATGTAGACATAGCCTGTATCATTCTGGATGCCGAGAGAAAGGGGGGTGTCTTTAATTGGATTGAGTTGCGCGTACCATGTTCCAAGTGAATCGTCAATCGAAGCCTGATTATTGGTCCATGAACTGGGGATGTCAACTGAGGTACCGCATCCGTCGACCTGGATTGCGGCCAGCATGACGAGAAGCATTGTTACCAGCGCCGGTCCGAAATTCCACTTCCGCTCAATCATTCCAAATCCTCCCGTATTGTTCGATGATGGTTAGACGGGAGTCCGTGTGTTTGGTTTAAGGTGTGCAGATTTTACCCGGTTGATAAAAGCCCCTGTTTCCTGTCCATCGCTGCCTCACCCCCATGCCCGTGTTCGTCTGTGGAAACGGAACCTTAATTGGGCTTGGTGATGTTCATGTTAACACTAAGAACACAAGGAGAGCCACAATTCCGATAGGGAGATACATGTCAAGGACCCGGGTAGGGGCGTTTATGCTTGTAGCAGTTGTATTCTTCGTTTTAAGCGGCAGCGCGCAGAAGCAAGGGGTTGTCACCAAGGCGGTTACCTATAAGGCGGCCGGCACGACGTTGAAGGGGTACCTTGCGTATGAGGGGAGTACTGATCAAAAGCGACCGGCGGTGCTGGTTGTTCCCGAGTGGTGGGGACTGAACGACTACGCCAAAATGCGCGCGCGGATGCTTGCCGATCTGGGGTACGTCGCGATGGCTGTCGACATGTATGGGAACGGGAAAGTGGGAAACACGCCCGATGAAGCCGGAAAGTTGTCAGGAGCCGTCATGAAGGACCCGGCGATTCTGAAGGCCCGTTTTGCGGCAGCATTGAAGGAGCTTCGTCAGCAACCAGGAGTTGATACGAGCAGGATCGCGGCAATCGGTTATTGCTTCGGTGGGACCGTGGTACTGGACGCAGCTTTGATGGACTTCCCTCTGGACGGCGTCGTCAGCTTCCACGGGTCGTTGGGAAACCTGGTAGAGGCCCCGAAAGGGGGAGTAAAGACTAAGGTTCTCGCCTGCAATGGAGCGGACGACCAATTCAATCCACCGAAGGCCATCGAGGCTTTCAAGAAGGCAATGGACGCGACCGGAGTAGATTACCGCTTCATCGATTATCCGAATTCCGTGCATGCATTCACGAATCCGGCAGCAGATTCTCTCGGAAAGAAGTTCAAAATGCCAATCGCATACAACAAGGACGCCGATCAGAAGTCGTGGAAGGATATGCAGGAGTTTCTGAGCAATGTATTACGGAAGTAAGATAAATCCTCGTCAGGTTCCTAATTCATGGGTTCCCAATCGCCGAACCGCGAATCCTTCAATGATGATTTGGGAACCCTCGAATTCTGAATATCGGGGGAGGAGCAGAATATGTCAAAGACCATCATCCAGACCGTCGACTTCGATGCGAGTCCCGAAGTTTTATACGCATTATACGTCGACTCGAAAAAGCACTCAGCCGCTACAGGTTCGAGCGCGAAAATCAGCAGCAAGGTGGGAGGGGCTTGCGAGGCATATGAAGGCGGCCTAAAGGGCACGATATTGGGGTATATACGGAATCGCTTGTTTGTGCAGACCTGGCGAGCAGACGATTGGGCGCCCGATCAGGCTGATTCGATTCTGATGCTGGTCTTCGAAAAGAGGGGGAAAGGCGGACGGTTGACGATGGTGCATGCCAATATACCGGACGAGCACTATGCAGGAATCAAGGCAGGGTGGACGACGTACTACTGGAAGCCTTGGAAGCGGTATTTGGCAGGAAGATAGCATAACCACTGTCGGTTCCTCATTCAGGTTCCCAAATCTTCATTCTCCGGCTCGTCGTTAAGGATTAGCAGTTCGAGTAGCAAATTGAGTGACGGGAACAGCAAATGAGGACTTGGGGACACTTGAATGAGGAGTACTTGACTTCGGTCAAATCGTTTCGTATATTAAGGAGTTCTGCAAAATGATTTGCATTTTGCAGAACTCCTTTGATCGCGGGGTGGAGCAATTGGTAGCTCGTCGGGCTCATAACCCGAAGGTTGCAGGTTCAAGTCCTGTC
>CAWEKI010000006.1:0-862226 GCA_963809695.1 uncultured Bacteroidota bacterium
GTGAAAATAAAGTTTCAACGACGTGTTTTCAGGATGCGGCAAGAGGGAGCTTTTGCGGTCCGAAATACGAGAGGTCGAGAAAGCGGGTTGGCGAAGGCAGTGCTGTAAGAAATATCATCGATGCCGATATCCTTGAGGGTTAAACCGGAATTCTCTACATTTGGCCGATGCAATTCATATAGTTCATCATATTGAGACCCCAATGAATTGTTTCGCACAATTTCGGTACTGAAGAACGATGAGAGTCCGCATCCTGAGTGATCTTCACAATGAATTTGAACCCTTCTCCAGAACCGATAGATGCAGATGTCGTTATTCTGGCGGGAGATATTAGCGTTGGTGAAAAAGGACTGCAATGGATCCCTTCTGCCTTTCCTGGAGAGCGCGTCGTCTATGTAGCGGGAAATCACGAGTATTATGGTCGCGCTATCCCACATCTCACGGATAAACTGAAGCTGCTGCTTCAAACTCCAGGGTGAGTTTTCTTGAGCGACAGTCTGTGGATATCGGAGATGTCCGGTTTTTCGGCTGTACCCTCTGGTCCGATTTCCGGGTAGAAGGTGACCAAGCCCAGTCGATGGACCGGGCACGGGAGGTTATGAATGATTATCGGAGGATCCGTGTCAGCCCGTCATTTCGGCGATTGAAACCTGACGATACTGCCATGTTCCATAAGGCGAGCGTTGATTGGCTCCGAAAGGAATGTGCTGCTTTTTCCGGACGCAAAGTCATCGTCACGCACCAGCCCCGAGTCCCCTGTCGCTCGATCCGGCACACAGAGGAGATTATCTCAATGGAGCGTTCGCCTCGAATTTGGAGGCTCTGGTCAGTCAAGCGGCGCGTTGTTGTGGGTCCATGGTCACACGCACCATTGCGTCGATTACAAGCTCGGAAACACCAGGGTGATCAGTAACCAACGCGGATATCCCGATGAGCCGGTATCAGGTTTCGATCCGAGCCGGGTCCTCGATATTTGACGGCTCGGATTTCTCGGCGAATCACCGCCCCAGCCACCCATTGACCGGGCGGTCGGCCTTTTTTGGACATACCCCCGAGTATGAGATCTAATTTATTGAGAAAGGAATCCGGTTCACCGATTCATGCAGCTGCTCAGGCGCCAAGTGGCTGTAGATCTCTGTGACACGGATGCTCGTGTGACCCAATAGTTTTTGCACATCGTAGATAGATACGCCTTCCTTCACCAGCCAGCTGGCAAAACTGTGCCTGAGGCGAGTGAAAGTGAAGCTTGTCGTCGAGCTTAGGGCTCCCCACCAATCTCTTGAAGCGGACCGACAAGGCCCGGTCGGATATATGTTCACCTCCCACCGTGAAGACATAGTCCTGGTGGCTTCCGGCAGCAAGTTCTGCAATGATCTTGTAGACGGTCGGATTCATGGGAACAATTCTCCGCTTCCCGCACTTTGTCCTGTGCCACGCGTTCGATTGAATCCATATGACCCGCCTTGTCAAGTCAACGTCCTGCCACCGAGATGAAGAATTTCATTGCGGCGCATGCCGGTGAGGACCGCAACGATGACGACATTGCGGAACCACTCCTGGGTTATGGCATCGACAAGTTTCCTGAAATCTTCGACGGAAAAGTAGACAGGCATCACCTCGGCCACAGCACACTGCTTCACGCCCTTACATGGATTTTCCTCGATGAGCTTCCACCGCATAGCCGTGTTGAAGGCGGCCTTGAGCGAACGCAGTTCAATATTGACGGTGACCGGAGCGATCTCCTCGAGGCGTTTTGCTTTGAACTGATCCACATGTGACGGGCCGAGACAAGCGGAAGAAGTCGATCGCCGGTAATCTCCAGGAACTTCCTGAGCGCTCTATTATAGATGGAAAGCGTCTCCGGCAAGTAGACACCTTTGCCATAGGCGGTGAAGTCAGCGAAAAACTTGGCGAGGGTAATGCGGGGGAGCTTTTCCTTCTTGCGCTCGGTTATTTCGGGAAGTTTCTTTAGCGCGGCTTGCTTGGTGTGTTCCTTCGTGCTGATCCACTTTCTCCTGCCGAACTCATCGGTGAAGATCGCGTAGTAGACACCGTTGGAGCGTTTGAAGAGGGTAGGCATGGCAACACCTCCACTAACATGAGAATTTGTTAGCAAAAGTGTTAGCAGGCGGAAGTGGTGTCGCTGTAAGTTGCAGTGCCCCCAACCGGATTCGAACTCGTGTTACAGGCTTGAAAAGCCCGTGTCCTAGGCCTCTAGACGATGGGGGCGATTAGAGGGAAGAGGGTAGAGTGAAGAGGGAAGAATAACTGCATTCCACTCTGACCCGCTTCCAAAACAAACCAAAAATTTCAAGCATCAAGGCAATTGCTCTGCCTTCGATGGAAGCAAGAGGGTAGAGTGAAGAGGGAAGAATAACAACAAACCTCTCTTCTGACCCACTTCCAAAAAACAAAGAACGAGACAAATCAAGAATCACAAACTACCGACGCGAGTCTTCTGCGTTGGACTGCGCTGTCTTCCTTGAGGCTACGAAGATGGCCGTGAGTTCATCAGCCTCGTGATGGAGCCGTTGGAATTGTTCGTCAGGCAATGTGCCCAGCTCATGAAGCAGCTCTAACCAATACATGCTCTCATCACTTTCTTCAATCACGATACCCAGCTTTGCCAGGAAAACACCCTTCGACTGGGCCCGACATGCAGCCCGGTAATTCGCTCCAACTGCCGTTGCACAACGCAAGAGCTACTTGGCGAGAATGCCACTCGCCATGGACCTCGACAGGCCACCAGCCGTCCGTACAACATCAAGCGCGAATGCCTTGGTTCTCCCTCGAAGATCTTGCCTGTCTGGCACTCAATCTCCTTCCGCTTTGCTTTTATTCTACCCTCTTCACTCTACCCTCGTGTGAGCCCGGCGCGAATCGAATCCCGTCCCGACCGGAGTTAGCTGCGTGCGGAATCCTGGTAGCTAACTCCGCAGTCGGGACGAGGATCCCGCCAACCTCTTCTATATCAAGAGGCGAGACGCGCACGCTGTGAGCCCGGCGCGAATCGAATCCCG
This sequence comes from uncultured Bacteroidota bacterium, assembly GCA_963809695.1. Classification (GTDB taxonomy): domain Bacteria; phylum Bacteroidota; class Ignavibacteria; order UBA10030; family UBA6906; genus JAGDMJ01. Next base: position 3,021 of record CAWEKI010000006.1, read on the forward strand.
TCCCGACCGGAGTTAGCTGCGTGCGAAATCCTAGTAGCCAACTCCGCAGTCGGGACGAGGATCCCGCCAACCTCTTCTATATCAAGAGGCGGGACGCGCACGCTGTGAGCCCGCCCAGAATCGAACTGGGAACCTACAGCTTAGAAGGCTGTTGCTCTATCCATTTGAGCTACGGGCCCAGATGGCACACCAGAAGTAAGGCATAAAATATACGAAACTGAGCTGAATATCGCAATATGAACGACCAAGAGAGTGTAACTTCCAGGGCATGGGCATGTATTGACAACAAAAGTAATGAGTCATACATTTGTAACACAGCCTCCCAACACCCATGAACCCGTTCTTCTCCTTCCTGAAGCCGTCACCGCCACCGGACATCCCCGACATGGAAGGTCCGGAACGTGCACGCGCGCTGCGCTCTATCCTCTGGGCCTTGATGGGCCTCGGAGCATTGATTGTCATCGTTTCGCTTTTCATCCCTGGCGTAGGCCTCTTTGTGCGGTTGGCGCTGGCTGTGGGCTGCCTTTACATTCTCTGCGCAGCAGCCTTCTACTTGAATTCCCGCAGGAGGACAAGGCTTGCAAGCATCCTTCTCGTCGCGGGGATATCGATTCTTCTCACCTGGCTGGCGTTGACGGCGGGAGGGATCCGGGCGAATGCGGCACATGGCTACGTGGTCCTCGTGGCCGCCGCTGGACTGCTCCTGGGAGAAGCAGCGTTGTTTGTGGCAGCTGGTTCTTTCGCTCTCCTCTCGCTGGGGCTGGTCGTCATCGAACTCACGGGGTATTTGCCACCCGATGTTGTAACGCGCTCTCCCCTCTTCCTCTGGTCCGGGACTCTCTACATCCTCATTGCCGTTGCCTGCCTCCAATATCTGAACACCAGGATGCTGAGGGACAGGTTACTCAAGCAACGGAAACAGGAGGCGATGCTCTCCACGATCCTCAACGCGATTCCGCAGTCTGTCTTCTGGAAAGACCGCCGCGGAGTCTATCTGGGATGCAATGAGATGTTTGCAGGAGCGACAGGATTGGGCAAGCCGGAATTCGTGGTGGGTAAAACGGACCTCGAGCTTCCCTGGCCCCCGACCGAAGCAGAAGGGTACCGCCGGGATGACCTGGAAGTAATGAACAGCAATCGTCCCAAGCTGCACATTGTCGAACCATTGCAGCGGGCCGATGGGAAACGTCTCTGGGCCGATACCTCCAAGTCCCCACTGGTCGATCCTCATGGCGAGGTCTACGGCGTTGTGGGCATCCTGGAGGACATCACCGATCGCATCCAGGTGGAACAGGCTTTGCAGAAAAGTGAACGACTCTTCCGCGCTGTCGTGGAGAACAGCCATGACGGCGTAGTGCTGCTCGACATCAACCGCCGGATCAAGTATATCAGCCCATCATTCGCGCGGATTGCAGGGTATGCTCCGGAGGAAATTGAAGAGACGTTCGGTCCTGCCTATACCCATCCCGATGATCGCGCTTTCACCGAACAGAGGTTTCGCGATGCGCTCCGGGCACCAGGCGCAAGCATCTCTTTAGAATACCGGGTCAGGCACAAACAAGGACACTGGATGTGGATCGAAGCAACAGCATCAAACTTGCTGGATGACCCGGCTGTCCAGGCCATCGTGCTCAATCTCCGCGACATCACTGAACGCAAGAGTGCTGAAGATGCGCTCCAGGAATCGATGGAACAATTGCACGCTCTTTCGGCGGAGCTGGAGCATGCGCGGGAGCAGGAACGGAAATCCACCGCCCGGGAAGTGCACGATGAACTTGGTCAGATTCTGACAGCCATCCGCATGGGGATCGAAAGGGCCGGTCGCGAAGGCGCGATGGCCCACGCTGCACATGGAGCGGAGACCGATTCTCTCCTTGCGTTGGTGGATCAGGGTATCCTGGCCGTGCAGAGGATTGCCGCACGACTTCGACCTGGTGTGCTCGATGATCTGGGACTGCTTGCAGCGATGGATTGGCGCGTCGAGGAATTTCAAAAGCAGAGCGGCATTGCATGCAGTCTGTCGCTCCCTGAGACAGAGCCCGCCATCGACGAAGGACGCTCGACCGCCCTCTTCAGGATTATGGGGGAGCTGCTCACGAATGCCGCCCGGCATGCCAAAGCATCGGAGGTTTCCGTGTCCCTGAAGGAGACCATGGAGGAGCTGATCATGTCGGTGAAGGACAACGGTATCGGAATAAGACTTAGCGATGTTGGAAGTCCGACTGCTCTCGGCTTCAAAGGGATCCGGGAGCGTTTGTATCCCTATGGCGGCAGGTGCATCATTCCGCCCGCACATGAGCGGGGGACCGAGATTGTGATCCATCTTCCTAAAATCAATCCTTTGCGGAGGAATGACCATGGTCCGCATCCTGATCATCGATGACCATCCCATCGTTCGCGATGGCCTGCGGTCCAGCCTGGCTCGGGAATCCGATTTTGAGGTTGTCGGTGAGGCCCAGAACGCGGATGAAGCCCTGGACCGGGCACGCGCTTTGGATCCTGATGTTGTTCTTCTGGACATCTCTTTGCCGGGGAAGAATGGATTCGAAGTGCTGAAACAGCTGCATGCGGAAATGCCAGCTCTGCGCATCCTGATCCTGAGCACATACTCTGAAAAACAGTACGCCGTCCGCTGCCTCAAGAACGGGGCATCGGGATATCTGACGAAGACCAGCGGCTCAAACGAGCTCATCGACGCCATCCACACCGTCATGCGTGGAGACAAATACGTCGGCGCTGCGCTGGCACAGCTTCTTGCATCGGAAATCAGCCCGAACCGGACTCAATTGCCTCATGAGATCCTCTCCGACAGGGAGTTCCAGATTCTCTGTCTCTTTGGCCAAGGGAAAACCCTGACCCAGATCGCTGCAATTCTCTCCCTCAGTGCCTCCACTGTTGGTACACACCGTGCCCGCATCCTTGAAAAGATGAAAATGCATTCCACGGTGGAGCTCGTCCGGTACGCGTTCGAACATGGGCTCGTGGATCCGGGAGAGTGAACACAGGGATCAGGGGTCAGAATATGCATGTGCACAGTCTCTTCTGGCCCCCCTGACCCCTAATCCCCTCTATAGTGTTTTTTTCTATAGCAGATTCACGCCCCTTTCTATACCGCATATCCTCCCCTCCTCCGTATCTTTGTCAACTACCATATAGAGGAGGAGCATGACCGTCTACGTCGCCTTCGGATCCGCATCCGTTGGCAAAGAATTGTTTCAAAGGTTGTTCAAGCATGCGAAGCAAATGGACTTGATCGGACATTCCCGTGATGGCGATGAAGCCATTGCGGAAATTGCCCGACACAAACCCGATCTGGTGATCGTGGAGGAAATCCTGAAGTACGGCTGGGGGATGGATGTCGTGGAGACTATCGAATCCCGCGACGGCATCCCCGTCGTCATCATGGTCTCAACAACAAGCGTTCCGCATCCTGCAGAAATCTTCCGGAGCCAGGGGATCGATCTCTGGTTTCAGCTCCCGGAGGATGGCGAAAAGCTGGATGCGACACTGATCCAGCTTGCGGCCGGAGACGATTCTCTGGCGGCAATCTCCGCCTGGAGGAAAAAAATGAGTCGAGGAGTGAAGCATGAGTGAAAGAACGCGTGAGCCGGTTCCGCAGATAGTAGGATTCTCAATCGGCGACGAGGAGTTCGGGGTCGATATTCTCCGTGTGCAGGAAATCAACAGCATTCCGTCGGTGACCAGGATCCCCGATGTCCCGGATTATATCGAGGGCGTAATGGAAGTGCATGGGAAGGCGATCCCTGTTGTCAACCTCAGGCGGCGTTTTGGTATGCCGCGGAAAGAATGGGACAAGAACAGCCGGATCCTTGTGGTAGAGTTCACCGGCAAGCAGATCGGCTTTGTTGTCGATGCTGTCCAGGAAGTTCTGCGAGTTCCGGAGAGCGTGAAGGAGCTGCCGGCATCGTTCGTTGGAAGCGTGAAGGCGGAGTATGTATCGGCCGTCGGAAGACTGAAGGATCGTCAATTGATCCTTCTCGACCTGGAAAAAGTGCTGATCAGGGAAGGAGATATTCTGAAGCGAGTAAGGTGAGCCTGCCGAGCCTCCGCGATGTGGGAAAGCTTGCAGTGCCGCTCTCAAAGGGAAGAGTCCACGCTTGTACAGGTGGACTCTTCTTTTTCATTCAAATAGAGATTCCCCATTTTGAGAAGGTTCGGGACAAGACGAACTCAGAGGGCCACAGAGGGAAGTGGTTTTTTAGGAATAGCGGAGGTGAAGAAAGGGATACAGAGGAGAACTAGAAAAAACTTCTTCAGGTACGCCCTTGCTTTCGCTCTTTCCCAAAAAATCCCGCTTTCCTCCGTGGCCCTCCGGGTTCTCCGAGTTCTCTGTGTTCGTCTTGTCCTGAGGCTCTTTCATCAGATTGGGGAATCCGGATCCATTCAACATTGGATATTCATTCTTCAATATTCTATATTCACCTGTATCCCCACGCCGTGAACTGCGCATAATCGATTATAATGGCCTTTTCCGAAGCCCTGACCCCTGATCCCTGACCTATGCTCCAACGACTCAGACAAGCTCTCCTCACTCCTGAGGCATTGATTATTGCATCGTTCGCGATCCTCAAGATTCTCTTTCACCTGCTTCTCCCGGAATATGGCTACCACCGTGACGAAATGTATTATGTCGCCATTGCCGACGGCTTTTCGTTCTCCAATCTCGATATGCCTCCGGCCTCGCCGCTCTATTTAAAGCTCTTTCTCGTCCTGTTCGGGCATTCGCTCAAAGTGGTTCATCTCGCGGCTGCGGTAAGCGGGGCATGCGTGATCACTTTCGGGATACTCATTGCCAGGGAGCTGGGCGGGAAACGCTACGCGATGATTCTGACCGGAGCCTTTCTGCTTTGGTCGGGCCTCGCGATCTTTGGCTCGATCTACACTTATGACGACGTCTCCTTTGTTCTCTGGGCGGCCGTCCTCTATCTGGTGGCGAGGATGCTGAATGGTGCCGACCAGCGCCTCTGGCTGATCGCGGGTCTGTTCATGGGCGTTGGCATGCTGACGAAGTTGACGATCCTGTTTCTCGGCTTCACGCTGTTCGTGTCGCTCTGGCTGGTCCCCCAGCGCATCTGGTACAGGCAACCCTGGATCTGGCTGGCGGGAGTCGTTGCTTTCCTGTGCGGACTCCCGTACTTCTTCTGGCAATGGAATCACGACTGGTATTTTCTTTCCTATGCGGCCACCTATGCCGGGAGAACAACACACGCTTCACCCGTTCTGGAGTTCTTGTGGAACCAGATCCTGCCCAACAACCTGGTGATGCTCCCTGTCTGGGCGCTGGGACTCGCGACGCTCCTTTTCAAGAAAGGGTGGGCAGCATATCGTCTCTTTGGGTACTGCTATCTGGTCCTGATCGTTACACTGTTCATCCTTGGAGGGCAGTTCTACTTCATGATCCCGATGTATGGCGTCCTTGTTGCCGCCGGTTCCGTGAGGATTGAAGGGTGGGTCAAAGCCCATGCAAGCGCCTCGCGCCCCCGCACGGCCATGAAGGTCGCCATCCCTGTTGTCTATACACTCCTGAGTTTGCCTGCATTGCCTCTCTTTCTTCCCATGCTGCCTGTAGAAACCCTCATTGCGTATGTGCGGCCGTTGGGTGTCAATGCAGGCGTGAAGACCGAGGACCGGCGCGTCACAACTCTCCCGCAGCACATGGCCGACCGGTTCGGTTGGGAGGAAATGGCGCAAGACGTGGCTGACGTCTACCACGAAGTGCAGGAGGCATCAAGCGACCCTGTCGGGGTGACTGCGGGAAATTGGGGGGAAGCATCGGCCCTGCACGTGCATGGCAGAAAACTCGGCTTGCCCGAGCCGGTCACAGGGGATGGGTGGTTTTACTTTGATGCGCTCGAGCATCAGACGTTCGACCGGAGTTACGTGGCGATCGGGGTCTCCCTCTCTCTGCTCCGTTCGCTCTTCGACCATGTGGAACGGAAAGGCGTCTTCACCAACCCGTACTGTATGCCGGACGAGAATAACAATACGATCTACTTCTGTACCGGCCCGAAGGTAGACCTGAAAAAATACTGGGCGGTCTCCTGGAAGATGGATGCCGGCTTCGCGGATGTCCTGCAGCGCGAGGGGGTCGATCAGGCGGTAGCGTATTACCAGGAGCAACGGAGACGGGACAGCGGCGCCCTCTTGTTTTCCGAACGGCAAATGAACGCGTTGGGCTATCAGTACCTGAACCGCAAACAGACAAAGGAAGCGTTGAAGCTTTTTGCAATGAACGTGGAGACCTATCCCCGGTCATTCAACGTTTATGACAGCTATGGCGAGGCGTTGATGGCTGACCAGCAGTTTGACCTGGCAGTCAGGAATTTTTCCCGTTCGCTGGAATTAAATCCGGAAAACGAGAACGGCCGGAAGAGGCTGGAAGAGCTCCGCGTGCTGATGGCAAATCAATTATCAAGCGGGAACGGCACTGAGGAAATCCAATGATCATGAAAAAGCTCGTTTTGATATCGCTACTCGCAATCGCAGCCGGCGCCTCCGGTGCCGACAAGATGGTGGTAGGCTACTACCCGAGCTGGATGTCCGGAACGTTTCCCCACAGCGCAATCCCATGGCAGTACCTTACCCATATTGCGCATGCGTTCATTGGCCCGCAATCGAACGGAGAGCTCGATGTGGCTTCCGGTTTTCTTTACCCTCAACTGATTGCGACGACACATGCCCGTGGTGTGAATGTCGTCGTTTCCGTCGGCGGATGGAATACGACGTATGACAACAACTTTACAGCGCTGGCTGCGGACTCAAACGCCAGGCATTCGACAGCGCTCTGCGCCGATTCATCGGTGGAGATAACGTGCTAACCCATCTCTGCTTAGAAGAATGTTGTTAGCAGTCGGAAGGTAGTCGCTGTAACTCAAGTGCCCCCAATGGAAGGTAGCGCCAACGGGTGTTCTGATCTGGACTTTGTCACGCGCATTGAAATCCTGTTTTGTCGTATCAACTTGAATTGCCTTTGCGTTTCTCCCCCGTTCCGAGTATCTTGCTGCCCTCCCATCGAAGGAAAAGATCATGGTGCCAGGAAGAATCTCGATGATCATTATGTCACTGCATGTTCTGTGTCTGTTGTTCCCGCTTTCCGTTGTGGCAGAAGACAATAATCAAGGGGCCATTCGAATGGATTCAAAGCAGAAGGTGATTTTTACCTGTCCCACCAACAGTACGGAGGAGTTTCGTCGATTGGCCATGCAGGCGGCCGAACTGGGTGCCACCCACGTGGCGATCAGCGACCTGCCGAAAAGCCGATGGCAGTGGGACCTGGATCTGAACGATCCGTATCCCAATTGGGGTATGCTCGTCACATCGATATTCAAAGTGGTGGTGCCGGAGGAATTGAAGTCATTCCTGCCTGCCGACTATGCGAAGAAGAATCTGCAGATCGTGAAGGAACGATGTGCCGTACTGAAAGAGTTGGGATTGAAAGCGGCGTTCTTTGGCAAAGAGCCGGCGTGGCTGCCGGAAGCGGTGTATCAGGCTCATCCGGAATGGCGCGGTCCACGCTGCGAGCATCCGCGACGCGCACGCCATACCTATTATGCGCCCTGTATCGACCAGCCGGCAGTGCTGTCCATGTATCGCAAGGCGGTGGCGGAATTGTGCCGGCAGGCGCCCATTGAGGTCTTTTCCTTGCTGACCAACGATTCCGGTGGCGGCATCTGCTGGAGTGTCAGCCTCTATCCGGGCCAGAACGGTCCGTCATGGTGCGAAAAGCGATCCTATGCCGACCGAGTCGTCGGATTCATGTCCACCATACAGGACGGCGCCAGGGATGCCGGCTTGCAAGCCGAGGTCTCCATGAACTATGGCTCCGGCTATATCTCGCAGACCGAAGTGGCGTCGGTGATCCCGTTCCTGAAGCCCGGGCAGGCACTCAATTTCAGAACCAAAGACGAATCAGTGCCGACTCGCATTATCGGTTACAATTTTTATGATTCCGGCGTGGGTCCCGTCCTGGGTATCCCGCATGTCTTCCGGGTCGCCGAGCAATTGCAGGATGCCTGGGGCGACCAGACGACCAACCGGACGTTCATGATGGATGAACTCAACGCGCCAGAATACTTCGAACTGGTGCGTCAATTCCGCGGCAATCCAACCACGACCATGATCGGTCGCATGCAGAATATTCTGCGCACAGCGGAGCACTTCGCCGGTCCGGAAGGTGCACATCATGTGATGCAGGCATGGGACAAGATCAGCCGGGCCGCTTTAATCGTGCGCAATCATGCGGGCGATCCCGTCATGCTCGTCGGGACCGTCAACCAGCGCTGGATCACCCGGCCGCTGGTGCCGTTCCCCATGGAGTTGACGCCGGAAGAGAAGGACTATTACCGCAAATACCAGTTCCAGGCGAATTCGGAGGAAGAAGCGGCGGACCTGATGAACCTGCAGGGATTCGAGTTGATCAACGGCTTCTCCGGATCGCTGATCACCGGCAACCTGTTCACTCAGGCGATCGCGCTGCTGGAGTCGGCCATTGACGATATCAGTAAGGTGAGAAAGTCACCGGACGATTCCTGGGCACTGTTGCAGAACAGATTGCGGACGTTGATCTGCTTCTATCGCAACGTGCTCTATACCATTCAGTACCAGGACCTCCTGGACCGGTCGGACTACTCGCAGCCGCCCGTGGAAGAGAACATCTATCCCATGGACGGCGATCAGAAACTGCGGGAGATTCAGATCGTTACCCGGCACGACATTGACAACACCAATGAACTGATCCGGTTGCTGGAGACCAGTCGGGTGCCTCTCGTGCGAACGGCACCGACCAAAGAGGAAGAGGACATCTTCAGCCTGGGTCCGGATCTCGTTGATCAATTGAAGAAGAAGGTAGCGATCACGCTGAAGCATCAACTGGAAGTGCATCGGTTGTATCATCGCCGGCAGGGGTAGAGGCGGTACATCGCGGTCGCTGCAGGGAAGCGGCGGCCGTAGATCTGTATCCAGCAGGGGAGCATGCCCGGGTGCATCTTTAAAAAGGACAAAGTCAAGAGGGTAAGACCTCCCGGGGCGATGAAAGTCATCATCCCTGGAAGCGGCCACCTTGTAAATCTCGAGCAGCCGGAGAGGTTTACTCAAATCATATTGGATTTTCTTGCGGATTCTAAGAATCGGTAATCGTGGTATTTAGACCCTAGCCCCCATATTACTGACACCTAACACCTACCTCTAATCCCATATCCTCTCCTTTCTCAGCCGCTTATCCAACCCCTTCGCATCTCCCGAGACCTGATCCAGCAACCTCCAGAAACTCGCCCCGTGGTTCTTCACCCTGGTGTGGACGAGCTCGTGAAGGATCACATAGTCCACAAGCTCATCGGGAAGACGCATCAATTGTAGCGCAAGATTGATGTTGTTCACCACCGAGCAGCTCCCCCACCGGGAACGGAGATCTTTGATGAAGAGCCGGCCATAACTGAACCCGTGACGCTCGGCAAGTTCCCGCACTCTTCCGGGAAGATGCGCGTGCGCCTCTATTCGATATGCCGCCAGGATGCCGCTCCGAATGGCTCGGCGCACAGGCGTTGATTCCAGGTGCAGCGTGCGTGGATACCGAACGGCAATGACACCGGAATGGACGCGCACCGTCGTGTCGTCAGTCTCGCCTTGCTCGACTGAAAGCCTATGCGCGCGCGTGACACACCCCCCGTCAGACAAAGCTCCAAACTGACGCTGCTCCTGCTCCCCGGCCCGACGGAGCTCCTTGAGAATCCACGCACGTTGCCGCTCCACGGCATCCATGGCGGAAGCATAGCTCGCAAACCATGGTACGGTTACGAGCACTCCGTCAGAGACCGTTACCCGTATGGAAAAGCGGCGTGCGCGACGGCTCCTGCGGAGCGTTATCATACCGATGCCATCGGCCCAGCGTGTTGGGGTCATTCGTCGACCTGCATCTTAGTGGTCTCACTAACCCCTGCTTTCGTTGACCCGGTAGAGCCGGAGCAGCCGCTGCTCAGGCGCCGTTGGGAACTGACTGTCGCGGTGCGGTTGGCTGCCGGTGCCGGTCGATCCAATAGCCCCACGGCACAAGCAGCCAGAGAAGGAGTGAAGTGAACGCCATGGTTCTTACATCGGGAGGAATTGTGCTAATGGCCGCGATCGAGCTCAGGACGAGAAAGGCTACCAATCCCCAAAACGCATAGCGGCCGGTGCGGTCACGTGCGCTGGTGGACGTTGCATACAGAACCACGCCGGTAATAAACAGTGCCCACTCCACAACGATAGTAGCCGGCACAGAATTCCAGAGCCCGAGACCCGCATACGATTGTCCCCAGGGAAACAACGGAAGGTCCGGACGATGCGTGATGAAATCCAGCACCCAGTGGCTCAGGACTGCACACCCGGCTACAATGGCTCCCTTCCAGCGCCGCCTGATGCCGTAATAAACTCCCGCGAAGAGCAGGGACCAGAGCAACACCAACAGCAGGCTGTGGCTGATCGGATAATCGTAGAACTCGAGCGGAGTGAAGGCAGTGTTGCCCGGGTCAATGCGGACATGTTCGATACCCAACAACACGAGAACAGGCCAGACCAGGTCGAGAAGCTGAGCGGCGAGAATAAGCGTCCCCAGGGAAACCGTTGGGACGATCTTTTTTGATCCGAACGCTACGCCGAAATGTCCAATGAACATGATCCCTCCAGACAATCTCACCTGCAGTCCGCGATGGAGTGCCGTTTCAACGGTCGAATGAAACGGCACCCGCTCCACCCGACTGAACGCTTATTCGTATGATTGCATCCCGTGGAAAATCGCCGTGCCGATGATGACCATGAAGAGAATTGCCAGGACCACACCAATGGCCATCCAGATGAGCGTGGCCTTGGCCCAGTTGGCCTTGCTCGTGTTCGTGTTGGAGCCGAAGGCCCACACGAACATCATGACGATGTTTACGATCGGGATGAAGGACACAAGGAGTGTGATCATCCAATCGCCGACGGTCAGATCTCCTGTCTGCTGTTGGAACGGCTGATAGGGCTTTGCCGGCTGAGGGGTGACGGTGCTTGTCGGAGTGTCCACGCAACCTCCTAGATTGTTATGGTGGGAAAGAGCGACAATTAATTTATGAAGAAAAAGGGGAAAGTCAAGCCAGCGCCGTTTCACCTTCACTGGCACCAGTTTTCCAACGCGTGGGGAAGGTGAAAGAACGCAGTCTTGCCTTCACAACGAGAGTTTCGTATCTTACTTCTAACACATCGGGGCGTAGCTCAGCTCCGGTCTCCCGCCGAAGGCGGGAGACCGAGAGTCTCGGCTCCGCCGGAGGCGGAGCCGGACCCGGCTGGCATTTAGGTTGGGAGTGGGATGTTTACGGTATATGTTCTTCGTAGTCTGAGGACGGGTACATATTACGTTGGACAAACCAACAACCTGACCGACCGAGTCAACCGACACAACGCAAATACCGAGAAAGCTACCCAGAGGCAGGGGCCCGTGGGAGCTCATGTGCAGCGAGGAATTTGAGACTCGGGCCCAAGCCTGGAGTAGAGAAAGAGAAATCAAGGCGCAAAAAAACAGCGTGCTTACATTGAAGGATTAATCGCATCAACTCGGGGCGTAGCTCAGCTCCGGTCTCCCGCCGAAGGTGGGAGACCGAGAGTCTCGGCTCCGCCAGAGGCGGAGCCGGACCCGGCTAGCATTTAGGTTGGGAGTGGGGTGTTTACGGTATATGTTCTTCGTAGTCTGAGGACGGGTACATATTGCGTTGGACAAACCAACAACCTGACCGACCGAGTCAACCGACACAACGCAAATACCGAGAAAGCTACCCAGAGGCAGGGGCCCGTGGGAGCTCATGTGCAGCGAGGAATTTGAGACTCGGGCCCAAGCCTGGAGTAGAGAAAGAGAAATCAAGGCGCAAAAAAACAGCGTGCTTACATTGAAGGATTAATCGCATCAACTCGGGGCGTAGCTCAGCCCGGCTAGAGCGCTTGCTTTGGGAGCAAGAAGTCGCTGGTTCAAATCCAGTCGCCCCGACAATGACGGTCGAACTTCCGTCCCCCGCTATGCTTCACCTTTGAGCGGGGTGCGACCTACAGATCTTCCCATGTGGCGTTCAACCAGGATTCCAGGATCTTCTTTTGCAGGGACGTGGGCTTTTCCGCCTTGACCACCCTGTACGCCGGCACCTCCTGCCTCCGCAGCTCAATTTCAAACTCGCGCAGCTGATCGTCTCTGAAGAGTGTAAGTCTCACTTTGTCTCCGGGGTTCAACTCCGCAATGCGGTGCATCAGATCGGTGTTGCGCACCCGGGATCCATTCAATGCCAGTATTTCATCGCCGACGTTGATGCCGCTGTCGTACGCAGGAGACCCCGCAACAACCTGTCGCACAACCGTCTTCTCCCCTTGATCACCGGCCATCACCCCCAGCCATACCTTTCGCGATCCCTCAACGGGTTTCACCGTGAGTCCGGCATAGCCCAGAACTGTCTCCCAGTCAAGAGACGCCGTGCCATGCACATACCGGGCGAAGAACTCATGCAGCCCATCGCCGGCAAGCTCCACGGCTATTCGCTCGACATCGTCCACCGTATAGCCGCCGCTTCCCACAGGAAAGCGCCTGGAGAGCGTACGCATCAGATCGTCCAACGACGCTTTGTTCGCCGATTCATGCCGGATCGTCAGATCCATGAGCATGGACACGTTAGCGCCTTTTCCATACAGATCCGTCTCGAAGTTATAGGATTGGGGCACGTTGCGCGAAAACTTCACCCATGCGTCAAAGCTGCATTCCGTCACGGACTCCTCCTTGTTTCCCGGACGCTGCCGATCTCCTTCGATTTGCCAGTGAAGTCCGTCTATGTATCCCTTGGCCGGTGAGAAGCCGTTCCGTGTGAGCAGGAGGTTGTGGAGATACGACGTCCCCCCTTCAACGAGCCAGAGCTCTCTATAGTAATTCTCCTTCGTCCAGTCATACGGGTCCATCCCCTTCGGCCTGAATTGTTTCACATTCCAGGTGTGAAAGAACTCGTGGGAGAACAACCCGACAAGCGATTGGCACGGATCGGGCGTCGTGAACCTGCTCGAAGCGATATTCAGAACGCATGAGTTGGCATGCTCGGTCGCACCCGTGGGATCAGACATGGCGGAGAGGATGAAGACATAGCGCTTGTACGGGAGGCTCCCCCAGTAGGCGGCATTCATACGCACGATCCGGGACGCCAGTTTCACGAGCGAGTCGGGGATGCAATTCGTCGGGCCGGAGATGCTGAGTACATGCGGTGTGCCCTCGACCATGAACTCATATTCGTGCTGCGTTCCGATCTCGAGCGGACAATCCGCAAGGTTGTCGTAATTGGGCGCGGTGAAAACGAACTTCTGCCCGGCCATGGAATCAAGTCCGGTGGTGACACGCCACCCTTCAAAAGGCACGACAGTCAACGTGAGGGGGCGCTGCCGGTATGCGGGGGAATACATGAAGACCGCCGTCCCATCCACAAATCCATGCTCATTGTTCAGTCCACGGGTGCGGAGGCTGAATTCGTTCGCATACACTTCGTAACGCGCAGTGACGGTCTCGCTCCCACCGGTCGCAATGCGCCAGGTAGTCTTGTCGGTTTTGGTAACTGCCAGAGCATCTCCATGAACATCCGCTGCCGAGAAGCGCTCCACACCCCCGGCGAAGTCGAATATCACGTAGCGGCCCGTCCTCCAGACAGGCAGCACGAGATCGAGAGTCTTTCCAGAGGAAGGAAGATGGTCGAACCTCACCTTAACTTCAAATAGATGCGTCCAGGGGCGGGACATGGCGAGCTCGTAGCTGATCGTGGGAGACTGACCGTGCAGAAGAACTGGAAGAGACGTGAGGAGCACTAAGCGAGCGAAACGCTTCATGGGAATCAACCTTTGTCAATGGAGGAGGAACAGATACACTGCAAAGTACCGATTTTTCACCAAAATTCCTCACCGGGAGAGTCACAAGGGAATGAAGAAATCAGGGAGTTTTGTCTTTTCTCTGATCCCTTTCTGTTTCTCTTTTATTCGGCTTTGCGTATATTGTTTCCCTAACCTGCCTCTTTTCGAAAGGAGTACCTCCATGAAGACTCTTCCGTTGACGGTTTCCGTGCTCTTCCTTTCCGTCCTGCTTCTCGCCGGTTGCGGCAAAAATGCTCAACAGCAGCAGATGGAAAGCGACCTGAACAAGCGTGTGATGCAGTTGCATGATTCCGGGATGGTCAAGATGCAGCAGGCGCTAGCATTGACCGCCCAGCTGGACAGCGCCGTTGCTATGCATAATTCTCTCGCCACGAAATTCCCCAAGGAGAGCGCCGACCACACGAGCAGCGATATCGACGAAGCAAAACAGAAGCTCGCTGCAGCCCGGGGCGCAATGGAAACATGGATGACCGCACACAAACCATATGATGTGAACTTGAAGCACGATGAGGCCATGGCCGCGTTGAATGCGGACCTCCAGCGACTTGAAAGCGTCAGTGCGCAACTCGACACGGCGATCGCCGATGCCACGGGGACCATCGAGAGTCACCGGAAATTTGCGGCCGAACTTCTGGCAAAAAAGCCGGGGAAGAAGGGCGGACGGTAGTCGCGTGCCGCCTCCGGTCCGTCCTGTCCTCTCTTAAGACGGGAACGAGACATTCGTGGCGCTTTTTAGCACCATGGAGCAGCGTGATCCCGGATATCGCACTATGGCCCGATTCAAAGTCTATTTGGAATACGAGGGAACCCGCTACAGCGGCTGGCAGGTCCAGAAGAACGCCAGAACAGTGCAGGGGGAGCTCACCGGAGCCATGCGCACGGTGTTCAAGACCGAGAAGCTGGAATTCCTGGGCGCCGGCCGGACCGACGCGGGGGTGCATGCATTGCTGCAGATTGCTCACCTGGATGTGCACACAATGCTGGGGCCTGAGATCATCCGGATGAAGGTGAACGACGAGCTCCCGGCGGACATCAATATCCTCGAGGTGGAAAAGGCGCCCCCTTCGTTCAACGCCCGGCATGACGCCACAGCCCGCAGTTACCTGTACCAAATTTCGCGGCGCCGGACTGCTTTCGGAAAGCGATATGTCTGGTGGATCAAGGACAGCCTCAATGTCCAGCTCATGCAGGAGACCTGTCACCTTTTCAAAGGTATGAAAGACCTCCAGTCGTTCACCGACGACGACCCCGAAGAGAAATCAACCAGAGTCCTGATTGAGGAGGTTATGGTCAAAGAGGCGGGTGATCTGCTTCTCATCCGCATCGTGGGCTCGCATTTTCTCTGGAAGCTCGTCCGGCGCATCGTCGGCGTGTTGGCCGAAGTGGGACAGGGAAAGCTGAACCGGCACGAAGTAGAACGGCTCATCCATCAGTCCTCTGATGCACCCGCACGCCTCACCGCCCCTCCTTCCGGCCTGTTTCTTGAACGGGTGTACTACGACGGAGACAAACGGCTCGACCGGCTTACACCTGTTCTGTACATCGGCTCGAAAGGCGAATTGCTGCCCGTACACCGCTCCTGACAAAGCATTACCCGGAATCTATGGCAGATAACAAAATCATATTTTCGATGGTTGGCGTCGGGAAGATCCACAAGCCGAACCGGCAAGTCCTCAAGGATATCTATCTCTCCTTCTTCTACGGGGCGAAGATCGGCGTACTCGGCCTGAACGGTGCGGGGAAAAGCACACTGCTCCGCATCATCGCGGGAGTCGATACGGACTACATCGGGCAAATCTCCGTCCAGAAAGGAATCTCGTTCGGATACCTCCCGCAGGAACCGGAGCTCGACCCATCCAGGACGGTGCGCGAGATCGTGCAGGAAGGGGTCCAGGAAACTGTCAATATCTTGAAGCGGTACGAAGAGGTGAGCAACAAGCTCTCGGAGCCGGACGCCGATTTCGATACTCTGCTGGATCAGCAGGCAAAGCTGCAGGAGCAGATCGACCATCTCAACGCATGGGACCTGGACAGCAAGCTTGAACAGGCCATGGATGCCCTCCGATGTCCACCGGGAGAAACCTCGGTCGCCACACTCTCCGGAGGTGAGCGCAGGCGCGTCGCTCTCTGCCGCCTGATGCTGCAGGAACCGGACGTCCTTCTCCTGGATGAGCCGACAAATCACCTCGATGCGGAATCGGTCGCCTGGCTCGAGCAACATCTCTCCCAGTACAAGGGCACCGTCCTTGCCGTGACGCACGACCGATATTTTCTGGATAATGTGGCAGGCTGGATTCTGGAGCTGGACCGCGGGGAAGGCATCCCGTTCCAGGGGAACTATTCATCGTGGCTCGACCAGAAGCAACGCCGTCTCGCGGTAGAAGAGAAACAGGAATCGAAGCGCCAGAAGGCCCTTGCGCACGAGCTGGAATGGATCCGGATGAACCCGAAGGGGCGGCACGCAAAGAGCAAGGCGCGCATCACTGCCTACGAGCAGATGCTCGCGGAGCAAAACGAGAAAAGGAATGACGAGCTCGAGATCTATATCCCGCCCGGACCGCGCCTCGGCAACACCGTGATCGAAGCACAGCATGTGTCGAAGGGATACGGCGATCTCCTCCTCTACGAGGATTTGAATTTCAATCTGCCGCCGGGCGGCATCATCGGCATCATCGGGCCGAACGGCGCGGGCAAGACAACACTCTTCCGTATGATCACCGGCAAGGAAAAACCGGACGCGGGCACATTTACCATCGGCGAGACCGTGAAGCTGGCGTACGTGGACCAGAACCGCCCGCTCGATCCGGAAAAGTCCATATGGCAGGAGATTTCCGGCGGAAATGAAATTATCAGCCTGGGCCATCGCGATGTGAACTCGCGCGCGTACGTGGCGAGGTTCAATTTCGGCGGGAGCGACCAGCAGAAGAAGACTTCCATGCTGTCAGGCGGAGAGCGAAACCGGGTGCACCTTGCCAAGGTGCTGCGTGAAGAAGCCAATGTGCTTTTGCTGGACGAACCGACGAACGACCTGGACGTGAACACGCTCCGGGCACTGGAGGAAGCCCTCGACAATTTTGCCGGGTGCGCGGTAGTGATCTCCCACGATCGCTGGTTTCTCGACCGCGTTGCAACGCACATGCTCGCGTTCGAGGGGGAGAGCAAAGCCGTCTGGTTCGACGGCAACTACTCTGATTATGAAGCGGACCGCCACAGGCGGCTTGGCATCGAGGCCGACAGGCCGCATAGAATCAGGTACAAAAAGCTGATGAGAAGCTGAATGTTCGCGAAATCGGGACTCCTGCTCCTTGTACTCTCGCTTCAGGCGGGCCTGGCTCAAGAGCCTCAGGTCACCAAGGTTGAGCCGCCCAACTGGTGGGCCGGGATGAAGCTGAACAGGGTGCAACTCATGCTGTACGGCCAACGGCTGGCCGGCGCGTCGGCTTCCTGTTCATCCCCCGGCCTTCGCGTACTGGGTACCCACTCCACCGGAAATCCTTCCTATCTCTTCGTTGATCTTGAGCTTGCACCCGACATACATCCCGGGACTTATCCTCTCCGGATCAACGCTCCTTCAGGTCCTGCCACGGTCTCTTATCCTGTTTTGCCCAGGCAAGAACGGGAGGGAAGATATCAGGGTTTCAGCAGTGCCGACGTCGTCTATTTAATCACGCCGGACCGTTTCGCCGATGGAGATCCGTCGAACAATTCGGTTTCCGGCATGCTTGAACAGCAATGCGACAGGACGAATCCATACGCCCGCCATGGCGGCGATATCCAGGGGATAATCAATCATCTGGATTATCTCAAGGACCTGGGCGTTACGGCGCTCTGGATCAATCCCCTCACCGAGAACAACAATCCTGTCCAGAGCTACCACGGATACGCGGCAAGCGATCTCTACAAGATCGATCCACGATTCGGCAACAACGGACTGTATACGCGCCTCGTGGAATCGGCGCATGCCCGGGGGCTCAAGATCATTCAGGATCATGTAAGCAACCACATCAGTATTCAGCATCCCTGGCTGAAGAACCTGCCCGCGCCGGACTGGCTGAACGGAACCGTGAAATCCCATGACCGCACACGGCACTACAAGATCGAGTTGACGGATCCCTATGCCGATTCGACGGCCCGTCAGAACCTGAAAGAGGGGTGGTTCGCGGACTACATGCCCGATCTGAATCAGAAGAATCCCTTGCTCCGCCGGTATCTCATTGAGAACTGCATCTGGTGGATAGAGTCGACCGGGTTGGATGGCCTCCGGGAGGATACATTTCCCTATGCGGATGATGGCTTCCTTGCCGAGTGGTGCAGCATGATCAGGAACGAATATCCGAAGTTCAACATCGTCGGTGAGGTGTGGATCAATGACCCGGCGTTTCTCGCACCGTACCAGCGGGGCAATACCCTCTCAAGACCTTTTGATGCGCAGCTCCCTTGCGTGACCGACTTCGGCCTCTTCGACGCGTTCATGCAGGTCTTTGGATCTCATGCCGGCATCGGCACGGTTGAGACATGCCTCGCCAAAGATTTTCTCTACCCCGACCCTTCCAACCTTCTCACGTTTCTGGACAATCACGATGTCGCTCGCATCATGGAGGTGACCGGTGGAGATGTGCAGCGGACGAGGCTTGCGCTCGCACTATTGCTCACCACGCGCGGCATACCCGAGCTCTACTATGGCACGGAGATCGGCATGAGAGGGGGACAGGACCATGGCACCATACGGAGCGATTTCCCGGGGGGATTTCCGGGAGACTCGCTGGATGCGTTCACTCCTTCCGGAAGGACGGCAAGGCAGGATTCGATGTTTCAGTACGTCCGCTCTCTTCTGCGCTTGAGGAAAGAGCATGCCGCCCTCACGCGCGGTTCGCTGGTCCAATTCCCGGCGGCAGATGACATGTATGCGTACGTGCGTTCCTGGGGCAACGAGAAGATCCTGGTTCTCGCGAACAACGGAACAAACGCGAAAGCGTTTGCGCTGTCAACGCTGCAAACCCAGCTTGGCTCGGCACGCACGTTGAAGGAAGTGCTGAACGGCGGGATGATATCTCCGGGTGTCGCATCAACAGTTGAGATACCAGGCAATAGCGTCAAGGTGTACGAATTCAGCACCGGGGAGTGATCGACCCCCTCACCAGGATCATCACTTTCGAAGCCGGGAAGCCCGTCGCCGTCAGGCGACACACGTACACCCCTCCGGCAACTCCACGGGCACAGGGACCGCTGACTACTGTCTTTTCAGCGCAGTGATTCTCTCTTTCACCATCGCCTGCTGCGCAGTTGAAATCCCCGCCGTCTGCAGCAGCGCCGCATACTCGCTCAGCGCTTCACCGCGGAGGCTGGCTTTCTCCAGTGCCTCGGCAACCATGATATGATTTTCAAACTTCGTCCCCACCGTGGGATAGAGCCGGAACAGTTCCATGGCTTTCAACGCGCATGTGGAGTAAAAACCGTTGTCATACAGCACGCGAGCCCCGTTCCACTGGAGAATGCCCGGTCCTGGATCGTTGAGCGCAAGCGGTGCGCCCGCGGAACGATCGGCACCGTGCACCACAGCAGCGTTTGGGATACGCAGTTCATCGTTCTTCCACTGGTAGGAGGACGCCCGGACCCTTTCCATCGTCAATTTGAGCATCAGCTCTTCCTGGGATAATTCACGCACATCCGAGAGATCCACGATCACCTCCGGAGGAAGCGCAATCCTCTTCACACCGCCGGAACTCTTGATGGGAACGGCAAGGATCGCGGTCCCTTTCCTCCCGGTCTTCATCGTATCATCCGGGCGCAGCGCATCGCCGACAGCGACTTGCGTCCAGACCTCCGTCACTCCGTGACGCACTGCCACGTCCCCCTGCAACCGCTGCACCACGATATCCTGAGCCTGCGCCAGGGCAAAGCCGCAGGCCAGCAGACAGATGAGCGATCCACGCTGCTTCATACATTCCTCCTCAATACAAATCCACAATGCGGACCCACCCCTTCACGATGCCGAGGCCCACTTCAACATCGTCAAAATACTCGCGTGCCCCCTCCGCCCAGGCGCTCGCGAACCCCCTGGAGATAACCGTGCTCTCAACCGGGATCCAGACCGTTTCGACTCCCGCTTTGTTCTTGCGGACGACGTATCGCTTCGGGTTCTCCGCGATATGCGACGCATAGCGGGGCGCCAGGCCTGAATCGAACAGCAGAAAAATATGCCCATCTTGCGGACGACCTGGCGGGATGACATCCACGAACGCTGTCCCGACACCGATGCTGTTCAGGAGAGAAGAGAAGCAGACTGTCATGTCGTCGCAATCACCTCCCCGGATGACGAGCGTTTCTGCAGGATACTGGACATAGTCCGCGCTCTGCTTCGGATCGTTCACATACAAGAGCTTCCCCGCAAACGCCTCAAAGAGGAGTGCCGCTTTCCTGAAGAGCTGCAGGTCGGGCGGAACGTTTGCAAGCGAGTCCTTCCGCGCAAGCAGAATGTCGCGGCTGTACCGGATCACTTCCGGATCGTCGGGGGTCACAAAGTAGCGGAGGGACAAAACGTCGCCATCCCAATCATTCTTTCCATGGATCAATATCTTTGCCTGCGACCGATCATCATACTCCCCCGCCGGCGTTGCGCTGACGTAGACATTTCCTTCACGCACGGTCACGGTGGAGACCGACTTCACGGATTCATTGAAAACCGCCGTGAGCGGGATATCGGCCTCGTCGCGGGGGGCGATGGTAACCGTGGGCGATTCCGTCGGCGCATCCATCAGCCGGTCCATGTAAAAGCTGGCCCTGGCCTGCACAGGTTTGTCGGAGACATTCCGGACACGCACTTTTCCTATCGGCCGGTAAGCCAGTGCCTGATACGCCGAGGGGTAGACCGCGCTCACGATCTCCACGCCGACGATGCGCGCCAGGCTCTCGCGGACATTGCCCAGGATGATTTTTGCGGAGAGCAGGAGCCGGTCCGTGGTGAACGGGTTCAAGCTGATGTTCCGGATGGACGACACATCGAGATCGGCTGACGGGGTGGTTCCTTGCCTCCCTTCCTGGTTCGTGAAATGAAGGAATGCTGCATCCAGCTCCAGGGGGCCGATCGACCATCCGGCCGAGACGCCGATCGCGTACAGGGTCGGAGTCTCGCGTGAGCTCAGGTATGTCCCGCCCCGGAACGCCAGTCCGAGGCCGGGGGACCACTCGCCTCCGATCGCACCGTACTTATCCGTGCCGGCCCCGGCGGTCAACCGGAATGCCGGCGAAAAATCATAGGCCGCCGCCAGTTCAAGAGATTGTTCGAGGGGCAACGAGTAGGTCTGGAAATCCTCGGGGAGCTCGCCGCTCGTGATGTTCGCCAGGTTCCGCCCCACGGCCGAGAGTGTCATGTCCGTCCACGGCCGCCAGGTCAGGGCTGCATCGAAAAGCCAGGAGGTGGTCTCAGACTCGTTCGGAAGCGAAACGATCGTGCTGTCGACAAATTGATAGCGGGGATCGCTCACGGTCTCCGTGCGCAGACGTCCCCCCACTCCTGCGGAGAAATGGTCCGAGAACCGGTAGGCATACGCGGCTGCGGCAGGCTCGCCATAGGAGAGCTTCCGATCCGCGGCGATACCCACTCCTTCGATGGTCAGCGTGGATGGTAGCACAAACTCGAGGAGGGCTCCGGGCGTGTATTGCGCCGCCAGGGCATGGTCCTCAAAAAATCGTTTCCCGGCGCCGAAGCCGCCGAAGACAAATCCGCTGCTCGCTCCTGCTGCGGTCGGCAGGTAGGTGCCGGCATTGAAGTCCCAATCCTTCATCCCCACCAATCCCGACGGGTTCGCGACAAAATCGCGGGAATCCTTCACGGAGGCGCCGTAGGCGCCAAGCCCGACGGCCCGGGGAGAAAGGATGGGTTGCGCATATGTGGCGGCATCGATCATAGCGAACCAGAGAAGTGCAATGCACCAACGTGGGATCGATGTGTACCTCACCCGGATCCTTACTGGAATTCGACGTAGATGTTATGCACCGATGCGGCTTGAGCTAGGACGAGAACCGATCCGGCATTGCGATCGATCCGGACTTCCTTTCTGTTCGCCACGATGAATGTGAAGACAAAGTATCGATCACCCGGCAGCGCCCGCAGGATACTGGCGCTCACCCTTGCGTGCCCCTTGTTCGCGAGCGGTCGCATTTTCAGAATGGGCCTGGATTGCTTGCCGATGGGGTCAAAGGCGCTCAGAATGATGAGCATCTCACCCTGACCGGTCCATTGAAGCTGCAAATCCCGGTTCCGCGGGATGACGCTCCCCCCTGCCGGCGATGCCACCGTGAGGTTCGCCGGAGACTGGACAGAAACCTGAACCGTGCCAAGGCTGTCCGGGGCAGCACTCCATGTGAAATCCATATCCGGCTGATAGATCGAGCTGATGTCCCGATCGTACTCAAACCCGAAATTGACTCGGAGTGTACCTGCCCGTATCCGGTGCAGTTTTTCCCTCATGGCCAGCCCATTGATTCTGAGAGGTGTCATGAGATTCGGCATGAGACGGATCCCGTAATAGCCAAATACCTTGCCGCGCACGTCGAGCGGGCGAGACCTGTCGGTGATCAGTACTGACGAAAGCGCTACCGCCTCAACGCCCCACCGGGCGCCGCCGTCGAACTTGACCTTATTGACAAGAAGCAGGCCTGCGAAGCGATCCTGGTCGGATGGGGTTACCGCAAGCGAGTCGATTGCCGTCTGATAAACGGCCGTATCCACCATCGCCAGCGAGGTCACCTCAAGCTGGGGTTCTGCCGCGTCCGGGGTTACATGCACCTCATTGGGTTGCTGGCAGCCCGCAGCGAGAAGGAGCAGGACAAAGCCGATGATGGAAAGTGTCTTCATTTGTTTGTTTGGTCTGTGCACTGCCGCTTCAGCCAGCCAAGAACACGGAAAAAAGAAACTGAAGCGGCAGTAATTAGTCGAAATCCCGTAAGAATATCAACGAGCGAAAGAACATCCCGTACCTTTAGAAGACTCTGTATGGAACGCCCCACCAGCTTACAGAGTACGGAGCAGAATCGTCAAACAGGGTCGCGCGCGTGATCGCGTCCACTCCGAAGTGGAATGCGCCGGGGTAGATCCGCACCGGCACCTGCTTTTCATAGGTTCGCGTGTAGAACCCGTTCCCGTCGGGACCGGACTGGGAGGTCATGGCCATTTTGGTGCGTTTGAAGTGTCCTGACCCCAGGCCAAAGCCATGCCGCAGGACCACCATATCCGTATCGGGAGACTGGCTCTGAACCGTTGCCCTGATCATGACCAACTCGCCGGCCATCAGCTCGGGAACATCAGCCTTCCCGCCGTTGAACATCCGGAGCCAGCGGTAGCGCAGCCAGGCAGCCAGGGGATCGGTCACCGTCACCGTGTTGCCTCCCGCGGTAAATTCAAGCCTGGTGATGACGATTGCGTTGCCCGCCGGAGCAGGACCCGTTCCACCGGACACAAGCGAGGTGGCAACCGGCACCCAGTTCAACCAGTACCGCTTCGTGTCGCGCGCCATGCGTTTGAAGACCACGTTCTTGGCCGATGTATCCTGGAAATTCTTTGTGATCGTGGAGGTGTCTCCGGTGCCGGAGATCGCCCTGATCTTCAGCGTACCGATGATGATGCGGTCGATGCGGGCAACGGAGATGCTGTCGCCAGGTTGTATGGTGACCGTGACTGTCCGCGTGACCGAAGTGACAAATCGCCCCCACCGGAGCGGCGTTATAGCCGCGTCCACTTTGCTGAAGCTCTCATCGTAATCCGTCGGGGCAATGGCTTTGTCTGCAAAGGCGGATTCATCATTCGTGACGAATTCGTCGTTCTGCGCAAAGTACTTCATAGCACTTTGCTCGTTGCTGACTCCTGCCGGCGCCTGATCGGTATTCGATCCGGAAACGTTATCCTTCTGGCAGCCAATGACGGCCAGGCCGACCAGTAGCGAAAGGATCCAGAGGATCGTGCGTGTTTTCTTCATGGGTGGCTCCCCCTTGTTGTTCCTGCGTTTTGGTTATTGTGTTTGTTCTGGTATTGGGAGGTTCAACCTCTGTGCCAACTCCGCTCGCTTATGGGAGGAGGGAAAAACAGCCGGAAATCGTACGGAATCGCGGGCTGTGCAGGAAGGGAGGAATGCAGGGTTCAGGAGATGTGCGGGAATTTCAATGAGAAGTGCGGGAATTGCGGAGTTCAGGCAGAAGTGCAGTCCTGTTCATCTCTTTTACCTATCTGTGATCATCCGTGGCAAGCTTCATACTTCGACTTTCCACAGGCCCCGGAAAAAGGCTTCAGCCACCTGCTCGAGAGAGGAATGATACCGTTGCGGAAGGTTCTTCATCTTGGGCTTCAACGTGGCCTTCGAGTTCTCCCAGGGCTGGGATGTGGCCACCGCTTCCGCGACATTGGCGAGGTATTCGTAAAGCTTCTTGCGTACCCGATCATTCACGCTTTCATCGGCCGAGAGGGAAACATGCCGCACCGCGGCTTCGATATCGAACCGCTGCTCGGCAAACGCTTTCAGGCACTCCCCTCGGAAGTACTCGGCCACGGTACCACGGTTGAGACCTCCCAATTCTTCGGCAGTCTCGGAGATCGAGCTCCGCGAGAATCCCTTCTCCCGCAGAAGGTCAAGCACCTGGTCCGGCACCGGGATCGCGTTGCGAATACCGGCGGTGATCTCCTCCCCCAAATCCCGGGCGGTGATCATCGTTCGCTTCTCCGCCTTGCAGAGCAAGACCGCACGCCTGATCGTGCTTTGAAGCTCGCGGATATTTCCCCTCCATGCATAGTTCTGCAGAAGCTCCATGACATTCCTGGAAACGCGCACGCCCCCTCCCTCCCGTTGGAGGAAGTGATCCGCAAGTATGGGAATGTCCGACCTGCGCTCTCGCAGCGGCGGCAGTGCTACCGTGAGGACGTTCACTCTATAATACAGGTCTTCGCGGAATCTCCGGCGGTTGACTTCCTCCTTCAGATCCTTGTTGGTCGCCGCCAGCACACGCACATCAACCTTCACCGTCCGCATTCCTCCCACCCGCTCGAGTTCCCCTTCCTGAAGAACCCGGAGAAGCTTCAGCTGAAACGTCTCGCTCACCTCTCCGATCTCATCCAGAAAGATCGTGCCATGATCGGCGAGCTCAAAACGTCCCGGTTTCTCCCTGACTGCGCCGGTAAACGCTCCCTTCTCATGCCCGAACAGTTCACTCTCAAGCAGGCCCTCTGAAAGCGCCCCGCAATTGACCGCAAGGAACGGACCGGCCGCGCGGGGACTCCGCCTGTAGATCGCCTTGGCAACCAGCTCTTTTCCGGTACCGCTTTCGCCGAGAATGAGAACGGGCGCATCGCTGTCCGCGATCTTTGTGATAAACTCGATCACCGGTTTCATCTTGCCGGTTCTGTCATAGATGATTCCTTCAAACTCGCTGCCCGGCGGACCGTCATCTTGTGGCTGATACGCTTCGAGATCTTCAGCCCGGGAGGAGAGGGTAAAGATCTCCGCCTTGTATCGGCGGATCTCCTCAAACAGTTCGTCCGTCCGATCGCTTTTCTTTTCCGCTTCGAGAGAAAGAAGCTCGCGCTCCAGGAGCGCAACCTTTGCCTCCCTGTCGCTGAGCTGCGCAAGAATCGTCTGTTTTTCGG
Source organism: uncultured Bacteroidota bacterium (assembly GCA_963809695.1). Classification (GTDB taxonomy): domain Bacteria; phylum Bacteroidota; class Ignavibacteria; order UBA10030; family UBA6906; genus JAGDMJ01. The sequence goes on from CAWEKI010000006.1 coordinate 28,564, forward strand.
CCTGGAGCACGTCCACATGCTCTTTCATCCGCCGTTGCTTGAAGAGAAGAGAGCTCACTGTAGCGACAAGGCCGGCGACCAGCGCGGGAACGAACGGAAGCTGCGTGGAGGCGGCGACAAAGAGACCAAAAGAGGCCAGCACGAGGAGCGCGAGAGCACCGAAGGCCAGGATCTTGTTCAGCGGCGAGGGCAGCAGCATGATGGCCGCAGCGCCGCCAAGGCCGAGGATGGCGCAGAGCAGGTATTCGATCCAGGCGCTCGTGGTGTGCAGGAACCCGGAGTGAAGTGCATCGTCAATGAACGCTGCATGCAGGCCAATGGACGGGAACCTGAGGTCAACCGGCGTGGAGCGGAACTCGCTTCTTCCCTCCGCGACAACGCCAACAAGGACAAGTTTATCCTTGAGCATCTTCACCGGAATGGTTGGCGGGCGATCTCCTCGGAGGGCATCGTAGGATCGAAGAATCTCCAGGAATGGATAGCGGGTGTACGCGTCGAACGAAGAGGGAAGGTTAAGCTGAACAATAGCATCGGCAGAGGTTGTGTAGTGGACCTCCCTCCGGCCAGATCCAAGCCGGACGTCCCCATCGCCATAGACGAGCCCCGACCGCTCCGCCCCGCAGTACAGGCGAAGCACTTCCGCGGCGAAGGCGGGCACCACGGCGCTCCCCCTATGGACGAGCACGGGGATATCGATCCCCGAGGTCCCGGTGAAATTCACATGCCCTATTCCGGCCGCCGCGTCAAAGAACCGTGGCTGCGGGAGATGCAACCCTTTCCCTTCGAGCAGCGAGCCGTTCACACGCGGGTATGTGAACTGCAGGGGAACGCTCTCATTCAAGGCGGCGGTATCGGCTGCCCGGCCAACAGCATCAAAATAGGAAGTCAGCACGACATTTCTTGACGAGGCGATCACCGATGCCAGAAGGTCATCGTACTCGGGGTATTCCGGGTAGCCAAGGCGAGCGTCTTCGAACTGGATCTCGACCCCGACGGCTTTCACCTGCAGGGCGGAAAGGGTCTTGAGCATCAGCGCGTAGAAATTCCTGCGGACAGGCCAGCCCAGCGTGCGGATTGCCTCGTTGTCGATGTACACAATGACGATGTTCGTGTCGGCGGGCTGCACACCCCTGAGGCGGTACTTGAGGGTGGTGAACTGATCCTCCACAGATGCGAGCGGCGCGTGCAGAACAGCGACCATGACGATGGCCGCCATGGCAATGCCAAAGCACCATGCGAGGGATCTGCGTGTCATTGCTTGCCGAGCCAGGTTTCCGGATTCTGTTTTTCCCGATCCTTCCAGATCTCGAAATGCAACCGCGGTCCGTTCAGCGCTTCTCCGCTCTCGGCGATGACATCTCCCTCCTTCACCTTCTGCCCTTCCGTGATCTTAATCTCCGCAAGGTGGGTATAAATGGTGCGATACCCGCCGTAGTGGTTGATGATCACGATGTTCCCGTACCCCGGGAGCCACCAGATCTTGGAGATTTCTCCTTCGGCAACGGCGCTCACCGGAGAGCCAGCCTTCACGGCGATATCGATGCCGGTATTCTGGGTGATCGTCTTCAGAGTTGGATGTTTCTGGTTCCCGAAGTGCGCGACAACGGAGCCTTCGGAGACGGGCCAGCGCAGCTTGCCCTTCTTCGAGGCGAATTCCCCTTTCATCGCCGGCGGCTGCGGGAGGCGGGACGTGCGCTGGGTTTCGGCTTCGCGCTCCTTCCGGATGCGGTCGGCCTCGATCAATTCGGCAATGATCCCTTCCAGTGCCTGTGCCGCCTTCATCTGGCGGTCGATCGAGCGCTGCGTCGTCTTCTTGTCCTTCCGGATCTCCGCCAGGGTTCGGCGGCGGTCGGCAGCAAGCGAGGCCAGGCGATCCTCCTCAGCGCCTTTCTCGGCGATCAGGCGGCGCTGCTCGGTAAGCTGCTGCTGAAGCTCTGCCTGTGTGTCTTCGATCTCGCTCTTCTTGGAGACCAGATGGTCGGCATCTTTCTTCCGCTGCGCGGAGAAGCGTTTCAAATACTCGTTTCGGATGTACAATTGATTCAGGGAGTTGGAGGAGAGCAGCAATTCCAGATCATGGACCCGTCCCGCCCTGTAGACGGAGGCCACATATTTCGCATAATGGTCCTTGAGAAAGCGGTACTGACCTTCAAGCAGGGCAATCGTGCGGCGCGTGGTGTCGATCAGGTACTGCAAACTCTGTTCCTCGGTCCGGAGGCGTGTGATCAGCCGCCGCACGAGCGTGGCCTTCCGGTCGTAGGTGTCCAGCAGGTCCAGCGAGGCCTTTTCGTTCTTCTGTTGCCGGCTGATCTTTTCCTCCAGCGTGCGGATCTGCTCTCGGATGTTCTGGAGCTCGACCTGGCGCTTCTTTATCTCCGTCTGCCCCACTCCTTGCGATGACGCCCCCGCAAAGCAAAGGAGCAGAACTGCGTATGTCAGAAGCTGTTTCACCGAACGGTTCTGTGCGCGTTGGGTGGAATGGTGAAGTCGAAGGAAACCGAAGGCGCGTTCAGCTCCGCCTTCGAAAAATGAATGGAAACCCGGCGTTTCTCGCCCGGGAAGCTGACGATCACGCGGCGCGGCATCCGCGCGCCCTCGTCTTCGATGATCCCGGATGTCGTGGCCTCCATCAGCACCAGTCCCTTGCTATCCTCCCGCCGGTACCGGCGGACGAGCAAATCAGAGGGATCAATCCAGTAGCTGCAGCGTTCCTTCCCGCACGCATAAACGAGCCGGAACTGGTCATTGTCAACCGTGTACGAAAGCGGGGTTGACTCTTTCTCCGCGATCGGGAACGCGCCGGTGAATGCGTCGAGAATCTGCTCGTACGTGAGGTCGAACGGCACCACGGACCGGATGGCGCGTGCCGTGGGAACGCCGGTGGTGACGCGATTCTCCATGCTGTTGTACATGACGAACAGCGAGCGGCTGAGAAACAGCGTGCCGACGTCGATGCCGAACGGTCCTTCGAACGCTACCAGGAGCGAATCGGGCTTCCGGAGAGAGAGGTCAAAAGAGGCCGACCCGGCAGTCTCCGGGCTTTCGAAGGAAATCGTCCCGCGCCCGGTCATGGTCACAAGCCTGGCATCGGCGGCGTCGACAAGGTCAACCAGAGTTGACGGCGGCGTCTCCGATGGACGGAGCGCGATCTCAGACCGTCGCGGTGAACAGGAAGAGAAGATCAGCAGCAGCGCCAGCGTCAGAAGGATCTGCCGCGACGGGTTCATAAGGACCCGCGCAGGATTTTGTCGCGCAACGCCCGGTTGTTCTCATCGAGCTGGAGCGCGATGTTCCATTGCTCGAGCGCTCCCTTCTTGTCGTCCATCCTGTAATAGATGTCCCCGAGGTGCTCGTAGACCACCGCGCTGACTTCTCCTTTTTCGATGGCCTTCTTCACGTACTCCACAGCTTCCTTGTATTCCCCGAGGCGGAAATACACCCATCCCATGGTATCGAGATACGAGGGGTTATCCGGCTTGGCCGCGACGGCTTTCATCGCCATCTCCTTCGCACGATCCAACTGAATGTCCCGCTCGGCAAGACTGTAGCTGTAGTTGTTCAGGACCAGATGGTTCGACGGATCGAGCCGCAGGGCTTCTTCATACAGGCTGTCCGTTTCGTCGAAGCGCTTGAGGGCCTCGTAGACAACCGCAAGCTGCGAGATGGCGTCGACATCCTTGCTGTTCAGCTGCCGGGCACGCTCAAGAACGCGCGCCGCCTGCTCGTTCTGCCCGAGCCGACTGTAGGCTACGCCCAGGAGAAAGTTCACGCGGAAGTCGTCCGGAACCACCTTGAGGGCTGCTTCCAGAACGTGCGACACCTCCGCAAAATTGTTTTTGTCAAGAAAAACGGAGGAGAGATAGACCCAGGCATCAGCGTTCCAGCCGGCAAGCTCGGTGACCTTCCGGAAATTGCGGACTGACAGAGAGTCATTGCGCGTCACCGAGCCGATGGCCCCGAGGAACCAGTATGCATGCCAGTCCTGGGGATACTTGTCCCGGATCCGTTCAAAAATGGATCGGGCAGCCGGGGCAAGTGTGGAGTCCTTGTCCATCTGGGCGAAGTAGAGCTCTCCGACATGGAGCTTTGCCTCCATGGAAACCGTGTCCTGTTTCAGGATCGTTTCAAATTGTTCGGAGGCCTGCCGGTATTCTTTCCGGAGGAGGTGAATTTCCGCCTCCTCCGCCAGAATGTCCAGGTCGGATGGATTCCCCTCGCGGAGTTCGGTGAGCACGGCCAGGGCGCGGTCATAGTTTTCCGCCCGGGCATATGTCTGGGCCAGCGTCCGCATCAACGCCTGGTTGCCCGGATCGATTTCGGTCATTTGATTCAGTGCTTCGGCGGCTTTGCCAAATTGCCGGACTTTGTTGGCAAGTTCGGCAGTCTGCAGCAGGACTTCCCACTCCGGGCCGAAGCGAGCGGTAATCTGCTGATAGAGATCAAGTGCCCGAAGGGGCTTCCGGGCCTGGTAGAGGCGCGCGAGATTATACCATGCGTCCAGGTTGGTGGAATCGCGCTTTACGATTTCTTCATATTCCTGAGCAGCGGTATCCATCTCGTACGCTGCGACGTAGGCGGCGGCAAGGGTGCCCCGGTAGTCAAGGTTGTTCGGCTCCAGCCGGACAGCTTCTTTTGCTGCCTCGATCGCCAGGGAATGCTTGCCCAGCCGGCTATAGTTGCGGGAGAGCGCGTAGTAGACGCCGCTGTTTTTCTCATAGCTCAAGGCGTCCTGATACTCCAGGATTGCCTGTGCATTGTCTCCCTTCATCTCATACAACGAGCCGTTGATGAAGGATTGCACCGCCTTCGAGTGAAGATAATCCGACCCGGTGGTGCCGGAGTCGTCTCCCGCCCCTGCCCGGTTCGCTTCCCCGCCGCCGGCACAGCCGGCCAACATGGCCAGGGTTCCAGCCAAACCACATACCATCAACGTCCGTAACATTGTGCCTGTACCTCCATGCTAAAAAATATACCGATTCATGCTCTGAATAACAACCCAGGGAAGCCCGCGGGCAGAGACACGGAAGTATATTCTCCGTGCCCATCGGTGGCTCAACTTCTACAACACCATCGCCTTGACAACGATTCCAGTTTTGCCTATCGTATAGCGAATATGGCGGACTTTTTCCATCTGGCTGTCGCTTGGGACTGGGAGCTTGACCGGGAATTCATTTCACTTCTCGAGTCCCAGATGCATGTGCATCGGCTGCTCTTCTACTCTATCTCGCATCACAACACCCACGAGACAGCGCGCCGGGTCCAGCGAGGGGACCTGGTCTTCGCGGCTTTCCTCGACCGCGCCGCGGACAGCGATGAGCATTTTACGCTTGTATCCAGGTCCATTCGCAAGACGCCCACGCATTTTGTGAATCCCCCCGATGCCGTCTATCATGCGACGGACAAAGCTACGATGCACCTTGAATTTTTGACAAAAGGAATTGAAGTTCCTTTTACCATCATTATCACCCCATACAACAAAAGGAAGGAGGTGGAGCTGACGCTGAGCGATCTGGCCCGGCTGGGGCGGCCGTTCATCATCAAACCTGCCAACACCACCGGGGGGGGGATCGGGGTCATCGTGGGGGCGGAATCGCTGAAAGACGTCATCGAATCCCGGCAGCACCACAAAAACGACAAGTACCTCCTGCAGGAGAAGATTCGCCCGGAGATGCTCAATGGCCGCAAAGGATGGTTCCGGGTCTTTTATATTTATGGGTTGACCATCCCGTGCTGGTGGGACGACGAGACTCACTGCTACGCCATGATCTCCCGGGAGGAAGACGAGGCGTTTGGGCTTCGCCCGCTCACCACGATCGTGAAGAAGATCAGAGAAGTATGCCGCCTGGATTTCTTTTCCACCGAAATTGCCGTTACCCGCGACAACCGTTTTGTGGTGGTCGATTACGTCAACGACATTTGTGACATGCGGCTGCAGTCACAGCACTACGACGGCGTCCCGGATCAGGCTGTTCTGGACATCTGCCGCCGTTTCGCCCGCTTCCTGAAGAGTGCACAGGCGGACAAGATGCCTGCAGCAAACGCTTGACATTGCCTGCCTGGAATAATACATTTCTCCGTCCACTCATTGAGGAGTACGCTCATGAATACAGATTTGCCGCGTTTTCGGTTTTTCGGAATGCTTTCCGGGGTCGCCGCGACCCTTGTCCTTCTGTTTATTGCAGGAGGCTGCGGCTCGTCCGAACAAACACAGGAAGACTGGGAAGCTGCTCCGGCGGTTTCCTCCACCGCACACCTGGAGTACCGCGTCGACAGCCTTCAGAATGAGAACCGCCGGATGAAGGAACAGGTCAACGCCATGGCAGCAGAAAACAGGAGCCTCACGGCGAAAAATGCCGAGCTTGAAACGAAGCTCTCCGAAGTGGCCACCGGGCCCGCCGCTGAAAGCGTTGCGCCGGCCACCGGCACCGCATCGGCCGACCCGACGGCGGAGTATTCCGCAGCGCTGTCGGCATACAGGAAAAGGGACTTCACCACCGCCATCCAGAGATTCGAATCTCTCCTGAACGCATCCGTCGCCGAGGACCTGGCCGACAACTGCCACTACTGGCTCGGGGAATCGTACTACGGCCTGAAGAAATACTCGGAAGCAATCAAGCACTTCAACGAAGTGTTCGGATACAAGAAATCGGAAAAGAAGGCGGATGCGCAGTTGATGATCGGAAATTCCTACTCCGCCATGGGAGAGAAGGATGCGGCGCGAAAGGCGTATGACAAAGTCGTCTCGTCGTATCCTGGCCATGCAGACATAGCGAAGCAGAAGCTGGCAAAGCTGAAATAGCCGGATTCCAAGACACATCATCGTAGCCAGTAGTCGATTGGGGATTACTGGCTACTGACTGCTGACTGCTGACACCTTATGTGTTCCTGCCTAGAAAGCCCTCCGCAAGTTTCACTTCGTCTTTGCTGCCAATGAACAGCGGCGTCCGTTGATGGAGCGTCTCGGGCGTTATTTCCATGATCCTCCCGCGGCCGTCGGAAGCAGCCCCGCCGGCATGCTCGACAATGAAGGCAAGCGGGTTGCATTCATACATAAGCCTGAGTTTCCCCCGGGGATTCTTGCTGTCGCCGGGATAACAGTAGATGCCGCCGTACAACATCGTGCGGTGAACATCCGCCACCAGTGAGCCGACGTACCGGGAGGAATACGGCCGTCCGGTGGCCTGGTCTTCTTCCTTCAGGTAATCAAAGTACCGGCGTACGCCGGGCTCCCACCGGCACGTGTTCCCCTCATTGACACTGTAAATCGAGCCCCGTGCCGGGACCCGGATGTTCTCGTGGGACAGGAGAAATTCTCCCACGGACGGGTCGAGCGTGAACCCGTGGACACCGTGGCCGGTGCAGTACACGAACATCATGCTTGATCCGTAGAGGAGATATCCGGCTGCCACCTGCCGGTCCCCCGGCTGCAGGACATCCTCTTCCGTCCCCGTCCCTGACGCTGAAACCCGCTGGAAAATGGAGAAGATGCTGCCGATCGTCACATTGGCATCGATATTGCTGGACCCGTCGAGCGGATCGTAGATCAGCACGTACTTCCCTTGCGGGTAGCCATCCGGAATCTGCAGCAGGTCCTCATTTTCCTCCGATGCCATCACGCAGAGGTGTCCGCCATGGTCCATGGCCCGGTATATCGTGCGGTCAGCGAAGACGTCCAGTTTCTTGATGATATCGCCGCTGATATTCATCCGGTCGGTCGTGCCAAGGATGTTGACCAGCCCGGCCTTGGTGACCTCGCGCCAGACCAGCTTGGCGGCAAGGGAGATATTGTGCAAGATGCTCGAGAATTCACCGGTGGCTTCGGGATGCTGTCGCTCCCCTTCCAGAATGTGACGCTCGAGGGTCATCAGCTTCGGAATCGCCGGGATATCGGTAGTCATGAGGAACCTCCAGGAAGGATTCTTGAGGGGGCGTCTCTTCGAATGTGCTCGTGTGTTTCCAATTCAATGTTCCCAAATCATGGGTTAACTGTTCCTGTTAGATCGTTTACCGTTCGAACACCAAACAATGAACTCTGAACCGGTCAATGAGGATTTGGGAACCTTGAATTAGGAATAGTGCACTACTGCGTCGTCTGTTGAACCTCCTGTTCTTTGTATTGAAGCTGATAGAGCGTCTGGTAGATCCCGCCGAGCGCCAGCAGTTCCTGGTGCGTCCCCATCTCGCGGATCTCCCCTTTATGCATGACAATGATCTTGGTCGACGATTGAATCGTGGAGAGCCGGTGGGCAATGACGATCGAGGTTCTTCCCTGCAACAGTTTTTTTATCGCTCTCTGGATCAGGATCTCGGTCTCCGTGTCCACGCTCGACGTAGCTTCATCCAGGACAAGCACGCGGGGATGGTAGGCAAGCGCCCGGGCAAAAGAGATCAGCTGTTTCTGACCCACCGAGAGGGTCGAACCCCGTTCCAGCACTTTCTCCGCGTACCCACCCGGCGTCCGCTCGATGAACCGGTTGGCCCCCACCACGCGCGCCGCCGCTTTGATGCGCTCATCGGGAATGGCCGGATCCCCGAGGCCGATGTTGGACCTGATATCTCCCGAAAAGAGAAAGACATCCTGAAGTACCACGGCGATGTGCTTCCGCAGGTCGGCCTGCCGTACATCCTTGATATTGATCCCGTCAATCAGGATCTCCCCCTTCTGGACGTCATAGAATCGCGCCAGGAGGCTGATGATCGTGGTTTTCCCCGCGCCGGTATGCCCCACGAACGCGACGGTCTCACCTCCCTTGATCGTGAACGACACATCCTTCAAAACCCACTCGGTACTTTCCGGCTGATGGGCATCGTAGTTGTACGCAAACCAGACATGGCGGAACTCGATGTCCCCCCGGACCGCATGGAGCGGGACCGGTTGCTCCCGATCCGGCACAAGTGTGCGGTCGTCCAGCAGACGGAACACGCGCTCCGAGGACGCCATGGCGGTCTGCATGATATTGTATTTCTCCGAGAGGTCGCGAATCGGACGCCAGAACATCTCGTTGAACTGAAGAAAGGCCATTACAGTCCCAATGGTGATCCCTCCGGAAAGGGATTGCAGGCCTGCATACCAGATGATAATGCCGACGGCCACCGCACCGATGAGGTCAACCCCGGGATAGAACAGAGCATAGTAGAAGATGGATTTCACGTTGGCATCCCGGTGCGCCGCGTTGATTTCTTCAAACTTCTCGTACGCCCGCTCTTCACGGTTGAAGAGCTGATCCACCACCATCCCGGTGATGTGCTCCTGCATGAAGGCGTTGATCCTGGCAATCTGAATGCGGACCTCGCGGTATGCGCCTCTGGCCTTTTTCCGGAACAGGAAGGTCCCGTAGAAAAGAATCGGCAGCACACTCAGCGACAGCAGCGCGAGCTTCCAATTCATCGAAAACATGAAATAGAGAATCCCGATGATCGTGAAGACATCGCTGAACACCATGACAATGCCGGAGGAGAACATGTCGTTCAGGACCTCGACGTCATTGGTCACGCGCGTGATGAGGCGCCCGATGGGGTTCCGGTCATAGAACTTGAGGCCGAGCCGCTGCAAATGCTCGAAGATCTCCATCCGGAGGTCGAAGATGGTGCGCTGCCCGATCCACTGGGTGAGATAGGTGTTGACGTACTGGATGACACCGCGGACGATCATCACGCCCAGGAAGAGCAGGGTGGTCGTCAGCAGCCCGTGCGCATCTCCCTGGGCGATGTTCTGGTCCACCGCCACCTTGATGAAGTACGGGCGCACGGCTTCCATGGCGGAGACCAGGATGCTCAAGAGGATCCCTGTCACCACGTACCAGCGGTACGGCCTGAGGTATTTCAGCAGGCGGCGCATGAGCCTGCCATCATACGCTTTTCCGAGTATTTCTTCTTCGTGCATTACAGCTGTTCCAATTCCTGTTCGAGCAACTGTTTATGGTGCAATTCAGCATAGATTCCTCCCAGGGCAACGAGCTGCTCGTGCGTTCCCTGCTCGGTAATCTTTCCTTCATGCAGCACCACGATGTGATCTGCGTCCTTCACGGTGGAGATCCTGTGGCTGATGATGATGCTGGTCCGCCCCCGCATCACCCGGCGAAGCCGCTTGAGAATCTCCTCTTCGGTGAATGTATCAACGGCGGAGAGAGCATCGTCCAGAATCAGGATCTTTGGTTCGCGCAGCACCGCCCGCGCAATGCTGGTGCGTTGTTTCTGCCCGCCGGAAAGGGTGATTCCGCGCTCTCCAAGAACGGTCTCGTAGCCGCGTGGAAATCCCTCAATATCCGAGGAGATTTGCGATATTTCTGCAGCACGCGTGATCTCCTCTTTGGTCGTATGCGGCGCGCCGTAGCTGATGTTATCCGCAATCGAGTCGGAGAAAAGGAATGTCTCCTGCGGAACGTATCCGATGGAAGAGCGCAATACCTCCAGTGGTATCTTCCTGACGTCCACGCCATCAATCAGCAGCTCCCCTTCGGAGACGTCGTACAGGCGGGGGATGAGACTGACCAGAGTGCTCTTCCCTGAGCCCGTGTACCCAACGATCGCCAGGGTCGTGCCGGCCGGGATGGAGAGATTGATCCCGTCAAGTGCCGGAAGATCGGTGTTCTTATGCCGGAAGATCACATCCCGGAATTCGATCGACCCATCGATGGATGGGATGGAGGTCTCCGTCGCCGGCGTGTCACGGATCTCCGGTTCAGTGTCGAGGATCTTCGTCAGCCGGTTCATCGAGGCGGCCCCCTGCTGCAAAATATTCACCACCCATCCGAATGCAATCATCGGCCAGATGAGCATGACCAGGTATCCGAAGAAGGCCGTCAGCGTCCCGATGCTGATCTCCCCGCTGATCACCCGCAGGCCGCCGAAATACAATGTGATGACCAGTGAGAAGCCGACCAGGAGGAACATCAACGGCCACATGATGGACTGCACGCGTGCCAGGACGAGGTTCTTCTTGAGATAGTCCCAGCTCAAGGACCGGAAGAGCCCGATCTCATGCTCCTCGCGCACGTACGCCCTGATCACGCGGATGCCGGACAGATTCTCCTGCGCGCGGGTCGTCAGCGCGGAGTACTGCTTCTGCCGTTCCTCGAACTTCGTGTTTACTATCTTGCCAAGGATATAGACGGCGTACGACACGAACGGGAGCGGAACAAGCGCCAGCAGCGTGAGCGACCAGTCCTGGTATAGCATGACGCCGAGGGCCATGATGAATGTCATCAGCGTGTCGGTGGGATACATGATCCCGGGCCCGAGCGCGTTGCGGACGGCGCTAATGTCGTTGGTCGCCAGCGCCATCAGATCACCGGTGGGCGTTGCCTGGAAGTAGGAAAGGGAGAGGCGCTGAATATGCCCCAGGAAATGATTGCGAAGGTCAAATTCCACGTGCCGGGAGACGACAATGATCGTCTGCCGGGTGAGAAAGGTAAAAACGCCGGCCACGAGCGAGAAGGCGACCACAAGTCCGGCGTAGCCGAGCACGCCCCAGATATCGATCCTGTGCTGTTCGAGCCCGGCTTTGAGCTGGTCGATCGCGCGGCCGATGAGCGTCGGCTGGGCAACCGTGAACAGGTTGCTCATGACCACGGTCAGAAGACCCCAGAACAGGGTTTTCTTGTATCGCGCAAGGAACGGAAGTAAGCGAAGAAGCGGTTTCAATCGATCAGCCTATGACCTCAAATCCCGTATATTCATGCAGCACTTTTGGTACAACGACTTTCCCCTCGGGGGTTTGATTCTGCTCGAGTAGAGCGGCCATGATCCGCGGCAGGGCCAGGGCGGAGCCGTTGAGCGTGTGCACAAACTCCGGTTTGCCCCCGCCGTCCGGTTTGTAGCGGATATTCATGCGCCGGGCCTGAAACGACTCAAAATTGCTCACCGATGAGACCTCCAGCCACTTTTGCTGTCCCACTGACCAGACTTCCAAGTCGTATTTCTTTGCCTGCGTAAAGCCCAGGTCGCCGGCGCACATGAGCAGCGTATGATACCTATAACCAAGTTTCTGGAGCAAATGTTCGGCATCCTGCCGCAAACTCTCCAATTCGTCGTACGATCGGTCAGGAAGGACCAATTTCACGAGTTCCACCTTGTTGAACTGGTGTACCCTGTTCAGACCCCGCACATCCTTTCCGTACGAACCCGCTTCCCGGCGGAAACAGGGGGTATAGGAACAGAATTTCAGCGGGAATTGGCGCTCTTGCAGGATCTCGTCACGATAGAAATTCGTCACCGGGACCTCTGCCGTGGGAATCATGAAGAATTTGTCCCGCTCCACGACGTACATCTGGTCTTCCTTGTCCGGCAGCTGTCCCGTGCCCCGGGCACTTGCCTCGTTGACCATCAAAGGGGGCATCATCTCCGTGTAGCCCCGTCCGGCAGCCTGGTCAAGGAAGAAATTGATGAGGGCACGCTCCAGCTGCGCCCCCTTCCCGACGTAGACGGGAAAACCCGCCCCGGTAATCTTCGTACCCCGGGCGAAATCGATAACCTTGAGCTTTTCCACGAGCTCCCAGTGCGGCTTCGGGGTGAAGTCGATGACGGGAGGCTGTCCCCATTCTGCGATCACCTGGTTGTTGGCCGGGGTCTTTCCTTCCGGCACAGATGGATGGGGGAGGTTCGGAATCGAGAGCATCACGGCATGAAGGCGCTCTTCCACGATCCGGAGTTCATCATCGGCTGCTTTGATCGCATCGGCCACACCCCGCATTTCCGCGATCACAGCCGCGGCATCCTCCCCTTTCGATTTCATCTTTGCCACCTGCGCAGAGACCGCGTTCTTCCGGCTCTTCAACGTCTCGGCGAGGTGGATCCCCTTCCTCCGTTCCTCGTCCAACCGCAGAGCCTCGTCCACCGCCGACGGATCCAACCCTTTTTTGCCGACCCCGTCCTTCACGGCATCGGCATGTTCGCGGATAAGCTTCATGTCAAGCATACGATGTCACTTCTTCCTTCCCGCGGAATGCTTCCCTCCCGACTGTCCCGGGACGGGTGCGCTGTCTCCGAGCCTCCGCGCAGACCGGGAGAGTTGGTTCTTGAGGATGGCAATTCCCTCGTCGACGTTCGAAGGCTTGATGCCCAACTCCACTTCGGCTTTCAATGTAATGAGCCCGGATCGGAGAGGACGGGCCGCAGGCTGGTTCAGGGTCGAAGTCTTGATGGGGATGATCAGCGCCGGGTCGTAGCCGAACGCCCGTGCCAGCCGGGTGGCGAACTCATGTCTCTGAACGATCTCGCGGCCGGCAATATTGTAGATGCCTGTCCGTTCCAGCTCGACCCCCCGCATGATCCCGTAGGCGAGGTCGTCGGCCAGCGTGGGGTTGCCATACTGGTCGTTGACGACTTTAGCCGGCGTTTTCTTTTCCAGGCTCTGAAGAAGCCAGAGGGCGAAGTTCATTTTCGTGCCGGGTGCGTATCCATACAGCACCATGGTACGGGCGATGAAGTACTCCAGGCCCGACACGCGCAAGGCGTTCTCGCCGGCCAGTTTGGTCTTGCCGTAATAATTCAGCGGCTCCGGGCGATCCTCCTCGGTGTACGGGCCGGTCTTGCCGTCGAATATATAGTCACTGGAAACATGAACGATCCTGGCATTGCTGCGGCGTGCCGCCTCGATCAGGTTTTCCACTCCTCCCACGTTGATCTTCCAGGCCAGCTCCCGCTCGTTCTCGCATGCGTCCACGTTCGTCATTGCGGCACAATTGATGATGACGTCCGGCTCGGAGCCGTACACCAGCTGGCGCACTTCTTTCTTGGAGGTCATATCAAAGGGAACGTATTCCACGGAGGGAAATACCTGGAGGGGTTTCGGCTCAAGGGAGGCCAGCGTGATCGTATAGGAGGATCCCCGCACGAACAGTTCGGTCACCTTTTGCCCCAGCAATCCGTTGCATCCGATGATGAGGACGCGTCGCACGCTCATCGCAGCGCGTCCTCCAGGGCGGTGGCGGCATCGGTCTTCTCGTCACGATACTTGATGATGACCGGCGTGGAGATCGAGAGATGCTCCGTGTGTCCCCAGTCGTCGTTGAGAGGCCGCGACCCGGGGACCACGACGGCGTTCTCCGGAATGATGAGCGGGCGTTCGCGGTAGCGGCGATAGATCTCGTGCCGCACGACATCATAGACGGCGGTCCCTCCGGTGAGGGTCACGCCGGCCGCGATCACCGCCCTTTTCCGGACGATGGTGCCTTCATAGATCCCGCAGTTCCCGCCGATCAACACGTCATCCTCGATGATGACGGGAAGCGCGCCGACCGGCTCCAGGACGCCCCCCAGTTGCGAGGCCGCGCTCAGGTGCACGCGCTTCCCCACCTGCGCACATGACCCGACCAGGGCGTGTGAGTCGACCATCGTATCCTCGTCCACGTAGGCACCGACGTTGATATACATCGGAGGCATGCAGACCACGCCGCGGGCCACGTAGGCCCCGCTGCGAATGGAGGATCCCCCGGGAACGACGCGAACGCCGTCATCCGCATCGAGTTTCTTCAACGGGAAGGTGCTTTTGTCGAAATACCGGAACCGGGCATTGATCGAGTAGTCTTCCAGAGCACCGATCCGGAACCCGAGGAGAATTCCCTTCTTGACCCAGTGGTTGACCTTCCATGTCCCGTCGACATTCTCGGCAGCGCGGATCTCCCCATGGTCCAGGAAGAAGAGGAACTCGTTGAAGGTCTGCATTGCCCGCGGGCGATCCGGTGACGCCGGAGGAGCATCGAACAGCTGTTCAATATCCTGTTGGAGCGACATGGCTTTGTTGGTATGAGAATGAATTACTTCTTTTTCGCCCCGGCCTTCTCTTCGTCATCCTCCGGCTGTGGAATGAGTCCAGCATCCTTGAGGATGTTTTCCATTTTTATTTTGTTCGCTTCGCTCAGCTCCACCAGCGGGAGGCGGACAGCATTTTCCATCATTCCCAGAAGAGACATTGCGGCCTTCACAGGAATGGGATTGGACTCCATGAAGTTGGCGTTCATCAGGGGGAGGAGCTTGTAGTGCAGCTCCCGCGCGCGCTGGATCTTCCCTTTGAGGGCCAGGCGCACCATCTCTGAGAACATCCCGGGGGCCTCGTTGGAAACGACGGAGATAATTCCGTCGGCGCCGAGCGCGATAAGCGCAAGGGTAACGTTGTCGTCTCCCGACCACACCCCGAACCCTTCCGGCCGATTCTGGAGGATCTCCATGATCTGTGCGAGATTCCCCGAGGCTTCCTTGACGCCGGCGATGAACGGGATTTCGTTTGCCAGACGAATCGTGGTGGCAGCTTCAATATTCGACGCGGTGCGTCCGGGAACATTGTACACCACCAGCGGCATCTCCACGGCATCGGCAATGGCGCTGAAGTGCCGATAGATGCCCTCCTGCGTCGGCTTATTATAGAATGGAGCAACCGACAGGATGGCATCGGCCCGGCAATTCTTCACCTGACGGGCAAGCGCGACCGCCTTCGTGGTGGAGTTGCTGCTCGCCCCGCCAATCACCGGCACCCGGCCGTTCGTCTGCTCGACGACGGTTTCAGTGACGAAGGCCTGCTCCGCTTCCGTCAGCGTGGCTCCCTCGCCGGTGCTGCCCACCGGGACAAGGGCCTCCACCTTCTCCTTGATCTGAAATTCCACCAGCTCGCGCAGGGCATGCTCATCCACGGTCCCGTCCTTTTTGAACGGCGTCACAAGAGCAGTGGCAGTGCCCTGAAACAGTAATTGACGATCCATGATGTTCCTGTCAGTTATGAATACAAGGGGCGCCTGCGCTACGGCAGCAGGACATCCCGCATTGTGTAAAAGCCCTTCTTCCCTTTCAACCATTCCGCGGCAACGATCGCGCCCTGCGCAAATCCGGAGCGGCTCTTGGCCGTGTGCACCAGCTCGATCATGTCCGCGTCCGAGTCGAACAGCACGGCATGCCTTCCCGTGACTGTTCCCATGCGGGTCGAAGTCACATGCAGCTGATGCGGCTTGATGCCGCCATGCTGCGTCTCGGTCACCAGCTCCGATTTCCGTTTGATCGCCTGCAGAATGGTACTGCCGAGCGTGAGCGCGGTGCCGCTCGGGCTGTCTGCCTTCCCCCGGTGATGAATTTCGCTGACGGAAACGTCGTACTGGGCATGCTTCTCGAACAAATGGGCCGCATCCATCACGATTTGGTTGAATATATTCACCCCCAACGAGAAGTTCGAGGCGTACAGAAAACCGATCTTCTTCTCCTTCACCAGCTTTCGTACATAATCCAGCCGGTCATACCATCCGGTGGTGCCAACCACAATGTTCTTGCCGCACTCGGCCACCGCCTCGATATTGCTGAGGGCCGCCTCGGGCGAGGAAAAATCGATGCAGACATCCACAGTCTTGAGGGCTTCCTTGGTGAGCGCGCTTCCCTCCTGATTCTCATCGACCTCGAAGATCTTCACGACCTTACATCCCTTTTCGTGCGCCACGCGCTCCACTTCTTTCCCCATTTTTCCATGGCCGATCAACGCAAGATTCATGGCGACCTCCTGTTGGCAGCGACCTGCGTGCTCCCACCCGTCGCAGACCCGATATACGACGCGGCAATGCGATTGGCAAATTCCGCAGAACCCCGCAGATCGGACGTTTTGGTGTAATGATAATGAAATGCTGCCCCGAAGACATCCCCACATCCGGTAGTATCAGTTTTTCCTCCGTTGATGCTGATGCCGGGAATGTCGGTACGGATAACATGCTTGTGTTCATTCGTGAATGTGCTCGCACCGCCTGCTCCGCGCGTGATAATCACTCCCTTGATCCCAAGGGTCAATAGGTGCGCCACCGTGTGCTCTTCGGTCATATGGTCCGGCGTCAGCCCCGCGATCTCCTGTTCATTCAGCTGCACGGTATCGTTCATAAAGGCCCACCGCCGCCATTCTTCTACCGGGCGGCGGTACCGCGCGTGCTCCCCGCCGATGCCGAGCGTAAGGTTATGATAGTCAAAATGGAGCGAGATATTGTGGGACCGGATCGCCATCCTGATGTGATCGAGCGTCTCCAGGCTGATGTCCGATCCCGAAACCATGTTGACAAGGATGCCGCTGGCCGAGAGGTGCCTCCGGATCTTATCATACGGGATTGGCGGCGCAATGTCTTTGGAGCATTCTACCGGCGGATGCTCCGGCGATGCATAGAAATGCACCCGGTTCGTCGGGCCCGGCAGCTTGAAGATCCCTTCGGTCGAGACATTGGAGAGACCGGAGAGCTTTTCCATGACCTCCTCATATTCGGTCTTTCCAAGTCCAAACACGGGGCTCGCCGCATCTCCCTTCTCCATGATCGACGCCATCGCAGCCAGAGCATGGTAAATGCCGCCATAGCGGATCTGCTCCGTTCCATCCAGAGGATGGTGGACGTCGAAAGCGAAATGGCCCAGCAGCAGAAATTTCATGGGCTTGCGCTAGAATTTTGCCCCGTTCTTCCTGAAATCAACGAGTTTCTGTCTAATGGCCGGATCATGGAGCGCGAGAATTTCGGCAGCCAGGACGGCGGCGTTCTTTGCGCCCGCCGAGCCGATGGCCACCGTGGCCACGGGGATGCCCGCCGGCATCTGGACGGTGGAATAGAGCGCGTCGACGCCATTGAGCGCCGAGCCCTCGAGGGGGATGCCGATCACCGGCAGCGTGGTATGAGACGCGGCGACGCCGGCCAGGTGGGCCGCCATGCCCGCCGCTGCTATAATAATGGAATAGCCGTTCTGCTCCGCTTGCCTGACGAAAGCCGCGGTCTCATCAGGCTGCCGGTGCGCCGAGGAAATCTTCAGATCGAACGGGATGCCGAACTTGGTGAGGTAGTCGGCGCATCCCTGCATCACCTGTTCGTCGGACTTGCTGCCAAGAAGAATCGCTACTTTGGGCATGTTCACACCTTTGCGGTATACGGAAAATTACCTGCTTCGCAACGGCGCCAGAGCCCCTGGCATGAGAACTTGTTCTCATAGAGCGCCCGTCCCATCACCACAGAATCCACGCCGTACTTCTCAAGCTCCTGGATCTTCAGTAGATCATCCAGTCCGGAGACGCCGCCTGAGGAGGTCACCCGCATTCCGGTTTTTTCCCCCAGCTCTTGCAGCACCCTTAGGTTCACCCCCCGAAGCGTCCCGTCGGTCCGGATATCCGTATAGAGGATCCTGCGGAACCCCATTGTTTTCGCATTGAGCGCCACCGTAAGGGCAGTCAGCCCGGAGGATTCCTGCCACCCCTTCACAGCAACAATTCCGTCCCTGGCATCGATCCCCAGCACAACCTTGCTTGCGCCATAGGTATCAATGACCCGTTTGGCCTCGTCCGGGTTCTCTATGACCATTGTGCTCAGGAGCACCCGGTACATGCCAAGCTCAAAGGCGAACTTCACGGCATCAAACGTGCGTAGTCCGCCGCCGAGCTCGATGGGGATATCGACCGTCTCCACCATCCGCTTGATGAGGTCGGTATTGACCAGGTGGCCGGTGAGCGCTCCGTCCACGTCGGTGACGTGCAGCGACTTCGCATTCTCCCTTCTCCAGAGCTTCGCCATCTCCACAGGGTCATCGGAATAGGTAAATCCCTCTATTCCCTGAACCATCTGGACACAGCGGCCACCCCTGATTTCTATGGCGGGTATGACAAGTAACATATGCTACGTTAGGACTTTAGTGACTTAAAATGCATAAAACGAGCTTCAATTTCAACCCCTCGACTCGCGGATAACACCTGCCTACCGGCTGGCAGGCTCGCTCAGGGTCAATTCGTGAAGGCAGGCCTGAGCCCCGCCCCTTAAGGGCGGGGTCGCGTGTGTCCGGGTGCCGTGTTCGTCTCGTACCTGGCCGTCCATTCTCCTCACGTGTTGCACAAAACTCTTAATTATGCTATTCTTCCCCCGGAGGCCTCCCATGATCGAACGCGATTATTTCATGCGCATGATCAACATCCTGACACAGATGATCGCGCGCATTCTTTTTCTGAAGAACAAGAAGGAATTCCCCACGGCGCTGCTGGATATTCAGACCACGGCCAAGACGCTCCTGGGAATCAACGGAGATATGGCCCGGCGGCTTTCTCCGGCTCAGATCATGCAGCTCTTCGGCTCCGATCTCACCGTCGCTGTGCCGAAGTCGTATGTTGCGGCAATTCTCTTCAAGGAAGAAGCCGATGTCCGTGCACTCATGGGAGAAGAGGATGAGCCCGCTCAACTCTATGTCCGGGCCCTGACACTCCTCCTGGATGTCCTCGAATGGGCCAACGAGCCCGTCGAACCCAACCATGTGCAGATCACTGAGGAAGTTGTTGAGAAGCTCAAGGGCTACTCGCTCCCGGCTGACCTGCTTGATAAACTGCTCGGCTTCCATGAGCGGATGGGACGATACGACAAGGCAGAGAATCTGTTGTTCGAGATTCTCGAGATCAAGCCAGAGTACAAAGCGGAGGGAATGCTCTTTTATAAGCGGTTGCTTGAGAAGAAAGATGAGGAGCTCGAGCGGGGTGGTTTGCCGAGACCGGAGATACTGGAAGGTATAGAGGAGATGGGGAAAGACGGAAGCAGGTCGCAACATGAACGCCCTTAGGCAGGTCCGGGATCCCGCACGACCTTTGTGTGGGAACTATCAGAATGCAGCATTGCTGATGCGGGTCGAGGTGCCGTTCTGAGACGCGAGCCGCTCAAAAGTCGCGCTATTCGATGTCATTGCTTCGGGTCAACATCAAACGTTGACCCTCTTCTTCATGCTTCTTAATTCCCTACCTTCCGCCAGTGAACTTTTTCCTCCGGTTCCTGATGTAGTCCACAAAGACGAACTCACCGAGGTTATTCAAGGACGAGTAATACGCCCGCCCCTGGTTCGCCTTGGTGAGCTCCTCCACGAAATCGATCAAGTACGGATCTCTGGCCACCATGAACGTGGTGATGGTGATCTTTTCGCGGCGGCAGGCGACAGCTTCGTCGAGCGTCTTATTGACGATCTTCGGATCGAGCCCGAACGAATTCTTGTAGAGCTTTCCGCTCGGCTCGAAAATCGCCGATGGCTTGCCATCGGTGACCATGAAGATCTGCTTGTTCGCGTTTCCCTGGCGGCGAAGCAGGTTCCGCGCAAGCTGAAGCCCGGCCTTCGTGTTCGTATGATACGGCCCTACCATGAGGAACGGAAGCTCGTTGATGCTCATCAGCTTCGCATCGTCGCCGAAGACCACCATGGCGAGGTAGTCCTTGGGAAACCGGGTCATGATCAATTCCGAGAGCGCCAGGGCAACCTGCTTCGCCGGCGTGATCCGGTCCTCGCCATAGAGGATCATGCTGTGGCTGATATCGATCATCAGCACGGTGGCGCAGGTGGTCTGGTGCTCGGTCTCGTAGACTTCCAGGTCCTCTTCTTTCAGCGTGAAGTCATCGATGCCGTCGCGCCGGAAGGCATTGGTCAGAGTCGAGGTCAGGTCGATATTCGTGGGCTGATCGCCGAAATTAAATTTCCGGGTCTCGCTCAACCGGTCCACCCCTTTGCCTGTGAACGGGGTCTCGTGACCACCCGTCGGAGCCTTCTTCAGCGACGTGAAGATCTCATGCAGCGCATCTTGCCGGATCCGCTGGATCCCCTTATTCGTAAGCTGGATCCCGTTCTCTGCATCTTCAATGAGGCCCATTTCCCGCAGCTTGTCGACCAGCTCGTCCATGGTCATGTTCTCGTCGAACAGCCCATACTCCTCGGCGAGTTGCTTTAGCCACTCGAGGGCTTCCTGCACATCGCCGCTGGTCTGCACGACGAGGTAGCTGAAGAGCGATGTCAGCTGCTCCAGCTTTTGCTCATCGGTTGCGGAATTGGGGCGCCATTGTGAATAGAGAAATCTCATCGCTCAGTCTTCTTCATACATTTTCCCCTGCCCCGTGAAAATGCTGCCGACGAGGTCCTTGTAGGAAGTCGCGTGGTCGATCTCATCCTTGGCAATCTTCGAGTTCTGGTGGAGGCCATCCAGCACGAATTCCATGACGGAAGGAAGCTCATACTTCTCATCCACGGACGCCATGTGGCGCTTCGTCACCTCGCGGAGCCCCTTTACCTTGTCCAGCTCGCGCTGGTATGCTTCGCGCGTCATATCGTCGGAGACTTCCACCTTGTTCCCCGCTTCAAACCACTGGATGATCCTGGCATATTCGGAGTCGTCTCCCCCCTGCCGGCCGGACTGCCCTTCTCCTGCCCCGCGAGAGCGTTTACGCAACGGATCCGGGAAGTACTTCTTGAACGTCTCCCGGACTGCTTTTCCGACCAGCGCCTTGCTTACTTTCACCGAGCCCTCCTGTTCCCCTTCGAACACCAGCTCGATCTTCCCGGTGAGGCCGGGGAGCACATGCGGAAGGTCGGAAATGCGGGGGACGACAACATCATCGTTCACCATGATCGCCCGCCGCTCCGCATTGCTGATCAGATTCTCCATGGCGGCAATCGTCAGGCGTGCGCTCACTCCCGACTTCTGGTCCACAAACTCGCTCTTGCGCGCCTCAAAGGCAATCTGTTCGATGATCTCCCGGAAGAACTGCGGAACGCGGATCGTCCTTCCTTCACGCTGGATGTGCGCTTCCTGCTCGGTGATCTTGATGGCCTCGTCAAGCGAACGCGGATAGTGCGTGAGGATCTGGGAATCAATCCGGTCCTTCAACGGCGTGATGATGTTCCCGCGATTCGTGTAGTCTTCCGGGTTGGCGGTGAAGACCAGCATGATATCAAGCGGGATGCGGATGTTGAACCCGCGGATCTGAATATCCTTTTCCTCCAATATATTAAAGAGGCCTACCTGAATGCGAGGTTGGAGATCCGGAAGTTCATTGATGGCGAAAATGCCGCGATTGCTTCGGGGAACAATGCCAAAATGAATGGCCCCTTCATGTGCATAGTGCAGGCGCTGTGCCGCAGCCTTGATCGGGTCAATATCGCCGATGAGATCCGCGATTGTCACATCGGGCGTTGCCAGCTTCTCTCCATACCTCCGGCTCCGGTGGATCCAGTCGATGGGAGTCTTGTCGCCGCATTGCTGCATCAGGTCAACGGCAGCTTTGCTGACGGGTTCAAACGGGTTGTCGTTGATCTCGCTCCCTTTGACCACCGGGACGTATTCATCAAGCAGGCTGATCAACTGCCGCACGATCCGGGATTTTGCCTGTCCGCGTAGCCCGAGAAGAATAATGTCGTGCTTGGCCAGAATGGCATTGACGAGCGCCGGCACGACCGTCTGGTCGTAGCCGATGATGCCGGGGAAGAGCTCTTCTTTGTTGCGGATCTTGCGAATAAGATTGGCGCGCATCTCGTCCTTCACGCTGAGGACCTTGTAGCCGCTCTCCCGTAACGCTCCGAAAGTGTCAGGCCGATTCATGGTTCCCTTTCATGGGTCATTATTGCTTCATTCGGCTCTGGTTCGTGGGACCGTTTCAACACCTTCCCCGGCCAGCGGATGTGCTTTGCAATTGCACCGGAAAATTGGTACTATACTAAAGCCGACATGCTGGATTCATTAAATAAAACATTAATCATACGCTTTAGTTCCGTCGGCGATATTGTCCTCTCGTCGCTGCTTGTGCGGACCCTACGACGCCGTTTTCCGCAAAACCACATCGATTTTCTCTTGAAATCGGAATACGCTGACCTCGTCAGGTACAATCCGCACATCAATCGTGTCATCGAATTCCCCTCCGGGGGATCCGTCAATAACCTGTTCCGGCTCCGACACACGATCCGGAAGGAACGGTACGATCTCATTGTTGACATCCACGACAGCATTCGAAGCAGGCTGCTTTCACTTGGCGCGCACAGGTTGGTGAGGGTTCACAAGCGCAAGGTCGCGCGCTGGCTGCTGGTGAACGTCAAGTGGGACCTGTACAAATCATTGGGCGGCGCGCCAAGCGTCGCCGAGCGTTATCTTGAGACCGTGAAGCCGTTCGGCGTGCGGGATGACGGCGGCGGGCTTGAATTGCACGTCCCCCGGGAGACCCGGGACCGGGTGGGGATGATGCTGCAGGACGGGGGGATTCTCCCCGGGAGTCCGGCAATCGGCATCTGCCCTTCGGCCAAACATGCTAACAAGATGTGGCTGAAAGAACGGTTCGCAGAGACGGCGGCTGCCCTGGTTCAACGGCATGGGACACCGGTACTCTTGTTCGGCTCAATCGACGAAGCGCCGCGCTGTGATGAAATTGCAGCGATGGTGAAGGCAGCCCTTCCGGGGGCCCGCGTTGCGAATCTGGCCGGGTCGCTCTCGCTCCTTGAAACAGCCGCGGCCATGGATCACTGCGGCGTCGTGGTCACCAACGACTCGGGACTGATGCATATCGCTGCTGCGCGCAAGCGCAACGTGGTTGCTCTGTTCGGGCCAACGGTGAGACAATTCGGTTTCTTTCCATTCGGGACAGCGTGCACCGTGGTGGAACACCCCACGCTCGCGTGCCGTCCCTGCACGCATATTGGGCTTCCGGACTGTCCGCGCGGGCATTTCAAATGCATGCGGGAGCTCGATTCCGGAACAGTCATTACTGCAGCAACAGAATTGCTGGGCACTGACTTTCGAAAAGGGGAAGTATAGATAACGAATTCAAGTCTACGTTTCCACGCCAAGCGACCTTGACCTTCCATCACTTTTGCGAAAGTCAGTAATGCGCCGCCTTTGGGAATTTTTCTACGATCTCCTCGTCATCCCGTTCCTCTGGCTGATGCTCCGCACGCTGGGGCTGTTCAGTTCAAAGATCAAGAGGGGGATCGAGGGACGAACGAATCTCTTCGAAGACCTTGCACGGAAGGTTGCGGGGCTTCCCGCAGGCAAGAGGGTCTGGTTCCACTCTTCTTCCATGGGCGAGTTTGAGCAGGCAAAGCCCATCATCGCGGCACTCAAGCACCGCTACCCCGGGATCGTGGTCATTGCGAGTTTTTTCTCCCCCTCCGGATACGAGCATTCCAAAAAATACCCGCTCGCCGACGTCATCACGTATGTTCCTTTCGACACCGGCAAGGGCGCCCGGCGCTTCCTCGACCTGATCCGCCCCGATATCGCCGTTATGGTGCGGTACGATGTCTGGCCGCATCTCATCTGGGAGCTCCAGCGGCGGCAGATCCCCACACTTCTGGCCAATGCCACCATGCGGCGACAAACCAAACGTCTGCTCCCCCTGGCCCGGAGTTTCCATCGCTACGTCTATGATGCCATCGACGACATCCTGACGGTCGCCGAGAGCGACATGGAGACGTTCAAGAAATTCCGACTGACTCATCCATCCATCAGCGTCGTCGGCGATACCCGGTACGATCAGGTCTGCATCCGGAGCACCGAGGCCCGGAAGCGGCACCTTGTTCCCCCCGCCATTACGGCCGGGAAGAAAGTAATCGTTGTCGGAAGCAGTTGGCCGGAAGATGAGGAGGTCGTCATCCCGGTCTTTCTCCGCCTTCAGGCATCAATGGAGAATGTCCTGCTCATCATCGTGCCGCATGAGCCTTCGGTGGAGCATCTGGAAGATCTGGAGCGCGAACTCGAGGGGAAAACGAGCTTCATCAGGTTTTCCGCCTTGAATGAATACGACGGGGAGCGGGTGATCATTGTGGACAGCGTGGGCATTCTCCTGATACTCTATGCCTCTGCGCACATTGCCTATGTGGGAGGAAGCTTCCGTCAGGGCATTCACAACGTGCTTGAGGCGGCGGTGTATGGCATCCCCGTCTTGTTCGGTCCGCGCCACAGGAACTCCCATGAACCTCTCATGCTGGCCGAAGGGGGCGGAGCATTCGTCATCAACGACAGTCAGGAGTTGCACCGCACGCTCGAGAATCTGCTTACGGATGAGGCGGCACGAACGACAACGGGCAAACGGGCGGAAAGATTTGTTCAGTCGCATGTCGGTGCCACGGATCGTTTCCTCGAACACTTGGAACGCTACCTGCAACCGGGATCTGACCACGCGGAGAACACTATACCATGAAGATCGCCTATCTTGACACGATTGCCGGCATCGCCGGGGACATGACCCTGGCAGCCTTTGTGGGGGCCGGTGTTTCGTTCGATGCCCTCTCGGGGGAGCTGCGGAAGCTCGGGCTGGAGGGGTTTGAGCTGGCCGCACGGCACGTGCAGCGCAACTCCATTGATGCGGTCCATCTGGACGTTGTCATCTCCCATCAGCCACACTATCACCGGCACCTGAAGGATATTCGTGCGATCATCGACGGCAGCACGCTCACGCCGGGCGTCAAAGAAAAGGCACAGGCGATTTTCTCCGTCATCGCCGAAGCGGAGGCCAAGGTTCATAACACGCCGTTGGAGAAGGTACACTTTCATGAAGTGGGCGCCCTGGATTCCATCGTGGACATCGTGGGAACGGCTATCTGCCTTGAACTTGCCGGCATTGAGCGGGTGTATTCATCTCCCGTCAAGCTCGGAAGCGGCGGCGTCATTACGACCCAGCACGGCGTCATGCCTGCTCCTGCACCGGCGACGCTGGAGATTCTCAAGGATTACCCCACCGTTCTTACAACCATTCCGCACGAACTCACGACCCCAACCGGCGCGGCCATCATCAAGGCACTCTCGTATGGCGTGCTGGGCGACGAGCTGTTGAGCGTCCGAAGCGTCGGCTACGGGGCGGGGACAAAGGAGTTTGCGGAGATCCCGAATTTCCTCCGGGTGGTCATCGGCGATCTCCAGGCTGACCTGGAGCAGGAGGATGTCACCGTGGTGGAGACCAATATTGACGACATGAACCCGCAGCTCTATCCCTACCTGATCGAGCAGCTGCTCGCGGCAGGCGCACATGACGCCTATCTTGTTCCCATCATCATGAAGAAAGGAAGGCCCGGCATTCTTCTTTCTGTCATGGTTCACACGTCGAAGCTCGATGCCGCGATCCAATGTATCTACCGGGAGACCTCCACAATCGGACTCCGCCTCCAGCATATTGGGCGGCGGAAGCTTCCCCGGCGGCACCTCGAAGTGCACACATCATTTGGAACGGTCAAGGCCAAAGCCGTCATCCGGGACGGCCGCGAGGTGGTCAGCCCGGAATTCGAAGAATGCAAGCGCATTGCGCAGGAGATTGGCATGCCTGTGCTCGAAGTGATGCGCGTGCTCGAACGAGAAGTCTCTTCACAGCATTCATAAGTACGGAGGATCGTTATGAAGCATTTCATTCCTTTATGTCTCCTGACAGGTATACTGATGATCGCAGCAGGTTGTGAGAAGCCCGCGCCGGAGGAGTCTCCTCTTGCATCACAAATCAAGCGCTTTGTGCCGACGATCATTACGGCCGACACATCGGGCCTTTCCCAGGGAGACCGAGCAGCACTCGCCAAATTGATCGAGTCGACGAAGATTTTTGACCGGATCTATCTCCGGCAGGCGTGGAGCGGCAATGAAGAGCTTCTCCGCAAGCTGCAGGCGGACACAACGCCGGACGGGAAAGCGATGCTGCATTATTTCAACATCAACATGGGGCCCTGGTCTGTTCTCGACCACGATTCTGCTTTCGTCCCGGGCGTTCCGATGCGGCCGCCGCAGGCGAATTATTACCCCGATGACATGAGCAAGGAGGAATTCAACGCCTGGATCGGCAAACTGCCTGAGGCCGAGAGGAAACGGGCAACGGGATTTTTCACAACCATCCGGAGGGATGCCGCCGGAAGCCTGACGATAGTGCCGTATAGCCAGGAGTACGCTGATCTGTTGGCTCCGGCCGCCGAACTCCTCCGCAGTGCCGCGGCCCTGACCGACAACGCCAGCCTGAAGGACTACCTGCTGAAACGGGCGGACGCATTCCTGACCAACGATTACTACGACAGCGACGTCGCATGGATGAAACTGGACAGCCCGGTCGAGCCAACGATCGGTCCGTACGAAGTGTATATGGACAAGGTGTTCAATTACAAGGCTGCGTTCGAGGCGTTCATCACTCTCCGGGACAACGAGGAAACCGCCCGGCTGGAGCGCTTCGCATCAAAGCTCCAGGAGATCGAGAACAACCTGCCCATCGCGCCGCGGTATCGCAACCCGAAGCTGGGGGCGCTGGCTCCGATCCGCGTGGTGGATGAAGTGGCCACAGGGGGAGAGGCACGCGCAGGCATCCAAACTGCAGCGTTCAATCTTCCCAACGATGAGCGCATCACCAGCGAGATGGGAAGTAAGCGTATCATGCTGAAGAATGTGCAGGAAGCAAAATTCAGGCAGATACTCACGCCGATCGCCCGGTTGGCCCTCGACCCCACGCAGCAGTCATTGGTCTCTTTTCAGCCATTCTTCACGCATATCCTCGCACATGAGTTGATGCATGGCCTCGGGCCCCATAACATCACCGTGCAGGGGCGCAAGACGACGGTGCGACAGGAGATGAAGGACCTGAGCTCGGCCTTTGAAGAAGCGAAAGCCGACATCTCCGGACTCTTCGCGCTCCAGTACCTCATCGATCATGGCGTGGTCGATTCGACCATGGAGAAACAGATGTATGTGACCTTCCTGGCAAGCGCCTTCCGCTCTCTGCGGTTCGGTCCAAACGATGCGCACGGAAAAGGGATGGCACTGCAGGTCAATTATCTCATCGACGCAGGGGCCTTCGAGTTTATCGATTCGACCAGCACATTCAGGGTGAATTTCGAAAGGATCAAGGAGGCAGTGCGCAAGCTGACCGGCGAGATCATGACCGCCCAGGCGGAGGGAAGTCATGAAAAAGCCAAGGAGATGCTGGACCACTTTGGCATAATCCGGCCGCCGGTCCAACGCGTGCTCGACCACCTGGCCGCCATTCCCGTGGATATTGAGCCGGAATTCCCTCTCGCGCATTAGCGGTCAGGAACGACCATGGAATCCATGAAGGATAAGATTGTCTGCATTACCGGTGCAAGCAGCGGCATTGGAGCAGCGTGTGCCGAGACATTTGCCAGAGAAGGAAGCGCGCTCATCCTGTCCGCGCGCCGTTTGCAGCGCCTTCAAAACATCGCACAGACGCTCCGTGAACGGTATCGCGTGAAGATTCACACGGTACGTCTGGACGTGACGCGTCAGAAGGATGTGGAAAATGTCTTTGCGTCGCTTCCCGCCGAATGGGAAGCAATCGATATTCTCGTGAACAACGCCGGGCTGAGCCGCGGGCTTGACAAGCTGCAGGAGGGGAAGATCCAGGACTGGGAGGAAATGATCGACACGAACGTGAAAGGGCTGCTCTACGTGAGCCGCACAGTGCTTCCCGGTATGGTGAAACGAAATCGCGGGCACGTCATTAACATCGGATCAATTGCCGGCCGCGCGGTGTATCCCGGCGGGAATGTATACTGTGCTTCAAAGTTCGCGGTGCATGCGCTGAACGAGGGAATGAAGATGGACTTGCTCGGCACGCCGATCCGCGTCAGCTCGGTGGACCCGGGCCTTGTGGAAACCGAGTTCAGCGAAGTCCGCTTCCGGGGCGACAAAGAGCGCGCGGGGAAGACCTATGCCAATATGCTTCCCCTGCACGGGGATGACGTGGCAGACGCTGTCTTGTTCTGCGCAACCCGGCCAGCGCACGTCAATATCCTGGAAGTCGTCGTCCTCCCGACCGCTCAGGCATCGGTGAGAGACGTTCATAGAGCCCAGTAACCCGACGGATCAGTATGGCTGACGTCCATTGCTTTACCGAAGAAAACGTCGTCCGGCAGCTGGAGACGGCTCCGTTCACGCTCGGGTTCTATACGCTCCGGTTCTATGCCGAGGAAGGAAGACCCGTGAACAAAGTCACCGGCACGATCGAGGAGTTCTATCTGTACCCGTCGGGGGGAACGCTGCGGGACAGCAAGTTCAATATTATTCAGTACGACTCGCGATTCGACACATACCGTGGTTTTAAGCCACCGCACCTTTCAAGACGGCACGAATGACAGAAACCTTTGTGCTCCAGGAGAATGTACCGCTCTCCGGCTACAGCACTATCGGACTCGGAGGAACGGCCCGACATTTTGCTCTTTGCCGCTCGGAGAACGAGGTCGTGCAGGCACTTGAGTTTGCCCGGAGCCGCGCTTTTCATGTGCAGGTGCTTGGTGGAGGGAGCAACACGCTCTTCGCGGACGGCGGTTTCGACGGCATTGTGGTAAAGGTTGCTCTCCCGGGGATTTCTTACCGGGACGATGGAGAATGGTGTGTGGTCTCGGCGGCGGCGGGAGAAGACTGGAACACGTTTGTCCAGGGGTGCATTCACCGGGGACTTGCCGGCCTCGAGTGCCTCTCCGGGATCCCCGGGGCGGTAGGCGCGACGCCGATCCAGAACGTGGGCGCCTACGGACAGGAAGTGCGAGATACGATCGTTTCGGTCGACGCTCTCGACAGGGAATCCCTCACGAGCGTTACCCTTGCGGGGGCCGAGTGCGGGTTCGGATACCGTCAGAGCAGGTTCAAGGGAAAAGACAAGGATCGTTTTGTCGTCACAGGCGTGACGTTCCGCCTGCAACGCAACGGCATGCCATCGATCCGGTATCCCGAGCTGCGGAAGTATATCGAGTCGGCAGTCAATCTTCCCGCACTCGGGACCGGGCGTGCCGCTCTTGAGGCCGTCTCGGGCGCCGTTGTTGCGCTCCGCAGGAAGAAATCCATGGTGATCGATCCGTCAGATCCGCAGTCGAAATCGCTAGGCTCTTTTTTCATGAACCCCGTTATGACAGCGGAGGCCTTTGAGCGGCTCCGGGAACGACGCGGTGAGGTGCCATCATTCCCGGCAGAAGGGGGCATGAAGGTGCCCGCCGCATGGCTGGTGGAACACGCCGGATTTCATCGCGGGTACAGGCTGGGAGGAGCGGCAATCTCGGCGAATCATGCGCTGGCGCTCGTGAACCTGCGGACAACCACCGCGGAGCTTCTTGCGCTTGCGCATCGCATTCAAGAAGAAGTTCAGCATCAATTTGGTGTTTTACTCGAGATGGAGCCGGTGGTTGTACCGCAGGCCTGAGAGCCTGCGGAGCAACCCGGACGTGTTGAGGAGGTTCCAGAACCCGGAGATTTCCCATGAAGGCCTCACCGCACAGCCCTTCTCATGGCATTCAGGTGTCATTGACCCATCCCGGGCCCGCGACCTGTTATGCAACAATTCGTCTGGCAGGATCGTTGCCGGCGCACATCCTTCACGAGCTCTTGGAACACCAAAACGCCTACAGGGAAGATCTAGCCAGAATTGCAGAAGCATCAAAAGGAGATGCTGTCTACGCCGAGGAAGAGTTGACCTCACTGGAAGAACTTGACCGGCATCTCGCAAAGCATCGAACCGGACCCGAATGGCTGGGCGAGCCACCGGTCGCAACAATGATTTCCGAGGCACTCAGGCAGAAAGATGGAGCGGAATACGATCTCTTGTTATATTGCATCATGCCCAATCATGTGCACTGCGTGATCGATACCAGCCGGCTTCATGGAGAGGAGGCGTATGCGCCAACGGCCATCAGTGCGCTGAAGCGCCATACTGCGCACGAGGCGAACACCATGCTCCGGCGTACGGGCCCTTTCTGGGAGCATGACCATCTGGAATGCCAGGTGCGCACGTCGGACACGTTCTGCCGTATTTTGTGGGATGTCTTGTCCGATCCTGTCCGATCGGATTTTTGCACGGCGTGGCACGAATGGCCGTGGAGTTATTGCCGCCCCGGACTTATCGTCGCGGGCACCGTATGAGCATCACCGCCTTCATTTTCGATTTCGGCAACGTTATTTGCAGCTTCGATCCGCAGATTTTTCTCGCACGGGCACAGCCGTACAGCAGCCTTTCCCCTGACGGCCTTCTTGCAGCGTTCAAGCAGTCGCACGGGACCATGAGAGAGTATGAGACAGGTCTCGTGGCATCGGAAGAATTCTTTGCGCGCATCCGCTCGGCTTGCCGGCTCTCCGTTTCCAAAGAAGAGTTCATCATGGCGTACACACAGATCTTTGCGCCCATTCCTTCAACGTACATGCTGGTACGAGAACTGAAGCCGCACTACAAACTGGGGCTGCTCTCCAATACAAATGAGTGGCATTTTGAATATGGCATCAAGCCGGTGGAGATCTTCCCCCTTTTCGACACCGTGACGCTGTCGTATGAAGTGAAGGCGATGAAACCGGCTCGGGAGATCTATTTTGATGCGCTCGGCAAATTGGGGGTTCCGCCAGCTGAGTGCGTCTATATCGACGACCTGGAAGAGAACGTCATTGCAGCCCGGGAGCTCGGAATGCATGCGTTCCTCTTCAAGTCGGGAGAAGCGTTGCGCGAGTCGTTGACACAACTGGGAGTGCGGCCGGAACCTTTGGAAGCCGCAAATCGTATAAGTATTGACATTTCATCCCGGAGGGTAAGGAAATGGAGCGTGCACAGGAAGAAGTGATGCGAGGCCTCCTGCGAGAACGCAGAGAGAAGCTGCAGCAGACCATTGGCGCCACAGACAAGGTGGAAAGGCTTATGCAATTGCTGCACGAGGTGGACGCGGCGCTGGACCGGATGAATGCGGGCTCGTACGGCATCTGTGAATTATGTAGCGGCCAGATCGAGGAGGAATATCTCCGGGCCGATCCCATTGCCCGGATCTGCCTCTCGCACCTGAGTGAAGAACAGCAGCGCGCCATCGAGCGCGACCTGTCCCTGGCCTCGAGCATCCAGGGGAAGCTTTTGCCGACAGCGGTTATCCATCTTCCCGGATGGGAAATTGTCCATCATTACGAGCCGCTTGGCCCGGTGAGCGGAGACTTCTGCGATGTCGTACGGTCCGACACCAATCCTGAAGAAGCGTTCTTTCTGTTTGGAGACGTGTCCGGAAAAGGGGTCGCGGCATCATTGCTCATGTCGCACCTGCATGCCATCTTCAGGAGCCTGACCGGAACCGGGATGCCGCTTGCCCGTCTCGTCGAACGAGCGAACCGGCTCTTCTGCGAAGGCACGATGTCCCTGCAATATGCGACACTTGTGTGGGGCCGGCTCGATGCCGCGGGGAATCTCGAGATATGCAATGCCGGACACTGTCCTCCCATGCTCATCGGCAAGACTGGAGTGGCCTGTATTGAAGGAACCGGGCTTCCGGTGGGTCTCTTCTACAGCGAGAAGTACGAGACCCGCGAGGCACGCATGCAGGAGGGGGACACGCTCCTGCTGTACACTGACGGTCTTACGGAGACGCACAACAGCGCGGAGGTGGAATACGGTGATGGCAGGCTCGCAACGCTCGTTGCCCACACGGGAGGAACAGTCCCGCTGAATGATCTCATCGATGTGTGCCTCAAGGATGTGGCATCCTTCCGCGCCGATGCGCCGAGGACTGACGATGTGACCGTTATGGCAATCCGCCGCACACAGTAAGTTGTACCTTCATTCTACAGAAAGCCTCGAAACCTATGCCGACGCTCATTCGATCCGCAACGCAGATTCGCGCTGCCGGGAACAAACCGAAGGTCATCGAAGAATTCATCGGGCGGGTGAACAGTGGCAGCAACGAAGTCAGTGTTGCGCACATGCAGAGTCCGGCAGGCTGGATCGAACCCGGACAGACCCCGGCGTTTGACGAATATACCATCGTTCTTCACGGCGTCCTGCGGGTGGATTTCCATGGCGGTGCCTTCGATGTCCATTCCGGACAGGCGGTCGTTGCTCATGGCGGCGAGTGGGTGCAATACAGCTCTCCGTACGAGGAAGGCGCCGACTATATTTCCGTCTGCCTCCCGGCCTTCTCAGCCGAGACCGTGCGCAGAGACGAGACTCAATAGAGCCAATGAATGGGGAATAAACCTTCCATGATACCAGGATTAGCACCAATGCCTCACCGCGCATTTTCCCTTTTCGTGTTCCTCCTGCTCGCACATGCTCCTGCACAGTCACAGCCAAAGGAGGCCGTCCAGGATCTCAGCTCCTACTTCCATGGACTCAACGGAGCGTTCGTCCTGTATGATCAGGGCGCAAACAGTTGGACGCGCTTCAATCCCGAGCGCTGCCGCACGCGCTACCCGCCCGCCTCGACGTTCAAGATCCCCAATTCCCTGATCGGCCTCGAGACCGGGGTGATCCGTGACCAGCATTTTGTGATCCCGTGGGACAGCGTCCACCGCAGTATTGAGGCATGGAACCGGGATCATGACCTCCAGACAGCCATCGCCAATTCTGTTGTCTGGTATTACCAGGAGCTTGCCCGACGCGTCGGGGAGAAGCGGATGAAGGAATTTGTGGACAAAATCGGATACGGCAACATGGATATTTCCGGAGGGATCGACCGGTTCTGGTTGGGAAGCACAATCGAGATCTCTGCAGACGAGCAGGTCGATTTCCTTCGAAGGCTGTATGCAAACGCACTTCCCTTTTCTGTCCGCTCAATGGACATCGTTAGAGATATCCTCATCCTCGAGAAGACCGACCGCTATGCGCTCCGGGGCAAGACCGGCTTCACCGACTTCAAGGGAAATCACTTGGTCAGCTGGTTTGTCGGGTACATTGAGACCCCGCAGAATCGATGGTTTTTCGCCTGTAATGTCATCTCAGATAATCCGGGGCGTGATGCGGAGGTGATGTTCAAGGAGAGGAAAGAACTATCATTACGAATATTGAAGGGGCTGAAGCTATTGTAAGCTTGTTCGTTCCCTACCAGCTGAAGCAAGAGGCAAGGGAATCAGTAATAGCCCTCCGGACCAATCAGCGGAGAAACGATAAGTCACGACGTGTCGGGACTTGACTTTCCCCTCCCCTCCTTCTATTATTCAGTTGATTCCGCGCCGAACGGTTAGTGGGGATACCCCCTCCCATTACTTTTGCAGAAGTCAATAGCCACTTCCAGAGGAGGAGCATCGTGAACAACGTCAGGCAGTTGCTGCACACCAAAGGAAACAGCGTCTTGTCCACCACCCCGGGGACGTCGGTCTATGACGCGCTGAAACTCATGGCCGACAAGAACATCGGCGCACTGATGGTGATGGACGGTGAGCGGCTCGCGGGCATTTTCTCGGAACGGGATTACGCCCGCAAGGTGATCCTCAAGGGGAAGACCTCGCGCGAGCTTTCCGTGTCCGAGGTCATGACCGGCGATGTCATCTCCGTTCGTCCGGATCAAACGATCGTCGACTGCATGGAGTTGATGACCGAGAAACACATCCGGCATCTACCTGTCCTTGATGCCGGCCGCCTCATCGGCGTCATTTCGATCGGGGATGTGGTGAAGAACATCATCTCCGCTCAGAAGGATACAATCACGCATCTCGAGGACTATATCACGGGGCGGCGCTAGCCTCCTGAGGATTCTACTCCGGAATATCCGGTTCCCAACTCATCGTTCATTGTTTTGAGGTTCGCTATTCAGGCGTTCATGCGTTAGCTGTCCGAATACCAAACGCATGAATGCAACAACTGCAAACCAACGAACGATGAACCCATAAATTGGGAATACTCGCCGGTGTTCCTTATATTTCTCCCATGGCCCAGTACGCCAACATCGCGCTCCCTGTCGCCATCGACAGGGAGTTCACGTACCTTGTTCCTCCTGAGCTGCAGGCATCCGCCGTGGTCGGGGTGCGCGCCGTAGTGCCATTCGGCAGAACGTACGCCACCGGACTCATCGTTGAGCTTCCCACCAGAACCGACGTCACGGCGCTGAAGCCGATCCGGGATATCGTTGATGCGTCGCCGATCGTGTCGGGTGAGCTGCTGGATCTCTGCCGATGGGTTGCTACCTACTACATCACGCCGCTGGGGGAGGTCCTGCGCGCGGCTGTGCCCCATGGGTTCTCCTCTTCAAGCAAGAGACTTGTCCGGCTGCTCCCTTCCGCCAAGGAGACGGCGATTGCGGAGATGAAGCGGAGCGCGCCAAAACGTGCGAGCATTCTCACCATCCTGCGCGACCAGGGGGAAATGCTCTCGACGGAGCTAAAGCAGAAGACCGGCCTCAAGTCGCTCAACGCCGCACTGAACGAGTTGGAACACGCAGGGCTTATCGAGGCCGAAGAGGTGCTCCCCCGCCCCAGCATCAAGCCGAAAACCAGGGAGTTCATCACCCTCAAGGAGCTGGACGACGAGCGGCTGGACGATGCCATTCGTACGCTTTCTCCCCGCAAGAAGAAGGGGGCACAGATCCTCGTTGCACTCCGAACCTTGAAGAGCAACGGCGGTGCCGACATAGCGGTAATCGATCTCCTCCGGCAATCACGAGCGTCACTTGCATCCCTGAGGGAGTTCCGCACCTCGGGGCTTCTTCCCGTTGTCCGCAAGGAAGTGCTGCGCCAGCAAGAATATGGAACCGAGGAACAGACCAGGCATATTGTCTTGAATGCGGCTCAAAAAGCCGCATTCAAGCGGGTCTGCATGTGCATCGGCGCCGGCACTTCAAAGACATTCCTGTTGCACGGCGTCACCGGCAGCGGCAAAACGCAGGTCTATATTGAAGCAATTCGATACTGCCTGGGCCTCCGGAAAGCGGCGATCGTCCTTGTCCCGGAAATCTCCCTGACGCCGCAGATCGTCCGGCGCTTTAAGACGCATTTTGGCGACCAGGTAGGGGTCGTGCACAGCAGGATGTCCATCGGCGAGCGCCACGATGTGTGGCGTACCGCCCGGCGGGGACAGTGCAAAGTCGTAATCGGGCCGCGCTCGGCGATCTTTGCCCCTTTACGGGACCTGGGGCTCATTGTGGTTGATGAGGAGCATGAAGCATCGTACAAGCAATTCGACTCCGTCCCGCGCTATCACGCCCGCGATGTGGCCATTGTTCGCGGCACCCAGACCAATGCGGTGGTCCTTCTCGGCTCAGCCACACCTTCCACGGAATCGTACCACAACGCAACATCAGGGAAATTTGAGCTGCTCGAAATGCCCGACCGCATCGACCAGGTGCCGATGCCCGCAATCACCATCGTGGATCTGACGGTGGAGCGGAAGCGCGCCTATGCGGCAATGAAGGCATCTCTTCCGGAAGATCAACGGAAGAAGCTGAAGGACTTTCAGCTTTCCACCATC
Organism: uncultured Bacteroidota bacterium; assembly: GCA_963809695.1. Classification (GTDB taxonomy): domain Bacteria; phylum Bacteroidota; class Ignavibacteria; order UBA10030; family UBA6906; genus JAGDMJ01. The sequence goes on from CAWEKI010000006.1 coordinate 64,443, forward strand.
TCGGGCCTTTTGCAGGAGAAAATTGCCGACCGGATCCAGCGCAAGGAAGGGGTTATCCTTCTACAGAACCGCCGCGGGTTCGCGCCGTTCGTTGAATGCCCGGACTGCGGTTACGCCGAGCGGTGCGACAACTGCAACGTCACGCTTACATACCATCTCACACGGAAGCACCTGCGGTGCCATTACTGCGGCCTCATCCGCGCTCCGCACAGCGTGTGCCCTCAGTGTCAGGGAACGAACATAGCGCTCCACGGTGCCGGGACGCAACGGGTGGAACAGGATCTCGCCAGGCTTTTCCCCGACGCAAGAGTGCTGCGGATGGACCTGGATACCACATCGCGCAAAGGAGCGCATGACCGGCTGCTGGGAAAATTCGAGCGGGGGGAAGCGGATATCCTGCTTGGCACGCAGATGGTGGCGAAAGGGCTGGACTTCCCCCGCGTAACCCTGGTCGGGGTTATCTCGGCCGACACGCAGATGCTTCTGCCGGATTTCCGTTCCTCGGAGCGTACGTTCCAACTCCTGACGCAAGTTTCAGGACGTGCCGGGAGGAGCACGCTCCTCGGCGAGGTGATCATTCAGACCTACCAGCCGCAGCACTACACACTGCAGCATGTGGTCGATCATGACTTTGACTCATTCTACCGAGAAGAACTCGAGGCACGGCGGGAGTTGGATTATCCTCCGTTCTCCCGGCTTGTGCTGGTGGAAACGAAAGGTGAGGATGAGGAAAAGGTGCGGGAACTCGCGGAACAGTTTGCCACGCACCTGAAGACCGACAATGGAACCTTCTCCGTACTTGGCCCGGCCCCGGCCGTGATCGCCAGGATCAACAAGCAGTACCGCTGGCATATCATCATCAAGAACCTGAAGCACCTGGATCCTTCAGGCTCGCTCCTCCGCCACTCTCTGCACGCCACGCTCGCATCGTTCAAACCTACCCGCAGAAAAGACACTCGCCTCATTGTCGACGTGGATCCTGTGGGGCTCATGTAGCGCTCTTCCCACCGAGTCGTTCTCAGTTCCCGATTCCCAGTTGAATTATCAATCGATCCCTGCTCCCCATTGTTGCATGTGCGGAGACTTCCGAGCCAGACGGGGGTCTGACCCTGGTCTGGCCCCGGTGTGACCCGGATCTGACCCCCTCGATTTGTCAGGACAAGGGTTAGACCTTATTCAATTCCACCACTCCACTCCCCCGAATTTCACTCTGCTTCAATTTTACCAGCGCCTCATTCGTCTCTTCCAGCGAGAACGTCTCCACCTCGGTGCGAATTGGAATCTCTGCTGCCACCTCGAGCATCTCCCGCACATCATCGCGCGTGCTGTTTGCAACGCTTCGCAATGTCCGCTCCTCGTAAAGCAAGGCATATTCCATCACGGGCAGTGGACTCATGTGGATACCCGCGAGCGCGACCGTTCCCCCTTTCTTCACTGCCCGCAACGCATGAGGAACGAGGTGTCCGGCGGGGGCGAAAATGATTGATGCCTCGACAGGATGAGGGGCCGGCTCTTCCGCCTTTCCTGTCCATGCTGCACCGAGCTCGGCGGCAAGATCCTGGTGCTGCTTGCTACGTGTAAAAACAAAAACCTCGCATCCCTGGTGTCGTGCAATCTGCAGCGTGATGTGGGCCGATGCACCGAAGCCATACAGCCCGAGCCGCTGGCCCGGTCCGGCTCCGCCAGAGGCGGAGCCGAGATTCTCGGTCCCGTCCTGCGGACGGGACCGGAGCCTGATACCGCTCAGGCGGAGCGCCCTGTAGCCGATGACCCCCGCACACAGGAGCGGCGCAGCCTGGATGTCTGAAAACTGCCGGGGAATCGGATAAGCAAAGTCCTCGCCAACAATCACATATTCCGCGTACCCGCCCTGCACATGATAGCCGGTAAAGCGAGCATTGTCACAGAGGTTCTCCCGTCCCGACGTGCAATATTCGCATTTGCCGCACGTGGAATAGAGCCAAGGCACGCCCAGTCGGTCCCCCACCCTGAAGCCTGTTACGGCGCTTCCTGCTTCATCCACAACACCAACGATCTGATGCCCCGGTGTCACCGGAAGCAATGGAAGCTGCAGGTCGCCTTCAACAATATGCAGATCCGTATGACAGAGCCCGCATGCATGAACGTGAAGCCGGACCTCGTGAGCACCGGGGTGCGGAGGGTCGATTTCCGTCAATGACAGAGGATGGCTGTCAACCGGAGCGGGATGTGTGAGGCGCAGGCATTTCATAGAGCAAATCTAGGAATGACTGCATGAAAAGTCAACGACAATGGTCTTGTAGGTCGGGTCTCTGACCCGACCGCTCTTGAATCAACGCAATATGCTATGCTACGTGGACCGGACTGCGCCCAATTGCATCTCTCAGTATGAATTTGCACATTGAGGGCGCGCTGCAAAATCGACTGCGCTATCCCATCAGGCCTTACAGAATAGTTGATTTTGCAGCGTGCCCTGATCATACCTTTACACACCATCGCACAGCCCTCAGAATGAAGACAAAACAACTCGGCCATTCCGGACCTATCCTCACCGAGATCGGACTTGGCGCATGGGCAATCGGGGGAGCATGGAAGTGGGGATGGGGCCACTCCGATGATCAGGAATCCATCAAGGCAATTCACCGATCACTGGATCTCGGCATTAACTGGATCGATACCGCCGCAGTGTATGGCCTCGGCCATTCCGAGGAGGTAGTGGGAAAAGCACTCAAAGGGAAACGGGACTCCGTGTTCCTGGCAACGAAGTGCGGATTGGTCTGGCAGAATTCCGTTGATCCGCCCCAGAGAAACCTCGCCCCGAAGAGCATCCACAAGGAAATGGAGGACAGCCTCCTGCGCCTCGGGACAGACCACGTGGACCTGTATCAGTTCCACTGGCCGGATTTAGATACTCCGGTGGAGGAATCCTGGAATGAAATGGTGAAACTCCAGGAGGAAGGCAAGACGAGGTTCATCGGCGTCTGCAATTTCAATGTAGAGCTCCTCAGGCGCTGCGAGGTAATCGCGCACGTCCAGTCTCTGCAGCCAATTTACAGCATGCTGGAGCGAGATATTGAAGCCGCAGAACTCCCCTACTGCAAGAAGAACGGGGTTGGCGTTGTCGCCTACAGTCCCATGCAGTCAGGACTTCTTACAGGGAAGTTCGACAAATCCAGGCTCGCGCCGGATGACTGGAGGCAGGAGAGCGACAAATTCGCCGGCGAAAAACTCGAGCGTGGATTGAAGCTGGTCGAGCAGCTCCGTCCCATCGCGGCAAAATACTATAAGACCGTCGGCCAGCTGGCGGTCGCCTGGGTGCTGGTCAATGATGCCGTCACGTCAGCGATTGTCGGCGCCCGGACGGGTCGGCACGCGGAGGAGAACATTGGCGCGGCCGGATGGAGAATTGAGCGCCCCGACCTCGAGACCATCGAACGACTTCTAGAGGAAGGCGCAACCAGATGACAATGTCCGGTCTCTCTCCCGACATGGAACAACTGGCGAAGTCATATATCAAGCTCGTCCTCTCAGTAGGATTGCATGATTCCGACTATGTGGACGCCTATTACGGCCCGCCTCAGCTTCGGGCCGATGCGGAAGCCGAAAAGCTCTCCCTGGAAGCTATCATGGAGTCTGCGGCGGTAACGCTCAACCAGGCCCGCCTTCTGGCCCCTGCGCAGAAGGATGAGATGGCTTTGCTGCGGCATCAGTACATTTTGCGTCAGCTTGAATCCTTGATGGCCCGCGTCGACATACTGCGCGGGAAGAAACTATCATTCGACGAAGAAGCGCAGGCCCTCTACGATGCAACGCCTCCCTCCTTTCCCGAAGATCATTTCAAAGGGATCGTGAAGGAACTTGGGGATCTGCTTCCGGGTCAAGGAGCGGTTCCGCAACGCTACGACAAATACAAGACTGATTTCGTCATCCCGAAGGAGAAGCTGGACACAGTATTCCAGGCTGCTGTGCACGAAAGCCGTGCCAGGACGAAGCGCCACATCCAGCTCCCGGCAGAAGAGAGCTTTGTCATCGAGTACGTCACGGGAAAATCCTGGAGCGGATACAACTGGTACAAAGGGAACAGCCACAGTCTCATCCAGATCAACACCGACCTACCGATCTACATCGATCGCGCCGTGGACCTGGCAAGTCATGAAGGATACCCGGGGCATCACGTGTACAATGCACTGCTCGAGCGCCACCTTGTGCGTGAACGCGGTTGGCTCGAATTCAGTGTCTATGCATTGTTCAGTCCGCAATCGTTGATTGCCGAGGGGACAGCGAACTTCGGGATCGATATGGCGTACCCGGGTCCTGAACGAGTCTCCTTCGAACGCGAGGTGCTCTTCCCCGCCGCGGGTATCGACGGCAGCCGCGCCGGAGAGTACTACCGCATTCACGAGCTTGTTATGCGGCTCACATATGCCGGCAACGAAGCGGCGCGAGGCTACCTGAACGGCACACTGACGCGGGAGCAGGCAGCCGAATGGCTGGTGAACTACGCGCTGATGTCCCCGGAGCGGGCCATGCAGCGCACCCGTTTCTTCGATCAGTATCGGAGCTACGTGATTAACTACAACCTCGGACAGGACTTGGTGAAGCAGTACATCGAATCGCGTGGAGGAACGGCAAACAAGCCTGAGAAACGATGGGAGGAATTCGGAAAACTGCTGGCTTCGCCGAGATTGCCGTCGGGGTTGCGCCGGCCCTAGGCAGTATTCACAATTCATGGGTTCCTCAATCTTCATCCACGCGTTCGAAGTTCACGCGTTAGGTGTTCCAACAGCTAACGCACGAACTTTGAACAGCGAACCCATGAACCTTGAACGATGAATTGGGAATAGGAGCCTACCGAACCACCAGCTTGAACCCCTTCCCATGCACATTCAGTATCTCCACATTCTTATCTTTCTGGAGATATTTCCTCAACCGTGAGATGAACACATCCATGCTCCGGCCATTGAAGAAGCTATCGCTTCCCCAGAGCGTGCGAAGGGCTTCGTCGCGCTCCAGGACATTATTCATGTGAGTGCACAGCAAACGCAGCAGATCGGCTTCGCGTGAGGTCAGCTTCTTCTTCTCATCTTTCAACTGCAGCATCTGCCGCCCGTGATCAAAGAGGTATTTTCCGATGGTGATCGGCTCTGTGAGAGGCCCCGGCTCCACTGCCGGCTTCGCCCTCTTCAACACGGCCCGGATCCTCAGCATCAACTCTTCCATGCTGAATGGCTTGGTCACATAGTCATCACAGCCGATTCTGAAGCCTTCAATGCGATCTTCCTTCAACGACTTGGCGGTAAGGAAGATCAGCGGGGTCTGCTGGTCGTTCTTCCGTACTTCGCGGGCAAATGAAAACCCGTCCTTCCTCGGCATCATCACATCGACGAGGCAGAGGTCGAAGCGGCGTGCACGAAAGGCCCTGGATCCTTCTTCGCCGTTCGTGCAAAGCGTGACGGAGTATCCCTCCAGTTCAAGGTGTTCTTGCAGAATGAAGCCGAGGTTTGCATCATCTTCAAGCAGCAGTATCGTCACAACCAGCCTTTCGTTCTCAGTTCTCAGTTCCCCGCTCCCCGTTCTCGTTTGGAATTCTCAGTTCCGCAGTCGTCCCTTCACCATATTTGCTCGTGATCCCCACCTCTCCTCCCATCGCCGTCACCAGCAGTTTCACATAGCTCAACCCGAGCCCGAATCCTTTCACATTGTGCACGTTTCCTGTCGGCACACGGTAAAATCTGTCGAACACCTTTGGGAGGTCCTCCGCCCGGATGCCGATGCCATTGTCCGTGATACAGATAACCAGCATGCCGTCGCTATTGAATGTTGAGACCAGGATCCGCGGAAGGTCGGGTGAGTATTTGTTTGCGTTGTCCAGCAGGTTGTTGATGATGTTGGTAAAGTGCACCGGATCGGCTTTAACAACGGAAGAGCGGGCTTCGAAACTGCACGTCACCGTGCCGTTTCTTTCTTCCACCTGAAGGGCAATACCCTCGACGGCTTTCTGAAGGATCCCATGTGCGTCCATGGCAGTCATGTGAAGCTCATACTCTCCACGCTCCAGCACGGCCATCTGGAGGATCTTGTCGACCTGCTTCCGCATCCGGCCGTTTTCCTCCATGATGATGCCGCTGTAGCGGCGGATCTTCTCGCGCCGGGAGATAACATCCGGACGGAGGATCGCCTCCACGGCAAGCGCAACGGTCGAGAGAGGGGTCTTGAACTCGTGGGTCATATTATTGATGAAGTCGGTCATCAGCATCGAGACCCGCTGTTGCCGGATGATGGTGCGGATCGTGTACACAAAGCTCAGAGCAATAATCACCATGAACACGATCGTGGCGCCGAGCTGAGGCCAGATTTGCTGGAGGAGGAAGACACTCCTCAACGGGAAGAACAACACAAGATCGTGGCGGGGTGAAAACATATCCGCTGGAAAGAGTCTGGCGCGAAGGTCAGACGCAAGGAGCTGATTCCCGTACTTTGCCGGCTGCGCGAGTTTCAGGGCGCTGTCGTGCTCGGCAAATACGCCATACGCATAGTCCAGGGAGATACCGGCATCCCTGAGGCTTGTCCGAAGCAGTGAGTCGAGTACAGCGGGCTTCACCCGCTTTTCGATGGGGTCTTGCTCGGCCACCACCAGCCGATCCACGACGCGACTGACCATCGCCTGCTTTTCAGTCCCCGTCGCGGGCGCTGTCACCAGGCGTTCCTGCACGCCGTTACCAACCAGCAGCAGAACTGAAATACTGTCCGAGGTGTATTTGTAGTAGAACCCGTTACCACCCCGGTCGCCTTTTGCCGCGACATTATAATTGCCCGGTGCTTTGAATGTATCCACGAGCACCGTGTCGCGGCTTCGCGAGGCATCGTACATGCGCAGTGTCACCCGCTGAGGATGGTCCACCCTGTAATACACCGTGTCACCGGACATGCGGAGCGGCATGGAGAACAGCGCAACCCGAGAAGGCTGAGCCGAGGTGTCGGTGCCTGACCAGGAGAGTGTATTGACGTTCGTTGTTACTGCAATTTGATGCTCCTTGCCCAAAGACGGCGGAGGGACGTTCGCTGAAACGTTAAACATGTGGGCGAGCGCCTCTACCGATTCAAGTTTCTGGGCAACTGTATTGAGCACGGCAAGGGCGTTTCTTTGGAGCGCTTGCTCCTTAAGCTGCAATGCCGCGTTTAGCAGATAGAGCTGCACTCCCAGCAGACCAAGCAGGGATACGGCAATCAATACGATAATCACGCGGAATGTCCAGCGGCGTTTGTCCATGCCCCAATGTACAAGTTTGCGCCAAATATTGCTCGTCCCGTTCACACTTGTTAACATGTTCTAACACTCTTTAACTATGTTTCCTGCAACGATTCGCCTATCTTGTAACATCCGGTTGTAGAAGCTGCAGTGGCACTGTCCTCTGAGTCTAACCAAATGAGACCATCTATGATGAACACCAAGAGCATTTTCCTTGCATTTCTCTTCCTGGGCCTTGTCACACTCGCCGCTTCTGCCCAGGAGAAGGTCGTGCGAATCACCGGCGACGGGAAGCATGTCAAGACTTTTAAGGGAGAGCTGTTCGACATCCCCGAACTGGGCGCCATCATTGCCAAAAGCGACAGCGGGGACCTGAAGGTTGAGCATGTCATGCCCCCTGAGGCCCGGCCTAAGGCGTATGCTGACGTTGACATCAAGTCCGGCGACGAGATCCTCGTCGTGAACGGAAAGCGAGTGAAGACCATCAAGGAGATCGAACATTTGTACAAGGCCGTTCCCGTCGGCGGCGAAGTCAAACTCGGCATTCAGCGCGGCCAGGAAATGATGATCAGCCGCTTCGCCAAGGCCGATCCAAAAGATCTGCCCCAGAGGAAAATGATGATCGTGACGTCCGATGGACCCGCCGGAGATATCCGTCCGCTACCCAATCTGGGAATCATCCTGGGAAAGGCTAAGGAAGGGGTGGTGATAAAGGAGATGCTGGAAAATGCCGCAAAGGCATTCACGGAGGCCGGCGTCAAAGCCGGGGACAGGCTTGTCTCGATCAATGGGAAGGAGACCAAGAACCTGGATGAGTTTTCGAAGGAATTCCTGGCGGTCTCCCCCGGGGCGAGCATGACGTGGGTTGTTGCGCACAACGGGAACACCCTCTCACTTTCCCTTATCAGGCCTGAGCCGCAGGGACAAGTCATCATCAAGCAGGAAAAGCGATGATACGCATGAAACACGTCCTCCTCGGCCTCGCCCTTGTCCTCACCGCGGCTTCCTGGTCAAGCGCATTCGCCCAGAGCGGCACCTACTACAACCAGCGCGACGACAAATACCGGGTCCTCGGCCTGAAGCGCGCCAAAGAGATGTATGACGTGGCGCGGAACGAGTTCGAGCGCCAGAAAGAGCTCTTCAATCGCGGCCTGATCGCGCGCGCTGAGCTTGATCGCGCCCAGGGCGCGTTCGGCGATGCAGAGGTAAACTACCAGCAGTCATTGCTCGCTGTCCTGTTCGAGCAGCAGTACGTCTCGGTCGGCGGCGCGGTAAAATACCAGGCAAAGGATGGCTCGAAGCACGTCCGCCTGACGCTGGTAAACGCTTCCGCGGCAAGCGCGGAGATTCAGAAGCTGTTGAATATCGAAGACAAGCTCTTTCGTTCACTCCAGCCTGACGTTATCAATAATGTCTACGTCTCCATCCTGAACAACGACAATGCCATCGTCAGCCAGCCGTATGAATTGAAGGTCGACGAGCTTCGCTACGGCCACCCCCGTAACATGGACTTTGCATTGCTGCAGGATCTCGATGCCATCACCGTGAATATGATCTATGGCAACGGCTCGCAGCGGAGCATGAAGATCTTCTTGCAGAAAGATGCCTCCGCCAACAGGGTGATTGTTCAGTCGGAACAGTTTTCGCAGGAAGCGGAGTTGGGAACAAGCGCTACGTACAACCTGACCCTGGAGCTTTTCAGCAGGACAAGCAACACGTTCAGCCTGCAGGTCGTGAATCTTCCGCAGCAGATTAATCGATATTTCAAAGACCCCCTCAATTCTGCGCGCCTGAGCCAATTTCGGTTCACTGAAAGCATCGACACCAGGAAGGTGGCCCTGGATGTCTCTCTCCCCGACCGCCCCACGGACGAGGTAACAATGGACCGTCCCATTTCCTTCTATGTGCTGGTCGTGCCGCAAGACCGGGCTGGAGAGCTTTCCGGGCAAGCCGAACGAGTGTGGACCCCCCAGGAGATCGAGAAATTGAATCTGGGATATCTCCGGCTTGAGCTTCTTCCGCGCGGTAAAGGGAGGCTTCTGGTCCGCGCACCGCAGCTCTTTCATTCGATCAAGCCGGACGGGACAGTGGAGATGACCGTGGAAGTGGTCAATGAGGGAACACGCCGGTTGGATAATATTGAAGTCAAAGCCGATCCGCCGCTGAACTGGGCGAAGAAGATCGAGCCGTCGGTAATTCCCTCGCTGGGGATCGGCGAGGAGCAACAGATTCATGTTCAATTGGTGCCGCCGAAAGAGATCTCTCCGGGCCGCTATGAGACACGCCTGCGCACCAGCGCGTTGTCCGACAACGAGCCGGTCAATGCGGAGGATAAAACGGTCACGGTCGAGGTATTGACGGAGACGAACATCATCGGGACATCGCTGCTGGCGCTGCTGATCCTGGGATTGGTTGGGGGAATGGTTGTATTTGGCATAAGGCTATCGCGGAAATAGTCAATAAGGACCTATCACTGGTCTTGGACGGGTCCCGAATAGGAGCATTTCGGGACGACAAATGAGGACTCCCGCGGACAGCCTCGCGTCGCTATGACAACGAGGGATGAGCTAAGACCGCCTACTATCACTTGAGAGGATTTCCATGAACCAACAGACCACCCGCCCCATGTTCGAGGCGGTAAACCTTAGCAAGCGCTACGAGGATGGCGTTCTGGCTCTGGACCGGGTCTCGTTTGCCGTGTATCCCGGGCAGGTCTATGCCATGCTGGGAGGCAACGGCGCCGGAAAGACCACAACGATCAACCTGTTCCTGAATTTTCTGGAGCCGACAGAAGGAGAAGCGCGCGTGGACGGCATCGTCACGCATAAGGATCCGCTCAAGGCCAAGGAGAAGATCGCATTCGTCTCGGAAAATGTGATGCTCTACACGACCTTCACGGCCATCCAGAACCTCGAGTACTTCGCCCACCTGGCGGGAAAGCATACGTACACCCGAAAGGATTTCCGGGATGTGCTGCTCCGTGTCGGATTGCAGGAGGAAGCGCATGACAAGAAGCTCAAGGGATTTTCCAAGGGAATGCGCCAGAAGTGCGGAATTGCAATCGCCATTCTGAAGAACGCCCCGGCGATCCTTCTGGATGAACCCACGTCGGGATTGGATCCGCAGGCGGGCTTCGAGTTTATCCGCCTTCTTGGCTCTCTGCGGGATGAGGGAAAGGCGATTCTCATGTCGACACACGACATTTTCCGGGCAAAAGAAGTAGCAGACGTGGTTGGAATCATGAGCAGGGGGAAGCTCGTGATGCAGCGAGTTGCATCGGATCTGGTGGGAGAAAACCTCGAGCAGCTGTACATGCAGCACATGGCCGGACATATGCAACCGGCTGCCTGACACCATCGCTTGCAGTTTACCTCACGGGAGAAAGCATGCTACGGTTCATCATCGAAAAAGAACTCCGGGACATCATCGGGTCCACGAAATTCGCCGCCACCTTTGGTGTTTGCGCGGTTCTGATTATCTTGTCGTTCTACGTCGGCGCGCGCAGCTACCAGAATGACATGGCGCAGTATGAGGCGGCAAGAACAGAAAACCTCCGCCAGCTGGAGGGCCTCACCGATTGGCTCACTGTGCGGCAATTCCGAATCTTCCTCCCGCCGCAGCCGCTCGCTTCCCTGGTCGGCGGCGTTTCCAACGACATCGGCCGGACGACAGAAATTCACGGGCGCGGGGAGCTCACAGCCACCGACAGCCGCTACAGCGAAGATCCCCTCTTTGCCACATTCAGGTTCCTGGATCTGGATTTCACATTCCAGATTGTCCTCTCGCTCCTGGCAATTCTGTTTGCCTATGATTCCGTGAACGGTGAGAAAGAGCGCGGCACGCTCCGGCTGGCGCTGGCAAATGCAGTGCCGCGCCATCTATTCATCACAGGCAAGCTCGTCGGTTCATTCCTGGGGTTGGTCGTGCCGCTCTTGCTTCCCATCGCCGTGGGAGCGCTCCTCCTGCCTCTTATGAACGTTCCCATTTCTTCCGACGAATGGATGCGGCTGGGACTGATCGTTCTGACCGGCATTCTCTACTGCGGCGTCTTCGTGACACTCTCTGTGGCGGTCTCTTCGCTGACCGTCCGTTCCTCCAGTTCCTTCCTCTTTCTGATCGTGGCGTGGATCTTTGCCGTGCTTATTATCCCGCGCAGCGCGGTGTTGATCGCCGGCAGGGCTGTGGATGTGCCTTCCGTCGATGAGATCGGATCCCAGAAGGCCCGCTTCAGCTCCCAGCTCTGGACCGAAGACCGGGCCGCCATGAGCAATTTCAAACCAACGAGCACAGGCGAACCTGAGAAGATGATGAAGGAGTTCCAGAAGTTCATGCAAGACCAGGGGGATGCACGGGAGAAGAAAATGCAGGAATTCTCCGCGCGGCTCAATGAAGACCGTGAGAACCGGCAGGCGGTGCAGGAACGGCTGGCGTTCGGACTCGCGCGCATATCTCCCACCGCAACGTTTTCCCTGGCCGTGACCCGGCTTGCCGGCACCGCATTGAGCCTGAAGGATCATTACCACAACGCGGCGGAGGGGTATCAGATCGACTACGGGAAATTCATACTGGCAAAAACGGGCATGAACCCCGGGGGGATGCTGGTGTTCCGGGTGACAAGCGATAACGGTGAAAAGCCAAAGCCCGTTGATCCACATGAACTGCCGGTGTTTCAGTACGTTCCTGTGGCGCTCGGTGACGTGTTTCCTCAGGCAGCGGTGGATATCGTTTTGCTTGCCGGTTTCAACATCCTTTTGTTTGCCCTGGCATACATGGCGTTCCTCCGGTACGATGTACGGTAGCTTTGACTGTTGCAGAAGTAATTCAATAGGAGCGTTCATATGTTCAGTATCATGGTGCGGAAGGAACTGAAAGCAATCCTTCTCAGTCCGAAATTCCCTGCAACATTTGCCGTCTGTGCCGGGCTCATGCTGTTGAGCGTGTTCATCGGTGTTGGGGAATACAATGCCGCTGTGAGGCAATATGAAACAGCCCGGCACCTTGTGAACCAGGAGTTGCGTGAGCAGTCGTCCTGGATGGGAGCGAATGGCGAGGCGTTGCGACGCCCGGATGTCATGCAGGTCTTCGTGACCGGCACGAACAATGACATCGGCCGGCTCTCCCGGGTTAACGCGTTCGCGCCCGCGAAGCTTCAGAACAGTCCCTATTCGGACGACCCGATCTTTGCCGTCTTCCGGTCGGTGGATTTCGCCTTCATCGTGCAGATCGTCCTCTCGCTCTTTGCGATCCTGTTTTCCTATGACGCCATCAACGGAGAGAGGGAGCATGGCACCCTCCAGCTTACGTTCTCCAATCCCATTCCCAGGGTGCAGTACCTTGCGGCCAAGTTCGTGGGCTCATGGCTCGGGCTGGTGGGACCGCTCACCATCCCCGTCCTGCTCAGCATCCTTTTTGTCATGCTGGCGGGCGTGCCGCTGGAGACTTCGCACTGGCTGAAGCTGGGCGTGCTTCTGGGAATGTCCTTGCTCTTCTTTACCTGCGTGCTGTCGTTCGGACTTCTTTTCTCGACCCTTACCCGGAGGTCGAGCGTGTCGTTTCTGATCTCGCTCGTGACATGGATCGCGGCGGTACTCATCGTGCCACGGGCAGGAGTAATGGTTGCGGGGCAGATGGTAAGAGTCCCAAGCGTTGCCGAAACCGAGGGACAACGGGATGCCTATGAGAAGCAACAGTGGGAACAGCACATGGCAGACATGACCCGGAGATGGAAGGAGCGGAACGATCCTACGCAAGGGATGAGCAAGAGCGAACGGGAGGCATACCGGGACGAGCACCTGGCTGATTGGATGGAAGAGGACGACGCGGCGCGGAAGGAGATCCAGAAGAACATCGAGGCATACGGGTTGAAGCTCAATGAGGACCTCCGCAACCGGAAGGCGGAACAGGAGCGCGCAGGTCTCATATTCGCACGGTTCTCTCCGGCGTCTGCCTACCAGCTTGCCGTAATGAATCTTGCCGGGACGGACATCGGGCTGAAAAACCGCTATGAGGATGCTATACAGGGGTACCGCACGGTCTTCAATGCGTTCGCGGCAAAAAAGGCAAAGGAATCGGGCAACGCGGGGGGTATCAGGATCACCGTGGACAGCGACAAGGGATTCTCATTCAGCGCTCCGCGGGAGAAAGGAACCATTGATGCGAGTGAGCTCCCGCACTTCGCTCCGCCGGTGCGGACGTTTGCAGAGGCGGTGGTACCGACGGCGGTAGATGCGGGGCTGCTGGCGGTGTATACGGTGCTGGCACTGGCGGGAGCAATGGTGGCGTTTTTGCGCTATGATGTACGGTAGCAACGAACAGTAGTCTTGGTGCTGAGTGTTAGGTTCTAGTGGTAAACCGCAGATTGCTAGCCCTGGCTGAATAATATTGCTTCTCAAGGCGTCTCTGCCTAACTTGAGGTAACAGAAACCTCGGAAGGGCACACATGGAAGGCGAGAATCGACTTGCGTTGCTCATCGATTGCGACAACGCCAGCGCAGCGGCAATCGAAGGAATATTGAGCGAGCTGGCGAAATTCGGGGTCATAACGATCCGGCGGGCGTACGGCAACTGGAAGAACCAGAATCTGCGGGGATGGGAAGAGAAGCTGCACCCGCACGCGATCGTCCCGATCCAACAGTTTCAGTACACGTCAGGCAAGAACGCCACCGACGCTGCCATGATCATCGACGCCATGGACATCATGTTCAGCCAACGGGTCGACGGTTTCGCTCTGGTCACAAGCGACAGCGATTTCACGCCGCTGGTCATGCGCATCCTTTCCAACGGCATCAAGGTATACGGCTTCGGGGAAAAGAAGACCCCCATGCCTTTTGTGAATGCCTGCTCGCAATTCATCTTCACGGAAAACCTCGAGGACGCGGAGGAAGAAAAAGGACAGACCGAGCCGAAGCCGCGGCGCCGGAGGCTGCCCGAAAAGGAACTGCGCAGCCACAACGATCTCGTGCAGCTCCTCAGCAGAGCTGTCGAGCTTTCGGCCAACGACGATGGCTGGGCAAACCTCGGGAAGGTGGGCAACTATATCTCCAACAACTCGTCGTTCTCACCGGTCAACTACGGCTACAGTAAGCTGAGCGACCTGCTCAAAGCGATCGGGCTCTTTGAATTTGATGAGAGCCGCGGGCACTCCACTCTCTTTCTCAGGTTGAAAAAGAAAGCGCACCGGGCAGCGGGAACATAGAGATTGACGATGGAGAATGGAAGATCGAGAATCGAAAATGGGGTTTAGGATTCCCTGCCGATTCTCCAGTCTCAATGCTTTTTCGCCCTAAATCTCGCCTTCTGCCTCGGGGTCATTTTCTCGGTTGCGTATTGGAAGATGAGCCGGGGCGCGTTGTCTTTCCACCCCAGCAGGAACGGCTCGACAACCTGCGGATTGATTTTCCACGCTTCGCGCAGGAACCAGCCGAGCCCCTGGTGCACCACGCGCTCCTTATCGAGCATCATCGGGCGGATGAATCTCAGAAGGGGAGAGATCTTCGCCGGCATTTTGGCGAAGGCCAGGAGCGCCACAGGCACTGCGCGGCGCTTCCACTTGGATTCCGACTTTCGCCAGTCCTTCATGGCCGAAACGGCTACGATCTTCTGCCCCAGGCAAGGGTTGAGCACTTCTCCGCAGAGGAAGTCGCTATGCGCCCAGTTGCATATCCCCTGCTCCAACCAGCATCCAACCCGCTGAAACGTTTCCTTTGTCCACTCCTTCTTAAACGGGATAATGAAGGAGATTGCGTACGAGGCTTCTTCATACTTTCCGGTTTTGACCAGGATGTCGCCGAGAGCCAGGAAGCCGGCGAGCCCCATAGCGTCCCGGTATTTTTCCAGCCAGATATCCCGTTGTTTGTCGAAGGATTCTTGCGGCACGCCGAACGCGTCATACCCTTCACGGAAGAAGCGCGCATAGCGGGCAACCTGCCTGGAGTCTGCATGGGCCGAACAGAATGAGCGAATTTCGGAAGCAATGGCTCGTGTGGTCATAAAGTCCTCTCCCTGTTTTTTCCGAGGAAGGCTGTTTTGCAAGTTGATGTTCCCAATTCCTGGGTTCATCGTTCATAGGTTAGCTGTTCATGCGTTCGTGCGTTACGTATTCGAACAGCTAACGAGAGAACCGTGAACCTTGATCGTGGAACCCAGGAATTGGGAATAAGCAGTGTTTTGAATGCCTAGCCCGGTATCCAAATCTTTCCCGCCTGTACCAGCTCCACATTTCCACCCAGCATGAGCGGCTCCGAACTCTTGGTAAAAAACGCGAGCCCTTTATAGCTGGTCAGGTAGTGATACTTCGCCGAGAAGAGTCCTCCGGGCGCTGTAACGACAAGCGGCGCCTGGCTTCTGCTGAGAATGGCCATGAAATCCTGGGGTTCCACGCGTACGATAGCTCCTGACGCTTTGACTGCCTTTGCTATGGCTGCCGCTGCTGCCGCCCCTTCTGCTCCGGTTGTGACCATGAAGGTTCCTTCCAATTGTTCTACAGTCGTTCGTTGATTTATGGCGCGGGCTATTCAGTGCTCCCGCCCGCGCCATGGTGGGCATCAATCATTTCGCTCGTATGTACTCGATCTCGCCGACACGGGTCTTTCCTTCGGGCAACGAAAGGTCATGCATCTCAAAAACGTGTTTGTCTTTGTTGATGAACCGATACACATATTTTATAGTCTTATCATGCTCTCCCGTGGTCACATCATCCATTTTACCGATCATGGTGAGCACCTTTCCCTCTTTATCGAGCGTGCCCTCCGAGGGATATATTCCTGTGCTTGAGTTATCGATCCAGAAACCTACGTACTTCTTGTTGATATTGTCGTAGCCGGTGAAGCCAATGCCATTAAATGGCATTCCCATCATCTCTCCCTTCGCATCCTGTTGCAGGAATCGGCCGCCCAGAACCCACTTGACTTCGGACGAACCCTTAGAGACGGTGGGCTCTCCGTCCGTGCCATTCATCCATGAGCGCATCGTAGTCTGCCAGGTCCCCACCATGTCGTTCAGTTTCTTATGCGGCTCACCGGGTGTCGCCGCTTCCATCCACTTTTTCATCATTGCATCCATCTCAGTGCCTTGCATCGTAGGGGTCTCCTTTTGGGCCTTCTCCTGGGACTTCCCTTGCAGAGGCAGAACCAGTAACGCAGCCGCACATGCCGCTCCGCACAGCATCAGTCGGTAGTTCATGGTGTTGCTCCTTGCATATGTGAATGAACAGTGATTGCGTAGCGCCGATACTTGGTCTCGATACTACGCAGGGGAATCTGCAATATCAAGGAAAAACGGACAGCGCACATCGTTTTTTTTGTTTGAGAATCGCGTGGAAAATGGCAATTGCGGCTCCCGCGGAGCCCGACAAAGAAATTCCATTTGTTTTCTCTTATAGAAAGAGCTCTTGTTGCGCGCTATCCCGAAGCACAGGCGAAGCTCTTCGTTCGGGGCGCTTTCCCATGATCTTGAAGGCCTCTTCCAGCCGCTCCACCGTATAGCCGAAGGGGAGTAGAAGCGTCTCCACCGCCTTCAGTGCCAGCTCGGTGTATTTCTCGATGTCATAGCCGTCGTCGAAAGAATAAAGCGCCAGGGGTTTTGCCTTTTCGGGCTTCTTTTTTCCGGTCGCATCCAGGATGATGTACTCGATCATCTCTCCGGCGGCCAGGCTGATTCCCGCCTCCTCGAGCGCTTTGGCCACGACGGCACTCGTGTTATTGTTTGTGTATTCATCTGCCTCGCGGGAGATGTGCCGCCGCACCACCAGCTCAAGCGGATCCGCCCGCCCGGCCCGGAGCTCCGCAATGAATTCCGCCGCTTTTGCCAACGCCGCGGGAACCAAAGCCTCCACGCCGGCGATATTCTTTCCTTCTCCAAAAATTTTCAGCATCTCTCCCTGCATCCGCTTGATGAAGACCGGCGTGTCCCGCCGGCGCACTTCGATGCCGCGGATCTTGATCTCATTGTTCGTGTACCATCCCACGTACCGGTTGGCGGTCGGCACGAGCGGATCCATCTTGGAGGAAGGAAAGAGAATCCAGTTGTAGATGCCGTCGAGGGAGATATCGATCCCCACGGCCGTGGCCACCTCTTTTGCCAGCGCTTCATAATCCTGCTCGGTGGCTCCCTCCTTCTTGAGCCACATACAGTCCACAATGGCATGAATAAAAAGATACCCGTGCGATTCGGCGATTTCTTTTGCCCGGAGGATGGCATCGCGCGAATAGGCATTGACCGATTCATGCGCTTCGATCCGCCCGAAGCGCGCATTCTTGTACCCCAGGTAACCGAAGCAGGTCACCAGCATCCACTTGAGCGCATTCTGCCTCCGGTCATAGAGGTGCCATCGCTCATCGCCGGCTGCCTTGAGCGCCTTCTTGCGCCGCTTATACTCGCCGCGCTTTTGTACCACCATACTCAATGTCGCGGGGACGATCCCCTCCCGCCGCTCGCAGATCGTGTACTTCAACTCAGGCACTCGTTCGTTGTGGCAGCAGCGGCAGTTCACGGTTTCAGGAGAGACGTTGTGCTCGACCATGATGGTCGGGTACATCGAGGCAAAATCCATCTCCGCCACCTGTTCGTGGAACCCCATCAGCGGCTGGAAGATCAGGCCTCCCCGGTCGGCAAGAAGAAGCGTTGCGGCGGTTTTGAATTCCTCCGGCTCCCGTTTCTTCGCCGGGATCAGATAGTTGTGCCGGTAGGCCCAGGAGAGCTGCATGGAGGAGAGCGCCGACCCGATCGTGGAGCGGGCCTGGTGCTGCACCGGCAGCTGCGTAAGCCGTGCAATCTCCAGGACACCATCCAGGCTTGCCTCCCCCATCATGAACGAGTTCTCGGTATCCAGGTGCCACCGCCCGGCGATCTCGAACGCACCGTCCTTATGGACGATCTTGCCATAGGCAAAATAGCTCGACTCGTTGGTGGTGAAATAGCCGGCTCGTGTGTCCCGGTTGAGCTCCAGCGGGACATTCTCCTGCAGCGAGAGCCGTGCGAGCATTGGAAGCAGCACCGCATCTCCGTATTCGGTCATGATGATATCCGGATCGCACCGCTGGAGATGCCGGTTCAGTGCCTGCAGCACGTCGGTCGGCTCTTCGTGCTCAAGGGCATAGGTGTGCCCGTCGTACCCCACCTCAAGCTGGAATGTCTTGCGGTATTTCGGAGATACAAAGTCGGGGCGGTTCTTTATGGTCATCGTGGCCAGCGGCGGGACGGTATACTCCAACGCGTCCCGGACATCATCAAGGTGCCATCCGGTCAGCCTGCCGCTGGCGTCAATGCTGTATTCGCCGAACGCGAGCGGGAAAAGTCCGGTCGAATAGAGATAGAGCTGCTGGACGGAGATGTCCGAATCAAAAAAGACAAAATGGGGGAAGTGCCGTTCCATCGTTCGGACGACCTCCTTAAAGCGCACGGTATTGTGCACCCCTACACGCAGCACGCTCCATTCTTCATCGGAATAGATCTCTCGCTGCACGGCGGGGTCGAGGGTGATGCGAAACGGAAAATTCGCCGCCAGCATGGCCGCCCGGGCGGCGCCGTCCCGGTCCACGTGCATGAAGAAGGAGGGAATGAACCGGTCATAGCAGCAATGCTTGACGCCATCCCTGTCCACCAGCCAGAGCGTAACTCCATCGGAGGACGCATACAGGTCGAACAACCATGCTGTAACCACGCGCGAGGTATCCACGTGAAGCTCCGGGGAGGGATAGTAAACGTTCCTGTTGGCCCAGTTTCCCCTCTACCCATAAGGCGCAAGGGACAAAACCTCTTGCTTCATTCTTCTTTTTTAATTCTCTTGATCTCTTCTTGTAGCGCCCTGATCATCCGCTGTTGTGCCAACAACATCGACATGGCCACGCTCTCGAACGGGATGGGGCGGGCGGCGTAGGCGCTGCCGGCAAGCTGCATGTGTGCCGCCCGGAAGAGTTCGTCAAGCGCGTCCTGGTCCTCCTTCCTGAGCCCCCGGCGGAATTTCGACCAGCTGTCGATCTCCTGCTGAAGGACCATCGTGAATGTCGGAACGGTTCTGCCCATATAACCTCCTTATCCTTCGACTCGTGGCGCCTGCGGTGCCACTCGCTCAGGATTACATTGTTCGAGGTAACCCTGAGCGATCCCGAGCGAGTCCCGATGCCCTTTGTCGGGACGAGACGAGGGGGAGTCGAAGGGCCTCTTTTCCCATAGCTTGTTTCTCAATTCTCGGTTTCCCTTCTTCTTCCGCCACCGCATACACCTCATCCATCACACTGCAGACCTGGGGAAAGAGCGCGTTGCGTTCTTTGGATGCGGGCTTGATATCGAGCGAGGCGAGAAGGACCGAGATCTTCGCCTGCTTGAGCTGGCGGAGCGCGCCGATGATGCGCCGCACCCCGGCCCGGACGTCGGAGAGCGACGCTTGCTCGTCGTAGAACGTGTCAAGAAGCCCAAAGATGATGGCGACCGGGGAGGATTTCTTCAGGACGAAGGCCGGGAGGCGCTCGGTGATGACGGCCTCCATTTGATAGCAGGTGAAGGCGCGGGAGATGAAGATGTTGTTCAGCAGCTCTTCCGGCGAGGGGCCGCCGGAGGAGGCCATCCTCCGCGCAAACTCGGCGATGTAGTAAACGTCGAAATGGTTGGTCCCATCCACCAGCGTGATGGGAACACCGCTGAGGAGCACATGCGCTGCCGCGGAAAGCGACATGCGGAAGACGCTGCCGGCGCCGTGGAGACAATAGAGCTTGCCGGGCGGCGCGGCCTTGAACTGCTGCACCAGCGTTGCATATGGAATAAGTGCGGTTGAGCTGACAGTCATGGTCCCCCCGGGAGATCTATTATGCCGCCTGTTTTCTGATCGGTGAAAGCTTCGCCAGGTCGGCGTTGAGTATGGCCATCACGGTCTCAAGCGAAGCTGCACCGGTATGTTCATCGAGATAGAGAAAGCATGTTTTCTTTTCCGCAACGCACCGGCGGATCGTCTCCACCATGCCCAGCTCCCATTCGCCCTCCATGCTCCGCCCGGGGAACGGCACCGGCGTGTTCCGGTACACGACATGTTCCGCGGTGAGGATGCCCGGGATCTGGATTTGATCGAGCAGCGGAGGCATAGCCGTTTCATCGAACAGGTGCGCAACGCCATGGCTGCACAGGCATGCGCAGTAATCGGGAAAAAGAACCTCCGGATTTCCCGCTCCCACCGCATAGCGGTACGAACGCGGAAGCCCGGACAGAAACCGGTCGAGCTTCTCGAGAAGGGTATGAACCGAAAGGCCTTCCGTGGCATAAATGGGTGCGAGACAGAGCATCACGAGCTGCGTTCGCGGAGCGAGAGCCTCAATGGCCGGGAGCAGGACATTCTGCGCCATTCCGGGATCGAGGAAATTGCCGTTGAGCTCTCCCCGCTTTGTCCGGTCGTGATGCGCATAAGGAAAGCGATACGTCAGCGGTCCGCCCGAGACGGCAACGGCGATAGAGAGCTCCGGCGGTAATTTCTCCGCCTGTCCGTGGGGGGGCAGATGCGGGAGCCGGTCCGCATCGATGCTCGCACAGGCCGTGTGAAACACCCGCGCATCGTCGCTCCCGGGCGAGCGCAGGCCAAAGTGAATATTGTGCCGTTCCCATGCGCGGACATAGGAAGCAAGCCAGGACCAGGATTCAGCTACATTGCTCATTGTCTTTTCCACAGATAATATTAGGGTTATAGGATTAACCTTTTGCTCACCGTCGACGCACACCCGGATCAACGGCTACACATTCATCTGTGGATTAAGACACTAAGCCATACGCTTTCCCCCCGCAGCTCTCACAGAGCCCATCGGCCGTATACCGGCTGGAGCACTCGCGACAGAGGAGCAGGTGCGCTTCCATGCAGTCGCGGCACAGGATCTCATTATGCAGCGATTCATCCGCCATGCTGAGGAAATCATTCAATTCTCCCACCGTGAGGCGATGCTCGCAAACGGAGCACTGCGCTCGGGAAGCCGCGCGAAAACGGGTGGTATGTGTCATTAAGAGCTCCCTTTAAGTAGTCAGTATATCTGTCCGTGTCTATGCTCCGTTTGCGGCAATCGTTTTACAGGCGGCACGGGTTCCGCAGGCCTCGCCCCAGTGGAGCATACGACATTTTTGTCGTATTGTCAATAGGGTATACAACAAAAATGTCGTACCTGGTCCGGCCTGTGCATTGCTTCTCAGCGGAGATTTTTTTACGTTACTCCGTTCCAAAACCACCAGAGGAGACCCCACCCATGGAAGAGCAACAGGTTACCACTCCACCAGAGCCAGCCGCCGAGGTCAAACCGATGTCTTTCACCGAAAAACTCGTCAACATTTTCGCATCGCCCGGCGAATTGTTCGAGAACGTCCGATTGACCGGCAAGACCCCCAGCAACTGGATTATTCCTGCCGCAATCATGATTGTCGTCGCAATCGCCATGCAACAGCTCATCATGAGCAACCCTTCGCTCGCCGATCAGACCAAAGCCATGGTAGAAAAAGCGACAAAGGAGCGGCTGGACAAAGCCGTCCAGTCAGGGCAGATGACGCCCGAACAGGCAGAGCAGCAACGCGAACAGATCGAGAACTTCACGAATCCCTCATCACCGTTGAATATCGCCATGCGCATCGTGAGCGTCGTGGTGTTCATCCCGGTCGTGCTCCTCCTTATCGCCCTCGTGTACTGGCTGCTCGGAAAAACGGCCATGCATGCCACGGCACCGTATATGAAGGTCGTGGAGGTGATCGGCCTCACGCTCCTGATCGCCGCGGCAGAATCCATTGTCACGACCGTC
Organism: uncultured Bacteroidota bacterium; assembly: GCA_963809695.1. GTDB lineage: Bacteria > Bacteroidota > Ignavibacteria > UBA10030 > UBA6906 > JAGDMJ01. The sequence goes on from CAWEKI010000006.1 coordinate 86,427, forward strand.
ATGGCGATCGGATTGGACTCGCTTCATGCGGGGCCGAGCCTTGCGGTCTTCGTCAAGGACTTTGATCTCAACAACAAGCTCCATGTGGCACTTTCCAAGGTGAATGTCTTCACCATCTGGAGCCTCCTGGTGACAGCAATCGGGCTGTCCAAGCTTTTCCAGCGCGATCTTCCGAAGGTGCTCGTCCTTGTCTTCGCGCTCTGGATCCTCTGGTCGGCCTTTACTGTGTTCACCGGCTTCATGAACTTCGGCGCGTGAAAAGAGGTGGCACCCTTTGTGAAAGCCCCGGCCGGTACCGGGGCTTTCTCTTTTTCCCCCATCCTTGCTATATTATAGTATGTCAAAAAGGAAACCTGACTCAGGCACCCTTCCTCTCTTCGGGGAGGAAGAACGCACTCCGCAGCAGCCGGCCGGCACGCGGGCAACACCCCGTCCCGGGCCGGTCATATCCGAGTATGTGGAAAAGAACGGCGAGCGCCTGAAGCGTTGGGCCAGCCACCGCGTCTACTTCGGTACCTCCTCCTGGAAGTACCCCGGATGGAAGGGGATGGTTTACACCACGGCATACCCGTCCAAACGGATCTTCGATCAGGAATGCCTTGCGGAATATTCGGAGATCTTCCCGACCGTCTGCGCCGACTTCGCGCTCTATGATTTTCCCGACGCGGAGAAAATGCGAGCCATTCATGATCAGACCACCGACGGTTTCAGGCTCTCGCTCAAGGTCACCGACCGCATCACGATCAGGCGCTACCCGAACATCAAGCGCTACGGCAGTCTTGCCGGCACGGAGAACCCGGACTTTCTGAATCTCGCGTTGTTTGAGGATTCCTTCCTGAAACCCATCGAGGCGCTCAGGAAGAAGCGGGGGGCGATCATCTTCGAATTTTCCACCTTCTACCCGAACTCCGGCGTGAACTATGAGAAGTATGTGGCGATGTTGGACAAGTTCCTCTCCCGGCTGCCGAACGAGTACGAGTATGCGGTGGAGCTCAGGAACAGGGAATTCCTCACGAAGGATTACCTGGACATGCTTCACTCCCACGGCGTGGCGCACGTCTTGAACAACTGGACCCGGATGCCCCCCATCGTGGACCAGATCCAGCTTGCGGGCGTGCTGACGGGAAAATTCTCCGTCGCGCGCGCGCTCCTGAAGCCCGGACGAACCTATGAAGAGGCGGTCGAGCTCTTCCAGCCGTATGAGCGAATCCAGGAGGAGAACCCGGATCTGCGCACCGGCCTCGCAGATGCTGTCCGGCGTTGCGTGGCCGAAGGGAAGACGCTGTACGCTTACGTGAACAACAGGGCAGAAGGGAATTCCCCAAAAACCATTGAGGCAATCCTCGACATCCTCGATCACTATCCGGTGGAGAAACTCTGAAAAAGTACACACTCAAGAAATCGATCTTCAAAGAAGAGCTGACGGCAGAAACCCGGCAGCGCTTCCTCATTGACTACAAAGGCGAGCTGAACGCGGCACAGTATGAGGCGGCCTCTTCCGTCAACGGCCCCCACCTGATCATCGCGGGAGCGGGCACCGGGAAGACACGCACCATCACCTACCGCGTCGCATACCTGGTGGAGCTCGGCGTGAACCCGGAGTCGATTCTCCTCTTGACCTTCACCCGCCGGGCCGCACAGGAAATGCTTCGCCGCGCCGCGATCCTCTTGGATGCCCGGTGCGAAAAGGTCGCCGGAGGGACCTTCCACTCCTTCGCCAACGCCGTCCTGCGGCGCTACGCGCCCCTGCTCAAGTTCGAGTCTTCCTTCACGATTCTCGATCAGGGAGACGCCGAGGATGTCGTCAACCTGCTCCGCACGCAGCTGAAATTTGATACCCGTGCGCGGCGGTTTCCACGCAAGCAGACGTTGTTCGATATTTTCTCCAAGGCGGTCAACACACTCATGCCGGTCAAGGACGTGCTGAAAACCGAGTATCCGCACTACGAGGACTACCTGGAGGACATCCTGCGGCTGCAGATGGCCTACGAACAGTACAAGGCGTATCACAATTTGATGGACTACGACGATCTGCTGGTGTATCTCCGGAAACTTCTGCGCGATTTTGACCAGGTGCGGCTCGCCCTTTCGGACCGCTACAAGTATATTATGGTGGATGAATACCAGGACACCAATCACATGCAGGCGGAGATTGTCCGGCTGCTCGCGCAGAAGCATGGAAACGTCATGGTGGTGGGGGACGACGCGCAATCGATCTATTCCTTTCGCGGCGCAACGATCAGGAACATCCTTGACTTTCCGGAGCAGTTCCCGGGATGCCGAATCGTCAAGCTGGAGGAGAACTACCGGAGCACCCAGCCGATCCTGGATTTGACCAACGAAATATTGAGGAGGGCCCGCGAGTGAACAAGACTCCCCTTGCATCCCTGCTTGCCAAAAAGCGGCCGTTGATACTGGATGGCGCGATGGGGACAGAACTTCAGCGCCGGGGCGTGGACACCGAGCTCCCTCTCTGGTCGGCAGAGGCGCTCGTCCTTTCGCCGGCGCTTGTGCGGCAGATCCATGAAGAGTACATCCGCGCGGGAGCAGATATTATCACGGCAAACACGTTCAGGACAACGCGGCGAACGCTCCGGCGGACAGGGCTCCCCGACCGCTCACACCGGCTCACCGAAACCGCTCTGGCTCTTGCCCGGCAGGCGCGGGAAGCGTTTCCGGACAGGGAGATCCTCGTTGCCGGCTCCCTGGCGCCTCTGGAGGATTGCTACCGGCCGGAGCTTGCGCCGTCGCAACGTGACCTGGAAGAAGAGCATGCAGAACTGGCCGGACGTTTGGCCGATGGAGGAGCAGATTTCCTGCTTCTGGAAACCATGGGCACCATTCGCGAAGCCGCCGCCGCCTGCGGCGCCGCTGCCGCAACGGGGAAAGAAGTGGTGGTCAGCTTTCTCTGCAACGACAGCGGGAATTTGTACGGAGGAGAGCCGCTGCCTGACGCGGTCGCGGCGGTGCTGCCATTCGGCCCGACTGCACTGTCCGTCAACTGCGTCTCTCCGCGGGTGATCGACAAAGCTCTTGCCAAGCTCGTTGCCTCCTCCTCCCTTCCGTTCGGCCTCTACGCCAACGTGGGGCGGCCGGGGGATGAACATGGAAAAGTATTGGTGTGCGATGTAAGCGAAACGGAGTACAGTAGCTTTGCGCTGCGGTGGCAACAGGAAGGCGCCTCAATCATCGGGGGATGCTGCGGGACATCGCCGGGGTATATCAGGAGTTTGGCGGAAGCGGTAAGAACGAATAGTTGAGAACTCCAGAGAAACGCTTTCACTCGGGATTTATCACAAGGATGGGTCCTGAGGAGAAGCGTTTCAATTGGGGAATACAAAAAGGGAAAGCACGCTCACGTCAATGATCCGCCACAAGTATTCAAAAGAGCTCTACACGCACCGCCCCGGCGGGGAAATGCCGAGCATTGTCGTTGCCGAGAGCGAGAACCTCCAGTCCAAATTCGTGGTGCAGCGGGTGCTTGAACTGCGCGAGCAGGGCATCAGGCTGGATGACATCGCGGTGCTCTTCCGGTCAGGCTATCTCTCCTTCGACCTGGAGATCGAGCTCAACAAGGCCAACATCCCGTTCGTGAAGTATGGCGGGTTCAAATTCATTGAGACGGCACACATCAAGGATCTTGTGGCCTATCTGCGTGTGCTCGAAAACCCGCGCGATGCGGTGGCGTGGAACAGGATCCTGCTTCTCGTGGATGGCGTCGGTCCCCGCACGGCGGAAAAGGTGCTGGACGATATCCTGGCAAGCCGGGTGACGCCGGAGAATGCGGGGACCAACAATACGCTCCCGGTGTTCTGGGCAGACTACAACGCGTATCCGGACAAGCTCCGGCAGCTCTTCGAGGCGCTGAAGTCTGTACGGCCGGACCACATCATGCCGGCCGATAAGGTGCAGCAGTTGCTGAACTACTACGAACCGATTTTCTCCAGGCGCTATGACGATTATAACAAGCGCAAGAAAGACCTGGAAATGTTCCAGCAGATCACGGAGCGGTACCGCTCGCTCGGGTCGCTGCTGGCGGACCTTGCTCTCGAGCCTTCGGGCGAAAGCGTCGTGGATATTACGGCTCCGGGGACGGACGACGAGAAGCTGGTGCTTTCCACGATTCACAGCGCCAAAGGCCTGGAGTGGAACAGCGTTTTTGTGATCTACGCACTGGATGGCCGGTTTCCGAATACACGGGCGGCCATGAGCGAAGAGTCGATGGAAGAGGAGCGCCGCCTCATGTATGTCGCCTGCACGCGGGCGCGCGACCATCTGTTTATTACGTATCCCATCAATATCTACGACCGCGAGTCCGGTATGATTCTCTCAAAACCTTCCCGCTTCATTGCGGGGCTGCCGGAGAATCTGCTGGATATGATGGTGGTGAATACAGAAGATTAACCCGGGCTGTTCCTAATTCAACGTTCCCAACTCCCATTCATGCGTTCGGCGTTGGGAACCTTGAATTAGGAATGTTTCACCATAACACACAACTACGAAAGGAAGCCATGATCGTCACAACCTCTCAATTATATAAGCATGCATACGGGAAGTATGCTGTTGGCGCATATAACATCAACAATATGGAACAGGCGCTCGGGCTGTTCAAGGGGCATACCGATGGGGAAGCGCCGTTCATCGTACAGATCTCGAAAGGCGCCCGCAAATATGCCGGCATTCCGATGATCGAAGCCATCATCCGGGCCGCGGAAAAGATGTTCCCGCAGGTGATTTTCGCCGTCCATCTCGACCACGGCGACGAGGCCACTTGCTATGATTGCATCGACTCGGGATTCTATTCCTCGGTGATGATCGATGCATCGCACGAACCGTTCGCCGGAAACGTTGCGACAACGAAGCGGGTCGTGGAACGCGCACATGCCAAAAAGATCTCGGTAGAGGCGGAGCTCGGAATGCTTGGCGGCGTGGAAGAGGATATCAAGGTCGACGAGAAGCATGCGATGTTGACCGATCCTGATGAAGCGGCTGCCTTCGTGAAGCAGTCGGGAGCCGACAGCCTTGCGGTAGCAATCGGCACCAGCCATGGTGCGTACAAATTCACAGGGGCGCAAGGACTGCACTACGAGCGCATTGAGGCAATTCAGAAGCTGATGCCTGGCGTGCCGCTGGTGATGCATGGTTCAAGCTCTGTGCCGCCGGAGGAAGTGCGGAAGATTAATGCGGCGGGGGGAACGCTCAATCCTTCAGCGCGCGGCGTGGATGAGAACGGATTCAAGAAGGCGGCGTCTCTCGGTGTGACCAAGGTGAACATCGACACCGACGGCCGGCTGGTTTGGACGCGCGTCCATCGCGAGTATTTCAAGGATCATCCGGAGGAGTTCGATTTCCGCAAACCGGGCACGGTCTTCGTGGCGGAGTACGCGAAGTTCATCGTGCACAAATCTGAAAAACTCGGCTCCGCCGGACAGCTGCCGATCGTGCGGAAGGCAATCGGGTAACGGGAACTCACCCACTCCCCTCCGGTCCCGCCCACGGCGGGACCGGAGGGCAGGTGAGTTGCCCAAAGGCTCTGCCTCTGACTACTGGTTTCTGACCTCTTGCCTCTTGCTTCTGTTTTCTTCACCTTATCAAGATCATCCGCTTCGTCTGCGTGAATGACCCCGCACTCATGCGATACATATAGACACCACTGGCCAGCCCTGTTCCGTCGAAGTTGACCTGATATGTTCCCGGGGTCTTTCTCTCGTTGACTAATACCGCGACTTCCCTCCCCAGCAAATCAAACACAGTGATTTTCACATCACTGACACCTGACACCCGAAACCTAACACTTGTTGTCGGATTGAACGGATTCGGATAATTCTCAAACAGTGCACAACTTTTTGGAAGAGAAGCGTCCAGTTCTTCTTCAATTCCTGTCACGATCGATCCATACACCTCGAACTCATACAGCGAATATCCCCATTGTGTTGCCCTCGTGGTACCGTACATCCTGACATACCTGCCGGTTCTGCTAACGAGAAGCGTATCGTTTCCTCCGTCGCTGTTCGGCTGTGCTGCCACGGTGGTCCAGACTGTGTTGTTGTCCGAGACCTGGATCGTGTAATTCTTTCCGTAGGCAGATTCCCACCGCAGGATCACGCGATCAATGTTGTATTCCGCACCGAGATCAATGGTGATCCATTGGGGATCGCTGAACGCTGACGACCAGCGGCTCCCGCTGTTTCCATCCACCGCCTTGTCCCCTTCCAGCCCGGTTCCTTCGACAGACGAGACCGTCACGGGGCGGTGGAGCGCCAGGTTCTGCGCCGGCCTGGGGATGACTTCCAGGGATGTGGTAGCGGTATTGTTCCCCTCAACACATTCGTCGATGCTGTTGGATGGATCGACCACCGCCTGAATCGCGAACGTGCCCATCGTATCCGCTTTCCAGATGTTGGCCATGGAAGGACCCTTGTTTGCGCATACCAGAACCATCCCGCCCGGCAGAACCTGAGTCGTGGTCGTATCGGCCCATGACACGTCATTCCCGTTCACCAGGAATGATACCCTGATGGGCGCGCCGCCTGGAAGAGGTTTTGAACCCTGATTCTTCACCAAAGCGAGAAAGAGAACACTGTCCCCTTTCACCGGGTAGCGGGGCACGGAGAGGATGTTGGTGATCAGCAGGTCCGGCTTCCGCACCCCGTCGATTACCTGAAAGGAGGCCTCCAGCGGAAGATTGTCCGATGATCCGCCGACTTTCACTCTGAATTCCCCCGGATCAATTTCGAAGTCGCCATACGCTTCGCTGAAGTAATAGAGTTCATCGGCAGTGAGTGTGAGTGTGACCGTTGCCGTTTGCCCAACGGCCAGGTGAACCCGCTTGAATCCCTTCAGCTGTTTGTCAGGCATCTGCACGCTGGGTTGCACGTCGGTGAGATAAAGTTCCACGATCTCGTCCCCATCCATCAAGCCGGTATTCGTTACATCGACGCTGACGTTGACCGGCTCTCCGGGCAAAACCGTTGATGGGCTGACCGTAAGGTTACTGTACGCGAACGTTGTATAGCTGAGCCCGAACCCAAAGGGAAACTGCGGCACGATCCTTTGCTTATCGAACCACCGATAGCCGCATCCGTCGTCGTCGTTGAAGTCGTCGTTCCAGGCCGGAAGCTGTGCGTCCGTTTTCGGCCATGTCACCGGAAGTTTTCCCCCGGGGTTATCGTCGCCGAAGAGCACATCGGCCAGGGCGTTGCCGCTTTCCTGCCCCGGGTAGAACGCTTGAATGAGCCCTTTGATATTGTTGACGGACCGGTCGATGCCGCAAACCCCGCCGCTGTAGAGCACAACGATGAGGTTCGGATTTACCGATGCCAGCCGATTGATGAGGTCGAGTTGCTTACCCGGGAGGTCAATCGATCCGGTGGCCCTGTCTGCTCCTTCTCCCTCCTGATTCTCGTCAAGTCCGCCGCAGAAGACGACTGCATCCGCGCCTGCGGCGGCCGTGGCAGCCTGAGCAAACCCGCTTGTGTCAGCGCTGTTGACGTCGCACCCTTTTGCGTACGCGACTGCGGAGGTTCCGATCTTTGCCACGATCCCCGCCTGGGGACTGATGCTGTAGAACGGGGAAACATAGCTGCTTCCCCTGGCGTCGACCCGGCAAACGGCGGCGTTCGGTCCGATGACTGCAACCTTCGTGACACCCTTTGATAGCGGAAGGACGTTCCCTTCATTCTTGAGCAGAACCAGGGATTTCTTTCCAGCCTCGAGGCAGAGATCCTGGTGTTCTTTGCAGTTGACGTCGGCAGGATTGCCGGGGGGATAGTAGGAGTCCATCATGCCGGAAAGGAACTTTGTTCTGAGGATGCGCCGTACGGCCGCATCCAGGACAGCCAGGGAAACCTGCCCGCCATCCACGAGGCTGGGGAGATCATTTTTGTAGTTGTCTGATCCCATGCAAATGTCGCACCCCGCCTCGATGGCCAGTTCGCTGCTCCAGATGGAGCCCCAATCGGAGACGACATAGCATGGGAATCCCCACCAGTTCTTCAGGATCGTGGTCAGGAGGGTCGGATTCTCAGCACACTTCTGGCCGTTGATCAGGTTATAGGCATTCATCACACTAAAGGCTCCCCCTTGCTGCACGGCGGTGCGGAAGGCGAGGCCGTAGTGCTCCATCAGCAGGCGCTTGCTGACAACCACGTTGTTGGTCATGCGACCGTTTTCTCTGCTATTGCCGTTGTAATGTTTGATCGTAGCAATCGTCGGCGTGGTTTGCATGCCCTTGACCACGGCAGTAGTGATCTGCGCGCAGAGATATGGATCTTCGCCGCCGGTCTCGGGGCTTCTGCCGTTCCTCGGGTCGCGGTCGAGATCGAGGCAAGGGCCCAGCCCCTGGTGTTTTCCTTTCCCCCGGAATTCTTTCCCCATCGCAACGCCGATGCGCCCGGCTAGCTCCACATCCCAGGAGGAAGCCATGCCGATGCCGACCGGGAAGGACGTCGCATTTCCGTCACGCACGCCATGCGGGCCGTCTGCCATGACGAAACCGGGAATATTCAGGCGGGTATTGTCTTCTGTATTGAAGCTTCCCTGCTGGTGAACCTGTTTGATCTTCTCCTCCGTGGTCATCTGGCTGATGAGGGCGGAGATTCTTTCCTCAATAGTCTGCTGCGCGCGGCTGGTGGCGATGCCGATGGCTGCAAAGAAGATGAGAGAAACAGTGCGGAGACAATGGCTGCTCCCGCAAGACTGAGTGTACATTGCTGGGGCTCCTGGCGAGTACACGAGAGAATGGCAAAAGCGGGACGGCTCTCACGGAAGATAATTTGGAAAACGGCCAATATCAAGAGGGGGGCCTGTGGGGGGAGCGATCTGCCCGAAGCCAGGCTAGGCTGGAGCCTGGCCTTTTGGTTCCCTCTTCTTGTGAATTCTGAAGCCATTGTGTACCTTGTGCATTGACACCATGTTTGAAATGAGACAACTGGGACTCCCATGGCCACCAAACAGGACATCAGGCGGTATCTCGTAAGCTGGGACGACGAACTGAACAGCGTCACCCTGTACGGATTGCTTGCGGAGCAGGAATCGAATCCGAGGATTGCCGGCATCTACAGGCACCTTGCACAGGTTGAACAGCAACACGCGGACCTCTGGGCGAAGAAGATCAGGGATGCCGGCGGGACATTGCCGAAGTTCCGGACCTCCTGGCGCACGCGGCTGCTGGGCTGGATGGCACAACGGTTCGGCATCGACATGGTGCTGCCGACGGTCGCCTCAATGGAGGATATTGACTCCCGCGACTACGGAAAGGACTCTGGGGAAGGAAAGATGGCGAAGGTGGAACGGTCGCATGCCCAGGTACTCCGTCAGCTTGGGCGCTCCACGCGCGGAGGGGTCGAAGGAAGCGCCCTGGCCCAGATCGAGGGGCGCCACCGCACGGCAGGAGGAAACGCCTTGCGCGCGGCGGTCCTCGGTGCGGAGGACGGGCTTGTTTCCAACCTGAGCCTGGTCATGGGTGTGGCCGGGGCAGCCCTTTCCAGTACGAGTATTCTGTTGACCGGGCTTGCAGGCATGCTTGCCGGCGCAATCTCCATGGCGCTGGGTGAGTGGGTTTCCGTGCAAAGCTCGCGCGAGCTGTATCAGAAGCAGATCGCCACGGAAAAAGAAGAGATCGAGACGATGCCCGATGAAGAGATCGAAGAACTCAGCCTCATCTATCAGGCGCGGGGACTCGAGGAGACGGAAGCTCGCCACATCGCCAAACAGATCATGAGTAACAAAGAAACCGCACTTGACACGTTGGTGCGCGATGAGCTGGGGCTTGATCCCAAAGAGCTCGGAGGCTCCGCCTGGGAGGCGGCGATTACCTCCTTCCTTTTGTTCGCTCTCGGCGCCGTTTTTCCGGTCATCCCTTTCACCTTCCTGGAGGGAAGCCATGCCATTGTGGTCAGCGCCCTGTTCAGCTCGGTCGGCCTGTTCGTCATAGGCGCGGCCATCACGCTCTTCACCGGCCGCTCCGTTTTTTCCTCCGGAATGCGCCAGGTGGTGTTCGGCCTCGCCGCCGCGGCCGTGACTTTTGGCGTGGGAAGACTGATCGGCGTGACCATTGCGGGATAAAGAGATGATCGAGCCAGTGGAGTGAAACAGGTACGGTGGAATACATGATGCAATTGCGTTGCTGTCGATTGCCGCGAGCGCCGCACTCTCGGGGTACTTCTATAGCTCCCTGCCCGAGCAGATCCCATCTCACTTTTCCTTTATGGTGTTCATGGTCTTTCTCTTTGCCGTCACGCTCCTTTCGGCGCGCAGTGGCCGGCTGAACACGTATCATCGTGCTGTTCAACGGGAAGGAGATCCCCCGGGTAGTGATCTTTAAGGTGCGTCGCAATTTCATATCTCAGGAACATCCATGAAAGTACTGCTGAGTTCGCTGCTGATTCTCTTCACCGTCGCCACGCTTGATGCCCAGACCACGCTCACGGGAACGACCTGGGACGGGGCAATCCGGATTTCGGGAATCGAACTGAAAATTGCCGTGACATTCCAAGCCCCCAACGATACGCCCGCGGCAACCATCGACATCCCCCAGCAGTCCGCATCGGGGCTTCCGCTGACCAACGTCATTCATCAGCTTCCCCGGGTCCACTTCGAGCTGCGGGCGGGTCCCGGGCTCGCGGCGTTTGAAGGAAAACTTTCGGCGGACTCCATTACCGGGATCTTTGTGCAGGCCGGTCAGGGTGGAACGTTCTACCTTCGTCCACGCACGGAAGGGAAGGCAAACGGCGCGGCCGAAGAACCGGTGCCCTACAAGCAGGAAGAAGTGAAATTCAGCAACGGGCCTGTAACGCTTGCCGGTACACTCACCCTTCCTCCCACCCGGGGGAAGTATCCCGCCGTCGTCATGATCACCGGGAGCGGGCCACAGAACCGCGATGAGGAGATTTTGGGTTTCAAACCGTTCAAATTGATCGCCGACGCGCTCACCCGCCGCGGGGTGGCAGTTTTGCGTTATGACGACCGGGGCGTCGGCGGCTCAACCGGAAGCATGGCCGAATCAACCACGGAGGATTTCGCGCAGGACGCGCTGTCAGGAGTCCAATACCTGCGAACCAGGAAGGATATCGATCCAGGCCAGATCGGGTTATGCGGCCACAGCGAAGGAGCGATTGCTGCCCCCATTGCCGCTGATCGTTCACGCGATGTTGCTTTTCTTGTCTTGCTGGCAGGACCCGGAGTGCCCGGTGACACGCTCATTCTCTGGCAGTTGGTCACGCTCGCGCGGGCAGGCGGAATAGGGGAGAATGTGATCGCGGACGCCGTTGCGCTGCAACACCGGATCTACGATGCAGTCCGAAACGGCAGGGGATGGGAAGAGATCCACGCCACAATGAGCGAACAGATCGGCAGAAGCATGGGAGAGATGTCTCCCGAACGGCGAGAAGCCCTGGGAGACTCGGCATCGTTCGTGGCCTCCACGACCGACGCGAAACTTCGCACGGCGCGGAGCCCCTGGTTCGCGTACTTTGTCTCGTACGATCCGGCGTCAACGCTCCGGCGGATTCAATGCCCTGTGCTTGCGCTGTTTGGCGCTCTTGATATGCAGGTGCCCCCCGCCGTCGCCATGAAACCGCTGGAATCTGCCCTGCGAGCGGGGGGAAACAACGATGTCACTGTCCGCATGCTTCCCGGAACAAACCACCTCTTTCAGGCAGCTGTCACAGGGTATCCGTCCGAATACAGCACACTGAAGAAGGAGTTCGCGCCGGGATTTCTGGACACGCTTACCACGTGGGTGACCGGGCACGTCACGCTCCCGAAACATTGACACTTCGCTACTCCCTCGTCCACGTTTCCGTTCTTCCAAGAAGAGGAATGAGAATATAGCCTCGCAACTCCAGGGTTTTAGGATTTGCCAGGGTTATCTTCCCGCTGTAGTCGTTGCCGCTCTTGGGATCGTAGATCTTTCCTCCTTTCCACGTATCCTCTCCGTCGAAGGTGAATCCCCTCATGATGGTCATTCCCAGAAGAGGTTGATTTCTCAGCCGTTCTTCCGGATTTTTTTCATCAACGCGCGGCTTCCCGTCCCTTTCCGGCTCCTTCAGCCAGGAGATCTTGCCGCAAAACCCGTTGTCATCCTTATAAATCAGGATCTTCGACGTTCCTTCCCCCGTCAGCCATTCGCCAAGAACGGCATTGGCGGCGGTGGAATCTTCTTGTGCAACAAGAGGGGCAACTCCACCCAGCACGAACAGAAACGACAAGGTAAGGAGCGTTCGCGTGATGGTGTTCATCGGCTTGATCCTTTTGTGTTTTATGAATATTGGCTTTCCTTCTGGAAAGTCAACGGCTAGAAGAAAAGAATGACGGCAATTCCCCCCGGTCTCGGTTCAATGTTCAAGCCCAGGCGCGGCGATGTTTCCTCCCCGCGCTCGTACCACGACACGATCGAGTCAGAGATGAGTGTGGAGATGATGCCGCCGCACACGACATCGGACAACCAGTGGTTGCGCGTGTAGGTCCTCGAAAGTGCCGTCCCCGTGGCAAGTGCATACAAGCCGGCCGTAGCCCAGGGATTGCCGATCCGCCGTGCCAGAACCGTTGAGATGGAAAACGCCACAACGGTATGGCCGGACGGAAATGAAAGATAATCTTCGTCTGTGAAGGTGAACGGTTTGAACCGGTGGTTGCCAAGCTCCATGTAGGGCCTTGCCCGGCCGACCACTGTCTTCATGATGGTCGAGACCGCGCCGGAGAGCAGCACGGAAGTCCCCACCAGCAGGCCGGTCTCCCGCAACCAGGTGTTATGCGCGAGGAGTCCTGTAGCGTAGAAGCCACCCGCGAATACCACAATTCCCGCGGCATCGCCGTAGAGCACGGTCACATCTGCCAGCCGGTCGTTCAGGCTGTTCCTGTTCCGATCCATCAGATCGAGCCATTCATCGTCCAGCAGTGCAGCCCCGCCCGTGGCCACCACCGTGCCGCCAAGTTTCAGCCAGTCCGGCCCTTCCCATCGCGTCGGACCGGTAAACACAAACCCGGCAGCATGGAGTATCGTGAGCCCGTCCTGCCCGGCCGTCCGCATCAGCGACACGGTGTCAGACTGGGCGCTCGAGGTCAACGGGAAGTAGAGGAGGAAGAGCAGGAAAAGAACACATGGACGTCCGCGCATGAAGGCATTATAGGAAAATCGAAAACAAAAAGATAGAGGAGAGATCCCGCACGGAAGCATAACCGCTGCGCCTGCTATCGTGGGCGGGACAAAGGGCGTCTTGTACAAGCGGCAGTGGAACGGGAGCCCCCTATTCCGTATTTTGAATAATTATGGAGCCCCACGCAACGCATATCGAGCAATTGTTCTTGAAGGCACGTACCATGTGGCCTGATTTCGAGCACCGGCCGCAACAGGAAACGATGGCCCATGCCATTGCCGAGGCACTCGGGACGCGCAGCCACCTCATCGTCGAGGCGCCGACCGGCGTGGGGAAAACGCTGGCCTATCTGATTCCTGCGGTCTTGCATGCGCGCGCTGACGGGCGCAAGGCGATCATCTCCACACACACGAAGAACCTTCAGGAACAGCTCTACTGCAAAGATGTGCCGCTCGTGCGGCATCTCCTTGGCATGGATTTCAAAGCCGTCATGCTCAAAGGGAGGCGCAACTACTTGTGCATGACGCGGCTCCACAATGTTCTCTCCTCAACCGCCTCGCTGTTCAATGCGCAGGGTGAATCCGAGCTGCAGCGGATCAGCGCATGGTCCGGGAAGACCGCCGATGGCGATGTTGAGAATCTCGGCTTTACGCCCCGCCCGGAGATCTGGGATTTGGTGTGTTCCGAGCCGGGCATTTGCAGTCCGAAGACTTGCGGATCGGGCTGCTTTTTCCAGCGGGCGCGCGAGGAAGCCCGCGCAGCCGATCTGGTGATCATGAACCACGCGTTGTTCTTTATGCTCATGGCCCGGCAGGATGCCGAGGACCGGTTTGTTTTCGAGAATGATTTCGTCATCTTCGACGAGGCGCACATGCTCGAAGCGGTCGCGGCGTCCAGCGCAGGCGGAAGGCTCTCGCGCCATCACCTGAGCGGTCTCCTCTGGCGTCTCTACAACGCCAAGACGCGGAAAGGACTGCTGTCGCGTCAGAAGAAAGAACTCAAGAGCCTTTGCACGAGAACCGAGGAGCAGGTTCGGGAATTCTTTGACGAGGTGTACCAGACTGCGGTGGCGATCGACCGGCGCGCATATGAAGGGCGCTCCCGTGTCATCCGGGTGCGGAATTCCCATCTCGTCCTCAACACCATCGACGGTCCGTTACAGGTGCTTCAGGCTGAGCTCAAGAAAGCGGAGGAGACAATCCGCGACGGCACGGTCAAACAGGAAATGAGCGCGGTGCGCGGCACGTTGCTTGACGTGGAGAACGCAGTAGACGCGTTCCTCCAGCACGCCGAGCCGGAGTTCACGTACTGGATCGAGTGCGGAAAGAACCGCGACGAGAACGTCACGCTCTGCTCTTCCCCGTCTGACGTCGGCGAGTTCATTGGCCCCCGGCTGTTCCGGGAGGAAGCGTCGGTCGTGCTCACAAGTGCCACGCTGTCGGTGAACGGCAGCACCGATTACTTTCAGCGGCGGATCGGGGCTCAGGCGGTACAGCCGCTGCTGCTGGATTCCCCGTTTGATCATTCGCGGCAGATGAAACTTTGCATCGCCCGCGACATGCCCGAACCGGATAGCGAGGAGTATGCACGTGCGCTTCCGGCCTGGATCATGAGGAGTGTCGACCGCTCGCGCGGCAAGGCACTTGTGCTGTTCACCAACTCCTCGCTGATGCGTTCCATGGCGGATCTCCTGGCCGGCGCGTTCGATGAGCGCGGCGTGCGGCTGCTCGTGCAGGGACCGGAGCGGTCGCGCCATCTCCTCCTTGAGGAATTCAAGAGCGACGTGCATTCCGTGCTCTTCGGCGTCGACAGTTTCTGGATGGGTGTCGACGTTCCAGGGGAGGCTCTTGAGCATGTGGTGATCACAAAGCTCCCCTTCGCCGTCCCCAATCATCCGTTGATCGAAGCGCGACTGGAATCGATCGCGCAGCGTGGGGGCAATGCATTCCTGGAATACACGCTCCCTGAAGCGGTGTTGAAATTCAGGCAGGGCTCGGGAAGACTGATCCGCTCGCGGTCGGATACCGGGATGATCACCGTGCTCGATTCGCGCATCATCCGGAAGAGCTATGGCCGGGTCTTCCTCGCATCAATTCCGCGTTGCCCTGTCGAACTTATTTCATCCGACGGCGAAACCGAGTATATCTCCCCGGACGAGTGGGAGGCTTGAACGCTGTAACACATTACCACAAAAAGAGTTGTGCGACATTCTTCCAGTGTTGCCTCCGCGATCGGGTGGCAACAGAACGTATTAAAAACACTTAAATTTCTTTGAATTTTGATGGGAATATACTATCTTCACAACAACCCTATTCCCACAGACACCTACTAAGGAGAAGCAATGGGCAAAGCAATGTCAAAGAGCGCAACAATTGCGCACTTCGCGAAGAAGTTCGATATGAAGAAGAAGGCCGTGTCTGCAATGTTCGGTGAGCTTGCGAACCTTGCGTACAAGGAAGCAAAGAATTCCTTCACGCTTCCGGGGATCGGAAAGCTT
This sequence comes from uncultured Bacteroidota bacterium, assembly GCA_963809695.1. GTDB lineage: Bacteria > Bacteroidota > Ignavibacteria > UBA10030 > UBA6906 > JAGDMJ01. Next base: position 102,021 of record CAWEKI010000006.1, read on the forward strand.
GTGCTGGTCAACCGCAAAGCTCGCCTTGGACGCAATCCGAAGACCGGAGAGACGATTCAGATTCCGGCAAAGACCGTGGTGAAGTTCCGCGTGGCCAAGGCCTGCAAGGAAGCCGTGCTTCCGAAAAAGCAAGCACCAAAACCTGCTCCCGAAAAAGCGGGTGCTGGCCCCGTTATCTGACAGTCCGAGTGTAATCGACATTTCTTCACTGACAGTCCCGCCAAAGGGCGGGACTGTCTCTTGTTCACCCCTCTGTGTTCCTTCCGTTGAATGTCAGAACGTGGTTTTGTACATTCATAAGGCATGAAGACCCCGCTCCATCATATCAAAACGTTCGGCCGGAGGCTTGGCCCGGTCGAGCAAGCCCAGATCGTCGCGTCCACGGCGGTCATCGTCTCGATGACGACCATCATCACCGCCATGGCGGCCACGGGGCAGTCACCCCGCCTGATGGATTTCATCAGCATTCTCACCGTCGGCATCATCGGCTTCACAAGCGTTTACTTTTCTCTCAATTACAGCCGCGAGCTTGACGAGCAGCGGCGCCAGCTGCTGGCGCTCAACACGATTGCCGAGGCGGTCACCCGGGTTGTCGATCTCGATTATGTCCTGCAGACCGCTCTCAGCAGGACCACAGAGCTTTTGAGCAGCGGGTTCGGCTGGATCTATATGGTCCAGGACGGAAAACTGCTGCTGAAGTGCTCGAAGGGCACCGCAGAAGATTTTTTCTCACTGCAGGGAAGTGATTCACTTCCCATTTCCCACTGGTTGAACCAACCCAGCGTGCAGCGCGAGCGCGCGGAAGACCAACAGGGGCTCATCAGTGCCGAGCTCAAGCAGATGGGGGTGCAGTTTTGGGCCTCGATCCCGCTCCGCATGAAGGACGCCTCCGCCGGGACCTTGATCGTGGCAGGCAAAGAGTACGAGATGTTCACGACCAAGCAAGCCGAGCTTATGGAGGCGTTCGGCAACCAGATCAGCGTTGCGCTCAACAATGCGCACCTGTTCGAGCAGCTTCGCCAATCCCAGCAGCAATATGCCGACCTGTTCGAAAATGCCCCGGACATCTATCTCAGCGTTAACAGCCTGCACATCGTCGTGGGCTGCAACAAGACCGGAACGGACATCCTCGGGTATTCCCGGCATGATGTCATCGGCAAGGAATTTGAATCGTTTTTCGTTGCTCCGAGGCAGGAGGCCCTGCGGGAAACTCTCGACAGAATGTTCACCGAAGGGCGGGGATTGAAGGACGTCGAAGAACAGATGGTGACCAGGTTCGGCCGCCAGTTCTACGTGCACCTGAACTCCTCCCTGGTGTTTGACGAAAAAGGGAAGACCGTCACTGCCCGCATTGTTGCACGGGACGTTTCCGAGCGCAAGATGATGGAGGGAGCAATCCTGCACGCGCAAAAGATCGACAGCATCGGAAACCTGGCCGGCGGTATCGCGCACGATTTCAACAATATTCTCGCGGCTATTCTCGGCTCGGCATCCATTATGCGAAGGCACCTGGCCGAGAAATCCAAATTGTACAAGTATGTCGAGATCGTTGAATCCTCCGCCCGGCGCGGGTCTTCGCTCACACGACAGCTCCTTACCTTCGCCCGCAAGACCGAGCGTTTCGTCAAGCCGGTCCAGATCAACACGCTCATAGAAGAAACCCTGCAGCTGTTCCAGCGCAGCGTGTCCAAGGAGATAGTCGTGCAGACCGCGTTGACACCGGATTCGACGAGCGTGAACGGGGATGACGGGCAGCTGCAGCAGGCGTTGTTGAATCTTTTCCTGAACGCCCGCGATGCGATGCCGAACGGCGGCACGCTCACCATATCCACGGACGTGACGCTGGCCGATGGGCACACGACAAGCCAGTTCACCTCGGTAAAGGCGGGCCCGTTTGTCCTCATCCGCGTTGCCGATACCGGCGTCGGGATCGACAAATCGCTGCATAACCGCGTCTTCGAACCTTTCTTTACGACCAAGGACAGGGGGACCGGGCTGGGCCTCTCGGTTGTGTACGGCGTCATCCAGAGCCACGGCGGTTTCATTGACCTGGAGAGTGAGGTCGGCACCGGCACCACGGTGACGCTCTACCTGCCCCGGGTCAATGCGGCCATCTCCCCCCAGCGACAGAGACGCCAGAGGATCGCACGAGGAACCGAGAACATCCTGATCATCGACGATGAGGTAAGCGTCTGCGAAATTGCACGGGACATGCTCGCCAGCCTGGGCTACACTGTGTACACGGAGCATGATGGAAAAGCCGGCGTCGAGATGTATGCGACCCATCAGGCGACCATTGACCTGATCCTCCTCGATATCAACATGCCGGTACTCGGCGGAAAGGACACGTTTGAGATCCTGCGTTCCATCAATTCCTGCTGCCGTATCATTATCGTGACCGGCTACGGCCGGGGTGTGATCGAGACATCCATGTTCTCCGGCAACGTCAACGGCTTTATGCAGAAGCCGTTCCAGATCGAGACTCTGGCCGCCAAAGTGCGTGAAGTGCTCGACCAGAAAACCTCGCAACCAGAACATACGACAGACAAATCCTGACACTGTTCTCCTACGCCCATGGACTCCGTGTTTACCATGCTGAAGCAGGCCCGCGAAGCGAAAAACCTTTCGCTGGCCGATATTGCGGACACTACATTCATCAGCGTCCGTTTTCTGGAGGCAATCGAAGCCGGAAAGACCGATATCCTTCCGCAGGCATACGTGCGCGCCTTCATCCGCGAGTATGCCGCTGTCGTCGGCCTAGACACCCCCGACGTGATGCGCCGCTACGACAGCATCGGCTCCCCGCAACCGGCAGCGTCGCTCCGCCCCGCCCCGGGCAGCGACGGACCAGTCGCTTCGGGACAAGGCCCTTCCGCAGATAGTGGACGGCCGGCGGCCACGGTGTCTTCCGAGCAAGCGCCCGAAGTCCATCAGAGCCCCGCACCTGAGCCCCCGCCCCCTCCGCAGTATCTGGATGTCCCGATCCCGTCCTCTCCCGCGCCACGGCGCGACCTCACGGACATGATCCAAAAAGCCGCGGTGGTGATGGGCGTGGTCGTCATTGCGGTCGTGCTCTGGAACGTTATGGGCATCGAGAGGCCGAAGACGCAGGAGATCCCATTCCAGAATGTCATCAAGGAAAATGAGCAGCACGCATCCGGACCGGGCGGGCGGGATTCAACCCGCATACCCGGCATGCAGGGCTCCCGGACTGACAGCCTGACGCTCCAGGCACAAACAACCGACTCGGTCTGGATCCAGGTCGTCGTCGACGGAGGTACGCCGCGCGAGTACCTGTTCCGGCCGAATTCCCGGGCCAGCTGGAAAGCCGGAGAGAAGTTCCTCCTGACCGTCGGCAATGCCGGCGCCGTGCATTTCACTCTGAACAAGAAGGATCTCGGCACGCTCGGGAAGAAAGGGACCGTGGTCCAAAGGATTGAGCTGACCCGCAAGTCGCTTACCCAGTGACGTCCGCATGGCCGCGCCCGACCATATCGTCAAACGGATCATCGCACTCCGCAAAGAGCTGCACGAGCACGACTACCGGTACTACGTTCTCGCGGAGCCTTCGATCACCGACGAGCGGTACGACGCACTGATGCGGGAGTTGTTGGATCTGGAGGGGCGGTATCCGGAGCTCAGGAGCCCTGACTCCCCGTCGCAACGCGTCGGGGGGGAGCCGACCAAAGCTTTCGCCACGGTTCGCCACGATCCCCCCATGCTCAGCCTGGCAAACTCCTATTCCGAGGAAGAGATCCGGGAGTTCGACAGGCGCGTGCGGGGACTGCTGGCCACACAGGAACCGGAGTACTTTGCCGAGCTGAAGTTTGACGGCGTTGCTATCGCGCTCACCTACCGTGACGGCACCCTGGCCCAGGGTGCAACGCGCGGGGACGGCCTCCAGGGGGATGACATCACCAACAACCTGAAGACTGTCCGTTCCCTTCCTCTTCGCCTCCGGAACCCCGTCGTGGCGTACCGGAATATCGAGGTACGCGGAGAAGCGTTCATGCAACGGAAGGATTTTGACACCATGAACAGTCAGCGCTCGGCGGCCGGTGAGCGTCCTTTCATCAATCCGCGCAACGCCACGGCCGGAACGCTCAAGCTTCAGGATCCGAAACTGGTGGCAACTCGGCCCCTGCACTTTTTCTCCTATTCCCTTTTCTCCCGCGACACCAGGTTGGTCAGTCACTCCGCGAATCTGGACGTCCTGCGCTCGCTCGGCCTTCCCGTGAACGAGAATGGAAAGCGTTGCCGCGACATTGATTCCGTGATTGCCTTCTGGAGGTTCTGGGAGGAGAAACGGGAGACCCTGCCATATGACATCGATGGCGTGGTCATCAAGGTCAATTCCATCCGCCAGCAGGAACTCCTGGGGACCATTGCCAAAAGTCCGCGCTGGGCGATCGCTTTCAAGTTTTCGGCGCGTAAAGCTGAGACGCTGTTGAAAGGCATTACGCTTCAGGTGGGGCGCGTGGGAACGATCACGCCGGTCGCAGAGCTTGAGCCGGTCTTTGTCGGGGGAAGCACGGTTGCGCGCGCAACGTTGCATAACGAGGACTATATCCGTGACCTCGACCTGCGGATCGGCGATACCGTCGTTGTCGAAAAAGGGGGAGATGTCATTCCCAAGGTGTCAGGCTACGTGCGGACCATGCGGCCGCCGGGAGTGGTCCCATTCGTGATGCCGCCACAGTGTCCCGACTGCGGTTCCCGCATTCACCGGCTCGAAGGCGAAGCGAATTATTTTTGTGAAAATGCCGAATGCCCGGCTCAAGTGCGCGCGCGGATCGGGCACTTTGCCCATCGCGGGGCGATGGATATCGAGGGGCTCGGCGAGGCTGCGGTGGATCAGCTGGTGAGCCTGGGGCTGGTGCAGAATTATGCAGACCTGTACACGCTGCACAAACGCAAGGCGGAACTGATCGAGGTGGAGCGGTGGGGAGAAAAAAGCGCCCAACGGCTGCTGGACGGCATCGAGCGCAGCAAGAACCAGCCGTTCAACCGCGTGCTCTTCGCGCTCGGAATCCGCCACGTCGGGGAAGGCGTCGCGCGGCTGCTTGTCGAGCAGTTCCCTTCCATGGATGCGCTGGTGGCAGCCTCGGTCGAGGAGCTGCAGGCGATCTCCGCCGTAGGGCCACGGATCGCCGAGAGCATTGTGCTCTTCTTCCGCGAGAAGCACAACAGAGATGTCGTCCAACGGCTCAAGAAGGCCGGCCTGACCATGCGCGCCCCGGCACGATCGACAACCGGCACGCTCTCCGGAATGACTTTTGTCCTCACCGGGACACTTCCCTCCTATACCAGGGAAGAAGCAAAGCGGATCATCGAGGCCAATGGCGGGACCGTCGCATCGGGCGTCAGCAAAAACGTTCGCTATGTGCTTGCGGGGGAGGACGCCGGCTCGAAACTGGCCAAAGCGAGGCAGCTCGGTATCGAAATAATTTCTGAAGATCAATTCAAAAGCATGATCGGATAGCGGCATGGCTATGGGCATACTGCCGGAATCCCTCCGGCGCTCCATCGGGATAGGTATCACCCGCTTCCGCTTTCGGAAGTACCGGGACGAGATCATCTCGTTCAGCCGCTCCGTCTCCGACGCACACCGCGCGCTCCTGATCATGCCTATGCGGCGCCCGGAGCCCCTCCCGGTCGTCACGGTCATCGAACTGCTCAAAAGAAGATTTCCCGAGCACGGGCTTACGGTCGTGACCTGGGGTCCCAGCCTGGAGTTGATGCAGATGCTCCCCCATAGCCAGTTCGTGCGGATCCTCGAGACGGAAATCACATCGTTCTATCTTCCCCGCCGGGAGACGCTGCAAAGGATCAAGAACACGGCATATGACGTTGCCATCGACCTCAATCTTGACTTAGTTCTTCCCTCGGGGTATATTTGTAGAGAAAGCAACGCCCGCGTGCGCATTGGTTTCGCCGGCAGACGGTCCGATCTGTTCTATAATTTCCAGATCAGGAGTTATCCCTCGCCGGGCAGACGCGATGTCTACGACCGGCTTGCCGAGTGCCTGGAAATGTTCTGAACCGGAGTATGCATATGAAGTTCGACGTACACAAAGACGGCGCTTCGACGGTTTTCAAGCTGAAGGAGCGCAAGCTCGACTCGTCCATTTCCTCCGAGCTCAAAGGAGAATTTCTGCTCCTGTGCAAGCCGAAGGTGAATACGCTGGTCATCGACATGGCAGAGGTCGATTTCTGCGACAGCAGCGGGCTGAGCGCGCTGCTGATCGCGGACCGCAAAATGAAGGAGCACGGCGGAGCCGTGCGGCTTGTCAATGTGAACAAAAAAGTGGGGAGTCTCCTGAAGATCTCCATGCTGGACAGGGTGTTTGACATCCAGTAGACGCCGGCGAAGGCATAACAATTGACTTTTGCAGAAGTGTGAAACGGCAAAAAGCGAGGGCAAGAGTCCTCGCATTTTTTTGTGAGGCGACCCCCCTACTTCACCCGCTCCACCTTGATAAAATTCGTCGATCCTCTCGCGAACAGCGGCTGGCCGGCCAGGATGACGACATACTGTCCCACGCTCGCGGCACCCACCTTGAGAAGGCGTGCCTGCACCTGTTCAAGTGCCTTGTCCGAGTTCACATCAAGATCGCTGATCTCTATGCCGCGCACTCCCCAGACGAGGTTCAACTGCCTGAGGACCTTGGGGCTCAGCGTGATGGCAAGGATGGCAGGATCGGGGCGGTAACGGGAAAGCACGCGGGCGGTCTGGCCGGAATGTGTGACCGCTACAATTGCAGCTGCGTCCATCTGCTCTGCCAGGATGCATGCCGCCCGCCCCAGGGCATCGTGCCGTCCCTCTGCCTTGCCCAGCGGCTGCGCCAGCACCCGCTGTAATCCATGCTGCTCCGATTCCACCTTCAGGATTATCCGGTTCATGATTTCTACCGCATCGACCGGGTATTTCCCCACCGAGGTCTCCCCGCTGAGCATCACCGCGTCGCAGCCGTCGAGCACGGCATTCGCCACGTCACTGGTCTCAGCCCGCGTCGGGGTCGGGCTGTTGATCATCGACTCCAGCATCTGGGTCGCAACGATGACAGGCTTCCCGGCGCTGTTGCACTTCTTGATGATCAACTTCTGCAGCAACGGGACATCTTCGGGCGGCATCTCCACGCCGAGGTCCCCCCTTGCCACCATGACCCCGTCCGCCTCGGCAATGATGTTGTCGATGTCGTCAATGGCCTGCGGTTTCTCGACCTTTGCGATGATGAGCGGGGGAATGCCGTCGTTCACACGGGCGGCGATCTCCTGCCGGAGCAGGCGAATATCCTCGGCCCGGCGCACGAACGAGAGGGCAACGTAATCGACTTCCTGTGCCATGCCGAAATCCAGGTCGCGCAAGTCCTTCTCGGTGAAGGAGGGGGCGCTCACCGGCACTCCCGGAAGATTGATCCCTTTGTGCGGGGAGAGCCGGCCGCCGGTCGTGACCATGCAGCGCACATCGTGCCCCCGCACCTCCAGCACACGCAAGCGCAGCTTGCCGTCATCCAGAAGAATGATCTCCCCGGGAGCCACGTCCGCTGGCAGATTTTTGAATGACGTCGGGATCCGTTCCGCCGTGCCGGTAACCTCATCCGTGGTGATTGTGGTTTCCCGTCCGGCCACGAGATCGACGAACGGCTGCGCCAGCTCACCGACGCGGATCTTCGGCCCCTGAAGATCCTGGAGAACGGCAAGAGACGCTCCGGACTGTTTCGCCGCAGCGCGTACTTCCTCCAGTGCCCGGGTATGATCGTCATGGGTGCCGTGAGAGAAATTGAGGCGGGCAACATCCATTCCCGCCGTGATCAGTTTCGTCAGCATATCCACGCCGGTTGTCGAAGGACCGAGTGTGCAGACGATTTTGGTCTTACCGTGGGCCAGTGATTTCATGGGTGATAGGAGGAAATGGTACTAATCGTTCATTCTGGGCCGGGCTGCCGCAACCGATGCATACAGCAGCGGCAGGATTGTTCCTGACGGTCCGCGGAGAAACTCGTCGGCGCTCCCCGTCAACGGCGTCGGCACGGTGTTCACTTCAACAAGATATGCCCCGCGCTGTTTCGCCATGAGCGGGAGCGACGCCGCCGGATACACCACGGCGGACGTCCCGATGGATAAGAACACATCCGCATCGTCCGCTGCGGAGGTGGAAGCTTCCCACACGTCCTCCGGCAGCATCTCGCCGAACCAGACAACATCCGGGCGGATGACTCCTCCGCAGGCCGGGCAGCGGGGAACCTGGCCCCGCCCGGGTAGGGCAACCTTTGGAGAGGGTTCCCCGCAGGTCATGCAATAGCTTCGTTCGATGTTGCCGTGCAACTCATACACCTTGGTACTTCCTGCGCGCCGGTGCAGGTCGTCAATGTTTTGCGTGATGAGCGTGAAACGGGGAAAGAGCCCTTCCATGCGCGCGAGCGCCACGTGGCCCGGATTGGGCTGCACGGCGGCGATGACTGTTCTCCTGTGTGCATACCATTCCCACACCAGAGCGGGGTTCCTCATGAATGCATCCATGCTGGCAAGTTCTTCGGGCTTGAACTTGCTCCAGATGCCTTCCGGCCCCCGGAATGTTGGCACGCCGCTCTCGGCCGAGATTCCCGCTCCGGTGAATGCCACCACATTCCTTGCTTGCGCAAGCGACTGAAGCAGTGAGTGGGAGAACGGTTCCGCGGGCGTCATCGCCTGGGCTCGAGGTGCAAGTGCTCCCTGCGCGGCACCTCGTCCCACCGTGTCGCCCGGTAGGCGCCGTTCAACCAGAGATCGGTCTGGTCGCTGTAATGGGGATTAAAGACCTGTCCCGATTGCCCGGAAGGGAGCACGGAATACGTCCTGCCGGATATAGAGAGATCGAAGATCTGCCGGTATGATGCAGCGATTACTGCGGCAAACGGCTCGTTGAGATCGTACTCCCCGCTCATCAGCGCGGTGGATGCGCCGCCGTACGGGAAGGGGCCAATGTTGAAGATCCTGTCGAGCGGCTTCTTCAGCCCGAAAGGATGCTGCAGCGTCACCGTGTGCAGGTCTCCCCACCGCCACATTTTCGTTTCGATGCCGAACCGGGCCCGCAGCACGATGACGGCCTCGCGCAGGCTCTTCCGGATCATGTCATCACGCGTCTCCACGGAATCGGTCCGCACATCGTCGAACCAGGACGATGTCCCTTCCTCCACCAGCCTGGTGGTCACACGGATGGGAACGTTGGCCAGAATGAGGAAATCATGAAAGAGGTCGTCCCCCATTTCGTCCGCGTAGACATTCCGCAGGAAGTGCACATAGAATTCCTGGTAGATCGACGTTGCGATATCCTGCGGCGAATATACGAAGTTCCAGTTACGCAGATACTCCATCACCTGTTGTTCCTCAGCAAGGCCCAGTGCGCTGTCTTTGAATGCCGCCAAGATGTAGGGCAGCATCTCTTTCGCATTGTACGAGAACATGTCATTTTGCAGCCGCTGGAAATCATCCGGAGAGAATGCCTCGTTGCTGCCGTCGAGCTTCTCCCGCAGCCGGAGAATTCTCGAAGGAGGTTCCCAGAGATCGGAGATGTAGTACGGATAGGTATCGTCCACAATTTTGTTGTTCGCGCTCGCAACAAAGCCCTCCGGCGGATTATAAAGATGCGGCAGCTTGTCGGGAGGGACAAATCCCTTCCAATCGCTTTCTTTTTCCCAGCCCGGGAGGGGAAGCAAGGAACTGCGCCTTGTTCTGATCGGCAGCTTTACCCCGCACCAGTATCCGATGTTCCCTTGAGTGTCGCCGTAGACAAAATTCTGTCCCGGTCCGGGGAAGCGGCGCACCGCTTCGGAGAATTCCTGCCAGTTGTGCGCCCGATCCATCATGAAGAAGGCTTGCATCTGGTCGTCCGGCTCCGCACCTGTCCAGCGCATGGACGCCACATACGGCGCCCTCCCCTTTTGCAGCGGGGTCTGGATATCGGTCACAATGGGGCCGTGGCGCGTGAGGCGAATCGCGAGCGGCACGCCCGGCTGATTGCGAACTCCAATCTCTTCTTCCAGGTAAGTGACAGGGTACCATGCGCCGTCGTAAAAATACTCTGTGGTGTCGGCAGAATCGATCCGCTCGGCGTAAAAGTCCGCATCGTCGGCCATGAGGTTCGTCACTCCCCAGGCGATCCGGTCATTCCTGCCGGCGACCACACAGGGCACACCGGCCACCGACATACCACGGACGTTGAAGTCCGGAGCCCGCAGTCGGACTTCGTACCACTTGGACGGGACCTGAAGGCGGAGGTGCGTGTCATTGGCAAGCAGGACGGAGCCTGTGACGGACTTTCCGGGCGCGACGGCCCATGCGTTGCTCCCCCCCGCAATCGATGCCGTGCCGAAAAGGTCCGCGAACTCGTGCGCGACTTTCATGTACCCGTTGCTCAGATCGGCATAGGCCTTCCAGGCCCCCGCAGGGACAGTTGGGGCTACGGAACCGGGGTATGGAGGGACAATATCCAGCGCCTTTTCAAGACCCACCCGCTCTGCAATTGCGCCGAAGGTCAGGTCGGTCCACCAGGAAAGATTCAACTCCCAGGCCATCAGTCTGCCGACGATCAAGGAATGCACAGGTTGCCAGGGCTCGGGATTGTACTGCAGCAGGTCAAACTCGACGGGGTATTTTCCCACGTGGGTGGCAATATAGGCGTTCACCCCGTCGGAGTACCATTGGAGCATGTCGCGCGATTCCCTGGAGAGTCCACGCTCCACCTCCTCTGCGATGCGTCTGATCCCCACGATCCGGAACATCCGGTCAAACGGCACGGTCGACTCACCCAGGAGCTCCGAGAGCCTCCCCTGGCCGAGACGGCGCGTGATGTCCATCTGCCAGAGGCGGTCCTGCGCGTGCACGTATCCCAGCGAAAACATCAGGTCATGGTTGTTCCCGGCTTCGATCACCGGAACCCCGTACTCATCCCTGGAAACCTCCACGGGATCGGCGAGGCCGGCAACAACAACAGTACCTTCAGTGCGGGGAAAGGACTTCCGGATCTGGTAACGGACGAAGATGAAAAGGGCAATGCCGAGCACAAGGATCACGCCCAGCACGCCGATTGTGATTTTGGCGCCTTTGCTCACCCGGCAGTCTCACCAAGAATTGTAACAGTATCAGTCAATATATCGAAAGCCTCGTACTCTTGCAAGAACGGTACCTTTCCGCATTTGAACACGGATCACAGATTGACGGGGCAAAACAGTGAACCGTGAACGGCCCCGCATGGAGATCACGCGGCGTCCGCCCACGGTTCAAACCCCATCCCCTGGTGATAATCAGAACCTATGTGTCAGCGTAAGGAGAAAGTTGTTGGTTTTGATCTTTTCATCCACGCGAGAAGTAGCATCGTAATTCACGCGGTATGTATCCCACCAGCCGTACGCGTAGGCCAGGTCGAGCATGGTTGATTCGCCGAGCGGCAGCCCAAGCCCGGCGGTGAGGTATTTCTGGTCGAACGACGTGGGATCTTCCTTGTATGGCGACTGGTTGTACATGAATCCAGCGCGCAGCCGCAGCCACAGATCGAGCTCAGCGCCGCCCCGCAGGTTCGCCGCGGGCCTGAAGGCGTCCCGGATTTCCCTGTTCAACCCTTGAATGTCCAGGTTGGAATTTGATCCGGTGAACTGGAGCTCCGTCCAGTCGGTGTAATCGATATCGGCCGAGAGTAAGAGGCGCCAGAGGGTCAACGACGTACCGGCACTGAAAACCCAGGGCGTGTGCACATCATATTCGTCCGAACCCGGCTGGTCGATCGGCCCGTAGCTAGAGTATCCCTGAGGGTCCAGCGTGTAAAAGAAACTGGTGGCCGTCGTGCCAAATGTCTCGCTGATCGTAAACGCGGTCGGGGTCCTGACGGCGAGACCGAAGCGGAACCAATCCGGCGCGCGGAAGAGCAGACCGAACTTTGCATTGAACCCGGAGATATTGCCGTCGATGAAATCATCCACGACCAGCTCTTTCATGTCGAAGGGAGGAGCATACGCCCCCTGAGCAGCCAGCTCATGATAGTTCCGATCATAACGGTATGAGCCGGCAACATACGTCAGTGTAGTGCCCACGGAGAGATTTTTCGCGATATCCACCGCTCCGCCGAAAGACCAGTTGTTCAACCCGCCTCCCTCGGTCACCTCCCCTTTTTGCGTGACATTGCCGTTGATCGGGCTGATAAACGTCCCTGTCACCGTGTCCACGTGCGCAAGCTCCAGCTGCTCGGCAAGGGTGATATCCGGGGGATACTTTTCTCCGTCGGGCGCCCAGGTCTGGATGATGCTGCTGACCGGATTGAACCCTTCGAACGACATGCCGGAGACGAAGCTGCTCTGCCGGTCATACCCGAATGCAAAGACCAGGCTTCCTCGCCGCACCGGAACGGGAAAAACCAGACCAAGGGCATTGAGGTTGGTGCCACTGCTTGAATACTGGTCACTCTGGCCAAAGAATGTGCTTTTGTCCTGGTTGTTCTGATAAGAAAGACCAAACGAGAACTCACCGTATCGCTCCTGGGCAAGACCTGCGGGGTTCCAGAAGAGTGCGCTGTAATCGCTCGCCACTCCGGTGTATGCATTGCCCATACCGAGAGCGCGCGCGCCGACGCCGATTCCGGGTGTGGCCACTCGCAACGCATCTTCCTTAAACTGTGCGGACCCATATTGCTGACAGATGCCCAACATCACGGTGACAACGACGGACACCCTGAGCATGTTTCGTGAGAACTTCATAATTGCCTCTTTTCTGCCATTGATCACTTCGACAACTCAGCGGCGATTGCCACCACGCGATGTGCCGCCCGAAGAGCTGCCCCCTCCCGATGAACCACCGCTGCTTCCGCCCCGGTTGCTCCCTCCGTCTCCCGACGAGGTAGTGGATGGCGGAGGAGGTGGTGGCGAGTACGTTCGTTCGCCACTGCCACGGCTTCCGCTACCGCGGCTCCCTCCACTTGACGGCCGCGATTGTGGAGTCGACGGTCGTGCGCTTCTTCCTTCTCCACTTCCGGTGCGCCCCTGTCCTGTACGGTCAACCCCTGAGCCCGCAGAACCTGCCGGCCGGCCGGTTGATGTCCTGGGCGTCGCAACAGGCGTGGCCGGCTTGCGTGCCGCTCCCGTCGGGAGAATCATAGCACTTCCCCTACTTCCGCCCGAGGTAGGCCCGCTTTCTATCCCGCGTGTGGTACCGGAGGCACGGATGTTGCCAATGGTTCTCCTCGTCCCGTACGCTTGCAGCTCCGTACCATGGCCGTGGCCGTAATATGCTCCGTAGTATCCTCCGTAAACAGGAGGATAGTACGCGCCATACCAGCCGCCATAGTAGCCCGGCGAGTAGTCCCACCAGAGGGGATCATAATATCCGTATCCCCCATAGATCGGCTGAGGGCCATAGAACCATGGATCATTGTAGGGAGGATAATAGTAACTCATCCCATAAGGGTACCGGTAATTACCATAGTCCTCATTCGGGTACTGACCACCAGCGACTGTAGAATCGAGATACTCCTCATTGTTATAGGACTGCTCATCCGGGGTTTCTCCTTCACTCTTCACTCCACCCACCTCCGTATAGCACCCGGCAAGAATCAGCGCAGGCGCGAGCAAAACGAGAGGAATCGCTTTCCATTTCAAATTCGTCATCATTGCATGCCTCCAGTGGGGCAGTTCGGCCGCCCATGAAAGAAACGACAATATCAGTGCCAGAGAACCACATCTAGAAAAGGGAGAAAGTGGCCCAATCCGCGCTGTTTTTATCAAAAATGCCGATGCTCGTTGTGCTGTTTTATGGACAACCCGGGGACGGCTCGTTCACTATTAAGAACACTATTGACTTCTGCAAAAGTCCATGAGAATACCAGAAATACTTAGTGCAGAGGTCAATAGGTGTTGACAAATTCAATTTTGACCGTGCGAGTTGTGTGCGCCCCCTCCCGTCCGTTTTGGAGAATGTCTTTGAAGCAGATCCCAATGGTCAGTCCGCTGCCGGGGGAGACATTGAGTGCAAAATTGAGGTAGCCGCGCCCTTTCCCTGACGCTCCGTGGTCGCTGTCGTTCATGCCAAGGTTGTATTCCCCCACAATAGACGCGAACGGGCCGAGCGATTTATCAGCCCCGACATAGAAATTCACATCACGGTCACCATCGGCCCTCTCCAGGCTGTAGTTGATCCCGCCATGAATGCTCAAGTAACCGAGCATGTCGTAGTTCTTGCTGATCGCTCCATAGAAGCCGGGCGATTTGACGACATAGCGGTTCGACTCTTTAATATATCCGTCGTATCCCTGCGAATCAAATCCGAGAGCGATGGCAGGAAAAACAACAGCCTCATCGATGACGCGGACTTTGACATAGAAGCCCGGGGCCGGGTTCATGACCGGCTCTCCGCCGCCAATGATTCCGGAACCGCCGTAGGAGAGTCCAACCGCAAGACGGCCAAGGATCCCCGCCGAGAATCCGACGAGGAGTCCCCCATCCCCGTAGAACAGGGCATCGACAGCATACGTCTCCTTTGCAAGCAACCCGGCCGTAGGCATGTCGACAATGAAGCGGGGCTCGACATGACCGCCGGTGCCTGCGGAACCTTGAGCAGCAAGGCGAGACGCTGGGAGCAGAACGAGAGAGAGGACGAGCAGAGATTTTGCGTGAAGTCTACTCCACCGGGTCATCATCTTCTCCAAACACTTTTCTGACATTTTTGGAGAGTTCCGGCTTGAGGACGTCCCGATCCTGAGGGCGTCCCTCGGGTGGTGGCACGGGCTTCGAAGCGGGGGCGGGCGGTTCTTTCGGCTCTGCCGGTTTTTCGGCCGCACTGAATCCTTCTTCAAATCCGTTCACCTCGTGCGCTACCCGGTCGCCGGGGACGAACGGAATGATCCGGGCCTGCATTTCCGGCTGATGCTTCGGCACTTCGGGAGCGGGGGATGGCACAGCGCCGATGAGAGAGAACTTCTCGACAGTCTTTTTGTACCCTGCAACGACATCTTCCTCGGGCAAGGTCAGAACGTGTCCGCCCGAGACACGGAGCGTCCCATCAACCATGACCTCCGTGATATCCTGGATCGAAAGGTGATTCAGGAGGAACGATGCCATTGCATCCTGGGTCGGATCGTCGTCCAGAAGATCCACATGAAGCCCGCCGAGATCAAAGAAGACCAGGTCGGCCTTTTTTCCTTGCGCGATTGATCCAATCTCCTCTCCCAGGCCAAGCGCTTCGGCTCCGTTGATCGTCGCCATGGAGAAGATCTCCAGCGGCGTAAAGACCGGCATCCCCGCGAAGAGCAGGGGGAGCATGCTGATGAACCGCATCTCATCAAGCATGTCCACGCTTCCCCAGTCGGTGCCAATACAGAGGCGAATGTTCCGTGCCGCCATATGCCGCAGCGAGGGATATCCGGTCCGCTTCATGGCCGCCGAGCGCGCGCAGAGAACCAGAGAGCAGCCCGATTCCGCCACCAGCGCCATTTCCTCGTCCCCTACATGGTTCAGGTGGACAAGCACGGTCGGCGGCTGCAACACCTTGAAGTCCCGCAGCAGGCTCACGGTTCCCTTTTGGAAATTTCTCTTTACCGCCTCGACATCCTCTTTTTGCTCCGCGACGTGCGCGATCAGCGGCAGGTTTTGCTCCTTCGCAGCCCGGGTGACACTTTGGAAGCTGTATACGGTGAAGTCCATCTCGCGTCCAATGCTCAGGGCAAACTTCTGGCGCTCGGCTGGAATATTGCGCGCTTCGTTGATCTGATCCCAGCTTTGGAGCGCAACCACGCTCTTCACTTCGGTGCGCTTCATTGCCTGCAGCAACGTCGAGAGTCCTCTTCCGTCGACCATCGGAGGGAATTCCCCGACGCAAGTGGTGCCGTAACGCAAATGATTGAAGTACGCCATCAGATAGAGGGCGCGGAGGTCTTCCGCGTAGGCAGGATCCACGAGCCGGGCGAGCCGTTCCTGGATACGCACATCCTGTCCCCAGAGCGATACATGACGCCCCTCGGTGAGTTCTCTGAGCAACAGGCTTTCCGTCTGGAAATGGGCATTCACGAAACCCGGGGTCACAAGTTTGTTCGCCGCATCAATCGTCTGCGCGCCCGGGTAGAGTGAGAGAAGAAGCCGGGCGTTGGGAGAGACGTCCACAATGCGACCGTTGCGCACGACGATGCTGAGCCGCCCGCTCTGCAGCCGCGGATTACAGGTCAGCCCACGCGCATCGGTGATGATTGTCACGCCTTCCATGTCGTCCCTTCTTTTCGATCTTCAAGCACAATCCCGATCTTCGCCAGCCCATCGCGGATCCGGTCGGAGAGCGCCCAGAGCTTCTGTGCCCTGATTTCCTTCCGCACCGCTATGAGCAGATCCATAAGCGCTGCTTCGCGTCCCTGCGACATCGCGCCATGCTCCCTTGGAGGGGGAAGACCGAGCACTGTCCCGGCCAGCTCTCCAAAAAGATCCTCGATGGACTGCAGGAAGGGTGCGCTATAAGCGGCTTTTGTGGCAAGGAGTTGATTGACATCGCGAGCAAGGTCAAAGAGCACGGCCACCGCTTGTGGCGTGTTGAAGTCGTCATCCATCGCCGCAAGGAAGGCCGACTTGTACCGGGCCAGTTCCAGCGGCACGGCCTGGTCCTCCTTGCCGGCGCTCTTGATCTGATCGCGGAGATTGCGGCGCGTGTTGTTCAACCGCTCCAGCCCTTTAGCGGCTCCCTCCACGGCAGCCGCGCTGAAGTCCAGTGTGCTGCGATAATGGCTCTGCAAAACGAAAAAGCGCACGACCTCGGGACTCCACCTGGCAAAGGCGTCTTTCAGTGTGATGAAGTTGCCGAGAGACTTCCCCATCTTTCGTCCATCTACGGTGACCATGTTGTTGTGAAGCCAGTACTTCACGAAGGGTGCTCCGGTCGCGGCTTCGCTCTGGGCGATCTCGCACTCGTGGTGTGGGAATTGGTTCTCCAGGCCGCCGCCATGAATATCAAAACTCTCCCCCAGATATTTCATCGACATGGCAGAGCATTCCAGATGCCAGCCCGGGAATCCTTCGCCCCAGGGGCTCGGCCAGCGCATGATGTGTCCCCGCTCAGCTTTCTTCCAGAGCGCGAAGTCTGCCGGGTTCCGCTTGTCGGGGTTCACTTCCACCCGCGCGCCAGCGGTCATCTCCTCGGGCTTCCGGCCGGAAAGCTCGCCATAGGACGGGAATCGTGTGACATCGAAGTACACGGACCCGTTCTTTTCGTAAGCAAACCCTTTCGTAACCAGTTCTCTGGCCAGCTCGAGCTGTTCGGTGATATGTCCCGCAGCATGCGGCGAAATGTCGGGCCGCACGTTGTTCAGGGCGTCCATGTCTTCGAAGTAGCTGCGCGTGTAGAGCTCCGCAAGCTGCATCGGATGGACGCGATCCGCCCGCGACTGCCGTTCAATCTTATCCTCCCCTTCATCGGCATCGTCGCTGAGATGGCCGACATCGGTGATGTTCTGGACGTAGAGCACGGTATAGCCGAGATAGCGGAGGTACCGGACGATGACGTCAAAAGAGACATAGCTTTTCGCGTGCCCCAGATGGGAGTGGCCGTACACCGTGGGGCCGCACACGTACATGCGCACGCGGCGTTCATCGAGCGGCTTGAACTCTTCCCTGCTTCTGGTGAGCGTGTTGTAGACGGTCAGAGGCATGCTTGTTTTCACTGGTGTTTAAGGTCCTATTTCAGCCCCATCAGTTCGCGAGCGCCTTCAAGTCCGGCCTCGGTGATTTCGGCGCCGCTCATGAGCTTGGCCACCTCCCGGACCTGCTCGTCCAGGGTAAGCCGCCGGATGGAAGTTGTTGCGCGCCCCTTGTCTTCCGTCTTGTAGACGGCATAGTGCGTGTCCGCCAGACCGGCAATCTGGGGCAGATGGGTGATCGCGATGACCTGGTGAAATCCCGATAGCCCCTTCAGGCTCAGGCCGACCGCCTGTGCCACGCGCCCGCTGACGCCCACATCGATCTCATCGAAGATCAGGACGGGCAGCCGGTCGGATTTCGCCAGGATGCTCTTCAGCGCGAGCATGATGCGGGAGACCTCGCCGCCGGAGGCAATCCTGACGAGCGATTTCGGTTCCTCCCCGAGGTTCGTGGAGATCAGAAATTCCACGATATCATACCCGCGGGGATTCAGCGCAATACATTTTCTTCCCGACTTCACGTGGGAGGAAGCGGAAGCCGGGGTAACCTCCTGTTGCGCGATATGTGCCGCGAACTTGCCGTGCGCGATGCCGAGTTTCGCGAGCTCGCCAACGATGGCCTGCTCAATCCGCCGGGAGACATCATGACGTTTGCCGGAGAGCCTCTGGACGATCACCGCGCACCCCTTCCGGGCGTTTTCCACTTCCATGGAAAGGGAGGCGATCACCCCTTCAAAATTCTCCGCGAGGGCGACTTCCTGTCCGATCTGTTCCCGGTGCTGCAGGATGGACTCGAGCGATCCGCCGTATTTCTTCTTCAGCAGGGCAAGGCGCCCGAGCCGTTCACGCAGTTCCTCGAGCCGCTCCGGGTTGAACTCCACGCTGGCATTGTATCCCTGGATGAACTTGGCCAGCTCGCTGACGATTGCCTCCGCCGAGCCGCTTTCTGCCGCCGCTTCCCTGAAGCGCTCATCGATCTCTGCAAGGCTCTCCAGCTGGTTCCTGACCACGACCAGCTGGTCATGCACGGACTGCTCCCCATCGTAGAGCACGTCATACAATTTCCCGGTCGCTCCGTACAGGCGCTCGGAATTTTCCAGGATTTTCAGCTCGCGCTCCAGCTCTTCTTCCTCGCCCGCCCGCGGGCCCACGGCATCAATCTCGCGCATCTGAAACTCGTAGAACTCCCGTTTTTCGCGGAGCTGCTGCTCCCGCTGCCGCAGGCTCGCAAGGCTCGATTCCTTATCCCGAAGCACCGTGTACACCGCCTGGAATTCCTCCACCATCCCGTCCAATCCGCCGAAATCATCCAGCATGCCGATATGCGTCTCGACGCGGAGCAGCGACTGGTGCTCATGTTGCCCGTGGAGATCGACCAGTAACTCCCCGACCTGCTTCTGTAAGCCCAGCGTCACCGGCGAGTCGTTGACGAAACACCTGCTCTGCCCTTTCGCCGAGACTTCGCGCCGCATGAGCAGCTCCTCAGGGCATTCCATCTCATTTTCATCAAAAAGCGCTTTCAGCCTCTTGTTGCCTGCGACAGAGAACGCGGCTTCAACTATGGCTCTCTCGGCGCCGGAGCGAACCACTTCGGTGCTGGCCCGGGCTCCAAGGATCAGGCTCAGGGCGTCAATAATGATGGATTTTCCCGCCCCGGTCTCTCCGGTGATGATCATCAGGCCGGTAGAGAATTCTACGGTAAGTTCTTCAATGAGGGCGTAGTTCTTGATATAGAGGGATCGCAACATATGCCAATCTAGCCATCTTTCGGAAAAGATTCAATGAAGGGCAGACCCGCCGGGCTGCTTTTCAGCCCTCATCTTCTTCGTCTGCCCCGAAACAGCGCATGTCCGGCACATCGGGCAGCACGCCGTGGTAATAGGCATAGCGGAGAAATTCTTTCAGCCCTTCCTCCGCGTCCGGGGCAAAATCGTACGAAAAAGTCTCCAGGTGAGCTTTCACAGCGGCAATGGGAATTGAAGAGAGGGAGAACGAGGAAGCTTCCGCGGCGATCTCGTCGAGCATTGCCATCCCCTCTTTTCGGGCTCGTTGCAGGGTTTGTACATCGTGTTCGGTCAGATCTTCTTCGCGGGCACACCAAAAATAATGGACGAACGGGAGTTCCGTCATCTCTATCCACGCCTCAACCAGATCCAGAACATTGGGGTGCACAGCTGCTTCACGCAGGGATGAGTCTCCGGCCTGGAGCGCTGCGTCAGCCTTCCCCAGCATAGCGTCGAGAGGTCCCTGGAGCGGGACAATCCTGGGTGAGACGTCGAATTCTTCGGCAAGGATGATCTTTGTCAGGATAATCTCCGAGATCAGGGCGGGGTCGGCAGCAAGCGTGGTGATCTCGTGCAATCCTTCCCTGAAATGCAGCGTGACGGCGCTATTGGCTGATTGCGACGAGACCGCAATGCCGGGAACAACCCGGTACGAGGAGCTGTCCCGCGCGTAATCGATGGGAGAGAGGAGAGCTGCATCGAGATTATGCTCGCGCAACCGGATGGCATTCCGTGCCGGCGCGTCCACGGCAAGCTCGAACTTGCTTGCGTTGCGCAAGGGCGCCGTCAACGGGAAAGTCAGAAGCGCGCCCGGGATGCCGAGCCGCTTCGGGGAATCCATAGTATTGGCCCTGAACTGCGTTCGTGTAACAAATCGTCAAGATCAAGCTGCACCACCCGTGGGCAGACAGTTATGGTGCCGTTGTGAACGACCGGGTAGGTGTAATGCCATAACTCCCGGTTCCCGACATGATATACAACGGATACCCTGGAGGCAAGAATCCGGTAGACCCGGCAGCGGCATCAATGCTCGCGAACGGTGCGAAGCCGGCGACGAGCCAGGTGTAGGCTGTCGCAGCTGGGAGCGGGAGTCCCACGCTGGCTAAATTTGGAAGGGAATCACTCGCCGCCATCGTCATAATAAAGATGCTCGGCTGTGCTGTGGGGCCGTTAAAATAGAGCACCTGTAGGCCCCCGGAAAAGAGGTTCCAGGAGAACTGCGTGCCTACCGGCACGCTTGGTGCACCGTCCACCGGTAGGCTCAGTTCCGGAGCTGACGGGACCGTCAGTGATACACCAGTGCTGTTGAGGGCAAGACCAGCCCTGTATGCTGCGCTTTGCGCTCCCGACTTGGTTGCCGTCACCGTGAACCCGATCGCCCCGCCCGTAATATCCGGCGTCTTGTAGGAGAAGGTGGTAACCGGGGAATTGTCCGTGAGGAGCGGGAATACGGCTTTCCCGCCGAACTGCAGCATAGCAATCTTATCGCCCAGTGCATATCCGGTGGGAATCGTTACCGATCCACTAAACGTAATTGTGGCCGGCGTCGCGGACATTGTGTCATTGACATTGGTGAGCGTACCGCCGCTGGTTATGGAGATGGCGGAGTGCGTCCCATAGCGGACGTAGGATACCGGAAGATAAGCGGCATCGTAGTTCCATTGCAGCGCATACAAAGTTGCAGTAATAGTCGTGGCGCCATTCCAGCTAAAGGTTGGAAAGCTGTACGTTCCCGGGCTGGCCGTTCCGGTGGCGCTTCCATAGACTGTCGCCTCCGGCGCCATGAGTGCCAGAGCCGTGCCACGCCCCGCCGGTTCGGGATATGCCGAGGTGGGATAAATCGAACCCGAAATGCTCGCACTGTTAGTCAGGCCGGGACCAGTGCTGAGGAGGAAAAGCGTAGGATCGGCACGTGTCAGGCGCCGGTAGATGTAGGCTGTCTTGCTTGTGCCGTTGATGACTGTAGCGTCGTAAGGCGTCGTGACATTGCCAATAGTGAAATTGCCGTTGGCGTCCGTATTTACCGAAGCTTTGCCTGTGATGAGAACTGGAATACTGGCAACGGGCTGCAGATTACCGTCAAGGACCTTTCCGGATACTGTGACCACCCCTCCCGTGCCTCCGCCTGGGCCAGTTGGCGAGCTGTCCTTCTTGCACCCCACAAGAAGCGCCCCAGCGCACGCTAACACGAGAACGGATACCATGAACCGCCATGCAGGCTTGCCGGACATTGGTGCCTCCTTCCGTTGTTCACATCTCCCACTCCGCATGCGGGGTGGGAGACGTGCAGTGAATCTGAGACTACTCAGGCGTTGGTCTTCTGGCGAATAGCCTTGCTGGCGAGGTCGCGGAGATAGTAGAGCTTTGCCCGGCGAACGGCGCCTTCTTTCACGCGCTCGATCTTCGCGATGCGCGGAGAGTGCAGGGGGAAAATGCGTTCGACACCGACGCCGTCAGAGATCTTTCGGACCGTGAAGGTGGCATTCATGCCGGACCCGTGGCGCCCGATCACGACCCCCTGGAACTGTTGAATGCGTTCTTTGTCCCCTTCCACCACGCGCACGTGCACGTTCACCGTGTCGCCCGGGGCGAACAGCGGGATGCCGGTTTTCATCTGAGTCGCCTCGACCAGCTTGAGCTTGTCCATTGTTCTTCTCCAGTACGGAATATGTTACGAGGGTTCGAGTAAATCCTTGCGCCGGCGCATGGTGCGTTCCTGCTGCTCGGCAGCCCGCCATCGGGCAATTTCTTCATGGTTACCGCTTAACAGCACCTCCGGTACCCGCAGCCCGCGGAAATCCACCGGGCGGGTGTAGGAGGGCGCGCCAAGCAAATCGTTTTGAAACGAATCCGTCAGCAGCGACTCGCCATCGTTCAGCACGCCGGGCAGGAGCCGCACAAGAGCGTCAATGACGACCAGCGCCGGTAGCTCTCCGCCGGTCAGCACATAATCCCCGATCGAAATCTCCCGGGTAACGTAGAGGGAGCGAATGCGCTCGTCAATTCCTTTGTAGTGGCCGCAGAGCAGAATGAACTGTTCCCGCAGCGACAACTCATTGGCCATCCGCTGGGAAAACTGTTCGCCGTCCGGGCTCAGGTAGATCACCTCGTCGGCACGACGCTCCTTTTGCAGCGCTTCGATGCATGCGGCCAGGGGTTCAGGTTTCAGCACCATGCCAGCTCCTCCGCCGTACGGAGCGTCATCGATCGTCCGATGCCTGTCCGTCGTGTAGTCCCGGAGGTCATGCACTGCAATTTCGACGAGCCCTTTGTCCTGAGCGCGCTTCAGGATGCTTTCGCTCAGCGGGCCCGCGAGCAGCCTGGGAAACCCGGTGACCACATCAATCTTCATTCTTCCTTCTCCACCATCCCCTCGATCAGACGCACCTTCATGGTACGGGAAGAGAGATCGATCTTGAGGATGAACTCCTTGACCGCCGGCAGGAGAATTTCGGCGCCTTTCCCGCTGACGACAAAGACATCCTGGGCGGGCATTTTCAGCACCTCACGGACCGTGCCCCGGTCCACGCCATTCTCATCGATCACCGAAAGCCCCACGATGTCGTGGGTAAAGTAGCGTCCTTTCGGTAACCTGGCGCGCTCCTCCTCCCTGATATAGAGAAGCGACCCCACCAGCTGTTCGGCGGCATTCCGGTCATCGATGCCGGCGAACTTCATTCTCACGCCGCGCGTCCCGACCGCCGCGCGCTCGATCATCACCTCCCGGACGTCTTTCTCGGATCGCCCCAGAAGCACTTTGTTCTGCTTCCGGAAGCGGGAAGGAAAATCGGTGAGCGTCTGGACGATCACATAACCTTCAATGCCAAAGGGCTTGACGATGCTGCCGATCGCAAGAAGGTCATGGCCAGGGGCATTCAATCGGCGATTTCCAGAATTGCTCGTTTCCCATCTTTGGCGGCGACGGCTGCCAGAAGGGTACGCAGCGATTGCGCTGTGCGCCCCTTGCGCCCGATCACCTTGCCGACGTCCTGTTGATCCACCTTGAGTCTGACAACGATACTGTTCTCCTTCTCTTCCTGCTCGAGCGAAACTTGGTCCGGATGGTCCACCAAGCGCTTTGCGATGAACTCCACAAACTCTTTCATTACCATGCCGCCTCCTCAAATAATCCCACAGTTCCTCGCTTCTCCAACAGGATGCGGAACCTCCTCCCCCGGCGGATGGGTTCATTTCGACGCATCCCGTCGCCACGTATAAGAGTTTTTCCCTCCCGCGTCAGGCTCGATACGAAATAGAACAGCACCTACACCTGCGGTGCGGGCGCTGCTGGTTCTGTCGCAGCAGCGGGAGCAGCATCGGCTTCTCCGCTTTTCTTCGCCTTCCGCCGCGCCTCGACCCGGCGCGCCTTACGCGCTTCATCACGCTGGCGCTTCTCCGCTTGCCCCATCTGCCACTTCTCCATCTCTGTGGCAATCGCCGCCTCGTCCATCCCCTTCTTGGTCATGCTCCACTTCATCCAGAGTCCGGTCCGCTGCAAGAGGCTGCGCACCGTATCCGTGGGGAGCGCACCGTGACGGAGCCAGTGGAACACCCGCTCATCCTGGGTGGTGATCACCATCGGGTTCTTGAGCGGATCATAGCGGCCGATCACTTCAAGGAATTTACCGTTGCGCGCCGCGCGGGAGTCAGCCGCAACAATATGGTAGAACGGCATCTTCTTCTTGCCGACACGCCGCAATCTCAAACGTACTGCCAAGGGATTTCTCCTTTTTTCTTCATGTTGTGGGGAAGTTCATGCCCTTCATCAGCCGGCCCATTTTGCCCCCCTTGCCAAGGGTCTTCATCATCCGGTGCATCTGTTCGTACTGCTTCATCAATTTGTTCACATCCTGCACGCTGCTCCCGCTCCCCAGGGCAATGCGGCGGCGCCTGCTGCCGTTGATAATGTGCGGCTTCCGCCGCTCTTCCGCCGTCATCGACTGGATGATGGCTTCAATTTTCACGAGGGCCCGGTCGTCCACGGCGACGTTCTGGGGGATCCGGTTCATTCCGGGAAGCATTCCCAGCACCTGGCTGAGCGGCCCCATCTTTTTCACCTCCTGAAGCTGCTCCAGAAAATCCTCGAGCGTGAACTGCGACTTCCGGATCTTCTCCTCGAACCGGACCGCCTTCTCCTCATCAAAGGTTTTCTGGACCTTCTCCACGAGCGTGATAACGTCGCCCATGCCCAGGATGCGCGACGCCAGTCTCTCGGGGTGAAACTTCTCAAGCGCGTCCAGCTTTTCGCCGACGCTGATGAACTTGATGGGCTTGCCTACCGTTGCCCGCAGCGAGAGCGCTGCCCCGCCGCGTGCATCGCCATCCATTTTCGTGAGCACGGCGCCGTTGAAATTCAAGCGGTCGTTGAACGCTTTTGCAACCGTGACCGCGTCCTGCCCGGTCATGGCGTCAACCACGAAGAGGATCTCATTCGGGGAAACCGCAGCCTTGATGGCCTCGACTTCCTTCATCATCTCTTCGTCAACGTGGAGCCGTCCTGCTGTATCAACAATCACAACGTCCCGGGCGTTCTTCCGGGCATGTTCGACGGCATGCTCGGCAATCGCCCTGGCCGAGGCCCCCGGCTCCTGGTAAACGGGAAGGCTGATTTGCTTTCCCAGCGCCACCAGTTGATCCACTGCCGCCGGCCGGTGGATGTCCGCCGCCGCCATCAAAGGATGACGCCCTTGTCCTGCTAGAAAAAGGGCCAGTTTGGCGCAAAACGTGGTTTTTCCGGACCCCTGCAACCCGGCCACCAGAATGACCGTTGGCGGCATGGGGGCAACCGCCATCTCTTCATTTGCCGTTCCGAGCAGCCGTACCAGCTCGTCATGGATGATTTTGACGATGAGCTGCCCCGGGGTGATGCTCTGCAGCACCTCCTGCCCAACCGCCTGCTTCAAGACATCGTCAATAAACTGCTTGGCGACCTTGTAGTTGACATCGGCATCCAGCAGCACCCGGCGCACTTCGCGCAACGTCTCGGCGACGTTGGCCTCGGAGATCTTTCCCTGCCCACGGAGCTTCTTGAGAACGCCTTCCAGCTTCACACTGAGATCTTCGAACATCGCCGCTCTGCTTCGTGAAAAATCGTTGGAACCCAAGGATTGTTAAAATACGAAAAAACAAGAACTTCTGCAATAGCCGCTCTGCGGGAGATGCGGCACCTTTCCTGCCAGATTGCCGAAGAAGCATGATGCTGGGATCCAGAAGCAAATACCACTTCTTCCCTCGTTCTTCAACCCGCCTGCATAAGCGCCTCAGCCCCTGACACCACCTCAAGCAGTTCCTTGGTAATTGCTGCCTGGCGTGCCTTGTTGTACTGCAACTGCAGCGCGGTGATCAGCTCGCTGGCATTCTCGGTGGCGTTCTCCATGGCGGCCATCCGAGCCCCTACCTCTGCCGCATAGGACTCCAGGAGAATCCTCCAAATCTGAAAGTCCAGGTACTTCGGGATCAACGCGGCCAGGATACCCTTCACGGAGGGTTCGTAGATATAGTCGGTGGCACGGCGATGCTTCCCATCCTCCACATTCACCACCTCGGCTGGAACAGGGAGAAATTGCTCCACCACGATCTTCTGGTGGGCAACAGATTTGAATTCGTTGTACATGATCTCCACCCGGTCATACTCGCCCCGCTCGTACCCGGCAACCAGTGAACGCGCGAGATTCTGGGCCTCGGCATAGACCACCTGGTTGAACACCCCGATGTGCCTTTCACGAACCGTGTACTGGCGCTTGGTGAAGTAATCAGATCCTTTTTTACCGACACACACGAGACCCATCTGCTCGCGCCCGGAGGACGAGGCCGTCTGGGCGTTGAGGTGATCGACCGCGGCCTTGATCACGTTGGAATTGAACGCTCCGCAGAATCCCCTGTCAGAGGTGACCACAGCCAGAAGGGAGTGCTTTCTCTCTTCGCGCGGGACCAGCAGCGATCCGGGCTGATCTTCGGCTCCGTCCCGCCCGGCCAGGTGAACCAGCAGCTCCTTCATCTTCCCCGCATACGGACGCGCGGCAAAGACGTTCATCTGCGCCCGGCGAAGCTTTGCCGCGGCGACCATCTTCATCGCCCTGGTGATCTTCTGCGTCTTCTTTATTCCGCTGATGCGGCTGCGTACTTCACGCAATGTTGCCATGAACGAGGATCGCCTTCGTTTACTGTGATTGTAGGAGAATGCCCTCCACGGCCTGTGCCGTAGGCATAGGGCGTGAACCCCTCATTTCCTATCGTGCCACCGCTGCCGCTTGACTCACCGAGGCCTTGAATGAATCAGTAAATTCCTTCAGGACCGCCTTCAACGTCTCGATGATCGTGCTGTCGAGGTCCTTCTTCTCGGCTATGGTGCACAGGACCTCATTGTGTTTGATCTCCATCATCTCGAGCAGCTCCTTTTCGTACCGCTGGATGTGCTCGGCGGGGATCTCATCAAGGTAGCCGTTGGTGCCGGCGAAGAGGCTGACGACCTGTTTCTCCACAGGCATGGGCACGTACTGCCCCTGCTTCAGGAGTTCCACCAGTGCCGATCCGCGGCGCAGCTGGGCAAGCGTGGCTTTGTCCAGGTCGGACCCGAACTTCGAAAAAGCTTCCAGCTCGCGGTACTGTGCGAGGTCAATGCGCAGGCGCCCGGCAACTTTCTTCATCGCCTTGATCTGCGCGTTCCCGCCGACGCGCGAGACCGAGATGCCGACGTTGATGGCAGGCCGGATGCCGGAATTGAACATGCCGGGCTCAAGATAGATCTGGCCGTCCGTGATGGAAATGACGTTCGTCGGAATATAGGCCGAAACGTCCCCCATCTGCGTCTCGATGACCGGCAGGGCGGTCAGGCTGCCGCCCCCGAGATCTTCGCTGAGCTTGGAGGCGCGCTCCAGCAATCGCGAATGGAGGTAAAAGACATCGCCCGGGTAGGCTTCGCGCCCCGGCGGCCGCCGAAGCAGCAGCGAGACCTGGCGATAGGCTTGCGCCTGTTTCGAGAGGTCGTCAAAGATCACCAGCGCATGCCGCCCGTTGTCGCGGAAGTACTCACCAAGCGTCGCGCCGGAATAGGGAGAAATGTACCACATGGGAGCCGGATCGCTGGCCGTGGCGGCGATGACGGTCGTATAGCGCATCGCATCTTCTTCCTGCAGCTTGTCCACGACTTGCGCTACCGTGGAGCTTTTCTGGCCGATGGCGACGTAGATGCAATAGACCGGCTTGATGCCGAGCTTTTTCGCCTCTTCCGTGTGGGTAAACTTCTGGTTGATGATCGTGTCCAGGGCAATGGCGGTCTTTCCGGTCTGTCGGTCGCCGATGATAAGTTCGCGCTGTCCGCGGCCGATCGGGATCATCCCGTCCACGGCCTTGATCCCGGTCTGCAGGGGCTCTTTCACCGGCTGTCGCTGGATGACGCCGAGCGCTTTACGTTCGATGGGCATGGTCTTGTCGGTCAGAACGGGTCCACGCCCGTCGACAGGCTGTCCCAGGGCATTCACCACGCGCCCGAGCATTGCTTCCCCCACCGGCATTGAAGCCACGCGTCCTGTGCGTTTGACGGTATCCCCTTCTTTGATCTCGCTTACCTCGCCAAAGAGGATGCATCCCACGTTGTCTTCTTCGAGATTCAGGACCATGCCGAAAACTCCGTGGGGGAATTCCACGAGCTCGCTCATCAGCGCTTTCGAGAGCCCGTAGACCCGCGCCACACCGTCTCCCACCTGGAGCACCGTGCCCACTTCGTACATGTCCACTTCTTTTTCGAATCCGGCGAGCTGTTTTCGCAGAATTGCTGCGACTTCATCCGGTCTGACTTCTGCCATTGTCACGTCCTTAGGGTGCGTTGCAGAATTAACAACTTTCTTCCATAGACCTTTGCAGAACAGTTAATTCTGCAACGCGCCCTGATGGTCGATTCTGCAATGCCCGGTTAGTATTTTGTGTCGTTTTCGTAATTTGCCCACCATAGTCTGATTCACTTCCAAAACGCAGTCGAATCACACGGCACCGGCATACTCTCCACGCGCGAAGCGTTCCCCCAGGATCTCCAGCTGGCGTGTGACGCTCGCATCCAGGACCGTATCCCCGACGCGGACGATGATGCCTCCCTTGATTCCCGGGTTGAGCGAGAAGCGCAGGCGCACCTTCTTCCCCGTAAAGCGTTCGAGCTGGCCCCGCAGAGCATCCTCCTGCGGCTTGGTGAACCCGACAGCCGAAACGACATCGACGTTCACGATGCCCAGCTGGATGTCGCGGAGCTGCAAATACTGCTCAATGGCATCCTCGAGGAACCCTTCCCGCTGTTTTAAAATGAGCAGCTCCATGAACGCCAGCGTATGCGGGTTGACGCGGGAGGCGAACAGCGCCTTGAAGACGCCTGCTTTCTTCGGGCTCTGGACGATGGGGCTGGCGACGAGAAGCCGGAGGTCACGCGATTGCTGCAGCGTCGCCGCAACCATGTGCAGGTCCCGGGTAATCGCCTCAGCCGTCTTTTCTTTTTCCGCCGCCGCCATCAGCGCCGCAGCATAGCGTCGTGCCACGCGGGAGTTTTTCATGGTGTCAGGAACGTTTGTTCAGGTCCTTTATTGCAGCATCCACCAGCTGGCGCTGCTTGGCGGTGTCCAGATTCGCGTCCAGGATCTTTCCGGCCGCGGTTATCGCCAGGTCAGCAACCTCCCCGCGCAGCTGGACAAGCGCCGCGTCCTTTTCGCGCTTGATCTCTTCCTTTGCCTGGTCGATCATATGGCGCGACGACGTATTCGCCTTCTCCATGATTTCGGCCTTCAGCCGCTCACCCATCGTGCGCCCTTCACGGATGATGCGCTGCGACTGCTCTTCCGCTGCTGCGAGCTGCCGCCGGTTTTCCTCGAGCAGGCGTTCCGCCTGCCGTTGCGCTTCCTCCGCATGCTGCAACGAGGAGCGGATCTGCTCCTCCCGCGCCGTCAGGGCCGCAAGCAGCGGTTTCCATGCCGCCGCGCGCAGGATCAGCACGACGATGATGAACGTGATGATGGTCCACAGGATGAGGCCGGGATTGATGTCTAGCATGGATGACCCGCGATGGTTATTTGGTTGCCAGAATAATGCAGATGGCCAGCGCGAAGAAGGTTGCTCCTTCAATGAGCGCTGCGGCGATCAGCATCGAGGTACGAACCTGCCCCGCCACTTCGGGCTGGCGTCCGCTCGCCTCCATCGCCGCTGCAGCCAGTTTGCCGATTCCCACGCCTGCACCGATGACGGTGATGCCCGCCCCGATGCCGGCCGCCAGATAGCCAAGAGCTTTTGGATCCATGAGAGTTCTCCTTAACGTAGAATGGGAATGATGGTGTGCAATACATTACGCCGCCTGCTGTCTATGCTCCTCATGCGGCGGCGTCTGCATGCCCAGCCCCATGAACAGGGATGTGAGCATCGTGAAGATATAGGCCTGAAGCAGCGCGACAAATAATTCCAGGAAATTGATGCCGACCACGAATCCGACCGGGGCAACGGCGATGATGTACGATTTGAAAATGAAAATCAATCCGATCAACGAAACGATCACGATGTGCCCGCCGATCATGTTTGCGAAGAGACGAATACAGAGCGCGAAGGGCTTGGTGAACAACCCCAGGATCTCGATCGGGACCATGATCGGCCAGAGCGACCAGTGCACACCGCCGGTGAGGTGCGCCAGGTATTGCCCCAGTCCCTGGGCCCGAATCGCTGACCCCTGGATCATAAAGAACGCAATGATGGCCAGCCCTGCCGTGACGTTGACGTTCCCCGTGGCCGACGCGCCGTAGGGGATGAGTCCCAGCAGGTTCATAATGAGAATAAAGAAAAATGTCGTGAGGAGGTAGGGCATGTACCGCACACCCTGCGGTCCCATATTCGGCAAGGCGATCTCATCCCGGATGAAGATGACAACCATCTCCATCAGGTTTCCGGCGCCCGATGGCACCAAGCTGCGGGCGTTGCGGCGCGCCACGCTGATGGCGAAAAGGCAGAGGAGCACCGCTGCGATCCAGAGGAAGACGACATGCTTGGTGATGGAGCCGTCCAGCAACGGCGGCCGGCCGTCATCCACGCGTGCCAGCTGACCATGCTCGGTGAGCGTGTACCGGTGGGAACCCACCAGCGCCTCCGACGAGCGGTAGGCATGGATACCGTCATGGTCGACAAGAACATACGGAAGTTCTACGTGCCCCCACGGGAGGGCGATTTCCCGGGAATCCTGCACATGGTGCAGGAGCTCGGTAAATATGTCTCCCCCGCCCCCGGCGCTTTCATGCTGTGCTCCGGCAACGTCGTGCCGCGTTTCAACCGTGTCAGGTTGTTCAGCAGATGGCATTATTCCTGATTCCTCAACAACACCTTTTTCTGGATAAAGAGAATTTCGAGAACCAGATAGATCACGTAGAAACCCAGCAGCGAGACTGTGAGCGCAGCAGTGTGCAGGTGGAACACCAGGAGCAACACGATCATTGCTCCCAGAAGAAACAAGATTCTGAGCCCCATGCCTCCCAGGACAGCCTTCAGAAAGACGGTATACGGTTTGTCAAAGGCATATTCGATACTCAGAAACCCGAACAGCACATTGACTGTGCTCAGCACAGCGCCAATAACTGCGGCAACGATCACGTCCGTCGACCCAAAACGGATGACCGGATAGGCCGCCAGGGCGGAAACCCCAAGGAGCGTCATCGCGACCCGGCGCGGAAATTGCGCATCAATCTTCATGCTTCGCTCTTTTCCCAGCCGCTTCCTGGTCTTCTTTTTTCCCGAGGGCGATTGCTGTCCGGAAGAAGCTGATAAATCCCCCCGTCACGCCAAGCACCAGGCCGGCAATCATCAACCATGGCGCGGTGTTGAAGACGCTGTCCAGCCATCGACCCAGAAAGAAACAGACCACCACGGTGATGGCCAGTTGCAGGCCCAGCGTCAGATACGGCCCTATCTGGACGCCCCAGTTGCGGCCCGGCCCGTCTCCCATGGACTACTGTTCCTTCGGGGGAAGTGCTGGCGGATGCGTGGGCGCCGTGCTGTGAGGGGCAGTGCCCGGAGCAGGAGACGTCATCGCACACTTCCCGTCAAAGACCGCCCCCTCATCCACGACAAGCTTTGCCGCCCGGATGTCTCCGCGCATTACGGACTTGTTCTCCAGGACCAGCTTTTCTTCGGCGATCAGCGTGCCCTGGACTTTCCCGGCCAGTGCAATGTTCGCAGCAGAAATGGTTCCTTCAATCACGCCCGTCCCTCCGACCGTGACATTTGCTTTCGCCGTCACGTCGCCGACAACCTTGCCGTCGATGCGCATGCTCCCATCGGTTCTCACCTTTCCTTCGATGGTCGTGCCTACACCTACGAGGCTCAATGCACCGTTCGTCTGTTGTTTTTCCGCCATACCCGTCTACCCCCCTCCTTTGGATGGAGTCAGAAGAAACTTGTTTGGATCGCGCGGCAAGCCGTCTTTCCATACCTCAAAATGCAGATGCGGCCCTAAGCTGGTCTTGCCGGAGGTCCCTAGCAACGCGATCGGTTCGCCACGGTTCACAACAGCCTGTGCGGACGTCAGGAGCGTCTGATTGTGCTTATAGACCGTCATATAGCCTCCCCCGTGCGAGATGATCAGCATGTTGCCATCATCGTATGTCCATCCCGCGAAAATCACATGACCGTCCCCGGCAGCATAGATCGGAGTTCCACGCTTTCCCGCGAAATCAATACCGTAATGATTATGTGCCGGATCAAACCCTTGGGTGACGAAGCCGGTTACCGGTGAAAGGAGCGGAAATGACGAGGGGCTCGTCTCACCCACGGTGATGACCGTGGGATCATATCCCACTTCAGTTTCATCCATGGAAGGAGACTCAAGCGCTGCCTGGCCTGCCGGGGTAGCGTTCTCTTTCTCCTCAGGTGAGGAATGCTCGTCCACATCGGTCAACAGCGGCGTCTTTGCCGTCGTGGAGGAATCTCCGGCGGAGCCTTCACCCAGGGCTTTTCTCATTTGCTGGTTGTAATCTTTCACCAGCATAAATTCCTGCGTCAACGCCCCGAGTTGCTGTTGCATTTCCGCGATTTGACGACCGTATTTCTCTTCAAGGCCCGGATTCGGGATTGGTACGTACATCGCAACAGGGGTGAAGACAAGAATGGCAAGGGTGATGCACACGCTGGCAAGGAAGGCAAGAGCACCAAGTACAACGAGTTTTGCCCTGCCCGCACGAAAACTTGCAGGTTTTCCCCCCTCGCCCAGCGGAACGATCATGATGTCGTATTGATGGGGCTTCTTCCTATGCCGGTTTCCCTCCTGCGGCATGCAATCCCTTCCGATATTGGAGAAAAAATATACGGAAAACCGCCACGAATGTCAACGAAGGGGGGCGGTAAGATGTTCATAGGCTTAGGCTTGGGGAAAGGAGCCCCGGAAGAGCTTCCATTGGTGGAGGACGTATTCTTTCATGCGGCTCTTGTAGATTTCGCGGTCGAAACCGAGAGCAAAATGCCGAAGGGACTCAGGATCGAATGTATGCTCCTTGCATGAGCGCACTGCAGCAATAAGGGCTTCGACGGTCTGCTCGTGGAAGAGGACGCCGGTCCTCAGGCCAGAGGTTTCCAAAACCGTCTCGAGCGCGCCCCCCCGGGCGAACGCCACCACCGGTTTGCCGCATGCCATGGCCTCGACCGGCACAATCCCGAAATCCTCCTCCCCCGGAAAAATCACCGCTTTGCAACCGGCATAGAGATCACGCACATCGCTATCAGGCAGCCATCCTGCCAACTCCACCCCCGGGCCCGCTATCGTGCGGAGCCTTGCCGCTTCAGGCCCGTCGCCAACAATGATCAGCCGATCCCCCGTGCGGTTGAACGCCTCCACGGCGAGGTCCACCCTCTTATACGGGACAAGAGCACTCACCATGAGGAAGTAACCGTCGTCTCTGCGCGAGATCGCGAGCGCTGACGTTTCCACCGGTGGGTAGATCAGGTCGGAGTCTCGGTGGTAAATCTCGCGGATCCGGCAGCGAACGTTTTCGGAGATCGCGATGAACCGGTGCGGGTTTACCGCCGTCCGGACATCCCATCGCCGCAGATAGCCACGCACGGCGCGCATACCCGCCCGGGTAAGCAGCCCGGCCCGTCCGGGACCAAAGTACTCGTCATAGAGGCCCCAGATATACCGCATGGGCGTATAGCAATAGCAGACATGGAGTGTCGATGCGGGTGTCACGACGCCTTTCGCGACGCAATGATTCGAACTGATGACGATATCAAAGCCGCTCATGTCGAATCGGCCGACGGCGGACGGGAACAGGGGCAGGTAGTTGCGGTAGTGCTCCAGGGCCCCGGGCAGACGCTGGATGAACGATGTGCAGATCGGCATGCGTTCGATCACGGGCGAGACGGACCCCCGCGCATGAACAAGCACAAAAAGAGTCGCATCGGGGAACACCTCGCAGAGTGCTTCCACGCATTTTTCGCCTCCCCGCATGGAGGTGAACCATTCATGGACGATGGCGACACGCGGTGCCTGGCTCGGGGAGTTCATGGGAAAAAATATACAAACTTCGAGAGGGGCATGCAACTATCCACCTTTCCCAATTGCATTCCGCTTTGCTCCTCCTTATATTTTTACCATGAGTATCCTCCTGATCTTCCTTCTCTTCGTTGTCGTCTTCATGCTCTTCGTGTCGGCGGTTCTCATGGTCATTGGCCCCGTCTTGCTGTTGCAGCCCTACCGGCGCACGATCGACTACTACCGGCACGTCACCCCGATTCTCCACCCTTCCGACCTGCAACTCCCCTATGAGGAGCTGACACTCAAGTCCGCGGAGGGCATTTCACTCTTCTGCTGGCTCGTCAAAGCGGCCGGTCCGGCCAGGGGAACGGTGATCTACCTGCACGGCGTCAGCGAATGCGTGATTGTGGGATTGCCCATGGCCAAACAGCTTCACGACCGGGGATACAACGTGTTTCTCTACGATTCACGGCGGCATGGGAACAGCGGAGGATCGTTCTGTACGTACGGCTTCTATGAGAAATACGATACAACAACGGTGATCGATTACCTGATGAGCAGACCTGATGTGCAGGTGGGAAAGGTGGGGCTCTTCGGCGCATCCATGGGCGCTGCCGTCGCCATCCAGGTGGCATCGATCGATTCCCGGGTCGCGGCCGTTGTAGCGGAAAGCGGCTTTGCCACGCTGCGGACGGTGTTCGACGACTACCAGAAGCGCATGATCAAGCTCCCCTGGCACTATCTCCGGAACCTCGTCATACGGCGCTCGGAGCATCTGGCGCATTTCAAGGCCAACGCCGTATCACCCCTGCACGCGGTCAGGGAGATCCATGTGCCGATCTTCATCATCCACGGGACCGCAGACGACCGTATTAAATGCAGCTACTCGGAGTTGGTGTACAAAAATGCGAACGAGCCGAAGGAGTTGCTGCTCCTGCCGGGAGCGAAACATAACGATATGGCGCACATCGGAGGGGAGGAATACGTGGAGCGGATTGTGAGCTTCTTCGAAAAGCACTTACAGTAAGCAAAGACAGGCAATGGGAAGCAAGAGAGGTGAAACAAAGAAGTGAAGAGGTCTATTCTGTTTGCTCCTCATTGATAGATTCGGAATCCTCAGCCTTGGGCAATGTCCGCCACCGGTCGTAGAGACCATGAAGCATCATTCCGATTTCATTATACTTGTCCTGCAGATCTTAATGCTGTTCAGCGCTCAGATAGCCGCATTCTGAGGCA
Source organism: uncultured Bacteroidota bacterium (assembly GCA_963809695.1). GTDB lineage: Bacteria > Bacteroidota > Ignavibacteria > UBA10030 > UBA6906 > JAGDMJ01. The sequence continues at coordinate 137,158 of CAWEKI010000006.1, forward strand.
AAATCCAACCAGAGCTTCGTCTCGTCGGTTGACCCGATGGCATCCTGGATATGGCGGCGGAAGATGTTCACGTAGTGTCTTTTAGCCCACCCTTCTACCAAATTGGCCGCAACAGAGCGGGAGGAACGGCGAACTTGATCGGTGAGTGCATATAGCTCTTCCCTGGGAACCTCGTTACTGGCTTTGAAAACCTCATTCGCAGCTGCGAAGGCCAGCTGGTAGACTTTGAGGTCCATATACGACTTGATCATTCCGCCGGCTCCCCTTGCTTCTCACTTCGAGCCTATTTTCTGATGCATCTATCTTGCTTCTTGTTTCTTGCCTCTTGCTTCCACTTGTATCACAATGGTAGCCAGTAACTCACCTTCGCCATCAGCACATTTTCCTGCGGCAGCGCGAAGGTATCGTTGAGCATTCCCCCAAAACTTTCAGAGTAGACTGCAGCGTTGCCGTAGCGTGATTGCGTCCAGACGAGATAGAACGTGCTCCCGGGCATATACTCCCAGCGGAGGAGCAGGTTCGCATTGAGCGTGGCCTCGTTGAAGTCATGGTTGGTGAAGGCGGGGTTCGACGCATAATCGTAGGGCACAAGCATCGTGCTCGTGGCTGCCCGCTGGTAATTGCTGTACATCCCGCGGGCAAGGAGCACCTGGACGAACCATTGCAGGGAGAGCGTGCGGGTGAATGTCGTGATTCCCCGCAGGCCCAGATCAACCTCGTCGAGATCCCTGTCGCCAAATACGCTGAACGCCGCCGGCCCAACGGCGGGGTCGACCACGTTGCCATCCGGGAAGACCCAGGCGATTTCCTTCCGCGTGCGCTGATAGTAGACCGTTGGCGTCAGCTCCAGCCAGGATGCCGGCCGGAGCGTCAGAGCCAGCGATCCGATGAGCGATTTCTTCTGGAGCTCGTCGGCCTCATAGACTCCCGTGACGGTGGCGGTCACATTCTTCCTTTCATCGCTCTTGACCTGGAGCTGAAACGCGTTCCCCGCGGGAAGCCTGCGCAGTCCAATGATGCCCCGTTCCTCATCTTCATACGCCGGGAGGATGCGGCGATAGGCAAGCGTTGAGCGCCAGAAATTCGTGAACTCGGCCGACCCCGTGGCTTCTACCTGCCCGAACGTTTTGATGCCATCCCAGTTCCACCGGAACTCAGGCAGAAGAGAAATGCTGTAGCGCCGGAAGATGCCTTCCGCGAAATTCTCCCGGTAGAGCGCCTGGACATATGCGCCCCGGTCGTGCGGACGGGCAAAGTATCCCATATCATTGGGATTGAAGTAGCGCGTGGCAAGATCGGCCGATGCCACGTAGAGCCAGTGCTCCCCCGCAATCCGCGAGAAGAGCAGCCGCGAGGCCCAACCGTCCCTGTCGGTCGAACTTGAAGCACGTGCTCCGGCGACATAGCCATCGAAGGTATAGCCGCCGTCGTCGAACCGCAGGTTCCAGTCCACCCCTCCCGAGAGTGCGGGAAGCTGGGTCTCGTGTGCCACCGCGGTAGCAAGCCCTCCCACCCACGAGGTACCGCCGAAATCCTGCTTGACCCGCACGGTATTGTACACCCCGCGCGGTTCCGTCACCAGCTTCGATGTGACGCCGGCGGAATCCTTTATGACGGCGTTCTCCTCCCGCGTCGCCGCGCTGATGGCACCGAGAGAGAATCCCGAGTTCGTCCGCCCGGTGACTTTTGCTGCTCCCAGAATGGCAGTGACAAGCGGGTTCTCGTCCACCACCACCCCCTCGCGTGCTGCGATGTCGTAGCTTCCGGTCGGACGCTTTCCAATTCTGCGCGAGAAAAAAAGCGGCATCGATGTGTTGTCGATGCTTGTTCCGAAAGCGAACATCTGCGAGCCTTCCACGAAGAAAGGACGCTTTTCGGGAAAGTATGGTTCGAAGACCGTAAGGTTCAGTACGGCCTGATCCACTTCCACCTGGCCAAAATCCGGGTTGAGTGCGGCATCCAGCGTGAAATTTCGTGTCAGTCCATACTTGAGATCCAACCCCATGCGGGCATCGTACGTTGAAGGATGCACCGGATCGAGGCCGGCGGACTTGTATGTCCCGGTGCCGGAGGCATAGGGCATCAGCTCGAGATGGAGCGGCGGCGTGATGTCGCGGATTCCCTGCACCGTGCCCCAGCGCGAGATCTGCAGCATCTCGCTCCTGGGCACCATGACCCATTCATCGGTTTCTTTCTTCCGGCTGATGTAACGGCGGAAATTCATGCCCCACTCGTATGTGCCATCCTCCCGCGATGCGAACCGGAGTGCATTGTACGGAATCTCGAACTCAGCTGACCAGCCGTCGCGGAAGTGCCGCGTGGAGACGCTCCAGACAGCGTCCCAGGTGACATCATAGATGTTGCCGTCCTGCGAGAGAATGCCGTCCGTCTGCACTCCCGAGACATTCGTAGAAAAGACGAGTGCGGTTTGACGGTCATGGTAGGAATCGATCATCACGGTGAACCGGTCGGCCTCGGATGCCCTGTCCCGCCGCGTAAGCTGTTTGACGATCTGCTCGGGCCTCGCATCGTAGCAGATCACGCCTACATAGAGTGCATGATCGTCATAGAGCAAACGCACCGACGTGAGTTCCGTGGGAAGCGCGCCTTCGACCGGATCAAACTGCGTGAAGTCCATGACAGCAAAGGCAGAGCGCCACTGCGGCTCATCGAGCCACCCGTCGCACACGGGTGCCACCTCCGTGCGCACCGCCGTGACGGTCTTGGGAGAAGATCCTGCGAGGGGGAAATCGATGGGGAGCAGGAGCAGAACCAGGAAGCTGAGGGAGGCTCGGTTCAGCATGGGACTAAGGTATATCTTCTGAGGAAAAGAATCAATCAGAGGCTTTGGCCACAGGTGCACGCAGATCCCAACACTAGGCGCTGGGGCTCGTTCGGGGTTACTGCGACTTTTCCAGCAGCACCACGTTCTCAATGTGATACGTGTGCGGAAACATGTCCACCGGTTGGACCTCTTGTATCGCGTATCGCCCTGACGCGGCCATCAGCTTCACGTCGCGCGCCTGGGTGGCCGGATTGCAGCTCACATACACGATGCGCTGCGGCGAAAGCTCCAGCACCTCCTTCACCGCCTTCTCATGCATGCCGCTGCGCGGCGGATCGATGATCATCACCGTCGGGCGGGGATGTTCGGCGATCCAGGCGGTATCCCTGGTGAGACGATCCTTCAGATCCCCCAAGAGGAACGTGCAATTCTTCACGCCGTTCGCCACGGCGTTGCGGCGGGCATCCTGCACAGCCGACTCGACCGATTCGATTCCCACCACCTCCGCTGCTTCGTCGGCAACGTGGAGAGCGATCGTGCCGGTGCCGGAGTAGAGATCGAACACGACATCTTCTCTGGTAAGCGCGGCCATCTTCTTTGCCACATCATACAGCTTCTCCGCCTGCAGTGTATTCGTCTGAAAGAAGGAGTTCGCCGAAATCCGGTATGTGCGCTTCCCGATCGTCTCGCTGATCGTCCCGGGACCAAAATAGACGATCTCCCGGTCGCCGATCGCAACCTGGGACTTTCGCCCGGTGATGTTGTTCACCAATGTGGTCATGGAAGGAAATTGCTGGAGAAGCTCATCGCGCAACTCCTGCATCAGCGCGGGACGGTCCTCTGAGGTGACGATGTTCACCATCAGCTCGCCGCTATGCCTGCCCTGGCGGATCACCAGGTTGCGCAAATATCCTGTGTGCGTGATGGTGGAATAAATGTCCAGCCCGCGGGCCTTGCAGAATCCGCGGACGGAATTGACGATTGCGCGGCTGGTCTCCGATTGGAGCCAGCACTCCTCAAGGTCCAGCACCCGGTCGAACCGCTCGGGAATATGCAAGCCGAGCGCGAAGCGATCGCGCGCCTGCTGTTCCGCAGCCGCATCCGCGTTCATCTCCTCCCGCGTAAGCCACTTCAAGCCGAAGGAGAACTCCATCTTGTTCCGGTAGAAGTAGATGTCGGGAGCGCCAAGCGTGGGGTTCACCTGAATACCGGCGAATCCTCCGATCCGTTCGAGCGCGTCGATGACATGTTGCCGCTTGAAATCAAGCTGCGCCTGGTAATCCACCTCCTGCCACTTGCAGCCACCGCAGACGCCCGCATAGCGGCAGCGGGGCGTCACGCGAATTGACGAAGGGGCGATCACCGCAAGAACATCCCCCTCCACAAAGGATTTCTTCGTGCGCGTGATGCGCACCCTGACGTCATCTCCTGGCACCCCTCCCTTCACAAACGCCACGAGTCCATCCAGACGCGCGATGTTTTTTCCCTCAAAGGCCGCGCTCTCCAGATGAAGCGTTAGTTCGTCCCCTCGCTTCACGGCTTGCCTCCGAATTCTTCGTTCAGCCGCTCCAGTTGCTTCGCGAGCTCGTTCCAGCGGAAGTAGGAATCCGGAAGTTTCTGCTGAAGTTCTTTGTAGCGGGCAGTAATCTCTTTGACCTTTTCGCCGTCCTTGTAGAAATCCGGGTGTCCCATCTGCCCCTCAATGGCGGCCTTTTCCCGCTCATCCCGCTCGATCGATTTCTCGATCGCGTCGATCTTTTCCTGCACCGGCCTGGTCTTTTCGTAACGCCGCTGCCGCACTTCAGCTTCCTGCCGCTTCCGCTCCTTTTCCGACTGCTGGGCGCTCGTCTGCTTCCCGCCCGGGGCCGGTCCTGAAGATTCCAGTTCTTTTTGTTTCGCGTAGAGGTACTCGCTGACGTTCCCCATGTATGTCTTGGTGCGTCCCCGCCGGAATTCCACCACCTTGTTGACCAGCGGGTCCAGGAAATCGCGATCGTGGGAAACGATCACGTAACTCCCTTCGAACTCCTGCAGCGCCTCCTGAAGCACGCCTTTGGAGCGCATATCAAGATGGTTGGTGGGTTCGTCCATCACGATGAGATTGGTCGGCTGGAGAAGCAGCTTGGCCAGGGCCAGCCGGCTTTTCTCTCCGCCCGAAAGCACCCGGACCTTCTTGAAAACATCATCGCCGCGGAAAAGGAAGCAGCCCAGGAGCGTGCGCAACCGTTTCCGGATGTCGCCCGTCGCCACTTCATCCACCGTCTGGAGCACGTCATAGACGGGATTGAGCTCCTCCGCCTGGTGCTGGGCAAAGTAGGAAATGATGACGTTGTGCCCGACGCGGCGCTCCCCGGCGTCGAACGGCTCCTGGCCTGCAATGATGCGGGAGAGCGTTGATTTGCCGGCACCGTTGGCCCCCACAAACGCGATCCTGTCTCCCCGGTCAATGTCGAAGTCCAGCCCGTCGAAGACATTCAACGCGCCGTAGCTCTTCCTGATGCCGCGAAGCTCCATGATCGATCGGCCGGATGAAGGGGCGGGCGGAAAGGAAAAGTGGATGCCTCCTTCCTCGTCCTCGATCTCGATGAGCTCCATTTTCTCCATCTGCTTGATCCGGCTCTGCACCTGCCTTGCCTTGGTGGCCTTGTACCGGAAGCGCTCGATGAACTGCTCGGTCTGTTTGATCTGTTGCTGCTGGTTCTTGTACGCGGCGAGCTGTTGCTCTTTTCTCTCCTCTTTCTCCTTGACATAGAAGGTGAAGTTTCCGGCGTATTCCGTGAGATTGCCAAGACTGAGCTCATACGTCTTGCGGGTCATGTTGTCCAGAAAGCGCCGATCATGCGAGACGATCATCACCGCGCCCTCATACGCGCGGAGATATTCCTCAAGCCACTGCAGCGAGTCCAGGTCCAGATGGTTCGTCGGCTCGTCCAGAAGCAGGAGGGATGGCTGCATCAGCAGGAGCTTCGCGAGCGCTATGCGCATTTGCCACCCGCCGCTGAATTCCCCCGTGTCACGGGAAAAGTCCCGCTCGGTGAATCCGAGACCGGTCAGGACCTTCTCCACGGTCGCCGTGATACGGAAAGCCTCGGAGGCCTCCATTTTGTGCTGGAGCTCGCCGTAGACCTCGAGCATTTCCTGGAACTCTTCCGTCTCATGGTCGGTCTCTCCCATGCGCCGGTGGAGTTCATCCAGTCTTGCCTGAGTTTCCAGGATGTCGCCGAAGACGGATTCCGCCTCGCCGTAGAGCGTTTTGCCGGCCGTAGACATCCCTTCCTGCGGTAGATAGCCCACCGAGACATACTTCGCCCTGGCAATTTCCCCGTGCTCGGGAGAAATGTCGCCGACCAGCATTTTCAGGAGGGTCGTCTTGCCTGTCCCGTTCGATCCCACGAGTCCGATGCGGTCATGCGGCCCGATCCGGAAGGAGATCTCCTTGAACAGGTATCGTCCGCCGAACTGGAGGGAGATGTTAGTGGTGGAGATCATACGATGAAGCCATTTTGGATTTTGGAGTTTGGAATTTGGACTGTGAGAGCATGGAAAAAAACAGCCAAAACCCAAAATCCAAATTCCAAAAACCAGCTTGGGGTTCTTCTACTTAAGGTAGTACTTCAAGGGATTGGGATCCACTCTGCACTCCTCCGCGATGCGAACCCAGGCGATCTTGTTCTCATCCCGCAATTTGTAGAGCCGCGGCACGAGCTTGTCCCGAAGCTCGATCGGTGTCAGCGGATTGATGAAGATGCTCGTCCCCCCTTCGAAGCCGGCAGGAACGTTGACGCGCCACTTGATCAGCACGTGCCAGGGCATTTTGTAGACGGCATCGATCGGCGTGTAATACCACTCCTCATTGCAGGAGATCTGGCTCCCCATGGCCGAGTGAATCGCGTGTACCAAGTCGGCCATTCCCCGAATCTCGTCGTCCCGCGCCTCGTACGGGCGCCCTGCCTGCGACCGGGAGTAGATCTCAATGGTGGGATAGCGGTGGCCGATGCCGGCGATGGCAATGGCGTGATCGTTCTCTGCGAAGATCAGGTTGTGATGCGCGGCGAAGTTCGCGCCGTATTCGTTGAAGACGTTGGCATCTTCCCGCACCATCTTGATCTGGTTCTGGATCGACGCGCCCCATTCGTCCAGCGAGACGATCTGCTTGTGCAGGTGGTCGAACGACGCGCCCGCCGGGCGGAGCCAGTTCTGGAACACGCTGATGTAGCGCACGTACCGGTTGCTTTGCGCGATGTCCAGAATGGCGTCGATCGTGAACTTGAAATAGTGAAAGTGCTCCATAACGGTCATCTCGCCGGAAGAGAAGAGGTCCGAGTCATAGGTGGCGCCTTCACGGAAGTGCCGCTTGGCGACGATGAGCTCATGCCCCCCTCCGAAGAAAGCGTCGGCAACCGCGAACTTTTCGTTCAGCGGGATCTTCTCGATCTGCTCGTCGGTCTTCCCTTCCTGCTTCAGCTTGTAGTGGACGATGTCCGTGATGTGCTTGAGGCCAACGGGATTGGCAAGATAGTCTTCCCGCCATCGCTGGCGTGCGGGGGTCATCTTGTAGGCGTAGTTCTTCCGCCAGTAATCCAGTGTGACGATCTCAAACATGTTTCCCGAGCGGCGGAATTCCGCCGTGGTCTCGAAATACCGGTCGGGTGGAACATTGTCCCACCGCTCCCAGCTGTCGTAGCGGCGGACCAGGCGTGACTTCTCCGGCGGTGTTTCAAAATAGCGGGTCGGGCAGAAGCTGCAGTAATCCTCCGGGTTATGGACCTCCAGCGGCTTCGCGGTCACCGGAATTTCATTGGTGATCGGTTTGCTCTTGCGCCCCGGAACGGCCCACACTTCTGTGCCGGTGAAGGGATTCACTTGCTTCACCGTGCCGTCGGGCATGATGTTGTAGAAATTAGAGGATTGCATGCTCGGTCCTTCCGTAGTGCTGAACTACCGCTGCGTTGCCCCCTCCAACAACGCTTCCACCATCTCCCTGCTGTTTCCTTCTGCGTAAAAACGAATCAGAGGCTCCGTTCCGGACGCCCGGACAAGAACCCATCCTCCCTCCACAAAATTTTTGAACCCGTCGGTGTCCTTTCGGCCGGTCACTGGATAGCCCGCGATCTCGCTCACCCCGCGCGCAAACCGCTTCATGATGGCCTGCTTTTCCTTTTCCGTGACATGCAGGTCCACCCGCTTGAACTCATGCAGCCCGAACTCATCCATGAGTTCCTGCACCAGGGCGCTCAGCGGTTTGCCCCGGGTTGCCATCACTTCGCAAATCAGAAGCCCCAGGAAAATGCCGTCACGCTCGGGGAGATGCCCCTTCACCGCCAGCCCACCGCTCTCCTCGCCGCCGATCAGCACGTCACGCTCGGTCATCGTTTGACTGATGTACTTGAAACCGACCGCGGTTTCGATCAACGGAAGGCCGTACTTCTTGCACTGCTGGTCGACCATTTGCGTAACGGAAAAGGACTTGACCACATCCCCTTTCATCCCCCTCTGCTCCACGAGGTATTTCAGGAGGAGCGAGAAGATCCGGTGGGAGTCCACAAACTGTCCTTTCTCGTCCACGGCACCAATGCGGTCGGCATCGCCGTCGGTCGCGATGCCGATGGTAAAGCCCTCTTCCCGCACCCGGCGCATCAGCTCGCCCAGATTTTTCTCCAGCGGTTCGGGGTTCGTGCCGGCAAACGACGGATTGTACACCTCGTGCATCTGGGTCACATCCTGCAGGATCATGTTGACCACACCCTGGCCCGCACCGTACATAGCATCGTAGAGGATCTTGATTCCCGAATTCTTGATCTTCCCGATGTCGATTTTGGTTGCCAGATCGTCCACGTACCGCTGCTTCATGCTGATGGGAGCGATCGTGCCTTTCTCCGCCAGTTGTGCATAGCTGCGCTTCCCGGGAGCGAGCTTCTTCAGTTTCATGACCTTCGCCAGCTCCTTCTCCACCTTCGCGATGGTCTCAGGATGCGCCGGTCCTCCGAAGTCTCCCTTGATCTTGAACCCATTCCATTTGGCGGGGTTATGGCTTGCGGTGATCACGATCCCGGCGGCGGCGTTCTCCTTCTTCGTGAGCAAAGAGATCATCGGAGTGGACACGATGCTGTCCGCCAGCTTGATGCGGATGCCCGCGTTGGCCATCACCTCGGCCGACTTCTCAGCAAATTCCCGCGACATGAAGCGCGCATCGTAGCCGATGACGATCCCGTTCCTGATCTTCTTGTGCTTCTTGAAGTAGCGCGCGGTGGCCAACGCCACGCGCTCCAGGTTTGCAAAGGTATAGTCATCCGCGATGACCGCCCGCCAACCGTCGGTGCCGAATTTGATCACTTGGGCCATACCATTCCCCGCCAGATTATGGAAAGAACGTGCTTAGCTTTTCTTAAATGCCGCGAGCCCTGGATAGATGGCCGCGTCGCCCAGTTCCTCCTCGATGCGGATCAGCTGGTTGTATTTCGCAATGCGATCGGTTCTGCTGGCCGAGCCGGTCTTGATCTGTCCCGCGTTGGTCGCTACGGCAATGTCCGCAATTGTGGCATCCTCTGTCTCGCCCGACCGGTGGCTTACCACCGCAGTGTAGCCGGCACGCTTAGCCATCTCGATCGCATCCAGGGTCTCTGTCAGGGTCCCGATCTGGTTGACCTTGATCAGAATGGAGTTGGCGACCCCCATGTCGATCCCCTTCTTGAGAAACCTGGTGTTGGTGACAAACACGTCATCCCCGACGAGCTGGATTCTCTTACCGAGCGCGTCGGTCATCATCTTCCAGCCGTCCCAGTCGTTTTCCGCCATGCCGTCTTCGATCGAGATGATCGGATACTGGTCGACCCAGTTCTGGTAGTACTTCACCATCTCCGCCGGTGTCTTGGCGGACTTGTCCGATTTGGCAAAGACATATTTGCCGTTGTCGAAGAACTCGCTCGAAGCCGGGTCCAGCGCTATGAAGGCGTCCTTGCCGGGGGCATAGTTCGCCTTGGTGATGGCTTCCAGGATCACCTCGACCGCCTCTTCGTTGGATTTCAGGTTAGGCGCAAACCCTCCTTCGTCTCCCACTGCCGTGTTGTACCCTTTCTTCTTGAGCACGGACTTCAACGAGTGGAACACTTCCGCGCCCATGCGGAGGGCTTCCGCGAAGCTGGGTGCGTTCGCGGGCACGATCATGAACTCCTGCAGGTCAACGTTGTTGTCGGCATGCGAGCCGCCGTTCAGGATGTTCATCATGGGAACCGGGAGCGTCTTGGCATTCACACCGCCAATATACTTGTAAAGAGGAAGCTTCATGGACTGGGCTGCGGCCTTTGCCGCAGCCAGCGACACGCCCAGGATCGCATTGGCACCAAGCTTCGACTTCGTGGGAGTGCCGTCCAGCTGGATCATCATCTGGTCGAGAACGATCTGGTTGACTGCATCGTAACCGGTCAGTTCTTCGGCAATGGTGTTGTTCACATGCTCGACGGCATTGAGCACGCCCTTGCCGCCATACCGCGACTTGTCTCCGTCGCGCAATTCCACTGCTTCGTTCTCACCGGTGGAAGCGCCGCTGGGGACCGCTGCCCGGCCGACAATGCCGTTCTCGAGCTGAACATCGACTTCGATCGTGGGATTACCGCGTGAATCCAGGATCTCGCGTGCAACAATGTCAACAATAGCCGTACTCATGATGTTCTCCTTAGTAGGATTTCCGTAGGGAAGGTGTGCAGAGCATAGGAAGTACGCGAAAACCGAGAAGAAAAGCAACCTTGACGAACCGATCCTCCCGCTGCTCTTTATATTGGTGGGGCCGGTCCGGGCTCCGCCGCAGGCAGAGACCGAGACTCTCGTTCCGACCTACCGGATCGGGACGGAGGGCGGTGTTGCTCGCCCACTCTTCCGGTGGAACACGGCTTTCACCGCCTCGAACACATCGTCGACCGTGAGCAGCTTCATGCATTCCATATTTTCATCTCCCGGCCGATTGCACACGTCCAGGTGGCAGGGATGGCACGGGACATCCATGCGGAGAGCGATGTGGCCTTCCGCCCGCGAATAGGGGAACCAGATGTTTTCCTCCCCCGGGCCGAACAGTCCAACGGTGGGAACGCCGACCGCCGGCGCAATGTGCATGGGCCCAGCATCATTGGATACAAAAACGCTGCAATGCGAGATCACTGCCGCCAGTTCCCTCAGCCGGAGGACGGGCACCGCAACGGCAGAAGAGCCCGCTGCCGCCATCGCCCGAGCAATGGTCTCTTTCTCCTTCGGACCAGCTGTGAATACGACTTGAGCGCCCAGCCTGGACGAAATCATGGCGGCAAGCTCTCCGAAACGCTCCGGCAGCCACTTCTTCGCAGGCCAGGTTGCGCCCGGATGCATGCCGATGACCGGCAACGGCGCACCCCCGACGGGCAGCCGTTCCTCGAGAGAGGCGAGCAGCCGGGCCGCATTGCGCCGCTCTTCGTCAGTCAGGAAAATCTCTGTGTGAGCCGTGGTTGTCGGAATGCCAAGCGCCAGGAGGAACTGCTTATAAAAGCCGACTGCCGTCTTTGGCTTCCCGTCGTCCCGGATGCGGACCGTGTACAGTTTCCCCCGCCCCGGCCGGTCGAGACCTACCCGCGTGCGCGCGCCGCTCAGATAGGCAAGCAGGGCGCTGCGGGGATTCCCGAACAGATCGATCACCAGATCGAACTTCCGCCGGCGCAAGAGAAGCCCTATCCGGGTTTGCTCAATGACGGAGGGCACGGAGAAGTCAAACGGGATGATCTCATCCAGGTACGGGTTATGCTCCAGAAGCGATACGGCCTCCTTCTCTCCCATGTACGCGATGTGCGCGGAAGGGAGCGCTGCACGAACCGAGCGGATGATCGGCGTCGTGAGAATGACGTCGCCGATGAATTTCATGCGGGTGATCAGCACCCGCCGGAACAGAGGATGGTATTCAGTAGGCATTGGTGCGTCCCCGTCTCAGCTCCATCCATTCACAGCGCTCGACCCAGTCATCCACCCCGGTACGCGCCGCATCTGTGTGCACTGCGTTCAACGAAAGCCAGAATTTTTCTTTTGCCTTCTGGAAGATCCCAAGACGGTAGAGCGCGAGACCTTCAGCCTTCAGCCGGATCGCTTCAAGAATCCGGTCCAGCGGCAACATGTTCAGACTGTCCAACACCGCCAGCGATTCAGAGTTCCGGTTCAGACGGAGCAACACTCTCCCTTTGAGATATCGCGCAATCGTATCACGCACGTTGCTTGCGAGCAGCGAGTCCAGCATGGTGATTCTCACGCTGTCCGGCGCGCCGGAGAGGAAATAGCGAAGTAACCCGGGAGAGCGGTCCGCAGCTGCGCAAGCCAGCATGCGTGCGGCGGCAGCTTCGGTGTACGCTTCGGAAAAATCCACGGTATGTACTTCCACGTAGAGCGGCCTGGCCTCACCGGGCTTGCCCATAGCCCAGAGTGCATCACCGACATATATGAATAAGGGCAGATATTGGTCCGGACGCGGATCTGGTCGAATGACGGTATCCAGGACCGAGGTGAGAACGCCGTAATGTCCCGCCCGGAGCGCGCTGGCGAGCAGCCCGCTCAATGCTTCATACCCCCGCCCTTCCTCGTAGGACTGACTGTACAGCTGCTCCGCCGTTGCATAATCCCGCCTGCCAAAGGCGGAGGCAGCGTGAATGTTTCTTTGGCCGATCACCCGCGCACAAACTTTCCCGAAGATCGCCGGCCTGCGAAAGAGCACGTCTACAACGCCTCGATCGCTCTCCGGCACGGGAATCCGATCCAGAAAGCCGTGCCATTCAGCAATGAGCGCATCCAGTGTCCGGCCGTAGGCCCGACGGTAGTCCCCTGAGCCGTAGAGCTGCACCATCAACCGGATGCCGTAGCGGTCGATGAGATACCTGCAGAAGGATCCCGCCAGGACATAACTCACCGATGAGGAGCTGGAAGCAAAACCGGCGAACGTCATCAAGCCCTTGATATCGGGCTCAACGTTGAAGCGCCGCATCGCTGCGGCATACTGGTGCAGCGTCCGGTTCCCCCAGTCCCATTCTACCGCCATGGCGAGCCCTTCCACCAGCCCCGTGCTGAAATTCGCCCTGATGATGGGAAGCCCGAACCGGCCGGCAACTACATGGACAAGCTCATGCTTGAGTGTTCCCTCAAGTGACTGTTTCGTGGTATGCAGCTCATTCCGCCAGGGTTTCGCGATGTTTGTGGTTGCGGTGCCAATGAGCCGCGCCTTGACCTCGCCGGTGGGATAAATATACGAAGAGATAGTCGATTGGTGCAGGAGCGCGAACGTGCGCATGATCTGCCAGAGGCGAAACTCGTGATCCGCTGCGATGCGCTGGATCTCCTCCGGGCTGTAGGAGCCCTTCGCATACACGATGACAAAGTGCTCACTCTCGAAGCGCTCACCAAGCTGGGACTGGATGTATCCGGCGGTCGATTCGAATCCCAGATGACATCGGAAAATGTAGCATAAGACAAGGGCGGCCACAATGAGACTGGTGAGGAGTCTCCTACCCGGGTCCCAGAGGAGGCGCAGAAGCAGCCCTCCCTTTTTGCGGACAGTATACGCAGGAGAGCCGCGGGTGACCAGCAGATAGCCCAGCCACGCAAACAGTGCGGCCAATCCAAGCGTGACAAGGCGGAAGAGCAACAGCGTCAACGTGGGCGCGAGCGCTTCGTCATACGTGAGACCCGGGAAGAAGCCATAGAAGAAGTTGTAGGAGAAGATGGCCGGTGTGAAGTAGCCCAGCGCCAGGCTGTACCCGAACGTTGCGGCAAAGAACAGGAAGAAGATGGTCTTCGCCCGGCGGTAATGAACGGCGCAGAAAAACGCCAGAGCGGCCGCGAAACAAACGCTCACTGCGGGTAGCAGAAGGAAGAAGGCCAGCCCCTCGGCATAGGAACAGTTCTTCACAAAGAGAGCATTTGCTGTCAGCACGGCCAGAGGAAGAAGGAGCAGAACCAACCCCCACACGAGAGAATCCCAGAAGGCCCGCATCGTCGCCTGCACATCCGTGGCATGATCTGCTGCCGTCCCGTAATATGCCTGCCGCACGCCGCGAATCGTCAGGAGACCGGAGAGGATCGAGATCAGAATAGCAACCGTGAAGGACGACTCGTAGCCCAGATAGTTCAGCAGCGGCACCTGGGTGCAGATGATTGAGGCGATCAGGAGAATTGCCGCAGCTATCAGATAATCGGGGCGGCGGAGTGGAGAGAGAAAGGGCATTGGCTATGTCAATTGACGATGGAGGATAAATCATGGACAATAGTCAACCGAGCCGGTCTTCCCATACTCCATGGTTTTCACTGACGACTGACTTCTGACTACTGGCTACTCCTCTTAGAACTCTTCCCCCGCCACGCGCTCAATATCCGCCCCCAGCGCCTGGAGTTTCCTCTCAATTGCTTCGTACCCTCTATCGATATGATAGACCCGCAGGACCTCGGTGGTGCCTTCGGCCACCAGGCCCGCGAGAATCAGAGAAGCCGACGCACGCAGGTCCGTGGACATCACTTTTGCTCCGGTCAGCCGATTCACGCCGCGGACAACGGCGGCATTCTCCTTGACCTCAATATCGGCGCCAAGGCGAATCAGCTCGGGCACATGCTTGAATCGGTCGGAGTAGATCGTGTCGGTGACCACGGCTGTCCCCTGCGCAATAGCCATCAGTGCGGTCCATTGCGCCTGCATGTCGGTGGGGAAGCCAGGGAAGATCGTAGCGGTCGCATCGACGGAGCGGATTGACCCGGGTGCGGTGATTGTCACGGATGAATTGTCAAACTCCATCTGGCAGCCAGCATCTTCCAGCTTTCCCGTGAGCGCGGAGAAATGCTCCCGCTCGACATGCCTGAGCGTCACCTTGCCGCCAGTCATAGCAGTAGCGACGAGGAATGTGCCGGTTTCAATCCGGTCAGGGATGGTCTCAACGTCCGTGGCATGCAGCTCCTCCACCCCCTGGATCTCCAGCCGGTTCGTGCCAATGCCATTGATTTGTGCTCCCATGGCTTTGAGAAAGTTCGCGAGGGCTGTGATCTCCGGTTCGATCGCCGCATTGTCAATCACAGTTGTTCCTTTGGCGAGAACCGAAGCCATCAGGATATTTCCGGTTGCGCCGACACTTGAAATGTCGAAGTGGATGCGAGCACCGGTCAGGCGTGCCGCTTTCGCAAAGATGTATCCCTCGCGCAGCTCAACCTCAGCCCCAAGCTTTTTGATTCCTTCGATGTGCAGATCGACCGGCCTGGGTCCCCAGGCGCAGCCGCCGGGGAGAGAGACCTTTGCGCGGCCGTAGCGGGCGAGGAGCGGGCCGAGCACATAGATTGACGCGCGCATTTTCTTCACATGCTCGTACGGCGCCTCCTGCTTGTTGACGCCGGTGGTATCGAGTGTCAACACATGGCCGTCCAGGTCTACCGTCATGCCCATGGTCCTGAGCAGAGCTGACATCGTTGAGACATCGCGAAGATTGGGAGTATTCTTCAGCAGGAACGTGCCGCTTGCCAGGAGCGCCGCAGGCATGAGAGCCAGCGATGCGTTCTTGGCTCCGTCGATCGTGATCGTTCCGTGGAGCTTTTTTCCCCCTCTGATGACGAATTTATCCAAGGATTATCCTAAGCGAAAAAAATAGAACGTGGTGAGATACAAAGATCTTGTTCGAGCCAGAACCAGGGCGCGCTGCAAAATTAGCTGTTATGCAAAATTCACGAGACGAAAGTGGTTAATTTTGCAGCGCACCCTAAATTTCTGGAAATTGGGAGGGAAAGTCAATTCCAGGAATTCTCACATCTGTTTCATAACACAGTATGAACAAACTCAACAAAAAATCTGATAGTTCGCCGGAGTCAGAAAGGTGACAACAATTGTCACCTTTGGCACTCGGTTTGATTCGTCTGCCTGAAAGTTCATACGGTAACTCAGAGACACCCCATGCAGCTGACCATGACGGGCGAATACGCGGTACGGGCGATGATGCACCTTGCGTGCCTGCCAAAAGGGACCGTTGCCCGAATCCCGGATATTTCCAGAAAGTGGGACATCCCGGAAAATTTCCTCCGCAAGATCATCGCAAAGCTTACCAAAGGAGGACTTCTTCTTTCCCATCGGGGTGCGGGAGGCGGGGTGTCACTTGCAAAGCCCGCCAGGAAAATTGCGCTTCTGGAAGTGATCGAGCTTGTCGAAGGACCGATGGCCCTCAACAAATGCCTGATCAATCCCAGGCCCTGCAGCCGCACCGGCTCATGCACCGTGCATGTCGTTTGGTGTGAGGCACAATCAGCAATGCGTCACATACTCGGCTCTCGCTCACTCGCCGAATTGGCAACACGAAGCAATCTACAATAGAGGAGACTTTTCATGGACGCACTTTTGCTTGCTCGACTGCAGTTCGCGCTGACGATCGGTTTCCACTTTCTCTTTCCCCCCATCACCATCGGCCTGGCATGGCTGCTTGTCGTCGTGGAGACGCTCGGGTGGAGGAAAAAGGAGGAGGTCTACGTGCGGACCGCGAAGTTCTTCGGAGGAATCCTGGGCCTGACATTCGCCGTGGGGGTCGCCACGGGAATCGTCATGGAATTCCAATTCGGTACCAACTGGGCGGAGTACTCGAAGTTCGTCGGTGATATCTTTGGCGCCCCCCTGGCGGCCGAAGGGGTCTTCGCGTTTTTTCTCGAGTCGGGGTTCCTGGGTCTCTACCTCTTTGGGCGGAACCGGGTTTCGAAAGGCGTACACTGGTTCTCCGCGCTCATGGTGGCACTCGGCGCAACCATCTCGGCCTTCTGGATCATCGTGGCGAATTCCTGGCAACAGACACCCGCCGGCTTTGTCGTCCGCAATGGCCGCGCAGAGTTGACGAGTTTCGCAGAGGCGGTCTTCAATCCTTCCACGCTGGTCCGTTATTTCCACACGGTTGATGCTGCGCTGATCGCCGGTGTATTTTTCATGGCCGGCATCGCGGCCTACCTTCTCCTTCACAAGAAGGAAGTGCAGGTTGCGAAGAAGGCCATGACCATCGCAGTGATCTTCGGGCTGATCGTCTCCGTGCTGGAAGTCGTCCCCTCCGGCCACGAGCATGCACGCCAGGTTGCGCGCACTCAGCCCGAGAAGTTTGCGGCCATTGAAGGGCTCTACACGAGCCAGAGCGGCGCACCGCTGGTCCTATTCGCCATCCCAACAGGGATGCCGCCGGAGCTCAAAGGAACAGTGGAGATCTCCGGACTCCTGAGCTGGCTGGCGTTCGGCGACATTAACGCCCATATCAAAGGCTTGAATGAATTCCCAGCGGACACTGTCCCTCCTCTCTGGTTGACGTTCGTATCATTCCATAACATGGTCGTTCTAGGGATGTATTTCATACTGCTTATGGCCCTGGCCGCATATCATCTTTACCGTGGCACGCTCTGGGACCGTCCCAGGCTGTTGAAACTGATGCTCTGGTCCATTCCGCTTCCGCTCATTGCATGCCAGCTCGGCTGGATCGCCGCGGAGGTCGGCCGCCAGCCCTGGATCGTGTACGGACTTCTCCGGACCAGCCAGGCCGCCTCGATCACCGTCTCTGCGGGAGAAATTCTCTTTTCCATCATCCTGTTCGGCCTGATCTATCTCGCGCTCGGGGCCTTGTACGTCTATCTGCTCGCCCGGAAGGTAAAGCAAGGGCCCGAGCCGGCCCATGAGAAACTGACAATCGCACCTGAAAAGGAGGTGATCGCATAATGGACCTTCAGGCAATCTGGTTCCTTCTCGTCGGCGTGCTGATCATCGGCTACGCTATCCTGGATGGATTTGACCTTGGTGTCGGGGTGCTGCACCTGTTTCTGAGGAGCGAACGGGAGCGGCGGATCTCCTTGAACGCGATCGGGCCCGTATGGGACGGCAACGAAGTCTGGCTCCTCACCGGAGGGGGCGCCCTGTTTGCGGCATTCCCGGTCGTGTATGCCACGGTCTTCAGCGGCTTCTACGTCGCCCTGATGCTCCTGTTGGTCGCGCTGATCTTCCGCGCAGTGTCGATGGAGTTTCGCGGCAAGGTGGAGTCTCCGAAGTGGAAAAGGCTGTGGGACTGGGGATTCGGTCTCGGAAGCCTTCTGCCCGCGATCCTTCTCGGCGTTGCATTCGGCAATATCCTGCGCGGTATTCCCATCAATGAACATGGAGCCTTCACCGGATCATTCTTCGGACTGCTGAATCCCTATGCGATTCTCATCGGCATTCTGAGCCTCACGCTTTTCACCATGCATGGCGCTATTTACCTGGCGCTCAAGACGGAGGGAGTGCTTCAGGAACGGATGGTGAGCGTTGCCTCCACCTTCTGGGTGGGCACGGTGGCGCTCTACACGCTTGCCACGCTGACAACCTTCTTCGTCTCCGCATTCCTTTTTGAGGGGATGCTGGGCAACCCCCTCTTCTGGGTGGTCTTCCCTTTACTTCTGGTGTCGCTGATCTCCGTGCCGGTGCTGCTCAAGGTGAAAAAGTTGTTCGTGGCATTCCTGGCTTCATCGTCGGTGATTGCTTCCATCATCGGTCTGAGCGCGGTGAGCCTCTTCCCGCGCCTGGTCCCGTCGATGACCAACCTTGCATACAGCCTCACGATCCGGAATGCGTCTTCTACGCCCGCCACGCTTACGGTCATGCTGGTCATTGCGCTCATTGGCATGCCTATCGTGATTGGATATACGATCTTTATTTATCGGGTGTTCAAGGGGAAGGTCGAGCTGACGGAAGCCAGCTACTAGGTGCAAGACGAACACAGCCCCTCGACTCGCTCACAAAGACCGTTCGCTCGCTCGGGGTCGCAAACAGCGCGAAGGGCTCATGGCCCTTTGCTTCTTCTGCAACCCTGAGCGAGGGCCAACGACCTCAGTTGGCCCGAGTCGAAGGGCTGTGTTTGTCTTGTCCAGAGGGTAACCTGTTCTTCTTCTCTTGCTTCTTCCCTGCCCTTCACCTATATTTTCCTCATTCGCTTCCTCTCATTTTCCCCTTTGCAATTCCCATGAATCCTACCAAAAAGGTCTTTGTCGCCGTCGCAGGCAATATCGGGTCAGGAAAGTCTTCTCTCACAAAGCTGCTCTGCGAGCGGTTTGGATGGAAGCCTTTCTTCGAATCGGTGGAAGATAATCCGTATCTGAAGGATTTCTATGCGGACATGCGACGCTGGTCGTTTCACCTGCAGGTATATTTCCTTTCCAATCGTTTCCGGTGCCACAAGTCTATCACGGAGGGGAATGAGTCCGTGGTGCTGGACCGGGTGATCTATGAAGACGCGGAGATCTTCGCACGTAATCTGTATGAAATCGGAAAGATGTCGGAGCGGGACTACAACAACTATGCGGCGCTCTATGGCGTGATGACGCAGTACCTTGAAGCTCCCGACCTGCTCATCTATCTTCGGGCAAGCATCGACACGCTGCTCAAGCAGATCTCCCTTCGCGGACGCGACTATGAGCAGTCGATCGCGCGCGAGTACCTGGAGCAATTGAACCGCCACTACGAATCATGGATCAAGCGCTACACGCTCGGACACGTGCTCGTCATCGAAGCCGGTACAGTGGATTTCGTGAACAGGACGGAGGACTTCGAGCAGATCGTGGGGCAGATCTGTGACAAGTTGCACCTAAAGAGCTAGGGACAAGACGAACACAAAGGGCCACAGAGAAAAGAGAAAGTTTATGGAAAAAGCATAATAATAGTTGAGCTCTTCTTCGAGCCCTCTCTTTCTCCTCTCTGCCTAAAAAATCATTCCTCTGTGTTCCTCTTGTCCAGCGCTAAATCCTCTTTTGCTCTTATCTGGTCTCTAGATAGTCTCTCTCCGGCAGCTTCGGGAACGCCGCATGGGGCTCCGCCTGGTACCAGAACGCCACCGAGGCGATGTCATCCTGCAGCGGCAGATACCTTCCATCGCCGCGCCATCCGAGTGCCTGGATGGTCACCCTCAGATCCTTGTCGAACCTCACCGGGTCCATGATATGCCAGCGGTACATGCCGAACCGCGTTATTGCCTTGTAGAGACCGTCCGGGCGAATGACCTGCGCAAGGCCTGTGTAAGGAGATGTGAATTCGTGGTATCCGTCCTTCAATTCAAAATCGTATGACCCGCAGAAATAGTCCTCGGTCCCGGTTCCGCAGATCGTGGGGAACTTGCTGTCCCCGTCGATGAAGAATTTCACCTCTCCTTCGCCCCACCAGCCGCCGTTGTTCACGCCCCAGGCCAGGTATGTCCCGGCGTAGTGCCCCCATCCCTTCACGCCATCGAGAATGGTATAATCGCTTTTGAACGGAAGCGGATTCACACGGCGAAACTGCGCGTGGAAATAGCCGGCATCAGCGGGGATGTCAGTGAGAGTGTACGTGATTTGAAAGTACAGGTACATCCCTTTGTTGTCCAGATTCTGCATCGTGATCTTGCACGATTTGCGGAAGGGCATTTCCCAGTAGCAGTTGAACGCACTCCCCGGGTTGACGCATACCGGCAGGGATGAAATTTCAGCAAAACTCCCCCAGCCGTTGGCGAAGAAGTCGCCGACGGGGACTTCCACCGAGGGTTCTTCCTCCCCGTCCCAGTAGAAGCGCAGGATGGAAAAGCGCCAGGTGCCTGTCGGGGTCATCCAGATGTGCTGGATCGCTCCAGGCCCAGTGATCTGCGCCAACGTGAATGTTTGTCCTGAATCGACCTTGACCGACGGCGACACTTTCCATCCTTGTCCGAGGCCACGCGCGGCTCTCGCGCCGGTGCCTTCCGTGGCCATCCCTCCCTTTCCTTTTTCCCCGGTAAAATTCTCCGGGCTGATCGACCGCGTCTTTGCGTGAGACAGACGGGAAATGGAACTGAGTCCCATATGGAGGCCGTCATAGCCGCTTCCCTGGCCGAACAGCGCGACAGAGAAAAGCAGCGACATGAAAGTGAAGGCAATGGTTCGTAGTGACAGGCGCATGGTGATTTTTCCTCTGATTAGTGTGACGAATGGTCAATGACGAGCTGGAACCCACGTAGCATTACCCCAGGAATATCTTCGCCGCGACGACGATCAGGAGCAGAGCAAAGACCTTACGGAGGGTGTCCGTCCTGGTCTTGTCCGCAACCGTGGCCCCGACGAATGCCAGCGGGAGCGAACCGAGAATGAGCGGGATGGCGCTGAGGTAGTCGACGTAGCCAAGGGTGTGAGCCGGAAGCCCCTGCGTATTCCACCCTTTGACCGCGTAGCCGATGGCTCCCGCAAGAGCTGTCACGGTGATGATGGCGCTCGAGGTACCGAGCGCTTTTTTTAATGGAAAGCGGAAGAGCGAATACAGCATCGGGATAGCGAATACCCCGCCTCCCACACCGGCGAGGGACGAAACAAGTCCCACGAGCACTCCTGCCGGCAAGAGTTTCTGCGCTCCATGTTCTGGAGGGAGATTTCCTTTCGGTTTGCGCGGCTGGCTCAGGAGCCGGAGCGTGGCAATCACCAGCACGCCTGCAAAGATTTGCCGGAGGGTGCGTCCTTGCAGCATGGCCGCGATACCTGAGCCGAGCAGGGCTCCGGCGGCGCTTGCCACACCCATGACCAGCACGGCATTCCAGATCACATGTTGCGCGCGGTCATATCGATAGGCTGACGAGGCCGAAGCGAAGGTAATAATCAGAAGGCTGGTCCCGAGGGCAAGGTGAGTTGTAACGAGCGACGTTACCGGCGTGGTCTGGTAGTAAAAGAGGAGCACCGGAACGAGGATGATTCCGCCGCCGACCCCGAAGAAACCGGCAAGAAATCCCGCGGCGCACCCGGCAGCCAGGAGGAGGAAAAAGGTGGGGATATCCACGGATGAACTCCCGGAGGTTGCGTATGTGAGTGGTACCAACCAGCAAGCGCGCAAACGCAATGGCGAGCCTGCCCATGACCGTTAGAAGAGTCCGGGGCCACCTCCCGTTCTGCACTTTTCCCCTCACCCCCCGATCTTGGCTTCGTACACCCTGTTGTTCTTGAGCATGCCCACTGCCACCTTCAGCTGAGGGTCATCCTCCAGTGACGCTTTGATACGTCCCTTCTCCCCCATCAGGCGCGCCGAGAACTCGATGTTCAGTTCGTCTGCGATATGATCGCTGTAGCGGTCGAACCCGCGGCCTTTTTCCTTCTTGAACGCTCCAAGCAGGTGATCAATGTCCGAAAGAACATCCTTGCTGTAGTGCGTTTTATCTGCCATGTCCCGCAGTTCCTTGACCTTCACCTCGCTGTCCTCCTGGTAGTCGAACTTGATCTCGTCCAGATACGCGTGGAAGGCGTTGAGGATTTCGTTTGTGACGCCGGTAAAGGTCGTCGTCTTATGATCTGCCACATACTTGTTCACGAACTTGAAAAAGAGCGAGCGGCGCTGAAGTTCCTTCACCATCGGGCCTTCATCGCCTTCCTTCACGACGGAGTCCGGGGTTACCCCGCCATGTTCAAAGACCATACGGCCGTGAGCGGTCTTGAACTCCTTTCGGAGGCTGTCCGGGGTGATGGCGAAGACGCCATTCCGGTCCTTGTGCATGTAATCGATCTCCTGGATACAACGGCCGCTGGGCGTGTAATACCGCGCCGTGGTGATTTTGAGCTGAGCGCCATAGTCCAACGGGAGAATGGTCTGTACCAACCCCTTGCCGAATGTCCGCGTACCGACAATCACTGCCCTATCGAGATCCTGGAGCGCGCCGGAGACGATCTCGCTTGCGCTGGCGCTGCCGCGGTCGGTCAGCACGATAACCGGCGCTGTGGGAAGGATCGGCTCCTCGGTGGAATAGTACTTCTTGTCGGTCTCCTGGCTCCGCCCCTTTGTGCTGACGATCATGCTGCCGCGGGGAAGGAACTTCCCGGCCACTTCCACTGCCGCATCGAGCAATCCCCCGGGGTTTCCCCGCAGATCAAGCACAAGTCCTTTCAGGTTCCCCTTCAATTTCAGGTCTTTGATCGCCTGGCGGACCTCCTCCGAGGCACGCCGCGAGAACCGCTCGAGGCGAACATAACCGATGCCCGGGGCGACAAAGTCGGCATAGGTCACATTCTTTACCTGGATTTCTTGACGGAGCAGCACGAATTCGAGGGGAGAAGGCTCGTCTTCGCGTTGAACTTTCACCGTGATCTCTGTCCCGGGTTCGCCACGGGTCAGATTTCTCACCTCATCAGGCTTCTTGGAGGCAATGGGAACCCCACCCACCTCAAGAAGGACGTCGCCCGGGAGAATCCCCTGGCGTTGGGCGGAATAGCCATCCATGACGCTGATGACCCGCATGGCGCCATCGCGCACGCCAATGGTGATCCCGATCCCTCCATACTTGCCGTTGGTGAGAAGGTCTACCTCATCGCCGTCCTCTTTGTCAATATAGACGGTATAGGGATCAAGCGTCCCCAGCATTCCGTCAATCCCGGCTTCCATGAACTTCTCGGGATCGATCTCGTCCACGTAGTTGGCCGTGATCTCCTTGTACACTCGCCCGAAGAGATCGATACTCTTGTTGATCTTCAGAAACAGATCCGCA
The DNA here is from genome assembly GCA_963809695.1 of uncultured Bacteroidota bacterium. Lineage (GTDB taxonomy): Bacteria > Bacteroidota > Ignavibacteria > UBA10030 > UBA6906 > JAGDMJ01. The sequence goes on from CAWEKI010000006.1 coordinate 160,417, forward strand.
TCGGACTTTACCATAAAGCCGCCGGTCAAGAGCGCGAGCAGCGCTATTCCGGCGATCACGATTCGCCTCTTCATCTGTTCAATCCCCTGCCCAAGGTTGGTGTTTGTGAATTCTCGCGGCATTCCACCGCACTCCAAATTTCCCGTTCCAATTCCTGAATCGACTTGAGGCCGTCCACGATGACGAACCGCCCCGGCTCCTCCCTGGCAATTTCACGGTAGCCATCGCGGACCTTCTCATAGAACGCTCTTCCGGAGCTTTCCATCCGGTCGAAGGAGAGCCCGGCGCGGGCTTTCCGCCGTTCAATCTCCGCGACCGGGATGTCCACCAGGACCGTAAGGTCCGGCTTCAGACCGAACGTCGCCGCCGCATTGATCTGGTGTATGGTTGCAAGGTCCAGACCGCGTCCATATCCCTGATATGCTGTTGTGGAATCATAATATCGGTCGCAGACAACAGTTCCCCCGCTCCGGAGAGCAGGGAGAATCACCTCTTCCACCAGTTGCGCGCGGCTTGCCGAAAAGAGCAGAAGCTCAGTCGTCTGGCTCATATCCAGGTTTGCTTTGTCGAGCAAGATCTCGCGGAGCCGTTCGGAAATGCGAGTGCCTCCTGGTTCCCGGATGAACTGTACCGTGCGGGGCGAAATGCCGCTGTTGGAGGGAGGGGTTTTGAATTTTTCAACGACAAGCCTCGCCTGTGTTGTCTTGCCGCTGAAATCCAGACCTTCAAATGTTAGGAACATAGGTAAACATACTGAATTTCACCCGCTGAATCAACCGCTTCCCAATTCTTAAACCCGGAAGGGAGCGATTGAGTGCCGGAAAAGAGCTGAGAACTAAGAAAAAGAGGCCCTTCGACTCCCTCTCGACTCGTCCCCACAACGTTTCTTCTTGGAGGGAGACGACACTCCTCTTGCTAGTTAAGGCTCTTTTCTGTAGATTTTCCCGAAAGAGTGTATCTCTTCTCGTTTCAGCTATTTTCCCCGGTCGATGTCCAAGACAACCCGGTCACATAGACCCTCACCTGCATCCCCAACCGCAGACCTCAAAGAACAGCGACGTCAGGAGTCCCGGGCTGAAGACTCTCAACTGATTCAAGATGCAATTGCCGGCAACGATCTGGCGTACAAGAAGCTGATGCGGAAGTACCATGATGCCATATTCAGCTTCATCTACCGGATGGTGCGCGATCGTGAACAGGTGGAAGACCTGACGCAGGAAGCCTTCATCAAAGCCTTCGGGTCGCTTAGCAAGTTTAACGAGGAATATGCGTTCTCGACCTGGCTCTACAAGATCGCCACGAACAACTGCATAGACTACATCCGCAAGCGCAAGCTTCAGATCTATTCGATTGACAAGCCGATCGATTCAAAGGACAGCGACATCCCTTTCGAGCTCCCGGATGATTCGTACGAGGCCGACCGGGACATTATCAGTGACCAGAGGGCGGTTCTGCTGAATCAGGCCATCGCAAAGCTGCCGGAAAAATACCAGAAAGTGATTCAGCTCCGGCATGTGGAGGAGAGGAGTTATGAAGAGATAGCCGAGAAGCTGAAATTGCCCATTGGGACAGTTAAAGCGCACATATTCAGAGCCCGGGAGCTCCTCTACAAGCAACTCCGCCACAAAATCCGAAACTACTAGCATTTTGGATTTTGGACTGTATAAGCAGGAAACAAACAGTCCAAAATGTCATTTCCAGCCCTATCCATTCGCAACTCTCACTTCATTCGCGCGTATTAGTTAATGAGGTAGACCCAATGCGAAGCGCGAAATCACATATAAAACAGGCATTCTTTCTCCTTCTCACGCTCTTCTTCGTCCGAGCCCTTTTGCAGGCGCAAGAAGGAGGAACCCGAGAGGTGGGAAGGACAACAGAAAACGAGCTGAAAGTGACGCTCACCTCCTCCTTCGGAACAGTCAAGATCTCGCGGGGAGACCCGGAGAAGATGGTGGTCCTGCAGAGTTCCAACAAAGAAGAGCACCGGATGAATATGGAGTACTCCGTCCGCAACCGGGTGGGATACATGGATTTGACACTTGGGGAGGGAGATCAGGAACTTCAGGGAAAGAAGAGCTCGTTCCACATCGCTGACTTTGACGCCAACCAGTGGGCGTTGAAATTCAGCGATGCCATACCTATTTCATTCGATGTCCAGCTTGGTGTGGGTAAGGGGAATTTCGATTTCTCCGGCCTGCACGTCAAGGATTTCAACCTCTCCACCGGCGCCGGCGATGTGGTGTTGAACTTTGACGAGCCGAACCCCACGACGATCGAAAACATGAACATCGAGTCAGGTGTGAGCAAGTTCGATGGTCGCAACCTTGGCAACGCGAATTTCAAACACTTCCGTTTTCAAGAAGGGGTAGGCACCAGCACGCTGGACTTCAGCGGCGGCCTGCACAGCGAGGTGGATGTGGACCTTGAGGTGGGGATGGGCGTCATGACCCTGATCATTCCGCCGGACGTTGGCGCCAGGGTCATCTACGAAAAGAGCTGGGTCTCAAAGGTGGAGTGTGCGCAGGATTTCCGCTCGACGAGCGACACTGAGTACGTCAGCGACAATTACGACAAAGTTCCCGCCAGGATGAATATCCGCGTCGATGCGGGTCTGGGCAGCATCAAGATCCGGAGACACTAATGACTTCTGCAGAGGTAATCGTGCACCCATTACCTCTGCAGAATTCATTGACCCCACAGGAAGAATGCCGCCCACGTGTGCATGGAACGGTAGTCCGGGTTCCTGATCATCTCGAGCTGCGCTTTATGGTACGCTTCGCTTGCCGGCATGCCTGCCAGCAACGCCGTGTAGAAAACCTCTCCAAAGTACTTTTTCGTCTTCCGTAACGGCGGGTAGCCATCCATGATCACCGTTCGTCCGCCATTGGCCAGGAACAGATACGGCTCCTCCGGAGGGATCGAAGTATAGCCCGGCGCAAGGTTCGATACAACCACGGCAGGAAAAGGCGGGAGTCCGAGAATTTCCTCTTGCAAGATCGAACGCACCATTTCAGGCGATCGGCTATCCGGCAGGACAATGGAGGAATTGTCCGGATAGCGATCGTCCCACCGAAATTCCGCCGCAAGGTGAACCAGGTCCGCGTGCTCTCGCTGCAATGTCCCGAGCGTCGCCTGCTGGCCAAAATAGAGCCGCGTCTCCTTGTAGAACGCCCGGATATCCCGCAACTCATACTCCACATCCCAGTCGGACGTCCCGGGGTGGCCGAGCGCGATCACGTCGCGGACTGCAGAAGGCGGTGGAACGCGAAGTCCGAGCACATCAGCGTTGGGAAGGTAGTGGACGAGCACGCGCTCGGCGAGGTAGCTTCCCTGGACGCTGTTTCTACGGAGTGCATGCAGCGGGATCAGCGGCATGTTGTCCGGAAGGATCACATAGAGCCCTGACACGCCCGCGAGATCGTTCTCGATGGGGCGCACGAAGATCGTGCTCAGCATGCCGGAAAGTTCCCGCGCCCTTCGGCTGTCGGCTGCTGCCTGTGTCTTGAGCGAATCCAGGAATTCGGCGGCAAGCGCGGAAACCTTCTCTTTTTCCGCCGCTGCCATTTCCATTGCTGCTCCGTGCCCGGAGATCACAATGGCATACATTGTCCGGCGCGTCGGGAGATAATGCACCAATGCACTCCCATGCGGAAGCAGTCTTTGCACTTCGGCGATGGTCGGACTGGCGATGCTGACAAAAGGCCGGTAAGCAGGGTCAAGGTCGGCAACGGCGGTGGCTTCATCCACGAGGCGTGCGTGCACAGTGCGCAACGCCGTCCGGATCTCGCTGATTGCCTGCGCGTCCTGCGATGCGAGCATGAGTGTTGACTCTAACTGCCGTTCCGCCCCGATGATAAGAGACCGGTCGCGGCGGTACCTTTCAAGGGCAGCCAGAAGAGAATCGCGCGCGGGCCGGGGCCTGAACGCTCCCAGAGCGCGGAACATCAGCGCGGCGCGCCTGCGGCCGGCATACCTGAAAGCCTCCTCAGTCCGGCCGAGCTGCAAAAGGGCTTCGATAAGCTCGTCATAAGCTGGCGTCTCGCGCTGCCCGAAGAAGGCCCGCCCGCATTCCGCATACAGATCATCGGTGTCCCCTCGGCTGAGGCAGAGATCGTCCTGCTCGATGGATGCGGTGAGATGCTGAATCGATTCAATGAATTGGTTCTGCCTTGCCTCTTCTCTCCCCATGCTGAGGAGAGCATACGCCATTCCCGGAGCATAAGAGTAGCTTGAAAAAAGGTCCAGCGCCGAGCGGTAAAACTTCATCGTAGACTCACTGTTGGCAGCCGGTTCGCTGTGGCCGAGCTGGATACACACATACCCTTCAGCAATCTTGTCCTTGAGATTGATGGCAGAGGTGAGTGCCGCCCGGTAGAACCGGCCGGCTTCGGCCGACTGCCGGCTCTGGAGATAGAGATTTCCCACCCGTGTAAGGAGTTCCTGCCGTATGCGTCTCCCGCCGGCAATCTTGTCGGCGCGTTGGAGCGCCTCGCTGTAGGTTTGCAGCGCATCGGTGGTTTTGCCGGATGCATCATAGGCACGGGCAAGCTGAAGAAGAGCCTCACAGGCAAGCAATGAATCGGGCGATTTGTCTGCCAGCGTGAATGCGCGCAACAGGTACTGAGAGGCGCTGTCCGGGTTCCCTTGCTGCATCACCGAAATCCCTGCCTCCAGGTTGGCGCGCGCGCCGAACGCCGGATCGCCCTGTGCGGATGCGGCGCGAAGAAGATCGGCAAGGATGTGCCCTTCTTCTTCCCGCTCTCCGAGGATGCGGCACGAGGGGAGCATAGCCCATTGAATGGAGCGCAGGCCATCCTCCTCCTTGAACAGCTTCGCGAACCGGACCATCTCGGTATAGAGCGCGAACGCTCTCCGCTCTTCTCCCATGCAGCGGTAGAGAGATGCCGTTTCCAGCTGCATTTCCCGTGCAGCCGGCCTGTCCGCCATGCTCTTGTATTGCTCCAGCGCCGCGCTATAGAACTGGAGCGCGCTATCGAACGATGCCGTCGCGGCATATGATCCGGCGAGCAGATGCAGTTCTTCCGCAACGCGGGCTCCGCGGCCAAGTTTACGGTCGCGCGTGATCAGTTCGGCAAGGATTGGCCGCGAGGCATGGTGATCCCCCCCGGCAAGCAGCTCCTGCACACGGGCAAAATCCCGGTCTGCCTGTTGCTGCTCGATAGGATCCGGTCCGCCGCATCCGGACAGAAGGGCGAGAAGCGCGAGAAGGAAGGCGCAGGAGAACGAGAGGGGGCGCATGGTTACATCTCTCAACTGTTCGTGGTCGGTTCGGTCTGCCGGCGAACCATCTTTTCCGGAAAGTCGGTAATAATGGCATCCACGGCGAAGCGACGGGCTCGTTCAAAATGGCGCGCTGTATTCACACCGTAGACAATCACACTCAGGCCGTGACGATGAGCGTTGCGGACAAGGCGATTTCGCAGTTGCGAGCGGCTGCAGACGAACGCCGAAACGCCCAGCCGGCGCGCCAGCGCCGATGGCGTCCTGGTTACGTCACGCACCGGCATGTACAGTGCTCCAAGCGTCAGCCATGGCTCGTGCCTGTGCAGGGTCCGGAGCAGCGCATGGTTGAAGGAGGAAATGAGAATCGTCCGGTTTGCCGCCTCAGAACGTACTGCGGCAAGGAGGATTTCCTCCAGGCCAACCTTCATGCGCGGATCTCCGTCGGTCTTGACTTCGATGTTGATGCCCACCCTGCAGGGGACGGCTTGAAAGACTTCGTGGAGCGTCGGAATCCTCTCTCCGCGGAAGCGCCGACTGAACGAGGAGCCTGCATCCAGGCTGCGGAGTTCGGCAAGCGTCTTGGTCCAGATCGGGCCGGAGCCGCTGACCGTGCGGCCCAGCCGGCGATCATGGAAAACAACGAGGTGCCGGTCGGCGGTCAACCGTACGTCCAGCTCGATCATGTCCACCCCCGCCTTCGCGGCGAGGCGGAACGCCGCCAGCGTATTCTCCGGAGCGCTGCCCGAGCTGCCGCGGTGGGCCATGATCATCATGTTACGCCTGGACTTTTTCGTGGAGCCTGTGACGGATCCCGCGGTTGACCTCCTCCACCGATTTGCTGCCGTCCACGGTGATGGTGGCGCCGCGTTCGCTGTAGTAGCGGATGATTGGCGCAGTCTGGGAATGATACACGCGCAGCCGCTCGCGGATGGTGCTTTCCTTGTCGTCATCCCGCTGGATCAACTTGCCGCCGCACTGCGGGCAGGGGGTGGAAAGCGTCACCTTGTCGATCAAGGCGCTGAAAATCTTCCCGTCGGTGGTGCAGACGTAACGACTGCTCAGCCGGCGGACGATCTCATCGTCGCTCACTTCCAGGACCACGACCCTGATATCGGTGAAGCCGAGCTGGTCGAACATTTCGCTGAGCGCTTCCGCCTGGGCGATGGTGCGGGGAAAACCGTCCAGGATGAACCCGCGCGAGGTGGAGGGAGCAGTGAGGACTTCGCGCGCAATCCCGATCATGATCCCGTCCGGCACCAGGCGTCCGCTGTCCATAATGGCCTTGGCCTGTTTGCCAAGCTCCGTGTTCTCCACCACCGCTTTGCGCAGCGTGTCGCCGGTGGAGATATGGGGAATGCCGTATTCAGCGGCGAGGAGTTTTGCCTGTGTGCCTTTACCCACACCGGGAGGTCCGAAGATGAGAAGCCGCATGAGTGAGTCCTGTGGTTATGAATGGAACTACGCCGTTGTCTCTGCCTGCCGTTCCTCGAGCCGCCGGCGCGCGGCGGAGCGAAGCGCCTTCACGGCCAGCTGACCGCAGGCAGCACCAATGTCTTCTCCCGCGCTGCTGCGCACCATGGCCGTGAGGTGATGTGCGCGAAGCATTTGCACCAGCTCCTCCATGCGGGGGGAAGGGCGCAACGAAGCCGCCAGCCCTTCCGGCTGCGTGAACGCGATGGAATGATACGGGATGACATTGATCTTGCAGGGTACGCGGCGTGCGAGCCTTATCAGGGCCTTGACCTCGCGCTCGGAGTCGTTCACCCCGTGAAAGAAGATGAATTCGTACGTGACGCGCCGCTTTGTGCGGTCATAATAATACTCCACAGCCGCCATGAGCGCGTCGAGATTGAACTTCTTGTTGATCGGCATGAGCTTCGTACGGGTCTCATTCACGGCGCTATGCAGCGAGACAGCCAGCTTCACGCGCCGCTTCTCATCCCCCATCTGCCGAATCCGGTCCGGCCACCCTGCTGTCGAGACCGTGATCCGTTTCAGCGCAACGCCAATGCCGGCGCTGATGATCTCCGACGCCGCCATGACGTTGTCATAGTTCAGCATCGGTTCCCCCATCCCCATGAAGACGATGTTGGTGATCTTCTTCCCTGCCAGCCGCTTTACCTGCAGGACCTGATCCACGATCTCGCCGGTGCTCAGGTTGCGGAAGAACCCCATGGTGCCCGTTGCACAAAAGGCGCAATCCAGGGGGCACCCGACCTGTGTCGAGACGCAGAGCGTCAGCCTGGTTTGTTCATCGTCGTCTCCCGCCTCTCCCGTTCGGAACTCCGTGGCCGGAGGAATCAGGACGCTCTCGACCTTCAGCCCCCCGTCGAGCTCAAAGAGAAATTTCGTGGTCCCATCCTGCCTGGAGAAGATGCTGTCGACCGGTGTGATGCCCTGGATACTAGCGGCGCGGGCAAGCTGCTCGCGAAACGTTTTCCCTAAATTGCTCATGGTCCGGAACTCGGTCGCGCCCCGCGTGTAAAGCCATTCAAAGATCTGTTGTGCCCTGTAGCGTGGCTCGCCGATGTCCTCAATGAAATCGGCAAGCTGCTCTTTTGTACGCCCCAACAAGTTCTGTTTCGTCCCTTCCATAACTAAAAGTTACGAAAGATGGAAGGAGCATGCAAGCGTGTAGAATGCACAAAGGGGGTGAGGTGTTGGAATGCAGATAATTTGAACGGCCCCCGGGAGCACCGGGGGCCGTTGAACATCGCCTATCTAGCGCGAGAATGCTAGTGCCCCACCAACTATCATTTCCTATAAACGACGGGGCACAGTGCTCGCTCCGACTTGAACTCTGTCCGAGCATTCGCTGCAATTGAAAGTTGGAGCGGCACTAGTTGCTCGAATCGCCGCTACCGACTTCCGCGTCCACCTGCGTAAAGATTTCCACCTTGACGCTCAACCCGTTCGGCACGGGTGCCTTGCTCAGAGAGCCGTTGGCCGAGAGGTAGACAACCGTGGAGGGGTCGCTCGTGAAGGAGTTCAGCGCACTGACGAGAACGGCTACTCCGGCCGGTTGAGGTGTGATATGTGTTGAGTTGCCAAGGAGCGACTGTGGCGTCTGGAAATCAGCCCAAGAACCGTTGAACGTGAGGAGCGGAACGGGGTTCGTTGGCGGGGTTCCAATGCTGGCAGTTCCGCTGACATTGCCCGAGTAGTCACCGGCAACGCTCACCCTGATGTCATAAAAACGCGCTTTCTGGAGTTCGTCACTGTACGACGCGTCAATCTGTTCGGCAAGTGCGATTGAGGTCGTGGAACCGGTAAAGTTGGTGTTGTTGCCTCCATTGATCGACCACGTAGCGCTAATGGGCAAATTCACGGCCACGAGAATGCTGTCGTTGATGCATGACGAGCCCGTGTTGATGAGCATGATCAGCAATGCAGCGAGCACAATCTTTATTTTCATGATTTTCTCTCCAAGTAGAATGTGGTCGTTAATTTCCAAAGCCGATGCCGCCGGAGAAGCAGGTAACCGATCCGAAGTTGGCATCCGCAAAAATCTTTGCGAAACCGAGCGACAGGCTGACGCCACCGGTGAAACGGAACTTGTTCGCGCCAACAAGTGAGACGTCCACAACGCCGGGAATCGATGGATCCGTGGAGGTATAGTGAAGCTTCAACGTGCTTTTCTCGTAGCTAAGTCCCGAGTAGAAGGTCACGATGGATAAACTTTTACTCGCCTGCGCGCCGAAGGAAAGTCCATCAAACTTGATGAGCTCTCCCGCAGTGTAGTTCTGGTAGAAGAAGCCTACCGCCATGTCCACCGGGACGCTGGGCAGGTACTGGCTCACGCTGTGACGCACGCCGATTCCCCACAGCTTGGATGACGGGATAACCTCCTCACCGATTTTCGGGATGAAGATATACCGCACGACGGCTTCCGTTCCGAAGACATTGCCGATGGTCAGTTGTGGAACCGCGAGCGGAAAGCTACTGGTGTTGATGACACCATCGGATCCTTTGTACTTCAGCGCCGGAATTGTCGCATCGGAAATCTCCGTTCCCTTACCGCCAAAAATGGTCGCGGTCTTGAATGTCGCCGGCGTGAAGCCCGTGGGAGTCGGAGCGTCAAACGTTCTTTGCTCGTCGCCGACCATTGCCGCCATCCCGACGATGTCGAGGGAAATGTGAAATCCCGATTTGGATATTTGCGCGGAGTGATAGAAGCCGGAGTTCATGTTGGCTCCGAACAGGTCTGCAGCCGGCTGCATGTATCCCTGGACGGCCACGCCGCTGAACTGCTCGAGCGCATTCTCCAATTTCCCCTGGGATCGTGCAGTCGCAAACGACAACATCAAGATTGCAGCAAGAAGACACAGCATGCCCCCCCGGACGAACTGGCTCGATCTTGACATTCTACCTCCAAACAAATAGTTGATTGTTTGACTTGGACTGCGCTTGTCTGGAATGAATTTGCAATAAAATATCACGATTTCAAGTAGAATCTTTAGCGCCAAATCACATATCAGTCTTTTTCCCCTTTATAAGCTTTCTGTATGTAATTTAGGGCTATCCGGGAAGCAGGATTGTGACGAGGAACACAGAGGATAGTGAGATTTGACAGAGCGGCTTCGTTACCCGACGTTCGACATGTGATGTTGTAGGTCGACCTTAAGTTCGACCTACAGGTGTCGGAGTAGCGCCAGCACAGCGAACATATCTTGGGGCAACGGTGACTCAAAGGACATGACCTGTCCAGTCGTCGGATGCACGAACGAGATTGTCCTTGCATGCAGCGCCTGTCGGGGCATGAGCTTGAGAAGACGCTGCACCTCGGCTTTTTGTGCCGGTGTGCCGGGGCCGGCAATAAGGTGCCTGCCATTGTACGTCGGATCGCCGAAGACGGGATGATTCACGTGGGCAAGGTGCACCCTGATCTGATGCGTGCGGCCGGTGTGCAGCTTGAGCCGGATCAGTGCCAGGTAGTCGAACTGCGTCAGGAGCGCGTACTCCGTGACCGCTTTCTTCCCGGCCTTCACAACGGCCATTTTCTTCCGGTCCGATTTGCTGCGCCCCAGGTCGGTCTCGATGAGCCCGCCGGGCGGATCCACTTTCCCCCAGACAATAGCCTGATATTCCCGGCCGATCGTCCGGCGTGCGAACTGGCGCGCGAGCTTCGCGTGCGCCGTGTCCGTCTTTGCGACGACGAGCAATCCCGAGGTGTCCTTGTCCAGCCTGTGCACAACCCCGGGGCGCATCTCATCGTTGAGCGTTGAGAGCCGGTTACAGTGGAAGAGCAGGGCATTGACCAGCGTGCCGGTGTAGTTGCCATATGCCGGATGCGTCACCATGCCGGCGGGCTTGTTGACGACGAGCAGGTCATCATCTTCATAAACGACATCGAGCGGGATATCTTCGGGCAGAGCCCGTTGAGGCGGCGGCTTGGGAAGGACGATGTGGATGACCTCACCCGGGGCCACAGGATGGCTCGGACGCGCCGCCTTGCCATTGACGAGCACAGCGCCTTCCCTGATGGCCCGCTGCACTTTTGAGCGGGTGGCATTTTCCACGTGCGCGGTCAGGAAGAGATCAAGGCGTTCCTTCTTCTTGCCGGGAGGCACAACAATGTCGAACTCGTGGGGCATCGGGGAGGGATCGTTGGATTATCATTTTGCTTCTATTGGGGTCAGACCCTTGTGTGGCCCTGGTCTGACCCCAAATCGTGGATGGGTCCCAAGGAAGAACGTGCCAGGATGCCAAAGCGCATCGGTTTCAAGAGGATGTGATGTTGATCCTCGATCAAGTGCTGTCCTTCACTTCCCCGCTGGCGGCGTTTCCGGCTCGCGGGCTGCTCCCGCCGGGCCGTGCTGACCCGACCCGACGCGGACCGACGCCTCCCCACCCGGCTTCATCGCCGCCAGCTCGTCCGGAACAATGGCGGTGCGATGAGTGAAGAGCAACAGCAAGACGCCCAGAGTAACAGACGCATCAGCGATATTGAACACCGGCCAGCGGGACAGATGATATCCCCAGATGGAGACATTGAAGAAGTCGACGTCGAAGAAATCCACCACTTTTCCGTAGAAGAGCGGCGCCTCGTCAAAGAGAACGCCGTAATAAACCCGGTCGATGAGGTTCCCCACGGCACCGCCCAGGATCATGGCGAGCGCGATGCGGAAGCCCAGGCGCTCATGCCGGGTCCGGTAGAGATAGTAGATAATAGCGATGCTGGCAACGATGGAGAAAATCGAGAAGTAGAGTTTCCCCCCGACATCGATGCCGAACGCCATGCCGGGATTCTCTATGTAGGTGAGCCGGAAAAAGTCCCCGAGAACCGGCCTGCTCGAGCCATAGGGCATGCCGGTCCAGGATATCCCCAGGACAGGGATGTGAACCCCCTTGACCATGAGCTTCGTCAACTGGTCGCAGAGGATAATGATCCCCGAAAGGATGAGCACCCGCACTGCTATTTCCCCTTCTTCTTCTTGGCCAGGGCAAGCCGTCCGCGCTCGCAGGGGACGCCGGTGTTTTTATACTCCGCGCATGTCTGGGCCGTGGGCACGGCCTCGAGCCGCTCCTTGGGCACCAGCAATCCGCAGGCTTTGCATACGCCATAGGTCTTAGCCTCGATCCGGGCGAGCGCATCATCGAGCTGGTTGACGAACTTGCTCCCGCGCGAGGCAAAGAGGAATGTTTTCTCCCGCTCCATCGCGTCTGTGCCCTGTTCCATATGGAGGGAATAGTTGGAGCTCTCGCTGATATACTCCCCGGTGGTCACATCCATCATGCTTTCCTTGAGCGTGTCCAGCTCCTCCACCGTTTCCTTTCGCCGCACGAGGATGAGTTCCTTGAAGCGCTTGAGCTCTTCCGCCGAATAGGATTTCGTTTCCTGGTTCTCCATCGGTTCCGCTTTCGTCCCGGCGGTCTTCTTCACTTTTGCATCACGCGTCACGGTTCTTTTCACCTCAACTCTCCCTTTCTTACTCTGCCGGTCGCGGGCCGTCGGCTTCTCCTTGGTGCTCGTGGTGGTTTTTCGTGAAGCTGGCTTGGTACCCTTTTTAGCCATGGGGGCCTCGTGTTGTTCGCGTTTTGTTAATTTTGTGCGCATCGCTCGATGCCGGCCCGGAGTGTTGCACCGTTCAGGTCGAACGTCGACGAGAACTCTCCGTCCTGGTATGCGGCGGAGAGCACGGCAGCAAGCGTTTCGTTCTGAATGTACGCGCGCATGGATTCGAGCATGTCGCGCATGTTCTCGGGCGCATCAAAATAGATATTGATCCGGTCGGTGACCTCGAATCCCGCGTCCTTCCGCATATTCTGAATCCGATTCACAAACTCCCGCGCCGTGCCCTCGGCAATGAGCGCATCGTCCAGTTTCGTGTCCAGAGCGACAGTCAACGCACCGTCCGACTCCACCAGCCATCCCCGGATGTCCTCGCGGATGATCTCCACATCCTCCCGGCCCAGCGTGCAGCCCAGGATGGTGAGTGTCCCGTTCCGCTCGAGTTCCGCGATCTCTGCCGGCGTCATGTTCTTGATGCGCTCCGCCACGGGCTTGACCGACTTCCCGAACCTCGGCCCGATGGACTTGAAGTTCGCTTTGGCCTTCTTGTGCACGATCCCCGAGTCGTCGGTCACGTACTCGACCTTCTTCACGTTGATCTCGTCCAGGATCACGTCCTCCATCCGCTGGACCTCATTGCGCTCCTTTTCGTCCGCAATCGGAAGAATGATGCGGCTGAGCGGTTGGCGCACTTTCAGATTCGATTTCATCCGCATTGCGCGCACAAGCATGACGATCCGTTCAGCACGCTCCATGCGCGTTTCCAGTGCTACGTCAATCGCCGAGGGAACAGCCGCCGGCACGGCCGCGAGGTGAACCGATTCGTTCTCCTCACGCCGCGTGACGCCATTGAGGTTGCGGTACAGCTCCTCTGCGAGGAAAGGGGCAAACGGCGCCATCAGCTTTACAACGGTGACGAGACAATCATAGAGCGTCTGATAGGCGGCGGTTTTGTCCTTCCCCATCTCGCTCTTCCAGAAGCGGCGCCTGTTTCTGCGGACGTACCAGTTTGAAAGTTGGTCGATGGTGAAGTCGCTGACGCTCCGGGCGGCCTTGGTCACGTCGTAGGCCTCCATGAAGCCGGTATAACGCTCGATCAGCGAATTCAGTTCCGAAATGATCCAGCGGTCGATCTCCGGCCGTTCCGCAAGCGGCACCGGCGCCCCTTCGTAACGGAACCGGTCGATATTCGCGTACATCGCGAAGAAGGCGTACGTGTTCACCAGCGTTCCGAAGAACTTCCGCTGCACCTCTCCGAGCCCGTCCTCGTCGAACATCGTCGGGCGCCAGGGAGGACTGGTCGTAACCAGGTACCAGCGGGTTGTGTCCGCGCCGTACCGGCCAAGGATGTCAAAGGGGTCTACCGTGTTCCCCTTTGACTTGGACATCTTCTGTCCTTCCTTGTCGAGGATCAGCTCGTTCACGATCACATTCAGATACGCCGGCTTGTCGAAGAGGAACGTGCCGATGGCATGGAGGGAGTAGAACCAGCCACGGGTCTGATCGATTCCCTCGCAAATGAAATCGGCCGGGTATTGCTCGCCTGACTCGATGCGTTCCTGGTTCTCGAACGGGTAGTGCCATTGCGCAAAGGGCATAGCGCCCGAATCGAACCAGACATCGATCAGCTCCGGCGTCCTGAGCATGGTGCCGCCGCAGGAACAGGGAAATGTCACGGCGTCGACAAACGGCTTGTGCAGATCCATGGGTTCGGGAACGCCGGCGCCCTGGCGGAGCTCTTCAATGCTTCCAACGCAACGCTGTCTCCCGCACCGCTCGCAGACCCACACGGGAAGCGGCGTCCCCCAGAAGCGGTCGCGCGAAAGCGCCCAGTCCTTGTTCTCTTCCAGCCAGTTGCCGAAACGCCCTTCTCCCACTTCCGGCGGGACCCAGTTGATCTGCTTGTTCAGCGCGATCATCCGGGCTGCGTACTTCGTGGTGCTGATGTACCAGGAATCCCGCGCATAGTACAGCAGCGGCGTCTTGCAACGCCAGCAGTGGGGATAGCTGTGGGTGACGGTTTCCTTCTTGTACAGGATGTGCCGTTCGCGAAGGTCGCGGATGATATCCAGATCGGCATCCTTGACGAACTTTCCGGCAAAGGGAACGACTTCCGGTCCGAATTCTCCGCTCTTGTTCACCGGGTGAATCGTGGGCAGATCGTACTTCTTCGATACCTGATAATCGTCCTCGCCGTAGGCCGGGGCGATGTGCACGATCCCCGTTCCGTCCTCCGTCGTCACGAAATCCCCTTCGATCACGAAGAACGCTTTCCGGTCAACGGGATGGAAACTATAGAGGCGCCGATATTCCTTCCCCGCCAGATCCCTTCCCGTGTACCGCCCGAGGATCGTGTACTCCCCTTCCAGCGCCACGAGGCGTGCTTCGGCAAGGATCAGCTTCTCCCCTTTGTGCTCGACCTTGACATAGGAAATGTCCGGCCCAACGGCAAGAGCAACATTCGAGATCAGCGTCCACGGGGTCGTGGTCCAGACGAGGAAGGATGTCTGTGGGTCCTCCGTGAGCGTCATTTTCACGTAGACGCTCGGGTCTTTCACGTCCTCGTAGCCCAGCGAGACCTCGTGCGAGGAGAGGGGTGTCTCGCAGCGCGGACAATACGGCTGGATCTTGTACCCTTTGTAGATCATCCCCTCGTCATAGTAGCGCTTGAGGGCCCACCAGACCGATTCGATGTAGGAGTTCTCGAACGTGACGTAGGGATCGGTGAGGTCCACCCAGTAGCCCATCTGCTCGGTCATGCGCTCCCAGTCCGCCTTGTACTTCCAGACAGACTCGCGGCATCTGGCGTTGAACTGCGCGACGCCGTACCGGACGATGTCTTCCTTGTGTTTGAACCCGAGCTGCTTCTCCACTTCGATTTCCACCGGGAGGCCGTGCGTGTCCCATCCCGCCTTGCGGTGTACCTGGTGCCCCGTCATGGTCTTGTACCGGCAGACCAGGTCCTTCAACGTTCTGGCCATGACATGGTGAATGCCGGGACGGCCATTGGCCGTTGGCGGCCCCTCATAGAAGGTAAACCCGGGCTTGCCTGCGCGGGTGGAGATGCTCTTCTCAAAGATCTTCCGCTCTTTCCAGAAGGCAAGGATCTCTTTCTCTACAGCGGGATACGAGATCTTGTCGGTCAACTCTCTAAACATGGTCAATCATCAGTTCAACAGATGTTTACGTCGTGCTAACTTTTGCCTCCCCGGATATACGCGATGACCCAGAGTATCAGCGTGAGCAGCACGCTCAGGACGATACTGGTCATCACGGGGAAGTAGAACTCAACGTTCTCTCTTTTAATATGGATATCGCCGGGCAGCTTCCCCAGGAACGGGATCTTGTCGGAGAACATGAGCACCATGCCGACAAGCGCCAGGATGACGCCGAACAGCACCAGCGATTTGCCAAGCAACTGCATGTGCATCGAGAAAACTGGTCCCTTTTTCGTTATAGCCGCTCTACCACGCCCCTCATGATCGCTGTCAGCTTCGGTTCGGCGGCGTTTGCCACCGCGATGATCTCCTCCACCTTAGCCGGCTGGAGAGCATCCGGGAAGCACTCGTCGGTGATGATGGAGAATCCAAGGACCCGCAATCCCATGTGATTGGCCACGATGTTTTCAGGGACAGTGGACATTCCCACGGCGTCCGCGCCGATAAAGCGGAGGAATCGATACTCCGCCCGCGTCTCGAGGTTCGGGCCGGCGACGGCCACGAAGACGCCGCGCTCGGTCTTGATCTTCAGATCCAGTGCCACCTGTTCGGCCAGGCCAATCAGCTCCCGGTTGTACGGTTCTGACATGTCCGGGAAGCGCGGGCCGAGGGAATCGTCATTCGGCCCGATCAGCGGGTTATCCCCGAGCAGGTTGATATGGTCGGTGATGACCATGATGCTCCCCCGCGAGAACTGCGGGTTCATTCCCCCCGCCGCGTTGGAGATCAGCAGCGTATGCACGCCCAGGAATTTCATCACCCGCACCGGGAAGGTCACCTGCTGCATGGTGTAGCCTTCATAGAAGTGGAAGCGCCCCTGCATTGCCACCACCTGCTTGTTGGCAAGCGAGCCAAAGATCAGCTTGCCGTGATGCGACTCGACCGTAGAGATTGGGAAATGGGGGATCTCGCCGTAGTCAACCGTGGTCTCCGGCACCATTTCCTTGACCAACCCACCGAGCCCGGTGCCCAGGATGATTCCGATGCCGGGCTGCATTGCCGTCCTGGTCCTCAGGAAACGCAACGTTTCGTCAATGTGACTGCGGAGCTGGGTCATTGTTGATGTTTGTGATTATGCTGTCAATGTCCAGAGCCTGTTTGCCGGTCCCCAGGGAAGGGTCCTCTGTCAGCTGTTGTACACTGTCACTATCGAGCGTTTTGATCAGGTCCAGCTCGGCGCTCAGCAACACGCGCATGCGTCCGATGAGCGATTCCCGCCTGATGCGGAGCTCCGCCAGATCCTTGTTAATGCGGACGAGCTCGCTGTTGGCCTGCTCGACGATCCGGGCGGCTCTGCCTTCTGCCTCTTTGACGATGACCTCTGCCTCTTTCCGTGCGGATTCATATGTCCGTCCCGTTACCTCCTGAGCCTGGAGCAGCGTTTGCTGGAGGGTTTTTTCAATCTGTTTGTAGTCTTTCAGTTGGGTATCGAGCTCGATCGATCGGTCGCGCGTATCTTTCTGCTGTTTGAGCACCTCCTCGAACTCGTCTGCCATCATATCCATGAAGGTATCGACCTCGACGGGATCATACCCCCGCATGACCTTCTTGAACTCCTGTTTCTTGATGTCCAGCGGCGTAAGTTTCATGGTCTGCTCCTTGTTGACTGTTGCAGAACTACTAATGAGCGGGCTTCCGACGTCGGCCAAAGATCGCCGTTCCGATGCGAACATGCGTCGCACCTTCTTCGATGGCCACTTCAAAATCCCCGGTCATGCCCATGGACAGATAGCGCACGGAAGCGTTGGGCTGACCGAGCTGTTTCGCTTCCTCCCGCAACTCCTTCAGGCGGCGGAACATTGGCCGGGAGCCTTCCGGGTCGGGTAAGAACGGTCCGATGGTCATCAGGCCCGCAACATGAATGTTGCGGTACTCCGCAAGGGTACGGATGAGGGGGAGTGCCATATCCGGCTCCACGCCAAATTTCGATTGTTCACCCGTGGTGTTCACCTCCACCATCAGGTCGACGACCCGGCCGGCCCTGCCCGCCCGCCGGTCGATCTCCTGCACCAGTTCCATCCGGTCCACCGCATGAATGAGGTGAATCCATTCTGCGATGTATTTGACCTTGTTGGTCTGCAGATGACCGATGAAGTGCCACCGGATAGCTTTGCCGACAAGTTCATTCCGCTTTCCGAGGAGTTCCTGCACGTAGTTCTCGCCGACATCAGCAACGCCGGCCTCCACGGCCTCTGCAACGGCCCCCGCCGGAAAGGTCTTCGAGACTGCGACCAGCGTCACATCGGCGGGATCGCGGCCTGCCCGCAGACACGCCTGACCGATCCTCAGCTTTATGACCTCGATCGACTTCTGCAAGAGGAAAGTCAATATTTGCGCGCAATCATTTGAAGCTAAGACGCTAATATAAACCATTGGGTAGTGAAAATCAATGTATCAAAAGCAGCCGACGGCAGTCATGTGTTGTCAATGAACAACTTACCTATCTACCATCTGTGTACATCGGTGGCAAACGTGCCGTGCGTACTGCGCACGCTTCCCTTGACTTCATTTCACAATTTGCTTTATTTAGAAATGTACTCCGAGAGGGAAGGTGTTATGGGCATACTGGATTTTGGAAGCTTCGATGATGAGCCTGAGGATGATCAGCGGAAGAAGGAGCACTTCGAAGAGGAGTTGAAAAAATATCAGGACATGCTCAAGAACGGCGACTCGAACATTACCAGCATCGAGGCCCTTGAGGAAATCGTGAGCTTCTACTTTGATAACGAGAAGTACGCGGAGGCGTTGCATTTTGTCACACAACTGCTGGCGATCATGCCCTGCAGCGCCGAGAACTGGCAGCGGAAAGGACTGATCCTCGCCAACCTCTTCAAGTACGAAGAAGCTCTTGAATGCTACGACCGCGCACTGAGCCTCAATCCCGTTGACCCGGAACTCCTGATCAACAAGGGGATCACCCTGGACGATCTTGGACAGGCAGAGGAGGCGCTTGCCTGCTTTGACCGGGCATTGGAGATCGACCCGAGCAATGAAGAGGCGTTCTTCAACAAAGGCATCACGATGGAGAAGGCAGGACGATACGAGGATGCCATCCAGATCTTCCGGTTCATCCTCGACGGACATCCCGAACACAAGGATGCCTGGTATGAGATGGGCTACTGCAACGACTACCTCGACAAACCGGAAGAGTCCCTTCGCTGCTACGAGGAACACCTGAAGCTCGATCCGTACAATTTCAACGCCTGGTACAACAGGGGAATCGTTCTCAACAGGATCATGATGCCCAATAAGGCCATTGAGAGCTATGAGATGGCCCTGGCTATCCACGAGAACTTCCCTTCCGCCTGGTACAACAAGGGCAATGCCTACGCCAACCTGGGGAGACTGCATGATGCCATCGCCTGCTATGAAGAAACCCTCCGGCTCGATTCGAAGGATGTCCCGGCATGGCACAACCTGGGGAACGCGTACGAAGAGCTGGGGCAGTACGAGGAAGCCATCAAGTGCTTCACCGAAGCGCTGCGCTACGACCCGAACCACTATGAGTCCTGCTTTGGACGCGGGAGCTGCTACGATTCCCTGGAGCAGTTCCGCCGCGCGCTGAGCGATTATAACCGGGCCCTCTCGATCTGTAAAGATTACCCTGAACTCTGGTACGCAAAGGCCGATCTCCTCTATAACATGGGGAAGATCCGGGAATCGCTGATCAGCTACCGGATGGTCACCCGGCTGGAACCGAACAATTACGAGGCCTGGCTTGACTACGGCGAGACCTTGCTTGAGCTGGGGTACTTCAAGCAGGCGCTGAAAGCGTTTGACCGCTCTGTGGGTGCCAATCCCCAGGCGGCTGATCCCTATTACAGCAGAGCCAAGGTGCTGTTGCTGCTCAACCGGCCCTACGAAGCGATGGAATCGCTCAAAAACTCGTTCCAGCTCAACCCGGACAAGCGGAAGGATTTCGAGCAGGAGTTTCCCGGGGTTCGTTCAATCAAGGAATTCAAGAACCTGCTGAGGAAATAGCGCCGCAAACCGGCAGAATCGATACGAGGGCTGACCAACAAGTTGCATGACGATGGAACAACTTCTTGGTCAGCCCTGTTTTTACTCAGCAGGTGCAGTATGCATGTAAGAGAAGGGAGAACTGAATCGTAATGCTCTCACGAGAGACGGAAAAGAAATACGGAGACCTGCGAGCTCTTCTCGGTGACATGGGGACCGTTGCCCTGGGTTACTCCGGCGGGGTGGACAGCACGCTTCTGCTGAAAGTGGCAACTGAAGTCCTCGGGACCAGCGCTCTGGCCATGATCGGCAGATCGGAGACGTATCCGACACGGGAGTTCGAGGACGCGGTGGCACTGGCAAAGCGTCTGGGGGCCCGTTTCGTGGTCGTGACCACCGAGGAGACCGATGATCTCAAGTTCCGCGAGAATCCCCCCGACCGCTGCTACTTCTGCAAGACCGAACTTTTCGGTAAATTGCAGGAGATAGCGTCGCAGCAGGGATTCCGGTGGATTGCCGATGGGACGATTACCGACGATGTGGGAGACTTCCGCCCCGGCATGCGTGCCAGGCAGGAGAAGAATGTCCGTTCACCCCTTCTGGAGGCAGGCTTCAGCAAAGCTGACGTGCGAGAGCTCTCAAAACATCTGGACCTTCCCACCTGGGACAAGCCGTCGTTCGCCTGCCTCTCCTCCCGCTTTCCGTACGGCACCGGGATCACCAGAGAAAATCTTACCCGCGTCGACAGCGCCGAGACATTCCTTCGCGATGAGGGGTTCAAGTTCTTTCGCGTCCGTTTCCACGACGAAAAAACCGCACGGATCGAGGTGGGCACCCGGGAAATCCATCGCCTGCTGGACGATTCCATCCGTGAGCGGCTGGTGGAGCGCCTCAGGACCCTCGGCTTTGTCTACGTGACCCTCGACCTGCAAGGGTACCGCACCGGCTCGATGAATGAAGTGCTGAGCGAGGAGACTAAGAAGGGATACACGGTGGAGGTTCAGCTTCCTAAGGCCCCATAGGCTGAATGGCGGGGTTGGGATTGCGCATTACGGTCCTGTAGAATCCGGTCCCCTTTCAAGGGACTTCTGGCTGCCGGTTTGTTGCTTTATTTCTCATCTGTGTCAATCCGCCGTTAGCTCACACATTTGCGTTCATCCGTGGCTCATATCTCCTGGAAATTCCCACGCGCTTTCTGGACGGCCAATGCGGTTGAGCTGTTCGAGCGTGCCGCCTATTATGCTGTCTTCATTGCAATCACCCTTTACCTCACCGACCTCGTCGGCTTCGACGATGTTGCGGCAGCCTGGATTAGCGGCGTCTTCTCGGCCGGGCTGTACTTTCTGCCGCCGTTCACCGGCGCGCTGGCCGACAAGCTCGGCTTCCGCAGGTCGATCATCCTTGCGTTCTCCCTCCTTTCGATTGGTTACTTCGCGCTTGGGGCCATGCCGTACAAGGCAATTGTTCCTCCGGCGCTTATCGTGCTGATGTTTGGCGGGTCGTTCATCAAATCGATCATCACCGGCACCGTTGCGAAGACCTCCACCACCGAGACGCGAGCCCGGGCGTATTCCATCTTCTACGGTATCGTGAACGTGGGCTCATTCACGGGAAAGACCCTGGCCTATCCGCTCCGGATCAACCTGGGCTTGACGTCCATTAACTATTACGCCGCGTTCATGACTTTCCTCGCGCTTGTGGTGGTGATTCTCTTTTATCGGGCCGCGGCGGCGGAACGGGATGGAAAAAGCCTTGCGGAAACCTGGCGCGCGTTCGTGCGCGTGGTGACAAACCTCCGGCTCCTGGTCCTGATCCTGATCGTCAGCGGCTTCTGGATCATCCAGCAGCAGATGTATGCCACCATGCCGAAGTACGTGCTGCGGATCGTCGGACCGACCGCGTCGCCCGAGTGGATCTCCAATGTCAACCCCCTCGTGGTTATGCTTTCGGTGATGCTGGTAACGCACCTGATGAGAAATGTCCGCGCCATCACGTCGATGAATGTGGGGATGCTGCTGATGCCGCTCTCGGCATTGTGCATGGCCTCTAGCCCGCTGCTCGCATCTGCCTTCGGTCCATCCCTCCATCTTCCAGGCGGGATCATCGCGCACCCGGTCACGGTTATGCTGATCACCGGGATCGTGATACAGGGTCTTGCCGAATCGTTCATCTCTCCACGCTACCTTGAGTTCTTCTCTCTCCAGGCTCCCAGGGGACAGGAAGGTTTGTACCTCGGTTTCGGACATCTTCACTCCTTCTTCTCTTCCCTGTTGGGCTTCGGCATCTCCGGCTATTTGCTGGCGGCCTACTGCCCCGATCCAAAGAGCCTCGCCCCCGGACAGGCCGTGCACGCGTACGACCAGGCGAATTTCATCTGGTTCTATTTCGCCGCGATCGGGCTTGCATCGGCGCTGGCGCTTTATGCATATGCGACGGTCACGAGAAGGATGGACCATTGACTTCTGCAAAAGTCAATGATTGCATCTCCACGCCTTTTGCCGTATCTTTGCGGTCATGAGACGATTAGGGATAGCCGCGGCACTCCTGCTGCTCCTCTCCGGCTGCTCGAAGAATGCCGAACGCTCCCCGTTGATCGCATTTCAATCCAGCCGCGACGGCAACTTCGAGATCTATGTGATGAACCTGGACGGGACCGGCCAACGGCGCCTCACGCATTCCTCTTCCAACGATATTTCCCCTTCCCTTTCCCCCGATGATACCACTCTCCTGTTCGCTTCCGACCGGAGCGGCAATTGGGAAATTTATTCCGTTCGGACCGGGGGGGGAGAGCCCGTTGCGTTGACGGCCAGGCAGGGATCCAACAGTGCTCCTTCCTGGGCCATGGGAGGGACCAAAGTTCTTTTTGTGTCAACGCGCGATGCAATCAACGGCGAGCTCTACCTCATGAACCCGGACGGCTCGGGCACCGAGCGCCTGACACGCGACAGCCTTGTCAAGGATACACCGGTCATGACAGCCGACGGCGGAACCGCGCTGATGACGGTGACCGAACATGACCGGCGCCGCATCGCGTCCGTCGACGTGCGGAGCGGCCAGTTCCGCATGCTCACCTCACTGGATCACAACAGCATGGATCCCGCCCTCTCTCCCGACGGGACGGTCGTCGCCTACGCATCGGACCAGGAGGGCCGATTCCAGATCTTTACCATGACCCCGAACGGGCAGAACTCCCGCCGCCTGATGGCCAACGCCGGAGACGACGTTCAGCCCTGGTGGACGCCCGAGCAGGGAACGATGTTGTTCGCGCGGCACGGCCAGATCTATCTTTTCTCCACGGGGGACGGGAAAGAAACGCGCTTGTCGTTCAAGGGGGATAGCACGCCCCGGTGCGCACGCTAAGTATACCGATTGACAATTGTCAGTTTTGTCGTACAACGACTGAGCCGGCCCATGAACTTCGTGCAGAGACTTCGAAAGATCCAGCGCAAGCACAACTCTCTCCTGTGCATCGGCCTGGATACCGACATCAACAAGATCCCGGAATTCCTCTTCGAATACGGCGACCCGGTCTACGAATTCAACCGCCGCATCATCGATGCGACGAAGGACCTGGTGTGCGCATACAAGATCAATCTTGCCTTTTATGAATCCACGGGAGAGCATGGCTGGTACACGGTGCACCAGACGCTCGCCAGGATCCCGGAGGAAATCATCACGATCGGCGATGCAAAGCGCGGAGACATCGGGAACTCGGCGGAGATGTATGCGAAGTCGATCGTGGACGACTACGAATTTGCCGCGTGCACGGTCAATCCGTACATGGGAGAGGATTCAGTGCGGCCCTTCATAAAGAACAGCGCGCAGGGAGCGTTCATTCTCGCTCTTACTTCCAATCCTGGCGCGAAGGACTTCCAGTACTTGAAGGTGGCGGGCCGGCCCTTGTACGAGCATGTCATCGCCCGGGTAAAAAAGTGGGACCAAAAGAAAAATTGCGGACTCGTGGTCGGCGCGACAAGGCCGAAGGAGCTGCAACGGATCCGGAGGATGGTCCCCGACATGCCGATCTTGATTCCCGGTGTTGGCGCCCAGGGAGGAGACCTGAAGCTCGCCGTGCAGTACGGATGCGACAAGAAAGGGGAACTCGCCGTCATCAACGCCAGCCGGAGCATCATCTATGCCTCCGGCGGGGAGAACTTCGCCTCCGCTGCGCGCGATGCAGCGATGGCGATGAAGGACGAGATGAATCGGTATAGGAAAATGAAGAAATAGGGCTCGGCCGATATAAATCTTGAAACCCCTTCGGAAATTCCCGCCTTCGGTTGTATTACCAATAGGGGCAGGCCCCGCGGTAAATCCCTGAGAGCCAAGTGCATGCGATCCCGCGGCTGCCCATTGTCTGCTGTCCATCGACTATTGTCCATTGGGCTCGTCTTTCAATATTCCAGAGCGCTTCATCCGGCACATCTGGCAACACCAGCTTTTTACCGGGACGAATCTCCGGACGCCCGACGGGAGACCCGTGGTGATCCTCTCGCCGGGTACTGCCAACCATGACGGCGGTCCCGACTTCACGAACGCGCGCATCCGCATCAATCACATCACCTACTGCGGCGATGTCGAGCTGCACCGCGACGCGGCCTCCTGGAGGTCTCACAGCCACGACATCGACCCGCACTATAATAAGGTGATCCTCCATGTAGTGATGACGGCTGATCCGCTCCTGCCGCCGGCGTGCACGGTGAGCCGCAGGGCGTTGCCGCTGCTCGTCCTCCATCCTTACCTCGACCCGGTGCTTCGTTCAACCTGGGACCAGATGCTCCTGGGCCCTGAGCATACCGGAGCAGCAATGCTTCCCTGCGCAGGCGTCTCCGACGGAGTCCCTGCAGACCACATTGCACGGTGGCTCACACGCCTTGCTTCTGAGCGGCTCGAGCTGAAGACACGCCGGTTCCAGGAACGGCTGCAGCAGCTGGCGGATGAGCGGACACTCGCCGTGCGCGAGCCGTACCCCCGCTATTACGGAGACCCCGCGCAGATCCCACCGCCGCGAAGGGAGTACGCACAACGCGACTTTGCCGCAAGGGAACTCTGGGAGCAGCTGCTGTATGAAGGAATCATGGAGTGTCTGGGCTATTCCAAGAACAGAAAGCCGTTCACCGCTCTTTCCCGGTCCATGTCGCTGGCACGGCTGAAGCGCTATCGTCTGGATGACGCAGAGACCATGATGGCGCTGCTGTTCGGGGCTGCGGGACTTCTTCCATCGTCGCGAGGACTCCCGGAGAAGGAAAGCAGATCGTACGTCCGCACGCTGCGGCGGCGATGGAAGGCGCTGCGCCCGTTATTCCGCATCCCGGTGCTGCACGAGGCGGACTGGCTGTTCTTCCGCCTCAGACCGGCGAATTTCCCGACAGCACGCCTTGCCGCTTTCTGTTATGCTCTGCCAGGTATCTTCGGGGAAGAGGGATTCCGGCGCATGATCGGGATCTTCAGCAGGGAGGACAGTTCACCAGCGATCAGGAGGAAGGAGATGCATGAGACGTTCGCCTTTGCGCCGGACGTCTTCTGGCAGCGGCATTACCACTTCCGTAGCGTCGCCGGAAAATGGGGGGCGTTGTTCGGGGCTCAACGCATCAACGAGATCCTCGTCAATGCTGTAATCCCGATCGTGCTCTTGTATGCGCGCATCTTCAGGAATGGCACTATTCAGACCTCCGCGAAGCAGTTGCTGGCGGCGATCCCTCCATCTCCGATGAATTCCGTCACGCTCCTTCTGAAGCGCGACCTGCTTCGCGCGCGGCTTCCGCTACGCTCCGCGTTTCTCCAGCAAGGCGCGCTGCAGTTGTACAACTTCTATTGCCGGGAGCGAAGATGCAACCAGTGCGATATTGGGCTGTTAATCCCCGGTGCTTCCAGTCCAAAATGGTTTTAGAACGTCACCCCCACGGTCACGGGGAAGTAGGTGCTCTTCTCGTTCTCTGTAAAGATCCAGGTATATTTCACCTCTACAAAGAGCGCCAGCGTGCCAAGGGGGAAGTCGACACCTGCTCCGGCGTTCACCATAAACTTGGTCTCGGTCGGAACGCCGGTCTGAACGCCGACCGATGTCCCTTGATATGATACGTTGAGGTCGGACATGCTGAGGCTTGCAGAGCCGAGCCCGATGATGGCATAGGGAGACACTGACATGTTCTGAAGGCTGAATTTCCCGTTCACCCCGAACGAGAGTATGGTCACCCGCCCGCCATCCACAGAAATGGCGTTCTTGTCCAGTCCGGGGTTCTCCGCGACGGCGCCATTGTAAAGAAGGTCCTGGTAGGCGTTCTGGTCCGCACTGAATGAAATATAGTCCCCGTTTACGCGGAGGGTTGCAACGCCGAACCGGAAATCAAGATGCAGGCCGCCGCCGAAGCCGCCGCCATAGGCCGGCTTCAAGGGATCGGGAACATTGAGACTTGCGTAATTAGCTTGCGCACCAAAACCGATCATCCCGGCCGATAAGGCAAGTGACGAAGCCATAACGGTGAGCAGGATGAACAGTGTCAAGCGTTTCATAAGCCCTCCTGAATTTGATAGTGACTGGGATAATGCAGACAGCATACGCTGTAACCACCAAAAAGGAGAGTCTGTTCCCGACCTGAGTCATGGCAATCCTGAGCGAATGATTATGTCTTCTGCTGCTTCTTTTTCGCGGCCGGGAAGAGAACATTGTTCAGGATGAGCCGGTATCCGGGGGAGTTCTTGTGGAGCGAGAGGTCTGTGGGCGGGTCCCCCACAGCGTGCTGGTAGTCTTCCGGGTCGTGACCGCCGTAGAAGGTGAACGTTCCGCGGCCATAGTTGCCATGGAGGTAGCGCACTTGATCCGTTCCCGATTTCTCGGCAAGGATGGTAACAGTCGGTTTGATGAGGCTCTTCTTGAACCCCGTCGTCTGCCCCATGAACCCCTTGATGACGTTGACATGATCCTGCGTGAGCATGGTGGGGACCGGGTCGAACTTCGCGGAGAACTCGAAAAGCGTGAAATAATCCGACTCCGGGCTCTGCAGCGCCAACTGGTCGCTCGGCGGCTGATCGATGTCCGAGTATTCATACCGGAGCGGGTTCATCTCCAGCGTGAAGTTCGTGAAGGCCAGTGTTTTGGAAAAGTCCAGCTTCTTTTGCGCATACGGGTCGGGAGGATCACCGTCGTACATCACATCGCAGATGTCCGTGTTTTCCGCCGCGAGGGCGATGTCATACGTATCCGTCGCCGAACACATTGCGAACATAAAACCGCCGTTGCCGATGAACTCCTTGATCGCGCGGGCGACGGCTTTCTTCTCTTCGGAGACTTTCTTGAAGCCCAGTTTGTGCGCTTCCTTTTCCAGCGTGGCCTGTTGCTCGATATACCAGCTTGCCCCGGCGAAGGAGGCATAGAACTTCCCATACTGCCCGGTGAAATCCTCGTGATGGAGATGGAGCCAGTCGTACTCGTGGAGTTTCCCCTGCAGCACCTCGGTGTCCCACAGTTTGTCGTACTTGATCTCTGCATACTCAAGGGCAAGAGTCACGGCATCGTCCCAGGGCTGGAATCCGGGGGGAACGTAGACGGCGATCTTGGGCGCCTTTTCCAGGCGGACGACATCCATATTATTGTCTTCGCGCTGCACCTCCGCGTAGATCGCGGCGGCATCACTGCCGCTCAACTCGCTGAACGCCACGCCGCGGACCCGGCACTCCGCGGCTACCACGTCGTGATCGTCCATCATGAACGATCCGCCCCGGTAGTTGAGGAGCCAGTCAATTTCCATCCCCTTCGTCAGGGCCCAGTAGGCGATGCCATATGCTTTGAGATGGTCGGTCTGCTGAAGATCCATATAGATCAAGAGCTTGCGCTGCGCCTGAGCGGTCAGGAGACCACATATCAGGAAGAGGGTCGTAATGCAGAGAACGCGTTTCATTGGACATCCCCCCGGAGACGACGAATACGGTTGCGGGCCTGTTCGACCAGCACGGAGCGGGGATAATCCACGAGCACTTTTTCGTAGCAGGCGATGGCATTTGCAGTGTCGTTCAGGCCCAGTTCATAGACTTCCCCCATTTGGAAGCGTGCGCGATCCAGCGAGACGCTGCTTTCTTTGAACCGGGTCAGGAGCGTGTCGTACGACGCGACAGCCTCCCGGTACAAGCCGGAGCTGGCCTGGAGGGATGCCGCTCTCATGAGCGCGTCATCAACAAGAAAGGCCTGGGGAAATTTTCGGACAACCTCCTGGAAGCGAACGACTGCTTCGGTGTTTTTCCGCTGGCGCGCAAGGAAATCCGCACGGGCAAATTCCGTCAGTGCCTGGGGCGAGGAAGCGGAGTTTTCCTGCAGGAACGCGCGCAGCGCGAGCGCGTCATTGGCATAATCGGCCTTCAGGTTGAGCGTGAGCGAGTCCAGGCGCTGAATGGCGGTTGTGAACTGGCCTCGAAAGTACTCCAGTTCGGCAAGCCGGAAGTTCGCCTCATCGCTCTGGTCCGGTGTTGCCGACGCGGCCTGCGCAACGGAAAGGTAGCGGGTCACGGCAGCAGCCGTGTCCCCACGCGCAGTCAACACCTGTCCTGCTTTCAACGCGACCTCATAGGTGATGGTGGCAATGCCGGGATTCTCGGCCCTGACGCGGTCGAAGGAGGTCAGCGCCCCATCCAGGTCGAACTCCTTTTCATACTGGATGAGCCCGATCTGCAGGTAGGATCGTGCTGCGTATTCCGTGTGCGGAAAACGCTGAATGACCTCTCTGTAGGACGCAATCACTCCGGCATACTGGGGATGCGATTCGGGTGCAGGCAGCGGGACGTCAGGCTTGTCCGCCCCGGCGGTGTCAGGGACCGCGGCCATCGCCTTGAGTGAGTTTGCATAACCATACATTGCTGCTGCCCGCCGCGCTGCAGGCAACGGTGCATCAAGCGCCGCCCGGTACGCCCTGGCAGACAGGTCGAAGACCCCCTCACGAAACGCACGCTCTGCGAATGCATAGAGGCCGGTCCCGTTGGACCCCGAGAGCCTGTCAATTGTCCTGTACACATCGTATGCGCTGTTGAAATCCTTCCCTTCCATGTAGAGCCAGCCGAGCAGCTCGTAGAGCCGGATGTCCTCCCGCCCCTCGATCGCCGCACGCACGACATCGATTGCCGCCTCACGGCCTTCCGGCTTCCACGAAAACAGCGCCATTCTATTCTGGATGAAGGCAACCTGAGCGGGGTTTTGTTCGAGCCAGCGAAGGTACTCACGACTTGCGCCCCTGTAGTCCATCGAAGCGACCAGGAGTTGAGCCAACTCCATTGTATAGAGCATGGGATCCTTGCATGCCTCACGGCCGCGCCGGTACACAGCCACGGCCTTGTCGAGCAGACGGTTTTCGACCATCGTGCTGGCGACAAGCCGGTACGTGTTGGGATTGGCCGGTGCGGCGGCAATTGCGTTATTCCACGCCTCGTCCGCGTCTTTTTCGCGCCCTGCCCGGTACAGCACGCTGCCCAGGAGCGTGCGGAGATTCAAGTCATTCGGGGTCCTGCCCAGCCTTGTGGTGATCATGCGGATCACCTCGTCATACTGTTTCAGCGCCAGCAGGGTTCTCTGCACGCCGTCGAAATACATGAAGTTTGACGAGTCCTTCGCCAGGAGTTCCCTGTACAAGGTTGCGGCGCGTTCGATCTCGCCGGCCTGCTCCAGGCTCTGTGCCAGACGAAACTTTGTCGTTACATCGGGCGTTTGAGAGAGGGCGGAGCAAACCAGAACGCCCAGTAGGAGTGCAATACGGCCGAGGGTACGGAACAGGGGGGGAAATTCAATCGTCATAGAACCAGATCTTCCACAGTTCATCGCTTCATAACATTCAATATACCAAAAACGGTCCATAGAAACAGCTTCCTTGAAAAACAGCCGCTGTTTGCGTACCTTGATGTTGTGAAGAAGCGGAAAAACATTGCGATCCTCGGATCCACCGGGTCCATCGGCCGGAGCAGCCTGGAAGTGATTGCAGCGTGCCCGGACAGGTTCCGGTTGACCTATCTCACCGGGCATCGGAACATTGAACTCCTTCGGGAGCAGGTCAAGCGGTTCAAACCCCGCGGGGTGGTTGTGCGCGAAGAAGGCAATGCGGCCCTGTTGCGTGAGCGCATGAATGGGAGCATCGAGGTCCTTGCGGGTGAGGAGGGGCTCCGGGAGATCGTGAGCCGCGACGACGTCGACATGGTGATCAGCTCCCTTGTCGGGTTCGCGGGCCTGAAACCGACGGTCTGGGCGCTGGACGCGGGCAAAGATGTCGCCCTTGCCAACAAAGAAACGCTGGTGACCGGCGGCGAGATCATTATGAGGAAGGTGCGCAAGAATCACGTCCGCCTGTTGCCGGTGGACAGCGAGCACAGCGCGATCCTTCAATGCCTGCAGGGGGAGGATCCGGACAGCATCGCGCGACTGATCCTGACCGCGTCCGGTGGGCCATTCCTGCATCTGGACAAGAAGAAGTTTTCAACCATCACCCGCGCCCAGGCTCTTGCCCATCCGACATGGAAGATGGGGAGCAAGGTGACGATCGATTCGGCCACGCTGATGAACAAGGGACTCGAGGTGATTGAAGCGTATTGGCTCTTTGGCCTGCCGGCCGAAAAGATCGATGTCGTTGTTCACCCGCAATCCATCATCCACTCCATGGTGGAGTTCGTGGATGGCTCGATCAAGGCACAGCTCGGGGTCCCCGATATGAGAATACCGATCCAGTATGCGCTTACGTTTCCGGACCGCTCGCCCGCTTCATACGGGAAGGTGAACTTCGCTGCGCTGCGGCAGATGACCTTTTTCGAGCCGGATCGGGAGAAATTCCGCTGTCTCGGGCTTGCCTATCAGGCACTGCGCACGGGAGGAACGGCGCCGGCGGTGCTTAATGCGGCCAATGAGGTTGCGGTGGAATTGTTTTTGGAAGGGAACCTCCCTTTCTCATCCATTCCTGATATCATAGATCAGGCTCTCTGCAACCACAAATCGGTAGATCATCCCCGGCTGGAAGATATCGTCCGGGCGGACAAGGAGACGCGCGAGCGTCTTCGCGGCTTGTACGCGCCCGCGGAATGAGCAAATTGATTTTCATTCATTGCAGCTAAACTAGGACCACATGCAATATATATTCTATTTCATCCTGACGCTCGGCGTGCTCGTGCTGGTGCACGAGCTGGGACACTTCCTGGCTGCCAAGCTTTTCAAAATGCGTGTAGAACGCTTCTCTATCGGTTTCCCCCCGCGTGCCTTCGGAAAACAGATCGGCGAGACGGATTACTGCATCTCATGGATTCCCATCGGCGGATATGTCAAGATCGCCGGCATGATCGATGAGAGTTTCGACACCGAGTTTCTGGGCAAGCCGGCGGAACCATGGGAATTCCGGTCCAAGCCGATCTGGCAGCGGATGATTGTCATCTCCGCGGGTGTGATCATGAACCTTCTTCTCGCCGTGCTGATCTTCTGGGCGATCAATTACATCCAGGGGAGTGCGGTCCGGGAAACGACGACGATCGGCTATGTGATCGAGCAGAGCGCGGCCGCCAGAGCGGGACTCCAGACGGGAGACCGGGTCCTGGAGATCAATGGTAAACCGGTGCAGAACTGGGACCAGCTGCTGAGCGATCTATACATCGAGACGATGGGAAACGATGTGTCGATCACCGTGCAGCGCGGGGGAGCACAGCAGCAGGTTTTCGTTCCCCGCAACACCATTCCGGAGCCTAATGATGCGCCATTCGGCATCGTCCCGGACCAGACACAGATCGTTGTCAATACTGTGGAGCCGGGTAAGCCCGCAGACCAGGCAGGACTGAAGCCGCGTGACGTGCTTATCTCCTTGAACGGCATGCCGATCCGGTTCACGGAAAAGGTGCGGGAGATCGTGCAGGCCTACGCCGGAAAGCCGCTGACAATCGAATGGAAGCGGGGGGACGAACAGATGAGCGGAACGACAACCCCGACCGCCGACGGCAAGATCGGCATCTCTTTCGGCGCCCAATATACGGGACCTGTCACGCGGATCAACTATACATTGCTGGAGGCGCTTCCGCGCGGGTTTACGGACATCGTCGGCGTCAGCGGCCTGTTTGTCAAGCAAATCTGGCAGATCGTTACCGGGAAGACTGCTTTTAGCCAGTCTGTCGGCGGCCCGATCAAGATCGCCCAGATGGCAACGCAGTCGGCTGAGATGGGCGCTCTCACATACCTCGGTTTCATGGCTTTGTTAAGTATCAGTCTTGCTGTCCTGAACATCATTCCATTTCCCGCACTGGACGGGGGACACCTGATTTTTCTGGTGTACGAGGGGATCTTCAGGAGAGAAATACCGGTGAAGGTCAAGATGGGCCTTCAGCGTGCCGGGTTTGTGCTCCTGCTCGCATTTATGGCCTTCGTCGTTTACAACGATATCGTCCACTTCTAGTGTCGCTTCAAGTCACTCTCTTAATGGTCTAATTTTCAAGAGTATGGCTTGAAGCGGCGCTTTCCCGATACGAACTTCTACATCCTCCGTGAAAGCACGATGAGACCTGCGTCAATTTCTAATGCACTCTCTTGTGCCCTTCATCACAGGATAAGATACGGCAGATCCTCTTCTTAGTCCCAGTGAGGTCCAACTGCCAGGTTGCAACACACTTGTCGTTTTCGTATCATTTGACGTCAACCGGCAGCATTCACAGGCTTAAAGGGGGACACAATGAACAGATCATCGGGACAACAGACCGGAAGAAGGGGCTCCCTCTGGCTCCTTCTGATAGGGCTCCTGCTCCTGCCAGCAACGCTGCCGGCCCAGGGGATCCAGGTCACTTCAATCACAGCACCTGTCACCACCCTGGGGATCGGCGACCTGAACTTTATCAAATCGCCCACGCCCAAATGGCTTTTCACGATTGACATCAATACAGGGGGAAGGTCAATCGTGGCGGTCTTGAAAATGAATCTCCGCACTCAACTCGCCAGCGGTGAGGTGTTCGACCCTGCGGTCTCACTGGTGACAAAATCCTTCTCCGTCGAGGGCGCAAAGACGATTACGAACCTGGACCTTGGCAAGGGAAAAGCTATCGAGGACTCCATCTATGACGGGTTTTCACCGGCCGCCAAGGAGAAGTTCGAGTCGATTGCCCTGGCGAGCGGCACGATGCCGGCAGGTTTGTATACATTCGAAGTGGAGGTTGAAGAAATTTACCCGGGGCACCCCCCCGACAATCCCAGGGGGAGAACCGACTTCACGATCACTTTGACCAACCCTACCAGCATGGAGTTGTTGTTCCCGTCCGACGGGGACCAGATGGTCAGCCCGCTTCCCCTCTTCCAGTGGATGTTTGACGGGCTGCGCTCCCGCGTTGCGATCTTCGAGAAACTTCCCGGCCAGTCGAGCCTGGAAGAGGCCGCCGCCGGCGATACGTTGTTGTCCAGAGACGTGAACGGGACGGTCTTCCAGTACCCGAGCAGCGGGGTCAGATCGTTGCAGCCAGGCAAAACATATGTCTGGTTTGTCGAAGGCTTCGTTGGGACCGCCGGAGGAGTCGATCAGAAAATCAAGAGCTCCCTCCGTTCCTTTAAGGTCGAAGCGAGGCCGGGGTCGCTCTCATCGCTCCTGGATGAACTGGAGCGGGCGCTGGATCCCAAATACAAACCGATCTTTGACCAGATCAGGGCTGAAGGGCTGACGCCATTTGGCGCGGCGCTTGTCAACGGTGCTGCCATTTCCGGCCCTGACCTGCAGCGGTTGTTGGACTATATCCGTAATAATCCCGGCGCAGTGTTAACGGTCGGCGTCGATTAACGAACATTCCAGGAACTCACCATGAAATCCTTCATCTGGGGTATAACAAGCGCGGCTCTTCTCTTTGCCGTCGCCGCCTCGGCTGCAGCTCCTTCGGGTTCCGGAAACACCGTCGGGCTGATCAGCAAAGTAATCCAGGACGTCTCTCACAAACAGGTCAATCAGGATTGGCAAAAAGCGCAAAAGGGGGAACCACTGGTTTCCGGAGACAGGGTCAAGACCGGCGAACGTTCCATTGCCATCATTAAGTTTCTGGACAACAGCCTGGTCAGGGTGCGGGAGCTTTCCGAGCTCACGGTCAGCGGAACGCTTGACGGCGGCGCGTTTCTGAAGTCGGTGGACCTGCAAAACGGGGTGGTCGGTTTCAATATTCAGAAGCAACGTCCACAAGAAGAGTTTCACTTCTCCTCCCCCACTTCGGTCGCATCCATCCGTGGGACAGGGGGTCTTTTTTCCACGTCCGAATCCTCCGACACCCTCACGGTGATCGAGGGAATCGTCAACTTTACGAACAAAGCATCAGGGAAATCTGTGGACGTGAGCGCAGGCTTCACAGGAATATCCAATCCCGACGGCACTCTGCAGAACCGGCCAGCCACACGGGCAGAACGCGTGGCAGCCGAGGAGGCAGCGGGCGACGGGTCGCTCAAGAAGCTGGAGCTTGACCTGCGTGATAACCAGGGAAAGAGCAAGAAGCTTCACATCGACATCAAAGAATAATCTGCGTTCGTAACGAGGGGCGCCGCGGCTCGCCGTGGCGCCCTGTACCATCTGTTCACTGACTTCCTCCCCTTTTTGGAAGAGCATTGTGTTGAAAGCGCATTCGTGTGTTCTGCCATTTCTTCTCGCATCTGTTGTGATTTCTTCCGTTGTCGGTCTGGGCCAGGTTTCCACGAAAGTTGCGTCAATCACACCAAATGAGTCGGAGCCGAACGTTCCCGTTGCTCTCACCGTGAACCTCCTGCAGGGGGAAACGATCGAGCGGGTCTACATGGTCTACCGCCCATTTGGCGAAAGCCAGTATACAAGGGCAGAAATGGACATCGTCGGGGACGTAGCCACCGCCATGCTGCCTCCCAAGGTTGTTCAACCCCCGGGCGTCGAGTATTACATCGTTCTGGCCGGGAGGGATGGCGTTCTGGAAACCTACCCGCTGAGCGAAACACCGGACCCCTTCCGGAATCCACCCGAGAAAACACTCCGCCTCGCGGTGCGGGCAGTCGATGAATCAAGTCCCGATGTGGTTTTTCTCAGCCCGGAGCCGATGGCCACCGTGGCGGCAAAAGATCTGGTGATCTCCTTCTCGCTTCTCCGGGCGGACACGACCGTTGTCATGCCGGCAACGCAGGTGTTGCTTGACGGTATCGATATCACTCCCGAAGTTGTCTTCAGCGGCGACATCGGGGTGTATGTGCCGGACAACACCGGTCGCGAGATCGCACCGGGCTCTCACAGAGTGAGCGTACGGCTGTATGACCGGGACGGGCATTTGCACCGGATCCAGGGAATCACCTTTGTCATTCCCGGCCTTGGTGTTTCGCCGCCGGCCGAACTCGCCAAAGGCAAGTTCACCTACAACGCCACGGTGCAGTTCGAATCGCGGCATGAAGAGGTAAACCGCCAGAGTACGTGGTATAACCGGGGGGGGTACCGCTTCGCAGGGAAAATGGGAGTCTGGCGCTTCGCTTCGAACGCGTTCCTTACCTCCGATGAAGCAGCGAACCGGCAGCCGCAGAATCGCTTTTATATGGGAGCCGAGTCGCGCTGGCTGCGCATCGGCTATGGTGACAGCTATCCGTCCTCCTTCCCTGACCTTATTCTGAGCGGCAAACGGGTGCGCGGCCTCAACGCTTCGGTCATGCTTGGTGTTTTCAATGTGGACATGACGCTCGGCAAGACCGTCCGCCCCGTCGAAGGTGTCCTGCTGAAAACCTTCCCGGACAGTCTTTTGTCCCAGGAACAAACGAGCGATCCCCGTGCTGCGTACGCGCAATACGCGCCAGGCGTATGGGGGAAATACCAGTACGGTACCTATGGTCGGGATCTGTTTGCCATCCGCCCAAGCTTTGGCTCGGGTGAGACATTTCAGATTGGTTTCACATGGATGAAGTCCAAGGATGACATGAGTTCCATTGCCTACGGATTCAGTCCAGAGGAAAACTTTGTGATCGGTGCCGATTTCATCTCACGATTCGACGCCAACCGGGTTGAGCTCTCGGGCCAAGCCGCCTTCAGTGCATACAACAGCGACATCTCGGGCGGAAATATCAGCAACGAGCGGATCGGACAACTGTTCCCGAACCCGAAAGACTCTTCCGATATCGTGGAGGTGCGTGACATACTCTCGCAGTTCATCACCGTGAACGAAAACCTGCGTCCGCTCAAACTGAACAGGTTCCCCACCGCCGCGTACGACGCTACTCTGCGGCTCAACTACTTCGACAACGTGTTCAAGTTCACCTACCTCTTCCGGGGGAATGACTACTATTCGTTCGGCCAGTCCTTCCTGCGTAAGGATATTCGCGGGTTCAACATCCAGGACCGGGTGCGCTTTTTCGAGAACCGGGTCTTCGCCACCCTTGGCTACGAGCGGCTGCAAGACAATACCGATTCCACGAAGGTGGCGACCACAACGTTCTCCAATTATAATTTTGCACTGAGCTACGTCCCGCAACCCGAACTGCCAACCATTACGGTCGGCTTCGCGCATTACGTCAACGACAACGGCTTGCCCCTGGTGCCGTTGACCGGCCCGGACAGCCTCAAGGCATTGATTGCGGTCAACGACGTCACCAATCGCTTCTTCATTCAGTCGACCTACGACTTCACGATGGGGGCCCGGCACACAGCTTCGTTGAGCTTGTCCACCTCCACGCGGGACGATGCCACACTGCGCAAAATGGACGTCCAGAACTTCAGCATTTCCCTGGGACTGAGCACCCGGTTCGCGATCCCGCTGCAAACCGGCATCGATATTTCGTCGAATTTCAACAATCTGCCATTAGGAGCATTCCTTGGGACCTTTCACAGGCTGGATTACACCAGCATCGGGATGCAGGGCCGATATGAGCTGATCGAAGGTGTTTTGTCCGTCCTCGGGGCTTTCACGCCGACCTTCGGCGATTTCCGCAGAACGGTCGGGACGTTCGAGGCAGACTGGTACTTCGTTCGTGCCATGAGTCTGTCGTTGGAGTTCAGCTTCTTCGGCAACAAGGACGTGCCGAATGACAGTTTCCTCAGTCTTCGCTACCGCTACGATCTGTGATGCCATGACTCCTCGTCCCTTTATGGTCAAGAGCCGCCCCTTGCTGGTAAAAAGCGTTCTCGCAGGGATGGTGGCACTCCTGGTGATTCTCCTGACGCAGGCGAATTTCCTCCAACTGGGCGCCCTGCAGCGGCTCGAACTTGCCACAATCGACTATCGGTTCGAAGCCCGGGGGGAATCCCGGTCGCTCCCGGACTCGTCGCACGTCGTCATTGTGGAGATCTCCGAGGATTCCTTTAAATCTCTTCCCGACAAATTCCCCTGGCCTCGTTCCTACTACGCCCGCCTCATTCGGAACCTCCGCACGGCGGGCGCCCGCGCGGTGGGCATCGACCTCATTTTCAGTGGATCCGATCTTGTGCCGCAGAACGACCGGCTTTTCCGGGATGCGCTCCGTGAGACTGGCATTGCCGTCCTGGCCGGAAAAAAGGAGCAGGACAATAACCTCTACACGACCTCGTCGGCGAAAGAAGATTTTGGGAATATGTTTTTCCCGGGGGACAGCTCCCTGGGGTTGGTCAACATCCGCACGGACGCGGACGGCGTTTACAGATTCTACAATCCCTATTACCTGGTGAGCGGCCCGGGCACGATGGAGACACCCGTCCCCACCTTCGCCTTTGCCGTCCTGAACCGGTATCTTGACTCGCCTCCGTTCACGACTCCGGTGAAGCGCGGGAACGCCTTTGAGTTTGCCGGCAGAATGATTCCGAAGTACGACCCTGCCTCCTTCCTGATCAACTACTACGGCCCGAATGGCACTTTCCCCCACATCAAGTTCCAGGACGTAATCGATGACGAGACCTTTACGACTGTGGACGAAGCGACCTCTGGAGAGCAGATCAACACGTTCAACGATCCGGATTACGGGTACCTTCGTGACGGCACCTTCAAAGACAAGATCGTCCTGGTGGGCGTCACCGTCCCGGAATACAAGGATCTTTTCCCGGTGCCCCTGGGGCAAGGAAAACAGAAGGGCGACAATTTGATGTACGGCGTCGAGATCCATGCCAACGTCGTCGAGAGTGTTCTCCGCAACGAATTCCTCCGTTTGCAGTCCCCCGTCTGGACGATCATCGAGGTCGTTCTTCTGGCGGCGCTGACCTTCTTTGTCACGACGTCCGCGCGCGGGGCAAACATGAAACGGCAGATACTTGTGGAAGCATGGCGCCTGGCCTTCGTCTTGGGTGAGTTGCTGCTGTTCAGCTATACTGTGCTGTTCTTGTTCACCCATTATAGCATCGTCGCGTCGGTGGTTCCGCCGATGCTTGCCATAGGCGGCTCGTATGTCGCAAGCACGGCCTACAGTCTGATGGCCGAGCGAAAGCAACGGATGGTCATCAAGAATATGTTCAGCACGTATGTCAACCCCACGGTGGTGGACGCTCTCGTCGCGAACCCTGACAAGCTGGTGCTCGGTGGAGAACGCAAGGAACTGACCGTGCTCTTCAGCGACATCGAAGGGTTCACCACCATTTCACAGAATCTTTCGCCGGAGGAACTTGTCACGCTCTTGAATGAGTACCTGGATATCATGTCCGGGATCATTTTCAAGAACGACGGCACGGTGGACAAATATGAGGGAGATGCGGTGATGGCCTTCTGGGGAGCGCCGTTGCCGCAAAGCGATCACGCCCTGCGCGCCTGCATGGCAGCCTTGCAGATGCAGGAGGCGCTCGAAGATCTCAACCGCACCTGGCACACACTGGGCCGCCCGTTCTTGAAAGTGCGCATCGGGATCAATACGGGGGACATGGTGGTCGGCAACATGGGCGCCACCGGGAAGTTTGCATACACGGTGATGGGGGACAGCGTCAACCTGGCATCACGCCTGGAAGGCACAAACAAGGAATACCAGACTCGCATCATGGTCAGCCGCCGGACCTACGAGCTGGTGGAGCAGAGGATCCTGGGGCGGGAATTGGACCGGATCACCGTCAAGGGACGAACCGAACCGGTCACCACGTATGAGCTCATTGCCACACGGGATCGCCCAGTTGATCCTGCGATGGAACGCTTCCTTGCGCTCTATGCGGAAGGGATGGAGAGTTCCCGCCA
Source organism: uncultured Bacteroidota bacterium (assembly GCA_963809695.1). Taxonomy (GTDB): domain Bacteria; phylum Bacteroidota; class Ignavibacteria; order UBA10030; family UBA6906; genus JAGDMJ01. The sequence continues at coordinate 198,931 of CAWEKI010000006.1, forward strand.
ACAGCGCTGGACGGACGCGCGGCAGAAGTTTGAAGAAGCACTCAAGATCAAGCCTGACGATCATCCGGCCAGGCTTCATTTCCTCCGGACGCAGAAGTACGAGATTGCTCCCCCGGGCGAGAGCGGCAACATCGTGACCATGGAGCACAAATAACTCGGGGTACTACCATGTCACCACCGGAGCCCTTCGAGAAATCCCATCTGTACCGCCGAAATGTCCGCCTCGTCGCTCTTCCCCCCCGTCCTCAGCGCAGCCACCGCATACACCTTCTCTCCCGCATCGAGAAGGATCGTTCGCAGGATGTCCCCGGTTGACGGCATCACCATCTCGTAAGCACAGCATGGGTGCCCCCGCAGCGTAAACTCTTCGGGAGGGTGCTGCAACAGGGCTCCTTTGCCCGGCGCGGAGAGAGACATCGTGAGCCGGGCAAGCTGGACCAGTCCTTGACGGGTGATTTCTTCCCGGGCATTCGCGTCAATGCGGATCTCGTTGACGGTGATGGTGGCCGCGTAATCACTGCGCAGCAGCCAGATGGCGTTGCCGTGCGCCTGGGAGTCTGCAGTAACGTCGAACCACCCGACAGGCAGGTGGTAATGGAGATAGCCGTCGCGTGCGATGCTGAACGACGCCGAGAACGGCGGCGGAGAAGGGGGTTGAGTGCCACAACCGGGCCCCAGGAGCAGTGCCGCCAGAAGGAGCGCGACAACAATTGTTTGGTGCCGGGACTTGGCCAACGAGGTGTTATTCAGAGGAACGCTTGAACTTGTCTGATTCCAGCGTGAACATCAAGGAAATTCTGTGAGTGTTCCCGAGCTGGTTCTGGCCGTCGAATTTCACAAAGGAATAGTCAATGGTAAGTTTCGGGAGCCGAAGTCCTGCGCCCAGCGTCAGCTGTTTCACGTCGCTGTAGCCGGCACGCAGTGCGACAAGATTCCTGAACTGGTACTCAAGCCCGCTATGCACGTCGAAACTGACGCGCCCGACGTGAAACATGGAGGAATAGCGCCTGTTTTCGAAGCGGACGTCCACATCCACCGCCGGAGCAAATTGTCCGCCGAAGGCATCAATGAAGTATGCGGATCCAACTTTCACTGTGGGCCGGATGAGTTCCTTTCTGCCGGTGTTCCACGCAATAAGCGTCGTGGTAATGTCCTGGAGATTTGCGCCAAGGAACAGACGCTCCAACGGCCTGTAGGAGAGGCCGATGTCGAAGCCCACGCCGGTCGCGCCAAACTCGGCCATGTCTTCGCGGATGACCTTGATGTTTGCGCCGTAAGAAAATTTCTCCGATTCCCGCTTGGCATAGGTGAAATAGAACGCCCAGTTCGCGGCATTGAAATAGGTGACGCGGCTCGGATCCGTGCGGGTAAATTGCGAGAGATCATACGTGAGATTGCCGTTGGCGTCAACTCCGGCGTTCCTGGTATCCGGAATGTCATCGATGCCGAGCCGGAGGATGGTCAGTCCGATGCTTGCGCTCGGCCCGAACGGAATAGCGACAGCACCGTAGTCATAGTTTGCGAGGCTGCCGTACATTTCGTCGTGCATCAGGACAACCTGGGGATAGTCGATGAGCGCAAGCCCGGCAGGATTCCAGTAGCCGGCCGTCACATCGTTCGCAAGCGCCACGGATGCGCTACCCATAGCCAGCGCGCGTCCTCCTACCCCAAGGGCGAGGAATTCGCCAGGATATTTTGCCGCGACTGTCTGCGCACCGGCAGATGCCAGGGGAAGAACCATTGCTGTTGCCAACCACACTCGCGTCTTCAATGTAGACCTCATCTCGTCAGTGCCCGGGTCGTTTCAAAATCTGAAAAAAGTGAACTAAAGTCAACCCGGAACTCACGAACTCACCCCCTCGCCCCGGGGGGGAGTCTGTGAGCCATCGCGTATACCACTGGTATTACTATCAGTGTCAACAGGGCCGAGGTTACCAGTCCCCCGAACGTTCCGAGCGCAAGCCCGTACCAGACACTGTTCCGCTCACCGAGAAGCATGGGCAGAAGACTGCCGGCGGTCGTAAGCGTGGTCATGAGAACGGGTCGAAGACGGCACACCGATGCATCGACAATGGTAACAGCGCCGCGTTTCCCGGCTCCTTCCCTTCGTGCAATGAAATCCACGATGACAATCGCGTTGGCTACGGCAATACCGGTCAGGAAAATCGCCGAAAGATATCCTCCCCTCCCGAACGGCACCCCATTCAGAACATAGGCCATAAAGACGCCGATGTAGGCAAGAGGAACGGAAAGCATGATGATGCACGGGTTCAGCCAGGACTCATAGAGCGAGGCCGTCACCATGAACACCACGAGCAGAGAGGCAAGCGCCGCCTTGAGCAGGGCATCTCTGTCCTTCTCGGAGACACTGGACGTGCCGGCACAGTCAAGCCGGTATCCTTCAGGAAGCGGGAATGCATTGACCGTGGCTTTGAGGAAAGCTTCCGCGTGCCGGTATGGCCCCTTATATTCGAATGAAACCCAGCGGACATATTGCTGATCCTCACGAACGATCTCCGACGGTGCTGCACGCTGTTGCACGCCGAGCAGGACCCGGAACGGAACAGTGGCAGATTTCTTTCCCGGGACCGCAACCGATGCCAGATCTGCGACAGAAAAGCGATCGGAGCCCTTTACCGTCACCACGCAGGGGAGTTGGATGCCTTGCAGCTTCACCGGCAATCTCTGGGGAAGAACGTCGGTGCGGCTCTGCACCGCAGCAGCAATTTCGTGTCCGGCAAGACCGTAGCTTGCGGCTGCCTCCCGGTCCATGGTGAGTGCGATCTCCTGCATCCTGGACCAGTTACCGAGCGACCGGTTGATATCAGCAGAGATAACCCGGGGGTTGTGCAGGAGTTTTTCCCGGAGTGATTCCGCAATCTGCTTGACGCGCGCATATTCATAGCCATGTACCCGCACGGTGAATGCCGGCTGCAGGTCTATGCCCCCGGAGAACCCCGCTCCAAATCCCGCCACGGTGACGGCTGCACCGCCCGTCTGAGCAGCCAGGCGCAGACATCGGCTCCGAAGAGCACCGGGCAACGGGGTCGAAACCATGGAATCAGGAAAGTCAACGCGGAGGAAGAGCGCTCCGTTGAACACGCGTGTTGTCAGCCGGGGAGCGCCTGCGCTCAGCAGATCCTGTTCGAGAGCCCGGGCAACGCCGTCTGCGCATTCAATGTCGGTCCCTTGGGGAAAATTCACCTGCAAGACCAGGAACGTCCCGTTGTCCGGATCAAAAAACTCCGCGTGCGGGACATTCCTGAAGAACTGGTAGCTTGCCCCGCCAAGCAGGGCATTGACCACGGGCCGTGCACGCGCGCACCAGGCTCCCCCTATCGTCTCGTTGTACAGCATTGCCGCCGGCGAAGGGCTCTCGATGCGTGCGGGGAGCAGCCAGACTGGAAAGCCGAACATCCACACGGCAACGATGACGACCACCACTCTGTGCCGCAGCGCAACGTTCAGAAACCGCCGGTAGAAGGACGCAGCGCGCCCCCCGGGATCCATGAGAATCCCTGTTCCCTTCATTCTCCATTGCAGCGCCGCAGAAGGTATGACCGAGAAGGAGACGAGCAGCGAGACGCACAGCGAGACCGTGACTGCGACGGCAAACTCCTGCAGATAGACCTGCAGATCTCTTGGCAGGAAGAGCACCGGCACCAGTGCTCCGGCCGTTGCAGCGGTGGAAGCGACAACCGGTATGAGCACCTCAAGTGTACCTTCGACAATCCGTTCTTTGCTTGTTTCGAGCAGCGTCCACCGCCGCAGATTCTCCAGCACAACGATCGAATCGTCAAGTAGTCTTCCCATGCCCAGAACCAGTCCCGCAAGCGTGAGGAGATGGAGCGAAACATGAAGAATCCAGAGCGTCAGGAGCGTACCGGCACATGAAAGGAGCACTGACGAGATCAGCGCGAAGGGCAGGCGGTTTGTGCCGAGAAAAAGGGTGAGTATTCCCCAGAGAAGGACAATGGCAAGCAGAGCATCACGATACAGCAAAGCCAGTTCATCGGTCATCCGACGGCTCCGGTCCAGCTCGCACAGGAGTTCTACGCCCGGGGGGAGACGCGGTGAGAGCCGGGCAAGGCAGGACCGCACGTCACGTGCCGTCCCGGGCAGGCTGCTGGCCGGGTCCCGGGTGATCGTCAACGTGAGGCACTCTTTGCCGTTGACCCTGAAAAGTTCGCGCGGCACAGAGGGAACAACGGTAATGGTTCCCACATCGCGCAACCGGATGGCCGCCGGCAATCCGGCGCGTCGAACGGGAATATCCTCAAGCTCAGGAAGGGACACAACGTTTCCCGCGACACTGATCTGCTCAACTCCGGCGGGACCCAGAAGGCTTCCGTTGCGCACCCCCGGGCGACACGCCTCCAGTGCCGCCGTTACGTCCCCAGTGGTGATTCCACAGGCGGCCAACTTATCCGGCCAAAGCTCCACGCGGAGCACTTGCTCTTCTCCCCCTTGCAGCGTCACTTGTGCCACGCCCAGGATGGACATGAGGCGTGGGATGATTTCCTGGCCGGCGAGCCGTGCGAGAGCCGAACGTGAGAGGGGGCCGGCGAACGAATACGACAGAAATCCCTGGAGTTGTTCGATGTCTTCGGGAACATATCGCTCCACGACCGGATGCGACGCCCCGTGGGGAAGGAGCTCCGCAAGCAGGGACAACCGCTCGTTGAGCTCGAAGCGGATCAAGTCCATGTCGGTCCGTTGATCGAACTCAACGCTCACGCGTGCACCCCCCTCGCGCGAGGAAGACCGGACTTTTCGAACTCCTCTCAGCGAGGTCGCGATCTCCTCGATGGGCGCGGTCACTGTCTTCTCCACGCTTTCCGCGGAGGCTCCACCCCAGCTCATCTGTATGGTAAGAGCGGGAAATTCCAGGGAAGGCGCAAGTCCGAGAGGGAGCCGCGCCAGAGCGAAGAGGCCACCTACGGCAACAGCGCAGCACGCCATGCCCACCGAAACGGGGCGCGAGAGAATATGTCGAAGGAATTCCCGCATGCGGCATCACCGATGTTGTGCTGCCCAGGGATCAATGTATGCGTAGAGCACCGGGATCACCACCAAGGTGAACAGTGTGGACGTCACCAGGCCCCCCACCAGTGGGACGGTCAGCGCCCGCACCAGCGCGGAGCCCTGGCCCGGACTGAGGACAAGGGGAAGGATGCCGAGCACGGTGGTTGCCGTGGTCATGAGGATCGGCCGGAGGCGTTGTTGCATTCCGCGGCACACTGCCTCGTGCATCCCCGTCCCGCTCCTCCGAAGCGCAGTGATAACGTCAACGGCAATGACCGCATCGTTGTCCACCGCGCCAATCATGATCACCATGCCGACAAGAGACAAGACGTTGTACCTCCCCCCCGTCACGAGCATGGCCAGCACGGCGCCGATGAAGGCCAGGGGACTCGTGAGGAGAATGACAAAGGGATAGAGAAGCGACTCATACTCCGCTGCCAGGATCATATACACAAGCAAAAGAGAAAGCCCGATCACGACAGCCAGACTTCTGAAGGATGATTCCATCTCTTCATTCTCACCGCCAATGCTGATACTGTACCCTGCAGGAAGGGCACACAAGGCTGCCCGTTTCCTCAGATCGGCCGCCACCGCACCGATGGAGCGCCCGGCGACGTTGGCAGTCAAGACAACGACGCAGCTCCCGTCTTCGCGCCGGATCTCCGTGCACCCGACTGCCTGTTCGCATTGCACGAGCTGGGAGAGGGGCACCAGCTCCCCACCGCACCGCATGCTCGATAAGAGAATATCCTCGATCCTTTTCCCTCCCAAATCCTCCGGTTGCAGCCGCACGCCAACCCGGCGGTCGACATCAGAGATGACGGCAACCTCCCCTGCCGTCGTTTGCGCCGAAATGTGCTCGGCCACGTCGTGCGGAGTGACGCCATAGCGTTCCGCGGCCCTCCGATCGATCCGTACGCGATACTCCGGCGCCCCGTCCCGGGAGGCGATGCTCAGATCGGCAAGGCCGGGCAGAAACTGGATCTCCCTGGCAAATTGTTCAGCGATACGGCCGCTTACCGCACGGTCGTTTCCGTGAAAGCGGACAATAATGTCGCTGAGCTGCGGCCGAAGGATCCGCTGGAACGTCGTCACGCCCGGCCTGACCATGACCTCCACTCCGTCCAGATATCTGCAGAGTGAACGTATACGCTCCCTTGCGGCCTCCATGACTGGGGCTGTTTGTATGCTCTCGGCCACCGTGATCTCCAGGTGGATATGCCCGACAGAGGCATTGGCCAGAGACCAGATGTCGGGACTGGCCGCAATTCCCCCTGACGCGTACACGCCGCTCACACCCGGGATCGGGCGCAGCATGCCTTCGATCCGGCCGGCAAGTCCGGCTACCGCCGACGCTGATGTTTCTGCCCCTAGAGTCAGGTCGACCAGGAACCTCTTCCTGTCGATCTCCGGCGCCGGCTCTGAAGAGATAAAGCCGGCAACCAGCGCAGAGGCCGCAAGGAGTGCTACGGTGAAGAACAAAACCCAGCCTCTGGCCTCGAGAGCCCGGGAAAGTGTCCGCTCCAGGCATCGTCTCCCCCACGCATCAATCAGCCTTGCCGCCTGGCCGAAAGCGTGCATGCTTCTCCATGGTTGCCGGACATGCGGCTCCCATGCAAGCAGCACCGGCACCAGAGTGACCGCCACGAGCAGGGAGGCAAGCAATGACACCGTCATCGTGACTGCCATGTCCGCAAAGAGCTGTTGCGCCACGCCCCGGACAAAGAGGACGGGAAGAAAGATGGCGACATTGGTCATGGTAGACGCCGTCACGGCGAGGCCGATTTCACGCGAGCCGGTCTGGATCGCCCCGACAATGGAGGCACCCTCTTCACGCAGCCGCCTCACGTTCTCAATCACGATGATGGCATTATCCCCCAGCATACCGATGCCAAGGGCAAGACCTGTGAGCGATATTACGTTGAGGCTGACTCCCAGGGCGCTCATCGCGCCAAGTGTCGCAAGGATCGAAACGGGCATGGTCAACCCCGCAATGAAAGGATCCCTGAAGCCTTTCAGAAACACGAACAGCACAAAAAATGCAAGCAGTGCGCCCCAGATGATGGATTGCTCCACATCGGCAACCGAGTCGCGAATAAACTCCGCCTGGTCATTGAGGACGTGCAGCCGAAGTCCGGGGTTTTCCAATTCAAGCCGTTCAAGAGCCCCCCTGACATTCTCCGAAACTACAAGAGTGTTCGATCCAGCTTCCTTCCTTACCTGCAACACCAGGATATCTCTGCCGTTGTAGCGCGTCCAGCCATTTCTCTCCCGTATCGTGTCGTGCACGGCAGCGATGTCTGTCATGCGCACATTCCGGCCAGACTCTCTGGCGATGAACGACAGCCGGCCGATCTCGTACGCACTGCTCAGCGTGCCCGGTAGGCGAAGGGGATAACGCAAGGAACCGCTCTTGATCGTGCCCCCGGGAAGATTGATGTTCTCCGTGCTGATCGCCCCTGCCACCTCGTTGATGGTAAGCCCCAGCGCCATCAGCTTTCTTTCGTCGAGCTCTACCCGGACCTCTCGTTCCACTCCGCCGAGTACTAGCGCCTGGGAAACGCCTTCAACCTGTTCCAGGCGCTTCTTGAGCAGCGCATTGCAGGTTTCTGTCAGCTCCATCAGGTTCGCCGAATCGGTGCCGGAGTGGGAAGAGGCCGCGGTCACTCCGATCATGATGATCGGTTCTGTTCCCGGGTCCACCCGGAGGATGGTGGGACGTCCGGCCTCCAGCGGAAGTTCCGGGCCGAGTTGGTCCAATCTCTCCCGGAGGTTCAGCATCGCGTAATCCATCTTCACACCCCAGGAGAACTCGACCGTGACAATGGCTGTGCCGTGGCGGGAAAGGGAGGTAATCTTCTTTACGCCGGCGACGGTCCCCGCGACTGAGGCAAGCGGCTGGGCCACCTTTTCGTCGATCTCCTCCGGAGAGAGATCCGGACAGGGGGTGTGTATGGTGAGCCTGGGGATGGAGACCGGAGGAAGGAAGTCGACGCTGAGCCTTCGGAAAGCAAGGATGCCAAGGAAAACCACGCCCGCGTAGAACATCAGCGTGGTCACCGGGCGCCGGATGGAAAGCGAAGACAGTGCCATGGCCCTTCCCTCAGAGCGCAAGCAGGGAGTAGAGGAAGTTGATCCTTTTCCAGAATAAATACTCCCCGTGCAAATCATCCGACGGCAGGATTTGCTTCGCGTACAGGATCTCCCTGTGGTCGTCGACCACCATCAGCACCGGGAGACCGACATCAAATTCCGGGGAGCGCCTCACCGACTCCAGGGCGTAAAACGGGAGAGAGCGCAGGAATCGCGCATCATAGGCTGCCCTCTCGGCCGGATCATAGACATCGGTCGAGACGATGTATGTCTCCGCTGCCGGCGTTGCGCGGCGGGTCAGGAAATCCACAACCTTGTCCACACAGGTTGCACAGCTCGTCCTGGAAAAAAAGAACAGGAACATGGGCTTTCTGAAGTCCGGTCGCACCACGAAACCATCGGACCATCGCCGGAATGCCAGACTGTCGAGCAACACAACCCTCTCCGGGAGGTCGTGTGGTCCCACTCTCTCCGGGATGAGATGCGGAAGAGATGTCTTCTTCAGGAGGAGCGCCACGTTCCCCGCCAGGAGCACCCCGATCATAATATAGAGTAGATGGGTCTTCATTGATCCTCAACAGACAGATCATAGACGACAAGTGAGGGATTGTTCACGACTTCATCGTTCTTCTTGCTGTGATAGACAAGAGCGTACAGGTGCTCCCCGTCGGCATACGAAGGATGGACTTCTCCCGCCGGCACGGTAAAGCATTTGCCGCTATGGAGATCATAGAAGAGATAGGCGACCTTGACCCTGCCACGCCCGAGGGACAGATGGTATTCGAGCATCAGATAATGCCCCCCTGTCATGAAGATGTTATACACGTTTGTACCCTTTTGGAACATCCTCAGTGCTTCATCCATGGAGGTTGGCGTTTCCAGGGCCGGCATGGAAACGTAGAACGAAGGAGCCTTGAACTCGAGCTCGGTCACCGTTCCCGAGACAGGATCGACACGACGAATCCCGTAGAAGTAGCTATCCGCCTCGTAGATGTATCTTCCTGCACTGTCCGCCACGATGCCCCCATTGAATAGGAGCCGGTCCTGATATCCGGTGAAGCGGCGGTTCGTTTCTACGTAGCCATCTGTTATAGCCAGGTTTGTGTCCATCCTGACGACATGATAATTCTGTGCGGGCGAGGAGGGCACATGAATATAATAGAACCCGTCGACGAAGAGCACCGAACGCACTCCTTCCATCCCGGGCATTCCAAGCACGGCACTCATCTGGTATTTCCCTTCCCGCGAAAACACCGAAAGCCGGAGGTTCGACCAGTCGTACACTCCGATCTCGTCGCGTCCATGCGGAAACAGGCAGGCGACCGTACGGTATTCGCCCGGGCCATCTCCCAGGCGTCCGATGTTCCGCTTGTACTTCCCTTCCATGGTGAAGACCTTGATCTCCGTGTTCCTCGACGCCACGAAGAGCTCTTCCCCGCTGACACACAGGTCAAAAGGAAAAGCGATAAGGCTCTCGAACGTTGTTTCGAGATCGATGACACGGGAGACCACGAGCATCTCATCGGCGGTTTTCCCCGTTATTTCAATCAGACGGCTCCCGACGCCGGGCGGGCGCCCTCCTTCCTTGTTCCTGTCGGTGCAGGCCCCGAGACAAAGGAGCATTCCCATGATGAGGCAGATGCGCATGATTCACCATAATCCTGTCGTTTGTGCTCAGCACGGAGGCAGCCACCATCCACTCGGGCTGTCAGTCCCGCACGGGGGATTGGGCACCCACCGCCAAGTCCCTGCCGTGCACTCAAAGAATTCCGATTTATTCGGCTGGCACGCTTCGGTCTGCACAACGACCAGGTAGCGTTCCTGGCATCTGTCCGGAATCGTGACAGGACCGAAATCGACCCGAATGTTTTCGCGCACCCGGAAACAGTTCCAGAGATCCGACCGCACGGCAACGAATCTGGTTCCGTAGGATGCCTGGAGATCTCTCGCCCGGGCTTCCGAGTTCGCCACCGAGAGCCCGAAGGCGTTCAGAGGCTGCCCCGGATGTCGAAATGCGACTTTGAAATCGAACAGCATCAGCAGTGCAAAAACGAGAAATGCCCCGATGTGCATCCAGGGCATGTTGTCGAACCTTGATGGATGTAACATACGTCCTCCTTGTGAATTGCTCAATTCCCCCCTCGCCCGCTCATTCCTTGACAAAAACTCTTGCATCGTGCGCCAGCGCATGGTGCCCTTCCACGATGACCGTATCTCCCTCGGACAGCCCCGAGCGGATTTCCACAAATTCCTGATTCTCTTCGCCGGTCTCAACGTAATGCCATTTCGCCAGCCCGTTCTCCATGGTGAACACCAGCTGCCGCAGGTCGCGTACGAGCAGCGCTTCGCGGGGAACAAGGAGCCGTCCTTCCAGCCGCTCGGTCTCGATCAGGACCGAGGCGAACATGCCGGGGCGGAGCAACAACGGAGGAGCATTCCGGGCGGCGCGCAGCAGAGACAGCTCAACCGTGGCCCGCATCATGCGGCTCTTCAGGTCGATCAACGGACTCACCGTGCGGACGGTCCCGGAAAAGCGGATTCTCGGAAAAGCCATGCATGATATGACGGCGCCTTCGCACGCACGAATTCTGCCGGCTTCCCCCTCAACGATGTCGGTGTCAATAAGGATCTTTGAGAGGTCCACCAGACTGCCGAGCGCACGCCCGGCATGCGCCTGCATTCCCACGGCGGCCTCCCACGCTGCGATCCGGCCAGCAAATGGAGCGCGGACCTCGGTGGCTTCCAGGTCCAGTCTCGCCCGCTCAAAAGCCTCATGCGCTTGCACAAGGCCGCTCCTGTTGGCAATCACATCCTCACGATTTGCCGAGTGGTAGGCTCTGGTAGCCTCATACGCTCTGCGCGCACGTAAAAAAACAGGCCCGTCGATCCTTCCCGCCGCATAGGCAGTCCTCACGCGTTGATAGGTTTCGCGTGCCGCCTCGAGATCCAGACGGGCCTGTATCGTATCCATGGTTTGAAGAATGGGAGATGTGCTCAGCGTACGGTATTCGATCTGCGCGGCAAGAAGCGTCGAAGATGCGCGTTCGTACGCCAGGCGGAATTCTGTTCTGTCTATGGATGCGACGATTTCTCCCTTTGCAACTTCCTTCCCTTCATGAGCGCTTGCGGCCACGATCTCACCGCTCACTCTTGGAACCAGCTCTACCATTCTCACCGGCCGGAGGAGGCCGCTGGAGGAGACTCCTTTGATCAGCGTCGCCCGGCGCACGGCGGCTGGTTTCACGGGAAATGCGATGTCCAGCTGCACTTTCTTCTCTTCCGGAGGGGGCACCGCTGCCGGAGACCGGAACGCGGAAAAGAGTGCCCAGACGAGAAATAGCGCGCAAAAAGCCAGCGGAACGAGAAACACGAATGAACGCCGCCACGATGCGGAATGCTGGAACAGCACGGTTCGTCCCTCGTCTGTGGCAGGGACGACACTCGTCGGCCGCCACGCAACGAGAATGGCAATGCAGGCCAGCGCCAGATCCAGGAACAGATGGTAGAACAGCGGGAGCCGCAGCGCAAGGACGCCAAAACACTCACACTGAAATTCACTCCCCTGCACGACTTTTCGAAAAGCAATAGAAAGGAAAATGAACAGCAGAACCGCCGCCATCGCGGCCGAGGGCCTCCGCATGCGCCGGAGGAAGAGCCCCGCACCTGAAACCACTTCCGCCACTATCACCAGGAAGGCGCAGATCGTGCCGAGTTCGCGCGACATGGGAAATTCCCGGAGAATTGTCCAGGAAAACTCCTCGAAAGCCGCGGCTTTGGAGAGCCCTGTGATGACAAACAGCAGACCGAGTAAGAGCCCGGCGATTTTGATGATGATGCCGCCCATATATCTAATACAGCAGGGAGGGCGTTTTTACGAAGGGGGAGGAAAAAAAATCGAGAATGGGGAATCGAGGATTAAGAATGATGGAGCAGGGGAAAGAACAAAACAACGAGAGCTTGATACTACCCGCCTTGCTGAGTTACACCGGGTTCAGGGGGGCTCGGGAAGCTCTCCAACAACGGCAAACCACTCCCTGGTTCGTGAGCTCCCACTCATTCCCAGTTCCCCATTCTCAGTTATAACGGTTCCGCTCCCAGCTCTCGCTTGAGCGCCGTAATGATTGGGTGTTCCTCTTGTGGCGGGGGAGAGTCGGAGGAAGGGCTGTCTGGTACTGCTGCAGTCGCCTGGCCGGGATTGATGACGGCCTCCAGCCTGGCGTGAACGTGAAAGAGTTCTTCAAGAATCGAGGACAGAAACTCCCTGTTCCGCGTGACGGTAGAACTCTGGAATTCATCGGCGCAGCCAATGCGGATGGTGTTCCCCTGGACGCCGCTCAGCGTGGTCAGATCCATGACAGAACCCACGGAGATGCGCCGCTTGCGCACTTCGCCCAGGAACTCCTTCCACCGGGAAGAGATCTCACCTTCATTCAATGCGGGCGCGGCGGGGCGAGGCAGCGGCTTGGGATCGTGGTTGCCGTTCGCAGAAGCCGGCGGTCGGGAAGACAGAGAAGGACGGGTAAAACGTTCTCCCACTGTGGAAATTTCAGGGGCTTTTTTTTTCAGCTCCTCGATCCGGCGGAGGAGATCCGCAACCTCGGGAGCGCCGTGCATGGTGATCAATTGCACCATGTCCGCCTCCAGCTTGAACCGGGGCTGGGCGCTCCACCGGATCGCCGACTCCGTGGCGGTGATAAGGCGCATGAAACGCAAAAGATCTGCAATCGAAAAAACCTGCGCTTCCTCGGCATAGCGCTTTCTGTAAACATCCGAAGTCTCAATGAGCGCCGTGGAAGTTGTAGTCTTGGCGATGAGGATGTTGCGGAAGTGCTCGGTCAGCCCGGAGAGGAACTCCTTGATGTCGTACCCCCGGTTCATGATGTCTTCCACCAACGCGAGCCCTCCGGCCGGGTCCTTGGACTTGATAAGGTCGGTGACCCGGAAAAACAGCTCCTGGTCCACCAGGTTCAGCGCCTCCAGGATCTGCTGATGGGTGACTACCGTTCCGCACAGCGCGATCACCTGGTCAAACATGCTCTGCGCATCGCGGAGCGAGCCGTCGCCTTTCTTGGCGATCAGCAGCAACGCTTCGTCGTCAAGCTGCAGTTTCTCTGCCTTCGCGATCTCTTTCAGCGTGGCCATGATCTCGCCGGTCGCGATGCGGCGGAAGTCAAACCGCTGGGTGCGGGACTGGATCGTGGCAGGGACCTTGTGGATCTCGGTGGTGGCAAAGATGAACAGGACGTGCGAGGGCGGCTCTTCGAGCGTTTTCAGGAGGGCATTGAACGCCTCCTTGGTAAGCATGTGCACTTCGTCTATGATGTAGACCTTGTACGTGCCCTTGGCCGGAGCGTAGCGGACTGATTCGCGAAGGTTGCGGATCTCTTCCACGCCGCGGTTGGAGGCGCCATCGATCTCCAGAACGTTGAAGCTTCTTCCCTCGTTGATCTCGATGCAGCTTTCGCACTCGTTGTCCGGGTTGGAGTCCTTCGGGTGGAGGCAGTTCACCGCTTTTGCAAGCAGCCGGGCGGTCGTGGTCTTTCCCACGCCCCGGGGACCGCTGAAGAGATAAGCGTGGGCGAGCCGCCCCGAGCCAAGCGCATTGCGCAGCGTGACGGTGACGTGGCTCTGACCAACCACATCCTCGAATTTCATCGGCCGCCACTTGCGGGCGGTGACGATATAGTCGCTCATCGTGCACCCTTGCCGACAGCTTTCTTCGGTTTGGCCTTTGCGAACACATACGGAAGCGCGTCCTCGATCTTGTTGATCGGGACCAGCGTCAGCCCTTCCTTCACTTTCGCCTGGATCTCGGGCAGATCCTTGACGTTCTCCTGCGGGATCAGAACGATGGTAACGCCGCTCCGCTGTGCGGCCAGCAGCTTCTCGTTCAGTCCGCCAATCGCCAGGACATCGCCCCGCAGCGTAATCTCCCCGGTCATTGCCACATCGGCGCTCGCGGGCTTGCCGCTGACAGCCGAGTACATGGCCATCGCCATCGTGATGCCCGCCGACGGGCCGTCCTTCGGAATAGCCCCCTCCGGCAGGTGCACGTGAATTTCTTTTCCCTTGTAAAAGGATGCCGGAAGTCCAAGCTTCTGTGCGTTCGAGCGCAGGTAGCTCAACGCAGCCTGCGCGGATTCCTTCATCACCTCGCCCAGCTGTCCGGTGAGCGTCAGCTTCTCATGGCCGTTCATGATCGTCACGTCCACGTGCAGGATCTCCCCTCCCACGCTCGTCCAGGCCAGTCCGGTCACCGATCCGATACGGTTGTGCTCCGACCGGGGCCGGTTGCGGAACCTTGGCACGCCGAGGTACGATTCAACCCTGGCGCCATCCACGACAAAGGAGGGGTTCTTCTTCGCCTCGCCTGCTGCACGCTTTTTCCCGCCGTTCTTTTGCTTGGTGAGGACTATATCCTTGGCAACCTTGCGGCATACTGTGGCGATCTCCCGCTCAAGGTTTCTCACTCCCGCCTCGCGCGTGTACTCGGTGATAATCTTGTCGATCGCCTCGTCTCCAATCTCAATGTTCCTCTTGGCGAGCCCGTGCTCTTCCAGCTGCTTGGGAATGATATGCCGCCGGGCAATCTCCCGCTTGTCATGCTGGAGATAGCCGGGAAGCTCAATGATCTCCATCCGGTCCTGCAGCGGAAGCGGGATGGCATAGCGCACGTTGGCGGTCGTAATGAACATCACGTGTGACAGATCGTAGTCTATATCCAGGTAGTGATCGTTGAAGGCGCAGTTTTGCTCCGGATCCAGCACCTCCAGCATTGCGGCCGACGGATCACCGCGGAAGTCCATGCTCATCTTATCCACTTCGTCAAGGAGCATCATCGGGTTGATCACCCCGGCGCGCTTCATCGATTGGATGATCTTGCCCGGCATAGAGCCGATGTACGTGCGCCGGTGGCCGCGGATCTCGGCTTCATCCCGCACCCCTCCCAGTGAGATACGGACCAGGTTCCGTCCGAGCGCCCGCGCAATCGATTTCGCGAGCGAGGTCTTCCCCACACCCGGAGGGCCGACAAAACAGAGGATCTGCCCTTTCATCTCCTTCACCAGGTTGAGCACCGCGATATGCTCCAGGATCCGCTCCTTCGGCTTGTCCAGCCCGAAGTGGTCCTCGTCCAGGATCTGCTTGACATGCGCAATATCCAGGTTGTCCTTTGTCCGCTTGTACCACGGAACGTTCACCATCCAGTCCAGGTAGCCCCGCAACACGGTGGACTCAGGAGAAAGCGGCGGTGTCTTCCTTAATTTCTGATATTCCTCCATCGCCTTCTCTTCCACTGCCTTGGGCATCTTTGCCTTCCTGATGTCTTCCCTCAGTTTCAGCAGCTCGGGCGAGGACTCTTCGTCGCCGAGCTCGTCCTGCAGGATGCGGATCTGTTCCTGGATGAAGAACTTTCGCTGGGATTTGGCAATGTTGTCGTGAACCTTGGTGTCGATCTCTTTTTCGATCTTGAGGACGTCGTTCTCCGAATTCAGGATCCTGATCAACTCGTGCAGCTGTTCCCGGACGGTGGTCAACTGGAGGATCTTCTGCTTGACGTCGACGGTCTGGAGTATGTTGGAGGCGATATAGAAAAGCTTGCGCTGAGGGTCGCGCGTATTCTCGAAGGCCACCAGCACCTCGCTCGGGACGTTCCGGTTCAAATGGACGTACTCGGCAAAGAGGCTGGACGTATGGCGCAGGAGTGCATCCAGCTCGGAGTCCATCGTGACCGGCGTGTTATTGACCGTCAGTTGCGCCTCGAGATACTTCGGGTTCGGGACAAATTTCTTTACCGACGCCTGGATCACGCCGTCCACCAGGATCTTCATCAGCCCGTTGGGGAGTTTCAGGATCTGGATGATCTTGGCGATCGTGCCTTCGTGGTAGATGTCGTCGATGCCCGGCTCTTCGGTGACGGAGTTGCGCTGCGCCGCAAGGAAAATGTACTTGTCCTTTTCCAGCGCCTCGTTGACGGCATGCAGCGACGATTCTCTCCCGACAAGCACGG
Organism: uncultured Bacteroidota bacterium; assembly: GCA_963809695.1. Taxonomy (GTDB): domain Bacteria; phylum Bacteroidota; class Ignavibacteria; order UBA10030; family UBA6906; genus JAGDMJ01. The sequence continues at coordinate 215,057 of CAWEKI010000006.1, forward strand.
GGAAGATCATATACGGGAAGATGACGACGTCGCGCAACGGAAGCACCGGGAGGCGTGATGGGAGCGGATCCGGCCGGTCGGAAAATTGTGTGACGGATGTCGGCGACTCTTGCTGCATGAGCGTGACCAGAGGTGGAAGAGACAGAAAAAGGTGTCGCAATGACACCTTTTCATTATGTCAGAAAAATATACCAAGATATTGGCCGTTTGTCAAGCTAGGGAAAATCCTTGCCACAGATCCCAAAAACGACTCGACGGGGTTACCTGAGTGTGGATCGTTCATTGCATGGGCGTCAACCTCACTTGACAAAGCTACGGGTGTTCGTTAACATGCCACAGCAACAGCGCCCGATGATTGTACGCATAAAGACTCAGCATCGGTACACGGAGGCTATCATGATCCGGCTATCGCTGTCATTCAAACTGGTCTGCGCTCTTGAGACCATCCTTTGCACACTTGCAATTGCCCAGTGGAGACAGGTCTACGGTTCCTATGGCGGCCCGACGCAAGTCGTGATTATCGCTTCCCACGACAGCTCAGGCACCGCCGAGCTGTTTGCAGGAACAGACCACGGGCCGTTCAATTCGGCCGACAACGGCGCAAGCTGGTGGGCGGTCAATGGTGGAATGCAGACATTTGTCAGAGCCATGGCCTCAAACGACCTCGCCACTTATCTCGTTCGTGTCGGCGTCGACCCGTGGACTTCCTCGAGCTCCTTAGGCGTCGTCTATACGACCGACCATGGCCTTACCTGGCTGCCGATTGACAGCACCTGGAACATCCCCAATATTTATGCTCTCGCCGGACTGGGGAACAACCTGTATGTCGGACTCGATTCAGGGTTAATGATCACCAGCAACAACAGTCTGAGCTGGAGGAAATGCGACAGCATTGGCGCGAAATTCCTTACAGTGAAGTGTGATGCATCGGGTGATACGACGATTCTCGCGCTTACTACGAGTGTTATGCGTTCATCCGACAACGGTACAACGTGGACGAAGGCGTTGGCAGGAGGCACGGTCTTCATCCCACCCCGTACGTATCTTGATCGGCCGCTCTTTTCTCTTGCAGCGCATGATTCCCTGGCATTTGCCGGCTCCCAGGGGAAAGTCTATGGTTCCACCGACGACGGAAAAAGCTGGTCCGCTGGAAATCCATTACCAGAGCCCCTAAACACGATCGGTATCACCGCCGTCGCCGCAGATGATTCAGACCTCTATGCAACGACCGGGCCCAATCTCTTTCGCTCGACCGACAGAGGTGTGACGTGGACCTCCTGTTCCAGCGGATTGCCACATGGCAATTACCTCAACGAACAGCTCATTCGCTCATTGTCGATGGACGGATCCATCCTCTACGCAGCTACTGTTGCTGGCGTCTTCTGTTCGACCGATCATGGCACAACGTGGGTAGCACGCAACAGCGGGCTCGATGTGATGGCACCGGCCAGCCTCGCTACAGGCGGCAATTTCGTCTATGCAACTCTGGGCTCCGGATATTTCCTGGGCCGGTCAAGCGACCACGGTGAGACCTGGACGGTGCTGAATGATATGCCTCACTTCCACTTCAGGTCTCTGGCGGCAAACGGCCCGCACGTTGTCGCAGGAACCGACGCACCGGTGCTGCAGAATGGCTACAGTCCGGCCTGGCGCTCTTCCGATCATGGCACAACATGGACGATCGACATGGGAGGAATTCAAGCGTTCACTCCGAATGAATACGGCATAAACGATACCTACATCTTTGCCGGAATGGTGTATGGAGGGATGGGTATCTACCGGTGTCACCTGGACAGCTCAACTTGGACACCCCTGACCGGCCTTTACCGGATTACCGTAGAAGGCATCAGCGTGAACGGGCCCAATCTCGTGGCAGGGACCTTCAGCCAGGGCATGTTCCTCTCATCCGACAACGGCGAGCACTGGACATCCAATTCTGCCGGGCAGGATTATACAGAGTTAGCCTTCAATATTCTCACCATGAACGGTTCGACGATCTTCGCTGGCACATCGCAGCAGGTGCCGCCTGGTGCTCCTCTCCTCAGGAAAGGCGGTGTCTGGTGCTCCACGGATGGCGGATCCACATGGGTGAATAAAGGTCTTTCCGGAAACAATATCACGGGCCTTTCTATTGTCGGCCCAATCGTCATCGCCGCAACAGACAGCTGCGGAATACGCATTTCCTCTGATAACGGCAACCGCTGGTGGCCGCTCAACAACGGTCTTCCCCATTACATGGTATCATCGCTCATCGCCAACGATGAGTACCTCTACGCCGGCGTTCCGGGCGGTATCTGGCGGTTACCACTAAGTGAAGCCATCGCCTCGGTGCCGCCGGAGAACAAGGGAATCCCTTCACACTTCGCCCTTGAGCAGAATTATCCGAACCCGTTTAATCCGAGAACAGGTGTTAGGTTTCAGGTGTCAGGTGTCAGTGATGTAAAGCTGACTGTGTATGACCTTCTCGGCAGAGAGGTGGCGGTGCTGGTGAATGAGAAAAAAGCCCCGGGAACCTATGAGGTGAGATTCGATGCGGCAGGACTTGCAAGCGGGGTCTATCTTTGCAGAATGACAACTGGGACGTTCGTTCAGGTGATGAAGATGGTACTCGTGCGCTAAATGATCGACTTGCTCCAAATCCACAGATAGGCACTTCTGGTCTGTTTTAGAGCGAGACTTGCGCTCCTCACCAGAGCGTTTTATCCTTCGCATCGCTCGACGCCAGGCACTTCGAGAGCTCTTTCCGGTCGATCCGCGAGACGGCTGCACAGAGGGTATTGCCGATCACCCAGAGCATCACCGTGTCGCCGCCGGGAGCGATGTTGGAGAAAGATCCGGTACTGCTCAACTGCTGCCTGGCTTCTTGGGAAAGTGCAAGCCCGTCGCCGGCGATCACCCGGTCATACGGGGCCTCGAACATGTAGATCACTTGACCTTCGTGCTTGTAGACGACATGCGCAAGGTTCATCCCATGATACTCGTTCGCACTTCCCCCTACCAGAGTGCAATTGGCGAGGGCTGGCACATGCACTGAAAAGCTCGTTTTGCCGGCAAGGAAATCTCGCACCTGTTCCGGACGGTCGGACACCATCTGGGGCGGCATCAGCCCGGCCAGGACAGCATGGAAGTTGGAGACCGATTGAGCGAGAATATCGCTCCCCCCCGGCGCTGCCGGAGCGGGCCCGGACCCGAATGGTGACAGGACGAAGGCAAGAACAGCTGCACACACAAGGGCCAGCGCCAGCATCGGCTTGACGATGGGAAGAGCGAAAATCTGGCTCCAGACCTGAGTTTTCTCTGCTACGGCCTGTTCTTCGTCTACTTGGTGAATTTTCCGGGAAATGGATTCGGTAAGCACGCGCGGTGTCTTGACCATCTTCAGGCGAGTCTGGACGACGGTCTTGACGGCCGACTCCATCTCGTAGTCGTATCGACAGGTGCTGCATTTCGCAGCATGGTCAACGAACGCCTCCATATCGAGCCTGCTGAGGCGCTGGTCGACCGCATTTGTAATCAGATGCTGAAACTGTTGACAATCCACGACGGGTTGTGGAATTGATGGGACAAACAGACGGCGGACGTCATCGGCATTGACGGTAAACGGCTTCCCGTTCGGCCAAATGGCGGTATGCTGCGTTACAGAACGATCTTCCGCGATATATTGCCGAACGATCTGCGACCAGGGCACAATTGGCATGTTGCTCAATCGCTTCGTAGCTTAGCCTTTCCCTTACCCAACCCATGAATCCGAACAACCGCCTATTCACAATAGTTCCTGTCACCTAGAGTCAAAGCACTAGAGCTGGAGTATGTCCAGTAGGTCAGACAGAGGAGAGCTCATTTCGACAGTTACTGACGTCGATGCGATAGGCCGGTCATGCCCTTCGATCGTCTCCAGGGCTCCAAAATCGTGCAGGTCACCGATCTCCTTGAGGACCACGCGCCTGTCTCTCCCATTGCTCTGTTTTGCAGCCGGGCTCGCGCCAACAGGCTCGAGGAGAAGACCGAGATCCACCGGATGAGACCATCCATCTCCATGCCGGAGCCTGGCCCCACGAATGATGATGTCATAGACTCTCTTGCCGTTCGGAACCAGGCTGGAATAGTGGTCCAGCTCGACATCCTGATATGATCCGTTCCCGATCGCCCAGAGCGATGACAGCAAGGCGACATAATTGAGCTTCCGAATGAACAGCTTCTCGGGATCCTGGGGCCAATGCCCCGACTCAATCAGCAGCGTGCTGGTGCCCCACGACTGCATGTTGTCCCCAAAGGCGCGCGGCTCGTACGTATCGTCATACGTGGCAATGTGCCCTTTGGCAAACTTGTCGAGGATGCGTGCGACGAACGCCCCGAGGCGCATCGCGCGAACCCGGGCCGGCGCAATGCTTCTGCGTTCATCCAGCGCCGGCGCTAGGAGCGAAACTGCAGTAACGGCGCTCGAGTTGCCTACCGAGCTCAATCCCTGATCATGGAGATTGAATCCGAAAGCAGGCGTGAGATTCCTCTGGCATTCCCGTAGGATGCATGCCTCGGGAGTAGCGAGCGTGCGCGCATCCCGGTTCATGTCAATGTTGACCGCCGTGTAGCGCTGGATTCTCTCCGCACCGTCAGGATTCAACATGGGGATGACGGAAAACGTCACGGCGCCAAGCATTTTGCGGACCCATTCGTCCTGCCGCCGATTCGAGAGAAAAGCGAAGAGATCCATCAGGGCGAGCGTGGCCGTGGATTCATCGCCATGCATCTGAGACCAGAGAAGGATCCGCTTCTCTCCACGCCCGCACGTGACCAGGTTGATGCTGCGCCCTTCCACCGAGCGGCCCAATTCCTGGATTTTCATGAGACTGTTGCTCCGCGCAACCATTTCCTGAAGCTCAGGGATGACGATCCCATGCTTGCAATTGGAAGGCCGGAGGTGATCCAGGCGGAATTCTTCATAGTCCGAGAAGAGAGTAGCGGCAAGCGTAGCTGGTGTCATGGACAATGGCGGTCAGTGGTTGGGGGTTGCGCTCTGTTCCTGTTCCAGCGCATCGAAGTATTTCCGAATGAGCTCTTCATAGTCGCGCGCGTAGCCCTGTTCCAGCGCTTTCAGCAGATCGCGCCGCAACCGGTTGCGCCCCTCCTGCGCGGAGAGATCGATCTGTCCCGGGCTGGGACTTGCCACGTTCTGCCCCGGCGACGACTGGCGACGCTTCTCATAGTCGCGCTCCCGTGCGGACCGCTGCGAGTCCAGAAGCCGTGAGAGGATGCGCTCCTGCTTTTGCAGCGTCTCGGGGTTCACGTCTCCCTGGGCAAGGTCCGTCTGCACTTCGCGCATCTCCTGGGCAACGCTGCCGAGATCGCCGAGCATCCGCTTCAGGTCGCCGCTGGCGGCCGCTTCCTTCGCAAGCTGTTCGAGCGATTTGCGAACCATCCCCTGCTCCCCGGCAAGGCGTGCCATTTCCGAGGCCTGCTGCTGCGTCATGGTTCCAAGATTTTGTGTCCCTTGGTTGATGCCTTGCTGTTGGCCGGAGAGCTGCTGGAGCCGCTGCATGAAACCCGCCATCCCCATCCCCTGCCCTCCCCCTTGCATCATTCCCTCCATCGCACTCTGCACAAGCCGCGCCGTTTCGTTCAACGATCCCATGGCACCTCCCTGCTGCTGTCCGGCCGCTGCCCCGTTGCGCTCTTGAAGCGACTTCATGGCTTCGCTCATGTTCCGCATGGCATCGCCGATCGACTTCCCCATCTCGGGCGTCACGCCGAACGTCTTCTGCGACAGCCCCGAGAGCCGCTCCGTAACGGTGTTGAGATCCCGCAGAACATCCATCTGCTCCTCGGCATTCTTCCTGAACTGCGGCGAGTTCGCGTCAAGGGTGCGAGACTCGTTCTTCAGCGCCTCCTGCCGTCGCGAAAGCTCAAGCAGGTCCTGCGTCGTTCGGCGCATTTCGTTCACGATCTGCCGCTGCTGGTTCTGCTGCATCGCCTGCTTCATATCCTGAAGCTGCTTGCTGAGCTGCCCCATCTTTTGCATGGCTTGTTGCTGGTTCTGCATCGCCTGCTGGCTTTGTTGCTGCTGAAGTTGCTGCGCGATCTGACCGAGCTGCTGTTCCAGGCCGCTCTTCTGGAGCTCGTCGTTCACCCTCTCCATCTCGGACAAAGGCATCTCGCCCGGGAACTCTTCCATCTTCTTTTGCAGCTCCTCCAGCTCCTTTTGCATCTGTGCCATCTGCTCCTGCAAATCCTTCTGTTCCTTTGCGAGCTCCTCCGCGGTTTTGCGATCCTGCGGGCTCATCTTTTCCGTCCGGCCCTGCAGGTCCTCTTGCTGCTTCCGAAGCTCTTCAGCGCGCCTTACCGCCTCGTCCACCTTCTGCTCGATCTGGATGCGCTTCAGCAGGTTCATCGTCCGCTCGATGCTCTTGCGGAAGTTCTCCTCGGAGAAGCTGAACTGCTGCATTGCCTGTTTCAGCGCTTCCGGGTTCACCTGCTGCATCGACTGCTGAAGTTTCTTCATCGCCTCGGCGAATTCCGGCGAGTTCATTTCCTGCATCAATTGCTGCAATTCCTGATACTTCTCCAGCGTTTCGGGAGAGAGAACCTGATTTTTCTGCATCTGCTCGACCATCTTGTCCACCGTCTGCTTTACCTCATTCATCTTCTGCTGCATCTCGGTGTACTTTTTGACGAGCTCTTCCGCTTTCTTCTGGTCCTGCCAGTCCATTTTCTGGCGGTTCTTGTTCAAATCCCGCTTGAGGTCCTCGAGATCTTTCTTCGACCGCTCGGCATCCTTCATCACGTCCTTCATCGTCTCGAGGCTCATGTCGTGCCCTTTGTCCACGTCGGCAAAGACCTCGTCCAGCGACGGGAGGCGGAGCGAGAAGATCTCGCTCAGGGCCGACTTCGGGCCGGAGATGTTATCGTTGTCGAACACTTCGACATAGTAGCTAAGCACATCTTCGGGCGCCAGATGCAGCCCGTCCAGGACCCAGGTGTATGCCACGCTCCCCTCGGTGCCGATACCCGGGGAAAGAGGAATGGGAACGTACGAAAACTCCGCCGCCGGTTTCTCGTAGCGCGATTGCACGAGCTTGTACGCAAGGCGCAGCTTGCTGAAGCCGTAATCATCCGAGATCTTGACCAGGAGAGGAAGCGTCGAACTTTCCGTGATATCGAGATTCATCCCGGGCATCAGGATAGAGGCTGTCGGATAGGCATCGGGAACCGTGCGCAATGTATACTCGATCGGCTCGGCGTTCTTGACGCCTTCTCTGTCTTTCAAAAGAAGGTGATAGGTCCGGTCTTTCATCAACACGCTCGTTGCGGAGGCTTTCGATGCACTCACCGTCATCGGGAGGCGCACGCTGTCGCTGAACACCAGTGTCGCTTCTGCCAGATCCTTGTTCGCTTCCACCGAGAAGGTGATTCTGGTCCCCTTCAGTGCGGTCACATCCCCCGCATTATCTTCCAGCTCCCTGCCCGGAAGCCTGGTGTACGACGGGAAGGCCAGGGTGAGACGGAGAAGGCGCACCACCGGCCTGTCCGTAACGGTCAGCACATACTCGTCCGTGCTGACGCCGCCGGATCTCGCCGCATAATGGGTCGTGCTCTTGAGCGCGGTGAATTCATATCGGAATTCTCCCGGGACGGACGGCTCGAGCGCGTGCTCGTCATTCGTGGTCTGCCCTTCCGGCCTGCTGGTGAGAATGACCCGTTTCTGCGGTTCTCCGTCGACCCGGACGATCACCGTCACGCTTTCCCCTTTCACAACATCCCTGTTGCCGGGCAGCACGATAAGCCGGAATGGGGACGGTGCGGCGAAAGCCTGGCTGTAGTTCCACAGCCGGTACGCAGAACCGAAGAAAGGGGTCGGAAAGAGAACGAAGAGAAGAACGGCAACTCCCGCCGCGATGCCGAGGAACTTGCTCATATGGCGCGATCCGGCGTAGTCCACAATGGACGTGAAATCTAGGGGGCCCGCATCGCGCTGAAGATCCTCGAAGGATGCATCGATCAGCTCGACCGAATAGAGCGGCATGCCGGCTCCGTCCCGCCACAGGTGGGACGATAGTCTCGGTTCCGTGGCGCTTTCGGCGCCACGAGAATCTCGCGGCGCCAAAGGCGCCGCCGATGCGCGCTCACGGTAGAGCTGCAGAATGTTGACGAGCCGGTCCTTGATTGAAGGGAACGCACGGCCAACCTTGGCCGCCGTGCCTTCATCAGTCTCCGGCGGGAGAACTCCGGCAAGCCTCAGTAGCGGCACCCCGGCTCGCCAGAAGAAAAGCCCTGCCGTGGCAAGCACGACCGCCCAAAAAAGCACTGTCCGTCCCAGGGGAGGGAGATAGAAGAGTTCTTCCACGAGAAGGGCAAATAGCAGGCCTGCGACGAGGCAGAATGCCGCGAGCAGCACACCCTGGACGGCGCCGGCAATGTTCTCCTTCCGACGGACGGCCGCAAGGCGGGCGCTGATATTGCCGTATGTGGATTCCGTCTCGAATGCCATGGAATAGCTCTAGTGGGTCAACGCCCACACAACAATGTCCGTCCCGAAGCGAAGGGCTTCCTGGCGTTTCGGCTCCGGATCGTTGTGGATTTCCGGATCTGCCCAGCCATCGCTCGGGTTCGTCTCATATGTATAATAGACGACCAGCCGTCCATTATGGAACAATCCAAATCCCTGAGGGCGTTTCCCGTTATGCTCGTGTGTCTTCGGGGGACCGTCCGGGAAGTCAAACCGGCAATGGTAAAGACCGTAGCTAAAAGGAAGTTCCACCAGGTCCTGATCGGGGAACACCTTTTTTATCTCACGCCGGAAGGACTTGTCCATGCCGTAGTCATCGTCCGCATAGAGAAACCCTCCGTTCTCCAGGTAGGTGCGCAGCCGGTGCACTTCCGCCTCGCTGAACGAGATATTCCCATGCCCTGTAATATAGACAAAAGGATAGGAAAAGAAGTTCTCGCTCATGATCTCGACGTACTCGTACCGGGGATTGACGTCGATGTTGGTGTTCTGGCGTACGAACTTGAGGAGGTTGACCTCCTCCGAAGGATCATTATACCAATCCCCTCCACCGGTGTACTTCAGCCGGGCAATGGTGAGCGCGCTGGACACCTGCGTCTGTTGTGCTTGTCCCGAACCGACGAGGAGGATGAAAAGAAGGGCAATTCCCAGAATTCTACTCCGCACGGACCTTCCGACACTGGTTTTTCTTAGTTATATGTACTTCAAAATAGAAAACGCGGGTCCAAGATGCAACAACTTACCCCTCCCCATCCTCCCCTCTCTTTAAGAGCAAAGAGAGGGGAGGGGTGAAACTCATTGATCGGTCACCGCTCCCATCCTTTGTGATAAGGAACATGCGCACTTTTTCCAGCGTTCAAGTTTGAAACTGCATTCAAGCCATGAACTCTCTTTCACCCCTTGAAGTGCTCTATGACATGAACCCGGGGCCGGACCTCCCTCTGCCCGCCACGCTGGCTGCTCTGTACGGCCACCTGGGATTCCCTTCACACTCCGGCAGACCGCATGTCATCAGCAATTTCGTCACCACGCTGGATGGCGTCGTGTCACTGGGCATCAAGGAGAAAACAGATGGGGACGAAATCAGCGGGTTCAACCAGCACGACAGCATGGTGATGGGGCTGCTTCGGGCAGTTTCGGATGCCGTGATCGTCGGGGCGGGATCCTTGAGGAAATCCTCACAGCACATCTGGACTGCCGAGCATGTCTATCCCTCTCTGTCGGAGGAGTACCGGCAGCTCCGGCGGGTCACAGGAATGGAGCAGGTTCCTTTGAATGTCTTCATTACCGGCAGCGGCAACATCGAGCCGGGCCTGCCGGTGTTTCATGCGGAAGGCGTCCCGGTCACCATCATTACCACGGCTCACGGGGCTGGAGAGATCCGGAAGAGGGGCCTGCCCGAGCGAATCCAAGTCATTGCGGCCAGCAGCGCTCCGTATCTGACGGCGCGGGAGATTCTCGATGCTCTGTCCGGCGTGCTCCCCCACAGCAAAGTGGCCATGGTGGAAGGGGGACCGCACCTGATAGGCCACTTCTTCGCCGAAGGATATCTCGATGAGCTGTTCCTGACACTTGCGCCTCAGGTGGCCGGCCGGGACGGCCGCCTGGAACGACCCGGACTTGTTGCCGGCAAGGCCTTTTCCCCCGATGATTCTGTATGGGGAAAACTCCTTGGGCTCAGGCGCGCCGGGGAGCACCTGTTCCTGCGATACAGCTTCACCTCATAACATCTCGAGCGCGTTGCGCGCCATGCGCACCATTTCCCAGTAGGGAGGTTCATATCCCCGTTCGCGGCGGAACAGACGGGCACTATTGCGTACCGATGCAGCAGCCCTGGCATGTTTGGACACGAAAAACTCGTATTTCAACGCAGAGGTCGCGCTCATTCCCTCCGGAATCGGGCCGATAGCACCAAAGAGATTCAGTACGCTGCTATATCCCTTCGCAGCGCGCGCAACAGGAAGCATGTACCAGCTGTAGCCAAGCCGCTCACCTTGCTCGGCTCTTTCGAGCATCGCTTCAGTCACGGCGTTGTCGACATGGTCTTTGCGCAGGGTCTCCGGATCTCGCCACTCGGCAACAACGCGAAGCTGCGGGTCGTACTCCAGATCGGAGGGCTCCTGCGTCTCCCAGTGCCGCGCGCCGAAATCGGACAGCCAGGAACGAAGGCCGGGGGATGAAATGTGGGACATTCCCATCCAGAGCTCCACGCCAAACTGGCGGTACGGCGCCGAGGCCACTTCCGAGCAGAACAGGAATGTACTATCGGTACAGTCCATGGAGAAATCATAAGGGATATGCCTGCCGAGCGCACGCAGGAGCATTGCCGTTGCGGCGCGATGTGGAAGCAGTGGATCATGCTTCAGCGCGGGAAGATCGGACCGCAGGCGGAGCACAAGGACGCGGAGCTTGGCATCACCCAGGTACTGCTCCGCGGATGCCACCGCTACCCCGCGCTCGATGTGTGCTTCGATGAGCGATAGCCGCCCCGACGCGGAATCCACATGCGCGAGCGCGATGTGAGAAAAGTTGCCGGGAAAATCATTGCCACGCGCAATGAGCGCCGAGGTCGCCACGGCACCCCGGGACACAAGGATGTCGCCGCTGTGAATTCTCACACCGAGCAACTGTGCTGACGGAGCCGCGGAAGGCTCGTCCGTCTCCATCAGGAGCGACGGGGGACGCTGGTCCGCCGGAGCCTGGAGTATTACCTCTTCCACCGCGGTGCGTCCCCCGTAGAGAAGACGATAAAGCGCCTCACGCGTTGTTCGCTCGTTGATATCCCACTGTTCCGACTGATGCTTGAGTGCTATGCGCATGCGCGAGGCAAGAGCCACGTAGGTCGTCACATACCGGGGAAATGCTGCTGCCAGCGGGGCGAGCGAGAAGAAGATATCCTCAACGCTGGAAAACTCTGGCGCGGTTGGCGGAAGGGATTTCGTCTCCACGCTCACGAGGAGGCTTTCGAGACTCCGGATGCGGCTTTGCAGCGATGGGCGAACGGCATCCTCTCCGGTACTCCGCGCCAGAGCGTAACTCGCTTCCAGTGAATCCCACCGCCCATCCTGATTCCAGAAAAACGCGCTCTTCATCTCCGAAGCCTTCACCGGGGAAATGGGCGACGGGCTTTCTGGAATGAGAAGGAGACCGTACAGAATGATGAGGAAGATAATCGCAGTGACGAACTTGTGACGCTTTTTGGCGATCATTGCAGACCCATAAACGTGTTTTCTTCAGAAAAGGCTGCTTCGGCCAGGAGGACGGGTTGGCCTTTTCCTTTTTGATCATGAACTTGAGAGTCTACGATAACGCACAGAGCAATTCAGTGACACCCTTCTCTCCTGTATGGATCAAAGAAGCCGGGACAACCAGTGCATGATATTCAATGCCAGTTGCTTATTGTCAATGCCCGGCACCTGCATGCCGAACCGCTCATCCCCTGACACTTGCGCGGTGAGCATTGCCGCCTCGCCAAGGACGACGACCCGTCCCTTGCCAAACGTCAGGGCAACTCCTTGCGAGCGTCCGGCGGCGGATACCGGTTCACTGAAGCGGGTCAGCGTATTCGTGAAGAACAGCATCTCCTTCCTCTGCCAGATGGAATCGGGAACAATGTCATAGGCTGATGCCGCAAGCTTCAGGAACGGCTCGCTTCGTTCCGGTCCCAAAAGGGATTGTCCGGTGAATGTCATGACGCGGTTGACGCGCTCGCTTGAATCCCGCCCCCGGGTAATTGGATGGTCCAAGAGCAGTCCATTCTCCCGCGTGAAAAGCAGCTGAGACTTTCCATCAAGCTCGGATGACGTCGACGATGACGGATCACAATAGAGAGAATCGTTCGTAAAGCCCTTGCTCATGTCAACGCCAAAACGCTTGCTCAGAATCTCCGCCGCAGAGCCGATTGGATAGTGATCGGCAATAAGCAGGAGACCACCGCCATCTGCCACCCATTGCTTCACGGCATTGCATTCCTCCGTGGTAAAGGCAGGGTCGTACTTTTGTTCTTTCCCTTTTGGATTCGAGATGACAAGGATGCTGCAACCGTCCAAGACCTCATTCGTAAATTCCCTTCTGTTGGACACGACCGCATATCCGTCGCTACCCATGAGCTCGGCGAACGGTTCGTACGTGCCGCTGACGGTATGTATGTTGTTATGGGCTTCGTCAAAAAGGACGTTGGGGTGGTCGGTCACAAAGGCGGGCCGATTCGCCCTGGCATGATAGTCCGGATCGGCTTCTTGTCCGCCGCCGCATGAGAGCAGCGCCAATGACAGCAGGAGAACCTGCCCCTGCTTGGGAAAATGCATCAAAGGCTTCACTGTTTTTCCTTGCTGTTGAGATTGGCATTTATAGATTTGACATCTTCCTCGATCTTCAGGTTTCAGGAGCCTTCCTTGAGGTAATTATATGATGCAACGATGCGTCCATCCCTGCCTACGAGCAGCAGCACCGCTCTTCCGGGTTCGACACGCACGCCGAATTCGGCCCCGCTCAAGCTGTCCCGAAACCTGGCCAGAGCCTTCCCGGCGCTTTCGGAGGTCAGCACGTAGAGCGTTCCTTCCGGCAGTTGTGTCGGGCAGATCAGTATGCCCGGATCTTCACGGCTCGTCGTGTAGGCAGCGCTGACTCCTGCCCGTGTCATGGCATATTCATAGATGCGTCCAACATCGTCCAGCTGATCGGCCAGCTCAAGCGGGAACGGAAAGTAGAGTATGCGGCCCGCGCCCAGTGGCATGTCAAGGAACGTCTGCCCCCCGTTCAGGACGCCCCGCTCGGCGTAGGTGGTCCTCTCGCCGGAATAGCTCAAGCGTGCAGAACCGCCCGGCCACGTTACGTCTGCTTCCCGGGCCGTCAGTGCCGCCGCGGAGTAGGCAACGCTCCACTCATGCGTGCGGTCCGGAACTGGTATCCAGTGTTCATCGGCATCAATGCGACCGGAGAGGAGGAGTGTAGCGCCCGCCCGGACGTTATTCATAAGCAGCTCCCAGGCAACCTGGCTTATCACCCAGGGAGCAGGAACGATGATCAGCTTCGTCTCGGGCATCCGCTGCAACTGATATTCCCCGACCGCGAACGCCGTCCCCCGGGCATGTTGGTACAAAGCGCGCACGGCATTTTGCTGCACGACCACACTCCAGCTGCCGAACACCGAAAGCTGCAACGACTGCGGAAGCACCAGCGCCACCTCGGGCAGGCGCGCCCCCGTGGCGTACGGCTGCGCATTGCGGGCAAATGCGGCAATGCCGCGGACGGGATCCATCCACTGCTTCTGGGAGCCATCCCGCCGCAAGAGGCCAAAATCGTCGCTGCGTGTCCAGTCCCAGTGCAATACGCCGGCGTTCGCAGCAGCGAAGCCAAGCGCGAGTTTCCGCTCTACAAGCGGCGTGCCCTGCACATCGTCCCATCGTGATGAGCCGTCCATGGACCAGACTGGTTGCGGGCCAGTTTCGCCGATGAGGTTTGGCTTGGCGATGGTCTTTGCCGCGACCGAGTTCCATAGAAGTGCGTCATCCTTCCACCAACTGTGGTTCACCGTGTAGTTGACCCGACCCTCGCCCCAGAACTGATTCAGCACGCGGTCTGTCACGCCCCCCTCATCCTGTCCGACAGTAATGAGTTGTTGCCGGGCACCGGCGCCGCGGATGGCAGCAATAATCGTATCGGCCCACTGGCGGAAGGCATCCTGCGCAAACATGTTGTAGTCAAAGGCGCGGATAGCATGCGGGCTGCCCGTGCGTGCGAACTCCAGGTCCGTGATGACCGGCAAGGGCACTCGCTCAAAGGTGCCCAGCTCCGCCGCGGTTGTTCGCCAGGCGCGGGCGAGCGTGTCGATGTTGTTGTATCGCTTTCCAAGCCATTGTTGCCAGGCGGACAACTCTCTGGGGTCGCCGTTTGGCGTGTTGCCTTTCCAGAGACGCTTGGGATTGCTGAAGCTAGGTTCGTTGATCAGGTCGAAGCTCAGGAACGGCACGTCCCGGAACCGGGAGACGATGGCACGCACATACGCGAGCTGCGCATCGATCGCGACCGGATCCAGGTATGGATTGGATCCCGGTCCAAGGCGCCCTCCTTCCTGTCCCGGCCCCGGTTGCAGTTCCGTCTGCGGTTCAAACGCGAAGAAGGTGAAGATCACTTGCATATGGTGGCGGGCTGCTGCAAGCAGAAAGGCCTCGATAGCCCCTAACAGGCGCTCATCCGCTGCTCCGGTCACAACATCCAGATAGCGGGCTCGATTGAGCCAGATGCCCGTGCGCACGGCCGTCATACCCTGCCGTTCTATTTCAGCAAAGTCCCTTTCCCATGCCCACGCGTTCCCTCCGATGCTGCCTCCCGTAAAGATGCCTCTCGAAAACGGGTCGGTGGAAAAGTAGTTCACGCCCGCCATCAGATAAGGCCTTCCATCGAGACGGAAGTAGTCCTGCCCGGCCTCCAGGTGCGCCCCTGAGTGTAGAAGGGCGGAATCCCGCACCCACACTCCTGATGTGTATCGGTCGGAGAGTGAATCGCCGATGAACAGGTTCGCACGCACGGTGTACAGTCCGGGCTTGCTGAGAGGAAGTGTGAGGCCGACTTCTTCATGCAGCATGCCGGCACATGTGGTTGTTCTTGATGCAAGGACTTTTGTTCCGGAGAGCAGTTCAATCGTCAGCTGCGCGGGTCCACTGCCCCGCAACACGTCGACTGCACCGTTAACGCACTCGCCCGGATCAAGGGTGAGTTGTTCCAAATCGAGCCAGAGGCGAACGCCGCCGCGAGAAGCATAGATGGCAGCCCTGCGCACCAGCCCGACGCCATCGGAAGAATTCCAGAACGCGGGTTCCGCATCGAAGCTGAGGTAGACGCGCCGCCGCGGGGGCAGGCCGCGGCCCACGAGATCTTCAGCCACGACCGGAGCAGCACGACGATTGCCGGCCGCATCGACGAAGAAACCGAGTCCACGGTACCTCCCGCCAAAACCCGCATTCACGAACACACGGCGCGCGTCGAGCGATCCGCCGTGGAACCAGGGCGCCTCCTCATCCCACAGGAACGTCCACGGCCCGTGCTGCGGAGCGACATACGATTGCGCGATACCAAGAGAGAGCGCATAGGTGTTTTGCGGGCGCTCGGCACGCCAGCCGGTACCGTCCTGGCGAACAGGCACGAAGAACGGCCTCCCTCCCAGTACAAGGAGGTTGCCTCGATCCAAATGCCTGCGGATCGCGCTCCATGCTTCAACGGGGAGGGCGGAGCCGAAGGGCAGCACGAGCAGATCTCCTTCGGCCAGCAGGGTGTCAGACTTCAGCTCGGCAAGCCCGGCAAAGCGAGGGTGCAGAGGCGCGAACGTATGCTCGAGGACCGCCCGGCTGAAGGGGCTGTTCTCAACGGCCGGGAAATTCTTTTCAAAGAAGACGACTGTCCCGCCGAAGCCCGGCATGGCGCCCGCCAGGATGAGCGGAACCAGGAATGCGGTTCTCAACCAATTACGGACGATCATGTTCAGGCCAGGAGATAAGTGAGGGGCACATAAGCGACTCTGCCATCGCTTACGCTTTGATGTTCGAAGCCATGGCATACAAGGTATTGACCGTCTTCCAGTTCCTTGTCGTGGCCCTTACCTTGAGCTGTTTCTCAAAGAATGTATTCGAAAGAAGTGTCTTCCCGTAGCCGTTCGGGCAATACAGATAGACCTCGGTTCCTGCAATTTTATGCCGGTGTGTGGATTTTGCTGCCGCCAGCTCCAGAGATTTCACAAGTGCTGCTTCCGCTTTTGTTTTCAGGAACGTGACATAGAGCCTGTTTTCTTCAATCTTTTCCGCGCCGAGGAACGGACATGCGGTGATCACCCTGGCAAGCTCAGCCGGCCGCCGTGTGATGACTGTGACCAGAAATCCGAATTTCTTTTCAATTGCACGTTCAATCGATGTGCCGATAGTAACGGGATCGGAGCGATTGGTTTGATAAACGACGTTACCGCTCTGGATGTAGGTGGAGACATTCGTCAGCCCGAGCGACTCACAGAGAGCCTTCAGCTCAGCCATCTTGATCATGTTGTGCCCGCTGACGTTGATACCGCGAAGGAGCGAGACATATGAAATCATATCAACCTCCATAAAGGTGCTCAGTCGCTCGGTGTTACAAAAAACGTAAACGAGACGAGGGGCTGCGTTCTCTCTCACTTCTGCTCACTTGCCGTTACCGGGACGCAGGAGATCAACTCTTGCCTCTCGTTCCGAGGTCGCTATCAGTATATCCAGCCTCTTCTTTCTCGTCGCGTCCTGTTTCGCGCTCATGATCCACCAGAGGATCGTCCTCCGGTAGCCCGGCGGCTGCAACTGAAAGAATTCCCATGCCTTCTTGCGCATGTGGAATTGTTTCTCCATCGCCCGGTTCAACTTCACCTGCGCACGCTCAAACGAATACCGGTTTGTTTTCTTGAGATCCCTTGCAGAGAAGACTCTTACGCCCGCAGCATGCATGTGGCCAAGCTCCACAAGTTCCTTCGCTCGTTTCACATTCACTGCGCTCCAGATGCTCCCCGGCTTCCGTGGCGTGACGCGGATGACATAGCTCTCCTCACCCAGGGACTTGCGCACGCCGTCAATCCATCCAAAGCAGAGCAGCTGATCCACCGCTTCAGGCCAGGTGATGCTCGGCTTGCCGGAGGATTTCTTGTAGAAGCCCACCCAGAGCTCTCTCTCGGTTCCGTGATGCCTTTCAAGCCAGCGACGGAATCCAACCGGTGTGGGAAAGAAAGTCGGTGTCATGCGCGCATCCTGAAAAACTCAAGGCATGCCTCTTTAGGTTCCATGGATGGTTTTGTGGCCCTTCGTGGAAAGCAATCTATCAGCAAGTGTGATTCCGGCACCCACGGCAAAGCCGATCCAGAGGCCGAAGCCTGCTGTAGTGCTAATCATTTTCATGTCCATCGCACCACCCGTATTCTCCATGGCAAACGCCTGCTCGACAGCAAGGAGGATAACCGCCGCTACACCGTAAACGAGGCCGTAGATTCCCGCAAGAATCACTCCCGAGTAGGCATAGTTGATATCTGCCCCCTTCCTGAAATATCTGAAGTAGATGAAAACGCTCGTGCCTATCGCAGCAACATAGAAGATGTCACGGAGGATATATGCGGGGCGTGTGGATCCAGTCGTCACCAGGGTGAGCAAAAATAAAATAAGCAGTCCGAGATATGCGTCACGTGCCCGAAGATAGACGAGGAGGTAGTAGAAGACAGAGGCCACCACGGCACTCCAGAGGAATTGGAACGAACCGTGCAATCGGTTGAAAACGCCATCCTGAAAAAACAGGAATCCTACTACAACGGAGCAGATGATGGGAACCAGAGCGTGAAATATGAACTGTTGTACTTTCGAACCTGCGGGAGCCATGGAGGTGTCCTTTCATAAAGAGCGGACAACAGGGGGAATCCAACAGTGGCAGGCAAGAAGAACCGAATTGTCACTGCGAAGAATGTAGCAGGAGATGAGGCAATTGTCAAGCGGGCGACTGCCTCAAAGCCGATGCCAGAACAGCTCATCAAGGCTCCACTCGCCAGCGCCGTTCGCCGCAAAGAACAGAAAGATGAAGCAGAACAGCACGGCAGGCATCCCCTGGTTGACAATCGGCCAGATAGCCTGGGGTGCATGCACCTGCCAGTAGGCGACTGCCATCTCACCAGAGAGGACGAACGCAACAGGGCGCGTCAGAAGGCCCAGGAGAATTGCCGTGCCCCCGAAGAACTCGAGAATTCCTGCAATCCCGAGTTCGGTCAGCAGCGGTACAGTTTGCATGCCAGGCACTCCGCCGAACCAGCCGAACAGCTTCATGCCCCCTACCTGGAGAAACAGAAAGCCCGAAACAACACGGAGCAGGAAAAGGCTAACTTGCTTCGCCCGGTCCCAGAAGAGTGTATGGCTGTCCGTGCTCACTTCAATTCCTCCGGCTTGTAGCACAACATAACGTTGCCTGAACGGAAGGTCCTTGACTCCAGTAGTTTCAGGCTCTGCCTGCCGTTCAGGCCATTGAACAAGCTTTTTCCTGCGCCCAGGATGACCGGATTGACCAGGATCCGATACTCATCGACCAGGCGTTGTTGCATCAGCGCTACTGCCAGGTCTGAACTCCCAAAGATCGCTATATCCCTGCCGGGCTGTTGCTTCAGTTTGCGGACTTCCTCGACGAAGTCCCCATTCAGCAACGTGCTGTTCTCCCAGTCAACGCTCTTGAGGGTCCGTGAAACGACCACTTTACGCAGGGAGTTCATTTTGCCGGCGACGATTGGATCATCTGTCCTTGCATGCTCCGACGGCCAGTAACTCGCCATGAGCTCGTAGGTCACCCTCCCGAACAGAAGAGTGTCTAGAGTGTCAAGGAAGCTGATAGCCAGGTCATTGAACTCCTCGTCGACATTGTGCCAGTCAATTTCTCGGTTTGGCCCTTCGAAATATCCGTCGAGGCTTACCATCATCTGCAAAATGATCTTTCTCATGTTCCGAATCCTCTTGGTCAGTCTTCAGTTCGTAGTGGAAAGAGCGGTGCGCCGATACGCATTTGCGTGGCAACAGTACCGCTATGCCGCTGATTATCCAACCTTGCCCGTGACTCTGGTCCGCCGCCGATCAGAGCTCTCTTCGATCATCGCGCTGAGGTCCGCTGCCGGCCGGACCTCGAAGCACCCGCCCATGCGGATGCTTGGATGCCTGGACATCAGTTGGATGGCATGGTCCAGGTCTCTGGCCTCAAGGATCATGATCCCGCCCAGTTGTTCTTTTGTTTCGGCAAACGGCCCATCGGTGATGGAGACCCTGCCGCCCTGATGGCGCAGCGTCGTGGCATTGCGGACGCTCTGGAGCGCTTCTCCGCCGACAAAGTGCCCATTCTTCCGAAGCTCGTCGTCGTATGCGAAGCATTCATCCACGAAGGCGTTGCGCTCCGCCTCAGACATCGTATCCCAGCGCGACTCTTCCATGTAGCCAAGGCAGATGTATTTCATGGGTGTTCCTCCTCATTGATTCTGTGTACAATCACTTTGCTCTTTTGTTTTTCTCCAGCTCCGCTATCACCGTCGGGCTCTCCCCGGCCTTCCGCACCTCCTCCGGGAAATCTTCCATCTCGAACACCTGCCGCACCTCAATCACGTCTCCTTCCTGAGCGGGGACTCTTTTTGCCCACGCAATTGCCTCGTCCCTGGACTTGACGTTGATCATCCAGTAGCCCCCCAGGACTTCCTTGGCTTCGGTGAAGGGACCATCGGTGACCTTTGGCCTGCCGCCGGAGAAGGAAATCCGGGCACCTGTGGTCGCCGGATGGAGCCCATCAAGAGAGAGAAGAGCCCCTGTCTTCGCCAGTTCTTCGTTGTATTTGGTCATCTTCGCCACATCCTCGGCGCCCGGGGCAAAATCGCTTGCAATGTTCCGGCCATTCTTGCCCTGGTAGACCTTTGGAATCATAAGCATCATAAAACGCATGGTGGTAGCTCCTTTTTGTTTAGGTATGACTAGCGCTTCATTACATAGTCGAATGGCAAAAGGCGAATTCGACACCGGATAGATGACTCCAGGCGGTATGCTCATTTTTTCCGTCCCACGCTGCCATCAGCTAACAACTTCGAGCTGGTCTCAGTTCTCACGGGGGCCTGGCAGGAACCACTACGTCGTGTTGTCTGAGGGCTTGCTTCTGCCATCTCGATGCTGTAAGTTTAGTGATCTCTCACCAGGGGTAATCAGTGGATAGACGCAGATTTCTCAAAGTCCTCAGCACCGGCACTGTTGTCCTTGCCGCCGGACGGCTCATCCCGGTGCACAACATGTTTGCAGCAGGGACCCTCCCGCCAAAGCACAAGTACTGGGCGTGGGTCACTCGACAATTCAACCCGTCTCCAGACGACTGGAAACGGCATTTTGCCCTGATGCGGGAATCGGGCATCAACGCCATTTTGCCGGAAATCTACGACAGTCGCCATGCATTCTACGGAAGCGCGCATCTACCGGTCGCTGAAAACCGCCTCGAGAAAATCCTTCCGCTGGCAAAAGCAGAAGGCCTGGAGGTTCATGCCTGGATGTGGTCGATGCCGTGCAACGTCGAGGAGGTGGTCAGGGATCACCCCGAATGGTATGTCGTGAACCGGAAAGGTGAATCCGCCGCGAAGAAACCCTCGTATGTTCCCTATTACAAATTCCTCTGTCCGTCACACCCCGAAGTACAGGACTTTGTGCGGACAACCGTGACAGAGCTCTGCCAGTACAACGAGCTCGCCGGCGTGCACTTTGATTACATTCGCTTTCCCGACGTGATCCTGCCCCCGGCCTTGCAGCCTAAATATGGCATCACGCAAGACCGGGAGTACCCCGAGTACGATTATTGCTACTGTCCTGTCTGCCGGCATGATTTTGAACAAGAGACAGGCACCGACCCGATGGAAATCAGCGATCCTGCCGGGAGCGATGCATGGCAGCAATTCCGGTACAACAGGATCAGCCACCTGGTCAATGACATTCTCATTCCCGTAGTGCATGGGCAGAAGAAGATGGCCTCCGCGGCCGTGTTTCCCAATTGGAAAAATGTGCGGCAGCAATGGTCGGCATGGCATCTCGACGCCGCGCTACCCATGCTCTACAATGGATTCTACAACGAAGGAATCGATTGGATCGGAGAGCAAACGAAGAAGGAAGTGGAAGGCATGCAAAACCATGCCCCGATCTACAGCGGTCTTTTTGTTCACCAATTTGCGGCGGAGGAGATGTCGCATGCGGTACGGGTTTCGCTGGACGCCGGCGCCTCTGGAGTGGCTCTCTTCGCTTCTCCGTTGATGACGGAAGAGCAGTGGACAGCATTTGCACAGGCGGTGAAGACGGGGTGAACTTACTGAGGCAACCTGCCGGGGTCCAGGACAAGATGCCGTATGTGTGTCCGCCGCCAGGTGTAGGTCACGTGAACCAGGCCGTCTGCCGTTTCAATGACTGCGGGGTACGAGAACTCACCCTCCCCTTCCTCCAAAACCAATGGTGCGCTCCACGCATCTCCGTCGTTGTGTGAAATCGCCAGGTGTATTGCATTGCGCCCGCCGGGCGTGTGATTGTAGATAAGGACAACACGGCCGTCACGGAGCTTCACCGCATCGATGCCTGCATTGGGATTGGGAAGATCGGTGAGCCGTCCGGGCGCCCATGTGCGACCGCCATCCCTCGACGATGACGTCACAATCCGCCCGATGCGCTCGGTCGATCGCATGAGCATGCGGATCTCGCCGCTTGATGTTCCCCAGAGCGTGGGCTGAATAACGCCGTACGGCTGTCCGGGAACCACGACAGGACCGTATCGGATCCAACTCGCTCCCCTATCAGAACTCCGCTCAACCCAGGCTGTCCAGCTACGGTATGGTGCGTCCGCCGGCGTATCCCCACGGTACCCGGCTTCCACGGAGGTTCCTGCGAGCCATGTGCCGTCCGACAA
This sequence comes from uncultured Bacteroidota bacterium, assembly GCA_963809695.1. Classification (GTDB taxonomy): domain Bacteria; phylum Bacteroidota; class Ignavibacteria; order UBA10030; family UBA6906; genus JAGDMJ01. The sequence goes on from CAWEKI010000006.1 coordinate 236,994, forward strand.
TCGGATAGGTTTCGCACGGGCAGGGCCAAGAAGCCCCGCAGGCAGATACGTGACTTCACCCCATGTCTCGCCGCTGTCCTCCGAAACCCGGTAGGCCCCCACCCACTCTCGTGGACTCGGACCGATTTTATAGAAGAGCCATGTACGGGCTCCATCCTGAAAGAGCACCGGGTTCCAGGTCGGCATGTGGGGGGTATCCGTGAGGCGCACAGGCTTCGACCAGGGTTGACCCACTCGCTTTCGTGAGGACCAGATCTCCACGTCGTCGCTCCCCTCGTATGAGCCACCGAACCACGCAGCCATCAGCGTGCCGGGGTGCACCTCAACAATGGTCGAGGCGTGAGCGCTGAGGAACGGAGCTTCGGAGTAGATGAATTCACGCACGAGGATGAAATCGGTGCCCGGGGGCATCGAGGATTGACCGGACGCAGGCGAACAGGCTGCGATCAAACCGGCGAAGATGATTGGCAGTATCCACGTGTCATGAGGAGTCATGCGCGGTGACTTTCTGATGATAATATTTCTCAATCCCCCCGTTCGGTTCTTCACATACAACGTGTTCCTGGTATTGACGCCAGGGGCCATTGCGGCAAACTACCCGTCTTTCTTCTGCTGCGCAGACAGGACAGTGCCGATACCCACCCCAATCGCGACCCCGATCGCAATACCGGCGCCAATATTATCCATGGCAGTCCCGAGGGCGACTCCAATGGCGATTCCCATGACGATCCCCAGCCCCATTTTGCCCGCTGCCCGGGGAGTGCGTGTTGGATCTCCGCTTTCCTGTTTCATCGTTCGGCCTCCAGGTTCGTCGCGATCGTTTTGGTTTGCACGTAGCTGTCCTCACCGTTGGATCGTGCGTGCCAGTGCGACGCTCCGATCGATCAGTTTCCGCAGAGTGGGCAGATGCACGTCCCCAAGCGTGTTAATATAGAGGCATCCTTTGCCCATCTTGTGTTTGCCGAGCTTGTTTAACAGTTCCGTGTGTTGTGCAAAGCCTCCCATGACATAGAGAGTCAGGTTTTGCTTCCGTGGGGAAAAGCCCGTCACAAACCAGTCTCCTTCTCGTCCGCTTTCATAGACATAATGGTAATCTCCAAACCCAACGATGTTCGGGCCCCACATCTTCGGCTCGGCGCCGGTGGCCTTGCGCATGAGTCCCAAGATGGTAAGGCAATCCTGCCGGCGCTGCTCTTCGTTGATCGCATGAAGGAATTTCGTCACGCTCGCACCTGTCGCTTTAGTCTTGAGCTCTGCCATAAGAACCCTCCTCGAGCCGTTGTTGTTGCGTGTTGTTTGTCACTCACCGGTAGTGAAATGTAGTACCGGGGCGAATTTCCCTTCCTGGTTCTCCCGTGCAAAGAACGCCGCATTGATTGCACCGAGCGGCTTGATGGCCAGGCCGTGCGTTCTGCCATCAAGCATCCTCTGCAAGACGGGACGTGAGATGGTAATCATGTTTCTTGCCCCGCGATTGCCATTGACGGCGATATCGATGATCATCTGAGAATTAATTGCCTCATCAAGCGGTTTCCCCTGGCAAAACGAGGCGTAGGTAACCTTGTCTTGGTCCCAGTCGGGGTCCCCTTCCAGAATTTCGCACACCCTCACCATTCCGAAATCTTGCTGATAGTCGGGCGATCGTTGGAGCGAGTATGTCGTCAGCTCGAGGAGTCCCGCTCCATCGACGTGCCGTCCTTTGAATGACCGTAGATCCCACTTCATAATGATAAGTTGTGTGGCACTTGTCGTCAAGAGCCGTACCGTGTCAGCAGAGTCTCCGGAGATCCAGTTGCTGAACGTAAGATCAGGATACTGGAGATCTATCATTGCATCGCCTGTAACCGGGAGATGCGATGTCAATGATGAAGGATCAGGAGTGGGAGGATGATAGGGAACCTGGACTCCCTGGTCCGTTCCGGCCGAGTCCACGTTCACAATATCCACCCTAAAGTACTGCAGATCCACCCTGTATACGCCCCTGCCCCAATCCATGAGAGCCATCTGCCCGTAGACAGTGTCCCCGGGCTCTGCATCGAAACCACGCGTGGTCATGCTGATGGTGTGCCAGTTCGACGTGTCGGGGATATCAAATTCCATGAGGTGGGTGTGAAAATCGGTGGTCCGCTGGGTATTGAGATGAAGGTTCACGCGCCTGGGGGCCTGGCTCACGCGGATCCTGGCCTCGACCCGCAATGCGCGATGCGGGAGGCGAAGGAGGTTGAGATCCATGCCGGGCGAGACCCAACGTTTGATCAACGCCCACCAGATTCCCTGTCGATCGCGCGTGGCATCCACCACGATGGACGCGTGCCCCGGCCCCTGCCGGAAGTCCATCCTGGCGTTCCCGTCGCCGGTAAAGAAGGCCCAGCCGTGCAGTCCTGTTGCATCATGCTCCAGCGATCCGCTTCGAAAGTCATTCAGAAATTGGCCGTGCAATGGCAGCGCGGCAGCCAGGAGAAAGAGCGGGATGGTGAGAGCTCGGATCATATTGTTCCTTGCCACTCGCCCCGCTCGAGCATCGCCTGCATGGAGAACATGGCGAGCTTTACTTTCTCAAGAATATTGTCCTTCTTTTCGGGGAGATTTCCCTCCACGTCTGAAAAGAGGCTGCTGGAAGGCAGGGAAGTCGAAAGGCCGGCTGCGAGACCCGCGGCCGGAAGATTTGCCAGGAAGTCTCTTCGCTGCATTGTCGCTCCGGATTGAGGTGTACCCCGAGTATACTGATTCATACAGACAATAACAATTGCAGGAACATCCCGAGGGAACCATGAAAACATTACAATTCCTTTCCATTCTGCTTTGTCTGAGTGGGCTGTTATCGCAGGCATGGCCGCAGGAAAAGAGTCCGGCGGAAATTGCAAAGGGGGCCAACTATATTGAAACCAAAGTGTATTCGGACGCGGAGAACGCGCACATGCTGAAACTCTATGAAGGCCTGCGCGTGGCAGATGTTTCCGACGGAATGGACATGGCAGGCCTGCCCGGGACCGGCCTTGTTGATCCCGTGATTCATCCGGACTGGGTGGACCGGAAGGATCTTTCACACCAGTTCCGGGGCATTGCCGTCACGGCACGATACGTTCCAACACAGCGCCCGGACAGGCCGCAGCCGGGTGAGAAGTTCTCGGAGTGGGAAGGACACTTTTATACCACCTACTCCCATGAAGCGTTTGCCAAGGTTATCAAGCCGGGCTCGGTGGTGGTGCTCGACGATGTGGAGGACAAGGACATTGGAAGCATCGGCTCGTACAACATCCTCTTCTGGAAGAGCCTGGGTGCTGTGGCGGTAGTCACCGATGCCACATCGCGTGACACCGATGAGATAGCCATTGAGAAGGTGCCGCTCTATCTGCGCGCAAAGGGACGGGGCATCCGGCCAGGAAGGAACGAACTGGAGTCTGTCAATCGTCCCGTAGTGATTGGGGGGGTGTTAGTCTGTCCCGGAGACGTTGTCGTGGGAGATGCCGATGGTGTTTGTGTTGTTCCGCGTGAGAAGGCTGAACAGGTGGCCGTCTTCGCGCGCGATATTTTTCTCAAAGATAAGGATGCGCGCACGAATCTCTATAAGCAGGTCGGGATGCAACCGGACAACACGGTAAACAAGTAGAAAGCGCTTGACCCTCTCGAGATGGGTCGCTGTCCGGAGTTCCTCTGATTGGTATTCGAACCTTGAATTGGGAATGCGCAGGGGTCATACCGTCCCGGCCGTTACCGTCCTGCCGTCGCAAACTGGAGCGGGTCGTACAATCGGCGGCAGAGCCCGTCTGTGTAGTTGCCTTTCGATGCCAGGAAGGCTGAAACATTGGTGAGCACAACTGCACCATCATTCGTCCCCGCTCATCGGACATGGCGACGAACGTTCTCTGCATGCCAAGCGGAGTGCAGACTGACCAGAAGAGTAGTTCCTCATACGTCTTCCCTGTGGCCAGCGTCAGTAGGTGACCCAACAGGCCGAAGCCGAGATTCGAGTAGGTGCGTTTCTCTCCGGGCGTGGATTGCAGCACCATATCGTGAGACAGGTAGTTGTAGAGTCTTGGGATGTCGTAGGTCCGATAGGGATTGTAATTGTCGAACGACTTCCCCTGGCTTGTCTTCACATCGGGCGGCTCGAAAGGTAGCCCCGACGTGTGGTTTGCGAGATGGACGAGTGAGATTTCACTTCCATTCAGTGCACTTTGTTTCAATGGTACCGACAGAAATTTCTGAATGGGGTCGTCAGGGTTGATTTTCCCGTCGTAGACAAGCGAATCATTCCGCCGTAGTACGCCCACGTATTTTTCAGAGTATTTGACGATGATGCAGATCGAGATCTCCGTGCCGTTCGGAAAATGCTCTGCGGCGTTGTAGACCGCCCGGGCCTGAGGTGGGTCGAGCTCGTCCGGATGCCCGGCAACCGGCAAGGCAGCCAATTCCTTCGGACGGAACGGTGAACAGGATGTTGCCGCCAGAAGTAATAACACTCCGAGAACAGAAGGGGTGGTCTTATTCCATGCCACGGAACACTCTTCCTTTCAACGGAACAGAGCCTTCGAATAAAAGGGGCACCCCCTCCCCTTTCCAGAAATTCCCATCTTCAGCGTGGCTCGCCTGCATGTGCAGATGCGGACGCTCCGAGAGACCGGAGTTACCGATGCGGCCGATCATGTCGCCCGGCACCACGCCATCGATCACGGCGGCAACAATGCCTGCAATCGGACTGACGATAGCTTCACCGAATATGAGATAGCCTTCGGTCGAAGGCGGGACAAATCCTCGCGTTGTGAATCCGAATCGGTCCGTTTTCACCATGTCTACGGCGTAGCCCATGGCGCGGTTGGTGCTGGCACCTTTGTGCACGCTTGCACGATAGTGGTAATTGACAAGTCGGCTGGCCCGATCGTCACCTCCGTCGGTTATAAGATAGCTTCCCGCGCGAATCTGTGCCGGAAAAGTGGAAGAAGGGCAATGCAGCGGCAGCTACGGCAAGCAGAACAAACGCTTTCCGCACGGCCAGCCCCAGAACTTCCCAGTACCCAATCCGAAAGAAGATGAACGAGGCGGTCAGGAGACCAACAGCGTATGATATTTTCATCAAAACGGAGCTGGTGGTAAGGAGGAACGCCACCGACAGCAGGGCAAGAGGAAGAAGAACATAAACAGCGATGACGAGGACCATGACCTGTGCACGAGAGTAATTCATGGTTGCACCTTATCGTTTCGTCCCAGCTCTGTGATGTCCTGGTTTTCAAGAATCTTTTTAGGAGAGGCAATCGTCGAAACGTATACCATTGCACGTCCCACCTCTTCGAGCGTGCACATGTACTTCGGCAGCAATGCGTGCAGCACCGGGTAAAGCGGAGCAAGCACCTTGGCGAACCAGAGCGTGTTCCGGAGTCCCGGAGTCGGTTTGATGAAGCCGGGCCGGAAGGCATAGACCGCCTTGAAGGGAAGCTTCGCCAGGTCATTCTCGGTTTTCCCCTTCACGCGCGCCCACATGATCCGCCCCTGCTCAGTGCTGTCCGTCCCCGCCCCGCTCACGTAGCAGAAGACCATGTCCGGATTCAACCGCGATAATGTTCTTGCTGCCGCCAGGGTGAGGTCGTAGGTCAACCGGCGGTATTCCTCCTCCTTCTTTCCAACGGAGGTGACTCCCAGGCCGAAGAAGCAGGCGTTGTATCCGCCCAGAGAATGTTCAATCGCCGAGTAGTCGAAGAAATCGTCGTGCAGGATCTCCCGCAGTTTCGGATGTGTCACATTGCAGGGTCGTCGACCGACGACAAGGATAGAGTCCACGGCGGGGTGATTGAGAGCCTCGTGCAGCACTCCCTCGCCGACCATGCCTGTGGCGCCAAAGATGATGGCTTTGATGTTCACGGATTATAACCTTTCCACTACTCGATGTGTGTGCAGTTTCTTGCTCTCGAACGTGGATTCATGAGATTACTCATTTGCGTCGCGTGATGCAAGAGGAGAGATTCCGGCTAAGACCAACAGTAGATTGCTTTTATGGAGAATCCATTCTAGATTACACGATGACAAACTCACCTCGTGTCTGTCCAATCTGCGGTTTCCGGGAAGTCCAGGAAAAACCATTCCAGTATCTCTTTCAAGGGCATCAGCTGGTGGGGAACGGCTGCCGCCGCTGTGGCGCCATCTTTCTCCACCCGCAGCCCACCCCGGAAGAACTCAAGCGGCTCTATGACCGCGACTATTTTGAAGGAGGAGATTTCCGGTGCGGACACGAGGGGAGCTATTGTGATTCCTCCACGCTTCAGCACCTGACGCAGCCCGACCTTTTGTTGAAGATCAAGGCCATGAAGCCGGGCCGGCGGTTTTTGGAGGTGGGCTGCGCAGGAGGAGCGTTGTTGAACACGGCGCGGGAACTTGGGTTTACCGTGCAGGGGGTTGAGTTGTCCGAGGATGCTTCGCGCATGGCGCGTAAGACTTTTGGCGTGCCCGTGTTCACCGGAGTACTCCCGGACGCGCAGTTCGGAGACGCATCCTTTGATGTTGTCTACATGGGCGACGTCGTTGAGCATCTTCCCGACCCGGTAAGGACCCTTCGGGAGATTCACCGCATTCTTACCGTTGGGGGATTGCTCGTGCTCGACCTGCCGTCCCAGACGAACACACTTTTTTCCAGAATCGGCTTCCTTCTCTATGGCATTCTCGGAAAGCGTGTCACTGCTTCTCTGCCACCATATCACCTTTTTGAATACCGCCCCGGCAGTGTGAGTTTCCTTCTGCGGCATTGCGGCTTTGAGGTCGTGAGACTCAATCAAACCATGATTTCTCCCCGCGAAATCAACCTCAGAGGATCCTTTATCCAACGCATGGGAAAGCAGTTGTTCCAGTATCCGAATTGGCTTATCACGAAACTCTTCCACGCATTCGGCGATCGCATCAATCTCTTCGCAAAAAAATTAACTCGTTACTGATCACGGCCGGCTTCTTCTCGCTTCCGCTCGCTCACTGCTCGTCCCTTCCCGTGGAGGTCGAAAAACATTGTTGCCATGGGGTAGTTGCTGATATTAAGCGCCCGGATCTCCGGCCCGCCGATAGCCCGCTGAAGCAATACATCGACTCGCATTGTATCGCGTGCGCCCCCTTCCGAATAGATCAATTCCCCGCTCCCCGGAAGTCCTGTGTCGAAGCGGACCACCTGTTTATCGGCGAAGAACTTGTTGAGCAGTTCTTCTGCCTGCATGCCGGCGATATCTGTATAGAGCGTATCTCCAAGCCGGATCGTCACCGGGGAAGCAAGCATATCCGAAATAGCGTTGGGCGAACCATTCCGAAGGGACTGCTCAATGCGGTTCAACGCGACACCCACGTTCCCGGAAAGCGACCATTGCGCGAAAAGAGCCTGCGAAGAGAACATCAGAATGGCAAATAAAAGATAGCGTCTCATGACAGTGCCTCCAAAGTGGCAGAACAAGAGGAGCATACAACGCCCCTTTTCCATAAAAACAAGCTCAGCCACGGCACCGTTCCAAAAACAGGCAGCACCCCGTGCATCAAAACCAATGTGCAATTCTCATCTGTGGTTATTAAAATATACAAACGCCCCAAACGCCCGCACCGCTTCTCCCTGCGCATGCACGGTTCCGACCTCGTCCACGCGGTACCCGTCTTCTCCCCCCAATGGATTCCACCCGTTCCGGACGCCATGATCGGCCTCCCTGTGCAACGTGACCGCAGCATGGCCATGGTGGTTGGTCCAAACATGGGTCAGCATCGCTTCGATCTTCGGGAGCAAATCAGGCAGTTCGGTCGGTGCAATGGCATATGCATCCAGGAGGAAATTGACGAACGCGCCGTTGCCGTCCATGCGGATCTGGTAGAAATCGTCCGGGTCCACCCACCCTGTTGCAGGATCCATCACGCGCCGGGCTGTCGCAACCGCAATGGTCCGGTACTTCTCGTCGGAAGTCGAACGGTAGAGGGCCGCGGCAACAGAGCAATACCCGGCACCGTCCCAGGGAAGCTCCTTGCCGAAAGCCGCGGGTCCCAGCCTCCCCTCCCATCTTCCGTCTCCCCGATACCATCTCTTTTCAATGCCGGGGATTTTCCCGTCACCGTTCCATGCCAGCAAGGCGTCCTGCAAAAAGCGCCGGTCGCCAGTGGCGTCATAGAGCTTGCAGGCCACGGTGACCATCTGGTTCATATTGGAGTTCGTGAAGATCCGGTCATTCACTCCCGACCCCGGGGGCCAGTTGTACCAGCTCCAGAATCCTTCGTGCGACGAGAATCTTCCCTCGCGCCGCGCCTCATCGTACCGCCGTACTGCGTCCATGACCAGCCCCATGTAGCTTTTCCCCGACACCGCCCACCACGTAAGCTCGGCAAGGCAGACCCACGCCCTGTCATCAACCCATGTGCCTTCGCACATCCGGCGGAGATCATGATCGACTGTATGGAATCGAAGCAACGAGGAGTCGCCGGTGGCCATGAAGAGATATGCATCCCCGATCGCTCCGTATGCTCCTTCCCAGCAAGGCGTATAGACTTTATGGAAGAGCGCGGTGACCGCGCGTGCGCGATCGATCCAGTTGTCCAGGCGCTCCGGAGCCGATGGCTGGGTCATGGTGGTGGTGCGACGATCTCCCGATGGATGGAACAGAACGATCAGGAGAATAACCATCACAACAACCCCGGCCACGGCGATGGCCCACGTCGGCGATTTCCTCGCGGAGGAGCGCGAAGGCGGGGGCCGGTGTGGGACTCCCTGGTGCTTCTTTGACTTGTTCATGGCTCAGCGTTCTCGCTCGACTATTCTTTACCGACAATCGTTAGGGGCCAGGTCTGTCCGATCAAGATCAAAGAAGAAACGACCGGGATAGTATGCGACAAATAAGGTTCTTTAGGCGGTCCAAGAACCACATCCAGAACAGACTCATAGTAAAGAATCTCCTTGAGGAAGTCCACTTTGGGAACTTTCATGCAGTTGTTTTAGCTTTAATTGAAGCATCCTGGAATGCAAAAATCAATGCAGGGGAGTCAATGGGTAAACTGTCGGCATTCAGTTTCATTACGTTGAACGGCTACTTTGCAGGGCCCAGCGGGGACATCAGCTGGCACCGGCATGGCGGAGAAGAGAATGAATACGCCATGGAGGGACTCAAATCCGAGAGCGTCCTCATCTTCGGACGCGTGACCTACCAGATGATGGCAAGCTACTGGCCCACGCCGCTTGCCATGAAGAACGATCCTGCTGTCGCTGAAGGGATGAACAAGGCGGAGAAGATCGTTTTCTCACGGACCATGAAAAAAGCCGACTGGGACAACACCCGGCTGGTGAAGAACGATATGATCGAAGAAGTAAAAAAGCTGAAGCGGCGGCGGGGAAAGGATCTGACCATTCTGGGAAGCGGAAGCATTGTCGCGCAGCTCGCCGAGCAAGGCCTGATCGACACGTTCGCGATTATGGTGGACCCCGTTGCCCTGGGCGCCGGCACGCCGCTTTTCAAGGGAATGAAGCAGAAACTGGACCTGAAGCTTACATCAACGAGAGCCTTCAAGAGCGGGGTGGTGCTCTTGACCTATGAGCCGATGGCAGAGTGATCCGGACCGGTTCGTATCAAATCGTCAGCTGATAACCAATGTAACCCGTGACCGTCTCTGCGTGCGAAAAAGTCTGGCCGAGAGAAAACAGAATGTGGTGTTTGTCGCTCACATTGATGAACCCGCCAATATCGAATCCGCCGCTCGAGGTGGCATCTTCGTTGTCAGCCGTCTGGTAGTAGAGCTCACCACCCAATGTCAGGACCTCAGAGAAATCGTATTGGGCTTCCCAGCCGGAAAAGAGCCAGTTCTTTTGGCCGGCGCCCGGATTGTACCAGAGGCCTCCGCCGGCATAGGTAGTGAACTTCCCCCAACTTTTCTGCCCCCAGACGGGTAGGTAGGCCTGGACCTTCCCCGAGCCGAGTTGTTTGCTTGCATCGCCGGTCGGTAGCTCCACCAGCGGAAAGAACCCGACTTGAGGAGATGTTTCGGTTTCGTCTAGAAACCGGTATTTGACGCCCAGCTCCGTATCCGAATACCCATAATGCGTGCCATCTTCCGTGTGGGCATATCCCAGGGGGGCAACGATATGAAGCTGAACATTGGCAACAACCCCGTAGTTGACCTCGAAATGGGGGCACGTTGCGCTGGTTTCATGCTTTTGGAATTCTTGAGCGGATGCAACGTAGAACTCCCAGTGAAGATGGTCGACCGGTTGTGGGTCATCGGTCTTGAAGGGGGGCCCCGCAAGTGCTTGCGTTCTCATGACGCAGAAGACAAAGATGAATGCGCAAAGCCTTCGATTTCGAGCCATCATGTGCATGAATCCTCGATGATTGCGTGCGGCTGCTTTGAGTCCATACCGGTGGTGAAAGCCTTTCTCGGCACACGAGCTAACAACAGCCAAATGAGGAGTATGGTTCTGCTTTCATCTGCCGGATGACCCCGCTCGCATTCCAGTCTGGGGATCCGACGACGAGTTCAATGTCTGCGTTATCCCTTTTTTCATGAAGAGGTAAATGCCAAGGATCAACCCGCACATGGCTGTAAGGCTGCCGCTGATTTCGGCAAATTGGAACTCCCCAAACCCGATATTGGCCACCAGTTGAAATGATTCCACGACGTTTCGGATCCCTTCGGGTAAAATTGGCTTCAACGCAAGATAGAGTACCTGGCCAACGGCAGTCATGACTATGACAACGATTAGCCAGATGAGGATCCTCGACCAATTCTCAAACCCGTTGATCCATCTCTGTTTGTTCCGAGGCGGGCGCCAGGGCACGAACCTGAGCGCGGCCAGAAGCAAAGGAATGCCCACCAGCATAAAGAAGCCAACCTCCGGAACGTTGATATAGCCTAAGGGCCATTTGAATTGGAGTTTCAGACTGGCCCCGGAAGACAGCAACGGCAGCCAGGGCTGTATGATAAAGTGATCTATGAGAATGGCGACCACCATCCATAACAGCAGGCAGACGAAAACTTGCTTGAGCGTGATTTTCATTGCGGCGTCTATTCCTCTGCTTTTTCCGCACGCCTCAGAATAATTTCCTTCTCATGTCCTTCTATCCCAACATATTTCATGGAGATCGAATCTGCCAGCAGTGTGCACTCGTGAGTGATCGCCTTCCCGCCAAAGATCACATCAAAGGAGAACTTGTTCCCCTTCACCCGGCCATTGCTGATCGGGAATTCTCCCATGGGCAGTCCTACCGCTCCGAAGAGTGTGTCTGCATCGGTCTTGAACGAACACACGATGTCGAAGGGACCATCGCGTCCCTCCATTTTTCCTGTCCACTTTCCGGCGATATCCTGTGCCAGGCTTGCATTAACGAAGCCCAACATGAGCATCGTGCAAACGAGAATGAGCTGTTTCATTTTATTCTCCTTTATTGGATATCCGATATTCGACATTCACCGCGCTTTCACTCTGGTTTCTCAAAGAACTTCCTGAACAATTCCTCCGACCTCTTTGCCCCTTCATCTGTCAGCCAGACCGATTTGGCTTTCGACTTGGAATCGCCAATCATCCCCTTCTCGAAGAGCCGATCCAGCGCTTCCCAGCTGTGCCCTTTCCACGCGCGCACCCCGCCGCCTCCTTCAAAGCTTGTAAGGTAAAGGAGAGCCAGAACCAATTCGTCGATTTTGTCTGTATCAATATTCATGGTAAACCTCCTATTGCAGCGCCAACCACCGTACCGCCTGTTCGCGGTTCTGCATCACCCGGTGGTTGCGCCGGCCTGAACTTCGTAAGAAGATGGAGAGGAGCAGCGACCAGGAAGCGCTCAGTCCTACGAACACGACGGCCTTGATGAATGGCCCGCTATTCTTCGACAATGTTTCCAGTGAATTGATGACGGATTTCGTGATATGTGTACCGGTGAGATCTATCATAGCAAGAACGGAATGACGAGCATTGGAAGCCTGCGCCAATCGAATGGCTTCATCCACCAGTCCCGGCAGGATGCTGTAGTCCGCGATATTCGCAAAGTCCATAAAAAGGATCGACTGCCCCTCTTGGGTAATAAATTTGACTTCAGGCATGGGGGAGTTCCTGTTGATGGTGAATCGTTCGTTGTGAGACACTTGTTCAGGGCCGTAATAGTGCCGACCAGCTGAATGGCAACCTTGGACCCTGGCCGACTTTGAATCCATTCTCTTCGGCAAGCTTCAACGTAGCCGCAAATTCTTCCCGAGACACGTGGAAGAGTTTCGGCTCCACAAGCAGGAGTTGCCCTTTGTCATTCAGGATGCCCTTCAGCTGCTTGAAGAGAGATCTCTTGTCGGGAACCTCGTGAACCATATAGAAGGCCAGGATCAGGTCAACGGGATCATGTATGTTAATGCTGTCCTTGTCGCATTTCACGAGTTGAATTCTCTCCTCCAGTTCCGTCCCGTGAATCTTGTCGCGGACCTTCTGCAGCATTCCATCCTGCAGGTCCGCCGTGAACACTTTCCCGCTTTTGCCCACCATCGTTGCGATTTCGATCGAGAAAAACCCCGGGCCACACCCCAGGTCGAGAACCTTCATCCCTTCCTTCACGTAAGGCGCAAGAATCTTTTGCGGGTTCTGGAGCCATCGTCGGATTCTGCTATCGAGCGAGTCTGCCAGCTCGACGGGACAAACACGGTTTCTTTCAGCTTCCATGGACCATCCCTGTATGTCGCTGTGGAGCTAGGTGATGTTCTTCCCTTTCCCTTTGAACTTCAGTCCGCTCGTGCGCAACATGGTCCGCAGTGTTCTGAGCGCATCGGGCCCAATGCCGTGAAGACGGGAGAGCTGACCCTCTGTGGCCCTCGAGAGCTTTTTCACCGACGTAATACCGGCATGTGTCAGCGCGCGCTGAGCGGGTGCAGCCAGTTTTTGAAAGGGGTTGACTTCGGCGACCCGGAACCGAACGATTCTTCCTATCAGGGCAAGGGGAAGGGGTTGATCGATGGGAAATCGGACCGTCCCCTTCGATGTTTCGTACCCAGAGAGTTCTTTCTTGAATGCCTTCATGGGGGATGAGGTAGGATAGAAACCAATATGACGTTCATACGCCGCGAAGTAGACCAGATTCCGATTGAGGTAGGAGGCGGGCATCTGGTAGCTGATTCTTTCTTGCGCCGCCGGTGCAGCTTTGCGAATGGTGCGGCGCATTTGCTGCAGAAGCTTCTGCGTGGATTTGGGAAAGCCACGGATGTAATCATCGACGGATTCTACTTTATGCATATTTACCTAGCCTTGTTCCTCCTGTTGCTTTTGCGCATCCGGAAAACGGTCCGCTATGAGATTCAAGAAGACATTATGCTCAAGATACGCCTTCAGTCCGCAAAGCACCAGCGTGAAACCTTCGGTTGAATCCAGCGCCTGTTTCATGATCTCGTCCGTGCTGCCGCTGAAGCCGGCGTTCGTGATGCTGACAAACGTCGTGTTGTCTATTTTGATCCCGGCATCGGCCCGTCGGAGTTCCAGATATCACGGGTAATAAGCCATTTCCCGTCCTTTTTTGCGAACACCGTCACGTACTTACCCCTGTCGACGGTACTGCCCGACTTGTCCGTCAGCGTGAAGGTCCCCCACTCCCAGCCGAGATCGCCTGAAACAGCGACATCGGTCGGTGTGACCGGATTGGTACTCATTCCGGCTGCGGCGGCGATGTCCTTGGTAAAGAATTCGCTGATCGCCGCCTGACCACGGGCTGCAGGCACCCCCGGACCGTTGACCACTGCATCGTCCGCATAGAGGGCAACGATGCTTTTGACGTCACCAGCATTGTAGGCTTTGAACCAGGTCTGATTAATGCCTCGGATGACTGCCTCGTCCGCAGCGCGAGTATCCGGGGCAGACTGGTTGCAGTGAAGCGCTAGAAGAGCTAGGCCACAACCAACAAGCGTAGCGTTACTCCAAGGTTTTGTCATGGCGAATCCTTTCCTCTGAGATGATGATGAGAGATTGTGAAGAGGTACTTCGTGATGTTCCCCAGATTCTTCCACAGCAAGCCTTCGCACCATTGACGGGGCGCGGACGCCCAGAGAGCTGTCGCACTTCACGGATGGTTCAGTGCTTCTCAAGCCCGTAAAGCTTCGCGGCGTTGTCGTGCAGGACCATGCGTGCCAGTTCCCCGGCACGCGGCCGCGATATTTGCCCGGCCTTCATCATCTGCGTGAGGGCAAGCGCGAGCGCCTGCCGTGCCGTCCTGGTGCCGAGCCAGAGCTTTTCCTCCCAGTTCGCGAGGGGGGTATCCTCGGAGTACGCATCGGTGCCAAAGAGGATTTTTTCCGGATACCACTCCAGCCATGCACGCAGAGTCTGGCTCACTGCTTCCGTCGAGCGCAAGAACAGCTGTGCTGAAAAGTCGGCGTACACGTTGGGCTTCATCAGCATCGCTCCTGCTTCACGTTCGAAGGGCCATCCCCCGTGAAGCATGACGAATGTCGTTTGCTGCAGCGCAGTGTCATTGAACGCCGGTTCCAGCAGCATCGGATTGGATCCACTGATATTGAAATACGGTTCCGCCCCGATTCCCGTGTGCATTTGCACGACGAGCCCCCGCCGCCCTGCTTCACGGGCTATGAAACGAAACAGGAAATTCTGCAGGGTTTTGTTGTCGCGAGCAGACAGTGTTCTCTTCTGACGATGGCGTTCGAAAATACGACGAACCTCTGCATTCGGGACCCCGGCGAAATCGAGGGGCCGGACGTAGGCAATTGCGAACTTGACCGCGACCGTTCCTCCCTTTTGCCATTGATCGAGCCGGGCGCGTATAGTCTTCAGGTACTCATTCATGTTGGTTGGCTGGCTGTCGAGTCCGACCTCTTTTCGAAACCACGTGATCCGCTGATCATCGCCGCCAAACGGGAAGAGAAAGCCGTCAGCCCGCGGGACCCAGAGGAAACGCGGGGCGTTCTGACCTGGTCCAAGCGATGGCATGTTGACCAGAACAGCTTCTGTGCCTGCCTGGTCAAGCACCCAGGATGGATAATCGGTTCCCTTCTCTTGCATCAGATACAGCTTGTCCGTAAGCGCCTCCCGAGCGTGCTCCGCAGTCAGGTCGAGGTGTTTATAACCATAAAGTGCACGCCATGCGTCGACATATTCGGGATTCGTGACAAGGAGTCTCACGGGGTAGGCAAACGGAGTCTTGCCGAGCGGATTGGGCTGTTCCACCTGAGCCGGATCGGAGCTTTGAGCTGGCAAGGCGTGTGCATGATTATCAATAGCCTTGATCTTCTGTATCTCCGCCAGAAGGTCGGAGTCAACGGAAGTCTGAGATGACATCAAGTGGAAGGGAATGGAGAATAATGCTAGGAACAAACATCCGGAGCGGTATGCATGAGCCTTCATGTGTGGACTTTCCTCTCCTTCGACGTTGGAGATTGGATATTCGATATTCACTGCGAGGACTCTCCTACCCCTCTCTTACAACGAGAGAATGGGAGGAGCCTCGGATCGGTAACAGGTGAAACATCCACGGCAAACCCTTCATGATTCAATATTGCACATTCACCGGGATTCTGCGGACCCCGTTATCCCAAAGAGATCATACGGCTTCCTCGCAAAACTATCATTCAGGAGAAGCACTGCAAGGAAGATGTATGCGGCAAAACCCAGAAGAATGAGTCTCTGGGCCCAGGATGTCTTCTGAATGTCTTGTTTTGATTTCACCTCGCACGTTTCCCCGGGGCAGTGCTGAGCTTTCGCTTTGAAGAACAGCGGATAGAATTTGCATCCGAGACAAATGCCAAACGCCGATTCGAAGAAGAGGAATACCAGGCAGATAAGGCAGATGATGCCTGTAATCGGGCTGAATGAATTTACAGCCACCATAAGGATGAACATGATGGCCGAGAGCACCAGGCCAATAGCCCAGGCGAACATCTTCTGTGGAGCACCGACGTATTCGGGGACTTGACTGCTGACGATCAACCGCCCGAGGATCAATGTTGGAGAAAACCGGGGATTGACAAAGACGCGGATGATGAAGTCTGTCAGGAACGCAACGATAACATACTTGATCATCAGGAACTCTGATTTGAACAAAATCAGCATCAAAGCAATGAGCATAACCAGAAAAAGTAATCCCGCCGCCGCTCGTATTTCTCGTTCATTGAGAACGGGAATGGTGTATCCTTCAACGGTTTCACCGAATTTGATCACATTGTTCACTGTACGCTCCTGTTCTTGATTTCCTGGAAATGAGACAATCCGTCGTGCTGTTTTCCCCGCCCCTAGTATACGATTCCCTGGTGGGTTAGTTCCAACGAGCTCTTGCCGGATCCCCTCCCTCCTGCCTTCGACATTCATCGTCAAATATTCAACGTTCCCGGTCGTCCTGACATGCCTCGGGTCAGGACCTATGACTGGGTGGCGCTGCGCTTATCGAATGCACACACGCCACCGTGCCACCGATGATCCTCTGTTGTATGTGATACCCGTTCCTTATACAGCCGTGGGTACGGGTGCCTGAGCTTCGGCAAGAACGTCCGCGACAAGCAGCGTCAGATCGTCGTCCAATGACTTTCCTGCTGAACGGCCCGACCAACGGACGACCTGCGCTATGATTTGATCAGCAGAAAGCTCCGGGGAATCCTCTGCATGCGCTCTGACGACCGCCTCAAGGCGGTCATCCCCGAAGAATTCCCCGGTCTTGCTTCTCGTTTCTACGAGCCCATCGGTATAAAGAATCAACCGATCCCCCTTCGCAAGGCGCAGCTCTTCGTTTTCGTACACAAGGTCCGGAAACGGACCTAAGAGCGTTCCCGCATGCGTGAGCCTGATACTCTCCGACCCTGATTTTCTCCACAGGATGGGAGGCGGGTGTCCTGCAATGGAATAGCGGAGCACCCCGTTCTTGAAATCAATAAATACCGCGCAGGCCGTAACAAACGAGCTTTCAATCCTCCCGTGAAGGATGCGGTTTATCTCTGTGAGGACGTGCGCCGGATCGGCGATGCGCGGGACCTGCGATGCAAAACAAACCTTCAGCATTGAGCCGATAAGCGCGGCACCGATGCCATGACCGGACACATCCGCGATCACTATGCCAACACCCGCCTCGTCGTTTGCCTGAATGTCGTAGAAGTCTCCGGCAACAGTTGACATCGGCACGTATCTGGCAGCAACGTCAATACCTTTCGGCAAAAGAAGTTTTGCCGGGAGATTCGACTCCTGGATCCGCCTGGCGATTTCAATTTCCTGTTCAACAGCGTAGAGCCTTTGCTCGTTGACAAAGAAATGATGTACGGCAACAAATCCCAAACCGAAAAACAACACAGCGAAACCAGGCTGCTCCAGCCGAAATCCCCACGACAAGACGTTCATGCTGATGAGCTGATCTATGAGCACGAAGCTAAGAGTAGCCAGGAAAACACCCTGTAGGATTCGCAATTCAATGTCTCGCTTTTTCCGGGAGACAATGAGATTCACGATCCATACAAAGGCCCACAGAACGACCAGGGGCCGGTAGATTGCGACTTCCACGATCGGTCCCGGACGCAAAAGATCGCATGCCATGGCGCCGAGAGCGTAGACGATCGTGGACCAGAATACCCAAAGCATTGAGTTGTAAAGGCCGCCACCAAAGATGTTGACCAGAAAGGCCGAAAATGGAATCACGAGAGCGTATGTTAGCAGCCCGTGAAAATATGGGAAGGTGAAAGGAAAGCTTACCAGTGTTTCCATTGTTGGCGTTTCGACCAGCTTTCGTAAGCCGTACAGAAAGCCGAAGAGTCCAAAGTTGAGGAGCGTGAAATCCCTGTTCTTCAGTCGGAAAAGGGAAATCGCGGCCGCAAGCAACCCCGCTGCGCAAAAAAGGAATCCTGCTAAGATATTGACAAGGTCAGACTGGAGACTGTTCATAAGTTCTCATTGCTCGAGCTTCACGAGCTGAGATTGACGGCTTGATGGTCCCTGCGTTGCCCGGTTCCGTACACCCGTGTGGCACCTCAGTGCATCCACACAACAACTCCTCACCGGCTGCTGGTTTTCATTTTCAGCAACTTCTCTCTTGTTTCACGCAAAGCTTGTTCTGCAAAACCATTGCTCACATCGGTTACCATCTGCAGCGCCTTACCGGGGTCTGACGCATACATGTTGACTATTTCACGTTCCTTCTCTTTAACTATCCTAGAGATAGCTATTTGAAAGTCGCCCTTCCATTCTCGTAACGACTGTATCTCTTTACCATAGCAGCTGTCTACCCTGTTGGCAAAGTCGTCAAAAACCCAGCAAGCGTGGCCAGGGTACAGTTCGATATAGTTTCTGTTTTTATTGTTGTAGTTTTCCAGTGCTTCCTTATACGTAGCTTTTTCGTAATGAGACGATATTCCGTTAATACCATAATACCATGGAATAAAAGGCTGAATACAGGGGTATCGTGGCGCGATCCAGATAATGTTGCCAATCCCGGCAGGCAGCCAGTTTCGCAGCTGGGTAATGCAGCCATAATCGTTATAGAGATTGCAGACTGTAAGAGTATCTTTGACGCCAAGCCCGCTCTGGTGGTGTGGTGATCCGTTGCCGGCCGGAGGATTATTTGCAAACGCACTGTTTTCGTAATGATCCTCCAGTGCATTCATAAGCGCCTGAATATCTATTTTGTGTTTAGGCTTGATGGAAAAAGGGAAATCGGCATAGAAGTCATATGGCTTTTCGGAAAACTGGTTGAGAATTGCCCACTTGCGTGCAATATTCCAGATCGCGTCAAATCTGTTCCTGTGGCAATAGACTCTTCTGAAGTTGAATGACGTGTCCTTTTGCGGATCATACCAGCCGTTCGCTATGGCATATTGGATAAGGCCCGGCGAGGAGAGGAAGTTCGCCGTGTCCGCTTTGTGGAAATCATCGATTACATAATAGTTAGGTATGATCGCGACTTCGTCGTCAGGGACCCGTTCTGCGATCCAGTGTTTGCCATTCGCCACTTCAAAGACCCAGGCTTCATTTGGATCGGCAATGGAATACACCCTTCCGGAACTGGCATAGCCGAACCTCTCCACGATCCAACCTGCAATTCTGACGGCTTCCCTTGCCGTCCGGGCCCTTTCAATGACAATTCTGCGAAGGTTGTGATCGATCCTGCCGTTGCCGATCAGCACTCTTGATTGGCTGCTGTTCGACGTAATCGCAACGCCACACTCGTTCACATATTGTTCTTCGGCGTATCTTGATCCGGTGATCCAGAAGTAGCCGAATGTCTCTTCCGCTTCATCAAGAGAGTCTGCGTTGTTCAGGAATATTTGCTTTTCGCCGGCTTGATGTTGTATCCGAGGCACTTTGTGCAGGTCGACAAAATTGTGATCGTTCAGATCATCCTCGTTGTGCGCGACAAGAACCGATCCATCCGTTGACGCATTTTTGCCGACGAGTATGGTGAAACAATCCGGAGCGGATGTGATTTGACAGAAGCTTGTGTCAAAGCTCAGTCCGCTGATCAAGAGTAATGCCAGGAAACTTTTCATGCTACCCCTTGTGGTTGTAGTTTGAGATCATGCTCGCATCGCTCGGTTTCTGCGTTCGGACTACAGAAAAGCTGAACGGTGCGAGCGGCAAATCGTGCCGGGGCGGATCTGCCTTCACGAGCTGCTGCGAGAGCCTGCACACCTCCGCCATTCCCAGCTTTCACTTCCCTGGCTGCTTCAAGCGCGAACAATCGATGAAATATTTGCTCAACGATCCATCATCTAATGTCGTGAAATTTTGGGGTGGCACGCAAATGCCGGAGCCTCACGGATCAGACCATCATTCCCGGTCTCTTTCATAGTGGCTTCTTATCAACCCGTTGGAATACACATGGGTGCCACGATGTTTGAGTTTCAGATCACTCCCAAGATATCCGAAGAGTGGGATGCCACTTCCTATGAGAGTAGGCGTCCTCGTAATAATGAGTTCGTCGATGCAGTCTTCCCTGAGAAAGTCTTGTATCACTTTTCCGCCGTCAACATAGACATTCGAAAAGCCCTGGGCAGAAAGATAGGTGAGCAGTTCTCTGGGCTTCATTGAAAGAACGGTAGCTTTATCTCTCACCCCATCTTGAAGCTGCTTAATCGTGGTGCTTAGCACGAAAACTTTCTGCTCGTAAGGCCACGAAGGAAAAGTGAGAACCGTCTCAAACGTCCCTCTTCCGATGACAATGGCATCAATACTCTTCATGAATTCCTCGTAGCCAGCGTTGACCTCGGGAACCGCAAACTTCACCAGCCAGTCGATGTCTCCATTTTCCCTCGCGATGAAACCGTCGAGGCTTGTTCCTATGAAGACTTTGGTTCTCATTCCGCGATTCTCCTCTCAATTGGTGGGCCGATCAGCTTGTCCCGAGCGCGACAAATGATTTCGTAGCGGCACCACATCTGCTCATTCGGTCGACCGAAGCGGGGATCCGGGAATCCATGTCGCGGTGCCGGCAATCCCTCGGAGCCATGGGAACCCCATGATGATGTTTGCGGAGATGACAATGCCTGAACTCCTCTTGGCTCACCGCGTTCGAATCTTGTATCGGAAACATCCCAGCACATGGTCGTTTACCATGCCGGTAGCCTGCATGAAGGCGTAGCAAATCGTCGAGCCAACAAATGTGAATCCCCGCTGCTTCAAGTCTTTGCTCATGCTATCGGATTCCAATGTTTTCGGAGGGATCTCTCGCAATGATTCCCACCGATTGAGCTTCGGCCTTCCGCCGACGAATTGCCAAATGTACTTGTCGAACGAACCGAATTCCCTCTGAATCGCCAGAAATGCCCTCGCGTTCCGGATTGCCGCTTCGACCTTCAGGCGATTCCGCACAATGCCTTCGTTGCTCAGCAGTTCCCTTACCTTTTTCCTGCGGTAACGGACGATCTTCTTTGCGTCGAAATTATCGAACGCTTTGCGGTAGTTTTCCCGTTTCTTAAGTATCGTGAGCCAACTCAGGCCGGCTTGTGCACCTTCGAGGATCAGCATTTCAAACAATTTCCGATCGTCGTGCACAGGCACCCCCCATTCATGATCATGGTACGCGATATACAGAGGATCGCTCGACGACCAGGGACAACGCCGTTTCATGCTCAATAATACCCTCCAACGCTTATCACTGCTTAATCCTAATGCCGGCCACCAACCAGAACATCCAGATAATGGTAGTAATGATGGCAATGACAACGGGAAACCAGACCGCTAAAACCGCACAGAGAGAATAGAGTGCCAACGCGAAATATCCATATCGATTGTTTCGACGAATTGTCAAAGCTGATGTTTCATTTTTAGCCAACTGATTTCTCATGGCCACGCTGGTTATTAAGATCCAGCCAATAGCCAGAAGTGCCATAACAGACTCATAGAGAATTACCGCAGGTGCGGAATGATCCGTAAAAAGATACTCCCCCAGCAAGGAGGTGGGGAATGGGATTGCAACAACGGCGAGCAACAAAAAGCCGTTTGCATACATAAATGAGGCTGTTGATCCATTTACCAGTTTGAAACCGTTGTGATGATTGACCCAGGTTATGAGGATGATGGCGAAACTCAGAAGAAAAGCAAATATGGATGGAGCAATATGCTTAAGGGCAAGCCAAAAATCAGCGGTGGTGTTGATGGTTGCTGACGATGGAATTTTGATGTCGATAATCAATAAGGTGAGCGCTATTGCAAATACTCCGTCGCAAAAAGTTTCCAGTCTCGAGTTGACGTTTTCTTCTGCCATAGGTCATCAGTTTTTTGTTTTGCCACAATACGTCTGATACAGGTGCAGCTGACGTTCAGGCAAACCGCCACGCCTTGTCTTTTCGCGGGCCGATTTCCGTTTTAAGAACGCCCTTTGCGCTGCGTAAACTGTACAATAGCTTCTACTTCTGCTGCAATGTTCATTGGTAGAGTATTTATTCCGACGGCACTTCGGGCGTGCGTGCCTTGTTCTTCAAAAACGGAGACCATGAAGTCGTTATATTCATTAATGACTCTTGGTTGCTCGAGAACGTCATCTGTACAATTCACCATGATCTCCCAATTCACTTTTCAAGATTCTGCTCCAGTGTTTGTCCCATGGGTTGTCCCTCTGGAATAATGCAATTCAATAACTCCGTTGCTAAAATGTTTGGAGCTTTTTAGAACCAGTTCATATTTGTTCTCAATATCAGAAAACAATGTAACGCCTTGACCCACAATAACAGGATGGATAGACATCAGGAGTTCGTCAAAAAGGGAATGTTCTAAAAACATTTTCCAAATGCCAATACCGCTTTCAACCGAGATATTCTTCCCTTCTAGTTCTTTTAAGTGGTTCAGTGATTTCGAAAGTGAATCAACGTCGGTAAAATTTAGCAACGCTGAATTGCTCCACGTAAGGTCAACGAATGAGCGGGATAGGACGATTTTCTTTATTTGATTGATTTTTCTGGCAAACTTTCGTTCAGCCTCAGAAGCGGAGTTCTGTTCGGCATTTGGCCAGTAGTCCGCCAGGAAGGGGTATGTACGGCTCCCAAAAATTACTGTATCTATCTGCTCGTAATGTTCCATGGCAGATTTCAGAATGTCGTCATTCATGAGCATCCACTTGTCAGGGTCAGAAACTACATTGTCAAGGGACATGTGCAGGTATAAAACTACTTTTCTCATTGTCTCTGTTTGTCCTTTTTATGGTTGCCGCCAAACCTGCGAGCGGCGTTGCGCGGGATGTTAGTGAACGTGCGCCGTTCACTGGACCGGTCGAAAAACCAGCGTTTGAGATCTTTGATCAACGCGAAGTATCAACTGCATGCCGGTTCGGTGATACCCTTCTACGTTCATGAGTGCGGTGTAATAATGCCAATACCGACTGTTCGTGCAGGCTATCTTTGTACTGACGAGAGAATCCATGTGAATTGAATCGGCAGTCGAGATGGAATAAATACCAAAATAGGTATTTCCACACAAGCCATGAGATTCACCGGAAATGCGGTGGTCGTCGTTGAACCAGAGGAAAACCGTGTCTGCGTGATTGAGCGATATTGAGCCACCGACGGTATCGATCCGCATGAGCTGCCATCTGCTGCCGCTGAGACTCGCAGAGAGGGGTTCGGTTACCTGCGGTTGCGTTTTGCATGATGGCACCAGCGTCATGAAAACGAGACAGTACAAAAAAAAGTTGAGCTTCATCAGACTTCTCCTTTATGCTCGGTTTGCCGATTCAGCAAGCGCAGCTGGCCTGAAACCGCGGGCGAGCAGGTAAACTGCACAACTGATTTCAAAGGTCGCCACCGGGAGTGCCAGAATCACACCCCAGGCCGAAAGCTGGGCGATGATCCCGGACAGTTCCAGAACCGCAGCGGCGGTGACCAATTCGAAAAACGCCCACAGCGCAATCTGGTTTTCGCTGGTAGGTCCATTGAGAACATCATCAGGATTCTTCAAGATCGGGTCGACCAGTACAAGACCAACGATGGCATTCCTTCTGTCGGAATTCATTCATCCTTTTCCTGGAGCGTATGACGCACGGTGGCCATGTTGCCGACATACACCGGAAGGTCGACATGTCCTAGCATTTGGCGGATCGAGTGCGCCTTGCCAAGATGAAACCAATAATGGTAGATGTTTCTCAGCAGGAGAGTCCCTGCATCCTCGGGCCTGGGTTTGCCCTCCCACATAAGGTGGTCCTTCAGATTCTCCGGCTGCAACCTGAGCAAGTACACGTCCGCTTCCCTGGTAATGGTGTGCCAGAGCTCCCACATTTCGCTCCAGGGTGGAGTACTTGCCGGTTGGCGAGTCCCAACAAGCTCACGCAGGTCAGGGGCAATGTTGCGACCCTGAGCCAATTGTATCCAGAGGTTGTGTTCCTGCAGTGCCAAATGACCGACGGTCCAACTCAGACAGTTCATCGGCTCCACGCGACGACACGCATCCTCCGGAGTGATTCCCTCAAAACAGCGTGCGAACTCACTGCGGGTGAAGTGCAACTGTGTAACCAATGGATGGACCATAGCTCCCTCGTATTGTCTGATCCCTTGATCAACTTCATTGTGCTCATTCCGAACGAGATAACG
Organism: uncultured Bacteroidota bacterium; assembly: GCA_963809695.1. Taxonomy (GTDB): domain Bacteria; phylum Bacteroidota; class Ignavibacteria; order UBA10030; family UBA6906; genus JAGDMJ01. The sequence continues at coordinate 260,952 of CAWEKI010000006.1, forward strand.
GTCTTTGTCGACTCTGATGACACGGGCGACAGCGAAGCCAGGGGTCTGTAACTCCTTATGTTTCTCTTCAAACCAGCTGTCTTCCGCTAGGATTGGATTGCTCACACGACGCCCATCTTCTTTGAGAGTCCGAACCCTTCACTCGTGAGCCCGCGAAGTTCCTCAAAGAGATCCATGTAGTGAAAGCTCACATAGGATTTCGAGACCTTCACCCACGCTACCGGGAACGACTTCTTGCATTTTTTGCTGAATGCGATTTCCAGGCAGTAATGATCCGCCTCGTCGATGGAGACGCAGAACTTGGAGGCGTGCTCCTCCAGGATTGCCCTTAGTCTGGTGAAGATGACTGAGAAATCAGGGTTTGGAGTTTTCATAATCTCTGCGCGGCACATGGCGCATAACGTTCAGGCAAACCGCTGTTGCGAGCCTGCCTCCGGCAGGCAGGTTCACCCACCGGCTTTCGTCCCTCCACCGTTGGCTGACAATTACTTTTTGAAACTCGTTTTCAGAGCTCCGGCCGGACAGCTCACAACGCAACGTTGACAGAGGATGCAATCGCCTTTGCTAATGCGTGCGCCCATTTTCACACGCGCAGCCACGGGAATGTCCATCGGACAGACTTTCGTGCACGCTTCACATCCGGTACACGCCTCGGCGTGGGCGGTGATATGGAGAAGCGCCGGGCGGCTCGTCCAACGCAGAATGAACCCGGTTGGACAAAGGTATTTGCAGAACGCGCGTTGGTCGTGCAGAGCCAGTGCCAGCGCAATAGCTGCCGCATAGTAAACGGCAACGCCGGCAGCGACGCGCCACACGCTGTTGGCCCGCATGTGTCCGGGGGCTCCGTCGAGCCGGAAGTCAAACACCAACGCGAAGAGAGCTGCGGCCCCAACACTGACGGCCACACCGACAAGCGGTGTCAAAACCCAAACACCCTTGCGCCGACCCGAGCCCTTGCCGACGGGAAGACGCTCGAGCACCATCGCACGCCAACACCCCCATCCACACAGACCTCGGCCAAAAATGAGCGGCCCAACGACAGTGGTCATCATCGTGTGACCGATAGCAGGGCCTAATGTTCCCAGGATCAGGAGCTCGAAGAAGCCGTCCAAGTCGAGGTTGACGGCATCAACCAATGAGAACATAAGAATTCCTAATCCACCGGTGGTCAGGACGAGCCACCGCCACCACTGTTTGCGGTCAGCGCGGGCAAAGGCGTAGCCGGCGAGAAATGGACCCAGGGAGAGCCCCGAACCGAAGAGAGCAATAGCGAAACCCAATGCGTTTCCCCGGAACAGTACTACTGCAGCCAACGGCAAGAAAACCAGAAGGGCGATAGCGCTGACCACGAGTAACGCACGACTGACTCTACGGGGAGTCGTACACCCCCCGGTCACGGGATTCTCCGAGCATACGCATACATTCGGATTCTTCTTCACCTGTAGAAATTTTACAAACATACAAATAAACTTTGTTAGAATTGTCAAGACAACGATCTCAATTACGAATGAGCATTCGATAAATAGTTACGCCTTAGTATTGTTTATATGTTCCATTATGCAAGAACTGGTTCCTGAGTGCATCAGGGTACGCCTTCTACCGTTAGAAGGCCCTTCCTAGCGCTTCTCCTGTGAAGGTGACCGAGCACCGCACTAAAGCCAAGGAACCCGACCAACTGATAGAGTATCCAGAATGTCTGATCAGGAACATTGACCGACCCGTAGACAACAGGATGCGACAGGTTCCAGAGCGTGATGAGCCCCCAGAATGAAAATGCATACTTCATGCCGTCGATGGCTCCTGTCAACCTCTTCGACAACGGAAGTAATTCATAGGCGACAGCGAACAGAATGCCGAAGACCCAACCGATGACCAGTTTCGTCCACACAAAGTAGAATGCATTCAGTTGCTCAGGGGTGAATTTGCCTGGGGGCGCGAATTGAGGTCCATAGACAATCCGTGACAGAACCGCCCCTCCGAGGAACAGGAAGCATCCCATTGCAAGTCCCGCAATTGTCCCGTCAACAGCGACTTTCTTGAGTTGCATGAAAGGAACCTCCTTTCAAACAGACATGATTTGTGACAGCGTGCCTGTTGGCTGAAGAACTAGTCTGCCGCTGAAGAACTCTCCCTTCTCTGGCCGCACTGCGCTGTGCCGCTCACAAATACGATCCGCGCGCTGGTGGCAGGCTCTTGTATTCCGGTTTTCCTTCAACGAGTGTACGGACAAAGTCAAACATGCTCCGAAGGTCTGTCGATCGAGGATCTGACGAGATCAGCGCATCCTCCCAATAGAGCACCTTCTGCCGGTCATCACGTGTGAGCTTCAAAATATAGGTCGTGTGAGGCGTCACCACGGCCACCGTGTCGGTGTGCTGTGCTACAAATGTGTCAGGATAGCTGAAGATGTCGATACTCAGAAATCTCGCTTCAAGGCTGTCGAGGTCCGCCTGCGAGAGGACCAGGCGGGTCGTCACGCTCCCATCAAGAATCAAGTCCTTGGTGAAGGTGTCTTGGAACGTATTGAGCTCGTTGCGCGCATTGACGCCAAACTTCAGACTCGCGTTGAATCGCCGGGCATCGGGGGCTGTTCCGTTGTCACTGCATGACAACGATACCAGTGCTGCAACGAGAACCACGAAAAGATGATGCGTCATAGGAGAATCCTCGGTTCTGGGTGAGCGGAGTTGAGAGTCTGCTGTACCTTTTGGCGGGCGTCGTGGCCACAGGTGTTAAGTGCCGTCGGGCCGACGTTGCACATCTGAAGCTTTTCGGTTCCAACGACATGTTGACTGAGCACTTTTTCGAACTCAACGATCAGTTCCGGTCCTTGCCCGTAGGCTTCGCCAGCGTACCCGCCGTATGAGTGGAGGATGCGAAATCCATTCTTCTCAATCAACTCCAGCATCTCTTGCGGGTAGTAGCACTTCATGGGTATCGACAAGACCGCCACTTCCTCTTGTTTACCACCCCTTTGGAGGCGGTAGACAAGCCGCGGATAGAGAATGTGTTCCCTTGGGTCCAGACGGTAGTTTTGGCAATAACGCCGAAGCGTACTGCCTTGATATGGCACTTCCCACTCAAGAGTCTCTGCAGAAGATTGCCAGTTCTTTTCGATCACAGGCCATTCTGCATAGGGTCTGAAGGCGGTTAGTATGCACCTCGCGTCGGGTTTCAGGTGGCGTTGCACGCATTTAAGCATACCGGCGACCTGCCGCATTTTAGAGAGGTTCTGAAAGACCCGAAACGGTGCAATGATCAGGTCGAATGTGTCTTTCAATGAGAAGTCGGCGATGTCCGCTACCCGTATGTCTGCCCTTCGTGCATCGACATTTGCTCCCCGTAGCTTCTTCTTGCAGATTTGAATCATCGCGGGCGAGGAGTCGATCCCGACTATCTTGGCACATGCTGACGCCAAGGGTACCAGTATCCGCCCGGTGCCGCATCCGAGTTCAAGTATTCTAAGGTCATGAGACGGCAGAAGGGCCATATAGAATGGTAGATCGTTCGGCGCGTGAGGATCAAGGTCATAGAATTCTGCTGCAGATTCCCTCACATCCACGTGTTGTACCCCCACTCCGAGTGGCTAATGATGTACTATGCGAAACACGTCCAATGGTGCCAGTTTACTCCGACCCTTCGGGTCCGTGGTGCCGCCTATTATGTGCATTTGCCATCACAACTTCGTCCTACTGCAACAGGTACCTCCAAACACCGCCATTGAGGCCCTATGTGCCCGCAAAGAGGTACGACCCACTGATCGCGAGCGATTGAACGCCACCTGTGGGTTCAGTCAGGCCAATACTTGTCCAACTGAAACCGTTGTTCGTTGAAACAAAGACACCACCAACAGTTCCTGCAAAAAGCCGTGTTCCAGAGACCGCCAGTGATGTCACCCCCAGATTGGTCATGCCATTTTTGTTAGGACTCCAGACGATACCATTGTCCGCTGAAAGATAAACGCCCCTGGTGTATAGTCCGGCGAAAATATTCGTGCCGCTTACAGTAAAGGAGGTGACATATATGTAGCCGCCTGTAAGACCACTATCCGATGGTGCCCAATTATGGCCCTGATCGGTCGAGACGATAGCCCCGACATATCCTCCGGCGAAGAGCTTGGTTGCGTTCACCTGAAATGCACTGACCCGCGTTAGGGTACTGAGTCCGCTGTTTGAAGTCTCCCAATTCGATCCGTTGTTTGTCGAACGGTAAATGCCAACTTCTGTACCGGCAAGAAGGCCAGATCCAAGGAAGGTCAGCGCGAAAACGGTCCAGCCGGGTGGAAGACCGTTGTTGATTGCTGTCCAATTCGCTCCGTTGTTGGTCGACGAGAATGCGCCCCGGTCACCACCGGCGATAAGAACAGAGCCGCTTGCGGCAAAACATCGGATAGAACCCTGAGGTAAGCCGGTGTTGCGGGGACTCCAATTTGCACCTTGATTGGTGGAAAGATACACGCCACTGTCTGTTCCTGCAAAAAGATTCGATCCGTTAGCGAAGAGCGACGTGATATTGATGGAATTGACATTCGGATTCCAAAATCCGGTGTTGACCTGACTCCACGTTGGCGCCGTGGCCTCATCGACCCCATTGTCGTGACAGCCACAATAAACGAACAAGAATGACAAAACCAATACAGCAATGCTTCTTCGATTCATTTAAATCTCCTGTTGTGACGGCAAAGGCACATAAGGTCTGGCGCGGTCACTTGACAAGCTCCACGGGCGCATAGGATGATCACTCAGATTCAAGAAAGATCATGTTTTGCATGGTCAATGACACATCTGTGGTCTTGCCCATTTCGAGTTCTACCGGTATGCACCAACACACTAGTTGGCCCTTGAACCGGGTAGATCGGGTCGCGAGCCATTTGGTCCCTGGTGGTGCGTTTGACTTGATCATGACCGCGTACGCGGGTCCAACGGATCCAGACTCTTTAGGCGGGCCTTGTTGGCTCCCTGGGCGTTCCTGATTCTGAAAGAGTAATGCTATCCTGTCTCCTGGAACCTCGTGGAACACCGAGTCCCATGCAACAGATAATTGGCTCTGTCGCATGAGCCGAGCGTCCAAAGGCGAATCGGAATCGGACACTTGTTCACGGGATTTCTCTCGCATCTTGTTCAATTGGTCCCTGTACCTCGGACGTGGGTCTGAATCAAGGACGCTGAACAACACCGCTGGCGGATAGAGAGTTGGCACATCCAGTATCGGATGCAGACTCCAGGCCTCTCTCTTGAATTCCTCTATGCTGCCCACAATGGGTTGTCCTCCTATGATGTGTGGAGCATGCGAATCGCTTCAATGTGGCGAATGACGCATACCAGCTAAGGCAGCGAGCCCGCCGTTGAGTGAGCACTATAACGTATATCAAACTTTTTGCCTCGGGCAAAACCCTTCTCGATGGTAGCCATACGCGATACCCTCCTTTCTATATAAGTGTGATTGGTTCTGTTGGTTGCAGTTGGCGGCCGAACCTCTAGCACGGGAATGTCAACTGCCACGCCCAGTTGACGTGGCAAGATAATGCTGTGCTTCTTCCCACTCCTCCGTTGTGCCCAGCCAATACAGACTCCGCATGAGCTCTGTGACGAAAGCCGCTTTTCTTTTGAGTAATTGCTGCTCGGGCGGGATACTCCTTTCCTCAAGATCGGTAGCCATGTCCGGACCTGTCACGGGAAACGGCAGCGTGCGCAAGAATCGTTGAAGAGTTGCACGATAGGCCACTGTGTCCTCTAAGGGAATGACAGAAATCCACTTTTCGAGTGATTGGCAGTTCTCTATCGTGTTGAAGTCTTTCGACAAAGCACGGGATATCTGAGAGACTCGCCTCAAGGCAGTCCCAGAACTGTCACGCACCCTCATGTACGTAAGTATGGAATCAATGAGCGTGCTCTTATTGGGCATACTGTTGAGGTACGAGTGTTTGAGCAGGTTGTAGAGGTAGACGGCTGATCCGTAGGACAGGTCTGCGTCTCTGAGTGTCCTTATGTCGCTGTGTTCGCTGAGCGTCTCCTGCAGAATCTTGAGCGTCCTTTGGGTAGGACAGAAGAAGATCGGAAAAAATGTCGTCAAGGCCGGATCGGGGTCGAAGACAAAGTCTGGAGAAGCGTCTTGCATTTTCAGTGCAACCACAGACCGAGACACACCTGTAGGGCGCGGAACACCATCTGGGATCGGAGACCGGAAAATTGCTACTTGGTCACGACCGTAAAGGGAATCGAGATAGTGAGCGAGAAAGTAGCCTCTGACCTCAGGCTCTGGGGAGCCCATCGCTTTGGCCTTGTCAGTCTCATCCCGTAGCAAGTGCGCTGTGCCGTAGAAGACGAGTGCTTTGTAATCAGGATGATCTTTGAGAAACTTATCAATCAAACCAGAAATGAGGATATCCCGTTGGTAGGCGGCCCAGACGAAAGCTTGTTTTCTGAGTTCCTCCCGCGGCATTGTTCGCCTTTCCTGGTCGCTAAACGGCGGCCAGGGTTCGGCACCCATGATTTGAAATTCAATACCGCGGCTGGAATATCGCCGTTGCAAATCGGTCACTTTTTGACGGATTTCTCGCAAGCAGGAAAGATACTCGAGGTATTCGACCGAGAATGAGTTGGTATAGCGCAGAATCTGTTCCTGCATGAGGGAGGCTAGGGTTTCGTCGGTGTTCCCACAGGCGATATAGTTCTCAATCAGGCGCTGGTGTACGCTATCCTTTTCAACGATGAGACAGATTTTCGTGGGGATACTTTGATCGTAGTCTTCACGGCCAAGGCTGTCAGTCCAGGCGCTCAGGAACTCGGTTACTGTTTGCATGTAGTATCCAACACCATGTCCGCCATCTCCGAACATTACGATCCGTTTTATTTGGAGCTGGCGCAACAGTAGACTGTCGAGTGATTCAATCGGAAAGCTTGCTTGAAGGGTCGGTTTCTCCTGAGTGGTCCCTGAGCAAGCGGCAAGCAAGAACGCTAAGCCCAGAAAGAGGACGTGCACTCTGAGAGAGGAACGCAAGGAGTGCATAGTGTTGAGCTCCTACGTGTTAAACGTTTTCAGTTTGAGTATGCCTGCCCGGATTACCCGCAACAGGCGCACAGGCTCGGCCGCCAATTGCAACCAACTCTTGGCTTTCTGCAATGCGGCTACCCGGCCAACCAGGGTTGGAAGCTGCATGCGTTGGTTGAAGGTTTCACTACCCGGTATCTCGTCAATCGGACTGCGGATCTCGCCGAGCATGCCGCAGGAGCTCCTGAATGCACCTGAGGCTCACCCCACTTTCAAGCAATGTGTGGCAACGAATACCGCAGGGAGTGAATCGAGACTTCCTTCCTGATTCCGGCTCTTTTTACCGCCTGTTCGAATACCGCCTCGGCACTGCGCACTGAGTACGGCTTCCCTGCTCGCTTCCCTTCAAAGAGCCACTCGTAGGGCCGGTACTCCCGCAGGTAATCGCCAAGTGCAGTGGCCACCACCCTGAGTCCGCCCGAATTGCAGACTATGTACAGCATCTTGTGTTTCAGGTCATTGCCTACTTAGGAAATCTTTGATGAGGCCGGATGTCAGCTCGACCATCGTACTCCCGGTATCCGGGCTCTCGGCAACACCCAGGTATGCACCATGCGTCGCAGGCAGTACCATCAGTCGGGAATTCTTGATGAGACCGGACATTGCAATCGCGTGGCTTGCCAAAACAACGTCCCGGTCACCATTGATAATCAATGTTGGCGCTATGATAGAACGGACTGTTTCGTCCTTCCAATCTGTGAATTGTAGCATCCGCTCCTTGTCTTTGGTGAACATCGCCAGTAGCTTGCTGGTATCGGGATTGATTTGCAGGAACGCATCCTTCAAAGCCTGGGGCATGTCTTCCAGTGTCGCTTGCTTCATACCATCGAAAAACCCCGGCACCATACCTTCCCTTCTGTAAAAAGCCGAAGCCAGGACCAATCTTTCGACGATTCCCGGGTGCCGGAAGGCGATCTGCATGGCCGTGTTCCCGCCATTGCTGAATCCGAAGAACGATGCCCTGGAAATGTGAAGATAGCGCAGCAATTCCGCCACATCGTCAGCATCCTGCTCAAAGCTTTCCGGTGAATCTCTGTCGGTAGTGTGTCCGTGGCCCTGTAGCTCCACGGCAACGACTTTGCACTCTTCGGCAAGCAGTGGTAATATCCTTCCAAAGGTCGTGCCTATGGTAGAGCCCCCGCCATGAATTAAGACGAGAAAGCCTCCTTTATTTCCCTGCATCTCGTAATACATCTTGATCCCGTTCACCGGGGCATAGCCGGGCTTCGTGGATAACGGCTGCGCCAGGGTTATGGCCGCGCAAAGCACAAGTGCAGAAGCACATTCGACAAAATTTCTGATAAACACGGGTCCCCCTTCAACTTATTTTGAGATGATGGATGTGGTGCGGCGTAGAGACGCTTACACGCCCCAGAGGTCGGCGGTATCGACATGTTTGCCCATCAGTTTGAGATAGTAGAAAAGCTGGCCCTTATGTTGAGCAAGATGCTCGATCATGAGCAGCAAATGTTCGAATAAGGAGTTTTCGGGCCCACCCCAGGGCGCAACACATCGTTTTGCCAACAGATCAGCCTCTTCCGCTTCGCTGATACACCTCACCGCAAGGCACCTGTCTTCCGCGAGAAGTCTCAAGGCCTGTTCGACTCTCTCCACGGTCGGCAATAGCTCGGGCGGAGGCACATGCTGGACGGCATCGTCATTGACCGAATCCGAAGCTTCGGGCAAGCCCCAATCTCCTTTGATGAATCCTTGCACTGCTTTTCCGCATCCGAAGCTGGCGCAATGCATCATGAGTTGTCCTGTGGTCATCCAGTTCTCCCCCGCAGGGGGAACCCAGGAGAGTTCATCGTCAGTAATCCGGCTGAAGAGCTTTTCGGTGATGTCGTAGGTATTGTTTGTTCGATGAAGGAGCACCTGCTTAAGCGCGGTCAGTGTCATTTTGTCATCTCCTGTCCTCGGTGTCGGTTGCCTTTGGATGCGAATTTAGGGAGCGCCCACAAGCACACCATCAACGATGATAGCAAGGCGTTTAATGCGTCCATGGCGTTACTAGACCCTTAGCGAGCCACGGAACCCCCTGGCCGCATAGTAAGATTCCGCACCGTTGTGATACACGAAGACATGGTCGTAACGGCGATCACAAAAGAGGGCGCCACCGAGTTTTCTGATATCAAAAGGTGTTTTCACCCAGCTCGACGTTTTCGTATCGAAATCTCCAAGGTTCTGCAGCTCCCGATATTGTTCTTCCGTTAAAAGTTCAATGCCCATGGCATTGGCCATATCAATAGCGGTGTCTTTTGGTTTATGTTCCTTTCTTGCCTCCAGTGCTTCACGGTCGTAACAGAGACTTCTGCGGCCTTGAGGACTTTCCGGTGAACAATCATAAAAAATGTACTCACCCGTCTTTGTATCCTGCCCAACAACATCCGGTTCACCGCCGGTTCTTTCCATCTGATGAAGTGACCGCAGTTTTTCTGTATTAGCTTCCAGCTTTGTGTGTACGTTAGCCCATTCAAGACCCTTATGGTGGTTCATGTTTTTCTCAAAACGGGCTTTCAAGGCTCTGAGTAGTCTCTCACGTTGTTCTGGTGACAACTCTTGTTTTGAGGTTTGAGATTTCTTCACCATTTTGCTCTTGTTCCTTTCGGTTGGTTGTACAAGTCCGTACTGATATACCTCAGCCCCGAGTCAATCAGCAGCGTGACGACTGTTTTGTCCGGCCCAAGCTGCCCCGCAAGCATCAGCGCGGCGACGACATTCGCCCCTGATGACGTCCCCGCAAACAATCCCTCTTCGCGCGCCAGGCGCCGCGCCATGGCCTTTGCCTCGTCCGTGGACACCAGCATGATCTCGTTGACAAGGCCCGGGTCCCATGACGGGGGAGTAAATCCCATCCCCATACCCTCGATCTGGTGTGATCCCGAGGGATGGCCGGACAGCACCGCCGACTCGGTTGGCTCAACGCCGGCGATGTAAATCTTCCGGTTGTGCTGCCACAACACCTTTGTTGTACCGTGAAGAGAATGAGCGGTGCCAACGGAGTGAACAAACGCATCGACTTTCCCCCCGGTTTGGTTCCAGATCTCCTCGCCGAGTGAAAAATACCCTGTGACAGCATCATGGTTATTCAGTTGGTCGGACCACCAATAACCAGGCTGCTGGCTGAGCTTGCGGGATGTCTCGATCATCTCCCTGAAAAGCTTCTCCGTAATCTTCTTGTTATCGCTCAGCACATCGGTCACCCGCGCGCCGAAGGCTTGCATCGTCACCCGTTTCTCATCGCTGAACGCGTCTGAGAACACGGCGTGAAAGCGATACCCTTTGACGGCACAGACAAATGCAAGAGAAACGCCCGTGGTCCCGCCCGTGTACTCGACCACGGTGTCGCCCGGCCGAAGCCGGCGGTCGCCCTCCGCTCCTTCGATCACCGCCTTTGCCATCCGGTCTTTCATGCTGCCGGTCGGGTTCGCGAACTCGATCTTCACAAGCACCCGGGCGGAATTGGGTGGAACGACCTTGCGGAGTTGCACCAGCGGAGTGTTTCCAATGGCGTTGAGAACGTTGCTTGCTATCATGAACCAAGGTCCTACACGAAAGGTGTCAGGTTTTGGGTGTTAGGCAGAAAAACAAACTAGCAAGGGCATACGTTGGCAGTATATAACGTGACGTTCGATGCTGATTTTGCCCGGGGCGGCGGTGCGGCCGTCACATACTCGACAGAACCATATCCCATCGCGATGGCGAGAATAGTGAATCCAATCCTTGGCGATCGGAGTCGAGCGGGCTGCTTCCAACAGTTCCCGCACATCCCGAACGGATTCCTTCTGGGATGAATTCACACGTGAGATCGAAGAGTCTTGTCATAACCTTCCGTGTCAGATCCGGTGTTGTCGCCATGCCATTCTTCCTTCAGCGAGAATTATCGATTTACAGTCGCAACCGTAACGACGCGACCATCAGAATAGACTTTCCGTACTCTCGGCACCCACTCTCGCCTGTTATCCCCGGGTGTGTGGAGGTACTCCAGCACGTACAAGTCGCTACCGGATACGGCAACGGCCGTTGGTGACCAGGGACTTGATGCTCGCAGGATTGTCGTTACTTTCTTGTCTGCCGTGATCTTCAGGACAGCTCGACAACCTGTGGCAGCAACATAAACAGTGCCTTCTGTATCAACATCAAGCCCGCGGAAGAACGATCCAAGCTCCACTTCAACCCCTGGCAAAGAATCACATCCGGATAATTTCAGGTTGCCGGCAATCGTGGTGAGTTCACCCTGAGGGGTAATTCGTCTGATTGCCTTGTCTTCCGCATAATAAATGGAGCCATCAGATGCCGCCGCAATACCGTTCAACCATAGAAGAGGTCTATCACCGACGCTCGAAGGCGGTGGATTAACAACTGTCGTGGTCCCGGATGGCGCCAGGCGAAAAATCTGCAGCTGTCCGCGGTCGCCCATCCACGGATAGTACAGGCTCCCGTCACGTCCCACCGTGATAGGAAAATCACTCGAAACGAGAATCCTTGGATCGCCGGAATCCCGTGTCACGGTTGCGCCACCGTGCGAGAAGTAGGGCAACGTAACATTAGCAAGCCTCTTATCAATATCAATAGCCATCCAATGGTAGGCCGGTGCTGAAAGTTTTGTGAGCCTGCTGGCTTTGTCGATCTTCCAAACACCGGATCCGGTATCGAGGAAGTACACGTTGCCTTGCCGATCCACGACGATTCCAGAGCCGGGGTGAGCAGGAGCCTCGCTCCCAGCAAGAAGAAGCCCGAGGGCAAGGAGAGTGATAAATGCCTGTTTCATATGCGCTCCTTTAAGCTTTACCCTGGCATTCCAGATTGCCGGATCGTGCGGCTGCCCGGCAGACCGGAACGCATGGCCCAGAATCATGACGAGATTGCCCCTCGAATGTGATCCTGTAGCTGGGAAACATGTTGAAGTGCGATAAGTTTGGGATCCTTCCTGTTCATTGCCCTGAAATAGCCTGGTGAGGAACAGATGATGAGCAAGAATTAGGGCCGCGTTCCAACACGGGGAGAGTGCCGGGGGGGTGTTTAATATGCCGGACGCCAAAGCCCACGAGAATGCATTTGAAAAGTCAACTAGAGCATGGAACAGGGGTTGGTGGAAAAACCCGGATGGATATAATGTCGAAGCCCCTGATCCGTCAGCACCGCTTCCTCTTACCTCTCCTTCTCCACTCTTCACTCTTCTTTCGTCATTCTAATGATCCCTTCTCTCCATCCTCTGCCAATTCTGGTTCGAGCCGATATTGGGATTGTAGTCTTCCTGCTCCGCGATCACATATTCTCCCAGCCCGTTCACCCAGGCGTTCTGATACCCGGCGGGAAGTTCCACGGAACGCTCGGACACTGGATCGTAATACTCATCAACACTCCGGATGTTCTGACTGAACCGTTCCGACAGGCGGTCGTACACCCCCTGACGCTCCTCCCATGATCGCATCATGTCGTCGGAGATCTCCCGGTGGGTCTGACTGATGATCCTGCTCAGCTCACTGGCACTCCGAATCTTCTGCATTTGATTCTGGATCAGGAAGTTAACCACCTGCACATACGTGTTCATCCACAGGGGATTCACGCGAATGGAGGTACCCATCGTCCGGAACAGAGCTCCAAGCGAGTCGAGTTTCCCGAGGGGAGCCTTGACGGAGAAAATGTAGCTGACTGTCCAAAAGTTGTTCGTGAAGTGACCGAACATCGATTGAATTGGAATCTTGAAAGACTCGACAAGGGCATAGAACTCTTCATCGACAGCCACCCCCTGGCGCATATATGTCACACGGAGTTTGCCACCATCGGCGCTCATGCCGGGGGCTCGGGACGACACTCCCAGCGAAGCGGCCAACTCGGGTAAATGTTCCTCGTGCACAACGGCAAGATTCCGTGCCGACGGACGAAAGCGACGAAGGACGATGCTCTTCAACGCCTGTACCGGGCCGACCGGGACGTGAACTTCGGCGCCAAAATACCTGGAGCCGGGCGGGAACATCTGCTGGTTCATCGGGTTGTCTGTCCAGAAGAACGACTGGTTTGGAAAGACTTCCAACTCCTCCGGAGCGGACGCGTTACCTGCCCTCAGCCAAGCGGTGGCCGGCATGCCGGGGTTGTCGAGGATCCAGGTAATTCCTCCATCGAACTTCCAACCCGCCGGGACAAGCATTCGAAATGCTTCCGCGCCCGTCCCGCTCCTGTCGATACACACCTCGGTGCGGAAACGCAAAGACTGTTTCTGGTGCTCTTCACCGGCACCGGTCGCCTGGACCGTTGCGCCTTCGGCAGTCTTATCCTGTTTGCTGCAGCCGCTTGAGAGAAGAAGCGGGACAAGAAGGAAATACAAAATGGGGGTGGAGGCTCTCATCGGGGTACCTCTGGGCGAGGTTGGTGAGGTGCCAAAAATCCTGGGAAAATATACCTAGTTGAGGCGCGATAGTCAACGCTCAGGCTAAAGTCGGGGCTCCTGTGCAACTATTTTGAGTGTAACGAAGAGGACGAGGCTCGTCCTAGAAGACCTCCGCTCACCGTCCCCGTCCCCCTCCCCCTCCTTCTCTTGTTCTAGGAGAAGGAGGGGGTGGATGAGATCCAATGGATTAACCTCGGCTTTTCAAAAAGGTGCCTCGCTCGAGCTCTTCAAACGCCTCCTTCAATTGCTCCTGCGTGTTCATCACGATCGGCCCGTACCAGGCAACCGGCTCCTGGATCGGACGGCCAGAGACGAGGAGAAAGCGAATCCCTTCTTCTCCAGCCTGTACCCTCACCTCGTCGCCGCTGTCGAAGAGCACCAGCGAGCGGTCGCCCGCTTGCATGTATGCCGCCGACGCTGAAACGCCTCCCATTCCCACCCTCTCGGTAGCGATGGGCTGCGGACCGGAGGCGTTGGAAAACTTGCCGCTTCCCGTGAACACATAGGCAAATGCCTGGCTCGTTGTCTCTACCGGCAATGTCTTCTGCCTGTTCGGCGGAACCCAGACGTCCAGATAGACCGGACTCGCAGCGATGCCGTCCACCGGCCCTTTCGTCCCCCAGAAATTTCCAGACACGATGCGCACCTGCGTGCCGTCGTCGTCGGTGACCACGGGAACATCTCCAGATTTCACCTCCTGATAGCGAGGCGTGGTCATCTTCAGCGACGATGGGAGATTTGCCCAGAGCTGGAAGCCATGCATTTTTCCCGTTGGGTCTCCCTTCGGCATCTCCTGGTGAATGATGCCGCTCCCGGCCGTCATCCACTGCACGTCCCCTGCAGCAATAGCGCCCTTGTTTCCGAGGCTGTCGCCATGTTCAACGGTGCCCGCAAGCACGTAGGTGATGGTCTCGATCCCGCGATGCGGATGCCACGGAAAACCGGCGAGATAATCCTCCGGCCTCTCGTTCCGGAAATCGTCGAGAAGAAGGAATGGATCAAAATCGGCGGTATTGCCGAACCCGAACGCGCGGCGCAAATGCACGCCTGCGCCTTCCATGGTGGGCTTGGATTGGATGATCTTCTTAACCGGGCGTAAGGACATGGTTCCTCCGTAGTATTACGATGAGAACAGATTTTCGAGGAGGGAGAGTTCCGTGGATAGAGGGCTCTGGAGGCGGGCGAAAGAGGGAAAGAGAGAGAACACAGAGAGCACGTAGGGAAAGGGAGTTACACAGAGGAACAATTTTCTAGGTTGGGTGACGATCTTAATGGCATTCGCTTTTTTGATTTTGTTCTTTGCCTAATATTGTTCTTTTCTCCATGGCCCTCCGTTCTTCTCGGTGCTCTCGGTGTTCGGCTTTTCCTGTGTCCTCCTACCCCTCCCTCCTCGGTTGACATTGTCTCTTTCACTCTCTACCATGAAGAACACAACCAAATTGAACAAGGACAGTATGATCAAGAATTCCTTATTCGCGTTGACCACAATTGTCTGTCTCTCGCTGACGGCCACGGCGCAACAGAACAGTGTCTCGATTGACGCATACAACGTTGTCAGAGAAGAGGTCGCGTTCAACACCGAGGAGTGGAGGAACGCCTACAACAGCAACGATGTGGAAAAGCTTGCGGCGTTCTACACCGTGGACGCTGATTATGTCTCGCCTCATGTCCCGGGGTTGATGATACACGGGCGGGAACAGATCAAGCAGAACTTCCAGCGCGGCATTGCCGGGGGCGGACACGTGGACTCCATCGTTATCCAGAGGAGTGGTTACTCAGGCGACCTTGCCTATGTTGTCTGCACGTACCAGGCAACCAACAGCGGCGTGACGGTGCATGGAAAGAATGTGCTGGTGATGAAGCGGCTGGGGGGCAGGTGGTTCATTGTGACGCACGCTTCCATTGTCAAAGATTAGGATGTGCCACAGATAAACACAAATGCAGTTCGGGTCGCCCTTCTCCTGAAGCGATGCCTTCAGCAGACTCGTGGTGCAGCAGGCGCCACCTGCAGGGTCTGGCACCTCCCTAAGACAGCTTCAGCGTATTGACGCCTGCAATATCACTTAAGGGCTCCTCGAGCCACGTCTGGCTACTCGGCGGTTGGCGGGAATACCACCATGAGAAGTAGCCGATTTGGTAGACCCGCTGTTAAGCTGCTCTCATGATTGATTGGTCCTGGATGTTCCGCCTGGCTGGTGAGCGTGTCGTCAAGGTATTTGAGCGGAAGAAGGATCATACAGTGATCCTCAACTCAGCGAATCGTTTCCGCAATTACCCTAGACTCCAAATTAGAGAACACGATGGGGGATACCGATCCAACGAAAGGGATGAGCAACATGAAATCAATTCACACTGTACCGACGTTCGCTGATTCTGACTCCTAGTTCGAAAGGAGGCGCGTATGGACCTCGCGTTTCGATCGCACAAAACAATCCCCCTCTCCCTCCCTCGTTTTGAGGGAGGGAGGGGGGGCGGGACCGGAGGGGAGTAGGTGAGTGTTGAAGTGCCTCTAAGACAGAGCCGCCCGTCCGAGCGGGAGCGCTGCTCAAGAGGTTGAAGCAGCACCTGTCTATCCCACTTGCTCGAACGGGCCAGCTGGTACTTTTGCTACGTCACCGCGCCACTGTCAATCCATGATCTTGCGCAAGAAGGCCGGCTTCTCCGGATCGGCTTTGTCGATCTTCTCGTGCACCTCCTCCTGCGGATCGCGGCTCCCGGGGCGGTTGATCGTCAGCTCCACGCCGCGCCTCCGGGTCACCGCCGGAGGGTCCAGATCCTTGAGGTCCTTGATACCTGTCGGGATCCGCTCCATCATCGGGATCTTCGGTTTGCTTGCGGTCCCGGGCATGCCGCGGCGGTTGAAGCCGGTCGCGATCACGGTCACCATGATCTCGTCGGTCATGTCCTTGTCCACCACAGCGCCCAGGATCACGTTGGCTTCCTCGCCGGCCGCTTCGTGGATGATCTCCGTGGCCTCGTCGATCTCCACCAGTGACATCTGCGAGCCGCCGGTGATGTTCACCAGCACTCCTTGCGCGCCGGAGATCGAGACGTCTTCCAGCAGCGGGCTGGAGATGGCAGCGTGCGCTGCCTCCACCGCGCGGTTCTCGCCTGTGGCGATGCCCGAGCCCATCACTGCGTCTCCCATCTCACGCATCACGGTGCGCACATCGGCAAAATCAACATTAATCAGGCCGGGCACTGTGATGAGTTCCGAAATACCGCGGGTGGCGCCGTAAAGTACCTCGTTGGCAACGTCGAACGCCTCGGTCAGCGGCGTGTTCCGCTCGACGATCGAGAGAAGCTTCTGGTTCGGGATCACAATCAGCGTGTCCACCTGCTTCTTGAGCTCCTCGAGTCCCATGTCCGCCTGCGCCATGCGCTTCTTTCCCTCGCAGTTGAAGGGACGGGTGACGATGCCCACTACCAGCGCTCCCATGCTCTTGGCAATGTTTGCCACAAGCGGCGCACCGCCCGTTCCGGTCCCGCCGCCCATGCCGGCGGTGACGAAGACCATATCGCTTCCGGCGAGCGCCCGCGAGATTTCATCACGGTCCTCCTCCACCGCCCGGTGTCCGATCGAGGGATCTGCTCCCGCGCCGAGCCCGCGCGTCAGATTCTTGCCGATCTGGATCTTGCTGGGCGCCTGGTTGCGCTCCAGCGCCTGCAGATCGGTATTGATGGCGAAAAAGTCAACGCCATGCAGCCCTTTGTTGATCATGCTGTTGATCGCATTGCCGCCGCCTCCACCAACCCCAACGATGCGGATTTTCGCTCCACGATCGAGGCCATTATCGAGTTCGATCACGGTGTACCTCCTTTGTGAGTGGGATAGACATAGTAATCTCGTGCTCAGAGCTGATCAAACCATTCCCTCATCTTGCCGACCATACCGCTCATGGTTCTTCTCTTTTTGCTTTCTGATCCGGTTTGAGGGACTTTGTCCTGAAATTTTAACCCATGATAGACGAGTCCGACCGCGGTGGAGTAGGCCGGGTTCTCGATTTCACGCACAAGGCCGCCCGAGAAGCCGGACGGGATGCCGATCTTGACCGGCATGCCGAGCACTTCGCGCGCCAGGTCGGCCGTACCTTTGATCAATGCGCCGCCGCCGGTGAGCACCACACCGCCCGACAAATGCTTGGAATAGCCGGAGCGTTTGATCTCCATGGCAGCAATTTCAAAAATCTCTTCCATGCGCGGTTGAATGATCTGCGCAAGCAGTTTCTTGTCGATC
Source organism: uncultured Bacteroidota bacterium (assembly GCA_963809695.1). Taxonomy (GTDB): domain Bacteria; phylum Bacteroidota; class Ignavibacteria; order UBA10030; family UBA6906; genus JAGDMJ01. Next base: position 278,630 of record CAWEKI010000006.1, read on the forward strand.
TCGATCGGCGCGCGCCCTCCCACGCCCGGCAGCACGATCGGCTGGTTATCGAGCACAGCGGGCACGTAGGCGAAGCCATGGTCTTTCTTGAGCTTCTCCGCCTGGTCATTCAGGATGCCGAGGACTTTCCGGATGTCGTCGGTGACTTTCTTTCCCGCAATCCCGATCACCGCGGTATGGCGGATGGTCCGCTCCTCGAATACCGCGAGGTCCGTCGTTCCACCCCCGACGTCCAGGAGCGCGATGCCGACTTCCTTTTCCTCGTCGTCAAGCACGGCGTAACTGGAGGCGAGCGGCTCAAGCACCATGTCGCTGACCTCCAGCCCGGCCCGTTGTACGCACTTGTAGATGTTCTGCGCCGCGCTCACCAGGCCGGTGATGATGTGCACGTTCGCTTCCATGCGGATGCCGGACATTCCGAGCGGATCGTACACGCCATCCTGCCCGTCGATGATGAACTCCTGCGGGATGACGTGAATGATCTTCCGGTCGGCCGGCAGCGCCACGCGCTTCGTGTCTTCGATGAGCCGGTCGATATCGGCCTGCGTCACTTCATGGTCCGGGCTGCTCACGCCGATCACGCCCCGGCTCTGGAAACTCTGGATATGGTCGCCGGCAATGCCCACGATCACCGAGCCGATCTTGACGCCGGACTGGGCTTCGGCCTCCTGCACGGCGTTGCTGATGGAATTGGTGGTCCGGTCGATGTGCGTGACCACCCCGCGGGTCATCCCGTCGGATGCGCTGCGCCCGACCCCCAGGATGTTGATCCTTCCCTGCTCATCCATCCCGGCAACCACTGCACAGACTTTGGTCGTCCCGATATCCAGACCCACAATATGGTTTTCCATGAGAATCCTTTTAAATGACTTTTGCAGAAGTGCGGGGTCTCACCGCAACATTTTTGCGCTAACCCCCTGGTTCGTTAGCGGGCTTGCATGCATCACTTCTGCAAAAGTCATTGGTGCGATGCAAGTTCCGTATCCTTGTTCCACCGAACAACAACCTGATCGTCGAACCGCAGGTCGATATACTGCAGTTCCTGTGCGCCACGCTGACTGACAAATTCTTTCCAGAATGCATCCAGCCTCACCATCTTCGCGGCCACATCGCCGCGCCCGAAGAGCACCGGCACCCCGGACTCCGAGGTGAAGAGCTCAATGGCGTTCCCCGAGTCGATATGGATCTCGGAGAGGAGCCGGTAGAAATCATCGCTGATCTTCTGCGCCGTTGACACGATCTGCAGCGCCTCGCGGATCACCTCCGAGGTCACCCGCTTCCCCGGGACGCACTCCGACAGCGGAAGGGCACCCGTCAACACCGGCAGATCATAAATATATTCAGAGCGTGCCGGCGGCAGGATCATCCCGTCGGCATCAACGTACAGCATCCGCTCCCCCGCGATCGCCGCGATCGGGATGCGCTCATCGACCGTGATCGAGATACGATCGGGGACGTCTCTGTTCAGCGAGACTGCCCGGATGAACTGGTTTGCCTGGACCCGCTTGCGCGCCATGTTCAGGTCCACGTCAAAGAGCCGCTGGTTCCTCGGGATCGCAGCAAGCGCAAGAATCTCACCCGATGACACGATACGATTCCCCTCGGTATGCACGTCCTTCACTATGAGGTCCCGTGTCCAGATATTGGCGCCGAGAGCCACACCCACGGCGGCAACCAGCAGCAGGACCATGACCAGTCCTGCAGCACGGGGGCGCCGTGGCGGTTGCTGGATCCCCTCGGGTTTCATGCAACCTCCCGCATGGACTCTTCCGCAAAGCCTATCAGCCGCATCGCAAGCGCGAGCTGTACGCCCGAATTCTGCCGCACAGCGCGCTGCACGTGCCGGATAATGCCAAGTGCATCGACGACGGTGGCATTGCCCGCGTTGAGCAGCATATTCGCGTGCCTCTCGGACACGGCTGCCCCGCCGCGCCTGAATCCGTTCATGCCCGCTTGCTGGACAAGCCCGGCTGCCTTCTTCCCCGGAGGATCGCGGAACATGATTCCCGCATTCGACACATTCAGCGGTTGTTCCGCATTACGCCGGACAAGAATCTGCCGGCGAAGACGCATGAGCTGCTCCTTGTCGCCCCGCTCAAGGCGGAATGTTGCACCCAGCACAACATCGCGCCCGGTGCCGCTCCTGCGGTAGGCAAATTTCTCCGGGGCCTCAGATATGGCCAGGACTTCAGAATCCCGAAGAATCTCGGCTTCTGCCAGGCACCCTTCGGCGAGCTGATCGGAGACAAGTCCGCCTCCTGTCACGAGCCCTCCCACCGTGCCCGGAGTCCCGGCACATGTTTCCACTCCTCGCAGAGCATGCTCAATGCAAAAATCCACGAGTGCCGCCAGGCGGGCACCGGCCGCGGCGTGTACGCGAGCTTCTCCTGCCGGAGCGGCCGTGAGCCGGATTCCACAGAAACCGGGTTCCATCATGATCACGGCGCCGTGATATCCCTGGTCGCTGACAAGCAGGTTGCTCCCCCGTCCGGCAAAGAGGAACGGGATTCCCCTTTCGCGCAGATGCCTCACCACACTCACAAGATCTTCGCGGGAGGACGGAGCGAACAGGTAATCAGCCGCACCGCCAATGCCCAGTGAAGCGTAGGCAGCAAGGGGCTCGCCCAGCTTGATCGTGCCCTTGAACAGGAGCCGTATGTCCGGCAGAGAGACCATTGCAGGTTGTTATTCGCCGGCTTTCAGTTTCTTGATAAATTCTTCCCCGAATTTCCAGATGTCTCCGGCGCCCATCGTGATCACGATGTCCCCTTTCCGTACGATGCTCCGGAGAAACACCGGGAGGTTCTTTTTGTCCGGCACGTAATGGACCTGCTTGTGCCCGTACTGCTTTGCCGCATTGACGATCAATTCCCCGGTCACTCCCTGGATCGGTTCCTCCCGCGCCGGATAGACGTCGGTCACGACGAGCACGTCCGCATTGGAGAATGCGCGACCGAAATCATCATAAAAGTCCCGCGTGCGCGAATAGAGATGAGGCTGGAACACGCCGATCACCCGCCTGCGCCAGCCCGCCTTCGCTCCGGCCAGCGTTGCCCGGATTTCGGTGGGATGGTGCGCGTAATCGTCGATGACGGTGATGCCGTCCACTTCCGCTTTGACCTCCCAGCGCCGGAAGACGCCGGTGAATTTCTCGATGCCCGCCTTCACCTTTTCGAACGGCACCGCGAGCTCCAGTCCGACGGCGATGGCGGCAAGCGCGTTCTGCACGTTGTGTTTCCCGGGAATCTGAAGCTCGATCTCGCCCAGGTCCTGCCCTTCTCTCACCACCAGGAAGCGGCTGACATTCTTTTTATGGACGATGTCCACCGCCTGCAGGTCCGCCTGGCCGTTCAGCCCGTAGGTAATGATCTTCTTCTTGATCTTCGGCATGATGTCCTGCAGGGCAGGCTCATCAAGACAGAGGACCACGAACCCGTAGAAGGGCACCTTCTGCGCGAACTGGATGAACGCGGACTTGATATCCTCAAGGTCGCGGTAGCAATCCAGGTGGTCGGTCTCCAGCGTCGTCAGCACGGCGATGGTGGGAGTGATGGAAAGGAACGAGCGGTCAAACTCATCCGCTTCCACCACGATAAATTCCCCCTTGCCGAGCCGGGCGTTGGATCCTGCGAGGCCATGCAGCCGCCCGCCGACGATGACCGTGGGATCGATACCCCCTTCCATGAGAATGAGACTCACCATCGATGTAGTGGTGGTCTTCCCATGGGTGCCTGCGATGCCGATGCCGTATCTGAGGCGCATGACCTCGGCAAGCATCTCGGCCCGGCGGATCACGGGGATCTTCCGCTGGCGCGCTTCAATCACCTCGGGGTTGTCCGGCGCAACAGCGGAGGAATAGACCAGCACGTCGACTTCCGGCTCCAGGTTCTTCGCGTCATGACCGATATAGACTTTCGCGCCCAGCGATTCAAGGCGCTCGGTGTTGTCGCTCGCCGCCCGGTCGGAGCCGGTGATGGAGAACCCCTCGTCGATCAGGATCTCGGCGATGCCGCTCATCCCGATGCCGCCGATGCCGACGAAATGAAGCTTCTTGATGGATGAAAACATAAGAGCTGTAGTCAGTAGCCAGTAATCAGAAATTGTGAATTCTCACCTATCCGTAAACTTCGGGCGGTTCCATCGCCTCTGCTTCCGTTTCGGCACGGATGCCGCGATGCGGTTCATCTCGTTGACCAGCTCCCGCTCCCGTTCGTAACGCCCGACGCGGATGCGGACGAAGCGTCTGCGGCCTTTCAACTTGATCACAATGACCTGGAAGCGCCCGCTGGTCTGGACATGCGCCTCGCGGCCGATGTGCAGCCATTCGATATCCGACAACTTAATGACCCGCTCGTCCCAGTGATGCTTGAAGATGATGGCATCGGAGGTGATAATCAGCCGCCTGTTGCGGGCAATATTCAGGCCAAGCACGACCAGCGACATCACCACGAAGAAGGTGATCACATACAACAATGGGTCGTCCAGCACATAGGAAAACTTTTTCTCGACGAGGCTACCCCGGATTCCACCATAGAGAATCAGGGTCACCAGGTAGATGAGCGCGGACTGGTAGTAGAAGTCCAGCTTGTATTTGAACGTCTTTACCTGATCCGTCATGGTGTTGTACGATTGTCGTTTCTATCCTGCAAGCGCAAGGACTGCCTGTGCCAACGTTCGGGCGGCATCGGGTTTTGCCAGCATCTTTGCCTTCCGTCCCATGGCCTGTCGCCGTGCGGGATCATCCAGCAGCTCCTGCACCAGGGGAAGAAGCCCCGTCTCCAGTTCGCTATCCTTGCACATCACCGCCGCGCCCCCCTCGGCCATTGCCCGCGCGTTTTCGGTCTGATGATCGGCGGCCGCGTGCGGATACGGCACGAGCACCGACGGGATGCCAGCCAGCGTCAACTCGGCAATCGTCGAAGCGCCGGAACGGCAGAGCGCCAGATCGCAGGCAGCAAAGGCATTTTCCATCCTCTCGATAAAGCGATGCACGCGCGTTTGCCCGGCCACCTTCTCCCCCGCCGTCAGGACAAACTCCCGCGCCATGGTGTAGTCACCCTCGCCGGTCTGCCAGATCACCTGCACGTCACGGGCGATGATCTCCGGCAGAATCCTGAGCATGGCCTTGTTCAACGACGTCGCTCCCAGGCTCCCGCCGAAGACCAGCAGCGTCGTCCGGTCGGGCTGCAGCCGGAAGAACTCGGCGCCCTCCTGCCGGCTCACCGTGCCAACGGCGGAGCGGACGGGATTGCCGCTGACCTTCACATTATCCTGACGCTTCAGGTAGCGCCGCGAGCTCTCGAAGGTGATGTGCACTTCGCTGGCATGCCGGGCAAGAAGCCGCGTTGTCACGCCGGGATAACTGTTCTGCTCCTGGATCAGCGTCGGGACGCCGAGCACGGAGGCAGCGAAGACCGGGGGGCCGCAGACATAGCCGCCTGTGCCGATTACCACTGCGGGACGGAGCTTTCGTATGAGAATGAGCGATTGCACTGTTGCCACGATCAATTTCAGGGGGAAAAGCAACGTCCCCGGTGTCAATGTCCGCCTGAACCCGCTGATCCAGATCGGAACGAACCGGTAGCCCCGCTTGGGAACCACCCGCTCCTCGATCTTCCCTTTTGTTCCGGCAAACACGATCTCCGCATCAGGGCAGAGCGACCGGAGCTCATCGGCAATTGCCACCGCCGGATACAGATGCCCTCCCGTTCCGCCGCCGGCGAAGATGAAGGCTGACGACTTTTGCAGAAGTAATGTCTCCATGCTCCCTCGTCAGCCTGGCTTTCCCCAAACTGCTTCTGCACACGTCATCAGTACACACTCCCAACGGCCGGTGCGGGCGCCGACTCTGTTTGCCGCGCGCCCCGCATGCTCTTCTCCAGCCGCGGGTGCATGTCCGTCTGCGACGAAATATTCAACAACACGCCGATGGCGATGGACGAAAAAAGCATCGACGAGCCGCCGTAACTCACGAAGGGCATCGGCAAACCGGTGGTCGGCAGGATCCCGAGCGTCACGCCTGCATTAATGAGCGCGTAGAGCGTGATCGAAGCGGTGATGCCGATGGCCAGGTAGCGGCCGAAGTCATCCTTGGCATTTTTCGCGATCTTCATGCCGCGAAGCATAATCGTCAGGAACAGCAGCACGATGAACAGGGTGCCGATCAATCCGTATTCCTCCCCGACGATGGAGAAGACAAAGTCGCCGTACGATTCCGGCAGGAACAAATCGCGCTGGCGACTGCCGCCGGGGCCGAGGCCCAGAAGGCCCCCATTGCCAAAACCGATGATTCCCTGCCAGAGCTGATAGCTGCCTTTCGCGCTCGGATCACTGATGCCCGCGAGGAAGTCCATGATTCGCTGCACCCGGTAGGGCGCCCGCAACATGTAGACGACCAGCAGGGGAACCAGAGAGCCAAACGTCAGCGCCATATGGGAGAGGCGCGCTCCTCCGACAAAGAGCATGATCAGGCTGACCGCGAAGATCATCGCGCCGTTGCTGAAGTTTGGCTGCAACAGGACCAGCACCGTCACCAATCCGATCCAGATCAACATGGGGATGAACCCGGTCTTGAAATCCTTCACCTGCGCCTTCTTCACCGAGATCATCACGCAGAGGTGAAAGATCAACGCATACTTGGCAAACTCTGAGGGCTGCAGTCCAAATCCGCCCAGCCGCAGCCAGCGCGCGGCCCCTTTAACCTCCCCGCCGAGGGCGAGCGTGACGACCAGGAGCGCGATGGCTCCCAGGAGCACCGGCTTTGTCAGCTTCTTGTACTTCTTGTAGTCCAGGTTCATCACGACAAAGACGGCCAGGAAGCCGGCAAGCACTTTCGTTGCGTGGCTGCCGAGCAGCTTGCCGCTGTCGCCGAATTTCAGCATCGCCCACGTGGAGCTCGCGCTGTACACAATCCCGAGGCTCAGCACCATCAGCGTGAGGACCGCGATCAGCGTGATTAGGTCGATATGGTTCCGCCGCGTGGCCATTGCGTCTCAGGCCGGCCTGTCGTTGAGATTTCTAACAAGCTCTTTGAAGACCCGCCCCCGGTGCTCGTAATTTTCGAACCAGTCGAACGACGCGCATGCGGGCGAGAGCAACACCACATCGCCCGGCTCCGCAAGCTCCGAGCCCGCCTGCACTGCTTCCTCCATGGTTGCAGCCTTGCGCACGGTGAACTCGGATCCAAACGCCTGCGCGACCGTGTCGGCAGACTCGCCGATGGCAACAACCGCCCGGACATGCTTCCTCATCAGGTCGCGCAGCCGGGAATAGTCGTTTCCCTTGTCCCTTCCTCCCAGCATGATCACGATCGGCGATTCAAAGCTCTGCAGAGCGTACCAGACTGAATCTACGTTGGTCGCCTTGGAATCATTCACGTACTTCACGCCGTTCACCTCGCGCACGAACTCCAGGCGGTGTTCCACTCCCTGAAAGCTCATCAGCGTAGAGGCAATCGTGGCCGCCGGGACGCCCATGGCCTGTGCGGCCAGGGATGCCGCCATGGAGTTGTAGCGGTTATGGCCTCCCTTGATCCCGATCTGCACGACGGGCATGATCCGGGACCGCGTGCCGTACACCATAGTCACCAGATCTCCTCCATCAACCCACGCGCCGGCATCCAGCGGGCGAATGATGCTGAACGGCAGCCGGGTGATGCCCGGGTTGGCCATGCGCTCGACCTCGCGCCTGGTCACGTCATCATCATAGTTATAGATGAGGACATCTCCTTCGCGCTGATTTTCAAAGACCCTGCACTTCGATGCGATGTATTTCTCGAACGAATGCTCGTACCGGTCCAGATGATCCGGTGTGATGTTCAGGATAATCGACACCCGCGGCCGAAACGACGCGATATGGTCCAACTGAAAACTGCTCACTTCCAGGATCGCAACGCTGTCCGGCACTGCGCTGCTCGTCACCAGCGAGAACGCCGTGCCGATATTGCCTGCAATAATCGCAGGGCGCCCGGCATCGGCGAAGATCTCGCCAATCAGCGTGGTCGTCGTTGTCTTTCCGTTCGTCCCGGTGACTGCAATCATGGGAGCAGGGCAGAACCAGCTTGCCACCTCAAGCTCGCTGACCACGCGCAGGCCTATCATCAGGGCGTCCCGGACGAGTGGCATCGACGACGGCACGCCGGGGCTGAGCACCAGGACATCGGCTTCAAGCAGACGCCTCGTGTTGGATCCCAGCTCAAAGGGGATCCCCATCCGCTCCAGCTCGGCGGCAGCCTGATGCATCTTGTCGGCCGGCGCCTTGTCGCTCACGAACACCGTCGCACCACGATCCCGCAGGAGCGCGGCCACTGCCAGACCGCTCCGGGCAGCACCCAGGATGCTGAAGCGTGTGTTCTTCAACGACAGCATATCCATTATCGCACCTTGAACGTCGCCAGGCTCAGGATCATCATGAGAATGGCAACAATGTAAAACCGCGTGACGATCTTCGGCTCGGGCCAGCCGAGCATCTCAAAATGATGATGGAGCGGCGCCATACGGAAGACGCGCCGTCCTTCGCCATACCTCCGCTTGGTGTACTTGAAATAGGCGCGCTGGATGATGACCGACGCCGTCTCCGCCAGGAACACTCCCCCGAGCGTGGGGAGCAGCAATTCCTTCTTAATCAGCACGCACAGCGCGCCAATGGCACCGCCGAGGGCCAGCGACCCTGTGTCTCCCATGAACACCTGCGCGGGATACGCGTTGAACCAGAGGAACCCGAGCGATGCGCCGGCCATAGCGGCGCAGAATACCGTAAGCTCACCGTTGCCGCGCAGGAACGGGATTGTCAGATACTCGCTCAGCAAGGCGTTTCCCGAAAAATAGCTGATGACCGCCAGGGTGAGCCCCACGATCCCCACCAGGCCGATGGCCAGACCGTCAAGGCCGTCGGTGAGGTTCACCGCGTTCGAGGTCGCCACAATCACGAAGATCACCACCGGAATGTAGAGCCGGCCAAAATCAAACTCCGTTGACTTCAGGAACGGGACCGTGGTCGACGAACTGATCTTCCACAGGTCAGGATCGATCCAATGCGGAAAGAAATAGATGACCCCTCCGACCACCAACCCGACGAACACCTGCCCGACGATCTTGTATCTGCCGATGAGTCCTTTCCGCTTCTTTTTTACCACCTTCAGAAAGTCGTCCAGGAACCCGACCGCACCCAGCGTCAGCGTCACGAACAGGATCAGAACCACATACATGTTTCCGATGTTGCCCCAGAGCAGCGTAGGAAGAATGATCGCCGCCAGCACGATCAGGCCCCCCATCGTCGGGGTCCCGGCCTTGGTCAGATGGGTCTTCGGGGCTTCGAGTTTCGCCGCCTCGCCGATCTGCCGCTCCCGCAACCTTTTGATAATCTTTGGTCCCAGCCAGAACGCGATGATCAGGGCCGTCACCGCCGCGGCTGCCGCACGGAAGGTGATGTACCGGACGATCCCGAATCCGGGCGGATGATACAGCCGTTCAATCAGATCGATCAGGAAATATAACATGCGTTATCCAATTGCTCGGCCATACATCGGCATCGTTGATTGAAGGCGCTCCTCCAGGAACGTCGCGACATCTTCGAGCCTCATCGAACGCGAAGCCTTGATGAGCACCGCATCGCCGGGCGCCACCAGCTCCGCAAGGTACTCTGCGAGCATGTTTTTCTGATCATAGTGCACCGCGAAGCGGCCTCCGGCCGCATCGTGGATGTGCCGTGCCAGGTCCCCGAACGTCAGCACAAAGTCAATGCCGAGACGGGCGGCCTCTTTGCCGATTGCCTCGTGCTCTGCGGCACCGGCGGACCCCAGCTCACGCATGTCCCCCAGCACCGCGATGCGCTTCCCCGTCACCTTTGCCGCCGCCAGCGTCTTCAGCGCGGCCAGCATGGAGTCCGGGTTGGCATTGTATGCATCGTTCAGAATAATGACCCCTTGCACGTTCTTCACTTCCATCCGCTTGCTCGCAGCCCGGAACGCCTCAAGCGCCTCGCGGATCTTTGTGGCCGGGACCTTGAAGCTCAGTCCCACCGCGGCCGCAGCAAGCGCGTTGAGCGCGTTATGCTCTCCTGGAATCGCCAGCTCCACACGGGCGGGATTCTTCAACCGCTCCCCTTGAAACTGGAGCACCGCACAACCGGTCTCGTTGAGTCCGAGGATCTTTCCCCGCACATTCGCGCCCCGGGCCGATAGCCCGTAGCTCACTTTATGCTTGAGCCGCTTTGCCGCGGCCCTGACGAGCGCATCTCCCGTATTGACGAACCCGAGCCCCTGCTTCAATACACCCAGGCGGCTGAAGAGCACACCCTCTTCCTGCGCCACTCCCTCGACGGTGCCGAAGAATTCCAGATGCTCGCGGCCAATAGTAGTGATGAGGCCGTGGGTCGGCTCCAGGATGTCACAGAGCAGTGCGATCTCCCCTGGATGATTTGTGCCGATCTCAATAACCGCCAGTTCATGCTCTTTCTCCAGGCGGAGCAGGGTGTGCGGAACACCGATATGATTGTTCAGGTTTCCCTGCGTGGAGTGTACGCGGTATTTCATGCGCAATACCGCGGTGACCATGTCTTTGGTCGTGGTCTTCCCGTTGCTCCCCGCAATGGCCAGGACCGGGATGGCAAATCCTTTTCTATAGAGATGCGCGAGCGCACCGAGTGTTTTCGTCGAATCTTCGACGACGAGAAACCCGCCCCGGGCCTGGTCCTTCGCCGCCCACGAGGATTCCACAATGGCACCCAGGGCTCCCTTGGCGAGCGCCTCCCGGATGAACTCGTGGCCGTCGAAGTTTTCTCCGCGAAGCGCGACAAACAGGTCTCCGACCGCAACCGTGCGCGAATCCGTCGACACCCCCGTGAACGTTTTCCCCTCCAGGAGCTCTGGGCTGCGCACCTGCATGTGAGGAATCGATAGGAGTTCTTTCGCGCCCAGATTCATTTCATCGCCCTGATAACATTTTCAACTTCTTCCCGGTCGTCGAAGCGGTACTTACGCTCGCCGATGACCTGATAGTCTTCGTGCCCCTTGCCCGCGATGAGCACCACATCACCGGGGCGGGCCATCGCCAGCGCCTTGCCGATCGCCGCGCGCCGGTCTTCTTCGCGATGGACCGTTGCGCCGCTCCGTATGCCGGCCATCACTTCGTCAATGATTGTGCCCGGGTCCTCTTTCCTCGGGTTGTCCGAGGTCACCACGGTAATGTCACTGAGCTCCGAGGCAATGCGTCCCATCTTGGGCCGCTTGCCCCGGTCGCGATTCCCGCCGCAGCCGAACACCGTGATGATCCGCCCGGGCTTCTCCCGGGGAAGAAGGTCGCGGATCGTCCGGAGGCATTTCTCGAGCGCATCCGGCGTGTGGGCGTAGTCAACGACTGCCGTCCACCCGGCCGGTGACACAATTTGCTCAAACCTTCCCCGCACCGCACGCAGGCGGGAGATGCCTGTGCGGATACATTCCCCGGCAATCCCCAGGCCAACGCCGGTCGTGTAAGCGGCAAGGATGTTCTCCACATTGAAGCCCCCGGTAAGCCGGGATTCGAGCGCCTGGGTCCTGCCCTTGTACGTCACCGAGAGGTTCATGCCTGCCACTCCAAGGCGGACGTCGCGCGCCTGGACATCCGCAGGGCTCACCCGGCTGTACGTGAGTGTCCGCGCCGCCGTCCCTTCAAGGATCTTTTTCCCGTACGGATCATCCGCGTTGCTGACGGCGCAAGCTTCGGGGGAGAGTCCCTCGAAAAGGATCCTTTTGACCTTGAAATACTCGTCCATCGTGCCGTGAAAGTCCAGGTGATCCTGCGTCAAGTTTGTGAAGCAGGCGCCGCTGAACTCCAGGCCAAACACACGACTCAGCGCAAGTGAATGCGATGACACCTCCATCACGACTGCGCTGCATCCTTTGTTCACCATGAGCGCCAGCAACTCGTTCAGCTCGAGCGACTCTGGCGTGGTGTGCGTCGCCGGAAGCGACTCCTCACCAATCACGTAACCAATCGTCCCGATGAGCCCCGCCTTCATCCCATCTGCTTCCAGAATGGAACGGATCAAGTGTGTGGTGGTCGTCTTGCCGTTGGTCCCCGTTACGCCGATCAGGCGGAGCTTGCGGGACGGGTTGCCGTATAGATTCGCCGACATCCGGGCCAGGGCCTTGCGCGAATCGGGGACCACGATCTTCACCACTCCCACGTGCATGAAGAACGGATCGGGGAGTGCCTGGTCGTTCTGCATGACTACTGCCACGGCACCGCGGTCGATCGCATTCTCCACAAAAGCATGCCCATCCACAGCCATCCCGGTAATCGCCACAAAGAGATCTCCGTGCCCCACCTTGCGTGAATCATACTGAATGCTGTGGACGGAAATATCCTGCGTCAGCACCATCTTCCCGTACATGGAGGAGAACAGCTTGATAACAGGAACTCCCTCCAGCAGTTCAAGAAGAACCATTAAAATCGTCCGCCAAAAAATTCATTCACGTCGCGTATTGCCACATCGCTCAGGAGCCCGGCCGTTCGTTCCTGCGACGCCAGCTCCCGGGCTGCCCTGTCATAGGTCTGGAAGTCCACGATCTCCTCGATTTCCCTTTCCCTGAGCGGAACGTTGTTCAGGCGCGCAATCGCATGACACACCTGCAGACAGGTCCGGTAGTCCACGTTCCAGGCCACGAAGTTCATCACCTTCACCCAATCCTCGCGCCCCTCGGGACGCTCTTTACCGAGCATCTGCCGTGAGGCTTCGTCGAGGAGGATGTCGTATGAAATCTCAGCCATAGCAGTTGCTGCGTTGTGTTTAACTCATGTGCCTATACCGAGGCCAGGGGGCTGGCAGCGAAGCACCACGCGCGTACCGACCTTTACCTGCTCGCCGGCCGCAGGAGTTTGTGCGGCCACCACCCCTGAACCGTTGATGTCAACGTCCAACTGCAGCGTGTTCAGCCGGTTCATTGCGCGGCGAATGGAAAGCCCACGCACATCGGGCACCAGCGCATACCCGGGGGGAAGGGCAACCTGGGCTCCGCCGGTCGACAGCGTGATGACACCGCCGCGCGACTGCCGGGCTCCGGCTGCAGGTGATTGCCGCTGCACCACCTCCCCACTTCCCTCGAGCACAGCTTCGAAACCACCCGAGGCAAGCATTGCTTTGGCAGCCTCGACTTTCAAGCTCGTCACATCGGGAACAACGAACAGCGCCTTGCCGGCAATGGTTGCGGACGGACGGGAGGCAAACCGGCCGGATGTGGCGTAAATTTTCTGGGCAATCCCGCGGAAGATCGGCGCGCTCGCCCAGCCACCGGTGTACCCTCCTTTTTTCGGACTATCCAGCATTACCAGGCAGACCACTTTCGGCTCATCGGCGGGAAAGTACCCGACGAACGATGCCGTGTAGTGTGTCATGTCGTAATGCCCTTCGATGTTTCTTCTCGATGTGCCGGTCTTCCCGGCGATGCGGAGCCCGGGGATCTTCGCTGCTGTTCCCGTTCCCTTTTCGACAACCCCTTCAAAGAACCGCGTGAGCGTCAGTGCGGTGTTCTTGCTGATCACCTTCCTGACAACCTGGGGATGCGCTTCTTCCAGAACCTGGTACTTTTCATCCAGTATCTGCCGTACGACATAGGGCTTCATCAGGACGCCCTTGTTGGCAACCGCAGCATACGCACAGGCGATCTGTAACGGGGTCACGGCCACCTCATAGCCAAAGGCCATGGCGTTCAGCGAGGTCCCGGACCACTTGTTGGGCTTCTTCAATTCGCCACCTACTTCTCCCGGCAGATCCACCCCTGTCTTTGTCCCGAAGCCGAAATCCCGAGCCGTCGTATAAAAGAGCTCCGCGCCGATAACGTCTGAGACCTTGGCCATCACAATGTTGCTCGACTGCTCCATCGCTTCCTGGAGGGTGAGCATGCCGAACTTGTGCATGTCGGTGATCTTCTGTGTCTTCCCGCGGGCCAGGGGCGCCAGGTACAAACCGTTCTCGCCGAAGAACTTCTGCTCCGGCTTGACCAGGTTATGTTCGAGCGCCGCGCCCGCAGTGACCACTTTGAAGACCGACCCCGGTTCGAACATATCGGTGATTGCCCGGTTCTTCATGACCGACTGCTCGTACTTCGACGGCTCATTCGGATTGACCGACGGGAAGTGCGCCATCGCAAGGACCTCGCCGGTGGACGGATCCATAATGAGCGCCAGCCCGCCTTCAGCCTCGGTCCGCTCGACTCCCTTCCTCAACTCCTCCTCGGCAATTGCTTGGTACTCAATGTCAAGCGTGAGCACGGCGTGTTTGCCGTTCACCGGCTCCACGCGCGGGTAGTCGACGGAGGGGCGTTTGCGGCCCAGGCCATCGCGCTGCATGATCACGTAGCCGTTGATTCCGCTCAGCTCGCCGTCGAGCTCCAGCTCAATGCCGCTGAGCCCCTTATTATCGACATCCGTGAAACCAATCAGCTGTCCGCCGACATGATCATAGTGGTAGAGCCGCTGGGGCTCTTCCATCTCCAGTGTGCCTTCGAATTCCCGCACCCGGAGCTGGCGGGAATAGCTCGGCTGGACGCGACGCTCCAGCCAGACAAAATGCCGGTCATTCTGAGAGAGCCGTTCCAGGTACGAATGTTTGGAACTCTCGAAGACCCCTGCAAAGCGTGTTGCGATTGCATCGGCCCGGCCGTTGATCATCTTCGGATCCGCGCCGAACGAAACCATCATTGTATTGGAAACCAGGAGTTTGCCGTTCCGGTCATAAAGGTTTCCACGAGCTGCCGGCAGGATCACTTTCGCTTCGTACTGGCGCCGGGCAATCTCCCGGTAGGTGCCGGCATCGATCAGCTGTATCTGCACGAGGCGGAGTGCAATTACCAGAAAGAACAGGAGCAGGACAATTTTCAGAAGGAGAAATCTGCCTGGCGCGCCCTGGAGGAGTGTCATCCCGGGCTCAGCGGTTCCGACCGTATTTTTTCTGCGTCCGAACATCTCACTTCGCTCTGAGGCTTTCGATCTTATCCTGGTCCACGCTGAACAGCGTCGGCTGCTCCGTGGGGAATTTGAGACCAAGCTGCTCCGTGGCGTTCTTGCCGATCCGCTCCCAGGCGGCTTTGCGCGTCACCTCGGCCCGAAGGGTAGCATTGGTGTTCATGATCGTGTCGTACTTCGTCTGCAGCTGGTTCACTTCGAACGCCAGCCGGTTGATCGTGATGATGTTGTCCACATACAGCACGATCGCGATCCCGACGCCGAAGAGCCAGAGAATGATATTGAACGTGGAGACTTTCCTGCGCACGAACTTCCGATTGGGCCGGACAACGTACCCGGGAGTGCGTGCCTGGGGGTCGCCGTTAAAGATATACCGCTTGTCGCGCATAGGCGCCTTCCGCAATTCCCGTGCGTCGGTTTCTGCCCGTTCCAACAAGAGATCGAGATCTTTTCGCGCCATCACCGTTCATGGTTAATGCGTTCCGCCACCCGCAGCCTCGCGCTGCGCGCCCTCCCGTTACGCGTCACTTCATCGTCGCCCGGCTCCAGCGGCCGCCGGGTAAGTATGCGGAGGCGGGGAACCTTCGGCGTGTCCGGAATGAGCTTGTGCCCGGAAGGAATGCTCGCCGCTGATTCCACCTTGAAATACTCCTTCACGATCCTGTCTTCCAGGGAGTGATAGGAGATCACCACGATTCTGCCTTGGTCGGCCAGGATGTCCACCGCATCGGCCAGCGCCTGGGCCAGGCTGCCAAGCTCGTCGTTCACTTCTATTCTCAACGCCTGAAAGACGCGGGCGAGACTCTTGACCATGTTCTTCCCCCCAACCGCTCCGCGCACGATCAAGGCTAGGTCTCCGGTCGTTTCCAGGGGCCTCGCCGCGACAATTCTGGAAGCGATCCGGCGCGAGGCACGCTCCTCGCCAAACTGAAAGAGGACGTCCGCGAGACGCTCCCGGGTGTAGGCGTTGACTACGTCCCGTGCGGTACGCGACTGCCGTTGATCCATCCGCATGTCCAGCGGCTCGTCGGCCCGGTAACTGAACCCGCGTGATGGCTCGTCCAGTTGATATGACGAAACGCCCAGGTCCAGCAACAGTCCATCTATGGTGTCAATACCGAGCTCCTGGATCTCGGCTTTCAGGTTTCGGAAATTCGCATGCACGAATGTGACACGGTCAAGGTAGCGGGTCAAGCGCCTCTTTGATTCGGCCAATGCCTCGGCATCGGCGTCAAAACAGACGAGCCTTCCCTCCGGAGGCAGCCGTTCGCATATTTTCTCCGCGTGTCCCCCGCCTCCCGTTGTCCCATCCACGACAATGCGCGCATTGTCTGCCAGGAGGAACTCAACAGCCTCTGCGCAAAGAACCGGAAGATGATACATCGCGGGCGTCACTTCTGAAGCACGGTCTGCGCGACATTCTCATAGCTGTCTGTCTGAGTCTTCTCATACTCCCGGTATGTAACAGGATTCCAAAGCTCAATCCGTTCCAGGACACCGAGGATGAGCACGTCATTTTCAATGCCGGCAAACTGCAACAGTTCTTTGGGAATAGTTATGCGAGCCTGACCATCAAGTTGGGATTCCGTTGCTTTTTCCAGCAACGTACGCATGAAGAAGCGATGTTTGGGGTTTGTACTGGAGAGTTGACGAATCGACTGTTCTAGCTTATTCCATTCGTCAAGAGGATAGACGAACAGGCACTTTTCATATCCGCGGGTAAGTACAAACGTATCGTTGGCTTCGGGGGAGACATACTTCCTGAGTCTCGCAGGAATGTTGATCCGGCCCTTGCTATCCACCGAATATTCGTACGAGCCCTTAAATGAAGACATATCGCCCAGGCCTGATTCATGGTGTACAAACCGCCCCGCGCGGGCTAAATTTCTACCCACTGACAACCCACTTTTACCCACCGTGTGTTGCTAAGATATGGATTTGTCAGATAAAGTCAAGTAAAATAAATCGCTATTTCGCCTGTTTTGGGGGCTCAGAAAGAGCGCTCAAGGCGTTGCGATTTTCGAGCAAATCGGTGGTAATATGGAGAGCTGCTTCGAGAGGAAAATTATCCCTGGGGTCCAGTTTCGCAAAGAATTTCAGAGCTGCGCCTTCCTGCCGGAGGCCGGCACCTTTTCCCTTCATCCTTGAAATAACGGTCATCAACGACTGGAATGGCTCCCCTTCATAGAAGCGCGTGTCGCTTTGGGGCGGGAAGTCCGCCTCGATCTCACGGGGGGAGACGGTGACCTTCTTGAAGCCGAGCTTTGCGGCAACCAGGCGGATGCTCACCACGGCGGAAAGATTTTTCACTTCCGCCGGATGCTTGCCAAACCTGTCCTTGAGCTCCTCGGCCACTTCGTGAAGCTGCTCCTCCGTCTGCAGTGCGTAGAGGCGCCTGTAGATCGCCAGCCGCTCGGTATCGTTGTGAACATAGGCGGCCGGAATGAACGCATCGAAGTCGGCATCCACCACGACCTCGCTTTCCCGGCGGGGCTGGCGCCGCTCGTTGGCGAAGAGATCCTGGAATTCCTGTTCCTTCAGCTCCTGGACAGCCTCCTCGAGGATCCTGGTGTAGGTCTCAAACCCCATGGTTTCGATGAAGCCGCTCTGTTCGCTGCCGAGAAGATTGCCAGCGCCCCGGATCTCCAGATCGCGCATCGCCAGATTAAAGCCTGACCCAAGCTCGGTGAATTCCTCCACCGCCTGCAGCCGCAGCAGTGTTGCCCTCGGCATGACCGATACGGGCGGCGTCAGGAGATAGGCATATGCCTGAACGTTCGATCGTCCCACCCGGCCCCGGAGCTGGTAGAGCTCGGCCATGCCGAACCGGTCTGCGCGGTTGATGATGATGGTATTGACGTTGGGGATGTCCAGCCCGGATTCAATGATCTTGGTAGCGACCAACAGGTCGAACTGTTTTTCCAGAAACGCCATCATGACGTTCTCGAGCTCGTGCGCGTGCATTTGCCCGTGGGCATGGCGGAGGCGGACCCCAGGGAGGATCTCCCGCAGGCGTTGTGCGATCTCTTCGATGTTCTGTACGCGGTCGTGGACGAAGTAGACCTGTCCTCCGTGCCGGACCTCCCTGAGCACGGCCTCCCGGATCAGGTCGTCGTTCCATTGCGTGATCTCGGTGATGATCGGGAGCCTGTTCTTGGGAGGTGTGGCGATGAGCGAAAGATCGCGCGCGCCCATGAGGGAGAAGTGCAGCGTACGCGGTATGGGGGTGGCGGTCAGGGAGAGCGTGTCCACCTCCGCTCTCATCTGACGCAGCTTTTCCTTCGCCGACACGCCGAAGCGGTGTTCTTCATCGATGATGAGCAGGCCCAGGTCCTTGAAGCCGACATCCTTGGAGAGCAGCCTGTGGGTACCGATGATGATGTCCAGCCCCCCCACTCTGAGCCGTTCAAGGATGGCGGTCTGCTCCTTTTTCTGCTTGAAGCGGGAAATCACCTGCACATTGACGCCGTAGCGTACAGTGCGGTCCACGAACGTGTTGTAATGCTGCATCGCCAGGATCGTGGTCGGCACCAGGACCGCGGCCTGCTTGCCATCCATCACGGCTTTGAAGGCCGCACGCACAGCCACCTCGGTTTTCCCGAACCCGACATCGCCGCAGACGAGCCGATCCATCGGATGCGGGGCCTCCATGTCCTGCTTTACTTCCTGGGTGGTCTTGGCCTGGTCGAAGGTGTCTTCATACATGAAGGAGGCTTCGAGCTCTTTTTGCCACGGGGTGTCCTTGTTGAAGGCAAATCCTGCCAGGTGTTTTCTGCGCGCGTACAGGAGGATCAGCTCGCGCGCAATGTCTTTGACGCGCTTCTTGATGCGGCTCTTGAGGCGATCCCACTCGGCGCTTCCCAGGCGTGTGAGCTTGGGGACATGTCCTTCCTTGGAGGAGTACTTCTGGAGTTTGTTGATGTAGTTCAGGTTGACATAGAGCGTGTCGTGCTCTTCATACAGGATGGAGACGACTTCCTGTTCGGCGTTGCGCACCTTGATTTTCTTGAGCCCGCCGAACCGACCGATGCCGTAGTCCTGGTGGACAACGTAGTCTCCCTTCCGGAGCTGCAGAAGTTCTTTCTCCGAGACCCCTTTGAAGCGGGCAACGCGCTTTCTTCCCCGTCGCTTGAGGCGGTTGAAGATCTGGTGCTCGGTGTAGACCGCCAGCGTGGCTTCGGGAAAGAGAAAGCCCGCATGGAGCGCATCGAGCGAGAAGCGCACCGCGCCCAGGTCCACGTCCGCCCCGGGCTCCCCGTCATTCTCCCCCGCTCCCCCGGGGGCGGGGGTTGCAAGCAGTTCCTTGATGCGCGTCAGTTCGGATTGTGTATCGCAGGTAATGGTGACCGCAATGCCCCGGTGCTGCAGCCGTGCAAGGTCGCGCCGCAGCGTGGCGATGCTTCCGTTGAAGGCCGGCTGATGCGCGGCGCCGAACGGAATAAACCCGGCAGCGGGCGGGGCGAGGGAGTGGAACTGAATACGGGTAAAGAGTGCGAGCAGCTCTTCGACCTGTTCCCGGCCGAGATGACGCTCGGCCGTCTCCGATGTTGGTGCATCAAGCTCTGCGCGCACCAGGCCCGGTTCGTCCAGGAGGACCAGGGCGTCCGGCTGCAAATAATCCAGGAGTGAGGCTTGTCCCGCGGGCGTTGCATGCCCCGTCCCTTCGGGATGCCCGCCCGAACCAGCGAGCGGCGCCGCCGCGAGCAGATCATGTACAATAACGGCTATAGAGAGCTCCTTGATGGACCGCTGCGACAGGGAATCAAACTCCCGGATGGACTCGATGGTGTCGCCGAAAAACTCCACGCGCACCGGGTTCTCGCCCACGAAAGGGAAAATATCCATGATCCCGCCGCGCACTGCGTAGTCCCCATAGCTCTCGACGAAGTCCTTCTGCTGGAAACCGTTCTCTTCCAGCCGCGCCCGCACCTGGGCCAGGCTCTCCTGGGCCCCCAGCTGAAGCGAGAACGACTGCTGCACCACCGAAGCGGGTGCCGGCAGGCGCAGCAGGAGCGCGCGGGGATGCGTCACAGCCACCGGAGCATGATCCACGGAGAGGGCGCGCAGAGCCTGGATGTCCGCGACGTCACCAGTCACATCGCCCGGGGTATGAGCACGCGCCTGCCCCGCGAAGAAGGAGACAGCGTGAGAGCGGAGACTAAGCGTCATGTCATCGCGCAGCCGCTCGGCTGCCTCCCGGTCACGCGCCACCACAAGCACCTGCCGCCCCAGCCGCTCGTGCAGCAACGCGGCAAACAAAGCCGTCAGAGATCCGGCCACGCCCATCGCAGAGACGATATCCCCCGGTGCGACGCGGCGGACTTCCGATTCAAGCGCTTCGAAGGCGGGTGTGGAGGCTATCCGTGTTTTGAGCTCTTCGATCACGGCCGTTGAACAACCTGTTATTCATGGAATGGCAGGAAACTGCAATACCCGTCCCCTGCCGCGCCCAGCAGTGCGCAGCAAAGGAAGGGATCTTGCGCAGCGTATGTCGGCTTACCTTTTCAGGGCGCCTCTGACAAACCCGTCGGCCTCTGCCACCAGGCGGCGCGCTTCATCGGCGTCAACGTCTGCCTTCAGCATGACGATCGCGGTCTTCACGTGCCCGTCCGCCTTTTGAAGCGTCTCCGCCGCTGTATCATAGTCGACGCCCGCAGCCATCATGACAATCCGCCTCGCCCGCTCGACGAGCTTGTTGTTGGTCAACTGCAGGTCCACCATCATGTTCTCATAGACCTTCCCCATGCGCACCATCGCTGTCGTGGTGAGCATGTTGAGCACAAGCTTTTGCGCCGTCCCGGACTTCATTCGGGTCGAACCCATGAGGACTTCTGCACCCACCTCGGGACAGATGGCGACATCGACCTCGAGATTGAAGTCTGATCGCGGGTTGGTAGTAACATAGAGCGTCGCCGCCCCGAGTTCGCGCGCCCGGCCCACTGCGGCCACGACATACGGGGTGCGCCGGCTGGCGGCAATGCCGCACACGACGTCGCTCGGCCCAACGTGCAGGGAGTCCACATCGAGCCGCGCCTGCACCTGATTGTCCTCCGCCCCCTCCTGAGAGCTGAACATGGCAGTCCTCCCGCCGGCGAGCATGCCAACCACCTGGGAGGCATCGGTGCCGAACGTGGGAGGGCATTCCGAGGCGTCGATGATCCCGAGTCTGCCGCTCGTGCCTGCTCCCACGTAAATCAAGCGACCGCCGCGGCGGAAGGCCGCCACGATAAGATCGACCGCCTGGGCAATGAAAGGGATCTCCCTCTCGACTGCGAGAGGAACGAGCTTGTCCTGGGCGTTGATCAGGCGGAGCACCTCCTCCACGGAGAGCACGTCCAGGTCACGCGAGACGGGATTGCGCTGTTCGGTGAGGAGCCGTGCAAGGGAATTGAGCTGTTCAAGGGCCATGTTGCAATAACGGATATAAAGTTAGAATTCCACGATCACCAGGCGCTTGTCCTCCAGGCCGATCTCTTCACTGCCGGGAAAGACCAGCGCCGCGACGGTGATGACCGCTCCGGGTACCTTCTGTTGTGCGCGCCGGACCTCTTCAGCCAAATCTCCCCCCTTCAACGCAACCAGCAATGGCGTGGTCAGATGATGCCCTGCTGGTCCGGTTATCCGGTGCGGGATCCCCTTCCCTTTCGCTCCCCTCAAAAGAGGCCTCGACCAGCGAACCAGCTCCTCAAGCGGAGCAACCGCACGGGCTACAACAACATCAAACGCAGCGGTGAGAAGACTCTTCTTCGGGATCTCCTCTGCCCTGCCGGTCTCCACACGCACATTTTGAAGAGCAAGCTGCCCAACCATATCTTGAACTGCAACAGTCTTCTTCCGGATAGAATCGAGCAACACAATATGCAGATCGTTCCGCACAATCGCCAGCGGAATCCCGGGCAGCCCTCCCCCGGTCCCCAAGTCGAGCAACCTCATACCCGCCCCCGGCTGCAGGAAGAATAGAATGGACAGAGAGTGCAAGATGTGACTCCACCAGATGTTCTCCTCGTCCCTCCGGGATACCAGGTTGACCCGGGCATTCCAATCCCGCAGCAGCTCAACGTAGCGATTGAGCAACGCGACTTGCTGATCATCAAGCCTCAATCCATTCTCACGGCAGATGCGGGAGAAGTGGAGTGAAGTGTCCAAGAAAGATGGATCCGAGTGCATACTTTCTTCGCTCTGATGAGCATGAGGTTTCGGATTGTTCCACGTGGAACATTTACCTTAGCAACACCACCATCAGCACCGATAGGTCGGCCGCCGTCACACCGCTGATCCTCGAGGCCTGCCCGAGTGACCTCGGCTTAATCCTCTGAAGCTTTTCCCTGCCTTCGTTGCTCAATGACCTAACTCCGGTGAAGTCAAATCCATGAGGGATTGCCACCTCCTCATTCCGTTCAAACTGCCTCACCTGCTCTTCCTGGCGTTTCAAGTACCCCTCATACTTGGTCTCGATCTCTGCTCGCTCCCGCGCCTCCTTCTCCAAAAGCAATATACTCATGCGCACGTCTGACAGGAGACGGGGCAATGAGAGTATGTCGGTCAATGTGACTTCCGGTCTCCGGAGGAGTTGCGCAAGCGGTTCGTTCTCCGTGGGAAGGTCGCTCCAACGGCCGCGGGATATCAACTCTGCCTCAGCGGGGGTCACTCTCTCCCCCTCCAGGAAGTGCCTGGCCTCGGCAACTCGCCTTTCTTTCAGCCCAAGGTTTTCCAGAGCACTTCTGGGTATCAACCCCAAGTTGTACCCTTTCCTCATGAGGCGAGAGTCGGCATTATCCTGGCGGAGCAACAGCCTGTATTCAGCCCGCGACGTGAACATACGATAGGGCTCCTCCGTGCTCTTGTTGATCAAATCATCGATCATCACACCGATATAGGATTCGCTCCGTTGCAGCGTGAACGACTCCCTCCCTTTCACCTTGAGCGCAGCATTGATGCCTGCAATCAGTCCCTGGCCGGCCGCTTCTTCGTACCCGCTTGTCCCATTGATCTGCCCCGCAAAGAAGAGTCCGCTGACTAACTTGGTTTCCAACGTGTGTTCCACCTGGTGCGGAGGGAAGAAGTCATATTCAACGGCGTATCCTGGCCGAAGCATTTCGGACCTCTCCAAGCCGGGAATAGTGACAATCGCCTCGCGCTGAACATCATCCGGCAGACTGGTGGAGAAGCCGTTCACATAGACAATGTCGGACTCATACCCTTCCGGTTCCAGGAAGATCTGATGCCTCTCTCGATCGGCGAACCGGTTGAGCTTATCTTCAATCGAAGGACAGTAGCGCGGGCCAATCCCCTTTATCCTGCCGGTGAACATCGGCGAGCGGTCAAAGCCGGTTTTTAGAATCCGGTGGGTCTCACCATTGGTGTACGTCAGAAACATCGAGATCTGTCTGTTCTCGATCTTTCTGTTCTGAAATGAAAATGGGGCTGGATCGAGATCCGGCTCTTGCTCCTCAGTTCTGCCAAAGTCGATCGTGCTTCTCCGCAATCTGGGTGGCGTACCGGTTTTGAGTCTGCCGGAAACGAACCCCAGATCCATCAGACGCTGGGTGAGGCCTGATGATGCCGGCTCCCCGAACCTTCCACCAACACTCGATCTCTCCCCTGTATGCATCAACGCGTTCAGAAAAGTACCGCTACATATGACCAGCGCGGAGCACCCAATCACACTCCCCCCTGCGGTCCGGACCGCTTTCATGGCGGTACCATCCAAAATGAGGTCAACCAGCGTATCCGGAAGAACAGTGAGATTCTCCTCTTTCAACACCCGGTGGACTGCTTCTCTACCATACCACTCCCTGTCGTTCTGGCATCGGGGAGACCAGACGGCTGGTCCTTTGGATTTGTTTAGCATCCGAAAGTGGATTCCGGTTGCGTCCGCGATCTTGCCCATCTCACCTCCTAGGGCATCTATCTCACGGACCAGGTGCCCCTTGGCTGTCCCACCTATCGCCGGGTTGCAGGACATTCTTCCAATGGCCTTTAAATCCATTGTAAGAAGGGCAGTGCTGCACCCCATCCGGGCTGCAGCTAGGGAAGCCTCTATTCCGGCATGACCCCCTCCCACTACAATGACATCGAATCTACTCTCCATCCCCGCCATGTTTCACGTGGAACATCGTCTACTTTCCTATACAAAATCTTCCAAAAATCTCATTCAGAATCTCTTCGCTGGTGATCTCCCCGGTGATTTCTGCCAGGTGGTTTGCTGCGTCACGGACATCGAAGGCTATAAACTCGTTGGTCGCCCCTTTCCTCATTGATTGACGTGCAGTCGCAAGCCCCTCTCTTGCCTTGATGAGGCTTTCAGCGTGGCGCCGGTTCGTCACCTCCACCGGCACAGATTCAATTCCTTTTCCCTGCACGATCTGCACCAGACGGTTCCGCAGCTCTTCCATCCCCTTCCCTGTTCGCGCCGACACTATAACGCTTTCCGGCCCCTCCGCAAGATTCGCCGCGGTGAGTTCGTCCAGGAGATCTATCTTGTTGAACACTGCGAGGCAGTGCTGCGACTGCCCAATCCCACGTCGCCAACCTGATACTTCTTCCCGGTCCAGCGGGGTAGCAGCATCGATTACGTCCAGGAGGATATCTGCCCGCTCCATGATTGCCTTGCTCCTCTTCACTCCTTCTGTCTCAGCCAGGTCCCTTGTTTCCCGAAGTCCGGCGGTGTCATGCACCCTGAAGAGCATTCCGCCAATCGTGAGATTCTCCTCGAGCGAATCACGGGTCGTCCCCGGAAGAGGTGTCACGATTGCTCTCTCCTCTTTCAGAAGCGCGTTGAAGATGCTCGACTTGCCCGCGTTTGGTTTTCCGACCAGGACCACCTCCACCCCTTCGCGAGCGAGCTTGCCGTGTTCGAAGCTGGAGACCATTCCTTCCAGGGCCTGGTCGATGGCAGTGAGGCGCCTCTCGATTTCTACCGGCGAGATCACGGAGAGTCCGTCCTCGCTGAAGTCCAGGTCCACTTCCAGCAACGAGCAAAGGTCCGTGAGTTCTCTGCGGAGCATGCGGATCCGCTCTCCCAGTTTTCCCTGGAGTTGTTCAAAGGAAGCCTGCCGCATCTTTTCGCTTTTGGCGCGGATCATATCGGCAATCGCTTCTGCTTGCGCCAGGTCCATCTTTCCGTTCACAAAAGCGCGACGCGTGAATTCGCCCGCCTCCGCCTGTCGTGCGCCCGCAGCAATGAGCATCCTCAGGACATGTTGTGCCACGAACAAGCCGCCGTGGCAGCTGATCTCGACCTGATCTTCTCCGGTATAGGAGTGGGGAGAACGGAACACGGTTGCCAGCACCTGGTCGACGGGTACGCCGGTCGGTTCGCCGATAGTGCCATAATGGACGGTGAAGCCGGCGGCGTCCGCCAGAGCTGTTCTTCCGCGGAAGATGCGGTCGGCGGTATCGATGGATGCCGGTCCGCTCATACGGATAACCGCTATTGCGCCTTCGCCGGGCGGCGTCGCAATCGCGGCGATAGTATCGTGCAACCGAAGTTTCATAATCAAGTATTCTACGAAGAATCGGCCTGACTATCAAACCAACGGAGAGTGGCGGATGGGGAAGTCGGAGCTGAGAGGGCCGATCCTCGCGGGACGGGATCACTGAAACGCGGCGGCAGGCGAGCCTGTCGGGCAAGTATGCACGCGGCCCCGGCCGGCACGAGGCGATATGCGCTTCCGGGGATCGCGGATCCATCAGGTGCGGAAACGTGTGGAGCGCAATCAACTATGACCGTTATTGCGTATGAGAGAATTGTCAGGCCTGTGACCCGGAAGCATACGCCTTCCGCTGATATCATGCTCTCTGTGAGAAACACGACAGACACAATGAAAAGGCGGGCCATCTTCAGCCCGCCTTGCATGCAACGTCCGTCTTCTTCCGCAGATGAGCACCGGTGAGGTCTTCAGCAAGACCCGTCACCTTTTTATTCTGCCTACTGTTTCAGCTTCGGCAGGTCTTTCGTCAGCCGGTCCATGATGCCGCCAGGCTTGCGTTTCCGCTCCACCTTCCGGAGCGGCTCGTTGCCATGCTGCTTGTTGATCCAGACTTGCTGCCCGATGGAAAGCAAATTGAAAACGAAGTAGTACAGGTTCAGCCCTGACGGAAGGCTGTTGAACATGAGCGTCATCAGGATCGGCATCATCCAGACCATCGTTTTCTGGCGCGGGTCCGTCACGGTCATTTTCTGCTGGACGAACATGGTGATGCCCATGGCCAGCGCCAGGCCGCTTATATCCGTTATTCCGAACAGCGGGATCGCAAACGGCAGATGTGCGATCGTGTCGGGGATTGAGAGATCCGTGATCCACCCGATGAAGCTGGCCTGCCGCAGCTCGATCGACGAACGGAACACCGCGTAGAGAGCGAAGAGGATCGGCATTTGCAATAACAGAGGTAAACAGCCGGCCGCCGGATTGACCCCGTACTCCTTGTACAGGTTCATGATCGCCTGGTTCATCTTCTGGGGATCATCCTTGTACTTTTCACGCACCTCGTTCATCATCGGGGTCAGCGCCTGCATCTTCTTCATCGAGTTCATGCTCGTCTTCGTCAACGGATGCAACGCGACCTTGATGATGATCGAAAAGACGATGATGACTACCCCGAAATTCGGGATCAACCAGCGCAAGAGGTTGAACATCGGGATCATCACGTACTCTGAGATCGGCCGGATAATCCATGCCGCCCCCAGGCTCATCATCCCGTCCAAATGCCGACCGTAGCTCCGGATGATGTCGTAATCAAGCGGCCCGATGAAAACCGTCACCTTCGCACTATCCAGAGCCGCCCCTCTCAAGGGGATCTTCAACGCCAGCGCGTACGATTCCTTTTCCCCGTTGTTCGGCTGGCGCGACCGGGACCCTTCCAGGTACGCACCCTGGCACTTTCCCGGTTCGGGCATCATCACCAACGCAAAGTATTTGTTCCGCGTGGATACCCAGTCGGTGTTGCCGTTGATATCCCGCTTGACCGGTTCCCCCTCCTTCGTTGCATCCACTTCCGCCAGCTCACCCCCTGAATAGACGTACGCCATGGCAAAGCTCGACTCGTCCACGCTGTTGTGCTCGGCGTACCGGAGCCCGTTCTCCCAGACCACCTGGTACTCATAGTTCGAGACCACCTGGTCCATCCCTTTGAAAAGGAACTCGGTGTCAAAGGAGTATTTGCCGTTGGTGAATGTGTATCGCTTGGTGATCGACCGTCCTTCGGCCACCCGCAACACAAGATCGATCGTAAAGCTGGACTCTCCGGTGACGTTGATCGTTTTCCACGCCGGAAAATCTGAATCGAAGTAGAGATTTTTCGTGTCGATCAGCCTCCCGTCACTGGAGGTGAAGAGCAGGCTGAAGTCTCCTCCTTTATCGAATTCCACAAGCTGCACGGGCTCTTTGTCCCAGGTGAGGTAGTTATGCAGCTCCCACTTGCGGATCATTCCGCCCCTCGTCGTGATTTCCGCAGTATACAGGTCTGTCTTAATGATAAGAACCTTCTCCGTCCCACTGGCAGCCTTTGCAAAGAAACGCCCTAGCGCCGCCGCAGAGGTGTCCGACGGACGCTTCGGCGGAAGAACGGAAGGCGCTGCCGGGACGGTGTCTCGCTGAACTGGTTGCATAGCATGCGCGGAGGCGCTATCCGCAGGTGCAGTACGTGGCGGGGTGGTGGGCGTTTGCACCCACATCCAGACGATGAGGATCAGGCCGATAAGAACGAATCCCAGTATCGATTGCTTGTCCATGCGTTGTTACTCCATAATGTCGTCAGGCCGGGTCGTACCCGCCGGGATGAAATGGATGGCACCGTGCAACCCGCTTGATTCCCCGCCATGTGCCGCGTAGGGCACCATACTTTCTGATGGCGTCAATCGCATACGCTGAGCATGTGGGATAGTATCTACAGGTATTGGAGGGAAGAAGAGGGGAGAGAAGAACCTGATATCCGCGAATGATAAAAATCAGTACGCTCTTCATGGACAACTCCGGAACTCCACCTTCGAGATCATCACTCTGCACAAGTTCGCAATGTCCGCCTGGACGGACGAGAACGTTACCCGTTCTACCGGGAGGCTGCGTTTTCCTTTAAAGACAAAGAGGACGCGGGCTGAGCATTGGGAGGCACGCAAAGCGGTTCGAAAGGCTTCCTGTTCCTGCCTGAACGCCTCCCGCATCTGTCTTCGCAGACGATTTCTGCGCGCGGCATTACATGTCCTGCGCGGAACGGCGAATCCTGTCAGCAGCTCAACCGTGGAAGCATTGTCCAGAAGAAACAAACAGCGAATGAGCTCACCATCTGCACGACGCCCGGAAGCGTACAGCCTGCTGAAGATGTCCCGTCCGCGGAGGGTCTCCTTCTTCCTCACCTACCGTTCGTCGCTCACGGAAAGCTTCTTCCGACCGCGGGCCCGACGCCGGGCCAGAACCTTGCGGCCATCCTTGCTCGCCATGCGCTCACGGAACCCGTGCGTGTTCTTTCGTTTCCGCTTATGCGGCTGAAACGTGCGCTTCATTGCTCGTTGCTCCTGGATCTATGGTATGAAAAGCCCGGCTACCCCACCGAGTGAAAAAAAAAGGGTTGCCCAGAGCTGGACAATCCCCGTTCCGCCGGTCATGTGATGCTTAACGAATCAAGATAAAAAACTTATGCCAGACAAACAACACAAAAAGAAATTATTCCCTTGCGAACCGCGGTTGTTTGTAGTATTATCAGAAGGGGAGAGAGATAAAATCGGCTGTTGACAATATGTGAATAGTATTCCGCCGCCAATCCCATCAACTGCTGTACTTAGCTGTCACATCGCAACGAGCAGTCATGTTCGCAATTGTGATTGCTGTCTGTAAGCTATTGAAATAAAAGTTGTTAGAGTTTTGGAGGGTGTGTGGATATCTCATTGATATCTTTCGCGTTCGCATTAATGGTTTTTGTGTATAAATTTGTGGATAAGTCGCTGTGTCGTGTGGATAATTCTTTTTCTCACAACATAAAAAGCCTTCTGTGAAGGAGCTCGACGGATTACCTAATGTGCAGTAGTACGCAACAGCCCCATCACCTATGTCGCATAAACTTCTACCATCGATCTTTTGATTACCGGGATCTCCCATGGCTGAAACAGAACAACTCCAGCAGCATCCCTCGGAAACTGAACAGGCGGCCGACGTCTGGTCCGCCTGCCTTGAAATAATCCGGGAAAGCGTCAATACGCAGAGCTTCAAGACCTGGTTCGAACCTATCGTTCCACTTCACCTGCGCGCGGGCAAACTCACCGTTCAGGTCCCCAGCCAGTTCTTCTACGATTGGCTCGAGGAACACTACTACACGGTGATCAATGTCACCATCTCTAAGGTCCTGGGCAAAGGAGCTTCACTGGAGTACTTCGTCCGCACAGACGAGTCTCAGCCGGATGTGGAATACCATGTGACCCTTCCCACCCCTACAAGGCAGGAAAGGCGCTCTTACCCGCCGCAACCGGAGTCTTTTACGACAACCGTTTCCAGTGCCTCTTCCCGGCCCGACGATAATCAGGGAGGTACTTTCCAGTCGTTCCTCAATCCCCGCTATACTTTTGAGAATTTCATCAAAGGCGATAGCAATCAGCTCGCCCGCGCCGCAGCCTCCGCCGTCGCCAACAACCCCGGTGGTACATCGTTCAATCCGCTTGTCCTCTACGGGGGAACCGGCCTTGGCAAAACCCACCTGATGCAGGCTATCGGTAACTATGCAATCTCCCACGGCAAGGCAAAGCGGGTCATTTATGTCTCCAGTGAGAAGTTCACTGTTGAATTTGTCGATGCCATTCAGAGTGACCGCATCAGCGATTTCTCGAGTTTCTACAGGAGCATGGATATCCTGATCGTTGACGACATCCAGTTCTTCTCCGGAAAAGAAAAGACCCAGGATAACTTCTTCCATACGTTCAACGAGCTTCATCAGATAGGCAAACAAATCGTGCTTTCTTCGGACCGCCCTCCGAAGGAGCTGAAAGGACTGGATGACCGGCTGCTTTCCCGATTCCAGTGGGGGCTGACATCGGACATTCAACCTCCTGATCTTGAGACGCGCATCGCCATCCTGCGCAAAAAGAGCGAGGACGATGGGATTAATCTTCCCCGTGACGTCGTGGAGTTCATGGCTGCGAACGTCACGTCAAACATCCGCGAACTTGAGGGGTGTCTGATCAGCCTCCTTGCTCGTTCATCGCTGGAAGGAAGGGAAATTACCGTTGATCTGGCTCGGGACGTTCTCAAGGTCGTGGTTGGTGATGTGAAGTCTCCCATTACCATAGAGACCATCCAGCGCACGGTGTGTGACTACTTCAACATTCCGGAAGATCTCATCAGGGCAAAGACCCGCAAGCAGGAGATTGTCAACGCACGACAGGTTGCCATGTACCTGGCAAAAGAGCTAACCAATTCCTCACTGAAGACTATTGGACTTCACTTCGGGGGTCGAGACCATAGTACGGTCATTCATGCATACCAGTCCGTTGAGGATCAGATGAGACTTGATCCCAAATACCAAGCTAATGTGGGACAGATCAAGAGGCGGTTGCAACTTCTCGGACATGTTTAAGCAACCAACGAAGTTATTCCTTTGTGTGTACAAGAGGTTAATGACTGTGTGGAGCAGAGGTGGATTGCGGTGAATTGGATGCGAATATCCCGGTCAGAAAGCTCATTTTGTATATAGATGAATGCCAGTGTGCGGCGTTCACACTCTTATTCACACCATAGATACTCATGTAATACATGAGATGAAAGCTACTCGCTTTTTGCCTGGTTCCATTTATATAGTTATTTCCGTTCATATGCACATATCCACCACTCTTATTACTACTCTTAGTATTTATATATAAAGAGAATATTTATTCATAACTTGGCTTTTTCCCGGAAAAACCGTAAATTATATAGGTTTTTTCGATTTTTCCAGGCGACCCCATCAATCCTCCCTAGGAGAATCAAATGAAATTCACCGCTAATAGCGTAGAATTGCAGCGGACATTGAGCAAACTCGGTGGCGTGATCCAGACGAAGTCCACAATGCCGATTCTTGAGACGATTCTGGTTGAATTGATGAAAGACACGCTGATATTGACGGCGACGGATATGGCGCTCTCACTTACAGTGACGATGTCGGTACAGGGGATGGAAGATGGGAAAGTTGCTATTCCGGCAAAGCGGCTCGTGGATACAATACGGTCACTTCCGGACACAAGCGCACACTTCACTATTGATACCGGTTCGAACAAAATAAAGATTACCACGGATAATGGAGAGTACAGTCTCACTGGGGAAGGTGCCAAGGATTTCCCGGTTGTACCCCCGTTCAAGGGAACAGAGGAAATAAAGATAGAAAACGCAACGCTTCGAAGGATCATTCAGAAAACAGTTTTTGCCGTAAGTGTTGATGAATTGCGCCCGGCGATGATGGGGGTACTCCTCCAGGCACGTGGCGGTGAGCTGCGCGCAGTATCTACGGACGGGCACAGATTGGTGAAATTCCAGTACAAGTGTGATCCGCCACTTGTGTTGAAAAAGGACATTGTTATACCGGCAAAAGCACTTGTGGTGCTGAGTAAGTCTCTGGAAGACGGAGAAAGTACTATCAGCGTGAGCGATACGCATATCCGGTTCTCGTTTGACAAGTCGTTTCTGGTGTCGCGGCTGATTGACGAAACGTACCCGAACTATGAAAGCGTCATCCCGACGGACAACAACAAGGCGATGACAGTAAACCGGGAGGAGATGGTTTCGTCCATTCGAAGGGTGGCTCTTTACGCAAGTGCGACGACACATCAGGTCCGGTTCGACATCAATGGCGACGCCCTGCAGATTACGGCGCAGGACATTGATTTTGGCGGCGATGCACGGGAAAAGATCAAGTGCAGCTATGCTGACGGGACAATGGAGATTGGATTCAACTCCACGTACCTGATTGACATCCTGACCCATCTTGATGGGGAAAGCGTAACGTTCAGATTCAGTTCACCCACGCGTGCGGGTTTGATCTCGCCGACGGAGGAGTCGGACCGCGAGGCAGTGATCATGCTGGTCATGCCGGTCCGGCTGAACGCCTGATTATGTGCAGAAACGCTTCTGTCTCAGCGGCCCCGTTCGTAGCGGGGCTGCCGTTTTAATGGTATCATCCGGGGTTGAATGCTTATTGCAGAGGTGCGGCTCAGGAATTTTCGCAATCACGCGGATACCCTGCTCGACTTTGGCGAGGGAATCAATGTGCTGTCGGGGAAGAACGGCCAGGGAAAAACAAACATCCTGGAAGCGATCTCGTTCCTGAGCTTGACGAAGAGCTTTTACTCCTCCAGCGATGCAACCGCAGTTCGCTTCGGGGCGGAAGCATTCAAAGTGGAAGGGGAGATCATCACTGCTTCCGGGCTTCGGCATACGGTCCAGATAACCTATAACCTGCAGTCTGGCGAGAAAACCTTTACGGTGAACAACACGCGTCCGGAGTCGCTTGCATCAGTGATCGGAACGTTTCCCGTGGTGATCCTTTCTCCGGAGAACAACGCCATCACGTTTGGCGGGCCGCTGGCACGGCGGCGGTTCATGGATCTGACGCTCTCGCAGGTCAGCCGGGTGTATCTGGCGGATGTGCTGGAATACAGGAGGGTGCTGCGTCAGCGGAACCGGCTCCTGAGCGATGCAAGGACAACCGGTGCAAACAATGTAACAACGCTTGAGCCCTGGACAGCAAGCCTTGTACAGTACGGCAGCAGGATTGTGAAGCGCCGGCAGGAGTTCGTTGCAGAGTTCAAGGGATACATCGGGCGCTCATACAGGATGCTGGTCAGCAGCGGCGAGGATCCTGGCATCGAGTACGTGAGCTTCGGGCCACTTCCTGATGAAGCGGCAGTTGAAGAGATTGCGTTGTGCATGAACGCGGAGCTGAAAGCCAGGATGATGGAAGAGGTACGCCGCGGGTCAACACTTGTGGGTCCTCATCGGGACGAGTTGCGCCTCTCGATCAACGGGGCCGCGTTGCAGCAGTACGCCTCTCAGGGCCAGCACAAAACGTTCCTGGTGGCGCTCAAGACGGCGGAGTTCTTCTACCTGCAGGAGCGCAGGGGAGAATCACCCATCTTTCTGTTGGATGACCTGTTCAGCGAGCTGGATGAAGGGCGGTCAAAGAGGATTCTGGAACTCATCGCCGGACTGGGGCAAACCATCATTACCACAACCGACGGGCGGGTGCAGGAGGAAACAGCGGGGTGGAACGACCATCGCAGGAGGTTCATCATTGAAAATGGGACGAGCCGGGCGGACAAAGTCGTCAGGCAAGAGTCAACCTAGGGCCGTGGGAGCGGCGATCCAGGACCTTGCGAAACATCTTGGCCTGGAAAAGAACCTCGAGGAGTACCAGGTGCTCACCTCCTGGCAGGAGGTGGTGGGAGAGCAGATCGCGAAGGTGACGCAAGCGCAGCGCATGGAAAACGGGGTGCTGCTCGTGAGCGTATCGACGGCACCGTGGCGGGCGGAGCTCTCCATGAAGCGGATGGAAATCCTGCGCAAGATCAACGCCACGTTTGGAAAAACTGTGGTAAAGGAGATACGATTCAGGTAGAAGACGGATAACGGGAAGAGAGAGCAATGGGAAAAACAGCGACAGTGGACGCAGTAAAGCAGAGCGGCAATGGTAACGGGCATGCCTACACGGCCGAAGATATCACCGTTCTGAAAGGGCTGGAAGCAGTCCGCAGGCGTCCGGCAATGTACATCGGTGACATCAGCGCGCGCGGTCTGCATCACCTCGTCTACGAGGTGGTGGACAACTCGATTGATGAAGCTCTCGCGGGGTTCGCAAAGACCATCGATGTCATGATCAACAAAGATGGCTCGGTCACCGTCATCGATGACGGCCGGGGTATTCCGACGGACATGCACAAGGACGAAAAGCGGTCGGCCCTCGAGGTGGTGATGACGATGCTGCATGCCGGCGGAAAGTTCGACAAGAACACCTACAAAGTCTCTGGGGGCCTTCATGGGGTCGGCGTCTCCGTTGTGAACGCGCTAAGCGAGTGGCTGGAGGTAGAAGTCTACCGCGGGGGGAAAATCTGGTTCCAGAAATACAAGCGGGGTGAACCGGTAGCAGCGGTGAAAACTACGGGGAAGGCGGAACGGGGGAAAACGGGCACCAAAGTGACGTTCCTGCCGGACGGGCAGATCTTTAAGAACCGGGTGTTCAAATTTGAGACCCTGGCAGAACGTCTGCGGGAACTCGCATTCCTCAACTCGGAAGCAACGCTCCGGATCGTGGATTTGCGCAACAAGAGCGAGCAGGAAGAGGTCTTCCACTTCAAAGGGGGGCTCATCGAATTCGTGAAGTACATTGATGCCACCCGCTCTGCAATCATGAAGAAGCCGTTCTACGCGCAGGGGTCGGACAAAGATGAGAATGGGCGGATCGTGGAAGTGGAGGCGTCGTTCCAGTATAACGACGATTACAGCGAGAACATCTTCTCATACGTCAACAACATCAACACCCATGAAGGAGGCACACACCTGGTTGGATTCCGTACCGCACTGACCAGGACGCTCAACAGCTTTGCATACAAGAACGGCATCCTCAAAGAAGGGGGACTATCGCTCAGCGGCGATGACTTCCGCGAGGGGTTCACCGGCGTCTTGAGCGTGAAAGTGCCTGAGCCGCAGTTCGAAGGGCAGACCAAGACAAAGCTGGGCAACAGCGAGGTCAAGAGCATCGTGGAAGGGGTGATTGGGCCGGCGTTGGCAAACTGGCTCGAGGAGAACCCGCCCGATGCCAAGCGCATCCTGGAAAAGTCCATGCGGGCGGCTGAGGCACGCGAGGCAGCCAGGAAAGCGCGCGACCTGACTCGCCGCAAGAATGCCCTCACATCGGGCGGACTGCCCGGCAAGCTGGCGGACTGCTCGATCAACGATCCCGAGCACTGCGAGCTCTACCTTGTGGAGGGTGATTCTGCGGGCGGGAGCGCCAAGCAGGGACGCGATCGCCGTTTCCAGGCCATCCTGCCGCTGAAAGGGAAGATCCTCAATGTGGAAAAGGCGCGGCTCAATAAGATCCTGGAGAACGAGGAAATCCGTAATATCTTCACCGCCGTTGGTACCGGCGTGGGGGAGGAATTTAACGCATCCAAGATCCGCTACGGCAAGATCATTCTCATGTGCGATGCAGATGTGGACGGATCGCATATCCGGACGCTGCTGCTGACCCTGCTGTACCGGCATTTGAAGGAGCTTCTGGAGCTGGGGCATGTCTACATTGCCCAGCCCCCGTTGTACAAACTCAAGAAGGGAAAACAGGAGTTCTATGCGTACGACGAGGATGAGCGGGATGAGATCCTGAAGCGGCTGGCCGGTGAGAAAGGACACAAGGCTGACGCCCAGCAGCCCTATACGGAGGGAGAAGAAGTGCACGAGGAAGGCGCCCAGGTTATGGGCAACGGAGTGATCATCTCACGGTTCAAAGGGCTGGGCGAAATGAACCCGGAGCAGCTCTGGGCGACCACCATGAATCCGGAGACCCGGACCATCCTGCAGGTAAGCATTGAAAATGCTGCCGATGCGGATCGCACCTTCTCGATTCTGATGGGAGACGATGTGGAGCCGCGGCGAGAGTTCATCGAGAAGAACGCGAAGTATGTAAGGAACCTGGACGTGTAAGTCCGGAGTATTGAAACGGCATTCAGAGGAAGGCCAGAAGAAGAGACGATATGGCAACAGTCAACGAAAAAGTAATTCCTGTTGATATTGAAGACGAAATGCGCGGCTCCTACATCGATTACTCGATGTCGGTGATTGTCGCGCGGGCGCTGCCGGACGTCCGGGACGGCCTGAAGCCTGTGCACCGCCGCGTACTGTTTGGCATGCAGGAGCTGGGACTGGCCGCGAACCGGGCATACAAGAAGTCCGCCCGCATCGTCGGAGAGGTGCTCGGCAAGTACCACCCGCATGGCGACACGGCAGTCTACGATACCATGGTGCGCATGGCGCAGGATTTTTCCATGCGCTATCCGCTGGTGGACGGGCAGGGGAACTTCGGCTCGGTGGACGGCGACTCCCCCGCGGCGATGCGGTATACGGAAGCGCGGCTCTCCCGCATTGCCGAGGAAATGCTGAAAGATCTCGGCAAGAACACGGTCGATTTCACGCCAAACTTCGATGATACGCTCAAGGAGCCGTCGGTGTTGCCGGCCATGGTGCCGAACCTTCTTGTCAACGGTACCAGCGGCATTGCGGTCGGCATGGCGACGAACATTCCGCCGCACAATCTCACCGAAGTGATCGACGGCTGTGTGGCGCTGATCAAGGATGACACGCTCACGAACGAAAAGCTGATGAAATTCGTGAAGGCGCCCGACTTTCCGACCGGCGGCATCATCTACGGCTACGAGGGCGTGAAGAGCGCCTATACCACCGGCCGCGGCAGGATCGTGGTCCGTGCAAAAGCCAGCATCGAAACCGGGAAGAACGACCGGCAGAGCATTGTCATCACCGAAATTCCGTACCAGGTGAACAAGGCGAACCTGATCGAGAAGATTGCCGACCTGATCAACGAGAAGAAGATCGAGGACATCTCCGACATCCGGGATGAGTCGGACCGCGACGGGTTGCGGGTTGTGGTGGAGCTGAAGCGGGATGCAAACGCAGAGGTCATCCTGAACAACCTGTACAAACATACGCAGCTGCAGACCACCTTCGGCGTCATCATGCTGGCCCTGGTGGAGGGCCGGCCGCGGGTGCTGACGCTACGGGAGATGATGCAGTACTTCATCGCGCACCGCAACGAAGTGGTTGTGCGCCGGTCGCAGTACGAGCTGGACGAGGCGGAGAAACGTGCGCACATTCTGGAAGGCTACATCATCGCGCTGGACAACATCGACGCGATCATCAAGCTGATCAAGGCGTCCAGGGACGTGGAGACTGCCAAGAACGGCTTGATGAAGAAGTTCAAGCTTTCCGAGATTCAGGCCAAAGCCATCCTGGACATGCGGCTTCAGCGCCTTACCGGCCTGGAACGCCGGAAGATCGAGGAAGAGTACCGCGAAACCATCAAGCTGATCGAGCAGTTGAAGGCCATCCTGAAGAGCAAGGCGCTTCAGATGGAGATCATCCGCAAGGAGCTCCTCGAAATCAAGGAGAAGTATGGCGATCCTCGGCGTACTGAAATCGTCTACAAGGCTGAAGAGTTCAGCATCGAGGACATGATCGCCGAAGAGCAGGTGGTCGTCACGATCAGCCATAGCGGCTTCATCAAGCGCTTCCCGGTAAGCGGCTATCGCCGCCAGACCCGGGGAGGCAGAGGTAGCATGGGCGCCGCTACCAAGGAAGACGATTTCATCGAGCACGTGTTCGTGGCGGCAACGCACGATTATCTGATGCTCTTCACAGACCGCGGGCGCTGCTACTGGCTGAAGGTGTTCGAGATTCCGGAAGGAGGAAGGGCAACGCGGGGTAAGTCGATTACCAATCTCATCTCCCGCGAGCCGGACGAGAACATTGCCTCGTACGTGACTGTGAAGAACTTCCAGGATCCGTTCTTTGTGATGATGGCGACCGTGCAGGGTATCATCAAGAAGACGCCGCTGGAAGAGTTCAGCAATCCGCGCAAGTCAGGGATTGGCACAATCGGGCTGGGGAAAGCGGACCGGCTGGTGGATGCGCGCCTCACGGACGGGAACCAGGACATTGTCCTGGGGACAAGAGAAGGGCTTGCCATCCGCTTTCACGAGAGTGAAGTGCGCCCCATGGGGCGCACCGCCTCCGGTGTCCGAGCCATCAAGCTGGGCAAGCAGGACAGGGTAGTCGGCTTGGTTGCGCTGCGGCGCTCCGGCACCAGCATTCTGATTGCTACGGAGAAAGGGTTTGGAAAGCGGAGCGAGACTGCGGAGTACCGGGTCAGCCACCGCGGCGGCAAGGGGATCTTTACCGTGAAAACCATGGACAAGACCGGCAAGATGGTTGCCATTCGCGAGGTAGTCGAAACAGATGACGTGGTCATCGTGACCAGCGGCGGCATCATTATCCGGCAGCATGCATCAGAGATCCGGCTTGCCGGACGCAATACGCAAGGTGTTCGCCTGATCAGGCTGGATGCAGGAGACTCGATCGCCGATGTCGCGGCTGTAGTCTCGGAAGAAGCGGATGAGCCGACCAACGGCTCAACACCGACGAAAGGGAGCGCTGCAGGTGAAGCGGACGGACTTGATTCGCCGGAAAACGGCACGAAAACTCCGCCGTCCCAGAAGGCGCTGCCAAAGAAAGCAAGTGCAAAACCCGCGAAAGCAAAGAGGGGAAAGAAGAAGTAGGCATGTTGGTTCGGGCGAGTGGGCCAGGTCTCTGACCCGGCCCACTCGCGTATACGTGTTGAGCCTCCCGTTTTTCCCGCCGGCTCAACTACCGACCACCTTTTTCGGCGGCTTCACGACCAGAGAGATCCCCCATCCCGCCAGCAACCAGCCGATGATCGTATCGAGAGCCATGGAAGTTGTAAACCCGAGCGGAAATCCCATCCAGTTCCAGTTTGCAAAGTAGGTTGCCAGTGCCAGGAAGATCCCGAGCATGCCAAAGAACGAGAGGCGCTGGAAGAGCGTGCCCGTGAGCGCTGTGCTCCGCTGGTAGGTCCATGTGGCCACAAGCGCTGCGAGGATGTAGATGAGCAACCCCACCACGATGCTGCTTGCCATCATCGGATCAGCACCCTTGGGATCATAGACAACCATTCCCATCGGGCCGCGGCGATAGCGCTCCGTCCACGCATCCATCGCTGCCTTGTCCGATGTATTACCCGGCCTCCCGGGGAATCCATAAACGCCCTGCTGCGGCGTTCCTTGCAACGCAGCAACCACAGCCTCCTCGTTCGGCAGATTCTGTACCGTATCCTTGTGGAGCGGCAGAATCATCCATGCCAGGATTCCCCAGACCAGAAGAATCACTCCGCCAAGAACACCACCCAAAAGAGTTCGTGCCATAATATACCTCCATCAAGGTGTGGAAAAGGATTGTGGAAATGTGGATAGATTATACGGAATTCTTATGCAATTATCCCTGCTCTTAAAGCATTCCCGATCGTTTCCTCAGGAACCACTCGAGCGCCAGCAACACAATGAGCACGATCAGCGCCGTTCTCCAGTTCCAGAGCTCGATCTCTCTGTTCTGGTGCTGAATGTTGGGAGTGAAGGACGATTGTGATGCCAGTGAGGTATCAAGATCGTTGATCTGCTCCGGCTCGAAGTAGCGCCCTCCAGAGCGGTCGGCAAGCTGCCGCAGGAGCTCCATGTTCATCCGGGTGTCCTGGAACTCCAGGTTCAAGTCTCCAACCGAAAATCTCCCCCTGTCATCTCCGAGTGCGGTACCATTCACTGTCGCCGATGCAGTGAAAGAATAATCCCCCTGTCCAGCCCCTTCCAGTGTTCCTTCATAGCGCCCATTGCCAATTGGCCGCAGATCCGCTTCAAGCACCGTGCCCTCATGCCTGGCCAAAATACGCACCTGGGCATCATCGACCGGCTGTGCGCTGGCATCGTAAACCTGCCCGACGAACTGCACCGGTTCCCCCTGGCTGAAAGACTCTTTCGTTGTCGTGACCTTAACCGGGCGCGAGTCGTCCACCGTCGTGAGCCATTTGATGCTATTGACAAGGAACGATGAATACAGCTGCGCGGTCGAGGGGTCACCCTGGGCCATGAGGCGCCAGCGCCAGAGTCCGTACCCGAGCACGGCAAGGGATTTCAACCGATTCTCCTTCCGGCTCACGATGAGCGGGTCTGGCAAGACGACCTGCTGCACCCTGCAGAAGCCAAGGACGACAGCCCCCGGCTTCGCCTTGAACATGGTATTGGTCTTGAAGATCGGAGGAAGGCGCTTCCATCCTTCGATCCCTTCGGAAGGTCCCATGTTCAGGATGGGATTGTCGCGCTGCGCTTCTGTCGGTTGAACATAGACAAGCTGCTCCGCCGGAGATGACTGCTGCGCGGAGAAAGGGACAAGCTCGGCGAGCGGGCCGAGCATCCGGTAGTCGGCAGAGCGGCTTCCGACAATCAGGATTGGCTTGTTGCCCGCCGTGATCCGCAGGACGAGCATTTGAAGCATACTGGGCGGGAAGCCTGGCGACGGGATGCCGAGCAGGACGATGCAGTCTGCCGAATCAACGCGGGCCGGAGTAAGTGCCCCTTCAAAGAACCCGCCATTGTTGTTCGCAGAGAAGGAAGACACGCTGAAATTTTTCTCTTCCGCGACTGTTTCCCGGAGTACGGCAAGGTCGGTGGATGGGGAAGAGGCGACGATCAGGACGCGGAGCTTGCTTTTCATGATCCGCGCATAAAAGGAACGTCTGTTGTTGGCGGCGGTCAACTCTCCCGGAAGCGGGGACACGCTCACGGTATACCGCCTTGTCCCTTCCCCTTCAGGGACATAGGAAAGTTCTACCGCATACTGTCTGTTGCCGGGCTCAAGTAAGAGCATCGCGCGGTCCAGCTCCCTTGAGCCGTCAGAGAGGACCACCTCAACTCGTTGTCCGCCAAAGCCCGCGCTTTTCACGGTGATGTCAACAGGCGCGCGGGTCCCGCTGTACACCAGGTCATTGGCAGCAACGCTGGAGAGAACCAGATCCTTTTGTACGGAAGAATCACCGATCCCCACCGTATACAAAGGAATGCCGAGTTGCTCGGCGTCATGCAGCGGGTTTTCCCCCAGGGTGTAGGAGCCGTCGGTAAGCATGACCGCGGCATCAATGCGACCGCGTTCGGATTCCGTCCGCAGTCCCTGCAGGGCGCCGGAGATGTCGGTGGCATCGTCGTTCAACGACAGGGTGTCGTATCCAGGACCTGTAGTGGGTCTGAACTTCGTGCCGAAGGCATACACGTGCACGTCTGCCCGGTCGGCAAGACGGGTGAAGACAGGTTGGGCAAGCAACGCATGAAGCGTGCTGTCGCGCCTTCCCCGGTGATCTGCGATCGTCATGCTCTTGCTGTCGTCAACGAGAAGTGCGAGAACCGGTGGGTGGGCGGAAGAAGAGGTCAGCCGGATCAGGGGCTCACATAGCAGCAGCGCCAGCAGCGAAAGAACGAGAGACCGGAGGATCATCAGGAAGATTCTGCGGCCGCGCGAAACGGGGGGGAGGGTGTGCAGGTAAAAGAATATGGCGGCTGTCGTTGCAAGGACGACAATGAGAACAACGATGCCGGCGGCAACCGCGAAATCGATGTGAATGCTGGGCATGATCAGAGGTCCGCGGGGTGATCGGCCGCTATGTTGTCTCTCTCACGAGTCTCTCGACAATTTCCAGAGCTGTCACCCCGTCTGCTTCTGCGTTGAAGTTCGGGACTATCCTGTGTCGAAGCGCGGGGACTGCCATCTGCCGAACGTCATCGATATCTGGTGTATGGCGTCCGGAGAGGATGGCGCGGGTCTTCGCCCCGAGGATAAGGTACTGTGACGCACGCGGGCCGGCACCCCAGCTCAGCCAATCCTTGACGAACTGCGGCGCATCGGGCCCTTTGGGGCGGGTCCGCGTGGCCAGCCGGACAGCGAATTCAATCACGTTGTCGGCGACGGGGACGCGGCGGACGAGGTCCTGGTAGGAGCTGATCTGCGCTCCGGTAAGCACCCGGTGCAGCTGGGGTTCGAACAGGCTGGTTGTCGCCTTTACGATCTGGACCTCTTCAATAGGAGAGGGGTATTCAAGCCAGAGGTTGAACATGAACCGGTCCAATTGAGCTTCAGGGAGTGGATAGGTGCCTTCCTGCTCGATCGGATTTTGGGTGGCAAGGACGAAGAACGGTTCCTCCAGCACATGGGTCTGGCCTGCGGCGGTCACATGGTGTTCCTGCATTGCCTCAAGGAGGGCGGCCTGCGTCTTCGGGGGAGTGCGGTTGATTTCATCGGCCAGCACGATATTGGCGAAGACCGGGCCCTGGATGAACTTGAAGGCCTTTGTGCTGCCGGCCCCTTTTTCCTCGATGATCTCGGTGCCGGTAATATCGCTTGGCATCAGGTCCGGGGTGAACTGAATGCGGCTGAACTTCAGGTCGAGAACCTGCGCCAGAGTGCGGATGAGTAGTGTCTTGGCAAGCCCAGGCACTCCTACCAGCAAACAATGGCCGCGGGCAAGGAGCGCTGCCAGGAGCTGCTCCACAATCGTTTCCTGTCCGATGATGACCTTCCCGATCTCACGCAACAGGGCGTCGTACG
Source organism: uncultured Bacteroidota bacterium (assembly GCA_963809695.1). Taxonomy (GTDB): domain Bacteria; phylum Bacteroidota; class Ignavibacteria; order UBA10030; family UBA6906; genus JAGDMJ01. The sequence continues at coordinate 320,748 of CAWEKI010000006.1, forward strand.
ATTCCTTCAGTTGTTCGACGGCGACGACGTCGTTCGGTGGTGCTGCCAGGGGTCGTGCCAAGCGGAAATTCCTCTCTACAGGTAGATCTGCCAGAATATTTTTTTGCGGAGCTCGTTCATCCAGGCCTGGTAATCCTTCTGCCGCTTGTAGTTCAGGGCCATGGCTTCGATCTTGTGATAGTCCTGTTCAAGCGTCATCTTGTGCGCCGGCGTTCGTTTGCGAAGGAGGACGATCTGATAGCCATACGAGACCCCGGAAGGTGCCTGCGAGGACACATGGAAGGGTTTGCTGATCTCCCCATCTTTCAGGTCTATTACAGAGGGATACCAATCCTTTTCCAGCTGTTCGAGATCGACGGGAGGCAGCATGCCGCCGACGAGGTTTGATTCTTTGTCTTCCGAGTACTTTTTCGCAAGCTCGGCAAAGCTCTGGCCGTTCAGGGCCTGCGCGCGAAGAGTGTCGAGGAGCGTGATTGTCGTGCTGTCACTGGCCTCCGTGCGCGGGATGCGCAACAGAATATGTCGGGCATGCACAGCATCGCCGCGGCGCTCCAGAAGCTGAATGATATGAAAGCCGAAGGCCGTCTCAATGATATTGGAGATCTGGTTCACGCCGAGAGAGAAGACCGCAGTCTCGAATTCCGTTACGAATTGTCCCCGCCGTACAAACCCGAGATCCCCTCCCTGCGGAGCTGACCCCAGGTCCTGGGAAAAGCGCTTGGCAACCTCACCAAAGTCCGCGCCCGCCTTGATGCTGTCCAACAGCTGCTGCATCCTGGCCCGGGTTTCCTCTTTTGCCTTGGGGCTTGGCTTGGGCGAGATGAAGATGCGCGACATTTCAAGTTGTTCAGGAACCGGCGGAAGGCTGTCCTTATAGGTGTTGTAAAATTCCTCCACCTCGAATCGCCCCACCTGCTCATTACCCACACGCTGTTGCTGCAAGCGTTGCGCCAGAAGGTTCTTTCGCATCTCGTCCCGGTACTCCCGCTTGATCCTGCTTAGCGGCATGCCGTAGAGTTCTTCCAGCCTGGCCTCCGATCCAACCTGCTGAACGCGTTGCTGAATGGCCACGTCAAGCTGCTGCTGCACCTCCTCATCGGTCACCGTGATGCTGTCTTCAATGGCCTTGGCGACCAGCAGCTTCTCATTGATCATGTTCTCCAGGACCTGTTCCTTGAGCCCCGGGGTCTTGGAATCGATCTTGTTGTTCAGTGCCAGGAACTGGATTTGTGCGTTGAGCTCGGACTCGAGGATCACCTCATTATCAACGACCGCGACGATGCGGTCAAGCGACTGAGCCGATGCAAGCGCACACATGACAAGCAGGAGTATCAGCAGCGTGCTTCTCTTCATACGCCCGTGTTCTTTCCCTCTCTCAATGTGGATTACTCCGACGCCGGCGCGCTCGTGTCAGATGGATCAAGATGTACCTCCACAGCATGCCGTGCACGAAGGGTGGCGATGAGCCGCTCGTACCGCGCCCGCCGCTGTTCGATCAACAGTCGGTCGCGGATGTCGTTTCGGACGTAGTCGAGGTCGGGAATTTCTCCCTGGCGCTTCAACCCGTGCAACTTGAGCACCGAGTAGCCCCCGGCTGTCTTGATCACGAAGGAGACTTCTTCTGTTCCTAACGTCCGCGCCAGCTTCCAGAGTTCCTCCGGATACAGTGTGGCGCGGGTGAAATACTGATGGTCTGCCGTGCGCAAGAGATGCGACCTGCGCGCCGTATCGCTCTCTACCTGCCACACCGCGTCATGCCACTGAAGCCCGCGCAGAACCTCCGAGCGGAAGGCATTGGCGACATTGCGATCGTTGAATGTCGCATAGCTGGCATTGACCACATCTTCGCGCAGCGCAAAATCGTCTGCGGAGGCGCGGAACCGTTCAGCAATGGCATCGTCGGTCACGCTTGAGGAATCGCCGCTATAGACCTCCTTCTGCAGGAGCGCCGCCACGGCAAGGCGTTTGCGCACGGTTTCGAGCTGTTGTTTCAGTTCATCGGAATCAGCGAACCCGCGGTGACTGGCTTCCAGGTAAAGCAGCTCCGTGACCACCCAGTCATTGATATACTCGCGGGGAGGCATGAGAGGATCCGCGCCCGACGAGCGAACGACATTCAGGTCCGCTTCCGTCAACTCGGCGTTATCGACTCTGGCCACGACGGCTTTCTTCCCCACAGGCTTTGAACAACCCGCCAGCAGAAGCAGGGCGGCCACGAGGACGCCGAAAAGAGGAAGCGAAGCGAAAACTCCGGAGCCTTCCCTTCTCACGCCCAATCCTTCTTTCTGGTTAACGTGCAACAATGAACGCGTTCTTGAGAGCCTCCTTGTGTTCAACAACCGGATAGCGTTGCCGCAGGCTCTGTAGCCACTCGGTCTCAAGCCGCTTGGATTCCGCTTCCTGGAATGCGCTGGACAGCTCGCCCCCGGCTTCTTCAAACGTCTTCTGGCGCGCCGGCGCCCGCTTGTCGAGCCGAACAACGGAGTATGTGCCCCGGTACGGGAATGGCCCGGACACCGATCCCACTGCAAGCGAGTCCGCATGCATGGCACGGACATCGGCGCTCGGGGGGAGGACATCATGCTCGATCTTTCCCAGGACAAGAACCTGGCGGCCCACGATATTGAGCTCGAACCGATCCGCCTCATTCACCCTCGAAGATGCCGCCGTCTCTTTTGCAGCCGCGCTCACAGGCAACGGTCGGGTCACGGTGATGACCCGATCGGGACGCAGGCCAAGTTTCCGCAACTGGGCGGATACGGCGGCCAGCCGCTGACCCGCCAGCTTCTTGCTCTTTGCCTTGGCGGTGTCCGAGTGGACGGTCACCTGAACCTTGAGCGTGCTATCAGCCTTCAACTGGTTTGCGGCGGTGTTCAGGAGCGCCGCGCTCTTCGGGGCGAAGGCGCGCGAGCCCTTCTTGAAGGACCCTTCAAACCGCGATGGGGCGGCCATCCGGATGGAGTCCGCGGCAGCGATTTCTTCCAACGTCTTTCCTTCCTTCACCTGCGCTGCAATGGCTTTGGCCATGGTTTCGGTGGGCATGCGCATCTCGCTGAAGTCCACCCGATCGGGATAGGTAAACTTTTCGCGATGGGCATCGAAATACACGTGCAGCGCCGAGTCGTTCGCTGCAACCTTGTTCCAAACGTTATCCTGCTCCACCTGGTAGAGCAGCACACCCTCTTTGTAATCCTTCATGATGGAAGCGAACTCGGGGTATCGGCCTTCAAGGCTGTCGGCCACCACCGTCCAGACAATCTGTTCGGCGATCTTGTCCATTGCCGCCGCGAATGGCTGCGGGCGGAAAGGGGTGGAAGAGAGATCCTGACGCATCTTCAATGTCGAGAGCATGCTGTCCACCGTGATTGAGACCGGCCCGACATGGAGAAGCTCGGATTGGAGGACCTGCGGCGAGACGCCCGCCGTGGCGCCGCTGTCGCGCACGGTCTTGGCTGAGTCGGAACCCGCCATGAGTGCCGTGAACGCTTGATCATTGCGCCGGACGCCAACCTGCTTTTTCAGCCTGTCCATCAGCTTGCCATAGGCCTCTTGGAAGCTCAGTTGCTGGTAGGTCTGTTGCAGTTCCTGCTTGGATTCCTCAAAAGTCTTACGCGGCCTTGCGTCGGTGCACTTGATCAGGTGATAACCGTATACTGTGCGGACAATTCCGGAGACCTGCCCCGGCTTCAGGCCAAGGGCTGCTTCGTCAAACGGCTGAACCCAGCGGCGCCGCGTGAAATACCCGAGATCTCCCCCTTTGGGAGCAGAACCCGGGTCCTCCGAATTGCGTCGTGCAAGCGTGGCAAAATCCACTCCCTGCAGAAGACTGTCTTGTATGGCTTTGATCTTCGCGTACGCAGCCGCCGTGTCCTCCGGAGAGGGCGTCTGGCTGGGGAACCGTATCATAATATGGCTGCAACGGACTTCGCCCGGCGCAGGCTTCCTGTCCGTCACCTTGATGACATGAAGCCCGTACTGGGTCCGTGCCGGAGCGCTGCTGACCTCTCCCACCTTCAGAGCGTACGCCGCATCCTCAAAAGGAGTGACCATCTGTCCTCCGGTAAAGTAATACAAATCGCCGCCGTTCTGCTTCACGGAAGGATCCTGGGAGTTCTCGAGGGCAAGAGCCCTGAAGTCGGCCCCGCCTTTGGCGGCCTGGATGATCTCATAGGCTTTTTTGTATGCCTTTGCCGAATCCTCCGGACTCGCTTTGGGGTTGAGCATGAGCAGAATGTGGCTTGCGCGAATCTCCTCGCTGCGCCTGTCATAAAGCCGTCGGACGCCGGGCCCTGAAATTTCCCGCTCGGTGATGAATGATGCCGCCAGCCCACCCTTGTATTGCTGCACCTCGTTGACAATTTCCGGTCTTTGATCGAGCTTCGACCGACGGGCATCAGCAAGTTTCAACCGGTAATTGACCATCAAGTCGAGAAACCGTTCCCTCTCCTGCATGCTGGACGCTGCGGCGGAGTCCCGATTCCCCGCCCCCTTCAGATAGAGACTCTCGTAGTCCTGTAGTGTAATGGGGTCCTGGCCAACTGTGGCGACAATTTCCTGCTGTTTCGGAGAACAGCCTGTCACAACAAGTGGAACAATGGCAAAGAAGATTGCGAAAAAGGCGAAGTTCTTGAGGCGCATAACTCAGACTCTTCTAATTAATGAAGGGAATTTTACTGGAGGTTCCACAGTTTTCTATGATACCCAAAAAAGGGGTCAGAATCAACGCTTCCATCGCCGGCGGAAGCATATGATCGATATTTCCGGCTCCTGCGCGCTATCAGAGGAGAGCAAGGGCCTGCTCAAAGTCCGCTTTCAGATCCTCAATCCCTTCCACTCCCACCGAAATCCTGATCATTCCAGGTGTCACGCCGTTGGTCCGGAGCTCCTCTTCCGTCATGGCGATGTGTGAAGAATAGACGGGAATGCTCACCAGGGTTTCTACCCCTCCCAGCGACATGGCGTTCACGGCAATCTGGAGCGCATCGCACACTTTTACCGCGCCTTTGACCCCTTTCGTGACTTCGATGGTCACCATGCCTCCGAATCCGGTCATTTGCTTTTTGGCGATGGCGTGCTGGGGGTGAGATCGCAGGCCAGGATAGAGCACGCGCAGGACGTTCTTGTGCCCTTCAAGGAAGCGCGCTAGCGCGAAGGCATTTTCTGTTTGTCTCTGCACGCGAAGCTCGAATGTTTTCAAGCTTCTCACTAGCAGATATGCCGCAAACGGATCGGCGCAGCCCCCGTAATACTTCAGCTGGGTATGCAACTTTTCCACAAACGCCTTCCTGCCTCCCACCACCCCCGCTATAATATCGGTGTGCCCCCCCAGGTATTTTGTAGCACTCTCGACAATGACGTCAACGCCATAGGCAAACGGGTCCTGGTTGAGGGAGGTGGCGAAGGTATTGTCTGCCATGATGGCGATTGGGCTCCCCATTTTCTTTTCCGCCTTGCGTGTTGCCGCCACCAGTGCCCGGATGTCCACGATGCCGAGTGTTGGGTTCGTGGGGGTCTCGAAATAGACCATGCGCGTGCGCGGCGTCACCATTGCGGGGAGTTCCCCGATCGCGTCAGCCTCAAGGTACCGGACGGCGATCCGGTGATTTGGCAGGATGTCACGGAAGAATCTGTAGGTGCCCCCGTAAAGTGCGGGCGTGCTGATGATCTCATCTCCCGCCTTCGTGAACGTGAGAATAGCCGAGGTAATAGCTGCCATGCCGGAGGAAAAGAGGAGCGCCTTCTCCGCGCCCATGATAAGTGCCAGGCGTTCCTCCGCCTCATGGACGGTGGGGTTGTGATAGCGGGTGTAGACATAGACATCCCGATCCCCCCGCGCATACCGCACGGCGTCGCCGGAGTCTGCAAACCTGTAGGTGGACGTCTGGATGATTGGCGTGGCAACGGGGCCCTGATAGGCGTGGAGCTGACGCCCATGAATAGCTCGCGTTGCCATGGAGAGGTCTTCGGGTGAGAACGCTTCTTCTTCATGGCGGCCTTCGTGTGTATGGAGTAGGGAATGATTCAGGCTCCGCCGCGCTGGCGGAGGTGATTCAAATGATGCGGCAGAAGCGCCGCATAGAGAAACTCGTGCACGGGTGTCGGGACCCCGACTTGCGCGCCATAGCGCACCACTGCTCCCGAGAGTGCTTCGATCTCGAGCGGCTTTCCATGTGACAAGTCGTGGTAGAGCGACGAGCGGGTCTCGTTGTTAAAACTGCTGAGCTTCTGGAACACCGAGTCTACATGGTCGGGCTCGAGCGCCACGCCCAGCGCGCGCGCCACGGCCTCGGTCTCGCGCATGGCAGATGCGAGAAGAGCGGAGGTGCGGGGCACCGCGAGGATCTCGCCGAGCGTAAGCCGCGTGACGGCAGTCAGTCCACCGACGGCGGCAATGAAGATAAATTTCTTCCAGAGAGCCGGCCGAATGTCAGTGGAGAATTCTGCATCGATCCCCGCATGGAGCAGGACATCCACCACGGCCGCCGCGCGCCCGTTGGTGGTACCCCCTGATAACAGCCCGAACTGGATCTTCCGCGGTTTCCCTGCCTCCGTGATGGTGCCTGGAGCGGTGATGGTGGAATACACATACGCCACGCCGCTGCAGACGGTGCCTGCAGGAATCAGACGCTGCAGGGCCTGCTCGCTCTCCACGCCATTCTGTAGCGAGATGACAAGCGTCTCCCTTGAAAGCATCGGGGCCAAGCTGCGGGCCGCAGTCGCGGTGTCATACGTCTTCACGCAAAAAAGGATAGCCTCCGCGCTGCCCGCGGAAGAGGTGTCTCCCGTGATCCTATCGGCCGGAACAAGCAGGTTCCCATCGGGCGAATGGACCGCGAGTCCCACGCGCAGCATGGCTGCAAGATGGGCCCCGCGCGCGATGAATCGCACATCCTGTCCGCTCGCAAAAAGTTTTGCACCGAAGAATCCCCCGACGCCTCCCGTGCCAACAATGATGAATCTCATTATACCTCCTGCTTCCGCTCTCCTTGCTCGTAACGTTACCGGGCCTGTTCTTTCGGCAGGGATGGTTCGGCAAAGATCACCTTTTCCCTCTCCAAGAGCACCGTTCCGGGAGGTGCTCCTTTTGGTTTCCGCACGTACTTCTTTTCTGTCATGGCAACGGGAACCATTCTTGCAGTCTTCATTTTGCTGTAGTAGGCGGCAATTCCTGCGGCCTGCTCCTTTGCCTTCTTGCTCGGTTCTCCTTTGCCTGTACCCACCTTAAGCAGCACATGAGACCCGCTGGAGCCCCTCGCGTGGAACCAGAGATCGTTGGGTTTGGCGTGATGGAGCGTGAGCAGGTCATTGTTCTCGCTGCTCTTTCCCGCCCACACCTCGAAGCCGCCTTCCACGATAAAGATGCGGAAAGGAAGCTGACTGCGCTTATCGCTCTTCTCGCCTACCCCGAAGCGGTCAAGCTCTTCCGCATGATCGTGCATGAAAGTCGTTACCTCCTCGTTCGTTGTAACATCCTCGAGAGCGGAAAGGAGCCGTTCGCCAAGCGCGATAGTGCCCCGCAATATGTCCAGGCGGCCAATAGCCTGCCGGGCAGCCAGGCGGGAGCGCTTTGCACGCTCGAAATAACGCTGGGCATTTTGCACCGGCGAGTGCTTCGGATCCAGAACGATCTTCTCTCCCTCAATGCTTGTGCTCTTGTCCCCTTTGTGCAGGAGAGGGAGGTTGGCCATAAGAAGCGAGCCCGCCCGCTCGTACGCGTCGGCGCGGGTGGATTCGGCCGCCTCTTCGCTGATTGCGGCTTCGGTGCGGCGGGCCTTTTCAATCCGCTGGCGAATTGTTGCGGTCAAGGCTGACGTTCGGTCGGAGACCTGTGACACGGCCCGCCGCCGTGCAAGAAAATAGCGGACCGCCTGATGAGGACTTTCAAACTCTTTCTCTGCCAGAGCCGTCGCATGGTGGAGGGGAAGGATGGAGAAGAGTTCCGGCTCTCCTTCGTGCTCATACACCCGTGCACGGGGACGCTGGAGCTCTGAGACGATCGAGCGAATGCCCTGTTCGAGGGCCGCGCGCACCTCGTCTCCGACCCGGGCCGCAGGAGCGGAGAAAGGAATCTCTGCCCGGAAGAGCGACTCGCGTGCAAGTGTTGACCCGACTACCGGAAAACTCTTCCGAACCAGGGCAGAGACAAGGGCAGACGGATTTTCCTCAAGCGCTTGCCGGAACCGCGCGAAGTCGAAGATGATTTCTTCCTCCGGTGCGTCATACCTGGTGCCGGAGAGCTCCCTTGCATGTTTGAAGGCATTCACAATCATGCCCTCACGCAGGAGAAGCACATTGGATTTCGGTCCAAAGAATTGTGCGGCCAGCATGCGCCCGTCTTCCAGCGCGAGGCGGATGACTCTGTCGCCGGGCGCCATGGAAATGCCTGCCAGCCGAACCTCGCGGCACTCCTCCATGATGTCCATGGAATTTCTGCGTGCACGGGCAATCCCGCTATGAAGGTAGCAGGTGCTGGCGTTGGAGCGGCAAGATATCACCAGGGAGGGACAGGACGGGCCGAAGGAAACGACAAGCTCATCTTTTTCCTGCGTGAACATTCCGGTGAGGATCTTGCCTGCAAGAACAGGATCAGCTGTGGCAGCAAGATATTTAAGGGTGTAGTAATTACTGAGCATGATTCATCCATGCATTGGTCATTTATCAACAATATATCGAAAATCGGCGATTTTTCCACCAAATGACCCAATAGATGTTGATAAGTTGTTGATTATTGGCACGTTGCGGGCAATTGCAAGTCGGGGATCTTTTTAGTATTATTACATGCTATCAATCTTTTGCGGGGTGTCAATGCTTTCCAGCATGACCGGTTACGGCCGGTCCCAGATTACAAAAAAAGGAATAGCCGTCACCATCGAGCTTCGAAGCGTAAACAACCGCTTTCTCGAGGTGACAGCGCGGCTTCCCCGATCGCTTTCTCTGCGTGAGAACGAGATCAAGGAAGTGGTCCGGCGCAAAGCGCTCCGGGGCAAAGTGAATTTACTGGTCAGCATTGAGCATGAAAACGGCGGGGATATTCCCCTCAAGATCAATACTGCCGCGGCGCGGGGTTATTACAAGCTCCTCAACGAGCTCCGGAAGACGGTGAAGCTGAAGGAAAAGGTGAAGCTGGAACATCTCCTGCACTTTACCGAGGTGATGGAGCAGGAAGAGATTGAACGGGAGGATGCGGAGGAGTGGGAAGTGGTGCAACAGGCGCTCGATGCTGCTCTCGACGGCCTTGCGGAAATGCGCCGCCAGGAAGGGCGGGAACTGGAGAAAGACTTCCGTCACCGGATTGCCATCCTTGAGGATTATCTGGGGCGCGTGGAAGAGCTGTCAAAGACGCAGGTTCCTGCCGAGCGTGCCAGGTTGCGCGAGCGGATCAAGCAGTTGCTCGAAAGCGAGTCCGTGGACGAGGGGCGCCTGGAGACCGAGCTGGCGATCCTGGCCGACAGGCTTGATGTCACCGAAGAGTGCGTGCGCTTCCGCAGTCACAACAAGTTCTTCCTGGAAGCACTGGAGGCCCCCGAATCGGCAGGGCGGAAATTGAATTTTCTGATTCAGGAAATGAACCGTGAGGCGAACACGATCGGGTCAAAGTCAAGCGACACAGCCATTGCCCACCTTGTGGTGCACATGAAAGAGGAGCTGGAGAAGATCCGCGAGCAGTTGCAGAATATCGAGTGATGCATGGTTTCCGGGCTCAGAGGAAAGCTCATCGTGATCTCCGCGCCGAGTGGTGCGGGCAAGACCACCATCGCCCGGGAGATTTTGAAGCTGAACCCATCGCTCGAGTTCTCGATCTCGGCCACGACGCGTCCGAGGCGGGCTGGGGAAGAACATGGCCGTGACTACTTTTTCCTGACGCGCGAGGAATTTGAGCGGCGGGTGCATGCGGGAGAGTTTGTGGAATGGGAAGAGATATACGGCAATCTCTATGGCACGCTGAAGTCGGCGCTCGACCCGGCGCTCGGCAACGGTCACAATTTGTTGTTTGACGTAGATGTGAAAGGGGGATTGTCGATCAAGCGGCAATACCCGGAGGCACTCCTGATCTTTGTTGAACCGCCTTCCATGGACGTGCTGCGGCTGCGTCTGGAGAACCGGCACACGGAAGATGCGGCCACCGTTGCCCGGCGGATGGAGCGCGTGGCAATGGAGATCGAAACCGGAAAAGCGTTCGACCGGCATTGCGTGAATGATGATCTCGCCCGCGCCGTCGCGGAAGTGCAGACACTGGTCCAAGATTATTTAATGAAGTGAAGAGGAGAAAAAAACAGCATGGCAATCAAACCAATCGATCTCGAGTTCTTCAACCAGCAGGGGAAGAACGTCCACGAATGCATTGTCGCTGCGTCCAAGCGGGCGCGGCAGATCAACGAGGACCTTAAGATCGAGTTCAACCAGCGGGTGGAAATGTTCACCATCAAAACAGAGAGCGAGAGCGAGGAGAACGACATCAATCCCGATCAGCTCAAGGTGAGCCTGGAGTTCGAGAAGCGTGCCAAGCCGACCGATGTGGCGCTTGACGAATTGATGCATGGCCACCTCCAGTGGAAGTACAAGGAGCCGGAGGAAGTCGCCCCGCCCAAGGAAGAGGACACCGAGCCGGCCGACTGACAGGCGGCTGGGTGAAACACTGGCCTGTTATATAACATTTGCAGCACCCATGCCAATCAGCGGCAAACATATCCTGCTCGGCGTGTCGGGAGGGATCGCGGCGTACAAAGCCGCGTTCCTGGTGCGTGATTTTGTGAAGGCGGGGGCCGAAGTACAGGTGGTCATGACGGAAGCCGCGACCCGCTTCATTACACCGCTCACACTGGGTACGCTGTCGCGGCGGGAAGTCATTACCGAGATGTTCCCGCGCATGACGGCAGAGGCGAGCACGCAGTGGACAGCACACATCGACCTGGCGCTTTGGGCGGACATCATGCTGGTCGCCCCTGCCACGGCGAACACGCTCGCGAAGATCACCTGTGGCTTCGCGGACAACTTCCTCACCACCCTGGTTCTAGCCCTGCGCTGCCCTCTTGCCGTGGCCCCTTCAATGGATCTGGATATGTACCGCAACGCAGCGACGCAACAGAACCTGACCGTGCTGCGGGAGCGGGGCGTGCATGTGCTTGAGCCTGAGCACGGAGAGCTGGCGAGTGGACTCGTAGGACCGGGGCGGCTCCCCGAGCCGGAAACAATTCTCCACTGGGTGGAGGGTCTGCTCGTGGAACAGCGCACAGACCTGCAGGGCAAAAAAGTGCTGGTTTCGGCCGGTCCCACGCACGAACCCATCGACCCGGTCCGCTACGTGGGAAATCGTTCTTCAGGGAAGATGGGCTTCGCTCTTGCCGCTGTTGCAGCCCGGCGCGGTGCCGGGGTCACCTTGATCAGCGGCCCTGTCCATCTTCCCACGCCTCCCGGTGTCCGGCGCATTGATGTCACTACTGCCCGCGATATGGCCCGTGCTGTGGAGGAGGAATTCCCCGGGACCGACGTCCTTATCATGACTGCTGCTGTTGCCGATTTCTCCCCCGTACACCCGGCTGAAGAAAAAATCAAGCGGGAGGCTGTTCCCGGCGACCGGATGACGCTGGAGATGGAGAAGAACCCCGACATTCTTCGAGGTGCGGGAGAACGAAAAGCCCGCCAGGTGCTCGTCGGGTTCGCACTGGAGACGAGCAACGGCCTGCAGAATGCGCGGCAGAAGCTGGCCGCAAAGCATCTTGATGCGGTTGTGCTCAATGATCCGACGGAGGAGGGAGCCGGTTTCGGCACTGATACCAACGTGGTGACCATACTGATGGCGGATGGCCGTGTGGATCGCCTTCCGCAGATGTCCAAGCTTGCAGTCGCCGAAGAAATTCTCAACCGGGTGGCTCCTCTTCTTCGATAGCGGCATTTTTCCCCCCACGAAGCAATTCTGACCCATGGTGGAGCTTTTTTCAGACATCCGACGTTTCATTCTCGAGGAGCTTCAGTTGTTCGGAGACGTCCTGCTGGTTGACGGGCACGCTCCGGACGCCAGCCCACCCGCATCGGAGGAAATCACCATGCCACGTCGAAAGAAAGTGACCGTCATTGAAGATGAGCCCGTGCTGTTTGAGGAAGGGGAACAACACAAACCCGCGCAACCGAAGGAAGCCTGGAACAATGCCCGCACCCTGGACGAGCTGGAGAGCATGATTCACGACTGCGCCAAGTGCGATCTCTGGCAGAGCCGGATGAATTTCGTTTTCGGGACAGGGAATCCTCATGCTACATTCATGGTCGTCGGCGAAGCGCCCGGTGCGGAGGAAGATGCACAGGGAATACCGTTCGTTGGGCGTGCCGGCCAGCTTCTGAACAAGATCCTTGAGGCCATCAATTTCAAGCGTGACGATGTGTATATCTGCAATATCCTGAAGAGCCGTCCCCCGGGGAACCGCAAGCCGCTGCCCGAAGAAGTGGCAGCATGCCTTCCATACCTGCAGAAGCAGATCGAGCTGGTGAAGCCGAAGGTCATTCTCTGCCTCGGCCTGACGGCCGCGGAAAACCTGCTCGGCACCACGGAGAGCCTCGGACGCCTGCGCGGCAGAGTCCTGGACTTTGAGGGAATTCCGGTCATGGTCACATATCATCCTGCCGCACTGTTGCGCAATCCCGCGTGGAAGAGGCCGACCTGGGAAGACGTCCAGGCGGCCCGCAAGCTGCACGACCAATACGTCGGCAAAGAATAACCAGTCCTGGCGAGAATTATGGCAGAGTTCACTCAGCGGAGAGGAATCGATCTGGCGCTCGACCGCACAGATGCTGCAGGCCGCATTCCTCCGCAGGCCGTGGAAGTCGAGGAACAGATCATCGGGGCGATGCTCCTGGAAAAGGAAGCCATTCCCAAGGTTATCGAGGTGCTCGATGATGCCGCCTTCCATTCGGAGAAGAACAAAAGGATCTTCCAGGCGATCATTGCCCTCTTCGAACGAAGCGAGCCTGCCGACAGCATCACCGTGGCCGAAGAGCTGCGCCGCCGCGGTCAACTCGACGTTATCGGTGGAGAAGCGTACCTGGTGGAACTGACGATGCGCGTGACATCCGCCGCGAACGTGGAGTACCATGCCCGCATCATTCTGGAGAAGGCGCTGCTGCGCAGGCTTATCACCGAGAGCAGCTCCCTCTCCTCGCGCGCCTACAACCCCACCGAAGATGCGTTCGACCTGCTCGATCAGGCCGAACAGGCCATCTTCAAGATCTCCGAGTGGCGCCTTAAGAAGAATTTCCTCTCCATGGACAAGGCCGTCCATGACACGCTCGAGATGCTCGAAAGCATCCACGGGAAGCATGAGGGCGTGACCGGCGTGCCGACCGGCTTCCGTGAACTGGACACGCTCACCGGCGGCTGGCAGAACTCCGACCTGATTATCATTGCGGGAAGGCCGAGCTGCGGGAAGACGGCCTTTGCCCTCTCCCTCGCAGCCAATGCGGCAATGCACAAGAACAAGCCCACCGGTGTGGGCATCTTCTCGCTGGAAATGTCCATGCGCCAGCTGGTTATGCGTTTGCTCTGTGCCGAAGCACGGGTGGATGCTCATGCCGTGCGCACCGGCCGTCTGCCGGATGACGACTGGAAGAGGCTCAGCATCGGCGCAGGGCGCCTCGCCAAGGCCAATATTTTCATCGATGACTCGGCAAGTCTGGGGATCCTTGAGCTGCGCGCAAAGGCGCGGCGGCTGAAAGCGGAGCAGAACGTCGGTCTTATCATTATCGATTACCTCCAACTCATGCAGGGCCCCCGCACGGCGGAGAACCGGGAAAAGGAGATCTCCGCCATCTCCCGCTCGCTGAAGGCGCTCGCGAAGGAACTGGACATTCCCGTGGTGGCTCTCTCGCAGCTCAGCCGCGCTGTGGAAGGGAGGACCGACAAGCGTCCCATTCTCTCTGACCTCCGCGAATCAGGAGCCATTGAGCAGGACGCCGATCTCGTGGCCTTCGTGCACCGGCCGGAGATGTATACGGATCCGAAATCCGAAAAGATGGAGGAGGTGCAGGGGAAAGCCGAGATCATTGTGGGCAAGCAGCGTAACGGCCCTATCGACGATGTGATGCTTGCCTTCGTGTCCCGGTACGCACGGTTCGAGAACCTGGCGCTTCCCAGTTTCGAAGCGCTTCCTCCGGGTCCAGAGGAGGCGCCGTTCTGATGCCGCCTCGACGACGCACCGGCTATTCTCGCCGGAGATTTCTCAAGGACGCGGCATTGCTTGCTGCCACGTTGCCCCTTGGCTCGCGGGGTGCAGGCGCATTGCTGAAGCGTGCACCGGACAAGAACGAAGAAATTGTCCGGCAGAAATTTCATCGTGCCGCCGGCCAGTCGCTGCACACAGCGCCCATGGGCGACGTGATGGCGGCGATCGGGATCTCCTTCGTTGGCACGCCATACGTGGCCCACACGCTTGAGGCCCCGGGCCCGGAACACCTCGTGGTAAATCTGCAGGGGTTGGACTGCACGACGTTTGTGGAAAACGTCCTGGCACTTTCCCGCTGCATCAAGCTGAAGCAAACGGCATTCGAAGCGTTCACAAGACAGCTCCAGCTCATCCGGTACCGTTCGGGGGTAATTGAAGGATACCCGAGCCGGCTGCACTACTTCATCGACTGGATCGGCGACAACGAGCGGAAAGAGATTGTTCGTGATATCACCCGCGAACTGGGCGGAATCCCGCTGGTGAAGACCATTGATTTCATGTCTACCCATCGGCAGTCCTATCCGAAGCTGTCGGACAGGAGCGCCGTGGACGGGATCCGTGCCGCAGAGATCCGTCTTTCCTCGGCGGTACGCATGTATGTGCCGAAAGCCAAAGTCGTGGGAATCCAGGACAAGCTCCGCAGTGGCGATATCATCGCCATCACGACCTCCATCCCCGGCCTCGACGTGTCCCACACCGGCCTCGTGGCTGTACGTGAGGGGAAAGCGTACTATCTCCACGCGCCTCTCTCGGGAGGCGCTGTTCAGTTGTCGCAGGGCTCGCTTGCAGACTATCTTGCGGGAGCGGGGAAGCAGACGGGCATCATCGTCGCACGGCCGATGGACCCGGGCGAGCGGTGACACGTTCATACATAACCGAAAGGAAGCGGAAATGAACAGGCGCATTGTTGCTGTTATTGCGGCGTTTTTCTTTGCGGGGTTTGCGTACAGCCAGGGAGTCTACTGGGAAAGCGCCACCTCCGGCGGCGCGTTGGGTGATCGCGTGATTTCCTCCCAATCCTACTATATGCCCCATATGTTCAAGTCCTCCACCATGGATATGGGCAACATGATTATCGTCCGGCTGGACAAGAAATTGATCTATCAGGTCGACTCGAACGAGAAAACCTATTCAGAGATGACGTTCGACGAATGGGAAGCGCAGATGAAAAAGATGGGGGAGAAGAGGGACGCCCAGGTGGATGAGCTCCGGAAGAAGATGGAGACTATGCCGGAAGAGCAGCGCAAGATGATGGAACAGATGATGGCCGGCCAGATGGCAGGGAAGACGAAGGACGCGAAAGTTGATGTACAGAAGACCGGCGAGACCAAACAGATCGCCGGGTTCGGGTGCACGAAATACAGCGTGACAAAAGACGGCAAAGAGGCTCTTGCGCTCTGGGTAACGAAGGGGTTGAAAGGCTATGATGCCATGCGGAAGGACATGGAAGAGTTCAGCGCGCGCATGATGGCCTCGGATTTCCAGGGAATGAAAGGGCTTGCCGAAGCGATCCGCAAGATCGACGGGTTCCCGATGGAGACCGACATGCAGGGTGGCATAAAGGTCGAGGTCACAAAGGTGGAGCGAAAGGACATCGCGGCGGACGCGTTCGAGGTTCCTTCGGGCTATACCAAGGTGAAACCGAAGATGATGGAAGATAAAGACAGCGACAAGGAGTAACTCACCCATCCACCACCTCCTTCCCTCTCTTGTTGGAAGAGAGGGAAGGGGCGTGATCAATTCGTCCATCGCCCCCCTTTTCACTATCCCCTGTTGGTTTCCTTTTCCAACCCGTATTTACACCTCGGGTCCGCGCTCTTCTTCACCAATTCAAACCGGTCCCAGCTTGGGTCCGACACGGGCATGCGGGGATGATACACATGATATTGTACCGCCAGGTTGCGCAGCGATTTTCCTGTGACGCCGATCAGCGAGAGCCGGTACTGAACGTCTGAATCCTCCCCGCACCCCGGGCCGTCATAGAGCTCGTCGAATCCATTGATGGCCACGAGGTCCTTCTTTGCCGCCGAGAAATTACTTCCGAGCATGCCGCGGACCTTGCGAAGCAAGACCGCCCTGAGCAAGGCGCTCGGAATCCGGATTCCATCCTCCACCCGGAGCGACTGGCCCCGCAACCCGTCCATGACTTCCGCCCATCCCATGTGCTCGAACTCACCGTTGCGGACCTTCTCGAGCGTGAGTTCCTTCGACCAGCGCTGGCTGGTTTCCACCCTCCTGCCCAACAAGACTTTTCCTTCCTGCCGCTGATTCCAGTGATCAAGGAGAAAATGGCGGGACGGGAGGCAGTCGCCATCGATAAACACGATGTGGCCGGCACGGGAAGCCCGGATGGCATTATTGAGCATGATGTTCTTGCGCCATCCCCGGTCTTCATGCCGGAGATGAACGAGAGGAAAGGGAACACGCGGCGTCAGCTCGTCAAGGAGCTTCCGTACTTCCGGGCCGGAGCCGTCGTCGGCAAGGATGACTTCAAAGTTGGAAAACGACTGGCGCTCACAGGCTGCGAGGACGAGGCGGAGCACATCCGCCTTGTTATAGACGGCAATAACGAGAGAGAGATCGGGGAATGTGGTCATTCAGAACATATACCCATTCCCTCTGCAAAAGTCAAGAATGTGCAACCTATTTGAACCTGAACGGTATGAGCATCCAGGCCGCAACCGGTCCGGATCCCATCATCCCGGGGGAGAAGGACGACCTCCCGATCGCATCGATGACCGGCTGCTCGAAGACGCTGCTCGTGCTTGACACGATCTGAACTTCCTGTGGCTTTCCGTCCCGGTCGATCAGGACCTTTGCCGTAACTTCTCCACTGATGTGATTCTTCAGTACAATGTCCGGCAGGCGCGGCTTCTCCAGGCGCACGATCTTTGGGTCTTCTTGCACGGCCACGAACGGCGCGCTTTCGCGGGCAACCTCGGGCGGTGGAGCCTGGGAAGCGACCATCTTTACCTCTGGTTGTGGCACTGAGAGCGGTTCAACTTTTTTCTCGGCCAGAATGGCCAGCGGTCCAGCACCGCTGGGCGACGCCTGCCCCGAAGGGACGGGTCCGGCTCCGCCTCTGGCGGAGCCGGGACTCTCGTCCCGCCTCACGGCGGGACGGACAGGTGAGTCCCGGAGAACGGGTTCCGGTCGTTGGGTCCTCTTTTCGACCACGGCAAGAGTGTGCTTTGGTTCGATCGATGCCGGGGACTCTGCAGGAGGAACCGGTTCGGTCACTGTATTCTCCACCGGCTGCTCGGCTTGAGTAGTGGTCTGCGGGGCAATGGATGCGGCGGTTGCCACAGGCGGTTGTTCCTGATCATCCACTTTTTCGAGTGTCAGAACTCCCGCTGTGCCCACAAGGACAAAGACGATAAGTGCAATTGAAAGCCAGGTCCATCGGGAGGAGCGGACAGGCGGTGGCGCGGCCGTTTGAATAGTCGGGGGAGCAACGCGCGGTGTTTCTCTCTGCGGAGCAGGATTGGTTTTTGGCGCCTGCACCCGGGATGCTTGAAGCTCGGTGACGCGAATTTCGTACTCCCGTGCAAGACGATGCTCGGGGTCGATCAACAGCACTCGCTTGATCTCCGCGAGCGCACTGTCATACTCCCCCTTCGCGAGAAACCTTGTCGCGTTCTGGAAGTACTGAAGCTTCAATGCCTCAAGCGTTTCGAGCTCGGCTTTGTTGAGCGCCGAGCGGAGATTTTCCTCGCCGAAACCCGCTGCTGGATTCAAGGCTACACCTCCTATGATCGACAGACTGCTGTCCGATAACCTGCAGGAAGTGTACCAAAAAGCGAGGTACCGAGCTGTGCGAAAGGTCACAAAATTGAGATACTGGCGGTGCCGGATGTCACTTATGACCAGACACCGGGGATTGCAGAGTTGCAGCGGGGGCAGGAACCGTTGCGAAGGTAATTGCGCCGTACGGTGAAGCCCGAGCGTTCGATAAGAGGCTCATTGCAGCCCGGACAGTAAGTATTCTCGAATTTGCCGGTCATTCCGGGCAGATTACCGGCATAGACGAAGTGCAGTCCTGCCTTGTAACCGATCTCCGCAGCGTGCAGCAGCGTCCCGGCCGGCGTGGAATCGCGGTCTCTCATCTTGTAATCCTGGTGAAACGCCGTCACGTGCCAGGGAATATCGGGGGAGACGGAGACAAGAAAGCGTGCGATGTCCAGCAACTCTTCGTTCGAATCATTGAAGCCTGGAATGACCAGCGTGACGATTTCCACCCAGATCCCCTTGCTGTGCAAGGTGCGGATCGTCTCGAGAACGTTTTCCAGCTTCCCTCCAAGCTGCTGATAGTTCTTCTGCCGGAAACTCTTCAGGTCGATCTTGTACAGATCCACAAACGGTCTGATGTAGTCGATTACCTCCGGCGTGCCATTGCCGTTGGAGACATAGGAACATTTGATGCCGTATGGCTTTGCAAGCTTGAAGATCTCCACGGCCCATTCACTGGTAATGAGAGGCTCATTATAAGTGCTGGTGATGACCGGGGCTTTGTATTGCAGCGCGAGTGCCACAACCTGTTCGGCCTCGGCAAATTCCGGCGTTGTGCCTGCCACAGGGTTCCGAATTGCCTGGGACGTGATCCAGTTCTGACAGTATGCACAGCGGTAATCGCACCCGAGCATGCCGAAGCTGAGCGCCCTGCTCCCCGGCAAGACATGGAAGAAAGGTTTCTTTTCGATCGGGTCAAGCGCAACGCCGGCGACATAGCCGTGCGGAACATACAGCACTCCGTCCCGGTTGAAGCGGACCTTGCAGATGCCATCCCGTCCGGCGGGAATTTTGCAGCGGTGCCCGCAGGCGAAGCAGCGCACCCACCCGCCCGGCATTCTTTCATAGAGAGCTCCCGCCCCTTCTTTCGTGTGGTTCGCGAGCAATTCCTGTAGTGATCCTGACTCTTTCATCGTCGTTCTCTCAACTCCGCCTCGCCATTACAGCAAGGGCGCAAACAGTGCGGCTTCATTCTGCAACTTACAGAAAGAGGCTCCGAATGTCAATTGCAACACCTGTTCATCCGGCACGTACAAACAAGAGAGGCAGTCGTCCAACATCCCATGCTCCTAAAATGATCAAATTCCTGCTCTGGCTTCTCCTTTTGTTCTTCTGCTGGCCACTGGCCCTTCTGGCGCTCGTGCTTTATCCCGTGGTGTGGCTCCTCACGCTTCCGTTCAGGATCGTCGGTATCGCCGTCGACGGTGTGTTCCACCTTCTTAGGGCCATAATCTTTCTCCCGGCCCGGGTGCTGGGAGGCGCAAGACATGCTTAGTGAAGGCACGGGCGAAGGGATGAACGAATTTTCCATCTTCGTTCACCCGCATGCTATCGACGTTCCCTCGCCATCCGAACCAGATGACGTAGAGCTTGCGAATTTGATTCACCGCTGTACCTGCTCCTTTCGTATTTGCTCAGGCATCGCCACCGTCACAGGGCTCGCATTTCCTTGCACGTTCACCGCCTGCACCCCGAAGATATAGCCGTCTGTCGAAACCTTCAGTTGTGCCGTCGTGTCTTTGGCAAAGGAAACATGCTCCCAGATGGGAGAGGTTGTCTCCCGCCAGCGGACGAGAAAGCCGGCTGCGCCTTGAGCGGGACTCCAATTCAGCGTGGTGCCGTATTCCAGGGTTGAGACCACGATCCTTGCTTCCGACGGAGGGGCCGGCGCATAGGCGAGCGTACCAGCGACAGCAGCATTGATTCGCGCGACGTTCGCGCAGTAGCGCTCGTTCACAAACTCAGGAAGATCGCCGAGGCGTTTGGAGGGATCAGGATTCTGGTGCTGCCGGACGTAATTTTCGGCCGCTTCGCTGAAGCGCACTGCCGCAAATCCGCGCAGATGAAACGGCGTATGATCACCCCCGCGGAGGAACCGGTCGCGACGGTAGATCATCCGGACGGAAAAGCCTGGCACATAGCGCTCACCAGTCTCTTTGATGTAGCGCGACAGTGAGCGTGAAAGCCCGTCTTCCTCAAGTCCGAGCGAGTTCAAGCGCGCAAGTGTGCGACCGGTATCGGCGGGGGTAAAAGCCTCGGAGAAGATGCGAACGTAGGTGCTCTCGGCAACGCCATTTCCTCCTTCCGTATTGCCCACGATATCGTTGTTCAGCATCGCCTCCACGATCCATCCCTTCTGCCGGGCCTGCTCCGCCCAGTGTGCTGCACCGAAGAGTCCCTGCTCCTCGCCGGCGAAGCATGCAAAGACAATCGTGGCATTGAACGAATGGCGGCTGAACACCCGGGCGAGCTCAAGAACGAGCGCGGATCCGCTCCCGTCGTCATTCGCACCCGGGGCATCACTCACGGAGTCCATCGGATTCCCCGCGCGCGAATCATAGTGAGCGCCGATGACGATCATCCGTTCGCCGGGCAGCACGGGGCCCGCTGCCGGGCGCAATGTTGCTATCACATTGACAAGCCGGGCCGGATGCGGAATTCTTCCCGACGGCTCCGCAATGAACTCATCGGGCATGACGGTCATCCTTCCTCCCGAGCCTCGGGCATAACCCTCAAGAGTCGACTGAATCCACCGTCGTGCAGCACCGATGCCGCGCGTCTCGCTGAGAGTGTCCGAAAGCGTATGGCGCGTGCCAAAGGCAGCCAGCCGCTCAACGGATTTCCTGATATTTGCCGGAGAGACTTCATGCACAATGGACTCAACGCGAGGATCCGGAGACGGCGGCTGAGCCGGGAGGAACTGTAGCGTGAAAAGGAAGCTGGAGACGAGAAAAAGGGGTCGGGTCATTTCAGAAAATCCTGGTGGTGATTGAGTCTATATGTACTCGCTGCGGCGGAGAAAAGCAAGAAATCATGTGTATAACCGGTATACACCGATGTATCGGGTAGTGGACATTTTAAAGTCGCAACGTGCTTCTGTGGCACAAATAGCGCTAGTTTTGCCAACTGGCGACAATTCTGCTGCTGGCATGCTTGTTGATTCAACCTTGGTCGGGAGTGTGCCCCCTGCAAGTCAATCGGAGTCTACCATGATCAATCGCCGGTTTGCCCTTCTACTCGCTGTCACCGCTCTGATTCCTATTTTTTGCTCCGCACAGCTATTGCCAGGCGGCCCGACTGAGGATTCGGTTGCGTCACTCATTATGGCGTGGCGATGGGAGAGCAACGACGGGAAGTCTACGATCGATGTCAGTTCCTCGAACTTGATGCTGTTCGATGGGAAGCTGTACGACTTTGAGCTGTTTGGCGGGGCGCTAAAATTCCTGGCAGGAGGGAAGTCCGTTCCTTACCGTTACGATGGTGCAAGTGATCGCCTCACGCTGGAATTTCCGGATGCTCCGCCTTTGGATTATCACCGCACGATTCAATCGGTGCTGACGCGGCGGGGAACCAGGAGGCTGCCCGAGAAGGCCGAGTTCCTCTTCGGCAGGTTCAGCACGGATGAGCGGCGTTCCGGTGACGCCCAGCCGGAGCAGAAGACGATTAACTTTCATGCAAATACCGAATTCGATTTTGGGCCCCGAGGGGTTACACTTGCCGGCGGAGCCGTTGGTGGGGCTGGCTCCGCGGCAGCCCTTGGGACAGTGTTGGTGTATGGGGATGTGGTGATTTTCTCCTTCTACGACAGCTCGGCCGCCGAAGCGGGAGTCGAATCGCGCAATTCGCGGGGGGATGTGAGGAGCTTCATCTATGCGGACGAAGAATACTGGCGCCAACCGTACGAACCGGCAATACTTCCCTCTCCGACGCCATACCCCGTGCCCGAGCCCGGCCCAGGGCCTCTTCCTCCTTATCCCATACCGCCATATTATCCACCGTACTATCCCCCGTACTATCCGCCGCACCATCCGCGGGTTTACTATCCGCCGGGCCACCATCCAACGGTGATTGGTGTAGGGCCGTCTTCGCCTCCTCATCCAGGAGGAGGTAGCACGCGGACGGTGGGAAAACATCGTGACAGCGGCAACAGCGGTTCAGGGTCATCCAGATCGTCAGGTGGATCCTCTGGTTCGGGCGGCTCGTCAGGATCATCCGGACGAAGCGGATCGTCGGGAGGGACAAGCAGGGGAGGAAACAGAAGGTAGAGACCAACTGAGGACGTTGTGGGAAGAAGTCTGAAAGGACTCACCCCCTGCTCTCTATTCCCGGCTTCTCTTCCACGGGTTCTCCTTCCGCCTCCAAATTTCCATCCCACAGGTAGTGCTTCGTCTCGGCGACGATAACCCTGTTCAGGACAAGCAGCGAAACCAGGTTCGGGATCGCCATCAAGCCGTTTGTCACATCAGCCAGGGACCAGACTAGCGGGAGTGAAAGGACCGAGCCTGTCATCACTGCAGCCACCCAGAGCCAGCGGTACGGCTTGACCGCGCCGGATCCGAACAGATACTCCGCAGCTTTCTCGCCATAATACGACCATCCCAGGATCGTTGAGAAGACAAACGTCAGGAGTCCCGTCGTCAGCACGATGGGCCCAACAATGTGGAAGTCCGAGAACGCCGCCTTCGTCAGCGATGCACCGTTCAATCCGTTCATCCATTCACCGGAATTGACGAGGACCAGGCCGGTCATTGCACACACGACCACGGTGTCCCAGAACGTTCCCGTCGAAGAGACCAGTGCCTGGCGGATGGGGTTCTTTGTCTGCGCTGCCGCCGCCACGATCGGTGCGCTGCCCAGTCCCGACTCATTCGAGAAAAGTCCGCGTGCGATCCCGTAGCGGATCGCTTCCTTCATCCCGGCTCCGAGAAAGCCGCCGATCATTGCCTGTCCCGTGAATGCCGTTCTTCCAATCAGCTCGACTGTCGCCGGGATCGTGGCGTAGTTCATGACAAGCAGGATGATGCATCCCCCGACGTAGAAGATGGCCATGAACGGGACGAGCATTTCACAAACCTTTGCGATGGACTTGATCCCGCCGATGATAACCACGGCGGTCAGTGCGGTCATGACGATGCCGGTAATCCACGGATCGATGCGGAATGTTTCCTGAACCATCGAGGAGATGGAGTTCGCCTGGACCATGTTGCCGATGCCGAACGCGGAGATTGCAGTGAGCGCCGCGAAGATCACGGCGAGCCACTTCTGGTTCATTCCCCGCTCCAGGACATACATCGGTCCGCCAGCCATCAGGCCGCCGGGGGTCTTGATGCGGTACTTCACCGAGAGAAGCGCTTCGGCATACTTCGTGGCAATGCCGAACACACCGGTGAGCCACATCCAGAGCACGGCCCCGGGCCCTCCCGCGGCCACCGCAGTTGCCACACCGACGATGTTGCCCGTGCCGATCGTCGCAGCGAGCGCGGTGGTGAGCGCGCCGAACTGGCTCACGTCCCCGGTTCCCTCACGAGACCGGCGAAGAGAAATCGCGATGGCCTTGCCTATGAAGCGTTGGATGAACTTGAGCCGGAATGTCAAGAAAATGTGCGTGCCGAGCAGAAGGATCAATAATGGAGGACCCCAGACGATATCGCTGAGGTCCTGAACGAGCTTCTCGAATCCCTCCATGAATTGACCTGCGGGTTATGGGATGAGTTTGCCGAAGCCGATGGCAAACGATGGGCCGCCGAAGGATGTACGGTCCCCGATGGGATGAAAGAACCCAGTGTAATCCACGCCTGCCTGGAGAAAGAAGGAGTATGATTGGTCGAACGTGAACTCTAACCCGGTTGTCGCATACCCGCCCGCGCCCCAGTGGAACGAGGTGCGATCCAGTGACTCGAAGAATCCGAGCCCCAGCGGCGTGAGCATGCCTATAACCGGTCCCGCACCGCCGCGGACGAAGTGGCTCCAGTCGACCATTCCGGCTTGTCCATCAAACAAGTTATATCGCGCGCCCAGATAGACCGGGATCATGAAAAGTCCCTGCGCATAGCGATATCCTGCGAGGTAGGTGTCGGTGATCAGCGAAGGGTTTGTATAGGTCAGGCCTGTGCTGAGCTCCATCGTAGAGGCTCCTCTTCTGCCTCCCAGGCTGAAATATCCCCTGCCCGCGAGACCGTACGACGTCACGTTGAGAGAACCCAACGACCGGCCATAGGATGACCGTGCGTGGGCCACCCCTTGTTCTGCGGAGACAATTGGAGAGATGCGGGCAATGCCGGGGGGCATTGCGGACGGGAGAGAAGGTAATTGATCCTGCGCCAGGGCCGGGCAGGCAAACAACAAGGTGATGACCGACAACACACAAGTTCTCATGTCGCACTCCTCCTTTTTGTCCAGGAGTATGATACGGCAAGGAGAAAGAAAAGTCAACTGCCTCGATGTTGGTCGAATGCACGTTCGACCTACAGGCTCTCCGGCTCAGGTTCTCTCGTATTTACCATCCACACTCCCAACAAGATCAGCCCTCCGCCAAGGATGGAGACAAGGAGGATCGGCTCCCCCAGAATGGCAGCGGCCACGCCGGCGGCGATCAGCGGCTCGAGATAGAGCAGCGCGCCGACGCGGGAGGCGGAGATGATCTTGAGCGCGTCATACCAGAAGATGTACGCGATGCCCGAGCAGAGAATGCCAAGGAAGAGAATTGCGATCCATCCCGGGAGGGAAAGGCGGACCACGTCTGCCGGCGAGCCCTGGAAAAAGAAAAGCGGACAGCTGAAGAGCCAGCCGAATCCCATGACGAAAAAGATCATGAGTGTGGGAGAGTGATGCCGGAGCCCCCGGCGGGAGTACACCGAGAAGAGTGCCCAGGTAAAAGCACTGATCAGGATAAGGATATCGCCCGGCGCGCCGAATTGGCCGGAGGCAAGCATGTGCCACTCTCCATGCGTGACCACCAGCAGCACGCCGCCGGCCGCGATCACCATTCCTGCAACATGAACAAGCCCGAGCTTCTCGTGGAGAAGCATCCATCCAAGCAGAGCGATGAACACCGGTGAGGTCGTAATGATCCAGGCCGAGGTGGATGCCTGCGCGGTGACCAGCGCAGTCGATTGAAGCCATTGATGGAATGCGATCCCCAGAAATCCGAGCAGTGCAAAGCGGCGCAGTTCCCGGAACGGGACGAACGCCCATTCTTTCCGGATCCCGGCGAATGCTGCAAGGACGGCAACGCCGATGCCAAAACGGAGCCACACCACCGACGCCGGCGCGATTTCACGCAAGGCGATTTTCGTGGCGATAAAGGAGGCTGCCCAGACGGCAACCGAGAATGCCGCCTTGCCCAGGGCGAATGACGTCTGTCGTTCCGTTACCGGGAGCTCACTCATGGCCGGAACAATATACCAAGAATGCTCTGGTCTTGTCAATCTGGCATGCTTGTCGCAAACGTGCCAACATGCAACAAGGAACTCTTTGCCCCTAGCGTGAGTTCAAATAGTACGAATGCCTGACATCCTGATGCACCGCCGGTTTTCCTGGTTCCTCCCGCCCAGCGGCAATCCAATGACTCTTACAGAATAGGGAAGAGAAAAGCTCTTCTCAGTACTCACTACTTACTCATACCACCACAAGGAGGGTTGAATCATGGAGACGAGAACGGGGCAAACGAAAGGTTCGGATGTTGTGCTGGAGTTTCTCCATGCCATCGAGGAGAAGGATTATGACAAGGCCTCGAAATACTTGGCGAAGGATTTCACCTTTTCAGGACCAACTCCCAAACCGGTAGACAGCAAAGAATTCATCGATGTTCATCGTCAATTACTCCAGGCCATTCCGGACTGGCGGTTTAATTTCAATGTGGTTAAAGAGGACGAAAACGAAGTGACCGGCAAGGTGCATATTACCGGCACGCACACCCGGGATTTGACTCTCCCAATGCTCCAGAACCTTGGGACCGTGCGTCCAACGGGGAAGAGAATATCCCTCCCGGCGGAAAAAGTGCACATCAAGGTGAAGGGAAACAAGATCGGCCGCTTCAGCGTGGACGTTCCCCCGAACGGGGGGGTCATGGGCATTCTGTCCCAAATCGGCGTTGATGTACACGAGCTGGCGTGAAAGACCGGTTCAGCGGCACGATCAAGGCCGGAGCGTCCCTCCGGCCTTTCTTTTGATTGCTCGAGATATTACTTTGGGGGAGCATTGCCTCTGCTCTTAGGGTAATGCTCTGGAGGGCACGATGAGATTTGTACGGACAATATTGCTCGGTCTGCTCCTGGCCGCCGGGCCCGGACTTGCATACGCCCAGGGAAACTTCGGGTTCGGCTTCATCCTTGGCGAACCGACGGGACTGTCGTGGAAGTACAAGATGAGCCGGATGAATGCTCTTGACGGGGTGATCGGCGTTTCGCCTGGAGACCGCTTCCGGATCCATGTGGACTACCTCTGGAATGCCCATCCGTTCCATGATCCCGCCTTCGCGCTCCACTATGGGATTGGCGCGGTCGTAGGATTCGGGCAAACATGGTTTGTAGAACATGGGCATGGCGACGGGTATTGGGCGGGCACGGGAGACCTTGGCCTTGGCCTGCGCGTGCCGTTCGGCATCGACTACGCAATTCCCCGCTCCCCGGTGGAACTCTTCTTTGAACTTGCTCCCATTTTGATCTTTGCACCCAACGTGGGAGCCGGCATTGATGTAGGGTTGGGGGTGCGGTTTTACCCGTGACGGTTCTTTCGCATTCAGCGCCCCGTGCGGATACCGGCCTGATGTGTGGCAATGGCCGCGAGCATCTGTTCCTCGACAAACCTGTTTCCTTCAGCATTGAGGTGGACGCCGTCGGTCGTCAGGATTCCTTTATCAGCGTCGTGCGTATTGTGCGTGGTCAGGTAGTTCCCGAAGGCTGCGTTGAGATCGCAGAGTTGCACATGCATGGCGACGGCGACTTTGCGGCTGATGTCGGCATACTCTGCCAGCATTGCGTCGCTGGCGTTCGTGCCGGCGCGCTTCTCGCCGATCACGCTGGGAGTGCAAAGGATCGCGTGCGCGCCTGCTGCCTGGATTTTCGTGATCAGCTCCTTGAGCCCCGCCTCATACTCGGTTTTCGGCGTGCCGCGGTTGAACAGTGCCCAGTGCCAGACGTCGTTGATGCCGATGTAGATGATGACGAGCGACGGTTTTCGCGCAATCACATCACGGTCCACCCGCGCCAGCAGGTCGGGCACACGGTTGCCGCTGATACCGGCGCCAATCACTTCCACGCTCCCGCCGCTGGTCCTGGCCAGGCTGTCATTCACGAGTGTCACATACCCCTGTGGCGCGGCACCCTGCTCGGTGATGGAATCTCCAAAGAAAACGATGCGTTCGGCGTGTGAGGCAAGTTCACGCCCCCCACTGCACGAGCCCAGGAGAAGCGCGAAGGCACAAACCATTAGAATCCTCATGGCGATCATAAAAGAAATTGAGACATGTGAAGAGATGTAGGAGAGTGTCCGTAAGGTAGGGGTTGCGCACGCCAGATGCAAGGATGCAGGCTGGGTTGCCCGTGGCGCGACGGCTCACCCGACCCAATGGGCTATAACGAGAGAAAACTTGAGGCCGGCACTGGAGTCCCGTCCTGCAAATTCGCATATTGGGGTATGAGCAAAGCGAAACGAGCCGTTGTCGCCACCGAGCTCCTCGAATCCTCCCTCGCCTCCAGCCCGATGGTTCAGTTCCAACGCTGGTACAAGGATGCCGTGGACGCGGGAATCCCGCAGGCGAATGCAATGACGCTTGCAACTGCCACCCGGGACGGGAGGCCGTCGGCCAGGATTGTGCTCATGAAGACGGTGGAAGCCTGCGGGTTCACGTTCTTCACAAACTATCAGAGCAGGAAGGGACGGGAGCTCGCGGAGAATCCCCGAGTGGCGCTCATCTTTTATTGGGAGACGCTCGGCAGGCAGGTGCGGATCGAAGGCACGGCGGCAAAGGTTTCGGCGAAGGAATCAGACGCATACTTCGATTCCAGGCCGCTGGAGAACAAACTCAGCTCGGTGGCATCGCCGCAAAGCGAACAGGTGACGCGCAAAGGCTTGGACCAGCGCTATGACGAACTACAAAAGCAATACGCAGGCAAGCCCGTGCCCCGCCCCGGGCACTGGGGTGGATACCGCGTGCGCCCTCAGCGGATGGAGTTCTGGCAGCGCAGGTTCGCCCGGCTGAACGACAGGGTGGCATATGAGCGGCAGAAGGATGGGAGCTGGAGGAAGACACGGCTGGCGCCGTAACGCGTGCCCGCCTTGAGCAACGACTGGACCTAGGATGCTGCTATACTGTGCCCGTTCCGCCGTCTTCCACTCTATGTCTGGTTCCGAGCCTCAGCCCACCGATTCCATTGTGCGGGTTGCCGGGGCGCCAATGGCCTCTTTCCTCCCGTAGATCAGCGCAAGCACCGCGCCGTAAATCAGGAACTGCACTGTTCCATACAAGAACCACTTCAACGCGAGCATGTACGGGACAGGCATGGTGGCATACGTGATGTATGCCCCCGGCACATTCATCATCAGGCTGACGTAGAACCCGTACCGCAGTCCCTCCATGAGTCCCTTCCCTTCATATCCCTTGGAGAAAATGAAGGTGAAAAAGAACGCAAAAAATAGTTGCGTGACCATGATGACGCCAACCTTCATCTCTGCTTCCGGACGCCAGAGCTGCATGGTCTCCATGTAATCCGACATCATGAGGAAGTTATTGACGACATAATCGAGGAGAAAAACCAGGACAAACACAGCCACAAAGCCAAGCCACAGTTTCTTGCTCATTGCGACCTCCTGCGTTTGTTGGGAAAAGAGAGACGAGGTGAGGCTACAGTCACCCATCACGCATTTCTCTTCTTGATCTTCTCTATGCTCGCCTTCGCGGTCTGCGCGTCGCTATCCTCCTTGTCCGACGCGATGGTTTCCAGAACTGGCAGCACCGAGCTGTCCCCCAGGTCTCCCAGCATGCGCGTTGCCGCAGAGCGGACGTACGAGCTCTTTTCATGGAGAAGGGTCGTCAGGAACGGCACGACGTCTTTCCGGTGTTTGCCGTAGCGGCCAAGAACCCCCAGGGCCGTGTACCGGGTCCATGGATGCTCGCCGTAGCGGGCTTTCTCAAGAGCCAAATCCACCGCACGGGTGGAGTCCAACGGTCCCAACATGCTGAGCGCGGCATTGACGATACCGTTGCGGTACGAGGGGGTGTTCATGTATTTCAGCAGTGTCGCTTCCGCATGCGCAGAGTCCGCCTTCGCAAGCGATCGGAGCGCCGAGGCGACTACCAGGTAGCTTGAATCGTTCAGGGCGGTGCGGAGCGCCGCGATAATATCGTCCCCGCGATGGGCGGAGAGTCCCGCAACCGCAGCGTCGCGGACATGCGAGTTTGAATCCCGGCATGCTGCCAGGAGAGTAGACTTGATGATCTGTTTCATCGAATCGCTCTGTGTGTAACTCTCATTGAGTCCGGAGATCGCCCTGCTCCTCACGGCCCAGAACGGATCGTGCTGCGCGATATGCGAGAAGAGCGGGAGGACATCGTCGCTGTCGGGAAACTGCGAGAGCACTTTGATCGCGTTCAACCGGTCCACCGGGCTTGTCGCTTTTTCCGCCTGGTACATCCACTCCTCGCGTGACTTCTGGAAATGCAGTTCCTTGAGCAGCCAGTTCCCCTTGTCGAAAAGCACCAGCTGCGGTTTGACCGGAGCCGGAAGCGTGTACAAGGTATCCTGTGTCAGAATGTCGAGCGTGTCAAGGAACGTGCCGGACGGGCTCACGATCTGTACAAGCACGGGGGTCCGGAAAATGCCGGTGAGGCTGTCGGTTGTTTGTGTCTGCGCAACCTTCAGGCGAACCGCCTTTGCAGAGTCGCTCCACTCGTACGACACGTTGAAGACAGGGTGGCCTGCTTTGTAGAACCATTCGTCGAAGAACCAGTAGAGGTTCTGTCCGGTGGCCTCTTCAATCGCCCGTTTCAGGTCATTGGTCTCCACCGTGGTGTACTGGTACCTCTCGATATAATAGTGAATGGCACGCCAGAACAGATCATCCCCCAGCACGAATCGGAGCATGTGAAGAATCGCCGCGCTTCGGGAGTAGACGTTGGACCCGTACGAGCCGACGCTCACCACGGGCTTGCGCCCCATGTGCTTGTCGGTGTTGATCCCGGCTTGCTGCTGGTTGGACATGATGTACTCGAACTCATCCCACCCGCGGGAGTATTCAAAATAGAGCGGATCGAAGTAGCTCGCGAAGCCCTCGTTCAGCCAGAGGTGACGCCAGTCTTTGCAGGTCACCACATCTCCCCACCACTGGTGCGCCATCTCGTGAGCGATCAAGGATACGGGGGATTCATCCACCCGCGTCCGGGCATCATAGACTGTGATGTCATCCATCAGCGTTGTTGCGCTGCAATTCTCCATGCCGCCTTCAATGAAGTCGGCAATCAGTACCTGCGCGTATTTTTCCCACTGGTACTCGAAGCCGATTTTCTTGCTGAAGAACTGGATCATCCCGGGTGTTTCTGCGAAGCAGACCTTTGCGTCATCGACATGCCCGGGATAGACATAATATTCCAGGGGGAGCTTGCCCGCTTTGTCTGTGAGGACGGCATAGTTGCCTGCCGCGATCATGATCAGGTAGGAAACGTGCGGTTTGCTCTCGCTCCAGTGCCACGTCTTGGTTCCCTTTTTCGTATCATCCTTCACGGTCAGGAGTTTTCCGTTTGAGACGAGGGTGTAATTGCTCTTCACTGTTGCGATGACCTCGGATGTGGCCATGTCGTTCGGGAAATCATAACATGGGAACCAGAAGTGGTTGTCCATGTCCTCCCCCTGCGTCCAGATCTGCAACGGCTTGTCGGGATAGCCGGAGTCGGGTTGGGTGAAATAGAGCCCCTTCTTGGGCGTGCACGAATACTGGATGGAGACCGTGAGCGTATCGTTGTAGGAATACGGCTTGTCGAGCTGGATCTCGAGGGTCTTGGGTAAGACCGTGAACTTCAGCGTCTTCGCTCCCATCCACACTCTCCGGATATCCATCTTCTCTGCGTCAAACTCGATGGTCCGGAAATGTGGGAAGAACGGGACGAGCGTTGTCGTGACCGTGCCATCCACGGACTTCTTCCGGTCGTCAATGGAGACTTCGATCTTGTAGTGCTGAACGTTGTAGGAGCGGTTGCGCGTCTCCCCGGAGGAATCGCGGACAGGGAAGACCGACTGTGCCCGGACGGCGACGGTCGTGATGGAAAGCAACAACGCTGCGATGAGTTTCATGGTTTCTTCTTGGAGTGAGTTGCAAAAAGATCATCGCGCTCTATCGTGGGCGCCTGGAGTTCCGTTTGTGTGCGTATGTCAATTTCTTCCACCGCTCCTTCTCGCGCAATTGCTCACGCAGGTCCTGCTTGCGGGCGAGGTACTCCATTTCCTTCTGAAGCCTCTGGTAGCTCGCAAAGCGCCCGGGATCGAGCATCCCCTGCTCCATGGCGCGCCGCACAGCACACGCCGGCTCGGTTTCATGCCGGCAATTGGTGAACTTGCACGAGGCGATCAGCGCTTCGATGTCATCAAACGATTCGTTGACCGCGGAGGTTTCACCCCAGAGCTGCAGCTCCCGCAGGCCCGGGGTGTCAATCAGCATTCCTCCGCCGGGCAAGAGCACAAGCTCGCGGCGGGTGGTCGCGTGCCGTCCCCTGGAGTCCGTCTCGCGGACCTCACGCGTTATGAGATGCTCGCTCCCCAACAAATGGTTCACGATGCTCGACTTGCCGACACCCGAAGAGCCAAGGAGTGTCCCCGTTTTTCCCTCGCCGATGCTGGCGGCCAATTGGTCCAGCCCTTCGTTCCGCTTGACGCTTGTGACCAGCACCGGTGCCCCGCCGGAGAGTGTGTCCACCTCATTGAGCACGTCGGGAAGATCGTCGCAGAGGTCCGCCTTGTTCAGCACGATCACCGGCTCTGCGCCGCTTTCTGTGGCAAGGACGAGATAGCGTTCGATGCGCCGCGGGTTGAAGTCCTCGTCGAGCCCGGAGACGATGAGAGCTTTGTCAATGTTCGCCGCGATGATCTGCTCTTCGGTGGTCGGCCCGGCGACTTTGCGGGAGAATTTTGTGCGGCGTGGGAGAATCTCGGTAATGGTGGCTGCCCCCTCGCCCGGCCGCGCGCGGATGACAACCCAGTCTCCTGTGGTCGGAAAATCCCTGATTCCGGCGGCGCGATGCCGGAGCCGGCCAGTGATCTTCCCCTGCAGCTCACCGAGCTCCGAGTAGAGGAGGTAATGCCCCTTGTGCTGGACAGCCACGCGGGCAGGAAGGAATTCTCCGGTGTTGAACGGTTCGAATGCTTTTGCAAAGAACGGATCCCAGCCCAGCGTGAGAAGGTCCCTCATGTTATCTTCGGCTCAAGACCGACAATCTTATGGACCTAAGGCCCTCCAAGCCATTGTCATTACGTAGCTGTATTTGGCTCCAACCTCCCATTCCAAAAATGTAAGGATATGTTCGGCAGCAGTCAACAGCCCGGGGCATCATGCGCATCGGTCTCACGATTTTTCCGGCTCGATCAGGTCTCTCAACACTGCCATATTCTCCACATCCTCATGCAAATCCTCGCTCTTATCGGTCTCGAGGATCTTCGGGATGTTCGCGAGGCGGGGATCGTTCATGAGTGCGCGAAACCCTTCCAGCCCCATCACCCCTTTGCCGATATGCTCGTGTCTATCCAGGCGGGAGCCGAAGGGTTTCATCGAGTCATTGACGTGCACGGCCACCAGCCGGCCGAGGCTGATGATCTGGTCGAACTCGTTGATGGTTGACTCCCATCCTTCTTTCGTATGGACAGGATACCCGGCGGCGAAGAGATGGCAGGTGTCGATGCAGACCGCGATGCGATCTTTGTCGTCAACGAGATCAATGATGCGTCGCAGGTGCTCGAACCTGTAACCAAGTGTTGTGCCCTGTCCGGCAGTTGTCTCCAAAGCGCTGAGCGTGCGGAAGCTCTTCGTCTGTTCATGCGTGGCGTTCAAGGACTCGGCGATTTGCTTGATCCCTTCGTCCTCGCCGGCGCCAACGTGCGCTCCCGGATGAACCACGAGGGCCTTGATGCCGAACTTCTCGCAGCGGCGGAGTTCGTCCACGAACCCCTCGCGTGATTTCGTGCGGATAGCAGGGTTCGCAGCGCAGAGATTAACGAGGTATGCTGCATGCGCGATTACCGGGCGGACATTTGACTCCGCTTCCGCCTCGCGGTACTTCAGAACGTCATCCTCTGTGGCTGGCTTGCCGTACCACTGATTGGCGTTTTTCACAAACACCTGCATGGTGGTGCAGCCGATGCTTGAGGCGCGGGCAAAAGCGGTGTGGATTCCGCCACTGACTGATGTGTGGGAACCGAGAAGAAGAGTGCTCATAGAAGCAAGAGGAAGTAGTTGGAAGTCAGTAGCCGGCAAATGCAGATATCTCGTCGATGTTCATCCGCTTCTTCCCTCTGTGACTGTTGGCTACCTGCAAAAATCCGAGCACACCCTCCCGGGGGATGGGTTTAATGCATCACGTTGTGCTGGTCCCCGGTCTGCGTGACCGACTTGTTTCCCCAGCGAATCACCATCTCTTTCAGAATATTCTGGGCATTGGAGTATTTGTCCAGAACAAAAAGCATATAACGCGCATCTATCGCGATGGTTCGATTGAGTTCTGGCTGGAAGTAGTAGTCCCCCACCACAGCTTCCCAGTTGCCGTCAAACGCGCAGCCGATCATCTCTCCCCTGCCGTTGATCACCGGGCTGCCGGAATTGCCGCCGGTAATGTCGAGGTCCGCAATGAATGCCACCGGAATATCGCCGGTCTTTGGATCCGCATAGCGGCCGAAGTCCTTCTTCTGCCAGAGATGCTTCAGCTTTGCGGGCACGATGAACGGATCTTCACCCGTTTCCTTTTCCATCACGCCGGTCAGCGTGGTGAAATAATTGTCTTCGACGGCATCACGCGGGCTGAACGGCTTCACCTGTCCGTATGTAAAGCGGATTGTGCGGTTCGCATCGGGATAGACGAGCTCACCCTTCTTCCAGCCGAGCCTGGCCTGCACGTATTTTGCCCGGAGCGCAGCAATGGTTGCATTGTAGGAACTGGTTTTTACCGTGATAGGAGCCTGTTCCGCGTCGATCTTCGCCACAAACTTCAGGTAGTCATCCTTCACAATCTTCTCTCCCCCCTTTGTGAGGAGTTCGTCGCACCCCTCAGAGGTGGAAAGCGACGTCTCGTCGTAGAGATCGTCCACAAATTCCTTGACCTCCTCTTCGCGCTCCGCTCCGGTCTTGTTTCCGTAAATCTCTTGCACAGCTGCGACTTGCTGGCTTGCCGGCAACGCGGCGTTTTTCAGGATCAGCGCGGTGAGCAGGGCTTTTTCCACGTTGAGGTCGAAATTCTTGAAGGTCGTACTCACAGCTTCTCGGACTGCTGCTTGCCCCACCTCTGTTTGCGGGCCTTGAGCATAGGCTCTGAACCTGTTGGCGAGGCGGATCATGTCCGCGCAGCCTGTCAGGTTGTTGAGATAGATGCTTTTCTGGTTGAACGTCTTGAGCTCGGCATTTGCCTTTGCCATGTCGGACAGGAGAGTGCCGTACTTTTTGGAGAGCTCGGGCGATGAGTTGACGTAAGCCGTAAATTTCTCCTCATCCTCCTTCTTGAGATCCAGGAGATCGGCGCGCCGCATCCCTTCCAGTGTGCCCAGGTAGTTCTTGTACGTGTTTGCAACACCCCGCACCTTGCTTGCATATTTGATTGCCACGGCGCGGTCTGCTTTTGCAGCGTTGTCGATGATATCCATGCGGGTCTTATACAGGTCCACCGTCAGCGGGAGCGACTCATCCCTTGAAAGCTCCACCGAGGAGGCCTCGCGGTAGCGAAAGGTACGCCCCGGAAATCCCAGAATCATGGCAAACGACCCTTCCTCGTATCCGGCGGCGGAGACGGGGAGGAACACTTTTGGCTTGTAAGGAATGTTCTCCCTGGAGTATTTCGCCGGCTTCCCATCGGGCCCGACGTACGCGCGCATGATCGAGAAATCTCCCGTGTGCCGGGGCCAGATCCAGTTGTCGACCTCTCCACCATAATTGCCGATGGCACTGGGAGGTGCGTACACGAGGCGAACATCCGTCAACGCCTGGAACGTGAAGAGATAATAGCTCACGCCGTTGTACATGTCACTCACCCGGCACGTGAGGTCGCTGCTGCCTTTGGCCGCCGCTTCGATCTCACGGGATTTGTCCCGGATCGCTGCGGCCCGCTTCTCGGCCGACATCGAATCATTGACCGCTGAGAGCACCTCGGGGGTCACATCCTTGATTTCCGTAACGATCTGGGCTGTATAGTTTGTTGGAAGCTCTTCCTCGCGCGACTTTGCCCAGAAGCCGTCCTTCAGATAGTCTTCCTTCACGCTACTGAGCGACTGAATGCCGCCAAAGGCAACGTGGTGGTTGGTCACCATGAGCCCTTCTGCTGAAACGAATGAGGACGTTCCCCCTCCCAGAAGGACAATAGCATCCTTCAGGCTGGGGCCATTTGCGCTGTAGATCTGCTCGGGCGTCAGCTCGAGCCCGTGCTTTTTCATCTCTGAAACGGGGAGCTTCCCGATCGTATCGAGGAGCCACATTCCTTCGTCCATGGTGCGCCCGGCGAAGGTCAAGAAGAGCGCGAGGGCGCAAAGGAGCAACAGCATCAGGTTCTTTCTCATGGAAGATCCTTCTGGTTTGATTCGATGAAGAAAGAGCGGGGTGGGTGAACCGCTGGTCACAGCCGGGGGATTTACGGGCGGCATGAACCGTAGAAATGATACGAGAATCCGCGCTCTAAAACAAGTTGATGCACAATTTCGGACATGCACGGTTCCCGGACAGGGGCCAGATCAGGGTCAGACCAGGGTCAGACCCCGCCGTTCTCGGACTCAGGGCACTCTGCTTGTCGCATGGAACGTTTCCTTTAGAAAGGTCGTTTTACTATATTCCAATGACTATATCTGGATAGGGACAGAGGTGACACGGCAACGGACCGCTCTTTGCGTGCTTGTAGCGTACATCGTGACGGGACTTCTTGTGGAAGTAACCCATCACGACGCCGCTGCCCTGTCCCTCGGAAGCCACCCGGTAGTTGCCAGCCATGATTGCGGCGCCCACGAAGTCCACATCCCGCTCGATCGCCTTCACCCATGTCTGGCATGCTTCCAGGCATCACACAGGGTTTCAACTCCTGCATCCTCATTTGTCTTGGATGCCGAATTCTCCATCTGCCAGACTGCAATTCCTTTTCCGGATGAGCAGTTTCATCCTGCTGATTATCTCTTCACCGGCAAGCGCGGTCCTCCTTTGTCGTAGAGGTGGCCAACTCGTTGACCCACCTCGTTCTGGATTTATGTTGACACGGCACCGTGGGTTTCACCTTTTGGAGGAATCATGCATCGCTTTGCCCTCATCGCGGCTCCACTTCTCGTCACGGTCGCGATTTCGAACCTCAGTGTGTCTCAAACCACTGTCAACCCGCAGATCAGCGTCATTCCCCGCTTCCTGATCGAATCGAATGACGGGGAAAAACTCTCCCAGGGGAAGCGGGAATTCAGCCAGCCCGATTTTCAGTTTCAGGAACTCGAGCTGGCCATTCAATCGTACCTTAATCCTTTTTCCCGGGCTGATGTGATCCTGACGATTCCGGGCCCAGACATTTTGGGAGGGAAACTGGGAATTGAGGAGCTGTATGCCACAGTCTTCCGCGGACTTCCCCTGGACCTGAACCTTCGCTTTGGAAAATACCGGGCGGAGTATGGGAAGCTCAACTTGGTTCACCCGCATGCCTGGCCTTTCATCACCCAACCGCTTTCGCAGGCGCGCTTCCTGGGAGAGGAGGGACTGAATGATCTCGGCATTTCTGCAAGCCTTCTGTTGCCAACGGGAGATGTCTACAGCAAGCTCACCGTGGATCTGTTAAGGGGTGGAGCGATCGCGAGTGCGGCAGGAATCTCCGATACGAGCGGCAGCAAGCCCCTCTATGCCAACTCGGCCCGCCTGATGGGCTTCTTCACGCTCACCGATGAAAGCGACCTTGAGATAGGCCTGAGCACCCTGACCGGCATCCACGATCCCTACAATAGAGACCGCTTCTGGTACCTGAACGCGGACTTCAAGTACAAGTACCGACCCAGCATGTACACCTCGCTTGTGCTTCAGGGGGAGTACCTGTATAATACACGCCCGGCTGCTCAGAACCGGGACTTCGTGCCGTTCCTGAACGCCGCCGGGACCCCTGAGGTTCGCACAATCAACTCGTCTGGCGTTTATGTCTATGCCGATTATCAATTCTTCAAGCTGTACAGCATTGGCGCACGGTACGACTGGAGCGAGGCGCCATATAGCAAAGATGACAAAGCTACAGGAGTCTCGCTGTTCGCGGGATATTACCCTGTGGAGGAGACGCTGGGCCTGAGGCTGGAATACCAGCACATGATGACGGAGACGCCGGTGTCATCGACATCGGTGAACACGATCGCGCTCCAAGTGCTCTTCTCCCTTGGACCGCACAAGGCACACCCGTTCTAGGGGTGTAGGAAACCGTCATTCATAATCAATATGAAAAGGTTATCGACTATGAAGAGCATATTTTATCTGCTAATGACTCTAGTACTTGTTGCCACCGCCCATGCCACCGTCAAGGTTGTCACTTCCCTCCCCGACCTGGCAGACATCGCGCAGCAAATTGGAGGTGATCGGGTGAAGGTGGATTTCATCGTGAGGGGGAACCAGGACCCTCACTTCGTTGAGGTGAAGCCGAGCTACATGATGAAGCTCAAGTCGGCTGACATCTTCTTCACCGTCGGCATGGAGCTCGAGATCTGGGCTCCGCAGCTTGTGGATGGCTCCCGCAATTCGAACCTGAACGTCGTGGATCTCTCCAGGGGCATTCAGAAGCTGGAGGTACCGGCAGTGGTGAATGCAAGCCTGGGAGATGTTCACCGGTTCGGAAACCCGCACTACTGGCTCGACCCGCGCAATATCCGGGTGATCGCTGACGAGATGGTGGAAGCGCTGGCCAAGGTTTCGCCCGGGGACGAAGCGTTTTTCCGTTCCAACGCCGATGCATACCTGAAGAAACTGGATGGAAAGATCGCGGAGTGGCAGGCGCAGATGAAGCCGTTCAGTGGAAGCAGGATCATCACGTTCCACAAGAGTTGGAGCTACTTCGCGAATTGGCTCGGGCTCGTCATTGTGGCGCAGGTAGAGCCGCTGCCGGGAATAGCGCCCACGCCGAGTCACACCGCCGATCTCATTCAACTCTGCCGGCAGGGGAACATCAAGGCGATCATCGTGGAACCGTTCTATGACATGAGCGCCCCGGAGCAGATTGCCCGCTCGACTGCCGCAAAGGTGCTCCAGCTTCCAACATCGGTCGGCGGAGTCGACCAAGCGAAGGATTACATCTCTTTGATGGACTACAACATTTCCACACTTTCGGCGGCGCTGAAATGACCACTGCTGGAAGCCACGGTCATCACGACACTGAAAGAGCAGCATTCCCTGTGTGTGTGATTAAATCGGCGATTCTGCAATGGAACCCATGGAACCAGTCATCGAATTCAAAAACGCAACGCTCGGCTACGGGCGGAAAGTCGTCCTCAGCGGGATAACCTTCAGCATCCTGCCGGGAGAATACCTCGGTCTTGTCGGGCCGAACGGGGCAGGCAAGACCACGATTGTCCGGACGATCCTGGGCTCGCTTCGCCCCATATCCGGTGAGGTACGGGTTCGCTCGGTCTCCGGCGGCCCCCCACATATCGGCTACGTGCCCCAGCGGGATACGATCGATTATGTCCTCCCGTATACAGTCCGGGAAGTGGTACTGATGGGGCGGTACCGCCAGATTGGCTTGTTGCGACGGCCCCGGGCGGAGGACCGGGATGTGGTGAAGCAGAGCATGGCGCACGCGGCAGTAGACGGTCTGGCTGATCGCCCGTTCCGGGATCTGTCGGGAGGCCAGAAGCAGCGGGTGCTGATCGCCCGCGCGCTCGCCACGCAGCCGGAGGTGCTCATTCTGGACGAGCCGACCAACGGCATGGATCTTCCATCGCGGATTTCCGTTCTCGATCTGATCAATGAGCTCCACCAGGGAGGGAAGCTGACCGTGATCATGATCAGCCACCTCCTGGACGATGTGGCAAATCATGTGAGGCGGATCGCGCTCGTCGAGCCGAACTTTTTCCAGATTGGGAAGGTGGATGAAGTGTTGACCGCGCAGAATCTCTCAACGCTCTACCAGATGCCCGTGGATGTGCATCAGATGCATGGGAGCAAGATCATCCTTCCCGGAGGAAGCCATGGAGGCAAGTGAGATCATCAAGACAGTGCTCCAGGAATTTCCTTATGCGCTCTACGGCAGCATCCTGGTCGGGGTCATCTGCGCGTTTATTGGAGTGTACATTGTTGCCCGGCGCGTGGTGTTTTTCGGTGCGGTCCTGACGCAGGTATCCGTGCTCGGGCTGGCAATGACGTTCCTTCCATTTTTTGCTTTGCCGCACACTGTTGGCGCGCTCATAGTGACGCTGCTTTCGGCGGTGGTCCTCTCGCGCATGCTCACCGGAAGAAAAATCCCGCGCGATGCCGTCCTGGGTTTTGTCTTCGTGTCATCCATTGCTGCGCGCATCCTGATTCTGCAAAAGGCACCCAAGGTGGAGGCGTCGGAGATCGAAAACCTGCTCCGGGGCGACATCCTCTTCGTTAACCCCGACCTTTTCTTCCTGATGCTTGGCGCGTTTCTGCTTGCGGCACTGATCCACCTGCTCTTCTTCAAGGAATTTACCTATATCTCATTCGATCCGGAGACCGCTCGCACGCAGGGATTCAATTCGGTGATCTGGGATATGATCTTCTATCTCGTCGCGGGAGTCGTGATCTCGTTCGCTACCCACCTGGTAGGAGATCTCTTTGTCTTCGGGTTTCTGGTGGTTCCCCCCATGGCGGCGATGCTGATGTCGCGGAAGGTGAACGCTATCTTCGCCATAGCAGCGGCCATTGGAGCGGTGGCTCCGGTAATCGGACTATTCTTCGCGTTCAAGTACGACTTTCCGGCGTCACCGGCAATCGTGGCGGTGGCATGCGGTATTGTTGCGGTGGCGTGGGTGGCAAGCGTGGTGAGGCAACGGTGAAGCAGGAACGGGACTGAAACTCCGCAAAACAGCAGAGGCGCCAGGATGTCCTCCCTCGCGCCTCTCCGGCGACCTATTTATTATACTGCCCCCACGACAGCATTGATTGCGGCCACGTTCACGATATCTGACACGCTGCACCCTCTCGACAGGTCAAACGCGGGCTTGCGCAAGCCCTGCACTACCGGTCCAATCGCCTCCGCTCCTCCCATCCTCTGAGCCATCTTGTAGCCGATGTTGCCGGCGTTCAGGTCGGGGAAGATCAGCACGTTGGCTTTGCCCTCGATGGGGCTGCCTGGAGCTTTCGAGGCTGCCACCTTCGGTACAATGGCGGTGTCCAGCTGCACCTCGCCGTCCACCAGCAGCTCGGGGCGTTTCTTCTTCAGAAGATCTGTTGCCTGCTGCACCTTTTCAACGAGCGGATGGCTTGCGCTTCCTTTGGTAGAGAAGGAGAGCATGGCAATCCTCGGCTCCTCGCCGGTCAGGCGCCGGTGATTGTCGGCCGTGGAGATCCCGATGTCGGCCAATTGCTCCACGGTCGGGTCGGGAACGACCGCGCTATCGGCGAAGGAGTACGTTTTTTCAGGAAACACCATCAGGAAAAAGCTGGAGACCACAGTAATGTTGTCTGCCAGGCCGATTACCTGAATGCCGGCCCTGAGAACATCGCCGGTCGTCGAGAGCGATCCTGCGACGCTGCCATTGGCCAGTCCTTGCCGCACCATCATGGCGCCGAAGAAAAGAGGGTTGCACATTGCCTTCCGGGCTTCGGCGAACTGGAGCCCCTTGGCTTTGCGGATCTCGCAGAAATCATGGGCAAACTGGTCAAGCTTACCCGAATCCTGCGGATCCATTATCTCGATGTCATTGATCAGGGTTGCTGCCTTTTCTGCCGTCGCCTTGATAGCTGCTCTGTCACCCACAAGAATCGGGGTGGCGATCTTTTCGTCTTTGAGGATGCGGGCTGCCTTGATGGCGCGCTCGTCCGTGGCGTCCGGGAGAACGATGGTGCGGTGAATGGACTTTGCTTTAGCAAGTATGTTGGGCATTACATTATTGGGAGTCATGTCGGTCGCTGCCTGGCAGTGGGTAAGAAAGGAGTGGAATTCGGTCTAAAGATACAAAAAAAATACGGAGTAGGGAATAGGATCCGGGGGGTCCGAGCAAGGAAGACCATATGGAGCCAGATCGCTGCAAAGATTAAAGAACCGCTTTCTCCATCGTCTGCCGATTTGTCATTTCTCCTTGATAATGAACCAAAAATTGGCTAAATTAAAAAGATTTAACAGAAAGCTAATCTTCTTTGTTTGATTTATTGTCATGATATGGATAGATTTATGCCGCTTCTGAATGAACCTAGCGTATCACGCCATTTGAGCCCCCGAAGAGTCTACGTCGAAACATACGGCTGTCAGATGAATGTGGCAGACTCCGAGGTCATAGGTGGGATTCTGCGTGAGCAGGGATATATCTTCACTCCCGACATCGCTGAGGCAGATGTTGTACTTGTCAACACCTGTGCTGTCCGGGAGAACGCAGAGCAACGGATCTACGGCAGGCTCGGGCTCTTCAGCAGCTATAAAAGACGGAATCCTGCCCTGGTGGTGGGAATCCTGGGATGCATGGCGGAGCGGCTCAGGACCAGGTTCATGGAGGAGGAAGGAAACCTCGTGGATCTCGTCGTGGGTCCCGATGAATACCGGAAGATCCCCTCGCTGGTGGAAAGAGCGATGGAAGGGGAGAAAGGGATTGCCGTCCGTCTCTCGAGGGTCGAGAACTATGACGACATTGTTCCTCTCCGGACTGATGGGATCAGCGCCTGGGTCTCGGTGATGCGTGGATGCGACAAGTTCTGTTCATTCTGCGTGGTTCCGTTCACGCGTGGACGTGAGCGGAGCCGTCCTTTGAAAAGTGTAGTGGAGGAAGTGGCCGGGCTTGCGGCCCGCGGGTTCAGGGAGGTGACACTCCTGGGGCAGAACGTGAACTCGTACCGGGATGAAGCATTTGACTTTGCCGACCTGATGCAGGCGGCGGCGGAAGCAGATCGTACTGTCCGTATCCGGTTTACCACCTCCCATCCGCAGGATATGTCCGACAGGCTCATCGAGGCTATCGCGGGTAACAAGAACATTTGCAAGTATGTCCATCTGCCGGTGCAATCGGGTTCGGATCGGATCCTGGCTTTGATGAACCGGACCTACAGTGTGTACCACTACCTGCG
Source organism: uncultured Bacteroidota bacterium (assembly GCA_963809695.1). Lineage (GTDB taxonomy): Bacteria > Bacteroidota > Ignavibacteria > UBA10030 > UBA6906 > JAGDMJ01. Next base: position 363,158 of record CAWEKI010000006.1, read on the forward strand.
CCTGGTGGAAAAGATCCGCACGGCGATCCCGGGAGTCAGCCTGACGACGGACATCATTTCCGGCTTCCCCGGGGAGACCCTGGAAGAGCACCAGATGACGGTGGATTTAATCAAGGAAGTCCGTTACGACGGCGCCTACACCTTCAAGTACTCGGCCCGTGCGAACACAAAGGCCTGGGAGATGTCGGATACAGTATCGGAGGAGGAAAAAGGCAGGCGGGTCTTCGAGATTGCCGAGTTGCAGCACATGATTTCCCTCGAGCTCAACCAGCGGATGATCGGCACCACGGAGCGAATTCTGATCGAGGGGGCCAGCAGGAAATCACCCGAAGAGTACACCGGGCGGACAGACGCTAACAAAAGTGTAGTTTTCCCCAAGGCTGGCGAGCAGATCGGGGAGTACCTCGACATACGAATTGAGCGGGCGAACTCGGCGACTCTTTTCGGCAGGCGGCCAGCCATTAACTTCGATATTACCAATGAGCAGATTTAACGTACCGTTACTTCTGCAAAAGTCAATAAGAGGAACAAGCAGCATGAAACTCGTTTTGGCTCTCGCACTCTTGATGGCATTTGCCGGCCCAACAGTTGCAGCCCAGGCTAGCGATCCCGACATCAACCAGTACATCGACCGCATCAACAACGGGCAGGGCGATGAAGTACGGAATGAAATCCCTTCGCTCCTGGCAAAATATCCGAACAACCCCGGCGTGCTTTACCTCCAGGCGCTCGTGACCTCGGACGGCGGGGAAGCGGTGCGGATATATCAAAGCATCGTGGACAATTTCCCGAAGAGTGAGTGGGCGGACGATGCCCTGTACAAAGTCTACCAGTTCTACTATGCGCTGGGTCTCTACCGGACGGCCGAGCTCAAGATGGATCAGCTCCGCAAAGAGTACCCCACCTCCACGCACTTGAAGAGTTCGGCCGAGCCCGAGACGAAGGGGCTGGCTGAAGAGCATGTGCAGCCTCCTGCTCCTCCGGTCCAGGATACGGTTGCACGCCCGGTCCAGGAGCCCGCTGCGGCGCCGGCAGTCCGCTTTGCGCTGCAAGTCGGGGCGTTCACCACGCAGCTGAACGCTGAGAGACAGAAACAGTTCTTTGAACAACTCGGATATCCGGTCGAGGTGCTGAACAAGGTGAAGGACAACCGGGCGTTGTTCCTGGTCTGGGTTGGCACCTATCCTACGTACGAAGAGGCCAAGGCGAGCGGGGTGGAGATCAAGAAAAAGTACAACGTTGCTTCCATAGTTATCTCGAGGTAAGATGCAGAGTGCGGCCATGAAATCGGATTCGCCCCAGTTTCAGGAGGAGCTTGGCATCCTGGGCGACTCCCTGGAGATGCGGAAGATCGTTGAGGTCGTCGAACAGGTGGCGCCGACCGACATCACCGTGCTGATTTCAGGGGAGAGCGGGGTTGGAAAGGAAGTCATTGCGAAGGCCATCCACACGGCGAGCCCACGAAGCAAGAAGCCGCTCGTCGCCGTGAACTGCGGGGCGATCCCCGAGGGCATCATCGAGAGCGAACTGTTCGGGCATGAGCGGGGCTCGTTCACCGGCGCCACAGAACAGCGCAAGGGATATTTCGAGCTTGCCGACGGCAGCACCATCTTCCTTGACGAGATCGGCGAGCTTCCTCTGGCGGCGCAGGTGAAGTTTCTGCGCGTCCTGGAGAACGGGGAGTTCCAGCGTGTCGGCTCCTCCGTGCAGCGCAGGGTGAACGTCCGGGTCATTGCCGCGACGAATAAGGACCTGGAGTCGGAGGTGCGGCACGGCCGGTTCCGTGCCGATCTGTTCTTTCGCCTGCGCTCGGTCAACATTCACGTTCCGCCGCTGCGCAAGCGCACCGAGGACATTCCGGTGTTCTTTCGCCACTTTGCCGAGGAGATTGCCGCGAAGAACAACATCAAGTTTGCCGGCATTTCCGAGGCGGCCATGCAGGTGCTGCAATCGTACCACTGGCCTGGAAACGTGCGGGAACTGCACAACGCGGTCGAGAGTATGATGGTGCTCGAAGGGGGCAAGTACCTTGATGCCGAGGATGTTCGGAAATATTTGAAGGACCTGAGAACGGCCTCTGAGGATCGCAACCTGCCCGTTCCCATGGGGAAAAGTGTCGAGCAGGCCGAACGGGAGTTGATCCTGCGGGCTTTGCTGGACATCAAGGGGAACATCATCGAACTGAAGAATTTGTTGGCCGAGCAGAGCCAGATGATTCATTCTCCGGGAAGCGGCCGGCAGGATGTCGGCTATTCCCGTGAAGTGCAGGACGAGCGCACGCTCTCGTTGCAGGAGATGGAACACAAGTTGATCGCCGAGGCGCTGGACCGGTACAAAGGAAACCGCCGCGTGGCTGCGCGGGCGCTCAATATCAGTGAGCGGACACTCTACAGGAAAATCAAAGAATACGGGTTGGGATAGGCGATGCTCCTTGGTGCGATGCGCCGCTTCCTTGTAGCGGCCTGGCTGGTAAGCGCCGCAGTCCTGGTAACGGACATTGCGGGGTGCGCCTATTCGTTCACGGGCGCGTCGGTTCCGGCGCATCTGAAGACCATCGCCATCCCGCTGGTGGACGACCAGTCCGGATTCGGCGAGCCGGGGTTGCGCGAGCTCTTTACCAACCAGCTCACCAACCTCTTTATCGCCGATAACAGCCTGGAGGTCGCAGACCGGTCACACGCCGATTCCATTCTGGAAGGCGTCATTACTTCGGTCTCAGATGCCCCGGTTGTGATCCAGCAGGGAGAACAGGTGAGCAAGCGGCGCATCACGGTCACTGCCCGGTTCGCGTTCCAGGACATGAAGCTTCGAAAGAAAGTCTGGGAAAAGACCTTCTCCAACTGGGGAGACTATGAGTCCGGCGGCAGCGGGCCGTCACAGCGCCAGGCCGGACTGCAAGAGTCAGTCCGGAAATTGACGGAGGATATTCTTCTGGAAACAGTGTCGGGCTGGTGATCAGACGGGTCGGCAACACAATTCACTTCGTTTCACAACGTGAGGTACAGTAATCAACCATCATGGAAGAGACCATTCTGTTCGTCTATATCTTCTCGCTGACGGTACTGTTTGTCTTTGGCTCGCACGGCTTTATCATGATCTACTATTATCTGAAGTACCGCTCCAGGAAGAGCCCGGCAGTGGGCGAGATCACCACCTATCCCGTGGTCACCGTGCAGCTCCCCGTCTACAACGAGCTCTATGTCGTCGGCCGCCTCATTGATGCCTCCTGTACCATGGTGTACCCGAAAGAGAAGCTGGAGATCCAGGTGCTTGACGATTCCACGGATCAGACCGTGGACGTCGTGGCCAGGCACGTCGAAAAGTACAGACGCCAGGGATTCGACATCAAGCAGATCCGGCGGACGAACCGGGCCGGCTATAAAGCCGGCGCCCTGAAGGACGGGCTTGCCGTTGCCCGTGGCGAGTTCGTGGCCATCTTCGACGCCGATTTCGTGCCGCGCCAGGATTTCCTGCTGAAGACGATCCCGCATTTCATGGCCGACCCCAAGATCGGCATGGTGCAGACCCGCTGGGAACACCTGAACGCCGAATACTCGCTGCTGACACGGACCCAGGCGATGGCGCTCGACGGGCACTTTGTCATCGAACAATCGGTGCGGAACAAGGTTGGTTTCTTCATCAACTTCAACGGTACCGCAGGTGTCTGGCGGAAATCCTGTATCGAAGACGCGGGGAACTGGCAGGCAGATACCCTTACTGAGGACCTCGACCTGAGCTACCGGGCACAGCTCCGGGGGTGGCAGTTCAAGTACCTCAACAACGTGACCTCGCCGGCTGAACTTCCCTCTGAAATCAACGCGCTGAAATCCCAGCAGTTCCGGTGGACCAAGGGTGCCATCGAGACCGCTCGGAAAATCCTCCCGATTGTCTGGAGGTCGAAACTGCCGCTGGGCATCAAGATCCACGCAACGTTCCATCTCACGAACAACCTGGTCTTCCCGTTTATCGTCGTCGCAGGAATCCTCAACGTTCCCCTTGTATTCATCAAGCACGCAGGACTGTACGACCCGTACTTCACGTTCATGTCGATCTTCGTCTTTGCGTTCCTCGGCTCATTCTTCTTTTATCTGTTCTCCCAGAAGGATGTCTATGCCGACTGGCGCCGCCGGCTCTTTCTCTTCCCGCTGTTCATGGCAGGCAGCATGGGGTTTGCCGTCAACAACAGCCGGGCTGTGCTGGAAGGGCTCTTCAAGAAAAAGAGCGAATTCGTCCGGACGCCGAAATACAGCATCAAAGACAAGAAGGATTCCTGGACGGACAAAAAGTACGTGCCTCTGAAGATCAGTTCCACGGTTGTGATCGAGATCATTCTTGCGGTTTACTGCTTGTTTGGTGTTGCATCTTCGCTCTATTTTTTGGAGATTGCAGCTGTACCATTCCAGCTTCTGTTTTTCCTTGGGTTTACGTTCGTCTCCGTTATGTCATTGAAGCACGCGTGGATTGCACGTCAGGTAGCACCTAAATAAGCGTGGACATGAGTATGACCTCTTCTTCAGAAGGCGGGCAGGGCTTCGGGAAGTCGCCTGAGTTCGCGCGTCATGCGAAGGAGTATCTGGAAAGCGGCCAGGCGCAAAAGGCATTGGAGATCTGCCTTGAAGGAACCGCAGAGTTCCCCTGGTACGGGACGGGCGCATTGATGCTCGGCAAGTGTTATGACGCGCTCGGACGCACCGTCGAAGCAATGCTTGCCTACCGGCGGACGCTCAAAGCTGTGCCGGACAATCCGATGGTGCAGGCACTGCTGAAGAACGCCGAGGAACGCGAGCAGCAGGCGTTCGAGGCCTATGCCGAGAGCCAGGCACGCCTGCTCAAAGCGAAAAAGGAAAGCACGACCTTCGAAAGCTATATCTCAGAAGGAGGCGAGGAAAGCGAATCGTCGGTGGAATTTCTCCTGCGGCAGCTTCAGGGGGCCAAACGCATCGTCCCTCTTGTGCCGGACGCGCAGGCAACCGAGGAGCAACCGCCTCCGCTCGAAGCACCGACAACCCGGATTGTGACGGCAACTCTTGCGGAGATTTATGCCAACCAGGGACAGTACCGGGAAGCGATCAAAGCATACCGGACGCTGCTTGAGCAGCGCCCGGAGGAAGCACACCGCTTCGAGAAACGCCTGGCCGATCTGGAAGAGCTGGCAAAGATGCAGAAGAATTCATAGCGTTACCTGCTCACCCACCCATATCACCTTCTTCGCGGGACACCCAAGCGTCGATCACACCCAACACCAGTAACAGCCTTTATCGCACTAAATGAAAAGGACCCTGAAAGGGTCCTCGCAGAGACTCGTCTTAGATCAAACACCTATTTGAGGCCATTCACATACTTGGTGAGTGCCGACTTGTTGTTTGCGGCTTTGTTCCTGTGAATGACACCTCGCGCAGCGAGCTGGTCAAGGAGTTTTACCGTCTTCTGAAGCTCGGGGAGAGCCTTGTCCTTCTCTTTTGTCGCCCGTACGCGCTTGATCGCGGTCCGCATTCTGGATTTCCACTGGGCATTGTGCTCTGCCTTGCGGCTTGCCTGCCGGGCTCTCTTCTCTGCCGATTTGTGCTGTGCCATTCAACCTTCCTGTACGATTCACGTAACTTTGATTGCACTTCCGAGGTTTCGAATGATATCAAAAAAAGAGTTCAAAGTCAACGCACCTTGCCTTTTTTGCAGCCGCACCGTATATTGACTTTGACTGAAGGTACGGTTCCCATGACGTCGGTAAAAGTCAACAAGCGGAGGCTGAATGAAGGTCGTTGTTTGCGTCAACCACGTCCCGGATACCGAGACAAAAATCAAAGTTGCCCCGGATAATGTCAGCATCGACAAAACCGGCGTGAATTTCATGATGAGCCCTTATGACGAGATCGCCGTGGAAGAAGGCCTGCGCATACGGGACAAGTTCAAGGGGGAAGTCATCGCGATCAGCCTGGGAGGAGAGCAGAACAAGGAAACGCTGCGGAAGGCACTCGCCATGGGAGTCGATAAAGCCCTTCTCCTGAAGGAGGACGGCGTGCGCGATTCGTTTGCCGTGGCAAAGGGTCTGGCCGAAGAAATCAAAACCACGTCGCCCGACGTGGTCCTCTTCGGGAAACAGTCGATCGATTATGACGACGCCCAGGTAGGAACCATGGTCGCCGAGATGCTCGGTCTTCCGTCGGTGGCGGTCGTGGTCAAAATGGATATCCAGGATGGAAAGGTGGTCTGCCAGCGCGAGATTGAAGGGGGACATGAAACCGTGGAGACAAAGCTGCCCGCCGTTTTCCTGGCCCAGAAAGGGTTGAATGAGCCTCGCTATCCCACGCTCAAAGGAATTATGGCTGCCAAGAACAAGCCCATCGAGGTCAAGCCGGCCGCTGCGGCCGAAGTGCGCGTGGAGACGGTCCAGATGCGGAAACCGCCGGCCAAAAATCCGGGCAGAATCCTTGGAACGGACAAAAGCGCTGTTCCGGAGCTGATCCGGCTGTTGCATGAAGAAGCAAAAGTGATATAGAACATGTGGTATGAGATATGTATTCAGACGTCAATAATAGAGAAGCCATCCCCATGATCATCCTTGTCTTCGCTGAGCAGCGTGATTCGAAGATCAAGAAGTCATCCTTTGAAGCGGTAGGGGCTGCGCGAGCGCTTGCTGATCAGTTGAGCGGATCGTGCGTTGCCCTTGTGGTGGGGAGCGGCGTGGAAGGAATCGCGGGCGACCTGGGGGCCTATGGCGCCTCCCGGGTGATCGTCGTGGATTCGCCGCGGCTTGCCCGGCATTCGAACTCGGCCTGTGCCAGGGTCATTGCCGAGGCTGCCGCAAAGGAGCAGGCTGCAATTGTGGTTCTGCCGGCCAGCCAGATGGGAAAAGACCTTGCCCCGCGCGTTGCGGTCAAGCTGAACGCTGGCCTTGCCGCCGACTGCGTTGCCTTGCGGGTGGAGAACGGCGACGTGATTGCCACCCGCCCGGTGTTTGCAGGCAAGACGCTGCTCGACGTCAAGGTGAAAACGCCGGTAAAGGTCTTCACGCTCCGTCCGAATGTGTTCGCGGCCGCGAGATATGGACAGGGCACTATGGTTGAGAAAGTGGATGTTCCTCTTGAGGAGAAAGATTTCGTCTCCACCGTGACCGAGGAGAGCGTTGCTACCGGACGGCCCGATGTCACCGAGGCGGACATTATCGTCTCCGGGGGACGCGGGCTCAAGGGACCCGAGAACTTTCATCTCGTGGAGGAGCTGGCCGATGTCCTTGGCGCCGGCGTGGGAGCGTCGCGCGCAGTGGTCGACGCGGGGTGGAGACCGCATGATGAACAAGTAGGGCAGACCGGCAAAACCGTCTCGCCGACCATGTATGTTGCCTGCGGAATTTCCGGCGCCGTGCAGCATCTTGCGGGAATGTCTTCATCAAAGTATATTGTTGCTATTAACAAGGACAAGGATGCCCCGATCTTTCAGGTAGCTGATTACGGTATCGTCGGGGACGTATTAGAGGTACTCCCCGAACTGACCGCTCAGCTGAAGCAGTCGCTCGGGAAGTAATGCATTACAATTTCTAGGGGTGAGGAGTGGACAGGGTTCAGGTGGATATTCTCGGGCTTTCGACAAGTCCTGCAAGCGGAGGAGCCTATGCGTTGATCCTTCGTGAAGTCAACGGAAACCGCCGCCTACCGATCATTATCGGTGCTTCGGAAGCGCAATCGATCGCCCTGGAGATGGAAGGGATCAAGCCGCCCCGCCCCCTCACGCACGACCTGATGAAGAACATCATTACCGCTTTCGGCGCGGAGCTCTCGGATATTATTATCGATGAACTGCGCGACGGAACATTCTACGCAAAACTTAACATCGACAGCCAACAGATCGATTCCCGGCCGAGCGACGCCATTGCTCTCGCCGTCCGGTACGGGGTTCAGATCTACGTTGCCGCCAGCGTCATGGACGAGGCAGCGTTCGTCCCGGAGGAGGAAGAGGATGAACAAACGCCTCCTGCCCGCCAGCAGAAGCCGAAAGCCCAGCCGCCGCCAAGCTCGAAGGGATCCAAGCTTGAACAACTGCACCAGCAGTTGAAAGAAGCGATTGAAAAGGAGAACTACGAGAAAGCAGCGTCGTTGCGGGATGAAATCCGTAAACTCGAACTGAGAGACTAAACCGCGCTGACAAACCGATGCATGTCCTGAGACGCATTGGCTCAGGATCCTGCATGGTCTCTTGTCGCTCCGCTACGTTACCTTGCAGGATGGCGGACGACGGCCTCCGGAAACACAACGCGGGCACCAGATAGAAAGCCTGGTTTCCCCCCTTTTGTATACCATGTCCTGACATGCTTCTCGCCCGACCCTGTCGATTTTCCACTGTCGGATCACGGATAACGACATTTCGGGGGGATTGGTCCTGAACGAGAACCTTTTTCGACGGAAGCATGTCTGGACATATGTTGTCCCAGCGCACAAATTTCTACAATTTGTTCGCGTACTTTGTCAGCACTCGAAGCCCCGTTTACCGTCCACTTCTTGCTGTGGAGCCGAAGAATGCAACGACGTGTGTTCACCCGTCTGATCCTCTGTTCTGTTGTCCTGCAGACGACGGCTGCGGTGGCACAAATGCCTCCGCACCCGCATCTGATTGAGCAGATCCAGAAGGGTTTGGTGCCGACGCCATCGGTGCTGGAAGAACTCGGCAGTCTGAAAGCGCGCGGGATCGATGCTCCGTGGGCGTCCCCCGCAGCCCAGATCCAGACCCAGTCGGCAGCGCCCGTAGGCTTCACACGAACGCTTGGTCCCGCTGCACCGCCTGCGGGAAGCTTCAAGGCCCTTGCCATCCTCGTCACGTTCTCCGATAAACCCTCGCAAGTCACGGCCGGCTTTTTTGATACGCTGTTGTTCGTGCAGCGTCCCGGCTCCATGCGCGATTACTACAAGGCCGTCAGCTACGGCAACCTGGACATCATTACTGTCGACATGCCGGGTGCGCTCGGCTGGTACACGGCGCCGCAGACCTACGCATATTATGTGAACAATGACTACGGTATGGGAAGCTATCCGAAGAATTCCCAAAAGCTCGTGGAGGACCTCGTTGCGCTGGTGGATCCGTACGTTGACTTCTCCCAGTATGACAATGACGGGGACGGCTTCGTCGACGCACTCTTCATTATCCATGCCGGCGCGGGAGCAGAATTCACGGGATTGACGACCGATGTTTGGTCTCACGCCTGGGCGACACAGAACGTACCTCATGTGGATGGCGTCTCGGTGCTACACTACTCCATCGAGCCGGAGTACTGGCAAACGTCCAGGGACATGACCATCGGCGTCTACGCGCACGAGCTGGGGCATGCGGCTTTCGGGCTCCCCGACCTGTACGACCGGGACTACAGTTCCGAAGGGCTGGGACGATGGAGCCTCATGGCGGGAGGGAGCTGGAACGGTCCCTTCCCGGGCGGCTCTTCGCCTGCGCTTCCCGACGCATGGTGTCATGCGCAAATGGGATTCCTGTCGCCGACCGTTATAGCGGCCTCAGTCACCGGTCGCTCCTGCCAGTCGGTCGAATCAACGCCCCAGGCTTTTGCTCTCTGGCGCAACGGGACTATCGGTTCCGAATACTTTCTTGTTGAGAACAGGCAACGGACCGGATACGACACCTATCTGCCCGGCGACGGGCTGCTGGTGTATCATGTGGATCAATCGATCGGCACACAAAACGATAACGATTGGTACCCTGGGCAAACGAACATCAGCCACTACTTCGTAGCGCTGGAACAGGCGGATGGAAATTATCAACTTGAAAAAAATGCCAACAGCGGGGATAACGGGGATCCATATCCGGGCGGAACAGGCAGTAATGCGTTCACGGTCGCCACGCGGCCGGGCAGCATGGACTATGCCTTCCAGGCGTCCGGTGTGAGCATTCTGAATATCAGCGCCTCAGGATCCACCATGACCGCGGATTTCATTGTCGACGCCAATGATGCGGGGCTGATTCTTCTCACTCCCTATGGCGGAGAAGTGTGGAAAGGTGGATCGAGCCGCCAGATCACCTGGGCGGCGGTCAACGTCACAGGGAATATCGCTATAGACTACTCCACGGACGATGGCGCGTCATGGGCTCCAATTGCCACTGTCAGTGGTGCCACTCAAGCGTCTCCGGGTAACTCAGCACTGGGGCTGGATGCGGCCGCAACCGTAACGAGCGCCGCCTCTGCCCCGTTGCATGTTCAGAACCTGGGAGCGTATCCGTGGACAGTGCCTCAGGTAGCATCCTCACATTGCCGGGTCAGGTTGGTCAGCGCGCAAAATCCCTCAATCCGGGACTCGAGCCACAAGCAGTTTACCATCACCCCCTCCAGCGGGCCATGGAGCATTGAGTTCAACTGGGACGCCACGAACATCACAGGCGGCGGTGGTAATGCGGGAGCAGTGTTCATCCCGACACTGAACGAATTCTGGACATCGCGCTGGAGCTCAAATCTCTTCCATCGCTGGCGTCCCGACGGGACCTTGATCGGTTCGTTCAGTGTGACCGGCGTCTCCGGTGTCAGAGGAATGACGTTCGACGGCACAAACGTTTACGCCAGCACGGCTTCGGCAACGCTTCAGATCATCGATCCGGCCACAAGGGAGAAGGTCGGCACACTTGCATCGCCTCTGACAGCCCGCTACGTGACCTTCGACCCGTCAGCCAACGGCGGAAGCGGCGGATTGTGGGTCGGCGACTACTTCAGCGACCCGGTGCTCATCAGTAAGACGGGCAACACCCTTCGGTCGTTGAGCTACAGTTCACTGGGTTCGACCACCAACTACGCCGCCGCTTACGACAATCTGAGTACCGGTGGACCATACCTTTGGTTCTGGGGACAGGGGGGCGGCGGCGGGACCGCCCAGCTCCTGGTACAGGTAAGCGTGGCCACCGGACTTCCGACGGGCGTTTCGCATGACGTTGTGACCGACGTCGGCGAAGGGGCCGGTACGCCCCTGGCCGGGGGATTGTTCTTAACCACAGGCCTTGTTGTAGGCAAGGCAACCCTGGGAGGGCTTTTGCAGGGGAGCCCGAACCGCCTGTTCGGATATGAAATTGCGGATGCTCCGCTTCCCATTCAGCTCGCTTCCTTCGACGGGAGCGTTCTCAGCGACGGTGTCGTGAGGCTGACGTGGACGACCATGAGCGAAACAGACAACTTCGGCTTTGAAGTCCAGAAGTGCGCCGACAGCACGCTTCTGTTCGTGACCATCGAGAACAGCTTTGTCGCGGGCAACGGCACAACGGCCGACCAGCATTCCTACAGCTTTACCGACTCCTCTTCCGGAGCAGGGCATGCGTATCGGCTCAAGCAGATCGACAGATCGGGGGCCGTGCACTTCTCAGAACCCATTGTGCCATCCTCCTCGATGGGGGTGGAAGAAACAGAGGCACCGGTAAGCTTTGTGCTCGAACAGAATTACCCGAACCCGTTTAACCCGTTGACAGTCATCAAGTACACCGTTGGAGGGGCTAGTGATGTGACTCTGGTTGTCTATGACATACTAGGCAGAGAGATGGCGGTGTTGGTCAATGAAAGAAAAACGGCTGGACGGTATGAGGCGAGCTTTGACGGAGCGGGACTCGCCAGCGGCGTTTACATATACCGTCTGACAGCAGGCCAGAGCGTCGCCTCTCGACGAATGCTCCTGATAAAATGAGAGGCTTGTGAAACGCTGAGTTCTTTGTGCCCCCTGTGTTCATCTTGTAGAGGTGGTGACGTTCCTATTTTTCCACCAGCTCTATCATCTCTCTTACCGCTCTCTCCAATCCCACGAACACCGCGCGCGCAATGATCGCGTGACCGATGCTGACCTCCTCGATTTCCCCGATGCTCCGGAAGGGAATAATATTGAAATAGTTGAGCCCGTGACCTGCGTTGACGCGCAGTTCCAGCTCCCGGGCGAACTTTGCTGCATCGCGCACCACCTCCAGAAGCTCATGCTGTTGCTGTTCGTTCCGGGCGTTGGCATATTCGCCGGTATGGATTTCCACGGTGTCTGCCTCCACCTCCCGTGCCGCTTCGATCTGTTCGCGCACCGGGTCGATAAAGAGACTCACCCGGATCTCATGCCTGTGTAGCTCCTTAATGGTGTCCCGAAGCCGGTGCCGGTTCCCCCGGATATCGAGCCCCCCCTCCGTGGTCAGCTCCTGTCGGCGCTCCGGTACCAGCGTGGCAAGCTCCGGGAGCGTATCCACGGCGATCTTGATGATCTCTTCGGTTGCCGCCATTTCCAGATCCAGCTTCGTCTTGATGGTCTCCCGCAGGATCCGGAGGTCCCGGTCATTGATGTGGCGCCGGTCTTCCCGCAGGTGACAGACAATGCCGTGGGCGCCTGCCAGCTCGCAGAGGTGCGCCGCGGTGACAGGATCCGGCTCCATTCCCCCGCGCGCCTCTCGGAGCGTAGCAATGTGGTCAATGTTAACGGTCAGTTGCATGCCAGAACCCTCCCCGTGATCTCACAGTCCAAAATTGAAAATCCCAAATCCAAAATGCCTACAGCCTCCTCCTCACCACGTACTGCAAATGTTCCGGCCTCCGGCTGACCACCTGGATCCCCGGCGGGGCTGCGATGTCCGGATCGATGATCCCTGTCGTGTCGGCCAGAATCATTCTGTAATCGACCACGAGCCGGAAATCGGATGGCGAGGTGTTGGACAGCTGCTTGATGCCGCCGCGGGCGACGATCTCGATCTTCGGCGGGATCAGGATCACCTCGCGGTTCGGCGCCACGGAGCGGATCTCCACCGGAAGGCCGCTGAACACCTTTTCCGCAAAAGGCTCAACATTGATCCGGAGGTGAACCTTCGATGTCGACAACGAGACCAGATAGATCGGGCTGGGCGCAAGCGGGAGGTCCGCTTCCATTGGTGCTTTCAGATTCTCAAACACTCCCCGCACGGTGCTCCACGAGTCGATTGTTCTCAGCAGCGTCTCGGCACCCGTGACGGTGACGCTCTCCGGGGTTACGGTGGTGGGGCCGACCTGCCCATACCCTTCCCGGAACGACACGGCATAGTCGAGCACAATGGCAACCTTTCTGTGGGTGGTCCGGTCAAGATCGACAAACACCGAATCAGGCACCATATCCAGAAGCTGGATGCCGGGGCGATCAGCGATCCGTTCGGCCACCTCGGTGAAGGTAATGGCCTTCTTGCCGGCGCGGAGCGACTGGAGTGGGAAGTGCATCCTCAAGTCCGAGCCGAGCAACAGGGACGCGAGACGCCAGCCGTCCCCGCGGAGCTTCAGCTGCAGCGCCTGCGGCACGGGAGTGCGGATCGATCTCCCTTCCGGGATATTGTCGATGGAGATCGGCACTGATACGGCGATCTGGTACTGCTCACTCATGCTTACCGATATCCAGACCAGGATGCCGAAAACGGCGGAGACAATGACAATATGGATGCGTTTCGGCTTCACGTCGGCTGCTCTGCAGAATGAGGCTTCCCGGGCTGAAGGCGTTTTCTGACCGCAGGCAACTGCCAGAGGCCGATCAGGATGCAGAGCGCGGCCGCCCCCCATGCGCTATTAGTGAGCACCCAGCCGAGGCGGTACACCGGTGGGTCAAATGAAAAGACCACCTCATGCGTTCCCACCGGCACGACAATCGAGCGCAGCATATAGTTTGTCCTGTAAATTTTTGTCTCGTGCCCGTCAACGTATGCCTTCCATCCCGCCGGATAGTAGACCTCGCTCAACACCATCAGAGCCGGAGAGCTCGTGTTTGCGGATAGTGTGATGCGCCGCGATTTGTAATCGGTCACTTGCACCGAAGCGCTGTCCGGACGCCCGATGCCTGGAGGCGCGACATAGAGAACCGCCGTGCGCCCCGGATTGAAGGAAGCGGAGTTCAGAGCCGCGAAGACTTCATGGTCGTCCCGCGCGACGATGACGCTGTCCACAAAGAAGGCACGGGGCAGGGCGCCGGGGTTCCTGTATGTTACCTCGCGCTTGGCCTGGTCGACATTCACCGCCTCGAATTTGTCCTCGGGGAGCCTTCCATGGGCGATCAGGAACTCGGTGTTCAACATGTTCACGATGCTCATGTTCAATGGGAACTCGGGGTTCGATCCGTGGTACATGCAGGAGTCGAGCATGGTCTGGTAGATCTTCAGCTTGGCCGGGCTATACCCGGTTATTGATTGGAGTCCGTGATACGCAAACGTGTTGTCCATGTACAGCGGATCGCCGGGAGAGATGCCGGGGAAGATCCGAAAGAGTCCCGGCTGTTGCGAGAGATAGGCGATCGTGGCATCGGGCTGGAAATTCTTCTCAAGGGCGGCAGTGGGCTCGGGTTTGATCAGCTTGTCATCAATCACCATGAGGTCCATCACCAAAATCCCAAGCAGCACGGCGGCGAACAGCGGGAACTGGACGTTTCTTTTCAGATACGCCCCCATCATGCCCACCGCAGCGGCGCCGATGAGAAGGAACTTGATATAGTCCTTCCAGAAAATATCAAACCGGGTCTGTTTGAAGTGAGTGACGGCCTGTTGAAATTGCTGCCCGTATTGCTGCCGCCACTGCGCGGTCTCTCCTTCCTTCAGGAACATGAAGCTGGAGAGAAAATCCTGCAGCGTCGACTTGAGCAAGAACGACAACAAGAACAGGCCCCCCAACACTGCCGCGATGATCATGAAGGTACGCGCCAGCTTTTGCGCCTCCGTTGCTTTCAGCTTCTCCCGGAGGTCCACCAGGGCAGTGAATCCCATAGCTCCCAGGATTCCGAGCACAAAAGGAAGCATGTGCAGGATCATAGAGGGTGCCCGGAACTTGTTGAAGAACGGGAGCACGTAGAACAGGGCCTCGTACAGCAGCGAGAAATTTCTTCCCAGAGAGATCAGAAAAATGGCGAGCGTGAGAATCCCCAGGAAAATGGCCATCCGGGTACGGCGATACACGAGCGTGATGACGGTGAGCAGAAGCGGAATGATGCCCACATACACGGTAGAGTTGGTCCAGGGCTCGATGGCTCCCCAGTAGTAATCTGCCTGGAATCCGAAGAATCCCGGGATCAGCAAGGTGAAGAGCTCCCAGGGGCTCCAGGACCAGTTGGTTGCGTAGTCGTAGGCGAGCCCGCCGCTCGCTCCCGCTGTACCGCCCCCTCGCATGGAGAACTGCGCGTATTCATAGACGGACAGATAAATATAGGAGGATATGCACAATCCCAGAATCATCCCGCCGACAAAGAGCGCTGTCTTCTTCGTCACAAGCAGCTTGTCCGTCTTGAAGTCCACGATGATGGTGTAAAGCATATACAATCCAAGCACGATGAACACGTAGTAGACGATCTGCATGTGATTGGTGAGGAGGAGCGTCCCGACCGCGGCGGAAAAGAGTCCGAAGCTCAGCAGATCGCGCCTCTCAAAGAGCATGTCCGTCAGCAGAAACACCAGAGGGAGGTACGTCAGTGCCATGAGCTTTGAGCCATGTCCTTCTCCGGCCAGTCCGATGGCATACGGGCTGAGCATGAAGGTGACGGACGCCAAGAGCGAGGCGATCCGGCTGAACTTCCATGCGCGCATCAGGAGGAACATCAGGATGCCCCGCAGGAAATAAAACACCACCAGCCAGGTCCAGTGGCCATTCAGGAAAAGCAGATTCAGAACATTCAGCACCACCGTCTGGACGTAACTCACATTGTGCGGGATGTAGGCCACATTGCCGAACGTCGGCATGCCGCTGAAGAAGTACGGCATCCAGAGAACGTCGGTCTTCTCTTTCTCTTCGAGCATCTGACCTGCATGCTGATAGCTCAGCGCCGCAGCGGTATCTCCTCCTGACGAGAAAGCGGCATTATTGAAAATAATACCGCGGAACAGTACCAGCGCGACAAGATACAGCAAACCTATGGAAGCAAGATCTTTCGTAAGCGGCGAGAACCCCGCAAAGGTTGAAGAAGGCGCTGTACGCTTGCCGGGCATTTGTTTTTGTTTTGCCATGGTGATTCCTCAATGACACTGAAAGATATCGTTTCTTGAGTTGCCGCACAATGGACCAGCTCAGAATTGGGGCCGATTCGCATGTTCGGCTGCCCTGCTCTGTCGCAACAGGCCTGCAATCGCGGAAATTTTGATGCTCCAGTCATGTCCCCGTGCGAACGACTGGAGGGTGTGCCGGAAGGCTGGATCGGCTCCCCGTGCGATTGCATCCCGCAGCCGTGCGGGGAAATCGGCCGGAGAGCGGGCAATGAAAATGTTGCCGCCGAGCAGTTCAAGATCATCGGAGAATGCCGTGACCACGGTCGGGATCCCCGCGGCGCTCTGCTCGTATAATTTCACTGGATTCACCGATGCCGTGAGTGGGTTTCGGGAAAATGGAATGATAGCCGCTTCAGCACTGTGCAGATAGGCAGGAAGCGTCTCATAGGGCCGAAACCCCAGGTAGGTGAAATTCCCAAGACTGCCCAGGTGTGCCAGATACTTCCCAACGTCCGGATGGCTCTGCCCGATGAACACAAACTGCATGTCGGGACAGGCACGTGCCGTGTCTTTGACCAGGTCAAAGTCGAGCCAGGGGTACACCGACCCGACGTAAAGCACAAGAGGCTGTCCGGCGGGCGGGAGGTCCGCGGGCCGCGGCATGTCCGATGATGCGAAGCGCGCGAATTCAACGCCGTTGGTGACAAGAGTAGCCTCGATGCCGGCCGCGTTGCCGACGATCTGTTGGAGCGTGGGGGAGGTGACTGTGACCGCATCGGCGCGCCTGAGGGTCGAGAGCCACGTCCTCCGCACGTAGGGCGGAAACCGGGTGAATCCGAAACTGTCATCAATATAGTCGAACACCATGCAGTCCGGCAAGAAACTTTCTGCCAGCGGGAGGCAGAGGAAATCATGGAGTAGCACGCGAATCCCTCCCTGACCCGGCAGCTGGCGAAGGGCCCTTCGGAGAATGGCCCTCTGGAATGCCCGCATGAGCGCCCGCAGAAAGCTTGCGCGGCTCAGTACGTTGGATAACGTGCGTATCCAGGGTTTCCGCGCGTTGTGCGGGAACGTCGGGATACTCACGACGAACACATTGTGCTCGACCTGAGCGGGAATCAGGGTGGGTTGCTGTCCCAGCGTCATCGGTTCCACGAACAGGACGGGTTCAATCTGCGCCAGGCCCGCTGCGAGATGTTGCGGCCGCTGGCGCTGTCCTTTCCAGAGAACCGATGAGATAAGCAGAATCATGCCTACGTCTTCGCTGTGTGTGCTACAAGCATACGAGGATGCCGCCCGAAACGCAAGGGAACCTTTTGCGGTCCGGAAGCAATCTCACCGGGCACGTCTGCGCCACGCGGGCGGGGCAAGGCTGTAACGCACAATATACATGGCGTCGCGGACCTTGCCCCAGGAGGCCTCACGTGCCGCTGCGCGCGCAAACAGTGCCGCTCCGGCGCGCAAAACGAGTTTCACGGCATAACGCCAGGCGTATAAGGCGCGTGTGCATGCCGAGTAGAACCGCCCGTGGTGCTTGGTAAGAAATATGTCGTAGCTCTGGTACTGAATGCTAATCCGCCGTTTGCCGAGCTTTCCGTAGGAGGCGCCTCCATAGTGGATGATCCGCGCATCCGGCACGAATGCGATATGCTGCCCCGCCGCGTGGCTGAGCCGGTAGCACAGGTCCACTTCCTCGCAATAGGCCTCAAAGAGCTCATCAAAAAGTCCCTGCCTTCCGATCAGGGACCGCCGCGCCATCAGATCCGCTCCGGAGACGTAGTCTACAAGTCTCGGGGCTGTAGCGGAGTCTTCCGGGCGTATGCCGACGTTCGGGAAACCCGCGTGAGGGAACACATCGCTCAAGAACAGCGCATCGCTGACCGCCTGCGTGAACGACGGAAATGAGCCGAAAGAGATCTGGTTGGTGCCGTCGGGATTCTTCAGCAATCCACCACATGCTCCTACGGCTGGTTCATGGTCCAGATATTCTGCAAGGATAGAGGCCGCATCGTTCAGCAACCGGGTGTCCGAGTTCAGGAGGAACACGTACCTGCCCAGGGCATGGCGGACGCCTGCGTTGTTCGTCTTGACAAATCCCAGGTTCCGCTCATTGACGAACAACCGCACCAGCGGGTACTTATCCCGGACCATGGCCGGGCTTCCGTCAGGCGACGCATCGTCCACAACAATGACCTCGAAGCTTGTCCGCGTCTGCGCATAGATCGACGAAAGACACTCGTCGAGGAGACCGGTCGTGTTGTAGCTTGCAATGAGAAAAGTAACCGTGGGATCGCTCTGCAATGGTTCTTCCCTCTTGTGAAGACGCGACGCTTGCTGTTGCTGGCTCAGGACGATGTGCCGGTCCGGATGGCCGTTACCTGGATGACGTCATTAAAGGAGAATTGCGGCAGCGTTGTCTCTTCTCGTCGCTTGATCCACCGTGTCAGGTCCAGGCCGCCCACCCGGTAATTCATCGCTTTCAAGATTTTCTTGATCGACCGTCGAATCACAGTAAGAATGTAGAACCGATAGGTGCCGGAGAGGGAATGTGTGCTGAGATGGAACACGGTGAACCCCTCTTGCTTCAGCATTTTCCTCAGGCCTGGCGGCGTGAACAGAATGAGGTGTGCGTCGGGCTGCACGATCATCGACCGGGAACGATAGAGAAAGCGGGCACCAAAGCCACTGGCGTTGGGGGTTTGGAGGACAAGTGCCCCTTCCGGGCGAAGAAGGCGGCGGATCTCCCGGAGGGTCGTTCGGGGATCGGGAATATGCTCGATGACATCAAACATGGTGACGACATCCATCGAACCCTTCTCGAGGCGGGCCTCCTCCAGCGTTCCCGTGTGCACCTCAAAGCCCTTCCCGCGGGCAACATCTGCCGCCCATGCCGAGATTTCCACGCCGACTGCGTTCCAGCCGTTGTCGCGGGCCACTTGAAGCACCCTTCCCGTCGCGCAGCCCACATCCAGGAATTTCCCTCCCGGCCTCCTGGCGATTCTCTGGACCGGCTCATACAGAACGCGGGCGAGCGTCAGGTCCATTTCCGTCTCATAATCCGTGTAGCCGCTTATGCAAGACTCCCCATCACTCTTCAGGTAATAATCTTCGGAATAGATGTCCTTCACTTCCCCGGGTGAAGGCTGCGGAAACTGGAACACGATGCGGCATGGTTGACAGGCAAAATAGCGGGTGCCATTCCTGTTCCACCGGAGTTCCGTGCTTTCGATCCCGCACAGCGGACAGAATGCTTTCGGCGTTGGATTCATTTGGCATGTGAATGGAAGACCAGCCGTGTCAGAATACCCATCATGATTCCCGTATCATACACAGGCTTGAAAATGATGAAATACCGCTCTCCGTGCTTTTGTGCCTGAGCCAGAGCAAACACGAGACTTAGCGGTGGAATGTACCTCCAGATCTTCCAAGGCTGGTTGCTGAAACGCCTGCTCCTTCCCATCCATCGTGCACTGTGGTACACCTCGCCAAGGGAAGAAGGGTTATTATGGTAGCACACGGCGCCTGGGGCGGCGATTGCGTCGAAGCCGAGCTTAGGCGCGAGCGACGTGTCGTCCTCGTAGCCAATGGTTGTCTCGAACCCGTGTGCAGCGATAAAAAATTCGCGCCGGATCGCCCTGAAGGCTGGGCATACGTCCGGAGAATCTGTGGGCACTCTCCGGTCACGGTTCCCGACAGTTTCGAGATTCCAGCAGACCGCCCAGATGTTTTCCGGATTGCCAACGAACTCCTCCTTCGTGAAAGTACCGTTGGCCTTGCCGGCCTCAATGGGGGCAACCAGGTGCAGGAGATAGTCCCGGTCGAAGAACATATCGGCATCCACGAGAACAAGGATGTCGCCGGAGGCGGTGCCGGCGCCGAGATTGCGGGCGGCTGCGGGGCCGGCGTGGTCCTGGCGGAGCAGGCGAACGTTGAACCCTTCAACAATCTCCACCGTGCCGTCCGTTGAGCCGTCATCAACGATGATCATCTCATGCGGAGGAAGCGACTGCTCCTTCAACGACCTCAGACAGCGGCCGATGTAGCGAGCCTCATTATAACACGGAATGATGACGGAGATTTGCAGCGGCATGGGCCTAAACTCTGGATGCGTAGATGAGTATATCCCGCGCTCCCCTTGTGTTGACACGGCCCCCTGAGTGCGGCGGTTCCGCGGCAAGCTTCAGCACAAACCCTTGCCCCTCCAATGTCGCGAGAAATTCCGAGAGCGTTTGTCTCCCCCCTTGCCTGATGTCGTGGAATTCCACGATCATGTTGCTGACCCGACCGATCATGCCTGTAGCGATCAGATCGCGGAGAACGGAGATTTCGGCCCCCTCGATGTCGATCTTCAGGAGATCGACGGACGATTGCAGGTAGTCGGACAAGCGCACAACCTCAACGGATTCCGACACGAGAGCTGTATCTTCAAGCCGCTCCCTGTACAGAGATTTTGTTGTTATTCTCCCCTGGCTGTCGGAAGAAGTATAGAGCTGCATTTGCCCTGGCACGTCGGACACGGCCACATTGTGGATGGCGACATCGGGAAAATTCGCTGACATGGCGGACTGCAGGTGCTTGAAATTCCCGGGGTCGGGCTCAAATGCAATGATGTGAGCCTGCGGGTACTCTTCTTTGAAAAAAAGAACGGACATCCCGATGTTCGACCCGCAATCGATGATCACAGGGCGGTCAGACTCTAACGCGAGAGCGTAAATCCGCTCAATAAAGAGCTCTTCATAAAGGTGGCGAAGTACTCCAAAGTCCGCAGGAGGAATCGTGAACCTGCCCACTCTCACGGGCGCTGTTTTCCTGAAGGAAAACTTCACCGCGAGGATGTAGCGGCAGAAGAGCCGCGTATAGGAAAAGAACACACGTTTGCGAAGTCCCGGCGCCCCGTTCAGCGAGAGGATGGCAACGATCTCCCGCAGGTAATGTGTGATAAGCCGGTCTCTCATTGGTTCACAAAATCCTTGGACAGCTGTTTCCACGCCCGCGCGAACCGAATGGCATCCCTGGTGCGCCGGATAATCGACATCATCCGGAAGGGAACATAATGGTGCAGGATCAATGCTCCGAGCACTCCGAGGATGCCATACATGCAGACAACGCCCCACACGATCCCGGTGAGTCCCGCAATTGACCCAAACGTATAGTAGATGGCCAATGATAGAACCAGCGATGCAATGCTCAGGAAAAAGCCAATTGCCGTTCTGCCGGTTCCCAGGAGCACGCTCGCGATCACCACGCCCCACGGTATGACAAGGCCTGTGAGGCCGAGGATCCGCAATACGGGTATGCTCTCAGGATACTTGTTGCCGTAAATCAGCCAGACCAGGATATCGGGAAAGAGCACGAAAACAGCCACGACGGGGAGGATTGCCAGAATGCCGAAGCAGATGGATTTCTCCACAAGAGCAATCATGCCCGCTTTGTCCTGCCTGGCCTGCAGTATGGAACTTGCCGGAACAATGAGCATCTGCATGCTCTGGGTGAACATGTCGAATATCCGGGTAAAACTCTTCGCCGCGCCATAGATCGCCACGCCCCCGACACCTGAGAAGGTCGAGATCAGCAGCGTATCGAACTGGGTTTGAACGATGTTGCCGATCGTTCCGCCGAGGGTGTATTTACCGTAGTCGAAGATCTTCCCTGCTTCGTTCGCATGCCACCGCCAGGAAGGGACTGCAATCAGGCGGGCGAGAAATAATGCTGCGCCGGATGACAGAACGGAAGAAACGATCATGATGTAGATAATGACTTCAGCACTTCGAAGGTTGCCCGTGAGATGGGCGAGAAGAATGAACATGAGCGACGTCACAAAGTAGACGCCATCGATGACGAAGAGGTGCTTTACCTGCAGCCGGGCCTGAAGAAGTCCCGAAATGACCATCTTGTAAAGGTTTGCAGCGAACAGGACGGGAAGCCACTGGAAGAGTCCCGCGAGCTCCCGGGAGTGCGCTGCATCCAGCACGGTCGCAATGGGATAGGCAAGGAGAAGGACAACACCCGTGCAGACGGCAACAAGCAGGGCCGTGATAACGAGTGTGGTCGACGAATTTGCCCGGGCATCAGACCCTTCGGCGACGTATTTCACCATCGGTTGGATGGCAAAGCTCGTCGCCAGTGAACTGATCAGGAGGAAGACGGTCTGGAAGAGGAGAAGCGTCCCGTACTGTTCGGGGGAAAGTGTCCGGATTACGATGAGCATGAACGCGACACCGTACACTGCCAGCATGCCTTTGTCGGCAAGCGCCCAAAACCCTTTGGAAATATGCCTTCCGAATTGCATGATCCTCTGTGATCCTGTTAGGTCTGCATCACTTGGCCCGTCTCCCCTGATCGGCCCGGGCAGGCATATGTGAGCTCTTGGAACCGCCGTGACGGGAGCCGAACGGTTTTCTGGCGAGCCCTGGCGAGCGCGTGGGCAAGAGGATCACCGAAAAAGGTACACAATTCGCCACAAATACTCAACCAACAAACAGTTACCGGGGCCGAAACCGGACCAAGCGGTTCTTCAGGAAGGCGACCATGTCGTTGTGCCGCCGGAATACTTCCGCAGCAGTAACCGGGATGAACCGGTTCATCTTGACGATGGTAAGCCAGGCGGTGATGTACGAGGAAAGCACATAGCCGAGCGCCGCCCCTGTTCCGCCAAGCCAGGGGATGAGGACAAGATAGAGCAGGAGCGAAATGCCAAGCATCTGGGCACCGAGCACGAAGCTCACGCGGGCTTCTCCCAAGCCCATCAGCACATTCGTGCCTATCGCAAGTAGGGGAGCAATCAGGGCCAGAAGCGAAAAGACCTGGAGTGTCGGAATGGCCTCCATGTACCTGCCATCATAGAGAATTCCAATGAGAAGCGGCGGCGCAGCAAGGAAGAGGAGAAACACAGGAATCATTCCCACCGTGAAGAAGAGCAATGCTTTCTCCACCATCACTTTCAGGGTCCGCCGCTCTCCCAGCACCGAAAGCCGGGAGGTCGCGGGCAGGATGAACATCTGCACGACCTGCGACACCATCTCGTAAACCCTGGTGAACACCTTCACGGAATTATATGCCGCGACCGGGACCGGTCCCGTGAACATGGCCAGGATGAACGTATCGGCCCGCGAGTAGACGAGGTAGCTGAAGATCCCTCCCAGCGAAAACTTCCCGTAGTCCCAGACTTTCCGGATCTCCCCCCGGAGGGGCCGGAACGTTACCCGGAACAGCGAACGGGCCAGGAAAAGCCCGACCACCGATGACGCTGAAAGAGAGACCACATTGATGAGGATCAGCGCGAGCGCCGAATTGAACAGGTGCAAGTGCGATACCACCCAGATGCCGACAGGGGCACCGAGGAAGTGCATGGCATCGACCCAGAACACTTCCCGGAAAAGGTACCTCGCCTGCAAGAGCGTGAGCGTGAAGTTACGGACGAGCGATGCCGCAAGCATGGCCGGAAGATAAAGCATCAACGGCGCCAGCGAGGGAGAATTCAGGACCGCTCCGGTAAGATCTCTGCCTGCGACGGAAAGCAGGGCGGCGACGGCAATAAAGGCAATATTTAACAACAGCGCCGCGCTGACGACTTCCTTCGGGTCATCCCCCCCCTCGGCAGCGAATTTCAGAAGAGGCTGCAGGGCAAACGCGGAGGCGAGCCCGCTGATAACAAGGAAGATCTCCTGGACCAGCACGAAGTTGCCGAACTCCTCCGCGGGCAATACCCGGATGACAAGCACCACGTACGCGAGCCCGTAGAACACCGGCAGGGTCTTGTCCGCCAGGCCCCAGATGCCTTTCCCGAGATATTTGCCGAACTCCATGTGCTCGCGCCGACTGGTTCCTAATTCTTCATTGACCGGCTCAAAGTTTTGCATTTGCTGCTTGAATAGCAATCAAGGGACGTTGAACCAGGAACAGATCCCAGATACTTAGCGTCCACTTCTCCTCCGCGCCGTCAGAACATACTTGCCTGCCGCAATGATGTTTACGATAATGCTCAGCCATGGAAACACCAGGCGCTGATACCATGCGGCGTAGCGCCAGAAAAAACGCAGGTTGCTGATGAACTTGTTCTTGAGCTTGTACCACGAGAGATGGCCGCCCGCACTCACCGAGAGCTTGTGCCAGACACGCGCCGCGGGCTCGTAGGCAATCGCGTATCCTGCCCGCCGTGCACGCATGGACCAGTCCGCATCCTCCGTGTACATGTGATAAGACTCGTCGAGCATTCCGATCTTGCGGATCACGTCGGCACGGACCAGGATGCAGCATCCGGACGCATAGCCGGTCTCCCGGACGGTATCGTACTGTCCGCGGTCCGTCTCCCGGATCCCGATGTGCTTCATGGTTCCCGTCCACATCGAGATTGCTCCGCCTGCAAACCAGACCCTGTCCGGCCGATCATAGTACAGGATCTTCGGTGCAACCATGCCGTACGTGGGATCGGCTCCAATTCTTGCCACCAGGTGGGTGAGGAAGTCCGGGTCCACAACGGTGTCGTTGTTGAGCAGGAGCACCATGTCGGTGCCCCGTGCGAGCGCCTCCCGGATCCCTGCATTGTTTCCCCCGGCAAAGCGGAGGTTCTCGGGCATGGCCAGGAGTATCACGTTCGGGTAATGAGCGCGGATGGCTTCCGCCGATCCATCCGAGGAAGCATTGTCGACGACGATCAGGTCGGCATGGGGATACGAAAGGGCGGAAAGGGAATGCAGACACTCAAGCGTGATGTCTCGTCCATTCCAGTTTACCACGATCACCGCGACGCGGGGCTGAGGCTTCATTGCTGTGCTGTCCGCTGTGAGGGCGATGCAGCCAGCACGAGCTCCTCAATGGTGGCGACCATGGTGTCCCAGGAATACTTCCCCTTTTCCTGCCGCACCCGTGCGGTAAAGTCCGCCTCGCGCCTCTCGTCGTAGAACTTCTTGATCGCGGCGGCAAGGCGGGAGGCGTCTTCCGGCGGAACGATGTAGCCCGTTTCCCCGTCGATGATCACCTCTGCCAGCCCGCCAACGTCTGTGGCGATCACCGGCTTGTCGAAATTATAGGCGATCTGCGCGATGCCGCTTTGCGTTGCAGAGACGTACGGAAGGACGACTGCGTCCGATGCGGAGAAATAACGTCCCACCATGTCATTGGGGACATAATCCGAAACGATCATAATGCGGTCTTCAAGGCCGAGTTCTCTGATCAGCGTCCGGTACTTCTGCTCGTCATCGTAGAACTCCCCCACCACCATCAGATGGAGGTCCATCTCGCGCGGCAGCGCGGCGATCGCCCTGATGAGCACATGGAGCCCCTTGTATGCCCGCACGTAGCCGAAGAAGAGCAGCACCCGTGACCCGCGTATCCCGAGAAGGCGGCGCGCTTCCTGCTTGTCCATCGGTTTGCCGAAGATATTGTAGACGGGGTGCGGCGCCAGGCGGTAGGATGCTCCCGGCCAGAACTCTTGCAGCTGCCGTTCGACGGTCCGCGATTGTACAATGAAGTGATCGACCGGCCGGAATGCGTAGCGGGTGAATGCGGCGTCAAAAGGTCGATGCTCGTGCGGGATAACGTTATCGCAAATGAAGAGCACCTTTGTCCTGGTGCCGCGTGTTGCAACCCGCGCAATGGTTCCGAAGCAGGGACCGAAAAATGGCAGCCAGTACTTAAAGAGCAACAGGTCGGGTTGTTGCCGCCGGAGTGTTCTCCCCACGGCGATCCAGTTGAAAGGATTGATCGAGTCGATAAGCTGCGGCGCGGGGGCGGCATGGAGGCCCTCCCCGCTTTCCTCCTGGGTCTTGCCGGGGAAGAGGAGCGACGGATACTGCCTCTTGAAGGTCACGGTGTGGACATCATGGCGCTTGCTCAGTGCCTCGCCCAACAGCGCATTATAATGCGCGATGCCCCCTCGCAGCGGATACGCGGTGCTGACGATGATGATCTTCACTCCCACACCTTCCAGGGAGCCCGACCCTCTTTCCAGAGGTCATTCAGGGTGGTATGCTCATGCACGGTGTCCATACCAAGCCAGAAGCCGTAATGTTTGAAGACCGCGAGCTGTCGCTCGCGCACCATGGCCGGGAGTGAATCGGTTTCCAAAACGCAGTTGTCTCGCTCCTCCAGGTACTGCCAGACACGCCGGCCATCGAACATCATGAAGCCGCCGTTGATCCAGGCCGTGTCGCTGTCCGATTTTTCATAGAACCCGAGAGCGAGCTCCTTCTCAATGTGCACCTGGCCGTATCGGCTGATCGGCTGGACCCCGGTGATCGTGCCGACGGTCTTTTGCCGCCGGTGAAAACTGATCAGCTCGGGAATATTGATATCGGCAAGCCCGTCGCCGTAGGTCACGCAGAAATCTTCTTCATCCTGAAGATACTTCCGTACCCGCCAGAGGCGCGCCCCCGTCATTACGTCATCGCCGGTCTCCGCGAGAGTGACCTTCCAGTCCATCCCCTCCGGTTCCTCATGAAAAAGCAGCCCGCCGTCCGAGAGATTGACGGTGCAGTCAGCGATCATGGTCCGGTAGTTCAGGAAGAATTCCTTGATCTTCCACCCCTTGTACCCGAGACAGAGAATGAAATCCTTGATGCCATAGTGGGAATAGATCTTCATGATATGCCAGATCAGCGGACGGTCGCCGACCGGGGACATGGGCTTCGGAAGATGTTCCGTTATCTCCCTCAG
Organism: uncultured Bacteroidota bacterium; assembly: GCA_963809695.1. Classification (GTDB taxonomy): domain Bacteria; phylum Bacteroidota; class Ignavibacteria; order UBA10030; family UBA6906; genus JAGDMJ01. The sequence continues at coordinate 389,726 of CAWEKI010000006.1, forward strand.
CCGGATCCCCTGTCCACCGCACAGGATTACTGCCTTCATGACGGTCTCCTTCGGGATGTCTTTTCCGCCCAGCAGAGCAGCGAGAGACCGAAGGGGAACGAGACCTTCGGGATGAGCGGTTTTTCCAGTTCGAAGATCTTTTTGAGAACGCTGTTCAGGACCTTCCCAGGAATTTCCAGATCGCCCATGGTTTCCGTATGCATCGCCTTTGCTGCTACTCTTCGTGCCAACGCAACGGGGAAGAGCAGCGTGTTGAAATAGGTCAGGTGTTGGATGGAGAACCCGGCGGATATTACGACCTCCTTCAACTGCGGCGGCGTGTACCGGCGTTTGTGATGCAACATGACATCCAGGGGGCTCCAGAGCGAAGGGAACGCCGGCACGGTGATCAGGAGCTTTCCCCCACCGTTCAGAAGCCGATGCGCAGTCAGCAATGTGCCCCGGTCGTCCTCAACGTGCTCGAGGACATCCAGAAAAGTGATGAGGTCGAATCCTTCGCCGGCGGGATAGCCGGCGAGATCCCCCAGGAAAAGATTGCTCAGTCCGCGCCGTCTGCAGAAGTCGATTGCCTTCGGCGACGGGTCGAGGCCGTACGCCTCGAAGCGGCGGGAGAACATTTCCATGGCCGCCCCGGTGCCGCAGCCGACGTCCAGCGACCGGATGCGCAGCGAAAGATCAAGCTGCGTTTCCAGGAAATGCATAAGGATATCCAACCGGGCGGCGTACCACCAGTGCTCCTTCTCGATCTTATATAAATGCGGGTAGACCTGCTCTTCCATACCGCTAAGCTCTCGTGAGGTATTCCTAATTCAAGGTTCCCAAATCCTCGTTGTCCGGCTCCTGATTCGGGATTTGCTATTCGAACAGCGGTTCCATGAATTGGGAACCGGGGCCCTGAGACCCCACCATATCGCGAACTCTCCTCCGCCCTCCGACACGTGGCAAAGTCTTAGAAGCCAACTTTGTCTCTAATCACATACAGCGGCCGCCGCTTCACTTCTTCATAGATGCGGCTGATGTACTCGCCGATGACGCCCAGGGTCAGCAGGATCATTCCTCCTACAAATGTAATGGAAATGATCGTTGATGCCCAGCCCAGAATCGCCTTGGCCGTAAACAGCTTGGCGTACAGGACAAAGAGTCCGCCGGCGAAGGAAACGCACGCTGCCGCCAGGCCCAGGTAAATTGCCATCCGGAGAGGGATGTCGGAAAAGGAAAAGATGCCATCCAGCGCCAGGCGGATCAGTCGCCCGAGACTCATCTGGGGTTCGCCGGCGAAGCGCGGACCCCTGTCATACGGAATGGCGATCTGCTGGAATCCCGCCCAGGCCCGCATGCCGCTGATGTAGCGGTTCCGTTCCGGCATTGTCCGCAGGACATCCACCACGCGGCGATCCAACAGGGAGAAGTTCCCGGCATCCATCGGGATATCGATCGACGAGAGCGAATGCAGGATCCGGTAGAACGACTTGAAAGCGAAGCGTTTCAGTGCGCTTTCTCTCCGGCTCTTTTTGACCGTGTAGACGACGTCGTACCCGTTCTTCCAGTGCGCGATCATCTGGGGAAGCAGCTCCGGGGGATCCTGCAAGTCGCCATCCATCAGAATGATGGCTTCTCCCTCTGCCATGTCCATCCCCGCCGATATTGCCACCTGGTGACCGAAATTTCTCGAAAGGCGGAGAACTTTGACGCGCGGATCCTTCTCATGGATCTCCACCATGAGCTGATAGGATCGGTCACGGCTGCCGTCGTCCACGAGGATCACCTCGAACGGCTGATCCAGTCCGGAAAGAGTGGCCATCAGCCGTTCATGCAGGACCGGAAGGGTCTGTTCTTCGTTATAGATGGGAATGACGATCGTGTACATGGCGGTCTCACGAGTGTGCCGGTTGGGTTTCAGCTTTCTGTGTCCCTTCCTTCCTGCGTGAGCGTTTCAACGAGACGCCCAGCCCTGCTCCGCACATGAGCAGCGTGGAAAGAGAGATCCATAGTCCGCGTGCGTAGGACGCAGGCTCGAATCGCACGATCCCTTTGTGGTTCCCCTGTGGCACGAAGACTCCCCGCAGGTTGTAATCCGTGCAGTACACCTCGGTCTCTTTGCCGTCGATATATGCGGTCCACCCAGGATAGAATATCTCACTCAGCACCAGCAATCCATCCCGATCGGTGGAAAGGTCCAGCTCGATCTTATTGTTCTCGTACCCGGTAATACGCGCGCTCCACTGCGGCTCTCCCGGTGTGGGAGCAAGCGTGAAGCTCGGCTCCTTCTCAAGAACTGCCGTCGTTCGATGGTCGAATTCCGGGCTTTTCACATAGGAGACCAGCTCCTGGTCGCCGTGGACGACATGCATCCTGTACATAAAGAACGCCCGCGGGAAATACGTGTTATGCCGCTCAACCGAAAGGGATCGGGTTTGCTCATTGGTGACGGTCTTGTACTTTACATTGAGCAGGTCATAGACCTGGTCAACCGACGCAAGAGGCGCATACGCCCGCTGAAGCGCGAGCGGGGTGTATCCCTCCATCATAAAGATCCGGTCGATCATTCCCTGGTTCCGGTCCATGATCATGCCCTGCGAGTTGCGCGTATTGACCCGGAAGATTTCCGATTGGCCCTGCTCCTTGAAGAACCGGACGAGCCCCTCCGCTTTGCCGAAGTACTCCTTCGGGTCCGTGGTAGAATTATTCTGTGCACCGCCAAAGAGAAGCATGTCGACGAGGAAAACCGGGATAAGTGCAAGGCGCGCGCCCCGCACGCCCACGCCGCGCACGAGCGCAAAGAGAATGGCCCCGGAGACCGCCAGCATGATCAGGGAAATGAACGCATCCTTCCTGACCAGGGCAAGCACCTGTTGGGCATTCCGCATGGATGCGAGAGCATCCGTGAGCGATCCCGAGAGCAGCAGCAGCCAGACCACTATGCCCGCTCCGACGGTACCCACCAGCAAGGCGAGGAGCCGCTTGTTGCTTCTGGCGTCCCGTTCGTCGTACACCAGGTGGTTCAACGCAAATCCCGAGAGCAGTGCCGTGGCAAATGTCAGGAAGATGCCCATACGGGCCGGATTCCGGAACGTGGCGAATCCGGGGATGAAGTTGAAGAAGAGTTTATGGATGAACAAATTGTCGCCGAGCGCAAACATCAGGGAGAACAACGCGTATCCCCAGAAGAAAGCCACGTACTTGTTCCTCTTCGCGAGCACCACGCTCAGCACGATCAGCAGAAGAGGAAGCGCCCCCAGATAGATGCAGGTCTCCCAGAAATACCAGTATGTGCCCGGTCCCCAGTAATTGGAGCCGGTGGCGCCTGCGGTGCCGAAGAGCTTGGGCAGGTAAAGGGTAAGAAGCTGAGACCAGGCGAGGGTTCCTTCGGTGGCCCTCTCGTAGGTGATCTGCGCGCGTTGCGAAAGGCCGGACATTTCATAGGTAGGCAGCAGCTGAATCATCGCAAGCGCCACCGAGAGCGCAACGATGATCCCGGCCTTGAGCACGGTGACGCCCGCAGGACGGGAGAGCAACGCCCGGCCGTGATATGTCGTCAGCAGCTCAAAGAGGAAGTAGACCAAAAGGAAAAAGTAAAGATACAGCGACAGTTGTGGATAACCGGCAAGGATCGAATGCCCGAGGACGAGCGCCGTCAGGAATACCCAGAGCCATTCCTTGCGCACGAGGGCGTTGCGGAAGCAGAGCAGGATCAAAGGATACCAGGCCACCATCGTGATGATCTGCTGGTGGATGGCATGCACGATCATGAACCCGGAGAGCATGTATGCGGCTCCGGCGAAGAGCGCAGAAAGGTTGCGGAGGCCGAACGACCGTGCAAGATAAAACATGGATGCGCCCGCCAGCACGTAATGGGCGATCACCATGAGCTCGAGCCAGTAGAAGCCGAGCCTGCCGCCGGCGGTGAACAATGACAGGAGCATGCAGGGAAGATAGAACACCGTGGTCTGGATGTCCGCGAGGAAAGGCATTCCGTTGAACGTGTAGGGATTCCAGAGCGGGATCGAGCCCATAGCCACCGATGTGGCAGCGAAATTCCTGACCGGGTAGCTGAAATACAAGAAATCTTCCCAGAGGAAAGCCGTTCCCAGCATAATCTCGCGGAAGAAGATCATCACAAGAAGAACCAGGATTGCGATCGCCTGCCAGGGGAGCGGCTCGCGCAAAACCTGCCTCGGTTGTTCCTTCCGTTTGCTGTTCTTTGCCATGGAGCGCCGATTAATTGGCTGCCAGGAGACGCCGACACGCGTCAAAGACTCTCTCGACGCTAATGTGCCGCATGCAGTCGTCGGGGCAGACCGGTGCGAAGAAGCAGGAGCAAGGGATGTCCGGTTCCAGGATTTCTCCAAGGCCGTACAGCTCAAACTCGTGACGGTTGAAGATATTGTTGAACAGCACGATCTTCTTGTTCAGTCCTATCGTGATATGCGTGGCCATTGTGACAGCGGTGACCACGAGCGCGCATTGGTCCACAAGATTGATGAACTGCTGCAGCGGGAAATGCCCCAGGTACCGGGCCCCGCTTTCCCGCGCGATGCGCAGATTCTTCTCGTGCTCCTGTTCTCCGCCAAGCAGCAGAGGCGCGTGCCCCCCGGCGGAGAGCTTCCGGGCAAGGGCTATCCAGTATTCCTCGGGCCAGAGGCGTGAGGTCCACCGGCCGCCGCAGCCCGTGTTCAACCCCACGATCGCATTGTCCCGTGGCAGATCCCAGCGGTACCCACGGGAGCTGAACGAATCGAGGATGTATTTTTCCCCCGAGAATTTCAGTCCGCAGACCTCAAAGATCTCCTCCGGATAACTCTTGGTGTTTGCCTTATTGAGGTCGTCGAAGATGCCGGTCATATATTTATGCACCGCGTCGGAGTCCACAGGTACCGGGACACCATCTGTGAGCACGAACCCTTTCTTCACGGTTGCTGAGAGGCTCGATGCAAGCCCGCAAGCTTCCCGGTCCTTGTCCAGGTTGTACACGAAGTCAAAATGGACCGTGCTGAGGGTTGCAAGGCTTTGCGGCGTGAACGGGAGTATGACATCAACGCTGGCGGGGATGACCTCGGGGGTGAGCGTCAGCCACCAGATGCGGGCGCGAGGATGCACCAGTCTGAACTTGTGCAGCAGCGGGGTCGTCCGTATGACGTCGCCAATGGCCCCGAGCTTGATGATGAGAACCCGCTCCGGCTTCGGGTCATAATGAGGGCAGTCCCGCCCCTCCTCATCTACGCAGTGAACGCCGGACTCTTTGTGGGGCTTGCAGGGAACATGTCCTCTGAACCAGCGACAATCAAGTTTGAGCGACTCAGGCGAACTCCAGGGTCGTACCATTATTTGATGACTTCTTTGATCGAATACTCCTCTTCCATCCGGCGCGACTTGCTGATCATTTCTCCCAGAAGGCCGATGGAAAAGAATTGGATGCCGACAATGATCAGCATGATCCCGACGAGGAAGAGCGGCCTGTTGGTAAGCGCGGTGAGTCCCCGGAACCATTCAACAGCCAGGACGCCGTCGATCAGCACTCCGGCGAAAATAGCCAGGATGCCTATAGGACCGAAGAAGTGGAGCGGCCTGCGGAAATACCGGGTGGTGAAGAGGACTGTCAGGAGGTCGAGAAAGCCCTTTAAAAATCGTCCCATACCGAACTTGGTCTTGCCGAATTTCCTGGCTCGGTGATGGACGACAAGTTCTCCTACCTTGAACCCCTCCCAGTGTGCCAGCACGGGGACATACCGGTGCAACTCGCCGTAGACATTCACCGATTTTACCACGTCCTTCCGGTACGCCTTCAGCCCGCAATTTATATCGTGCAGTCGGACGCCGGTCATCACAGATGTAACGAAATTGAAGAACTTGGAAGGAATCGTCTTTGTGATCGGGTCATGCCGCACCTTTTTCCATCCGGAGACGAGATCGTATCCCTCCTCGAGCTTCCTTTTCAAAGCGGGGATCTCTGCGGGGTCATCCTGCAAATCCGCATCCATCGTGATGATGATATTCCCCTGGGCTTTCTCAAAGCCGACCGACAATGCGGCCGATTTGCCGTAATTCCGGCGGAACCGGTAGATCCTGATGTGCTTGTCATTCCGCCGGAGGTCACGCAGCACCTGGACGGACCGGTCCGTGCTGCCATCATCAATGAAGAGTAGTTCGTACCGTACGTTCATCCTGCCGAGCGTGCTCCGGAGCTGCTGATGAAGCTCCTTGAGGGATTCCTCCTCATTGTACAGGGGGATGACCACGCTGACATCTGCCCACTGCTGCTGGTTGCGCACCTGGCTCTGGTTGAACCGCCCCGGTTGCTGGCTTTTCTGGTGCGGCGCCCGCTGTTGTTGAGGCTTGGGAGCGGGTTCCGTCTGTTGATTCGGCTGTTCGGGTGATGGCGCTGTCTGGTCTGCCATGTTGTTGTGATCCTGCAAGGAAGGGGGAAATATCATCTTTTTAAACTAACCATTTCCAGCCTGAAAATCAACGAAACTGGAGAACACACGGCGAGAAGCGCTGTCGCTTGCTGAGCGTTACAGCAAAGGTAGAGGGCATAGCTCCTTTGCACGCTAAATGTCGGCCCCTGCCCGCGTTAACAGTCCGAAGAGAGATTCTCTCCTGCTTTCCGGGATCCCGATGATGGATGCTGGGAAAGAGCATTTCTGTCATCTTGGGCGACGACATTCCCCGTCGTCGGGGGTGAAAGGATTGACATTCCCTGCGGTCTTATCTATATTTTAAGATTGGGGGTTTTCTCTTCTTTTGCGAACGGGTGATGCGATGGCGCTGAGCAGAAAAGCAAAGGTGTGGTTGATCATTGTAAGCATCCCGATCATCCTCATCGTAGGGGCTGTCATAGCCCTGAAAGCATATTTTACCTCCGACCGTCTGAAGGCACTGGTAATTCCCCAGATCGAACAGGCAACGCACCGCTCCGTGGCTCTCAATGATATCAGCCTCTCGGTTTTTCCCTCGATCGGCGTAGACATGGACGGATTCTCCCTCTCCAACAGGAAGGGAGACGGCTTTTCCCAAACGCCGTTCCTTACCCTGTCCAGGCTGTCGGTCAGGGTCAGCCTTATGCCTCTCCTGAAGGGGGGAGTGGAAGTTACAGAGATAGTTCTTGAACAGCCCAGACTTCTCGTGGAAACGAACAAGGCCGGCGTCACGAACTACGGGGATATGACCCAATCCTCCGATCTCGAGGCGAAATCTTCGTCAACCAAGTCCACATCCTCCATGGCAGGCTTCCTCCTGTCCAATTTCCAGATCGTCAATGGGTCTTTGGATTACCTCGATCACAAGCAAAACTCCGCGATGAGGGTGCGGGGGCTCGACAACACCATGAACATGAAAGGAAGCTCGGACGGGATCACGGTCGATGGAAAGGCATCTGTTGCTGACTTCAGCTACGGCACGGTCAGCGCCCCCCTCATCTCCGGCCTCCGCCTGACGCTTGACCACCGCATTGACTATTCATTCTCCAGGGATGTCGTTACGGTGGAGAAGGGAGATATGACGGTTCAGGATATGGCCCTCAAAGTGTCGGGAAAGGTTTCGGATGTAAGCGGGAAGGCCATGGTGCTTGATCTCACCGTGAGTTCGGATAAGCTCAATATTACCGAGTTGCTCTCGCTGGTGCCAAAGGAGTACATGAAAAAGGCGGAGGGATTGAAAGGGAACGGCACGGCGCAGGTGATGCTGGCAATCAAGGGTACCGTCACGGACTCCACGCAGGCGGATATCAGCGGGAAGATTTCTTCGACCAATGCGAGTATCCAGTACGCAAAGCTTCCGAAACCGATCACGAACATCAACATTGTTTCGGAATTCACGCGGGCGAAAACGAAGCAGGAGTTCAAGCTCGAGAAATTTTCTGCAAACCTCGGAGACAACCCCATCAGCGCCACGATGGACATGGTGGACTTCGAAAACCCTTCGATCACCATGGTGCTCAACGGTTCGCTGAACCTGGCCGAGGTGGGACAGTACTATCCGTTGGAGCCGGGCACAGAGCTTGCCGGGCGGATGTCCGCGAACGTGAATGTGGCAGGAAAAGTGAAGGAACCGAGCACCATGAGAGGGTCGGGCACGATGGAGTTCCATGGTGTTTCCATCAAGACTCCTGCCAGTGTCAATCCGGTGAAGAATCTGGAGGGCGCGATCACCTTCAACAACCAGCAGGTGGAGGCAAAACGGCTTTCGATGAACCTCGGGAAATCGGACCTGACGCTTGCATTCGCACTCAGGAATTACCTGTCGATGATCTCCGAGGACAAATCGCTCCCTCGCCCGACGGCGAACCTGACGCTCAACTCGAACCATCTCTACACGGCGGATGTAATGCCCTCTGACAAGCAAGATCAGAAGGGGACTACGAAAGACACCGCCGCTGCCAAGAACCCCCGGTCCGGCGTCCCTTTGCCGAACGTGGACATGGACATCAGCGCCGCGATCGGGACGCTCACGATGGAGAAGTTCGAGTTCACGAACGTCCGGGGAGCGATGAGGATCGCAAACGGCGTGATCACCATGCAGAATTTCTCCCTGAACGGTTTTGGCGGATCGGCCATCAGTAAGGGCTCTCTGAACCTGAAGGATCCCAAGCACCCGCTGTTTGACCTCGCGCTGGACATCAACGGGGTCGAGTCGCATTCTCTGTTGCCGCACTTCACGTCGTTCGGGGAGCGGCTCAACGGCAAGATGACGATGAACACGACAATGAAGGGGGGATTGAACGACACGCTCGGACTCATTCCCTCCATGCTGAACGGCCAGGGGCGCGTGCAGATCGCAGACGGCCAGGTCACGGGCGTGAAGGTGAACCAGGCGATTGCCTCGCTGCTCAAGCTACCCGATCTCGAGACGATCAAGTTCAAGGATTGGGGGAACAGCTTCACAATTGCGGACGGACGAATCATCATCAAGGACCTGAAGATCCACGCCCTGGATGCCGACTACACGGTCAACGGGTCGCAAGGCTTGGACGGATCGCTCGATTACGGTATGACAATGCTGCTGTCGCAGAGCACCTCGGGGAAGGTGAACCTTCCCGGCTTTGCGGGACAGGCCGCTGCTCTCTTCAAAGACGAGAGCGGCAGGCTGAAGCTCGATTTTGCTGTGGGCGGAACATCGGATGATCCCAAAGTCTCGCTCGATACGAAGTCCGCACAACAAAAGGCCGAGGCACTGGCGAAGCAGAAGCTGGAGGACGAAGCAAAGAAGGCGACCGATCAGCTCAGAAAAAAGGCGGAGGATGCGCTCAAAGGCATCTTCAAAAAGTAATAGTGACGCCTTAGACGAGTCCGGGCGCCTGCGCCCCAGGAAGTCGCTCGGGCAGAATTTTCTGCGGGATGACCGGATTGCCCGCAAGATTGTTGATGCCGTTCATCCCGGTCCTGGAGATGTCGTGCTGGAGATCGGGCCGGGGGAAGGGGCTCTCACCAGGCATCTCGTCGCTTCCGGCGCGAAGCTTGTCCTGGTGGAGCTGGACGAGCGGGCGGTAACGCGGATGCGGGGGCTGTACGAGGGTCCCGGCGTGCAGGTGCTCCACCAGGATATCTTGACCGTGGACCTTGATGCGCTGGCCGTTGCCCTGAGCACGGAGCGGCTCCGCGTTGTGGGGAATATTCCGTATTATATTACCAGTCCAATACTGTTTCACGTGCTCGACAACCGCCGCCGGGTGCGCGACCTGACTATGATGATGCAGAAGGAAGTGGCCAGGCGCCTGGCGGCCGTCCCGCGGACAAAAGCGTACGGCACCCTCTCGGTTTTCTGCCAGTTGTTTGCGGATGTAGAGATCCTCTTTGACGTGCAGCCCGGATCGTTCCACCCTCGCCCGGATGTGACGTCTTCGGTGGTGCGGCTTGTGATGCTGGACGGTCCCCGGTATGCACTGCGCGATGAGCGTTTCTTCCGCAGGATGGTCCGGTCGGTATTCGGGAAGCGCCGAAAGACGCTTCGTAACGCCCTCCGGTATTTTTTGGATGACGACCCGGCCGCCGCTGTGGCGGACTCCTCCTTCCTGCAGCGCCGCCCGGAAGATCTGACAGTCGAAGAATGTGTTGAACTCAGCAATGCACTTTATGAGCACGCCCACGATCGTCTTCATCCCCGGGAATCCGGCTGAGGAGCATCGTACAAAGCCGGTTGCCATATGAATATCCGCAAGCTCACACAGAATCTCCATTCGGCCGACATCCTTGTCATCGGATTTCTCGCGCTCCTGACGATGCTGAACGTTGTCTTCTCCGAGCGCATTGCCTACTGGTGGCAGCTGGTCGCCATCAACTTCGCTGCAACGGGATTCGTCTTCTGGCTGGGGTTCGCACGGCACCATTGCGGTTCGAAGATCATCCGTGTCGTGCATGACTGGTACGTCGCGCCGACGGTCTTTTTTTCCTTCAAGGAAATCTACTTCATGATCAAGCCGATACATTTTGGCCGCTATTATGACGATGTCCTGATTGCGATCGACCGCCGGATCTTTGGCGTGGATCCCACGCACTGGTTGATGCAGTTTGCGAATCCGTTCCTGACCGAGCTTCTCCAGCTTGCGTACACGGCGTTCTACTTGCTTTTCCTGATCCTGGGATATGAGCTCTACCGACGGCACAACCTGGACCTGTTCCACTACTTCATGTTCACCTGTGTGTACGGCTTTTTCCTGTCGTATCTTGGGTATTTTATGCTCCCCGCCGTAGGGCCGCGCTTCACGCTGCATGATTTCATGGCACTGGACAGAGACTTGCCCGGCGTGTGGCTCACCCCATATTTGCGGTGGTTCGTCAACGCCGGGGAATCAGTCGTGATGGACGTCTCGAACGATGTGGCTCTGGCGACAACGCAGCGCGACGTCTTTCCGAGCGGCCACACGATGATGACGCTCGTGTTGATGTACCTGAGCGGCAAGTATAATGCACGTTCCCGCTACTTCATCTACATTACCGGCACGCTCCTCATCATTGCCACCGTCTATCAGCGCTATCATTATGTGATCGACCTGGTCGGCGGCGCACTCTTCATGGTCTTCTGCGTTCTCACCTCGCAACGCCTTTATGCCTTTACCAAGAACACTCTCGGAACGCTGGAAAGCAGATTCACGGCGGCCGGACATGAGCAGCCCGTGGAGATGCATCCGGTTGCCGATGGGACGGACGGGATGTAGGTGCTTGCTTTTGTCCCGCCTCCTTGGTATTATGAAAACACATGAATACTTGTTCAATCGTTCACGGGAAACGATGACAACACGGGATTTCAACGACGAAGGAGCGTTCGTGCACCGGAGCCATGCGATCCGGGCCGCCAGGGCGATCCATGATGATGCAACGCTCATGGGACTCAGCGAGATCTTCAAGATGCTGGGCGACGTGACGCGGCTGAAGATCTGTCTTGCCCTGTCCCGGCACGAACTCTGCGTGAGCGATATTGCCAGGCTGATCGACCTTACCGAATCCGCGGTCTCGCATCAGCTGCGGATCATGAAGGCCATGCGGCTGGTGACGTACCGGAAGGAAGGCAAGATGACGTATTACATGCTCGACGATGAGCATATCGAGGAGCTCATCCAGATGGGTGTACGGCATGTGGCGGAAGAGTGAGGGTGCGCTGTAAACGTGTGCAACGCGCCGCGAGCTAAAAAAGGCGCAAGGGAAGAAGCTGTGGAGAAGGATAGAAGGACATTTGTCGTCTCAGGCGTCTGCTGCAGCACGGAGGAAGGGGTCCTCCGCAAGTGCCTCGACGGATCGATCGGCGCTGGAGCGTATTCATTCAGTCTGGCAACGTCCGAGCTCTCCGTTCGAGGCGACGTGGACGAGGAGCGAGTGGTGAGCCGGGTGAAGGATGCGGGGTTCGATGCGCGCTCCATGGACCACCCCGCCCCGCAGGAAGCGTTCTGGGAACGCCACCGCCAGGGCGTGATAGCGGGAATATCGGCGCTGCTGTTGCTTGCTGGCCTCGTGCTGGACGGATGGGAGAACATGCTCGCTGTCTCCCGGGGTATTCTGCTCGCGTCAATCCTGGTGGGAGGATGGGACATCTTCGGCAAAGCACTGAAGGCGCTCCGCGCCAGGGTGCTGGACATGAATGTCCTGATGACCGTCGCCGTTGCTGGTGCCGTCATCATCGGGAAGTGGAGCGAAGGAGCGGCGGTCATCGTGCTCTTTTCTCTCTCTGTCATGCTTGAATCGTACAGTGCGACCCGTACGCGGCGGGCCGTACGTTCGCTCATGGACCTGAGCCCGGAGATGGCCGATGTGATCCGCGATGGCGCAGAGACGGCCGTTCCGGCCAAGACGGTGCAACCGGGGGCGCTGCTGATGATCAGGCCCGGGCAGCGCATCCCGCTTGACGGAATGGTGGAAACGGGAATGTCCGGGGTTGTAGAGACTATGATCACCGGAGAATCTACGCCGGTGGAGAAAATCCCGGGCTCGCAGGTGTACGCAGGCTCGATCAACGACCGTGGCGCGCTCACGGTGAGAGTGACCCGCGCCTTTGAGGACACAACACTTGCGCGTATCGTTCATCTCATCGAAGAGGCGCAGCACCAGCGGGCGCCTGTCCAGAGCTTTCTGGATCGGTTTGCCGGTCTCTACACCGCAGCCGTCCTGGTGATTGCCCTCGGGATCGCGGTGGTGCCGCCGCTCCTTCTCGGTCAGCCGTTCATCGACTGGCTCTACCGGGCGCTGGTCATGCTCGTCATTGCCTGTCCATGCGCGCTGGTCATCTCCACACCGGTGACGATGGTCAGCGCCCTGACCACCGCGGCTCGGCGCGGCATGCTTATTAAGGGAGGAAAACACCTGGAGACCCTGAGCAAGGTCCGTTCCATTGCGTTTGACAAGACCGGTACGCTCACGGAAGGAAAGCCGAACGTCACGGACGTTATTCCCTTGAACTCGCACCCACGCGACGAGCTCCTGGAGATCATCGCGGCCATCGAGCATCGCTCGGAGCATCATCTTGCTTCGGCGGTGCTGCGGGAAGCGGCCCGCGCCGGAGTGGACTGCCAGCATCAGGTCCTCGAGGAGTTCACCGCGATCCCCGGGAAAGGGGTCATGGCGAAGATCGGCGGGGCTACCTACTATCTTGGTAATCAGCGATTGTGCGAGGACCGGAGGTTCTGCAACGCCGATGTTCGCCATCGCCTCGAAGAGCTGGCGCGGGAGGGAAAGACCACAATCGTGCTGGGCAAGGAGCAGGAAGCACTCTGCATCGTTGCGGTCCGTGATACCGCGCGCCACCAGAGCCGCGGCACGGTTTTACAGCTCCGGGAACTGGGCGTCTCTCACATGGTGATGCTCTCGGGCGATCATGCCACCGCGGTCGGACAATTGGCGGGAGAGATTGGCATTGAGCATCAAAGCGCGGAGATGCTTCCCGACGAGAAAATGAAAGCCATCCGGGAGCTGCGGGAGCGCTACGGCTCCGTGGCCATGGTGGGCGACGGGATTAATGACGCTCCCGCGCTGGCTGCAGCGTCCGTCGGGATCGCCATGGGTACGAACGGATCGGACGCGGCGCTCGAGACGGCGGACGTTGTGCTCATGCGGGACGATCTGTCCATGTTGCCGGTCCTGTTGCGGCTCAGCAGAAAGACCATGACTGTTGTGCGTGAGAATATTGCGTTTGCCATGGCGGTGAAGCTGCTCTTCCTGGCCCTGAGTGTAGCAGGCGTTGCCACGCTCTGGATGGCGGTCCTGGCAGACGATGGTGCCGCGCTTATAGTCATTTTGAACGGCCTGAGGCTCCTGTCATCTAAGACCAACTAGCAATGACGCACCCCCGGTCCTCCCATATCGATGAAGTGCTTGCATCGGTCCGCGATCCGCAAGAGTCACAGCGGTACATGCGGGCCCGGCAGGTTCTCCAGGAGCATCTGGTGCACACCCGGGAGATCCTGAACGGGAAGGATTTCCTCTTCTCCGGCCCGGATGAGCTTGTTCACCAAGCCCTGCGGGACCTGCTAGCAATTGAGCACCAGGTGGGGAGATTCCTGCAATTTGACTACGCAAGGGTGGATGAGTTCTTCCTGCTGAGGATCATCGGAACAGAGGGCTATAAAGAGGCAATCGATTCCTATTTCAACTAGCAAATGGTCAGAATGTCGCAGAGCAGCCCGATTTATCGGGCTTCTTTTTGGAGAGAAAACTCCATGAGGTATGCGGCTTTTTTGTTTGACTTCCAAAGAGATTTTTCGTAGATTATTAATCCGCGTGGTTCGGGATCTTTTCATCCCTCAATAAGGAACGGTGAGATGTACGCAGTAGTCGAAATCTCCGGGAAACAGTACAAGGTGACCAGCAACGACGAGATCCTTGTGCCGACCCGAAAAGAAAAGCCGGGCGACAAGGTGAAGTTCGACCGGGTTCTTCTTCTTGGCAGCGACAAGGAAATCACGGTCGGGCATCCCCTGGTGACCGGAGCCTCGGTTGAGGCAACGATTGTGGACGGCGTGAGGGGAAAGAAGGTGATCGTGTTCAAGAAGAAGAAGCGCAAGGGGTACCGCGTCAAAAAGGGTCACCGCCAGGATTATACCCGCGTGCAGATTACAAACATCGTCATGTAGGAAGATCAGTTATGGCACACAAAAAAGGTGTTGGCAGCTCACGTAACGGCCGCGACAGCAATGCGCAGCGTCTCGGCGTCAAGCGCTTCGGCGGTGAAAATGTGCCCGCCGGAAGCATCCTCGTGCGCCAGCGCGGCACGCGGTTCGAACCGGGCCTCAACGTGGGCATCGGCGGCGATGATACGCTCTTCGCCAAGATCAACGGTTTCGTCCATTACAAGAAGTACAGCAAGAGCCGGAAAGTCGTAAGCGTACTGCCCTCTAAGGCATAGTTCTCCTCATCCATTGAAAAATGAAACTGTCCTGCCGACTTGGCGGGACTTTTCCATTTGAACCTTCAGCTCAACGTTCATCCAGTCCCATCACAAGCACTTTCGGGAGACGCGTTATGAAAATCACGGTCATCGGTGCAGGCAATGTGGGAGCTACCACGGCACAACGGCTGGTCGACAAACAACTTGCAAACGAAATCGTCCTTGTGGATGTTCTGGAGGGTGTCCCACAGGGCAAGGCGCTGGATATCTACGAGGCAACGCCGGTGGAGAAGACCGATGTCAGGGTCATCGGCACGAACACTTATGATGAAACTGCCGGTTCGGATATCATCGTCATCACCGCCGGCATTGCCCGCAAACCCGGAATGAGCCGGGACGATCTGATGAACACCAATAGCGGCATTGTCAAGAGTTGCACCGAAGCAAGCGTGGCAAAGTCGCCCAATGCGATCATCATCGTCGTCTCCAACCCTCTGGATGTCATGACCTATGTTGCCCTGAAAGTCAGCAAGTTCGACCGCCACCGCGTGATCGGAATGGCTGGGGTGCTGGACGCCGCCCGGTTCCGCTCCTTTATCGCGATGGAGCTGAAAGTTTCCGTCGAGGATGTGAGCGCGTTCGTGCTGGGCGGTCACGGCGACTCCATGGTGCCGCTCCCCCGCTATTCGACTGTGGCAGGCATCCCGATCACGGAGTTGATGGACAAAGCAACGCTCGACCGGCTGGTGAAGCGCACGCGCGACGGCGGCATTGAGATCGTGAACTTCCTGAAGACGGGGAGTGCCTACTATGCGCCCTCCTCGTCGGCCGTGGCGATGGTTGAGTCGATCGTGAAAGATAAGAAGAGAATTTTCCCTTGTGCGACGTATCTGCAGGGTGAATACGGCTTGCATGACACCTATGCGGGTGTGCCGGTCAAGCTCGGCCGCAAGGGGATTGAAGAAATCCTGCAAATCAAATTGAATCCGGACGAGCAAGCAGCACTCAACAAGTCGGCAGACGATGTCAAGCAATCAATCGGGAAGCTCAAGCTGTAACAGCGGCGGGAGGACGAACGAGGAAAGGGAAGCGGGGGGGACACGGGGGAACCGGCAAGCGACGGAGGTTCTCTACGTTGTCCTCCTTTTTGTTTTATCGGCCCTGGCGGGAGGTTGCCGGGGTGGCGAAACCGGCCCTGCCCAGGTGCAACCGCTGCCGTTCACCCTTAGCTTCGCTGCGGGCATGCAGTTTGTGTATAACACCTGGACCCTCGATCAGAATTATCCGCAGGTCGTGCGGGCGAAAACGACAAGCATCTGGCGTGTGCTCAGAACCGGGGCGGATTACCAGGGCATGAGCGGGGTGACCGTGATTGCCGACAGTGCAGTCACCGGCAGCGGCGGAAGGGACACCCTCTATCTCAGTACATCGGCTGCCGGCGACCTGTCCATTTATGGATTCCTTGCACGGATCGCCAGGCAACGCTTCGGAAGGTACCTGTTTCCCCGGTGGGATCTGGTGGCATCCTTCTCGGCTGGCACGACGGGAACCTGGACGGTGGGATCAATAGACAGTCTGGGAGAGGAAACGGTCTTCGGGAA
Source organism: uncultured Bacteroidota bacterium (assembly GCA_963809695.1). Lineage (GTDB taxonomy): Bacteria > Bacteroidota > Ignavibacteria > UBA10030 > UBA6906 > JAGDMJ01. Next base: position 406,132 of record CAWEKI010000006.1, read on the forward strand.
CGTTGTGGGAGCATCGGAATATTACTCTGCCACCGTTGACGGCGTGACGGAAGTCTTCCCCACCTACCAGGTGGATCTTACCGGGTCGTCGCTCTACTACAGCCTCTGGTTCTCCAATACTCCCAATGCCATTGTCCGTCTTCTGGAAGAGCCCGATCCCGAGGGGGAAGGACAACTGCGCGAGCTTGTCGCGATCCGGACCGGGGCTCACTGAAACTGACCCTCGTACTGAATAGGCCCTCTCATTTGTTCAAGGCAAGCCAGAGACGCACCTCAAGTCCTGATGCAGTCATCTGAAATTCTACCTTGTCCATCAACGTCCGCATCAAAAAGATCCCGCGACCGCTTTCCTTCAGGAGGTTCCTTTTCTTGAGCGGGTTCTCCACGTGGTCCGGCTTGAATCCTTTTCCCTGATCCTCAATAATGAGGAGCAGCCAACCGGGCAGACACTCGCATTTCAGTATGACCTTCTTTGCCCTATCCGATCTGTTTCCGTGGACGATCGCATTATTGACGGCTTCCGTCAACGAGACCATGAGCTTGTGGAATTGTATCTCGTCCAAGTGAACGCCCTTATTCACCTTTTTAAGGAAAGCCTCAACCTTTCTGACGTTCTTGGGATCGCTCGGAATGGTCGCCCGGAATTCAATCTGTTGTTGTGTCACCCGTCCGTCCGTTAAAAGTTCATGAGGATGTTCATGGTCATGTTGGTGAGACCTTTTCTGGTGCCGTCCGCCTGGCGCCGTTCCTCGTACCATCCGCGCAGACCGATCTGGCCATAGCGCCCTACGTCGCAAGCGATGAGACAGGTTGGACCTGCGCTGCGCAGATAGAGATCAATCCTCTTGCCCGCCGGCGGGTATGCGAAGCGCGATTGGCTGAAGAACCGCATTCCTACTGCAAAAAGCAACCCCGGCTCGGGCGAGAACCGTGCCTGCACAACATACGTTTTTTCTATGAAGGAATTCTCCATCCGCTCCCTGAACTCTGTCCATTTGAGCTGCCCCCGCTCATAAAGCTTTAAATATGCGAAAAAGTCAAGCCCAATCTTGCTGGTTATTTGAACGGAGGAGGAATCGATCCACCCAAACTGTCGGAAAGAGAAGCTTTTTACCAGTGCCACCTGCTGCTCAAAATCATACACTGTATAGTTCGCCAGGACCTCGAAGGCGTTCATTGTCATGAAGGAGGAGGACGGGCGATAGGTGGTCCGGGGGGAAAGGCGGAGCACACGGTTGATGTTGTTGTTCGCGCTCCGGTCGCTCAGCAGGTACACCAGGTGGCTTATCGTGCCGTCCAGTGTGACGTCCAGGTCCAGGTAGCGGCTCACATGGTGGCGGGTGCCGAGGCTGGCCACAACCAGCAATTCGTCCCGGTCCTCTACGTTGAGCGGGCTGGGAGTGTCATACCGAAGTATCCGGCCGGAGGCCGAGAGAAAGATATGGTCCGAGAGAGAAAGGGGAAAATCCAGGGCACCAAAAAGAGAGGTCTGCCGGGAGATGTTGTTCTTCGATTCTTCTTGTGCACTCGCTTCCGCATAGAGCCTCGGTACGGTGTCGCCGGAAAGCTTGATCGCGTGGGTCTCGTCGCGCTCGCTGTAGGCGAACCGAAGGAACCCCCCGGTCTGGCCGTCGCGGGAACGGTACGCCGTCTGGAAGAACGTCTCCAGGCGAAGCTCATCGATATGCGTGTTGAATTGCCCGGGAGGAGGAGGAGCGTTTGTGTAGCGGAGGTCCTTGTCCAGTCCCCTGGTGTTGAGCCCGAAGTAGAATGATGCCGCGACACGGGGGAAGATGTCGTAGCCCAGAAGATTGGAAAATGCGAATATATTCTCCAGCCGGCTTTCAATGGTGCTATCTCCAGAAACATAGAACTCCCGCCGGTTTCTCGCCGCGCCGAAGTCCAGACTGTCGCGGGCGCTTGGCGTGAACTGCCTTTGCACCGATACCCGTCCGAAGTGGCTCTCAAGCTTGCGCGGATTAAGGTTGTCCGTGTGCAACTGCCCTGCCGCATTGAAGAGATATCCATCGATGTTCAGGTTCTCGGCCTGGGCCCCAAGTTGCAGCGATGGTCCCTTGTCGCGCACGTCGGCCTGTTTATCCCACCGGTAGCCGGCCATGGGGGAGACGGAGACGGATCGGAAAGGAAGATAGGCCACACCCCCGAGCAGGGAATTCATGGATGCGTTCCCGAGCCCGGCGCCACGGTCGTCGGAGTAGATCTGCGAAGACCAGTGTGTGGCCGCGAAGAGATTGTCAACGAGCGGATGACTGATGCGTATGCCGATGTTCTGCTGGTTGCTCTGCAGTTTGCGTCCGCCCGGGGCATCGACCAGGATGACGTTGGAAGAATAGAGTTCGTTCAAGCTGAAGCGCGTTCGACCGGCGGTCGTGTCGACGGATGCACGGCCGATCCAGTTGAAGGTGTTGAGGCTGCGGTCAAAGAGAATTCCGGCGGAGTTGTGCAGCCGGAGCGTGTCGGCTGGCTGAAGCGTGACATCGGGGTGCTGCGCATCCTGGCTCCATGCCATGGCCGTGGTGAGCAGGCCGAGCAGCATACGATATGCCGTGAGCTGCCGAATCATACGATGTGCCGTCAGCAAAGGATTGCTTCATCGCCAGGAGCAGGAATGCTGACCTGCGGAAATCCCGCCCCCTGCAGAGCCCCCGAAAGCTTCTCGGCCTGGCCAGGATCCCCGTGGACGAGAAAGACCCGCTTCATACGCTTGCGATCGAACTTGCCGATGTAGGAGAGGAGCTCGTTGTGGTCGGCATGGCCACTGAAGGAGTTCAGGACTGCCACTTCCGCCCTCACTTCGTGCGGTTCCCCGAAGATGTTGACCACCGGCTGCTTGTCCACCAGTTTCTTGCCGAGTGTGTTTTCCGCCTGGTAGCCGGCGATCAGGATCATGTTTCTGGCATCCCCCACGCCGTTGGCCAGGTGGTGGACAATCCGCCCGTTGTCGCACATCCCCGAAGCGGCGATGACAATAAAGGGTCCCGGGCGGTCGTTCAGCTCTTTTGAATGTTCGACGTCCCGGATGTAGGTCAGCCGCTCAAACCCGAACGGGTCGTTGTGGTCGGGCAACGCAAGAATGGCTTTGGTTTCCTCATCGAAGCATTCCGGATGCTTGCGGAACACTTCCGTCACGTTCACGGACAACGGGCTGTCTACGAACACCGGAAGATAATCGATCTTTCCTTCGACGCTGAGCTTGTGGAGCACATAGACCAGTTCCTGGGTCCTGCCCACAGCGAACCCGGGGATGATGATTTTTCCGCGGCGCTGGACCGTGCGCTGGATCGGATCCAGGAGCTGCTGGTCCATGTCGCTGACGGGAGCATGGATCCGACCCCCGTAGGTGCTTTCGCTGATGAGAAATTCCGCCTCGTCGCCAATGAAGACGGGATCCCGGAGTATGGGAAGCCCGGGGCGACCCAGGTCGCCGGTGAATGCGAGGTGGCGGGTGCATGACTCTTCCTTCAGCGCGAGGGCCAGTGATGCAGACCCAAGCATGTGTCCGGCATCTTCGTACCTGCATTGAATGCCGTCGGACACTTCGAACGTCTGGCTGTAATCTATGCCCCGCAGGAGTGGTAGCGTGGCTTCGACATCGGACCGGGTGTACAACGGTGCGACCGGCCCGATCCCTTTCCGCTGATGTCTCTTGTTGATGAACTCGACATCGCGCTCCTGGATGAAAGCGCTGTCCTTCAGCATGACCTCGCACAGGTTTTGCGTTGCCTTCGTGCAGTAAATCGGCCCCCGGAAACCATGCCGCACCAGGCCTGGCAGATTCCCGCTATGATCGATATGGGCATGAGAAAGCACAACTGCGGTGATGGACGAGGGGTCGAACGGGAACGTGCTGTTGCGCTGACGTGCCTCCTCGCGTCTGCCTTGAACCAGACCGCAATCCAGGAGGATCGTCCGGTTCTGAACCGTCAGCATGTGCATGGAGCCCGTGACGGTACGCGCAGCCCCCTGGAACTGAAGTCGCATCAGCGTAGGCAGTAATTTCTATCAGTGTAGCGATTTGGGGAGAGAAAATCAACGAGACCGGAGATGCACTTCGTCTGCGTTCTGTCGTGTGGGGACACCATCGAAATTGCCGCACGGCGCGTTCAGACAGTCGGCATAACCCCGGAAGGACTCATTGCGTGCTGTTGGAGCGAGTGAACTTTTCTTTGACCTTGCGGAGAAGCCGCCGGGCCCAGACGAATTCAGTAGCAAGGATCCCCAGGCCGAGAGGGATGACGAGAAATGCCGGGCCGGGAAGAACGAGAAGCGCGACCCCGATAAGCAATACCGTTGCGCCGACAATGCCGATAATGATCCGCTTGATCCGTTTAAGGACCGGCATCATGGGGATGCTGGTCGAGGTTTGCGCTTCATCCATGCCTGGACGAACACGCCCGCCGCGGCAAGCACGATAAAGACAATGGGCGCAGCGCTCGGGCTGAGGCCGATGGATTGGACGACAAGTAAAGCTCCGACAAACGACGAAAGCAAGATCAGCGCCCAGTCGAAGAGTATACTCACGAGGATTGCCCCGAGGATGCCGCCGATGACGAACGCGATCCAGGAGGAGTGGCCCGCCTGCTGTTGGAAGGAACTCTGCACGAGGTTGAGCGCCAGGTATCCGCCGCCGATAAAGCCACCGGCAAGCACCGCGACCTTCTGCACGAAGATGGCCAGCACGATGCCAATGACCCCGCCCACCACGCCGGCGATCAGCACAATGTTTTCCGAATACCCCTGGAGATAGGCGGAGGCAAATTCCATCCCGGCAAGAAAACCGATCGCCCCGACGAACAACCAGAACAGTTTTCGCCCGAGCACGAGGAGGGCAATGCCCATGATGAGCGTAATGTTATGCATTACCGTAGAATACGACACTTCCGGGACTATTACAAGCATAACTCAAGCTGCGCATCACTCCCGCCATTTTTCTCGTCAGTCCGGACACGTACGTCGATTGGCGTTCAGTCCCTTTACCGGAACCGTTTATGAAACCCCCTGTGTGCCTCCGCATCGTGTGGCGAAGACCCCTGATCTCCCCGACGGTGTTCTCGGCAGCCATGCCGGGTTGTCGCGGCGCTGTGGATTTGTCTTTGTATTGGATGCGAATGAAGCCGATGGGCCTGAGTGTGAGGGTTTTGGCCATATACAAGTTATCCTAGATTGATGCGGTCCAGTTAGGAAACTTCTGTTTGAACATACTCAGCGCGGGGATGCATGAACGATGAAGAATAGAAGGGGGTAGGCGAGTTAATCAGCGTTCGTCTTTTGCTCCTGGTACGTCATGGCCGCTTTGACAAACTCCCGGAACAGCGGATGTGCATTGGTCGCCCGCGATTTAAGCTCGGGATGGAACTGTCCGGCCACAAACCACGGATGATCGGGGAGTTCGATCATCTCCACCAGACCATTATCCGGGCAGATGCCGCTGAAGATTATGCCTTTTTCTCTCAGCCGCTCCTTGAACGCGTCGTTTACCTCATAGCGGTGACGGTGGCGCTCATGGATCAACTCGCTCTTATAGGCTTTGTTAGCCTTCGTCCCTTTCTCGAGCTTGCACGGGAAAGAGCCGAGGCGCATGGTGCCGCCGTAATCCTTTACCTTCTTCTGCTCGAGCATCATATCGATGACATTATGCTCGGTCTGCTTGAACTCGGTGCTGTTGGCATCCGGCATGCCGCAGACGTTCCGCGCATATTCGATCACCGCGCACTGCAGCCCGAGGCAGATGCCGAAGAAGGGAATATTTTTGGTGCGTACGTAGTTGACGGCCTGGATCTTTCCCTCAATGCCCCGCTCGCCAAATCCCGGGGCAACCAGCAGGCCGGAGAGGTTGCGCAAGTGCGGCTCGGCGCCATCCCGCTCGATGTCTTCTGCCTTCACCCACGTAAGATCCACGCGGACGTTATTGGCTGCACCTGCGTGGACGAACGCCTCAGTGATGCTCTTGTACGCATCCTGGTGGTCCGTGTACTTGCCGCAGAGCCCGATGCGCACGGAACCGGACGGATTGTCGATCCGCTCCACCAGCTTTCTCCACTCGCGCAGATTTGCCTTCGGGCAGGTCAGGTCCAGCTTTTCCAGCACCAGCTCGTCCACTTCCTGCTCTGCGTACCCGAGGGGCACCTTGTAGATCGTGGACATGTTCCGCCCTTCGATGACAAATTCCGGCTGCACGTTCGTGAAGAGCGCAATTTTCTCCCGGACCTCGCGCGAGAGCACCCGGTCCGACCGGCAGATAAGCATATCGGGCTGGATCCCCAGCTCGAGCAGTGCCTTGACGCTGTGCTGTGTCGGTTTGGTCTTGATCTCCCCGGCGGAGGAGATGAACGGCACAAGCGTCACATGAATGGCCATGGCATTCTTACCCCCCAGCTTGAACATGAACTGCCGCATGGCTTCCAGGAACGGCAGGCTCTCAATATCGCCCACCGTGCCTCCCACTTCCGTGATTACCACATCATACTCTCCGGTTGATCCAAGAATTTCAAAGCGCCTCTTGATCTCATCGGTGATATGCGGGATCACCTGGACTGTAGCGCCGAGGTAGTCGCCGCGGCGCTCCTTGGTGATCACTTCATGATAGATCTGCCCGGTGGTGGAGTTGTTGTTCTTGGTCGTGGTGATGTCCAGGAAGCGCTCGTAGTGCCCGAGGTCCAGATCGGTCTCTGCGCCATCGTCCGTGACATACACCTCGCCATGTTGAAACGGGTTCATGGTCCCCGGGTCGACGTTCAGATAGGGATCGAACTTCTGGATGGTCACGCGCAGCCCCCGCAGCTTCAAGAGAAGACCGATGGATGCTGAGGCGATGCCTTTGCCGAGGGACGAGACGACGCCCCCCACGACGAAGATGTATTTTGTCTGATGTCGTCGAGCCAATGCGATACCCTCTTTCTAGTGTCGTTGCACAACCTGACTTTTGGCCAGCGGCCGGGTGCACCAATGCATGTTTACGAGACGGGCTTGCTGGTAAGGTCGCCGGGCACGATTATGCCGCCGGAGAGCACCAGCTTCAACCCCTCTTCAACGCTCAGGTCCAGTTGGATCGCTTCTTCTTTAGGTACCAATGACAGAAATCCTGATGTGGGGTTGGGAGGATTCGGAATGTACACATTGAAGAATTTCTTCACGTCTCCCTCCGGGCTGACGTAGGACATCTCGTTGGTCACGAACCCGACGCAGTAGAGCCCGTGGCGCGGGTACTCAAACAAAATGACCTGCCGGAACGTCTTGCTTTTGCCGCCCATTGCGAAGGCGCCGACCAGGTCTTTGATGGCGCTGTAGACCGAACGTACAAGCGGAATTTTCAGCAGCACGTCCTCAAACCAGGCAAAGAGCAGCTTGCCCGCCAGATTGCGCGTCAGCAGGCCCACCAGCATGATGATGACCAGGATGCTGATGAACCCCAGGCCGGGAACGCTCCGCCCGATCCACCCTTCGAGAACGGGGGACAGGATGCCGTCGACCCCGTTCAGCAATGCACGAAAAACCCAGTATGTCAGGCCCAGCGGGATAATGACGCCAATCCCGCGAAAGAAAGTCGCTCGCAGTGATGCGATCACGGTTCGTCGCGGTTCTGTCATGAGATGCCTCGCATTAGCTTTCGGACCCGTTCCAGATCCTCCGCCGTATCCACCGGAACGCTATTGTGCGCTGTCACCACAGCTTTGATCCGATAACCATGTTCCAGGATGCGAAGCTGTTCCAGTTTCTCGAGCGACTCCAGCGGCGTCGCCGGAAGCTCGGTGTAGCGCATCAGGAATTCCCGGCTGAATACATACAGCCCGACATGTTTGTAATGAACGCCCATCCCGAGCCAATCGGACATCGGCACATCGCGGACGGAGGGGATCGTGGAACGGGAAAAATAGAGACAATATCCGTCCCGGTCCAGGACCGCCTTGACCACCGAGAGGCTTAACAGTTCTTCAGGGGTGTCGATCTTTCGTACTAAAGTCCCTGCCACGATCCGGCGGTCGGCAGCAAGGGGCCCGATGGCTTCATCGATCATCGCCGGCACAATCAGCGGCTCGTCCCCCTGCACGTTCACGATGCGTTCAGCCTCCGGCATGGACCGTGCGACGAATGCGACGCGGTCGGTGCCGCTGGGAAGGTCTGCCGGAGTCATGGCGGCACGGCCGCCAAAAGCTTTCACGGCGTCCATGATGCGCGCGTCATCCGTAGCGACCACGACGTCATCCACGAGCTTTGCCTGGCGTGTTCGCTCGACCACATGCTGGATCATCGGCTTCCCGCAGATGTCCGCAAGAGGCTTACCCGGCAGGCGCTGTGAGGCGAACCGGGCGGGAATGATCGCCACCGTGCGGCCTGAGCCTGGCATCGTCAGCGGTCTCCGATCACTTTGGGCACCTTGAAGAACTCCTCTGTATGTGCGGGCGCGTTCTTCAACGCCTCTTCCCGCGGCAGGCTGGGCCGGAGCAGATCCTGGCGGAAAACATTCTGCAGTTCGATCACGTGCGAAAGCGGCTCCACATTGCTCGTGTCGAGCGTATTGAGCTGCTCCATGTAGCGCAGAATCTCGTTTAGCTGCGCCGTCAATTTATGCTTTTCCTCTTCGGAGAAGGAGAGACGGGCGAGCGCTGCCACGTGCTCCACATCGTGTACGGTCACAGGCATGGGGATTCTTCTCCGGACGATTGATCAATGTACTGCGACTCGATAGCGGCGTGCACCTGTTCCATCAGATGCACTTCCGCTTCCCGGCCGGACTCGCCGGTGATAACGATCGGCTTCTCCAGCACCAACTCCACCTCGCCGGGGTTGATGACGAGCGAACGCTTGGGGAGGATCTTGAAACTTCCGTTCACGATCAAGGGGATCACCGGAACACCCGCCCGGACGGCAATGTTGAAGGCCCCCCGCTTGAACGGCTGGAGCTTGCCATTCAAAGTCCTGGTTCCTTCGGCATACAGCAGCAACGACTGGCCGTTGCGGATTTTCCCGATTGCCTCCTCTATGCTCTTCATTGCCTTGCTGCTCCTCCCGCGATCGATCCCGACGTAGTGTCCCCATTTCAATCCCCAGCCGAAGAAGGGGATGACCTCCAGTTCTCTTTTATAGACGATCCTGATCTGATCCGGTACTGACGCCAGGATCGCCGGGATATCGAACATGCTTGCGTGGTTCGACACGTACACATAGCTCCGGTTCGGGTCCAGATTCTCCAATCCTTTCACCCGGACGCGGACGCGGCAAATGGCAAGCGCGGTCTTCGCCCAGAAGCGCGCCAGGGTATGGAAGAGTCTTCCTCGGCGCCTGTCGATCGGAAGGCACAGGATCTCGAGAAAGCCCATAAAAAGCGAGAAGGCCGCCGCAATGGTAAACTGCGCCAGGCCCAGCAGAGTCTTCATGACGAGGTCGACTCAAGAAGCTGGATGCGTTTCGCGATCGATGGATGCCGGTAGAACAGGAACTCGACCAACGGATGCGGTTCCGGGTCCGCCAGGTTCGTGGCAGCCAGTCTTCGGAGGGCAGCCGCGAACGCGGTTCCATTGTTCGTCACTTCCACGGCGTACGCATCAGCTTGCCGCTCGTGTCTGCGCGAGATCATATTGCTGATCGGCGATGTGATCAGGCCAAAGAGCGAAAGCCAGATCGCCAGGAGCGGCAGTGCCTCAAGATCAGTGATGGAAGCAAAGCCGAAGGCCGCAATGGACCATGCATACAGCAGGGATGTGACGAACAGCCCGATAAACGTGGAAAGGATGCCGGTCACAATTCCGATCACGATGTGCCGGTGCTTGTAGTGGCCGAGCTCATGCGCGAAAACCGTCTCAATCTCCTCATCGGAGAAGTCGCTCACCAGCGTGTCTCCCAGGATGATCCTCTTCGACTTCCCAATGCCCGTGAATCCTGCATTCGCTTTCTTCGTGTTCTTGCTCAGGTTGAAGGTAAAGATTCCTTCGATTTTCAGTCCGGCATCCGTGCAGAGTTTGTCGATCCGTTCCTTCAGCATACCGTCCGGCAGCGGGTCGAACTCATAGAAGAGGGGCATGAACAGGATGGGTGCAATGCGCGCCAGCAGGACCGAGACAAGCGAAAGGATCACGCTCACCGGGAGCCACCAGGCATCCCCGAATGTGTCCAGACAGTAATAGACCACCATGAGAATACCGGCAACCAGAGGAAGGCCCACGAGGCTACTTTTCAGCCGCTCCCAGGCCCAATGCCCCAGCGATTGGTTGGAAAGATGGTAGCGATGCTCAAGAATGTAGCCTGAATAGAATCCGATCGGGAGCGTCACAAGGGATTGCACGAGTCCCACGATCGCCGTGAAGAGCAGCAGCGCCAGGTAGCGATAGGAGCCGATAGCCCATGCCAGTTCTGCAATGTGCCGTGTCGAGTCCAGCCAGACGAGCAGGACCAGCAACATGAACGACACGACGGACGAGCTGACACCGGCGATAAGTTTGGTGCGATTATAGGTTTTGGCTCTGTCCGGGAGCCGGAGGGGGGATTCGGAACCCGCAAGCCCTTCTGACGGCATGGGACTGCGTCACTTCAAAGTTTGGTACGCTGTGGTTTATTCAGTTTAACGAAAAAGGGGCTGAAAATCAAGAATTCGCCGAAATAGGAAATGACCCCCTGCGCTTATCAAAAGTGAGAAGAATGGAGTGCGGAGGCATCAAGAGAGTGTTCCTCCGTATCATAGAGGGAGTCTGCCTGTGGCATAACCTTTGCCACTCCATTTGTTACATTCCTAGTTTCGCAGAGTACATGAGAAGGAGTTCGACCATGGCCATGATCAGAAAGCAGGATGCTCTCGATTACCACAGCCTGGGACGGAGGGGAAAGATCGAGGTGATCTCGACGAAACCGTGTGCCACCCAGCGTGATTTGTCGCTGGCCTACACCCCCGGTGTTGCCGAGCCGTGCCGCGAGATCGCGGCGAACCCCGAGGATGTGTACAAGTACACCGCAAAGGGAAACCTTGTTGCGGTGGTGAGCAATGGCACAGCCGTGCTGGGACTCGGCGATATCGGCCCGATGGCAGGCAAGCCGGTAATGGAAGGGAAGGGAGTGCTTTTCAAGAGATTCGCGGACGTCGACGTGTTCGACATCGAGCTGAACTGTAAAGATCCTGATGAGATCATCAAGATCGTGCAAGCGCTTGAGCCGACTTTCGGCGGGATCAACCTCGAGGACATCAAGGCCCCGGAATGTTTCTACATTGAAGAGCATCTCAAGAAAACCATGAACATCCCGGTGTTCCATGACGATCAGCACGGGACCGCGATCATTTCCGGTGCCGGGTTGATCAACGCCCTGGAGATCGTCGGAAAGAAAATTGATGAAGTCAAGGTGGTCTTCAGCGGCGCGGGTGCGGCAGGGATCGCCTGCGCCAAGTTCTACGTCACGCTTGGCGTCAAGCGGGAGAACCTGATCCTGTGTGACACCAACGGGGTGGTCTACAAAGGGCGCGAGAAGGGGATGAACGCGTACAAGGAATATTTCGCGATCGACACCAAGGCACGCACGCTGGCCGATGCCATGAAGGGTGCCGATGTATTTGCCGGCGTCTCCGTCAAAGGAGTCCTGACAAAGGAAATGGTCCGGACCATGGCAAAGGACCCGATCATCTTCGCCATGGCCAATCCGGATCCCGAGATCAGCTATGAGGACGCCCTTGACGCCCGCAAAGACGTGGTGATTGCGACCGGCCGCTCGGATTATCCGAACCAGGTGAATAACGTTCTCGGGTTTCCGTTCATCTTCCGCGGCGCGCTGGATGTGATGGCGACGGCCATCAATGACGAGATGAAGCTTGCCGCATCACATGCCCTTGCGAAGCTCGCCAAAGAGGACGTTCCGGATTCGGTCATCAAAGCCTACGGCGGCGAGAAGATCCGTTTCGGCAGGAGCTACATCATTCCCAAACCGCTTGACCCGCGCGTGCTGCTCTGGGAGGCCCCAGCGGTTGCGAAGGCCGCCATGGAAACCGGCGTCGCCCGCAAACCGATCGAGGACCTGGAAGCCTATCGTGATTCGCTGGAGAGCCGATTCGGCCGCTCTAAGGAGATCATGCGCATGGTGATCCACAAGGCCCGGCGTTCCCCGCAGCGCATCGTCTTCCCGGAAGGCACCGAGGAAAAGATCCTGCGTGCCACCCAGATCATCCTTGACGAAGAGATCGCCCGGCCAATCCTGCTCGGCGACGCGAAGGTAATCCAGGAAAAAGTGAAGATGCTGGAACTGGACCTCGACGGCGTGGAGATCGTAGAGCCGGTCAATTCTCCGAAGTTCGACGAGTATGCAAGCAAGTACTACGAAATGCGGAAGCGCAAGGGCGTTACCCGCATTGATGCCCGCAATCTTCTGCAACGCCGGCCGAACTACTACGGCATGATGATGGTGCATACCGGGGACGCCGACGGGTTGGTCTCCGGGCTCACGCAGCACTATCCGGAAACGATCCGCCCTGCGCTCCAGGTCATCAAGCCACGTCCGGGAATCTCGGTTGTGGCGGGCATGTATATGCTGGTCTTCAAGAATGACGTGCGGTTCATTTCGGACGCGACGGTCAACTTCGACCCCACGCCGGAACAGCTTGCGGATATCGCGATCCTGACCGCCGAAAAGGTGCGGAGCTTCGACATCGAGCCGCGCATCGCAATGCTGTCATTCAGCAATTTCGGGAGCACGGAGCATCCGTCCGCGCAGAAGATGGCCCGTGCGGCAGAGCTCGTGAAGCGCCGTGCGCCTGACCTCATGGTCGACGGTGAAATGATGGCAGACACAGCCGTGGTGCCTGAGATCCTCGAGACGATTTACCCGTTCAGCTCGCTCAAGGGGGGCGCCAACGTTCTGATCTGCCCCGACCTGCAGTCGGCGAACATCGCGCAGAAGCTCCTTGCAAAACTAGGTGGCGCGGAGCCGGTCGGGCCGATCCTGCTCGGCATGCGCAAGCCGGTCTACCTGCTCATCCCCGGCAACGAAGTGGCGGACATCGTCAATGTGACCGCCATGGCCGTGCGCGACGCGCAGGAACCCGCGGAGAATGCCCCTCCCCCGACTCTCAAGCCGCCGCAGCTCACGACGATCTATGATTAGCCGTTGAACTGAGTGGCAGTACAGAAAAGGCCCGCATGGAGACGATCCTTGCGGGCCTTATTCCTTATCAATCGTGCTCTTCCTTTTCCTCTTTATCAGTGACGCCACCACTGATCCGGCCAGGATCAACACCACCACATCCAGCGAAACGATAATGGGAATGTGGACGATATCCTTGACGAGCATTTTCAGCCCAATGAAGATCAGCACGGCCGAGAGCCCGGTGCTCAGGTACTCCAGCTTCTGCATCACACCCGTGAGGAGAAAATACAGCGCCCTCAGGCCCAGGATGGCAAAGATGTTGGAGGAATAGACGATGAACGGATCGCGCGTCACCCCGAAAACTGCCGGTATGGAATCAACGGCAAAGACCACATCGGTGGTTTCGAGGGTAATCAGAACGAGCAGGAATGGCGTGATGTGGATTTTTCCGTGCTTGCGAACGAGGAACCTGGGCACATCGTACCCCTGGTCCACCGGAAAGAACTTGCGGGCGAGCCGAATGAAGACGTTCCGGTCCGGATGCACTTCCACGTCCTTCTGCCACATGAGTTTCCAGCCGCTGTACAGAAGGATGAGGCCGAAGATGTAGAGCACCCATTCAAACCTGCTGATCAGCGCGGCCCCCAGCGCGATGAAGATACCGCGCATGACCAGCGCCCCAACGACGCCCCAGAAGAGAACCTTGTGCTGGAACTTCGGCGGAATGCCGAAATAGGAAAAGATAATGATGAACACGAAAATATTGTCGACGGAAAGCGCCTTCTCGATCAGATAGCCTGTCAGGAACTCCAATCCGGCGGTCGGCCCCGCGAAGAAAAATACCCCGGCATTGAACAGAAGCGACAACGCGATCCAGAAAACGCTCCAGAGGGCGGCTTCTTTCGTGCCAATGGCGTGAGGCCTCTTGTTGAAGACTCCCAGGTCAAGAGCAAGAAGGCCAAGAATCGCTATCGTGAAAAGAACAAACAGCAGGGTCTCATTGTGGGGCACGAAATATCTCCTGGTTATTCCGGAAAATGAAGCTCAGGGTGTACCAAGGGACTTCTTGAACCACGCCGCGACATCAGCCAGACTCTCTTCGCTGATCTGGTGGTCCATCGGATATTCCCGGTAGGCGACTGTCGCGTTCGACGCCGCAAAGAGTTCCTTTGCCCGCCGGGCCATTTGAACGGGAATCACCTGGTCCTCAACGCCGTGGGCGATATGAAATTCTTTACCGGCAAGCTCCTGCCACCGGAAACGGAGCTTGGTTCCTTCCGGGACGTATCCGCTGTTCGTCGAGACGCCGCGGAAAAGCTCCTGCCTGGTCAACGACAGGGCGTAGGACATGACCGCCCCCATACTGAAACCAAACAGGTAGACGCGCGAATGATCGACGGGGTAGTGGCGAAGGACATCGTCCACGAAGGTGACAAGCTTTGCGTAGCTTTCGTCGAACATCCCGGGGAGTGGAACCCCCACCTGGCCGATATCGTACCAGGTGTATCCGCCGGAGGGAAAAGCAAAGGGTGCGCGGGCACTGATGCACAGGAGCCGGTCGTCCAGGAATGAAGCAAGGCCGAGAAGATCCTCCTCGTCGGCGCCGCGGCCATGCAGCATGATGAGCGTGGGATGGACAGCTGCCGGGGAGTGCTCGGGCACCAGCACGCGATGCACCAGTGATGTTGCGATGGTCTTCATTGCCCGTTCAGGGGCATCAGGGAGGATTCGATGGACTGGCGCTCAGGTTCGAGCCAGGGAGGGAGGCAGAGATGCGTGCCCAGTGCTTCCGGGGCTTCGTCGACCAGGAAGCCCGGGCCGACGGTAGCAATCTCCAGCATGTGGCCGTCAGGATCCCAGAAGTACACCGACCGGAAATACCTCCGGTCCATTATCGGCGTGGTCTCCACGCCGGAGGAGAGCAACCGTTCACGCCAGGCAATCTGCTCATCGTCGTCCTGTACGCCGAAGGCAAAATGATGCGTCATCCCGGTCCCGATCCGTCCCCGGTGCATCTGATCGGGCGCATAGCCGAAGTAGGTGATCACGGTCCCCGGCGCGCCCTCTCCAATCCCGAAGTAGTAATGTGGTGCCGACGGGTCGTCGTAGTTGGCGGTCTTCTTCACGACCTTCATGCCGAGCACAGCAGTATAGAAAGCCGATGTCGCCTCAATGTCGGAGGCGATGGCGGTGATGTGATGGATTCCCCCAAGCGCCATGTCGGGTGTGATTTCCCCGATCGGTTCAGGCCAGACGGTTGCAGCAATCGCAGCATCATCCCGGTGATCTCGCAGTAACTGTTCGGGAGGAGTGACAAATGTGGTTCCAACCGTATCCTGTGGTTCATCTACTGTCCAGCCCGGACCGCGCGTGGCAATCTCGAGGATCGCCCCGTCAGGATCGGTGAAGTAGATGGACGTGAAGTAACTTCTGTTATGTGGACCTGTCACTTTCACCCCACGGTCCTGCAGCCATCGCTTCCACTTCAACTGGGCGTCACCCGATTCAACGATCAGTGCAACATGATGTGTCGTGCCAATCCCCCAGTGTCCTTTGGAGAGGTCTTTCCATTCGAAGAAGGTGAGCAATGACCCGGGACTCGCAGTCGCATTGCCGAAGTATAAATGGTAAGCTCCCGGATCGTCGAAATTGACTGTCTTTTTCACAAGCCGGAAGCCCAGGACGCGCGTGTAGAAATCCACTGTCCGCCGGGCGTTGGAACAAACCAGTGTTATGTGGCGAATTCCGAGGAGATTCATTACAAAAGATACATATTTTTGGGCAGATTTCCGAGGGAAAGAAGCGAAACATAAGCCGCAAGTGCTCTCTATTCGCTTCCTCATACTGATGAAAATTTCGGGTTGGCGAGACCTAAAGCAAGGTGGTGGACAGACTCTGCAATCCCAGAGCCTTCTCCCCGATGTTGACTTTTCTCGCTGCTCTTCATATTATAGCGCATTCGCCACATTCGGGTGAAGCCATGATCCCCAACATCTGGACACTCCTCGGCATCATGATGCTCGCCGGCGCCTTCGGCGGCCTTGTCAATTACTTCATTGAGCGGCGTGACAGTCCGGAGAAGAGCTCCATTCTTCGCAGCCTCGTGGTTGGCATCGGGGCATCGTTCCTGGTGCCTCTCTTCCTCAATATGATTTCCAGTGACCTGATGCGGCAATTGGACCAGGATGCCGGCAAGCTTCTGGTCTTTGTGGGCTTCTGCCTGATAGCCGCAATCACCTCGTCGGCGTTCATCCGTTCGCTCTCGGATAAGATCCTCAAAGAAGCATTAGAAGCAAAGCGGTTGAGCAAGGAGCTCAATGACGCGATGATGCCAATCCTCTTGCGCGAGACCGAAGCGGCCTCGGAAGAAGTGAAGCTGAAAAAAGTAAACGGGGCAGAATCGCTGGATCCTGAGACGAGCGAAGTGCTCTTTGCGCTTGCCTCCGGAAGGTACGCGTGGCGCACGGTTGACGGGTTGCACCATCAGACGGGCCTGGACCGGACGTTCATCGAAACTCATCTCCAGAGTCTGATTCAAGGTGGATACGTCGTGTGTCGGGAGGATGCACAGGGCATCAAACGATGGGCAATCACGGCAGCAGGGAGGAAGGTGTGGGTTGAGGTAGAGGCGACGTAAGACATTGTGGACTTTGGACTTGAGTTCTTCTTGATTTTCAATCCTCCGGTATTTCTCCTGCCGGCGCCATTTTGACCAGCCGCGGCATGAACTTCGCAATGGGGCGGGCAAGGTCGAGTTGCGCGTTCATAACGTCGCTAATGTTCTTGTAGGCCCAGGGGACCTCGTCCAGGCCGGCCGAGATGAGTTCAACGTTTAGCTGGCGCAAATAGTCCTTTGTTTCCTTCCAGGTGAACCGCTTCCGGGCTTCCTTCCTTGACATGCGCCGCCCTGCGCCGTGCGAGGCCGAATTCATCGATGCGGGATTTCCCATTCCTTCCACGAGAAAACCGGGAGCCGCCATTGAGCCCGGGATGATGCCCAGGACTCCCGCACCTGCCGGGGTGGCCCCTTTCCTGTGCACGATCACCTCTCGTCCCTGATGCCGCTCCCGCCAGGCATAGTTGTGGTGATTTTCAACCTGCTTCAATACGGGATGACCGAGATACTGAACGATCGAATCGTGGATCACATGGTGGTTCGCCGAGGCGTAAGCTCCCATAAGTTCCATTGCGGCCCAGTATTCGGCGCCGTCGCCACGGAGCGGAAGCCAGGCGAGGTTCTTCGCAGCTCCTTCCAACTCCGGATGAAGCGACCTGGCAGCCCGAGTATAGTAGTTTGCTACTTGTGCTCCCGCATTTCTGCTGCCGCTGTGGGAAAGCAGCGCCAGGTACGTACCCGCCCTGAGTCCGGCCGCATCCTTTTCAAAAACAATTTCTCCAAACTCGACAAAGTGATTCCCAGATCCGGAAGTGCCGAGCTGTTTGTGCGCTTTATCCTTCAGGTCGGCGGTAACGGGCGTGACGCTCCAGTTTTCATCCAGGACAGGATGCCATTTCTTCTGCTTCCACTCAGCCCCGACGCCAAAGCGTGTGTTCTTCTCGATCGCCGATCTATAGAGGTCATGCTCCGATCCGAGAACCCGGGGTGGCACATCAAAGATCGTCATCATCATCCGGCAGGCGATATCCACGCCGACGCCGTAAGGAATGACGGCATTGTCGGTGGCCAGCACGCCGCCGATCGGGAGGCCATAGCCGACATGAGCATCGGCCATGAGTGCGCCCGCGACGGTCACCGGCAATCCCATCGCCGCGTCCATTTGCGCCGCGGCTGCGGGGTCGATGTCCGTCCCCCAGGTTTTATAGGTCTTGCCCATGTTCACTGACCCCTCATTTCGGTCCTGCAGCTCTCACTTCCGGGCTCACCGAGGACGCGAACTGCTCAAAATTCTGCTTGAATTTCTCAGCAAGCTCTTTTGCCTTTGCATCGAAGGCATGCTTGTCCGTCCAGGTATCGCGCTGGTTCATGACCTCGTTGGGAACGCCCGGGCAACTCTCCGGCACGTAGAGGCCGAAAACCGGATCCAGCACAGTCGGAACGTCCTTCAGTAAACCATTGAGTAAGGCATGGATCATCGCCCGGGTGAAGGCGATCTTGATTCTGTTTCCCACGCCATAGGATCCACCGGTCCATCCTGTGTTCACGAGCCAGGCAGTCACCTTGTGTTCTGCGAGTCTTTTGCCCAAGAGCTGTGCATAGACCGTTGGCGGTAGCGGCATGAACGGCGCGCCAAAACAGGTGCTGAACGTTGTTTGCGGCTCGAGCACGCCTTTCTCTGTCCCGGCCACCTTTGCTGTATATCCCGACAGGAAGTGATACATAGCCTGTTCAGGAGTGAGCCTGGAGATCGGCGGCATGACGCCGAAGGCGTCGGCGGTCAGCATGATCACATTCTTGGGATGGGTCCCCATGCCGGACTGCACATGCTTGGGGATGTACCTGATGGGATACGCTGCTCGGGTGTTTTCCGTGAGGGAAGCATCATTCAGATCAATGTGGCGCGTCGCGGAATCGACGATCACATTTTCCAAAACGGTACCGAACATCCTCGTTGTCCGGTGAATGTCCGGCTCGGCGTCTGCGGAGAGACGGATCACTTTGGCGTAGCACCCCCCTTCGAAATTAAAGATCCCCGCGTCGCTCCAGCCATGCTCGTCGTCCCCGATGAGCAGCCGCTCCGCATCGGCCGAGAGCGTGGTCTTGCCGGTGCCGGAGAGGCCGAAGAAGAGCGCCACATCACCCGCTGTTCCCACGTTCGCCGCGCAGTGCATTGGGAAGACCCCCATATCCGGGAGGAGATAGTTGAGCACCGTAAAGACCGACTTCTTGATCTCCCCGGCGTAGGTCGTCCCACCGATGATGCCGATCCGTTTGGTGAAATTGAGCACGATGAACACTTCGGAGTTGGTGCCGTCCGTTTCCGGAGTCGCATGGAAGCGCGGCGAGTCAATGATCGTGAACGTCTCGGCGGCTGAATGGATGATCGGCTCTTCCGGAGGGATCAGCAGATTGCGAGCGAACAGGTTTTGCCAGGCGTGGTCCGTGATGATTCGGACAGGGATCCGGTAGCGCGGGTCCGCTCCACCGTAGAGGTTCTGGATGAATAGGTCTCTTCCCTGGAAAAAGGCGGTGAGCTTGGCATAGAGCGTATCGAACTTGGAGGGTTCCATTGCCCGGTTGATTTTTCCCCAGGCGATCTTCTCCTCGTTGGAGGCATCACGGACAATGAATTTGTCGTTTGGCGATCGTCCGGTATGGTGCCCCGTGTGCACGACAAGCGGGCCAAGATGCGAGATCCATCCTTCCCTTCTCCGGACAGATTCTTCATACAAAGCGGGCGTGGTGAGATTCCAATACACGTTCCCCAGGTTACGCAGCCCGAGTCGTTCAAGTTGTTGCATACCTGTCTCATGTCCGAGCATGAAACGACCTCTCGTGATTTGGGACGGAAAGGAATCCAGGGGGAAATAAGCAAAAAAAACCTGGGTTGTACCAGTATAACACTGGAAAAGCGGAAGAGTTCTCTGGAGGATGGAGCAGAGTTCAGGAGGGGCCTAGAACTTGGTGTCGACCATTGAAGGCCCCCACGTCATCATTCACGCGTGCAATGTTCATCTTATGCCACAGCTCACTGTTGAGCTGCTTGAGGACCCAGTGTCCCTCATCGGAAAAATAGAGGAATTTGGATGGGATGCCAGTAAGGGCATGATATGTTCTGCCCCTACGTTTTCGACTTGAAATTCTTCCACATCATCGATTCCACCGGCCTGTCCGTTCTGGCGCTGTATTTGGCGGAGGATTTTGTGCCGTAGGGGGTTCCGATGGCGCCCGAGATCTCGAAGTAGATCAGCTGGCCGATCGGCATGCCCGCATAGACGCGGACGGGCTGTTTTACGGAGATCTCCAGCGTCCAGGTATTGCAGAACCCGATATCTCCCTTTCCCGCTGTCGCGTGGATATCGATGCCGAGGCGGCCAATGCTGCTCTTTCCTTCAAGGAACGGGACGTGGCTATGGGTCTCGGTATATTCCTCCGTGACGCCGAGATAGAAACGATGCGGGAGCAGAACCAGCCCTTCCTCAGGGATGGTGGTGTGATCCACCTCGTTGTGTTCCCGGGCGTCGAGGATCTCGTTGCGGTAGGTCGCAAGGTGCTTGCCGAGGTGAACATCGTAAGAGTTTGACCCGAGGCAATTCCGGTCGAAGGGGGAAATGACGATCGTCCCCTTCTTCATCTCTTCCAGGATTTTCGTGTCAGTGAGGATCATGGGGTCTGCTGTTCCCGTTAGTTCGTTCGCTGTTCGAAGAGCTGATAATGGACCATGATTATGTCCGTGCCATCCGTTGTATCATCTCCCACCCCTCCCGCACATGCCGCTCTTCCACGTTCGTCTGCGCGATGACGAAGCGGAGCGCAAGGTGCCCGTTCAGCTTCGTGTGTGTCAGAAAGATCTTCCCGGTCGCGTTCAGCCGCTGCATGAGCTCGTCGTTCAGCCGGTTGAGCTCGTCTTCGTCCGTGATGTGAAGCGGCCTGTACCGGAAGCAGATCGTGTTCAACGGTGCGGGAGCCAGGATCTCGAAGTCCCCTGCTGCCTTGATCTTCCGGACAAGTTCCTGTGTGAGTTCGAGGTGACGCCGGACCTTTTCCTGGATGCCGGCGACACCGAAGCTACGAAGTACAAACCAGAGCTTCAACGCGCGAAAACGCCGGCCCATCTGAATACCCCAGTCGCGATAGTTGTTCACCCGATCCCCCTCGGGAGTCCTGAGATATTCCGGCAGGATCTCGAACGTACGGACGAGAGCTCCGGGGTCCTTGACGAAATATGCGGAGCAGTCGAAGTTCGTGAACATCCATTTATGGGGGTTAAACACGAACGTATCGACCGCTTCGATGCCGTCGATCATCCATCGAAACTCCGGCAGCACAAGAGCCGTTCCCGCCAGGGCCGCATCGACATGGAGCCAGATCCCATGGTCGAGGCAGATGGTCCCAATGGCCCGGAGCGGGTCGATGGCCGTCGAGCCGGTCGTGCCTATCGCCGCAATGACGCACAGGGGAGCTTGGCCGGCATCGATGTCCACGCGGATTGCCTCCTCCAGCGCCTCCGGTACCATAGCGTACCTGGCGTCGACCGGGATCTTGTGCAATTGGTCCCTGCCGATCCCCGAGACCTTGACCGCTTTCTCGATCGATGAATGGGCCTCGGTCGAGCAATACACGGTGAAACGGTGTCCGGTGGCCTCGAAGCCATGGCGGTTGATGTCGTAGCCCGACTTTGCCTCGCGCGCGGTCAGGATGGAGCAGAGCGTGGCCGTGGATGCGGTGTCCTGGATGACACCTGTGAAGCCGACGGGGAGTCCGATCATTTCACGGAGCCATTCCATCATGCGTTCTTCCAGCTCCGTTGCGGCAGGAGAGGTCGCCCAACTCATACACTGAGCCCCGAGCGTCGCAGTCAGCATCTCTGCAAGGATCGATGGCTCACTGGTGTTGGCCGGGAAATAGCCAAAGAACGAGGGATGTTGCCAGTGCGTCATCCCGGGGACAATAATGTTGCGGAAATCCTCAAACATCGCCGCAAAAGTTTCCCCCCGGAGCGGTGGATGCTCCTGAAGCTGACGGACGATCTCCCCCGGCTTTGTGGCCGGCTTCACAGGGTGCGACTCGACATGCTCCAGGTAGTCGGCCATCCAATCGACGAGTTCATGAGCATGTCTGCGAAATTCATCATTCCTCATTCTTCGAACTTCTTCCTTTTCTTTGCAAACTCGGCAAGCTTCCGGTCCACCAGGTCATTGAGGCTCCCCGGCGTGAACCTGCCGGATTTCAGGCGCGCGCCTGCTGGCTTGCCGGTGAGCAGCTCGACCCCTTCGTCGATCGTGTGGATGGCATAAATGTGGAACTTGCCTTCCTTGACCGCGTCTACGACATCATGCCGCAGCATCAGCTCGGTCACATTCTGATGGGGAATGATGACGCCCTGTTTCCCGGAAAGTCCCCGTGCCTTGCAGACGTCGAAAAACCCCTCCACTTTCAAATTGACTCCGCCGATCGGCTGGATCTCGCCATGCTGGTTCACCGACCCGGTCACGGCAATATCCTGCCGGAGCGGGATGCCGGACAGGCTGGAGAGGATGGCATATACTTCCGTCGACGAGGCGCTGTCCCCGTCGACGCCGCCGTACGATTGCTCGAACGTGACGGTCGCGCTGAGCACCAGGGGCTTGGTCTGTGCGAATTTCCCGAGCAGGTATCCTCCAAGGATGAGAACACCCTTGTTGTGCGTGGGGCCGCTCATCGCCGCCTCGCGCTCGATGTTGACGATCCCTGCCCTGCCCATGCCGGTCTTCGCCGTGATGCGTGAGGGCCGGCCAAATTCGAACTCGCCAAGCTGATAGACCGACAGTCCGTTCACCTGTCCCACCACGGTGCCACCGGTGTCGATGAGGATCGAGCCGTTGGCGATCATCTCCTGCATTTTTTCTTCCACCATGCGCACCCGCTCGATCCGTTCATCGATCGCCTTGCGCACATGTTCGCCGCTCACCTCTTCGATCCCGGCCTTCCCCGCCCAGAAGCTGGCTTCGCGGAGCACGTCGGCGAGAACGCTGAAACGCGTCGAGAGTTTGTCCTGTCGTCCTGCAAGGCGGGCGCCATACTCGACCACCTCCACCACGCCCGTTACATCGAACGGCCGTAGCGACTCCATCTCGCAAAGGGTCCTGACGAAAGAGACGTAGCTGTCGATCGCCTTCTCGACATTGGGCATTTCCACATCGAAGTCGGCGCGGACCTTGAAGATCTTCTTGAAATCATCGTCCAGGCCGTACACCATGTGGTAGATGTACGAATCGCCGATCATAATGACCTTGACGTTCAGGTCAATCGGCTCCGGCTTCAGCGCGGAGCTTGCGCCGAGAAGACCCGATTCGATGGGCTGAATCTCGATTTGCATATTGCGCAGAACGCGCTTGAGCATCGTCCAGACGCCCGGCTCGCTGAGCGCGTCAAGCGCGTCGAGCACGAGGTAGCCGCCGTTGGCCTTGACGAGGGATCCGGCCTTGATGTGGAGGAAGTCAGAGCGCCAGATGCCGTTGCGGTCGACCGAGCGCTCGATGGTGCCAAAGAGGTTCTTGAAACGGGGATTGGTCTCAATAATGAGAGGAACGCCCTTGGTCCCTCCATTGTCGACCACCACATTGACCTGGAATTCAATGAAGGTGTCTTCCTCCTTTGGCAGCTGGAGGCCGAGAACCGAGGTCTGCGGCTCATCTTTCTGGTGGAACCGCGGCAGATTCTCCAGGATGTCCTTCTTGACGGCAAGCAGGAACTCCCGGACGGGGTCAGAACTGTACCTGGTCTGGATGTCCACGAGCAGTTCCTCCACCAGGGGTACAACGATCCGGTGATTCAGGTCGTCGATGGATTTCTTCGCCTTGCGCTCGATGTTGCGCATCTCCCGCATGATGATGTCCATCTGCGCTTCGAGCTCGGCCTGTTGTGCCGTGAGCTTGGTCATCTGTTCCCGGCTGATCTCCCCGGCATCTGCCCTGGCCATCAGGTTCTCCATGCCCACGGGGCTGCCGTCCATGACAAATGCGATCTCCGGGCGGGCACTTGCGCTTCCCTGCACCTGGACCACCTCGAAGCCTTTCTCTTTTACCTTTTTCTCAAAGTCCTTGAGGATGGTGCGTTGCCGGTCCTGGAAATGTTCCAGAAGGCTTTTGCGCTGCTCGATGTAGCGCCTGCTCTCAAAGACGGCGGGGATACCCTTCTGTAGTTCATTGAGGAACGTCTCCATGTCCTTCTTGAATGCAATTCCCTGTCCGGCGGGCAGGCTGATCATGGAGGGGGAATCGGGATCCCGGAAGTTGTAGACGTAACATTTGTCCAGGAGCGTTGCCGGTCGTGCGGCATACTCGCGGAGCATGCGGGTAATTGCGGTGGTCCGTCCGGTCCCGGGCTGGCCGGTGGCGAAGATGTTGTACCCCTCGTGCTTCATTTCCAATCCCACCTTCAGAGCCCGCAGTGCTCGGTCCTGCCCGATAATCTCGTCCAACGGCTCGACGCTCTCCATACTGCTGATTCCGAGCTGCGAAGGCTTACAGGTCCAGCGGAGCGCATCGGCAGCGACTTCGGCGGGGTGATGTGTGCGTCGTGTACCTTTTCGTCGTTTCATGAGTGATCAGGGAGGTGGTTAATGACAAGGAATGAACGGATGCGTTGCAGGTCTGACTTGCGTCCGACCAGCACGGTGTACTAGTATTCTTTCCTGTGAGCATACAAATTCATCAGGATTCCCACCATGGACATATTGGCCAGAAGGGCGGAGCCCCCGTAGCTGAGGAAGGGAAGAGGAACCCCGATTACGGGCAGCAGCCCGAGCGACATGCCGACATTAAGGAACATGTGCGTTGCGAAGACGCCGGTGATGCCAATGGCGGCGAAGCTGCCGTATTTGTTCTTGACAGTCGAGGCCAGCGAGATCCCCCTGGCCAGCAGTCCCAGGGATAGCAGGAGCACGGTGGCGGAGCCGACAAATCCGAACTCCTCCCCCGGCACGCAGAAGATGAAATCGGTCCACTGTTCCGGAATAAAATTCAGCTGGGTCTGGGTTCCGTGCAGATATCCCTTGCCGAAGAGCCCTCCTGACCCGATTGCCACCTTGGACTGCAGGATGTTATACCCTGCCCCCAGCGGATCCGCATTCGGGTCCAGGAACGTGGCAATGCGTTTCTGCTGGTACGGCTTCAGGCCGTCATAGATGAACTGTACGGAAATGCCCACGAGGACAGTGGTCGAGAAGACGATGGCGGCAACGATCCGGTGTTCCTTGGTGAGGTAGAGCAACACACCCAGGACGCAAACGGCCACGAGGAACGCCGTGGTGCCGAACAATGCGGCAACCGCGGCGATGATCGGAGAGATCACGGCGAGCAGCGTGAACCTGGATGCGCCTCCCCAGTACAGTAGCGGGAAGAACATCCCCATATAAATGAAGGCCGTTCCCGTATCAGGCTGGAGCATAATAAGCGCCACCGGAAGCAACACGATCCCGGCGGCAGTGGCCAGGTCTTTGAACCTCCGCAGCGATACATCGGAACGGGAGAGATACTGGGCAAGGGCGAGCACCGTGGTGATCTTCGTGAACTCGGACGGCTGCAGGCGGAATGCTCCCAGGCTGAACCAGCTCGTGGAGCCGGAGACCGTTTTTCCCATGATAAGCACTGCAAGCAGCATCCCCACCGAAAGGAAATAGGAGGGGTAGGAGATGAACTGCAGGAGCCGGAATGGGATCAGCGTGATGATGCCGAAAACCAGCGTGCCGCCGATCACCCAGAGGATCTGTTTCTGGAAGATCTCCGAGGCGCGGGCATCGTACGTGGCGCTGTAGACCGACACGATGCCGATGAATACCAGAGCGAAGGTGATCGCGGCGGTCTTGAAGTCAAAATATTCTTTGAGTGCTGAGGTCATGGAACATCAGTTTCTTGACGCATGGACCGGCGGTTTCGGCGCCGGGGTCACTGTGGGTTGCGAGGCAATCTTCGGCTGGGGCGCCCGATCGTTCCGGATGAGCCGCCCGTACAGATATTGCTCGATACACTGGCCGGCGATTGGCGCGGCGAACGATCCGCCGTAGCCCGCATTTTCCACCAGCACGGCAATGGCAATCCGCGGATGGTCGAACGGCGCGAAGCCGATGAACCAGGCATGATCCTTCCCGTGGGGGTTCTGCGCCGTGCCGGTCTTTCCGGCGACCTCAACGTCTTTGACCTTGGCCAGGCCTCCTGTGCCTCCCGGTTCCATGACGGCTCTGCGCATCCCTTCACGCACGACATTCCAGGAGGCCTGTGAGATCGGAACCGTCCGCGAGCGGTACCTCAGCGTATCGATGGCGTTTCTGTCCTTGTCCACGCATGTGTATACCGTGTGCGGCTGATAGTAGTGTCCCTCATTGGCAAGCATCATAGCGTAGATCGCCATCTGCAGGGGCGTTACTCCCAGTTCGCCCTGGCCGATGCCGAGGCTGGGGAGGAATCCCCTGGTCCACCCGTGAGGACCGTATCGCCTGTTCATGAATTCCGTCGAAGGGAGCAGGCCGGGGTTCTCCTCGAGAATGTCGATGCCGGTAAGCTGCCCGAAGCCGAACTGCTGCGCCATGTTCGACCAGTTGTCAAGTCCCACCTTCAGCATGAGCTGATAGAAATAGACATTGCACGAATGCTGGATCGCATCGACCATGTCCACCGAACCGTGCACGTGAAGATCATGGAAGACTTTGTTCCCGAGGCGGAAGGAGCCGCCGCAAGTGATGCGCCAGGTCGGGGGCACGATATGGTTTTCCAGCGCCGCCAGGGCAAGGATCATCTTGAACGTCGATCCCGGGGGAAAGCGGGAGAGCGTTGCCCGGTTGTAGAGCGGGTGCGATTCGTCGGTGTTCAACGAGCGCCAGAGCTCGGAGGAAATCACGCCGCTGAACAGGTTCAGGTCATAATCCGGCTTGCTCACCAGCGCGATGATGCCGCCGTCCGCCGGATCGATGGCCACGATGGATCCCGAGTGGTTGACCATTAGCGACTCGGCGAGGACCTGGACGCCGAAGTCCATGCTCAGATTCAGGTCGCTCCCGGCGATCGACGGGATGTCGTTCTTGCCGTTGTCGAAGCTGCCGATGACCTGGCCGCGAACGTTCACGGTGCTGAACTCCGCGCCCTTCTGTCCGCGGAGGACCTTTTCGTACTGTGCCTCGAGCCCGGAAGAGCCGATGACGTCCCCCTGGACGTATTCGTCCGACATCGTTCGCAGCTGATTCTCGGAGATCTCCTTGGCATAGCCCAGGATATGGGAGGCATTCGCTTTTGTTGTATAGAACCGCTTGGACTCGATCTGGTAGTCCACGCCCGGCAGGCGGTCCCGGTTTTCCTCGATCGCCGAGAGCGTCTTAAAGTCGATGTCGCGCTTGATCTTTACCGGGGCAAAGCGAGAGTATGCTTCGCCTTTCTTCAGCCGGTCGCGGATGAATTCGGGATCCAGAGAAAGGAGCGTGGAAAGATAACCGATGTTGCGCTTGTCGAATTCGAACGGCATGACGGTCACCGTGAATGCAGGGCGGTTATCCACCACCAGCTTGCCGTTCCGGTCGTACATGTAGCCCCGCACCGGCTCCTTCGGGATGGTCCGGATGCTGTTTTCCTCCGATTTTTTCCCGTACTCTTCCCGGTAAATGAGCTGGAGCTGATACAGGCGGCCGATGAACAGCATAAACATCAGGCCGATCACCACGTACATCGTTCGCCGCTTCGAGTAGATCTGTATGTCGTCTTGCAGAGTCATGAAAGTCGTGAAGATCGTCGAGAGAACACAAACATGGGCAGGAGAGCCAGCGCTGCGGTGTAAACGGTGGTTGGGAAGCCGTACAGCATCACGGCATCGAGCCACCCTACCTCGGTTCCCTGCAGAAAGACAATAAAATATAACACATTGTGGACGATCGATGCAACGGCGACCACGAGAATGAACTGGTATCCGGCCAGGATCTGCATGATCTTGTTTTCATTGTAGAAATAGCCTGCCACGAAGCCTGCCACGGTTTTGCACAGGGCTGCCAGGCCCAGCATGCCGTCCTTTCCGCTGACCAGGTCGAACAAGAGCCCGAGAAAGAAACCCGCCGTGGTCGCGGCGATCTGTCCCTCCCGGAGCGCCAGGTAAACGACCCAGATCAACAAAAGATCGGGGGCAATGCTCTCAATCGCCAGATACCGGGCGAGTGTTGTCTGCAGGAGGACAAACAGGACGGAGAGAAGGATATAACCGGCGGATTGCCGCATAATCACTGGGGCAGATGCTGTTCGAGTGCCACGCGGCTGGAGTCCGCCACATGGGTAACAACAAACACTTCTTCAAGCCGGGTGAAATCGACGCCCGGAGTGACGTCCACGCTTTTGAAAAGCATACCGGGATTCTCGTGCGTGGAGCTGACAATACCGATGACAATGCCGGGAGGAAAAATGCTGCTGTAGTCGGAGGTGATGACCTGGTCTCCCGGCTTCACATCCATGGTCTTCACCACGTTCTGCATGGAGAGCGTCGGGCCGCCGTCCCAGCGGATGATGCCATCGACGCGGCTGCGCTGTACTTTGGCGCTCACCCGGAGCTCCCTGTTCAGAAGGATCTGCCCGATGGAATATGCGCTGCTCGTAGCAACGATCTTGCCCACGAGGCCGCTCTCGGAAACGATAGGCATGTTGAGCTTGACACTGTCACTTTCCCCCACATCGAGGGTGATCGTGTTGCGCAGCAGCTGCAGGTTCTTTCCCACCACGTTCGCGCTCACGTACGAATGCTCGCCCCGCTCCTTCAATGCAAGGAGCTGGCGCAGCCGGATGTTTTCCAGCCGTCCTTCCCGCAGACGGCTCACCTCGTCGGCCAGCGTCAGGTTGAGCTCCCGCAGGACCTTGTTTTCCCGGCGCAGGTCAAAGTAGTTCGGGATGAAGCTCAGCGCATCCTGCAGGGCGCCGACGGACGCCACGGCGACCGACCGGATAGCACGTATCTGCTGGTTCTCGTTGAACGCCAGGAGTGCGATAGAAATAATGAGGAACAACCCGAGCAGGAGATACTCTCTGAAGAGTAGAACGAATTCGAAGAGTCGTTTATACATGGTTCATGCCGTTTCAACGTAATCGATTTATCCCACAAGAGCTGAAGGCAGCAGGGGGATGAATCGACGTGTCACTAGTAGCGTCTGCTCTTCAGGAGAACCTTGGAATAGCGGCCGAGATTTTCGAGGATCTTGCCGGTGCCCCGTACGACGGCGGTAAGCGGATCTTCCGAGACATGCACAGGCAGGTTCGACTCAAGGCGCAGGCGCTCGTCGAGCCCCTTCAACAGCGCGCCTCCGCCGCTGAGCATGATCCCGCGGTCCAGAATGTCGGCCGAGAGCTCCGGCGGAGTGCGCTCCAGCGTGAGTTTGACGGCTTCGACAATCTGGGAGACCGCCTCGCTCAACGAGTCCCGGATCTCCACCGAACTGGCCTCTGTGGTTTTCGGGATGCCGTTGACAAGGTCGCGTCCCTTGACGCGGATGGTGATCTCTTCCTTCAGCGGCATGGCGGAGCCGACCTCGCACTTGATGGCTTCGGCCGTCCGCTCGCCGATCAGGATATTATGATTCTTCTTGAAGTACTGCACGATCGAGTTGTTCATCTCGTCGCCGGCGATGCGAATGGATTCTTCGTTGACGATGCCGGAGAGGGCGATGACGGCGATCTCGGTGGTGCCGCCGCCGATATCCACGATCATGTTGCCGACCGGGGCCTCCACGTCCAAACCCACCCCGATGGCAGCGGCCATGGGCTCGGCGATCAGGTGCACTTCCTTGGCGCCTGCATGCTCGGCCGAGTCCCGCACGGCCCGCTTTTCGACCTCCGTCACCCCGCTCGGAACGCAAATGACAATGCGGCGGCTGGGCATCCAGTTGGCGTGAATCTTCTTGATGAACTCCCGGAGCATCCCTTCCGCGATCTCGAAATCGGCGATGACGCCGTCCTTCATTGGCCGGATCGTACGGATGTCCCGGTGCGTCCTGCCCAGCATCTCCTGGGCTTCCTTGCCGATGGCGACGATCTTCTTGGTGTTGCGGTCGAAGGCAACGATGGACGGCTCATTCAGCACAATACCTTTCCCCTTCATGTAGATCAGGGTGTTCGCGGTGCCGAGGTCGATTGCGAGGTCTGCGGAAAAGAGTGAGAATAGGCCCATTGGAATAAGAGAAATATTAATTAGCCAATTTGTGAAGGCATAATGTTGGCGCGCTCTGCAAAATTAGAAGTTCTGAAAAATTCAATTGTCTAGCGCACACTAGTGTCTGAAGTGCCGCGTTCCGGTGCATACCATGGTAATCCCCTGTGCGTCTGCGGCGGCGATCACTTCGGCATCGCGGACCGACCCGCCCGGCTGAATCACGGCGGTGGAGCCTGCATTGACGGCAGCCAGCATCCCGTCCGGGAAAGGGAAGAACGCATCGGACGCTGCCGCAGACCCTGCGAGATCCAGGCCGGCTTCCTGCGCCTTCATGGCCGCGATCCGGGATGAATCCACACGCGACATTTGCCCCGCCCCGATGCCGAGCGTTCTGTCTCCCCGGGCATAGACGATGGCATTCGATTTCACATGCTTGGCGACGCGCCATGCAAAACGCATTGCCGCGATTTCTTCCTGCGTGGGGGCACGCCTGGTCACCACGTTGAACTCCTCCTGATCCTGCCTTCGCGTGTCGCCCTCCTGCACCAGCAGGCCTCCCGGGACCGCCCGCATTTGCAGGCCCGCCTGCTGTTGGAAGCGGGGGTTCAGGCGCATCAGGCGCCGGTCCTTCTTCTTCCGGAGAAACTCGAGCACGGCTTCCGGATACTCCGGCGCGATAATGACCTCCGTGAATACTTCGTTGATGCACTGCGCGGCTTCCATGTCCAGCGGCCTGTTCACTGCTACAATCCCGCCGAACGACGATGTCTTGTCGGTGGCAAATGCCTTGGCGTACGCTTCGGCCAGGCTGCTTCCCGACGCGACCCCGCACGGGTTCGTATGCTTGATGATGGCAACGGTCGGCTCCTCGAACTCAGTGATGAGCAGCGCGGCCGCGCTGATGTCCAGAATATTGTTGTACGAGAGCTCCTTGCCGTGCAGCTTCTCGAACGACTCCCCGAACGTTCCATACAGCGCGGCCCGCTGATGAGGGTTTTCGCCGTAGCGGAGGTCCATCTCTTTCTTCATCACCAGGTGAAGCAGGGGAGGAAACGCCGCTTCCGGGCCGCCGGCCTTCTCGAGATAACCGGCAATGGCGGCATCGTACGAGGATGTGTGGCGGAAGACCTCGCGCGCGAGCGCGAAGCAGGTCGCTTCCGACAGGGAGCCACCCGACTTCCGCATCTCGTTGATAATTTCGGTGTAATGGTCCGGGTTGACGATCACCGCGCGGTGGCGATAGTTCTTCGCCGCCGCGCGCAGCATCGTCGGTCCGCCGATGTCGATCTGCTCAACGGCCTCGATGAGCCGAACCCCCGGGCGCGCAATGGTCTGCTCGAACGGATACAGGTTCACCACCACCATCTGGATCGGCTCGATGCCATGCTCACGGAGCTGCGCCGCGTGCTGCTCGTTGTCGTCCAGGGCGAGGAGCCCGCCATGGATCTTCGGATGGAGCGTCTTCACCCGGCCGTCAAGGATTTCGGGGAAACCGGTGATATCCGATACGGTGCGCGCCTCGATGCCATGGTCGCGTAATGCCGCATGCGTGCCGCCGGTGGAGATGATCTCGACATTCATGGCCCGCAGGGCCGCGGCGAACTCGAACAACCCACGCTTGTCAGATACGCTGATCAGAGCTCGATGAATAGGGGGCAATGCGTCTCCGGGAATATTGACTTTCGCAAACGGTGATGGAACGACGGCCTGAGCGCAATCGTGGAATCAGGATTCAATTCTGCCATGAAGCAACATTGACGTTTCATTACTGTTACCAACGTCAATGGATGCCAGGCGGCGGATAGCCTCGGGGTAAATTTCATGCTCGATGTCAAGAACCTTCGCAGCAAGCGTCTCGGGCGTTTCATTGGCCGCGACCGATACGGTCTTCTGCAGTACGATCGATCCATGGTCGTACTCTTCGTCCACGAAGTGTACCGTGGCTCCGGAAAGCCGCTCGCCGGCGGCAATGACCGCCTCATGAACGTGCATCCCGTACATTCCGGGTCCCCCGTATCGGGGAAGAAGAGCCGGGTGAATATTAATGATGCGGCGGCGATATGCCTCCACCACGCGGGGGTGAATGCGCTTCATGTAACCTGCAAGAACAATAAAATTCACCCCGTGTACGCTCAACAGAGAAAGAAGTGCGTCCACGAATTCATCTTCCGTGGGAAACTGCTTCTGACTCAGATGAACCGCTGGGAGGGAATTGTTGCGCGCTATCTCCAGAATTCCGGCACCCGAATTGTTGCTGATGACCAGACAGATCCTGGCGCCCGGAATTCGACCCTGTTGAAATGCCGTGAGGATTGCCTGAAAATTCGAACCCCGGCCGGACCCTAAGACGGCAATGTTCAACATATCACCCGACATCGTAGTAAGACCGCAGAACGCATAAAGATAAGAGTTCTCTGGCTAATATTCAACAGGCGAATATTCGAGTTTTTCACGAGTTTTCATCCGCGAGGATTCGAGGATATGTAAATAACCACGGGTTTTCTCTCTCCCGGAGGTCGAACCTGAATCCGGCTGACGAATTGATTCTGCTTCTATACCACCGCCGCCTCCAGGAGCTCGATCGACCTCCTCTGCGTATCTATTCTTGCCCGAATTCCCACAGGGATCGTTATCTTCTGCTTCACATGCCCGAAAGGAACATTGGAGATGACCGGCTTTTTGAATGCGAGCGTGAACTCCTTCAAAACCTCATCAAGCGAAAGAGACGGGCGGGAGGAATCTCTCGGGACACAGTCCGTGCATTGACCGATCATGATTCCCCGGCATCGGGCAAGCAGTGCAGCGTTCTGCAGCTGCGTAAGCATCCGGTCAATGCGGTACGGCTCTTCCCCTACTTCCTCGAGAAAGAGGATAGAACCGCCAAGGGCAGGTTGATAGGGAGTGCCGAGGAGAGAAACAAGGATTGAAAGATTCCCGCCGAGAAGATGCCCGGTGAACGTTCCCGGCCGCAGAATCTTTGCTTCCATCGGTTCGGGAAGCGTGAGTGACCCAACCTTTAGGTTCGACGTCACCAGCAGCCAGAACATTTCTTCGGTGAAGGGGTCCATCGGTTCGGCCATGTCGGTGGCGAGCATCGGCGCGTGGAAGCTCACCAGCCCGCACGTCGTCCACAACGTCAGTTGAAGTGCCGTGATATCGCTGAACCCGACGAGGATCTTGGGGTTCCGTCTGATCATGCGGTAATCGAGCATCCGCAGGAGCCGCGGCGTCCCGTATCCGCCGCGCGCGCAAATGATTGCCTTCACCCTGCGATCGCGGAACATCGCATGGAGATCGGCCGCGCGCTCATCGTCCGTTCCGGCGAGATAGCCGTGACGCTTCAGCACATTCGCGCCGACGATTACCTCATATCCCAGGCGCTCGAGATAGGAGACGCCCCGG
This sequence comes from uncultured Bacteroidota bacterium, assembly GCA_963809695.1. Lineage (GTDB taxonomy): Bacteria > Bacteroidota > Ignavibacteria > UBA10030 > UBA6906 > JAGDMJ01. The sequence goes on from CAWEKI010000006.1 coordinate 439,379, forward strand.
TCGATCCGCGATGGATCGAGCACCGGGCTTGCCGGGGCCACAATGCCGATGAGATCGCGCTTTTTAAGCTTTGGAGGTTTGAGGGGGTCCATGGGGGAACATACGGGAAATTAAGCAAACGAACAAGGCAAACTAGCCTTCGATCTAGACATCCAAAGCCGCCTCTATGCTCGTTACTGCACCTCCATTCCGGCTATTTTACCTCGAAGAACCATCGGCTCGATGGTCGATCGGATCCCACATATATACTGCCCGTACCGCTGATGGCAGGATTTGAATCGATATCAGGCACTTTACCATCTGAGCCTCGGAGACATACCTGGAATTTGATCGTCCCGTTCGGGTTGACGGCCAGGAAATTCAAGCTGTCCGCGGTGGACCGTAGCGTGCAGCGTCCGACGTAAATTGTACCGTCTCTGTCAATTGCCGGGACGGCCTGGGAGAACTCGGGCAACGGAACTTCCCATTTCACTGCCCCCTCTGCGCTGACGGCCCAGAGGGACCTCCCGGCTAAATAGATCGTTCCGTCCCAGCCAATTGCAGGGCCTGCCTGGTATTCACCGTTAGTAAGACCGCTTACCCTCCATCTCTCCTTTCCCTGTGGCGTAGCAGAGACCAGGTCGCTTGGCCCCTGGGTGAAGTAGAGGTTACCCGCATTATCCAGCGCAACTTCGCTTGTGCGAGGCGTGATCCTCCATTTAAGGGTTCCTGAAGTGTCCAATGCGTACAGTGCTCCTTGGCCCTCTGCATAGAGAGTTGCTCCATCCGGCGACATACTGGGATATAGGCCCACTTGGTCAGTAGAATCCGGGACAAACTTCCACCTCAGGGTGCCTGTCTTGCTGACAGCGTAGAGTATGCCGTGGGGCACGTAAATTGTTTCGCCATCCTTGGAGATGGTTGGAGTATAAGGAGCAAAGCCGCCTCGGTCGGCCACCGGAAGAGACCACTTCAAACTGCCTGAGGGATTATACGCAAACAAGCGAGCACCATCCGGACTCATGGCTGAGCAATAGATCGTGCCATCGTTCCCTACAATGAAAGAGCCATCACTGCCGCCGGGACTACTTTTCCAGAACTCAGATCCCGTTGGTGTCAAAGCGATGACATCCCCGCTGTTGAACCCCCCAAAGTAAATTGTGCCATTAGAGCCAAGAACTGGAGAGGCATAGAGAGGGGACCCTGCATCATAGAGCCAGCCCATCCGTCCTGACTGCGGTCCCCGGTATTCGCTCCTTCCCGTGTGTTGAGGATCGTGGTTGCGAGCGGGCCACGGCGAGCTCGCCAATCCCGGCCAGGGGATGTTGACCTGGTTACCTGTGAGCGACGAGTCAGTAGGACCACCAGATTTTTCCTTGCAACTCGCGAGAAGGAATATAAGAAAGGCAAGGAGAAAGAAAAGTCTGTGTTGTGCAATCATGTCGGGCCTCTTTGTCACTATAATAAGTGTTTGTGTTGCTCTTGGCATAAACTGCACTCACCACGGTCAGGGTTTCTTCACATGTCTGTGCGAGGCATTACCTTCTTTGCCTTTTTCAACGTGATCTTTTTTGCCAAGGTCGGGTGGAAGTGCATGGCGATGCGCGTGTATTCGAGCACCACTCGTTCGCCGATCCCGATCAAGTGCGCAATCTCCCTGCCGTTCAAGCCTCGTTCCAAGAGTTCTCTCACCCGATGGTAATGCCGGATGTAGTGCCCGACGCTCTTCAGATGGTGCTAGGTTTTCCGGGCAATCGTTGCTTCATCTTCCCCCCGCTCATCGCTCCTGCGCCAGCATGCGATACGTCTCTTCCCCACACCAGGAGATGAGACGAACTGGTACCCCCGCTGTCACTGGGCACCAGAGGTGAGCCTGTAAAGGTGTCTGGCCGCCACGCGGCAGATCGACGATATGTATAGTAGGCACGCAAGCCGAAGGTCTGGCCGTCGTCACAACGGTCGACCAGCCCGGACTCTTGTGCGCCGCCTCTGGAGCACCGTAGTTCGTCCAGAGCAACACAATTGTTTTGGGAGGGAGATCCCTTGCTCTTGACTCTATCCTTTTGAAAGGTGGCACTATTTCAGGAATACCATTGTGCGCGTTATTGTATTGGACTCAGCTTGCAGACGGTAGAAGTAAACCCCCGATGCGAGCCGTATCCCGTCAAATTCCATCTGGTATTCACCTGCTTCTTGAATCCGATCTTCAAGCAAAGCCACCTCTTGTCCGAGCACATTATAGACGGATAAACGTATGCTGCTTCGCACAGGCAATCCATAGCGGATGGTGGTCTTGGGATTGAACGGATTGGGATAGTTCTGTTCCAGGCGAAACGCTTGCACCAGCGGTTGAGATGGGGCCACCTCGAGCGGTCCCTGGACATCGGCAAGGAATGCGATTGATCCGGCGGCGAGCTTTGCAAGTTGATGAAAGTAGCTGAGATTGAAATATTCAAGGAGATCGTCTGAGTGGTGAGCGTGTGGATTGAAGTCGCCTCCCCAGAAGGCTTCGATGAGCAGAACAGCACTGTAACCTCTTCTCCAAAAGGCGGCGTGATCGCTCTGACTGGTTCCCGGGTTGTACACAGTCGGCTTGAGGCGAAAACTATAAAGTCGCGAGACGAAGGCCACGGTGTCCGCTAACTCCACCGACTGCGCTTTTTCACTTGCATGAATATTCATGAGGCTGTCGCCGTTACTGTCCCAGCCGAGCATATCCAGATTGAGCACGCCCATGATCGTGTCTCCTCGAGCGGCAGCGGAGTCAGCGTAGATCCTGCTGCCGAATCCCCCGAATTCTTCGAGGTCCCAGAGGGCATAGACCACCGTATAGCTTGTTTTATAGCGTGAGAGCAGCCGTGCCGCCTCTAGGACTGCGGCACAGCCACTTGCATTGTCATCAGCACCAGGAGCAAGCACGGTTGAGTCGTCAGAGGCCGAATCATAATGGGCGCAAAGAATGTACTTTCTGCCCGGCATGCTTGTTCCCTTCTGTTCGACCAGGAGGTTTGTCCCCGACACTCCCAAAATTGTGGTAAACGGCTGGAGCTGAACAGGGAGGCCAGAGCTCTCCAATTTGCCCTTCAGGTAATCAACAGCAAAGCCGTGGCCATTCTGGCTGTAGTCCCGAGACCGGATCGTGTCGCTCGTGCCCCGGTTTTTCGATCCCACCTCGCCAGAGAGCACCTTGACCGTGTTCGTCAAGGAATCGAGGTTGACTGCGTTGATGATCTCTTGAATGGAGGGAGATTGAGCCTGGGCATAAGCGCTGCTCCAGAGCCATAGCATCGCAATACCCAGTTGCCACAATTTCGGATTCTTGGGCTTCAAGTCTCCCTCCATCGGTCTTGGAATGCGGGACTGTTTTATCAGGATGAGCTTTTTGGTCTGCACGTCGCCCGAAGCACAAACAGGAGACTCCGCAAAAATCGCCCTAGCAAGTTAGGGAGCGGGAGACTTCCAGTCAAGCGAAATTACCTGGGGGGAAAAAGCCTGCATGTTTGCACATACACCCGCGATGTCTGCTCGTCACATATGAGATCCTTTCGAATCAGGATGGGATAGGGATACAAAGGAAGCCGCACGCCAATGATGATTCAAAATTTGTGCCACTCACATGCTTGGAGGCCTCGGCCCCTTAAGGGCTCGCAATGAGGGGGTGCATGCGCACTTCAGCCTTTTAGGACACACCGTCATTTCCGCAATTCCCACAATATTCGTACATTGTAATGACTTTTGCGAAAGTCAATGATCCCCTATTCTTCCACACAAGGAGCCTCGACATGCTATTTATCCTTTGCCTCATTGCCGCATTGGTATCAGTGCTGGTCTGGCGCTCGGCACGGTCCAAGGTCGATCAACACAACACAACATTCAGAGGGCTTGCCGGTGTTGCTGCGCTTGCAGCGGTTGTCTTTGTTCTCCTCGCGCTCACGCAGTGCTTCACTGTGGTTCCTGCAGGAAATGTCGGCGTTGTGGACGTCTTTGGCGTCGTCTCAGACAACACGTTGAGGTCCGGCATCAACCTGGTGAATCCCTTTGCCAAGGTAGTGAAATTTTCCATCCAGACGGACGAGCACAAAGAAGTGATGCAGGTATTATCCAGGGAGGGCCTCACGATCGGCCTGGAGATCAGTGCGTTGTACAGGCTTGACGCGGATTCGGCTGCGAGTGTTTACAAAAAGATCGCGGGGGGAGACTACCTGGAAGTCGTTCTCGTGCCCCAGTTCCGATCCATCAGCCGGTCAGTGACGGCGAGCTTCCAGGCGAGCGCCCTCTACTCCACTGAGCGTGAGCGGCTCGGGGTGGCAATTCAGGAGGAGCTTTCGAAAACGATCGGCCCCAGAGGGATCATCGTTGAATCCACCCCGCTGCGGAACGTCGCGCTGCCGACCCAGTTGACCGAAGCCATTGAGCAGAAGCAGCGGGCGGACCAGGAAAGCCAGCGGATGGAATTCATTCTTGCCAAAGAGAAGCAGGAAGCTGACCGCAAGCGGATCGAGGCGAAGGGTATCGCTGACTTCCAGACGATCGTGGCGGCAGGAATCAGTGAGCAGCTCCTGCGTTGGAAAGGGATCGAGGCGACGGAGAAGCTGGCCAATTCGCAGAACACGAAGGTGATTATTGTGGGGTCGGGAAAAGACGGCCTGCCGATTATCCTGGACACGAAATAGAAGCTTGTCGCCCTGTGTAGTTCACATGTGCCCCGGGAACGAGCCAATGCGCTTATTCTATATAATTGATCGAAGTCTCTCCCTATGTTGACCGTACAACGCGTATCGTTCATCCTTATTGCTCTGAGCCTGTTGCTTGCCCTCCCGGTTCGCTCCCATGCTGATACACCAAAGAGCGTGCTCGTCCTTGTCGAAGGATCCTCCAGCCTGAAGAACCCGGCCATGGGCCTTGGGCGCCAGCTCGGCGCGTTGCTCGGTCACTTCAACACCGCCGTGACGATCAAAGGGGTCAACGATTACGTTCCGCGCGAAATGTACCGCTATGACTACGTCTTCTACAACGGATTTCATGCGGTCAGCCCCGTCCCTGCGAAGTTCAGTGACGATGTGATGAAGCTGGACAAGCGGATTATCTGGATGAACACCGGGCTGAAGGAGCTCTCCTCCCGGCCCGGCATGGCGGAAAAATTCGGGTTTGTCGTCACCGGCGTGGACTCCGTTTCCCGATTCAATTCGGTGAAGTACAATCAGCGCGTGTTCAGCAAGGGAGAGCCGAACATTAATGTCATCCGGATCACGCGCAAAAACCTGGTGACGGTCCTTGCCACGGCCTCCTCGTCGCAGGCGCGGAAGGAACAGCCGTACATCATCCAGAACGGCCTCTTCACGTACTTTGCCGATTCCCCCTTTTCCTACATGGACGACGGGACCAAGTACCTCCTTTTTGCCGACATGCTCCACGACATCCTCCAGGAGCCGCACGAGGAATCCCACTCGGCCCTGATCCGTATTGAAGATGTCACCCCGATGGAAGATCCGGACAAGCTCAGGGAAATCGCCGACATTCTTTCCAGCCACAACATTCCGTTCCTCGTCGGTGTGATCCCGTTCTATGTCAATCCGAGTGAGAATATCCGTGTGAGCCTCTCGGACAAACCGGAGATCGTTGATGCGCTGAAGTACATGGTACAGAACGGCGGCACGATTGTGATGCATGGCGTGACACATCAATACAAAGGTGTGACCGCGTCCGATTATGAGTTCTGGGATGCTGGAACAAACAGCGTCATCAAAGATGAGACTGCCGAGGGGATCGCGCGCAAGCTGGACATGGGTATTCAGGAATTCATGAAAAACGGGCTCTACCCGCTGGTCTGGGAGACACCTCACTACACCGCCTCCTTCCTCCTGTATCAAACGATTGCGAAGTACTTCAGCACCGCAATGGAGCAGCGCCTGGGAATTGAAGACTTCGATTTCGGCCAGTTGTTTCCCTACATCATTCACAAAGATCTCTTCGGCCAGACGATCTATCCTGAAAACCTCGGCTACGTTCCACTCGATTCGGACCGGGCAAAAAGCGAGTCGTACGTCAGAACGATACTCGACGGAGCGCGCAGCAACTTGTATGTGCGCGACGGGTTCGCCTCCAACTTTTTCCACGCGTTCGTCAACCTGGACCTGCTCACGGAGATCGTGGACAGCATTCAGGCAATGGGTTATACCTACATGGATATGCGGGAGCAGAGCCACTGGGTGAAGACGAAGGACCGGGTGATCCTCTGCGGAAGCCAGCCGTATACCATTCGACTGGATGACCAGTACCTGGTGGAGGGATACTTTGCGCGGAACGGCGAGCCGTTGAAGCGTATCGTTTCGGAGCAGCGGCTGAACGGTCCGGTCACGCGGGAAGTCACGTTAGAGCCGGGGCAGTTCTACAAGGCGGAGCCGACAGAGTTCGTTGAGCGGCCGCTGACGTTTGCGGACCAGGTGATGCTGAAAGCCAAACGGGTTGCGGACCGTATTCTTGGCGGCGACGAAGGCTGGCACCAGGCCCGTCCGGTGATCCTCTGGAACTACTACGCCAAGGGGGCGGCATACAATGACCAGGCGGCGTTTGCCTCGGTGTTCAACAGCGTCAACATCAGGGTGGACACCATCTTTGTGGGGCAACAGATCAATCTGACTCCTTACAACCTTGTCATCGTACCGCAGACGTTTGTGGACTCGCTTCAATCCAATCAATACGATCTGCTCAAGGAGTTTGTGGAACAAGGAGGTAACCTGATCACGGACGGTAAGAACGATCTTGCGGAAGAACTCGGTGTGAAATTCAGCGAAAAGCAGTTCAGGGTCAGCAAGGTGCGGGACCGTTATTTTCCCGAAGAGCGCATTTCCTGGCGTTACCCTGAACTGGCCAGGAGGTTCGACGCATCGGACGTGGAGGAGGTGTTCTGCCTGGATGAATTGACCGAGGCACCGCTTGCGGCGGGGAAGAAACTGGGAAAAGGGAAGATGATTTTTTTCACCACCCGGTTTGACCCGCACTCCCAGCTCGGTTACAGCCAGTATCCGTATCTGCTGGAATATGTCAGAAAGTATTGCCGGCTCGGGCCGGTCATGCGGAGGGATAATCTGGAGGTCTTCTTTGAGCCCGGCGCCCGGAGGAACATAAGCACCGAGACGCTTGTAAAGCAGTGGGCAGCCGAAGGGGTGCGCATCATCCACACAGCCGGCTGGCATCAGTGGTCCAAGTACACCTACGATTACGCACGGCTGGTCTCCCTCGCGCATGCGAACGGCATTCTTGTCTATGCCTGGCTCGAGCCCCCGCAGGTGAGCCAGAAATTCTGGCAGGATCACCCCGAATGGCGTGAGAAGAATTACAAAGGGGAGGATGTGCGCCCTTCGTGGCGCTACCCCGTTGCGCTCACCGACCCGAAGTGTGTTGAGGCCATGGCGAACGAATACCGGTCGCTCCTGCAGGGCTTTGACTGGGATGGCGTGAACCTGGCCGAGCTGTACTTTGAGGCTGCGCGGGGCTTGGAAGATCCTGAACAGTTCACCCCGATGCACCCCTCGGCACGGGAGGCCATGCGCCGCAAGTACGGGTTTGACCTCGCAGGGATTTTCGACCGTACCTCTCCCTTCTACTGGCGGACAAATCCCGACGTCAAGCATGCGATCACGGAATTCAGAGTGACGAAGCTTCACGAAATATACCGGCAGCTGTTGGATGTGTTTGCCGTCATAGCGAAGTCCCGGCCGGGTTTCCAGGTGGTCGTGACGGCTATGGACAGCTATGGCTCGCCGGAGTTGCGCGAGTACCTCGGAGTGGATATGAACTCGATCCTGTCGCTGCAGAAAACATACGGCTTTAACCTCTCCGTGGAAGACCCGGAGCGTCTCTGGTCTACCTCGCCGTTGCGATATGTGAAGATCGGCCGTTCCTATGCCGACATGGTGGGAGATTCTTCGAAGGTGATGCTCGACCTGAACATTCTCAGTCTTCAGGAGCGAAGGGACAAAGTGACGCCTTTCCCGACGCTGATGCAGACGGGAACGGAGTGCTTCCATCTGGTCCATTCCGCCGCCGCGGGTGCCCCGAGAATGGTGATCTACTCGGAATCGAGTGTGAACCCGCAGGATTTCATCTTTCTTCCCTACGCGCTTGCAGAAGCTGTGCAGTACCGTCCGGATCCGGCTGGCTATCTCGTGAGTTCTCCGTATTCCTTTACGGTGAAATTGCCGGAGGAATTCCAGGAAATTCACATCGACGGCGTCCCGCTCTCCCCGGCCAGGGAAAACTCGTTCCTTGTCCCTTCCGGGGAGCACCAGCTTGTGTTTCACACGCAGTCTACGAATCTTTCGTCGTACGCTCTGCAACCCAGGATCCTCTCGATCACAGGCAATCTTCTCTCTGCCTCGTACAGTAATCGCACAATGGACTTTGCATACGAGTCGGGCACGCGCACCCTCCTTTCGGTCAACCGGGAACCGACACAGGTGCAGGTTGACAACGCGGACTATGCGTACACGGTGATGAAGGGGAATGACTGCTTCACCATCTTTCTCCCCGAAGGGAGACACACGGTCAGACTCGAAGCAGGGGACCGGTTTACCTACGGGGTCTCGCTCACGAGCTTCTGGTCCTCGACCGCCATTGCGATCTTCGGCACCGTCGCCATCTTGCTGCTTCTGCTGATGTATGTGCTGCTCGTCGTTGTGCGCCGCCGCTACAGCACGAAAACAGAAGGTGGAGCGTCATGACGGTCCTCGAGGTCGATCTCAGCTTCGTTTTCGTTATCGCCGTCATTCTGATCTGGTTCATGATCGCCTACCAGTTCGTGCTTACCTGCTTTGGCTATCTGAACTTCATGAAGTCGCTGAAGGAGAATCGTGAAGTGGACGGGATGCTGATCGATTACCCCAGCTGTACAATTCTCATCCCGGCTCATAACGAAGCGAGGGTGATCGACCGCACTCTGAAGGCGATGCGAAACCTCGTCTATCCCGGGGAGAAACTGGAAATCCGCGTTATCAATGACGGCTCCACAGACGAGACACGCGATATCGTGCTGCGCCATGCCGCCGAAGACCGCCGGGTGAAACTTTTTGACGTTCCGGCCGGTGAGGGAGGAAGGGGAAAATCACGTGCGTTGAACCTCGGTGTCCGGGCGGTCGAGTCGGAGATGATTGCCATCTACGATGCCGACAACACGCCGGACAAGGATGCGCTCCGCTACCTGGCGGCGCAGCTCGTGCTCCATAAGGAGCTCGGAGCAGTCATCGGAAAGTTCCGGACGGTGAACAAGAACGAAAACCTCCTGACGAAGTTCATCAACATCGAGACGCTCAGCTTCCAGTCCATGCTTCAGGCGGGGCGCTGGCAAATGCATGGGATTGCAACCCTGCCGGGAACGAACTTTGTGATGTGGAGGCAGCTCATCCGTGACCTGAACGGCTGGGACGAAGAGGCGCTCACCGAAGACTCGGAGCTGAGCGTGCGGATCTATGAACTGGGGTACAAGATCAAGTTCATCCCGTACGCCATCACCTACGAGCAGGAGCCGCAGCAGTGGAAGGTCTGGGTGAAACAACGGATGCGATGGGTCCGGGGGAACAATTACGTGATCGCGAAGTTCTTCAAGCTCATTCCCCGTTTCCGGAACAAGCGGCTGGGGTTCGACCTGCTCTACACGCTCTCGCTCTATTATGTCTTCTTCGCCGCGATCCTGATCTCCGATCTCCTGTTCATCGTAAGTGCCCTGAGCCTGGTCAGTATGTCTCTCCCCGGCCCCTACACGGTTGTCTGGATCACGGCTTTCGTGCTGTTCATCTTTGAGATCCTCCTGGCGGTCTCCTTTGACCGCGAGGACCGGATGGGCAACATCTGGCTTGTCGCGCTGATGTATTTCACCTATTGCCAGCTCTGGATCTACATCGTGCTGAGAGCGTGGTACCTGGATTATGTGAAAAAGGAGAAACGGACCTGGGTGAAGACGGTGAGGTTTGAGGTGAAACCAGACGTAGTGAAGGAAGCCTAATCCGGGAACATCACTGCATACCTAGCGACATACTCTCCTCCTTCATATGGTTGATTCCATTAAAGCTATTCGGGGGCGTGGCAGAACATTTCATCTCCCGATGATCTGCCATCGATTCTCCCTCTCGCTCGGGCTCATGTGGTGCATATCCTCTGCGGCGGCCGCTCAGGTCTATCATGTCGATCTACCTGGCTTCACCTCACTCGATGACCTGCATCTGACGGTGTTTTCATCCTCTCCAGAGAAACCGCTTGTGCTGCCCCCCGTTGATACGACCGGAGCACGATTCTTTACGGTCTTCTACAGCTGGAAGATGTCTGAGCATCCTGATATTGCCGTTATGGTCGTCCCAAAGCCTGACGGGGAGCAGCTCTACATTGATCTCAACAACAACGGGAATTTGGGAGATGACGGTCCGCCGTTCCGCTTTCCCGCAGCGGGGAATGATTTTACGTTCGACCTGGTCTCACCAAACGATCCGCGACAGCGGACAACACTCCTGCTTCAACGCAAGCCTGCCGTTCCCGACTCGGCAATGCACGCATATGTTGACACTAACGGAAACCTCAATCCACAATTTGCCAGGTTTTGGGGAGGCTTCACAGGCCAGCTTTCCTATGAAGGGGCAAAGGGAACGTTCTATTTCGACAACCGGGTCGCACTCAGAAAAGGAAATGTCACCATCGCTGGGACCACGTACGAGATTGCTCTCTTTGACTACAGCAACAATGGCCTGTTCAACGATGACGATGACCTTCTCCTTCTCGACCTGAACCGGGATGGAAGATTCAGTTATCCGGACGAAGCGGTTGCGCTGACCGATGTGTTCACGCTGAACGGCAAGAATCTGATTCTCTCCCGTGTCGACGCGTACGGCGTTTCGGTTGATGTGAAAATCACCCCGGAATCCCCGACGTTCTCATTCCTCCAGAGTCTGGTAGAACGATCTTCGCAAAAAGTGCTGAAGGGAGTTGTTGATGATTCGCTCTGGACTCTCAGGGCGGAATCTATCGACGGAGACTCTATGTCACTGCAAGACTATAACGGCAAGTATTTGCTCTTGAACTTCTGGGGGGAATGGTGCAAGCCTTGTCTGGCCGAGATCCCGGCACTCCTCGAAGGGGGAGAGAAGTATGGCGCAAAAGACCTGCGGATCATTGGTGTCTTGAGCACAAGCAGCGTGCAGAATGCGCGCACGGTCATGAAAGAACATGGGATGTATTGGCCTCAGATCATTCTGTCGGAAAAGCTTCAAGCGGAGTTTGACATCAGGAGTTACCCGACGAACATATTGATTTTTCCTGATGGAAAGCGGTACGTACGGGCGGGGATGATTACGCCAAGGTTCTTTGATGACTTCGTGCGATGAGGGGGGATCTGCCTTCTCCATCCGGCAGGATGGGCGTTTGGGGAGTTTGCCCTCCTCTGGCACCTTTCTTGCACGATATATGAGCAAATCGCCAAACGTATCAAAAATTACCATGTTCCGAAACGGAAAAATGAAGATTCTTCCCATCGTGGTTCTCCTTTTTCCTACAATTGCGAGCGCGCAGCTGTCGGGATACGTATCCGCGAACTACGGATTTCATGGGAATCCGCTCTATAATTACGAACAGGCATCGGACCAGACCTCACAGAGCTACATTGAGCTCCACCACGCGTCAGACTTCGGTAACTCTTCGTTCGACCTGGGGTACGTGGGGGGGCTTATGCTGTTCAACCACTTCGGTGAGCGGAATTACTATGAACACAGCCTCGCAGGCCGATGGAATCTGCAAGTGGGCGAAGAGGACGAACAGAGCGGGCAGGTCGACTCCACCGGCGCATATCTTCTCTCAGAGCTCAAGTTCACGGCCCGGCACGACAAAAGCGCTTTTGAGGTGTACGATAACAACTCGGGCGGCCTCAACGTGTCATACCGGACCCTGGCCGGCGGCGCCCTGTTCATGAGATACTCCAACAAAGCGGAATACCGGTCGTACGCACTGGTCGATGAACTCTCCAATTTCACCGATATCCTTGCCATCTCGCTGGGCTCCCGCACCCGGGACCGGTTGAACTTCGAGGTTCTCCTCAGTGCAGGAATCAAGCAGTACACATCGGCCCTGACCGATACCTCCACGTACGAGACCATCACAACCGAACAGGGAGGGACTGGAACGGGACACGGAAAAGGGCTTGGCAACGGCAACGCGGGCAGCAATTCCTCGAGCAGCTTCATCAAGAAGCAACACCTGTACGCAAACCCGGCGTCAAGCACGTCGTGGCAGTTTACAGCAGGAGGAATTGTAGAAAAGCGGTGGGAGAAGAGGTCCGCGTTGCTGGGACTCGTCTATCGCTATAATCCTCAAACCGCCGTCCGCTATGTGGCACAGTACGTCAACACCTCAACGCTGTCCGAAGACATTTACAACGATCACTTTGCTTACGAAGGACCTGCAGCGGACCTGAAATTCTCGCAGACATTTCCGCAACGCATCACCGCCGCTCTCCAACTTCAATGGGCCGCGCGAACCTATGGTGCTCCGGCCCTGGACCTCCAGGGAGTGCAGATCGCCGACAAGAGGACAGACACCATAGTGGCGCTTGAGCTGACACTGACAAAAGCGTTCACGATATCCGAAGGAGTCGACCTTGAAGTGAACCTCACGGGAGGCGCGGCCAGAAACAAATCGAATGACGAGTACAACGACTACTCAGCGGGCGCAGTGGCGTTGGGAGTGGCGGTGGGGTTCTAAACTAATTTGGATTTCAGACTGAGAATTTTGGACTGGTTTCTTTGCCCATTGCGGGACGGGTCTCCCGACCCGTCCACACGGTGTGACAGATTTTAGGTCCAGCCTATGATGTCGGGTCTGGTTCCTCTCTTGGACTCCCAAAGAGCGAGAGACCCGGCCTACATCGTCAATCCGCCCCTGAATCGCCTTCCTTTGCCGACACTATCCTGTACGAATGGGTGATGTTCACGTTGCCGCGGAGCATCGCGGTGACAGAGCAGTACTTCGTCGTGGAGAGCTCAATTGCCCGTTCGACGTCTGCGGATTTGATCCCCTCTCCGTAAAACACGTACTCCATGTGAATGTCCGTAAACACCTGGGGGTGCTCCTCGCGGACGCTCCCCGAGAGCCGCACTTCGTATCCGGTCAGCGGTACCCGCTTCTTCTTCAAAATGGGAATGACGTCGCTGGAGGTGCATCCACCGAGGGCCATTAACAAGAGCTCCTTCGGCCGGGACGCTCCGTTGCTTCCCTCAAAATTCTCCGGTCCGTCCATGATGACCCAATGGTTGGAATCCGACTTTGCAGCGAATGTGATGCCCTGGAGCTGTTTGACAATGGCTGTTTTGGTAGGCATAAGAGGCTTCGTTTGTCGTGAATGTGGTGTTTGTTGCATCGGTGAGATGCAGGAAGAGCATATTTCGGTCCAAGGAACCTCCTGAAGCTCATCTGGTTCGGTGCCCCTCCCCCCCCCGGAGCGAAAAACGGGGAGTTCGGGGTTAATACCCCCATCTATTGTTGTCCCTCCCATTTCTCTTCACTTTAATAGCCCTCTTCTCCTATTGGTTTTGAAACCTTCCCCTTGAACGCAAGATGCAGATAAGTCACATATCCCAGTGCCATCAAAATCCCGATGATCCACCAGACAAGCCCCACACTGAGGGCATACGGCTTGGCGGCGGAGTTATACACCGTGAGACTCAACGCCGGATCGGTCGAGGCAGGAAGAAGGGTTGGGTAGAGACCGAAGGCCGTAGCCCCAAGCATGCCGGCAATGAACGCCGAAGAGCTGAGGAATGCGCGGAAATCCTGGCGGACCCCGTTGAAATAGATCATCCCGATGATCCCGAGCAGTCCAAGGAGCGGGAAGAGAAACCCCAGAGGAAAGTGAATGAAGTTATTCCAGATTCCCGGCCTGATCACCGATGTGCCGATCCCCGCGCCGATCGAGGTGATCAACACGCCTATCCATGCTCTCCGCGCAGCGGTTCGCGCGCGGGCCTGCACGTCACCTTCCGTTTTCAGCGCCACCCAGTTTGCGCCATGCGCTGTCAGCGTGGTCAGGCTGACCAATCCCATGAGCACCGTGAACCAGTCGAGTATGCCGGACTCCGGCACCACGGTGAACGTTGTCCAGAGAGGCTCAAAGAAGTACCCGTCTTTCTGCAGCGGCACACCACGTACCACGTTGCCCAGCGCGGCACCGAAGAAGACAGCCAGCAAGAGGCTCCCGAGCATGAACGCACCGTCCCAGAACGTCTTCCACATGGGATGATCGATCTGGTGGCGAAACTCGATGCCAAGCCCGCGCAGCATCAGCAGCCAGAGCACGATGATCAGCGGGAGATAAAACCCGCTGAAGCTCGAAGCATAGAGCACGGGAAACGCGAAGAAGAGCGTCCCTCCCGCGGCGATCAGCCAGACCTCGTTGCCGTCCCAGACGGGGCCGATCGTGTTGAGAATCGTCCGGCGCTCGAAGTCCGATGTCGCTGCATAGAGATAAATAATGCCGGTGCCGAGGTCGTAGCCGTCAAGCATGACGTACATGACGAGCATATAGGCAACAGCCCAGAACCAGACAGTTTCCATGAAGACTCCTTCTCGAGTTGAATTGGCGCTACCGCGCTTCGGCTTCCGGTCCGTGATTGATCCGCCGGATCACGAGCAAGAGGAACAGTACGCCGATGATGAAGTACATGCCGAGAAATCCCAGAAGCGTAAACAGGGAATTCCCGGCCGATACCATCGGGGAGGTTCCGTGTGCTGTCCGCATCAGGCCATAGACCAGCCAGGGCTGCCTTCCGAGCTCGGCGGTCATCCAGCCGGCAGTGTTGGCGATGTACGGGAAGGGGAAGCTCAGCATGAGTATCCAGAGATACGGGCGGACAACATACAGCAATCCCTTCCAGAGGAGAAGCAATCCTGCCGCAAGCACGGCCATGAAGATGGTCCCCAATCCCACCATGATGTGATAACTGTAGTAAAGAAGCGGAATGTTGTCCGGCCAGTTCTCTCTGGGAAAGGCGTCAAGCCCTTTCACCTCGGCTTCCCAACGATAATATGTCAGGAAGCTGAGAAGGTTTGGAACGTGGATGGGATTGTCGATGACCAGCTTCTCCATATCCGGCTGCCCGATCAACACCAACTCGGCACCCTGCTTGGTCTTGAACAACCCCTCCATTGCCGCGAGCGTCACCGGCTGTTTCTCCGCGACATTCCTTCCCTGCCGGTCTCCGGAGGGCAGCACGAAGACGATCATGGCAATGGCGCCCGCAATAAGACCAATGCGAACAAAGAGTTTTCCGTATTCAATGCTTCGCTCAGCCAGTACGTAGTACGCCCCCACGGCAGCAATGACGAACGCGGCGGTCACCACCGCTGCCGACATCGTGTGCAGGTATTGCCATCCAAGCCAGGGATTCAGCAGGAGTCCCCAGAAGCTGGAGAGATGGACAGATCCGTCGGAGGCGACGCTGTAGGCTGTCGGGCTTTGCATCCAGGCGTTCGTCGCCACGATGAAGTATCCCGAGATCCATGAGCCCGCAAAAACAAGCAGCCCCGCTATGAAATGCTTCGTCTGTCCGAGCCGTTTTTCGCCAAAGAGGAAGAGTCCCAGGAAGCTGGATTCAAGAAAGAAAGCGAAGACGCCTTCCATGGCCAGGGTTTGCCCGATGACCCCGCCGGCAAACGTGGAGAACCGGGCCCAGTTGGTGCCAAATTGGAATTCCATCGGAATGCCTGTGATGACGCCGATGAAGAAATTGACGGCAAAAATTTTCGACCAGAACTTTGCGGCCTTGTTATATTGTTCATTCTTCTTCCAGACCGCGATGCCTTTCAACACCACCAGGAGAAGCGCGAGGCCCATCGTCAGCTGGGGAAAGAGGTAATGGAACGATATGGTGAAGGCGAATTGAATCCGATCAAGCAGGAAGGCAGGGTCCATGGTCATGCACCCGTATAGTGTGGAGGTGATATTCAGGGGACAGAACACTCCAGGAGGAGGAGGTGTCACAATATAAAGGATTGGCGGAAAAAGAGAAAGAGGGGTTAGCTAGGGACAGGGCGAACTCAGCGAAAAAGGGTTAGGGTAATGGAACGAGGTGCAGAGAACGGCTAACCCCTTCCATTCTTCCGTAAAATTTTCTCTGTGGTCGGCTTGTCACCGGCCTCCGGAATCCGGGGCACCGGAAGGTACCTCGTCCGTGATCATCCGGAGCAGCGCCTCGACATCCCGGCTTCCCTTGTACACCTCGCACTCCTGGCACTGACCGCACATCGATTGCCAGGATTTGTCGGTGACTTCCCAGCAGGGAGCCTCACGGGACGGGTAAGCTTTGCAGGTCGCGCGGGATGATTCGGGACATTGGTTGATCTCCCAACACGGGATAAGGGAGAGAAGATGCTTGAGATGGGCGATGGTGACTTTGTCGTGGGCCATGGTCTGACGATAGCAACGGATCCGCTCAAGCTGGGCATCGGTGTATGCACGATGGCCGGAAGCCCTCCTGGAAGGGATGACCAGTCCTTCGCGCTCGTACATCCTCAGAGTGGGAACTGATATGCAGAGGATGTCCGCGGCTTCGCTTATGCTGTAGGATCTCGGATGTTCTGCCGGGGACATATTGAATGGGTCCTCCAATTATTCACTTTTTATATATCAGTTTGCGTGCCATTGTTCAATGGGCACTTTGCGCCATTTCAGGCTGTTTTTCCTCCTGTGATTCTCAATTATGACAAGCGGCGGAACAATGAACAATAAACCTGGCCGGAAGTGTTGAATAATTCGTCACTCTAACCCTGGAGGCTAATGCATACGCTCGCCCTTTCTATCTCTGGTCTCTCATACGAAGATCTGCACAACAGCGAACGGCTTGCTGAACTGACGCTGCTCTTCTACAACACTGTACGCTCGGCCGACCCTGCACTCATGGACAGATTCGATGACTATAGGAGGACAAAGGGACAAGGGATGCGCGATGTGGAGATCTCTGCCGTCCTGGTGGATATGGCTCCCCACCTCAGCCGGTTTGTGGCAAAGCTCTTCGGCGTTGAAAACGAATGCAAGGAGATGACGGTCAGAGCCGCCCGGGAGCAGATCATCTTCGTCTTCAAGAAGGAATTTGTTGTTCGAAGGGTCGTCAGGAAGATCTCAGCGGAGATGGCTTCCGGCCTGAATGCGGCGAGCCTCAACGAACAGATGAACGCGCTTCTGGAACGCTTCCCCGGAGTGCCGCATGATGACCCGGAGCTTCAGGTTTCGGCAGTGGTAACGGAGCTCCTCGAGCACGAGCGGTTCCTCAAGACCGTGCTTCCTCCCGCCTCCCGGGAACATCTGAGCGGACTTGCACAACAGCTCGCCGGACAAGTACCTTTGAAAAGTCTTCTTCCTGCCAGCGCGGGTGAATCGGATCTCAAGCGGTTCCTTTCGGGGCTCATGAGTGTGATCGAGCAGTGGGTTGCCGTTCAATATTATCGGCGCCCGGCTGCCACCGAAGGATGGGTTTCGCTCAAGCTGCCTCATCTTCTTGACTACAACCGCCTCGTTGAGACGCGCTCGCTTCATGTCCCGGTGCCCGACTTCAATATCGGTCCGCCCGAGCGTTACCGCCGACGGGACGGGTTCGACCTCACCGACACGCGGTATGGGCCGCGCGATGTGATGAGCGAGGTGGATTACTGCATCTTCTGCCATGAACGGAGCAAGGACTCATGCTCAAAAGGGATGAAGGAGGGGGATGCCTTCAAGAAGAACCCTCTCGGGTTTACGCTGAAGGGATGCCCGCTCGATCAGAAAATTTCCGAGTCGCACGTGCTCAAGGCGCGCGGCGACTCCCTTGGCGCGCTTGCGTTGATCGTCATTGACAATCCGATGGTGCCGGGGACCGGGCACCGGATCTGCAACGACTGCATGAAGGCGTGCATCTTCCAGAAACAGGACCCGGTGAACATTCCGCAGGCCGAGACCGGCATTCTCACCGATGTACTGAATCTTCCCTGGGGCTTTGAGATCTATTCGCTCCTGACCCGTTGGAATCCCCTGAACATTCGCCAGCCGCACGCACTTCCATACAACGGCATGAACATCCTTGTCGTGGGGCTTGGCCCGGCGGGCTACACGCTCGCGCACTATTTTCTCAACGAGGGGTTCGGTGTTGTCGGGATCGACGGGCTGAAGATCGAGCCGCTCCCCGTCGAGCTGACCGGCGACGAAAATACTCCCTTTGAGCCTGTCAGAGATTTCTCTTCGATCACGAGCCGGCTGAGTGAGCGGGTGCTTGCGGGGTTTGGAGGAGTCTCGGAGTACGGCATCACGGTTCGGTGGGACAAGAACTTCCTGACCGTGCTGTACTTGAATCTGATCCGGCGGCGCCATTTCCGGATCTATGACGGCATCCGTTTCGGAGGGACGCTTTCGGTGGAGGATGCCTGGGATTACGGTTTCCATCACATCTGCCTTGCTGCCGGGGCAGGGAAGCCGACGTTCGTCTCGATGAAGAACAATCTGGTCAGGGGCGTGAGAAAAGCGAGCGACTTCCTGATGGCGCTTCAGCTGACCGGGGCCGCGAAAAAGAACTCCATGGCCAATCTCCAGGTGCAGCTCCCCGCAGTGGTCATCGGCGGCGGCCTCACGGCGATCGATACGGCAACGGAGCTGATGGCCTACTATCCGCTCCAGGTGGAAAAGATCAAAGACCGTTATGACGCACTCTGTGCCCGCTACGGCAAGGAATCCATCGATGGCACGTTTGACGCGGAAGAGATGGAGAAGCTGCAATTGTTCCTTGCGCACGCGAACGAAGTGCGTTGCGAACGCCAACGCGCAGCGCGCGAGGGAGTGAACCCGAATTTCATCCCGATGCTCCGCGCGTGGGGAGGAGTGCACATCTATTACAGGAAATCCATGCTTGACTCTCCCGCCTACCGGCTGAACCACGAAGAGATCATCAAGAGCCTCGAGGAAGGGATCTCATTCGTCGAGAAGATGAGTCCCGTGGAGGTGGTCCCCGACGAATACGGCGTGGCAAAAGAGATGGTGTTCGAGCGGATGGAGCAACTCGGCGACCGGTGGAAGGGGACCGCCGAGCTGTTCCGCGTTCCGGCACGGACCGTCATGGTTGCCGCAGGCACCGTGCCGAATACGATGTACGAGCGGGAGCATCCCGGCACATTTGCACTTGATGCGCGGGACGAGTTCTTCCAGGATCACATCCTCGAGCAGGAGAATGGCACCATGCCGGTTCCGGCCCCGGAAGGGAAGGTGGGCTTTTTCACTTCCTATGAGAAGAACGGTCGCACGGTTTCCTTCTATGGCGATAACCACCCGGAATACGCCGGTAATGTCGTGAAAGCCATGGCGTCCGCCAAGCAGGGGTACCAGGAGGTGCTACTCCTTCTGGCGCAAGATCTGGAGCGGGCGCGCACCCGGGCGGGTGCCGGCATGACGGGCACTTGGGATCGTCTTGTCCGTCAGCTTGATGAAGAGCTCCGCCCCCGCGTCGTCTCCGTGAATCGACTGACCCCGGCGATCGTCGAGCTCATTGTACGCGCCCCTAAAGCCGCGCGTCAGTTTCAGCCCGGGCAATTCTACAGGCTTCAGAACTACGAGGTGGATTCGTTCCGTGCCGTCGAGGCGCTTCTCATGATGGAAGGGGTTGCTCTCACCGGAGCATGGGTCGACAAGAACGAAGGGCTCATCAGCTTGATTGCGCTTGAAGTGGGCGCGAGCTCGCGCATCTCCTCCCTGCTCAAGCCCGGTCAACGAGTCGTGGTCATGGGGCCGACCGGAACTCCCACGGAGATCGGCGAGCAGGAAACGGTATTGCTTCTCGGCGGCGGCCTTGGCAATGCCGTGCTGTTTTCCATCGCGAAAGCGTTCAAGGAAAAAGGGGGGCGCGTGGTCTATTTTGCAGGGTACAAAAAGCGACAGGACCTGTTCAAACGGGAGGAGATCGAAGGGTCGACAGACGTGGTGATATACAGCGTGGATGCGGGGGCGCCCATTCCCACACGTCGCCCGCAGGACAAGACCTTTGTCGGCAATATTGTGGAGGCGACGCTTGCTTACGCACGGGGAGAGCTGGGCACGGTTCCGGTGCCGTTGGACGAGGCGACGCGCGTCATTGCGATCGGCTCGGACCGGATGATGGCGGCGGTGGCAGAGGCGCGGCACGGCGTCCTCCAACCATATCTCAACCGGCGCCACATCGGGATTGCTTCGATCAATTCCCCCATGCAGTGCATGATGAAAGCCATCTGCGCACAATGCCTGCAACGCCACGTGGACCCGGCCACCGGAAAGGAGTCCTTTGTCTTCTCGTGCGTGAACCAGGATCAGCCCATGGATGAAGTGGATTTTGCCAATCTCCACGCCCGCCTCAGGGCCAACACCGTCATGGAAAAGATCACAAACAGGTGGCTGGACCTTGTCCAGGAGAAATACGGCATCGAGTGACCCTTACCCCCATGCAACAATTGCCATCATCCGTGTGTTGATGTTGTAAGAGTTTGAAGGAATCGGCCGCTCCCCGGAATTCATTGTTCATTGTTCATTGTTCATTATTCTTATCACGTGCAGGAGGTACCATGAAGTCACTCTTATCAATTGTCGCGGCGGCCGTTTTGCTCCTGGTATCCCCAGTGGCGAGGGGACAAATTCTTTTCGTTGCGTCCATGGACCAGTCTCAGGAGAGTTCTCCCACCGGCTCCCAAGCCCAGGGGACAGCGTACGGCGTCCTGAGTGCTGATCTGACCACGCTGACGTACAGCGTCACGTACGCACACCTTGACACCACATTTACAGCCGGCCACTTTCATGTGGGTGCGGCCGGGGTAGCTGGACCAGTTGTTTTCCCGCTTGCCTTCACGGGCAATACGGCAATCGGAACATGGTCAAGCGTTCCGGACAGCATTGTACGGGCTCTTCTACAGGGGAGACTTTACGTCAATGTGCACTCCCGGTTGCATCCCGGTGGCGAGATCCGTGGACAGTTCAACATGATTTCCGGCGCAGGATTCTCCATCAGTCTGTCCCCTTCCCAGGAGGCTACACCGACAGGGACCGGGGCTTCAGGAACGGGTTGGGCGGTGCTTGACACCGCGGGGAAGGTACGGTATCGGGTATCCATTGCCGGGCTGAGCGACACCCTGACAGGAGCGCACTTCCACACCGGTGCGCCAGGCGTTTCCGGGCCTGTGGTTCATCCGGTCAGCTTCACCGACAGCACCTCACAGGATTCTGCAGCAACATTTGCGGATTCTCTCTTGATCAAAATGCTGAAGGGGGGAGTCTATTTCAATGTCCACAGCAAGGCACACCCCGGCGGCGAGATACGTGGACAGCTTGTTCAGGAGAGCGGCATCCGGTTCTCTGCCTGGCTGGACGGCTCACAGGAAAACCCCGCCAACAACTCGAAGGCACAGGCCACAGCCTGGGGAAAACTGAGCCCGGATTTGTCCTCCCTGGCATATCGCGTCACATACGCGGAATTGGAGTCTACATTTACTGCCTCACACTTCCATATCGCCCCGTCAGGTGCCGTGGTTCATCCGATCACTTTCAACGGCAATACATCGGAGGGGAGCTGGGACAATATTCCCGACACGCTTCTTCTGGCGCTCGTCAAAGGGAATCTTTACCTGAATATCCACTCGAGAGATTTCCCTGCCGGCGAGGTCCGCGGGTTTGTCAAAGTGGCGCAGGGCATGGAATTCACCATAAGCATGGATGCAAATCAGGAAACCCAGCCGACGGGAACGGGTGCGATGGGAACAGGATGGGCGGTGCTTGACAGCGCAGGGGCGCAGATCACCTACCGTGCGACGATTGCCGGGCTGAGCGACGTGCTGACGGCAGCGCATTTCCATAGTGCGCCGGTAGGCGTTCCCGGCCCCGTAGTGCATCCGGTCAGTTTTGCCGACAGTACCACGCAGGGTGGTTGGACAGGGTTCGCTGACAGCATTCTGACCAATCTCCTCAATGGTGGAATCTATCTGAATGTTCATTCCTCGGCGCATCCCGGAGGCGAAATTCGGGGGAACCTGCTGTACCGTCCGCTTCACGCAACAAGCGTCGAGCCGGTAGCAGGCAGCGGCATCCCGGCATCGTTCAAGCTGGAGCAGAATTATCCGAATCCGTTCAACCCGAGCACCGCGATTGAATTCCAGCTCAACCGCGCATCCCATGTGTCACTGAAGGTGTTTAACCTGCTCGGGCAGGAAGTGGCAACACTTGTGGATGACGTGAAACAGGCCGGGTCCTACCGTGTGACATTCGATGCAGGCAAGCTTTCCTCCGGCGTGTATTTCTATCGGCTCAACGCGGATAACGGCCTGGTGGCATCGAAGAAAATGCTGTTGTTGAAATAAAAGGAATAATCCGTCCTCCCCTGTCCTGCCCCGCGTTGAAAAAAAACTCTTCAATGCGGGGCGGGAGGACACTGTGAGAAAACTATGACTGCTGGAAAAAAGATCTCTCTTGCTTTTACTGTCAGTATGATTCTTGCCGGGTGCCAGGATCTGGGAATGGCCCCGGATGTTCTGACAAGTGTGCCGCCGCCGTCCCAGGGTACGCTGACGTTCAGTGCGGACATTCTGCCGGTCCTCGTGCAGCACGGCTGTACCGGATGCCACGGCGGGAGCGGCGGCCTTTTTGTCGGATCCGTGGCGCAGCTTCTGCAGGGAGGCCTCCATGGTCCCGCCATTATTTCCGGGAATGGCAGCGGGAGCAACATCATCAAGAAACTTTCTCCAAATCCCCCCTTCGGCGACCGCATGCCGCAAGGAGGACCATATCTGCCTGATAGCACGATCCAGGTAATTAAGGGCTGGATCGATCAAGGCGCGAAACCGTAACGTAGGACAAGACAAACACAGAGAGAGTGCAAAGGGCCACAAAGACAATTTGGACTTTGTGATTCCGGTCCCTGACAGTCCAAAATGATTCTCTGCCCTCTGTATTCGTCCTGTCCTTCGCTGTCCCTCTTTAAGATGTCACGCCTCTTGCCATTTCCATCTTTTCTCTCTATCTATACACCGACTTCCTCAGGCCTTGATCCGTCATGGCTTCCGACCCTGTCCTTCAGGCATTCAATCTCAGCAAGCGTTTTAAGAGTCGCTGGGCGGTACACGAGTTGAATCTCACCGTGCCGCGCGGTGAGGTCTTTGGCTTCCTGGGTCCGAACGGCGCCGGCAAGAGCACCACCATCCGGATGTTCCTTACCCTCATCACACCCACGAGCGGCCGGGTGGAGTTGTTCGGCAAACCGCTCCATCGCCACAGGGCCGAGATTCTTGCACGGGTGGGAGGATTGGTCGAACGAGCAGACTTCTATCTGTACCTCACGGCTCGCCGCAACCTGGAAATCATTGCCGGGCTTATCGGCAGCACGAGCTCCAAGAAGATCGATGCTGTTCTGGATATTGTGGGGCTCCTGGACCGCGCCGGGGACAAGGTCAAAACCTATTCGCACGGTATGAAGCAGCGGCTTGGCATTGGACAGGCCTTGCTTGGCAACCCCGAGTTCATCATTCTCGACGAACCCACATCGGGCCTGGACCCCATCGGTATCAAGGAGGTCCGGGAGTTGATCAGGCAGCTCTCCACCGAACAATCCATTACCGTCTTCCTCTCCTCGCACCTGCTGAGCGAGATCGAGCAGACGGCGACCAGCATGGCCATCATCAATGCAGGGAGGCTCGTGGTGCAGGGGAAGGTAAAAGAGCTGCTGGAGGAACGCGAGGGAATTGTCCGCATCGACGCCCGGCCGAAAGAACAGGTGCTCCGGATCATCAGCGAGCACCGGCTGGCATCGGCGGCGACAAGTACCGGGGAAATCGTGGAGGCGACGATGCCTTCCTCGAACGTCCCGCTGCTCACACGGCTCCTGGTGGAAGGAGGAGTGGAGGTGCGGGCGTTGATCCCACGCCGGTCGCTGGAGGAGTATTTCCTTTCGCTGACCGAGCAGTCGGAAGGACCGCGAAAGGATTTCACGTGAAGGGAATTCTTGGCAACGAGATCCTCAAAACGTTCCTGAGGTGGCGGTCGTACATCGGGTTCATCGCCATCCTCGTGGTGGTGCCTCTCGTAGAGATCGGGCTCAAGGTCGAAGGGGGATCAATCGTGAATGCGATGACCAGAACTCTTGCCCCGGACTTTCTGCTCGCGGGAAATCTGTTCAACGCCTATTTCGTCACGCTGTTCATCATGAACGGCCTCTGGGTACACATTCCATTTCTGATCAGCCTCGTAGCGGGAGACCAACTCGCGGGGGAGGGGAGCAGTGGGACATACCGGCTGCTGCTGACCCGCCCGCCGTCGCGCAGCTACATCCTGTTCTGCAAATATGTTGTCACGCTCCTCTACACTGCGCTGCTGGTGATCTTTCTTGCTGCTCTTACTGTCGGCCTTGGAATTGTTCTCTTCGGCACGGGAGATCTCCTTGTTCCGGGCAAGGGGTTGACCGTCATCGCGGGTGCGGAGATTCCCGGGCGCTTCTGCATTGCGTTTCTGCTCGCGATCTGGAGCATGTGGTGTGTCGCTTCACTCGCGTTTCTCTTCTCCTCGCTGGTGGAGAATTCCATCGGGCCGATCATCGGGTCCATGGCCGTGATTATCGTCTTTCTCGTCATTTCCAATATTCCCGTTTCTCTCTTTGCGGCGATCCGGCCGTTCCTCTTCACCACATACTTCAACGTCTGGCAGCACGCCATGGAGCAGCCTGTGCCGTGGGACAAGATCACGTCCTCGGTCGCCAGCCTGGGCGCGTTTAGTGCGGGGTTTTACCTGGCAACCTGGTACTACTTTATTAAGAAAGACATCATGAGCTAGCCCTCACCCTCTCTAGATACCTCTTCTGGAATATCGCTTGTACATTCCTTATCTTGCTTCGTGATATCACACGGAGAAAGGATCATCCATGGACCTTCAGGCAATTCAACGTGCGCTCCGCTCGCAGGGAGTCGACGGCTGGCTGCTGTGCGATTTCAGGAACCGCGACTACCTGGCCTATCGCGTGCTGGGTTTGAATTTTGAGAAAATGAGCTCCCGGCGCTGGTACTATTACATTCCGGCGCGCGGAGAGCCCAAGAAGCTCGTCTCTGCTGTCGAGAGGCAGCGGCTGGATGAACTTCCGGGAAGCACGAAGGTATACCTTTCCTGGGAAGAACTCCACGAGAGCATCAGGAAGATGCTCGGAACGAAAAAGAAGATCGCCATGCAATATTCTCCCAAGAACAACGTGCCGTACGTCGCGTTCGTGGATGCCGGGACCATTGAGCTGATCAGGAGCTTCGGCCACAAGATCGTCTCATCGGCGGACCTGGTGCAGATGTTCGTGTCGGTCATCAGCGAGGAGGGATACCGGACGCATATGGAGGCCGCCGGCCTGATGGATCGCATCCGCGCCCAGGCGTTCGAGGAGATCGGCAAGGCGGTGCGGGAAAACACGGCGGCGACAGAGTACGACATCCAGCAGTTCATCATGCGGCGCTTCAAGGAGGAAGGGCTGGTCACGTACGATCCTCCGATGGTGGGGATCAACGAACATCAGGCCGATCCGCATTTTGACCTGACAAAGGAGAATAGCAAGCCGTTCAAACAGGGGGATATGGTGCTGATCGATCTCTGGGCCAAGAGGGATGTGCCCGGCGGCATTTACTATGACATCACCTGGGTGGGATACATCGGCGATGAACCACCAGCCCGATACCGGAAGATCTTCAATGTCGTCCGGGATGCCCGGGACGCGGCCGTGAAGTTTGTGCAGGACAGGTTCTCCAGCGGGAAGCCCTGTTACGGATGGCAGGTGGATGATGCCTGCCGCAATGTCGTGAAAAAGGCCGGTCTTGGGAAGTTTTTCATTCACCGGACCGGTCACTCGATCACCGAGGAAACGCACGGAAACGGCGTGAACATCGACAATCTCGAGACCAGGGATGAGCGTATGCTGATCCCCGGCTGCTGCTTCTCCATTGAACCGGGCATATATCTGCCGGGAGAGATGGCGGTGAGAACGGAGATCAATATATTCATCAGGCATGATGGCGTAGCCCAGGTAACGGGCGAGGTGCAAAAAGAGCTGGTAAGAATCGGGTGAACAGAACGGCAACAAGAGGCAAGGATTGATTTCCCCCGTTTCATCTCTCTCAAGGAGTTCCTGTGACATTCTCTGAGCGCGTGAAAGATTTCCGTGAGGGGTTTCATCCTACGTTCTGGGTTGGGAACGGGATGGAGCTCTTCGAGCGTCTGGCGTACTACGGCCAGCAGATCGTGTTTATGATCTATCTGCGGAACAGGCTTGGCTTCTCCGAGGCGGAGGCTGGTTCTCTGTCCGGAATTTTCGGCGGGGTAATCTACCTTCTGCCGATTCTTGCAGGGACGCTCGCGGACAAGTGGGGATTTCGCCGGGCATTCAGCGTTGCGTTCTCCATACTCGCACTCGGATATTTTCTCATCGGCTCGATGGGAATGTCGGCATTCTCCGGAATCTATAAAGGGCTCCCGCAGTACTGGGTGCTGCTCGTGTTTCTTCTGTTGACCGCCTTCGGCGGATCCTTCATCAAGCCGTCGGTGCTGGGAACCGTTGCGGTGACAACGACGGAAAAATCACGGTCGCTCGGTTTCGCCATATACTACTGGCTCGTGAACATGGGAGCGCTCATCGGGCCGACCATTGCCTATTTCGTCCGCGACAGCCTGGGTAATGAATTCGTTTACCTGGTTTCGGCCCTGAGCTGCTTGGCGATGCTCCTGGTGAATTACTTCTTGTATAAGGAAGTAAGGAGCCCCGCAACGGAAGTGGTCGAGTCCATGGGCCAGAAGATCACCAATCTGTTCCGCGTCCTCAGTAATGTGCGGTTCATGGTCTTCCTGCTGATTTACTCCCTCTACTGGATCATCTTCTGGCAGGAGTTTATCATCATTCCGTATTATGTCACGGATTACATCAGCAAAGAAGCACCGTACGAAATCATCCAATCGTGGGCCGCGGCGGGCGCCATCATTCTGTTCCAGATCCCGATCAATCGCCTCACGAAGAACATTCCCACGCACCGGGCGATTCTCATTGGCTTTGCCATTTCATCCTTCATCTGGGTCATTATCGGGATCCATCCGAGCATACCGACCATTGCGGCGGGCATCATTGCGTTCTCCATCGGCGAGATGACGCAAGCACCGCGCTACTACGAATACATCTCAGAGATTGCCCCTCCGGGACAACAGGGCCTCTTTCAAGGCTACGCCTTTCTGCCCATTGCCATCGCGCGTTTCGTCGGTGATCCCATCGGTGCGTGGCTCTATCAGACTTCCAAGAGCATCGGGAGGCCGGAGTATGTCTGGTGGGCCTTGATTGGCATCGGGGTGCTTGCGACGGTCCTGATGGCTCTCTACAACTGGTTGCTCGTTCCCGGGGAACAAGCAGAAGCGTAATGGCATCTCGCGCGCCGGGGCGTCGTCCTGTATGTCGACCCGGACCTGTGGACAGCCTCTGGCTTCCTTGCTCTTTCCTTCCCGTCGCTCAGCGACGATATTTTCAACACGCAAGACGAAGCGGATCGGCGTTGAACGGTGGAACGTTTTTTGGGAGGATTTGTTAGGGATACAGAACTTGAAGTTTAGGCAAGCCTAAACCCTGTCAGGAGAGGAGCAATGTTCAACCGGAGCGCCGAGGATTACATCAAGACCGTCTATGCCCTCGAGACGCTTGGTGAACGGGTGACGACCTCGGCGGTAGCCACACGGCTTCACATCGCGGACGGCTCGGTCTCAGCGATGTTGAAGAAGCTCTCCCAGGAGAAATTGCTCCGCTACAAGCCATACCAGGGTGTTACCTTGACTGCTGCCGGGCGCCGCATGGCGCTCAAAATTATCCGCAGGCACCGTCTCTGGGAGGTCTTTCTGGCCGAGCGGCTCGGCTATCCCTGGGATGCGGTCCATGATGAAGCGGACCGGCTGGAGCATGTCACGTCCGAGGATCTTGAGCGCAAGCTGGACGAGTCGCTCGGCTTCCCGTCGGCCGACCCGCACGGCGATCCGATCCCTTCCGCGGCCGGAAGCGTGAGGCATCATGCATCGAGATCATTGGCGGCGTGCAAGGCAGGGGAATGGGTTCAGGTTATCCGCGTGAGCGACCGGGTGCCTGATCTTCTGCGCCATGCCGCGAAACTGGGTCTCGCCTTGCAGGCACGGGTCATGGTGAAGGAGCGGATGACGTTCGACGGGTCCATGATGGTCAAGGTCGGTACGCACGATCGCATCATCAGCAGGCAGGTGGCTGAGTCAATCTTTGTGCGGCCCAAGTAGTGCTACCTAAGATAGAAGGAGGATGGGTGTAGCATGCAAACGGGAGATTCGCAGGTATCGCTGTCCGAAGTGCACGGCTCGGTGTCCATACCGCGCAATGTCGGGATCCTGAAGCGCATGCTCGCCTTTGCAGGTCCCGCCTACCTTGTCAGCGTGGGATACATGGATCCCGGCAACTGGGCAACGGACCTCGAAGGTGGAGCCCGCTTCGGTTACCAGCTCGTCTGGGTCTTGCTGATGTCTAACCTGGTCGCGGTGCTTCTACAGACGTTCGCGGCGCGGCTGGGCATCGTCACCGGACGCGATCTTGCCCAGGCCTGCCGCGACAATTATCCGAAGCCGGTCGGCTACGTCCTCTGGGTGCTCTGCGAGGTGGCGATCGCGGCGTGCGACCTTGCGGAGGTCCTGGGAACGGCGATCGGGCTCAACCTTCTCTTCCATCTCCCGCTGCTCTACGGCGTGATCATCACCG
This sequence comes from uncultured Bacteroidota bacterium, assembly GCA_963809695.1. GTDB lineage: Bacteria > Bacteroidota > Ignavibacteria > UBA10030 > UBA6906 > JAGDMJ01. The sequence goes on from CAWEKI010000006.1 coordinate 468,130, forward strand.
GGTTCGACACCCTTATCTTCTTCCTGGTGCAGAATCTTGGCATCCGCAAGATGGAAGCATTCATCCTGGTCTTCGTCGGGATCATCGGCGCCTGCTTCAGCATCGAACTATTCCTGTCAAAACCTGATTGGGGAGGAGTCGCGGGAGGATTCATTCCCCGGCTGACGCCCGAGAGCCTCTATGTTGCGGTGGGCATCCTGGGCGCAACGGTTATGCCCCACAACCTCTACCTGCACAGCGCGCTCGTTCAGACCCGGATCGTGGAACAGACGCAGGAAGGCAAACGCGCGGCATGCCGGTTTAACCTGTTCGATACGGCGGTAGCGCTGAACGCAGCGTTCTTCGTCAATGGCGCGATCCTCGTCGTTGCCGCGTCGGTCTTCTACAGGAACGGCGTGGTCGTGACCGAAATCCAGCAGGCGCACAGTCTGCTGACGCCGTTGCTTGGCACCACGTTTGCCAGCCTGCTCTTTGCCGTTGCGCTGATCTCGTCCGGGCAAAGCTCCACGCTCACCGGAACACTTGCCGGACAGATCGTCATGGAAGGGTTCTTGCGTTTCAAGATCAGGCCTGTGCTGCGGCGGTTCCTTACCCGGTCGATCGCGATTATTCCGGCCGTGGTCGTGATTTCCATGAAAGGGGAAAAAGGTTCGTACGATCTCCTGATCCTGAGCCAGGTGGTCCTGAGCATGCAGCTTCCTTTTGCGGTCATTCCGCTCATCAAGTTCACCGGCGATCGCTCGATCATGGGCTCTTTCGCGAACAAGCAATGGGTGAATGTCCTTGGCTGGATCGCAGCGCTGGTCATTATCGGCCTGAACGCGAAGCTCATCGTGGAGACCATGGGCGGGTGGATTGAGAAGGCCGGACCGAATGCGTTCTGGCTCTGGGTTACCGTGGTGCCGCTTGCGGTTGGCTGCACTCTCCTGCTTATCTATGTGGCGCTCCCCAGGTCGTGGCGGCAGCGGAAGAGACGAGTTGCCGTCCCCATGGAACTGCCTGCCATCAGCAAGGTGCCGCAGCACTATGCCGTGATCGGCGCAGCGATCGACTACGAATCGCCGACCGACAAAGTGCTGTCGCATGCGCAGACGCTCGCCGTCCAGCATGATGCCTGTCTGTACCTCTTCCACGTGGTCGAAGGAGCGAGCGGGCTTGTGTATGGAAGCGAGGCATACGACGAGGAAGCGCGGAAGGACCGGGAATATCTTGAAGCGATCGCAAGCCAGCTGCGAAGCTCAGGGCTGGAGGTGTTCCCTGTCCTGGGCTACGGCCGCGTGACCACACAACTCATCCATCTCGCGAAGACTCACAAGGTGGACCTGCTCGTGATGGGCGGTCACGGACACAAGTACCTTGCCGACTTCCTGTTCGGGACAACGATTTCCAAAGTGCGGCATGAGCTGGGGATACCGGTGCTGGTAGTAAAATAATTGAGGATGGAAAATCGAGGATTGAGAATGAACGTTTATCCTCGATTCTCGATTTTCCATCTTCCATTTTCAATCCTTATCTTTTCTCCCCAATTTCCTTTCCCTCATTCAGCAGCTTTTCGTACTCTTCCTTATACTCCTTGATCGCGCGATAGAGCGACTCGGCGATCTTCTGCTGTCCTGACTCGCTCTTGAGGTAACGCTCGTCCTCGCGGTTGGAGAGGTAGGCGGTTTCCACCAGGACGTTCGGCATAGCTGCGCCAACGAGCACATAGAAGCCTGCCTGGCGGACACCCCGGTTAGAAAGGCCGGTCCGCGATTCCATTTCGCGCTGAGCGATATCGGCAAAGGCCTCACTCGCCTTCACATGTGCGCTCTGAGCCATCGTGACCAGGATAAAATTCTCCTCGGTGAGCTGCTGGTAGCGCTTCTCGTACCCTTCCTCCAGTTCGATGACGGCGTTCTCCCGTTCGGCAATGGCAATGGCTTCTTCCGTTCTCCCCGGGCGGAGCAGGTAGACCTCGAACCCTCGCGTTGGGTTTGGCTTCCGCTTCAGCGAATTGCAGTGGATACTGATGAAGAGCTTGCCATCCGCCTCATTGGCGATCTGCCCGCGCCGGTCCAGTTCGACAAACCGGTCATCCGAGCGCGTATAGATGACTCGAACACCAGACAACCCTTTCTTGATCAACTTGCCAAGTTTCAGCCCGACGCCGAGAGTGATATCCTTTTCCCGGACTCCTGAAACCCCGATCGCGCCCCAATCCTTCCCGCCATGCCCGGGATCGATCACAATGGCATCCAGGTCCCAGCGGTCTCGCTGCTGTTCCAATCCGGCGCGGAGTGCTTCCCGTTTCTTCGCCTCCACCATGCGGTCTTCGCCCCCTTTAGTCCGGATGGTGATCACGATATCGTTGGAAACCGGATTCTGGATCAGCTCGGTGGAGGAGATCGTGCCGGAGAGCTTGAAGGTAAGCTGCACCGACATCGGGGATTGGATGGCGATAACCTTTTTCACCAGCCCGGCTGGTTTCGTACGGTCCACGGCATCGGTATCCGCACGGGCGTCGGGGATGGTGACATAGAACCAGCCGTCATTCCGCACCCAGCTTTCCAGGTCCTTCATCGGCCGGGGCACCGGAATGCGGATGAGCATGCCGTTGCTCTTTGGTTCCAGCAGGATGCTGCTGATGTCGTACTGAGGTACGGCGGGGCCCGTTCCTACAAGCAGAAAGGTGCCGTTATACGTGAGCGAAGGACGGTGAATATTGTTGAAGAAGCGAATGAACGATTTCAGCGGAACGAAATACGATCCGGCTGCATACACCACGCCCAGCGGGAGCTGGTAGACGCTCTGCCTCTTCTGGTCCGTAACCACCAAAAAAGCGCTCCCGCGCGTGACCTTGACGGTATAGGTGCCCACCGTGAACTGGAGCTTCTTTTTTTCCTCGCTCTCCGTGCCGCTGATGTTCAGCACCTGAAGGAGATCCGTCAGCGAGGCATACTGCGTCTCATCGCGCATGAACTCCCCGATGATCGTGTTCTTCGAGGGGTCTGTTTCGAACTCCACCCGCATGGTGTTCTTCTGGGCGTACAACAGCGGCGCCCGGAAGAGCATCGCCGCAGCGAGGCAGCAGAGAAAGGCATATGGGGGGGAGAGTTTACGCATTAACGGTAATTAGTGAACTGCAGAGCAAAGGGAAGGTTCGAGTCGCGGATCATCTTCATGACCGCCTGAAGGTCGTCCTTGTTCTTGCCGCTCACGCGGACCTGGTCTTCCATGATCTGCGCCTGGACTTTCAGCTTGGTTTCCTTGATCATCTTCACGATTTTGCGTGCATTGTCCTTGTCGATGCCGACAAGCAGCTTGATCAGCTGGCGGACGGTGCCGCCGGCTGCCTGTTCCATCGTGCCGTAGCTGAGCGCCTTCAGGGGAACGCCCCGCTTAATGAGCTTCCCCTGCAAAATATCGATCACGCTCTTGAGTTTGAAATCATCGTCAGAGTGGACCGTGATCTGCTTCTCTTTCTGGTCAAGGTCGATTGAGCTTTTTGATCCTTTGAAGTCGAAGCGCTGCCCGATCTCCTTGCGCGCCTGGTTGATGGCGTTGTCGACTTCCTGCAGGTTGACTTCCGAGACGATGTCAAATGAGTTGGTGTCGGCCATTGACTTTAGGTCAGACTGGGATCTGTACTCACCGGAACTTCACATGCCAGAACGCGTGCCAGAAAATCTTGAGCAACTCCCAGCGCGGGTGTTTGGTCTGGACAATATACTGCTGCTGCACTTCCTTCTGCCTGGCGTTGTCCCGGGTGATGATCTGGATGGAAAGAGGATGCATGGTTAGTGCCGCTTCTATTTATTCCGACGTCATTTCAACCTAGGTCGCCCCACAAAACAGAGTCGAATCAGGCTGAAATGACTCTGGAGATGTGAACGCGCCGCTGTTCCAGACTCCTGATTACGATATCTCCCGGGGCGCACTGTTCCGGCAGCAGGACGCCCCGGGCCTCAATAGCACCCTGAGCGAGCATCTGTGCGATGACGGAGGTTGGAAAAGCCGTTGTACGCATCATCGCGGTCATACCTGCACTATTATCATAGTAATCTATGAGCTCATACGCAAGCGCGGCGTTGCGCCCCTGCCGCTTGCCGCTCACCGTCACACGCAGGAGGACAACATCCTTGTCGTTGTAGTCCAACTTTTTCCGCAACAGGTCCGCGAACAACTCTCTCCGCGTCTTCACGATATTGCCGAACGCCAGCGGCTCCATGTCGGCAAACCCAAGTTCGAGCAGCATGCGGAACTTCTCGCAGTGCCCCGGGTACCGGATGGTCTTGTAGTCGAGGTCCCGCACCCGTCCTTCGAAAATCTGCGGAAGCATCGAGGCGCCGCCGGAGGTGTTGAACGCTTCGAGCTTCCCGAACGGAGCGGGAAACGTGATTTCTTCCAGATCGCTCATCGATGGCACCGATGTGCGTACACCGTTGCGGATCACCTCTGCGTCCTCGACATATTCGTTGATCAACCCTTCGGCCGAGAAGACGATCTGATAATTCAAGGGGGGCCGGGGATGCTGTGGCAGCCCGCCCACGCGCATCCGGATCGAATCGAGTTGCTCGAATTCCCTGGCGCCGGCAACCGCGAGAATGCCCGCCAGGCCCGGGGCCAACCCGCAATTGGGGATCACGGTGATATTGTGCCGCCGCGCCTCGTCGCCCAGCTTGAGTTGCTCCTGGATCACGTCCATGTTGCCTCCGAGGTCGCAGAGCGGGACCGCGGCCTCGATCGCGGCGAGTGTGACAGGCAGGTTGACGGTATACGAGATGGCGCTTACCGCGGCGTTGCTTCCCCGGAGCGCTGCGCGGAGGTCGGCGCCATTGTTGACATCGAGTTCCAGCGGTGTCACGTTCTGCCCGATCGCATGCGCGTTCTTCCGTGCGAGCGCAAGGTCCTTGTCTGCAAGCACCACTTTCGCGTCCGGCTGGGTCATCGCAAGGTCAAACGCGACGGCGCTTCCCATCATACCCGCCCCCAGAACAGTGTATTTCATTTAAGGATCTCCCCTGTTTCCCGGCTCCAGAAGAGCAGATCGAGCTCATCCATGCTGATGCCGATTGTCTCCGCGAAGCGGGCAAAATGTTGTTCGATGGCGTTGTATTGTTTCCTCGAGAGCGACCTGGGAAGCGAACGGATTACCCGGTGTCTTTTCAAATTCCGGAGGATGTGACGGTCCAGAATTGCGAGGTTCCGGCGCCCGATATTCCTCAGGAAGTGAGATGCCTCTTTCCACCCAAGCCCCTTCACGTTGAGCACCAGCCATTCCCGGAGCCGTGCAGCGTCTTGTTCTCCGGAGATCTGCTTCGCAATTTCCGAAAACGTTTCCTGCGCCGCCAGAATGTGACGCGCTTTCGTATTGTGAAACCGAATGTAGAACTCGTCCTGATGCAAAAGGGTAGCAAGCTCGTTACAGTCGCTGCAGATGCCGCGCTCCTGAAGCAATGCCACAGCCTTGCCGGCATTCACGGCGCTTGACTGCGGCGTGAGCAGACAATAGACGAGCTCGAAAAAGTGTTCCTCCGGCTTCACGGCCGCGAAATCTTCCAGGCGGGCCCGGATCGCTTCGTGGCGGGATGCAAGATCTGCGCGGAGTTCCTCCACGCCGTGGTATGAGCGGATTGCGCGGCTCATGCAAGACTCACTCGCCTGGTGATGACCGGGCCGCTGCCGATGGTCGCGACCAGGCCGTCACGCTCCAATCCCGCGATCAGCGATGTCAGCCAGCGCTCGTTCCGCGTCGAGTAGCCCTTATGGATTCGTTTGCCCACGGTGTGGACATGGATGCTTCGCCTGCATTCCCGCAGCAGCTCGATGATTCTGCCGCGATACGCTCTGTTTGGAAGCCCGTTGAACGAGGGCTCCTTCTTCGCGGCCGTCGCCGCAATCCGGCGGATCCGCTTCCGCGAAGCGCAGAGCGAGGCAACGGGACATTCGCCGCAGCGAGGGGTCCTTGCAGTGCAGATCGTTGCGCCCAGGTCCATGAGGGCCTGGTTCCATGCATATGCTCTTCCCTTCGGCAGGAGCAATGCGGCCGCCTCCCAGATGGTCTGTTCGTCTTTGAGCGAAGTTGTGGACTCCATTTTCCAGAGAATTCGGGAGAGCACCCGACGGACATTTACATCCACCACAGGAACGCTTCTTCCGAAGGCGAAGGAGAGGAGGGCGTTTGCCGTATATCTGCCGATTCCAGGAAGTGCGCGGAGGGCCTCCTGATCTTCCGGCAAAGTGCCGCCGTTCGTGTGAAGAACTGTCCGTGCCAGAATGTGCAGCCGCACCGCCCTGCTGTTGTATCCCATTCCCCGCCAGATCAAGATCACGTCACGTAAGGGGGCATTGGCCAGCGATTGCACGGTAGGGAATCTCCGCAGAAACTCAGGATACTTGACGAGGACCCGCTGAACCTGCGTCTGTTGGAGCATGGTCTCGGAGATGAGGATGCGGTACGGGTTGCGGGTGTTCCGCCAGGGGAGCGGCCGGCCGTGACGGGCATACCAGCGCAGGATGAGGCCGACAAGGCGAGTCGTGTTACCGTGTTTGGATTCCATGCTCAATAAGAAACGCGACCGCCTTCCTGTTTCCCTCCAGGAGGTCGAGCGCCTGCAATTCAGGCAGGCTCACCCATCGAATCTGCTCGAACACTCTGTTGAGCGGGGTGCCGGTGAACGAGTGGATATAACAATAGAGAACTCTGAAGGCGCCGTCTCTTTCAGGATTTGCCACGCCGTCCGGATAGATCCACTCCTGCCGGAAGAATTCCTCTCCGATCGCGGCACGAATGTCCAGCTCCTCGTGAAGTTCGCGTGCCAGCGCCTGGGAAGGGGTCTCCCCCTGCTCGATCTTTCCCCCCGGAAATTCCCACTTCAGCGGATAGCGCGCATCCGACCGGCGCTGACAGGCTAGAATCTGCTCCCCCCGCGTAATAATGCCAACGACGACTTCTTTCATGACAAAAAGATACGGAAAAGGGGGTTGAATCTCAAAGGAGACCCTTCGTCTCGGCCTCACTCCATTCTGCCTCGCTCAGGATCACCAGGTGGCACGACCACCTGGCGTCGGGCCATCTTCTCTCGAGTTGCGCGGGACATGGCTAGCTCATGGAGCCGTTCAAAGTCGACAGCTATGAGAGCTTCCTTTTTGGCCCGGCTCCATTTCTTGATGCGTTGCTCCATTCGTTTTGCCATGTCATTCGTACACCCGACATAATAGGAATTGTCTTTGCAGTGCAATATGTAGGTCCAACATGTGAGCATGCTTCAACCGGACCTTCTGCTGCCTCACTTGACCATGGTAATCCTGAGCGAGTCCCGACGGTCTTGGTCGGGACGAGTCGATGGGCTCTGTGTTCGTCTTGTCCCTAGTAACCCGGGACACTTGCCTGGACTACGCACCATTGCTCGTCTTCCCTCTTCAGTCTCACTTTCGCCGTTCCCGATGCCTCGACCGGTTCCATCGTTTCCGCACGCAAACCTTCCCATGAGACAGGGAGTTGGACGGTGGCATATTCCCCCTCGACCTTGCACTCGGCTTTGCCGATCGTCTTTTCGAGGAAGACCGCGATGCCGCTCCTGAACGCCTCGACGCGCTCAAGCATTCGCCGGGGCGTGAGTGCCGTTCCATCGGGAGCATAAAGCTCGCAGTTTGAAAACGAAAGCAATCGGATCTCGGCTTCGTGGCCGAGCAGCTCCCGGAGAAACATTTCGGCCTCCAGTTCAGCATCCAGACCCTGGTTCGGATGAAATTCCTCATAGATGAAATGCTGCATCATCCCATCGACACGGATATCATCCATCTCCTCCTTGAGCAGTTCCTCGGTGATGAACCTGTACCGCTCCCCGGCGGGCACTGACGCTTCGAAATGCACGGCGATATTGTTCGACGCCAGTATCTCGATCAGGCGGTCCAATGCTCCGCCGACCTCCCCCGGAGCAATGTCATCGATCCTCTTGAGGACCGGGTCGCCAACGTACTTCCCGACGGTGGTCTGTTCGGCCTGCTCGAACTGCCGTTCGAATTCCTCGATGTTGTCAAGCCATTCGGCCTCGATTTCCGGAGGCAGGTCCGGGCCGGTGCTCGAAAACCTTCCTCCGTAACGCTCTTCAAGCTTTCGCTTCTTTGTATCGTTGAGCGCCCGCTGAACGTCGTCCTGATGGTTGTCTCTGGACATGGTAACTCCTTTCCCTGGATGTCTGCTACAGAGTCTGGAGGCGCTTGTCCGCCTCCATAGTGTTAATACAGGGAAGGGGGTGGTTTTTGCGGAGGGGAGGAGAAAAAAATTATCGCGGGGGAACAGGACCGGGGCGATATCCCCCGAGGACTGTTGTCAAGTATTTCCCATCCCACCCGGCCAGCCGGGCAGTCATACCAAGCTCCCGGGTGCGCAGCCTGCCATTCTGTTGCCCGGTTTTGGTTCGAGCGAGCCATTTCCGTCAGAGTCATAGTCGCAGTTGTCGTTCGCATTTTTGTCGGCGAACAAAAAGCCATCCGGGTTGTACGATTCTATCAGATTGACAGCATTTTGGACAGCGCGTGAACCGGGGAGTGGGTAATATTGCCATGACTTCCGGTTTCGGGCTGGGCCAGCTTCCCTTCCAAATCGATCCGTTGACATTAACTAATGGTTCGGCTACATTTGCTTTCAATCCTGACAACCTCCATGCAAAACAGAAATAGCACCATCATTCTTTTCCTGGTCATGATCTCCGGCTTCGGGTGTGGAGAAAGGGGCCACCGTTATCCCGTCCCGCCGACCGGTGCCGGGGTTGAGACTTTTGTCCGGGAAACCAGGCCTTTCGAGATTGGATCTGACAAGTACGAAGCCGATTTCGGTGCGATCACGGTGCCCGAGAATCGGTCGAGAGCAACGTCACGTTTGATCACGATCCCGTTTCTTCGCATCCATTCTCAGGCGAAAAATCCCGCTGAGCCGATTTTCGGCTTTGCCGGAGGACCGGGCCAGAGCAACATGTCATGGGATTGGGGAACAGCTTGGACATTCCTTCCCCGGCACGACTTTGTCCTTGTTGGGTACAGAGGGGTGGATGGCTCAGCCGTCCTTGATTGTCCGGAGGTCGCGAAGGCGATCCAGGCGGGCGACGATGTCTTGAGTGAGGAATCGTTGGATGCAATTGGCCGCGCGTGGACTGCGAGCGCGGAGCGCTTGAAAGCGGAGGGCGTTGATCTTGACGGCTACACCATGCTCGAGTGCATTGAAGACAATGAATCGGTGCGGCGGGCCTTAGGCTTTGAGCGTGTTAACCTGTTGAGCGAAAGTTATGGCACCCGGGTTGCCTATCTGTATGGGCTCAGGCATCCGGAGCGCATCCACCGTTCGGCGATGATCAGCGTGAACCCCCCGGGACACTTTGTGTGGGAACCCCGGATGGTCGACGCGCAATTGAAGTACTATGCGGCCCTTTGGGCCAAAGATTCCAGCCTCTCCAGGAAGATACCGGATCTTTATGCCACGATGCGGAGTGTACTGACTGCCATGCCGCGCAGGTGGCTCTTCCTGCCGATCAACCCCGGGAAAGTGCGGGTGGTGACATTTGCTCTTCTCTTCACCCGCAAAACCGCAGCCATGGTCTTCGATGCCTATGTGGCAGCGGAAGGCGGAGACCCGAGCGGCCTTGCATTGATCTCGCTGGCGTATGATTATGTTATGCCCTCGTTGACGGTGTGGGGCGATCTTGCATCGAAGGCGGTGAGCGCCGATTTCGATTCCGCGCGGGACTACCGGGCAGAAATGGATCCTGCCGGCATGCCGCTGGGTTCTCCGCTGAGCAAGCTTTCATGGGGACCGCTGCGCACCGGACGCTGGCCGACCAGAGCGTTGCCGGAAGAATTTCGGAAGCTGCAGCGATCGGACGTGGAAACATTGCTCCTGAGCGGGTCGATAGATTTTTCAACTCCCGCCGAGATTGCCACAACGGAGTTGCTGCCATATCTGAATAATGGGAAACAGGTCATTCTTTCCGAGTGCGGTCATGTCGGCGACGTATTGTACGCGAATATTGACAACAGCAGGCTTCTCCTGACGAGTTTCTACGACACGGGCGTTCCGAACACGTCATTGAACTCCTACACTCCAATGAATTTTGCAGTGAGCTGGGGCTTTCCGCTCATTGCAAAAGTGTCGCTTGGTGCGCTTGGTCTTCTCGCTATCGCGTTCACGGCAACTGCTGCCTGGCTTATAAAGCGGTATCGCAGGCGGCACGCCGGGGAGATGGCCGGCAACCCGTGACTTCATGAATTCCATTACTTTTGCGAAAGTCAAAACAATGCCGGGAAGGAATACCGCATCTACATCGCTCAAGAGCATCACGACAGCGCTGGACCATGAATTCGACGTATTGTCCTGCCGGGAGGATCTTGTCAAGTGGGCCGTGACGGAAGAGAATTGTCAGTGGATCAACCCCACATTTCTCAAACAGAAGACCGGCTTGATGGTGGTGGGATTGGGTAAGGTCCATGCAGTTCGCACCGCCGTCTTTGTCACAGACCGCATCATACAGCAGCTCTCCAAAGAGCCCTCCTCTCTCTTGCTGACGCACCACAGTTTCGACTACTTCGAAGATGAGCGAGGACTCCAGCCCATACGCCAGGACCAGATCCAGAAACTGGCCGAGCAGGGTCATTCGATCTATGTGGCGCATGCACCGTTGGACACACATCCCGTCTATGGCACGGCCGTGGCGCTGGCTGCGGAGGTTGGCATCAGGCCGTTGGAACATTTCTATGACTACTTTGGAAGACCAACAGCTGTGGTAGGCGAAGTGGGTGGGAGGGAGGTCCAGGATTTTGCGGAGCATATCCGGAAATGTCTTTTGCGCCCGAAAATCAGCGTGGCGCAGCACACGCCACGAGTGCGCAGGGTTGCAGTTGTGGCGGGGGGTGGGGATTTGCCGGATGTTCTCCAGGAGGCGTATGACCTCGGCGCCGATACCCTGTTACTGGGGACGCTCGAGAATCGGTGGGCAGTTCCCGGCGTGCAAGAGGCCCATGAGCAATTTCTGCGATTGAATGAAAAGCTCAAGCTCAACCTGGTCGGCGGGTCTCATTTCGGTACTGAACGGCCGGCAATGATAAAGGTGGCGCGACTTTTCGAGAGGTTGGGGGTGCCATGTGAGTATTGCGAGGATGAAGAGCTTCTTGGTGCTCTGTAGAGGGGGAACGCTCGGCCTCATGAGCTCTTGAAGTCAATATAGCCTCGCTCCACGTCGGTATGGACCAGCTGGACGCGGAGCTTGTGGCCGACATCCATGCCTTCAAAACCGCTCACCAATCTTCCCTCCACGGGGGGCTGCAGTATGCGGACCCACGTGCCCTTCTCAGATGCACCGGTAACGACTGCATCAAAACGCTCCCCGATCCTTGACTCCAGCAACAGTGCTGCGGCAGATTTTTCAACCTGCCGCTCGACCTTCTTCGCTGCGTCTTCCTCCTCCGTGCAGTGCCTGGCGAGCAACTCCAATTCATCCCGGGTGTAGGCCGGGGTACCTCCCGACATCGCTCCCTTCAGCTGCCGCTGCGTGACCAGATCGGGATACCGGCGGTTCGGGGCTGTTGAGTGCGTGTAGTCCTTGACCGCAAGACCGAAATGTCCGATTGCATCGCCCCCCGGAAGTTCGACGACGTATTCTCCGGCGCCCAGCAGTTTGATCACACTGAGGGAAAGATCAGGAAAATGGAGAGGGTCGGCAGCTTTTGCCGAGAGAAGGAATGTATCCAGAGCCTTCGAGTCGGGCTCCTTGGGAAGTGTGAAACCCTGCTCCGCGGAAAGCGCGACGATACGGTCCCAGCGCTTGGGTGTGCGAACGACGCGCCGCAGCGACGGTAAGTTTTTGGAGGCGAGGTACCGCGCAGTGACCCCGTTGGCCGCAATCATGAAATCCTCAATGATGTCCTTGGCCCTGTTCCTCGTGTCGGCTATGAGGTCGTTGAGCCTGTCCCCGTCAAAGACCGGGCGCGTTTCGATGGTTTCGAGGTCAAGGGCGCCATGCTGGTGCCGGAGCGCTTTCAGTTTCTGCGCCACACGATCCTGGAGCCGGAGATTGTCGTCCAGACCACTGATCGAACTGATGTCCTGTGGCATCGGACTGCTCCCTTCCAGCCAACCGGCAATGCTGTTGTAGGCGAGCTTTGCCCGGTTCCGCACCATCGCCCGATAAATATCGGAACCGTCAAGCGATCCATCCCCGGCGATGACCAATTCAATGACGACGGCAAGACGGTCAGCGTCAAGGTTGAGCGACGTGAGATCCGTCGAGAGTTTTTCGGGCAGCATCGGAAACGTCTGGGCGGCGGTGTAAATCGACGTCGTGTTCTGCCGCGCATGTTCGTCAAGCCCTGACCGTATCTTGACGAGCGCATCGACATCGGCGATGGCGACAAGGATTTTCACGGACGAATCGGGCATGGCTTCGGCGACGGTAAGCTGGTCCAGGTCACGCGAATCATCGTTGTCGATAGAGCACCAGAGAAGGCTCCTGAGATCACGGGTCGATAGGTCAGTCTGTGTCGCAGGCCCGTGGATTCCCGTGAGTTCGGCGAGCGCCCGGGGCGTGAAATCAGGAAGAAGGCCTCGTTCAATCATGGCCCGACGAGCAATTTGCTGCAAGAAGGAGCGGTGCTGTCGGTTGTTCGAGGCTGTCATATATCCCCACCAATCAGTATGAAATTCTGTCGAGAAGTGTAAATCGAGAGTGACTGAATATAGCGGAGAGATGAGAGGATGTCAACCTTGTGCCGCTTCCATTTATTTCTGGCGATGAAATGGCGCTGGCGGTTAAGAGCTTTCCCATTGCATTTGAAGCTGCATCTCATTATTATACGTGTGATTGCGGAGCGTAGCGCAGCTCCGATTCCGACCAGACTTAGCGCTGTGCAGCTAAGTCTGTAGTCGGAATCAGGATCCCGACGTTTTTCGTCGGGACCGGTCCAGGTTCCTGAAATACTGTGTTGGAAAAGGCAGAGACCGGACCCGGTAGCGCACCTCCGGTTGCTGTTGACATAGGATGGTAAATCGGAGCGTAGCGCAGCTCCGATTCCGACCAGACTTAGCGCTGTGCAGCTAAGTCTGTAGTCGGAATCAGGATCCCGACGTTTTTCGTCGGGACCGGTCCAGGTTCCTGAAATACTGTGTTGGAAAAGGCAGAGACCGGACCCGGTAGCGCACCTCCGGTTGCTGTTGACATAGGATGGTAAATCGGAGCGTAGCGCAGCTCCGATTCCGACCAGACTTAGCGCTGTGCAGCTAAGTCTGTAGTCGGAATCAGGATCCCGACGTTTTTCGTCGGGACCGGTCCAGATTCCTGAAATAGTGTGTTGGAAAAGGCAGAGACCGGACCCGGTAGCGCATCTCCGGTTGCTGTTGACATAGGATGGTAAATCGGAGCGTAGCGCAGCTCCGATTCCGACCAGACTTAGCGCTGTGCAGCTAAGTCTGTAGTCGGAATCAGGATCCCGACGTTTTTCGTCGGGACCGGTCCAGATTCCTGAAATAGTGTGTTGGAAAAGGCAGAGACCGGACCCGGTAGCGCATCTCCGGTTGCTGTTGACATAGGATGGTAAATCGGAGCGTAGCGCAGCTCCGATTCCGACCAGACTTAGCGCTGTGCAGCTAAGTCTGTAGTCGGAATCAGGATCCCGACGTTTTTCGTCGGGACCGGTCCAGATTCCTGAAATAGTGTGTTGGAAAAGGCAGAGACCGGACCCGGTAGCGCATCTCCGGTTGCTGTTGACATAGGATGGTAAATCGGAGCGTAGCGCAGCCCGGTAGCGCACCTGAATGGGGTTCAGGGGGTCGAGGGTTCAAATCCCTCCGCTCCGACAAACAAAAAAGGGCAACGGAAGTTGCTCTTTTTTGTTTGTCGTCCCGAGATGCTCTTTCTCGGGACCTATCACCCGAAGTTTTGCCGAGTCCCACAACCACTGGTTACACCTGCCTCCTTTTTCTTTAAGGAGGCATTCGTGTTTTTATCCCGACGTTCCAATGGCATTTATGTGACCCTTGCCAGTACATTTGAAACCGCACGAAGATGGGGACATATATTCGAGAACCCATTCTGGAAGGTAGAGAAACCAAAGTTGCGTGAGCTTTCACCCGCCTATTTTGCCAAGGAAGAGTTTCGCTCCCTCATTGATGTTGTTGAACGCCAGACATTGCGGGATGTCTATATCTTCGCCGTCTGCACAGGCATGCGCTTAGGTGAAAGGTCTGCACTCCGGTGGATCGATGTGGATCTTGACCGGCGAATCATCCATGTGCAAAACACCAAGAGTTTTGTCACCAAGACTAGGCGCAACAGAACCATCCCGGTCAATGACATCTTTGCATGCAACGTTCTCCCTTGTCTTCCGCGAAGCTGACCAAAAACACCTGCAGTAATTACATACAAAGGTTAGAAGTTCCGATACATGAACCTCTGCCTGCAGAAATGTCCGTGATTTTCGCTGAAGGTCCTTCTGGTACGCTCTTTGCCCCTTCTTGAATGTTCGGACACAGGTGGCTCTTTCCCCGGCTCTGGGAACATGAAGCAATATTACCGTATGAGGGTTCTCGGGGATCTTCTCTGACAGCGGGACTCGACAGAAATCTCGGAGAATAAAGAAAATGTTCATCCGATGTGGAAGATAGATGAGTAAACATGGTGTCTACCTGGTGCTCATCGCCGTCCTACTTGCTCCCCGTCTGCTTGCCCAGTGGGTTGAGCTCCCCGGTATTGAAGGAGGGAGGGTATCTGCTTTCCTGGCTTCCGGTGAGAACATGTTCGCCGCGACGCAAGGCGGCGATATCTATGTGTCCCGAGACAGTGGGGCAAGATGGTCTGTAAGCTATTCAGGGCAGACCTCCTATGGGGTATGTTTGGCTCAAATGGGCTCTGTTGTCTTTGCCGGTGGGCTAAACACCGGCATCATTCGTTCATCAGATGGGGGGATTTCTTGGGCAAAATCCGATAGTGGTCTTCCTGCCGGTGTCCACAGCCTGCTGTCCTATGATACACTCCTGTACGCAACCACGCACCAATCCAATAACGAACTCGGAAGTATCTACGTCTCGGCCGATACGGGCCGCCATTGGACACTAATTGGTCCTGATGTTGGTGTCTTGCCAGATGGAGCAACCACCTTCAGAAACATGACTACAATCGCACGCAAAGGGGACGTGCTTTGTGCTGGCTCAACTGATTCTATGTTTCGATCGACTGACGGCGGGATGACATGGAAGCCCATGATCAATGGCCCATGGTGTTGCACTTCTATTGTTGCTGATAGTTCGCGCTTTTATGCTGGTAGTCCGCAAGGAGAAGTGTTTTACTCAACCGACAATGGTGAAAGTTGGATTCTCGGATATACTTTTCCGGATACCAATACCTATCCATGGGATGGTCCATATGTTTATCAGTTGGCAATTCGAAATGGGGCATTGTACGCCGTGGGTGACCCGGGAATGTACCGCTCAACCGATCAGGGCGTAACATGGGCAGAATTGGGTGAACTTCAAAGACACTATGCGAATGGATTTGCCACGTATACCACGTATACCGCGGTGTACTCGACTTCCGGGTACCTTTACGTGGCCGCATCCTATGGTGGGATTTTTAGGTCTACTGACAACGGCATCTCGTGGATAGAATCCAATAGAGGATTTCTAGACGTGGATGTTACTGCATTCGCTATTGAGAACCAGAGTGTTTATGCAGTTGCTCCGCGGGTGGGATTCTTCCGAAGCGATGACAATGGGGACTCCTGGATATCGGCGCTACCGGGGGAAGACCTGCGGTTCACATCCATCACAGCAGGAGGGAAGAATATCTTCATCGGAACTCAGTCTGGTGTCTATCGGTCTGTGGATCGGGGATCCACCTGGAAACTCTCGAATAATCTCGGGTATATCAAAGGACTCCACCTTTTGGATGACAAGCTTTATGCATTCGTTCAAGAGAAAGGTGTGTTTGTCTCGTCGGACAGTGCAAAGACTTGGACGGCAATTAACAATGGCCTCTCCAATTTGAACACTGTGTCGTTTGCGGGGCATGGATCGAAGCTCTTTGTTGGTACTAGTGATGGCTTATTCCTTTCAACAGATGCCGGCGGTCACTGGGTGCCAACGTCCAAATACATCAATCCATTCGCTGTCTACATCTTGGCATTGATGAAGGAAGAAATCTATGCTGTGATCGGCATACCAGCTGGAGGAAACCCTCGGCTTCTCCGTTCCGCAGACGACGGAGCAACATGGTTGGTTGCCGACAATGGGCTTTCGAGGAACGACGTTCTTTCTGCACTTCACATCGAGGATTCCCTCGTCTTTGTATTAGCCGGCGACAAAATAGCACTGTCCATGAACGAAGGGACATCTTGGAAGTACTGCTACACCAATCCCCCGTTTGGTGCTGGTTGGGGAACAAGGGTGTCCCTTGGCTCAAATGATCAGTATTTTTTCATAGTGGGCTGGGAAAGGTCCATTCTGCGAGCCCCTCTAGCGAATTTGCTGACGGGCATACAATCGCCGGGTGACGTCGGCCTCCCGACAAGGATTCTCCTGATGCAGAACTATCCGAACCCGTTCAATCCGAGCACGACAATCGGTTACAGCCTGCACGTGGCTTCACATGTGACACTCACCGTGTACAACCCTCTTGGCCAGAGTGTTGCTGAACTCTTGAATGGTGATGTGAATGCAGGTCATCATGAGGTTCAGTTTAGTGCAACCGGATTGTCGTCGGGCGTCTACTTCTACAGATTAAAAGCGGGAGATTTTGTACAGACGCGCAAATTGCTCTTAGTCCGGTGAGCGCCAAGGTACACCGTTCCTGATCTTGTTGGGTGAGTTCTGACGAGGCAACTAATAAAGTTGCAGATGTGGCTCTCACCCGTATTTCAATGGGTAGTGCGGCTTTGCCACGAAATTCAAGTGCCAACAATCGCGATGGTGAGAAGGAGAATAGTGCTGGCATCAGAGTACGTTCACTAGGTTGGCTCAAGCACGAACTATTTTACCACTTCACTAACTTACCAATCCCCCAAACAAACCTCTAGGTGAAATATGCGTAGGAATCTTCTTGCTTCCTTTTGCCTGGTTCTGATGTTTCTGGCTGTCGGATGCCAACAGGCCAACCCCATTGTCTCACCATCCCCCACAGAGACAATATTCGTACCTCCACCGTCATTCTCGGGAGGAACTCCGCCTCCCGACCCTTATATCTTCAGGTTCAGAAGGGTCGCGACGGCTTGCACAAGCGGTGTATCCGTTCTGAGAGTCCCCATACAAGTTGACCAGTGGGTTAGTGGACTGGCTCTCAGCATAACGGTAATCATTCCTTCTGGCGACCCGTTGGGCGCTAGCATAACATCATGCTATCTTGAGAGTAATAATGCAAATCTCGTTGGCATGCAGCCTATAGCTGACCAGTCCTCAGTCAACTACTTCCTTTACAAACTCACCGGAACTATCCCGACGGGCCAGCAGTACATTCGGATTACCATAAACAAAAGCGCTTATATCGGAGCATCGGCTGTTACGGTCACAGCATGTGACCCAAATAATGTTGCTGACCATTGGGGTGGAGACCAAGGTAATCTTGAGGATTACACAAACACGTGGAAGCCTATGGGCGGCGATGTAGGAAATCTTCTCGTTGTATTCGGTCTACCTCAATCTAGTCAGACTTTGCAGGGCACATCAACGAGAGTCTCTCAGTATCAACCTATGTCGGGCGTGGACCATAATACGTTCATAGACACATGTGATGGTTCTAACTACAATTATCTCACGCTCAATAGTGACGAGCAAGCTATGAACATGCGGATATCTTGGATTCAATTCCATCCAGACCCGAATCTTCAGTCACCAGTTCGCTGAGTTTGCACGGCTCTTTTAGATACTGAAGACTAGGCATGGGAACACAGTTGCTGAGTGGTTCAAGCCCCTCTAAACCATTGTGATAACGGGAAATGCCCCTGGATTTCCAACGGCATTGTTCTTATGGTCCGTCCGTGCCACTGGCCAAGAAATCTGTTGAACGCAAAAAAGGGGCCGGACGCACATTTGTTCAGCTTCTCCATTCACGTACCATTCGTCAATCCGCAGCACCATCATCTCCTTCATCACTCTTCTAAGCATTTCTTCAACGGTATTCACCGGAACCATCGGGTTGTTGAGGCCGCGGTTCACCTCAACACCACCGCAGGTGAGCACATTGGCAAGCCCGATTTCCTTCTTCACGTTTCCATGTGAGTGCGCCGCCGCAACAGAACGGTTGATCACTGTTGGGACCGTGACTGGTGAAGCTATAGCGCAGCTCCGGTCCTCCGCCTCTGGCGGAGGACCGAGAGTCTCGGTCTCTGCCTTTTGGCAGAGACCGGACCCGGTAGCGCACCTGAATGGGGTTCAGGGGGTCGAGGGTTCAAATCCCTCCGCTCCGACAAGATTACCTGTTTTTCCTCTCTTCTCTCTTCCGCTGCTAACGGAATCGCCAACAGCGGAGGCCTCTATGGCAGCGATTCCTCACCGTCTTTCCCCCTTCAAACGCTCCGGTATCTACCACGTTACATAGTACACCAACGCCAAACGCAGGTGGAAGAGCACGGGCGTCAGCATAGCCAATCATTGATCGAAATCAGTCAGCCTCTTCAAGCATACCTTGGAGTGTTTCAAATCCCTAGCTGGAGATATTAGCCTTGCCGAAGTGACCGCAGAACACTTTGACACGCTAATATCCTCACTCTCAAGAGTGTTGGCTTCGTGATGTTGTTTTATTTGGAGTGCTCACCGGGATGAGGCGTGGAGAAATTGTGAATTTACACTGGAGCGACATTGACCTCTCACGGCGGCTTGTCACCGTGCAGAGTTCACCAATATTCAAGACAAAAGCGGGGAAAATGCGACTTGTGCCACTGAACGAAGCAGCCCTGGCCGTTGTACGCTCCGGGCAGGGACTCAGCCCGTCAGACCTTGTGTTCACGAAGAACGATGAGCCGATTAATGAAGAATGGCTGACACATGCGTTCAAGAAGGCAGTCATACGGGCCAATCTTCCGGCGGGCCTGCACTTCCACAGTCTCCGCCACACATTTGCCACCTGGCTTGTGCAGAGGGGGGCAACTCTGTACGAGGTGCAAACGCTCCTGGGTCACAGTTCAAGCCAAATGATGGAAGTATATTCGCATCTACAACCGGGACATTTGCACAGCACGGTCAACAGGCTAGACGTAACATTGAACTAGGGCAGCGTTTGTCAAACGTGGGGCATCTGTGCGCGAACGAGAAGCAGTTTTGATGGTGCGAGAAGTGCGAGGTCAAAATCGGAGGCACCCCTCGTGGCAGAAAGAGTAGAGGCAACTCCGGTCAGCGGGAAAAACGGTAGTGGTAGAGGGAGATGGAGGGACAGAATTTCGATTCCCATGTTTTTCGTCTCGACAGGTTGAATCAATTGCTTCTGCACTCGCTGTTGATTCGGGCGCGGACAAAGAATAGAGGGCGAGCAAACAAAAACCCGGACATCACTGCCCGGGCTACATTGGGACGTTCGCGGTCATCCCGCCTCGTAGGCGTGACTACCCTTTACCTCGCCAGCTTCAATGTTGAATTATGGTACCCGCGCCGTTAGTGCCGGACCAGTAATAGGGAGCCGGGTAAGGCGGGTAAAGCGGGTTAGGTAGGCCGACCCAGACCAAAACGTTGAGGGTGACTGTCATTTTCGCCTGCATCCCGTCGATATTCCCTCCCCTCCCGTGTGCCACCAACTTCAAAGGCAACGTAAAAACAGACGGCACACTTGTCTTGGACCTATATCCCTCATACGTACCTACCCATACTGCACCATCCCCCACAACAGCCAGATTGGTGGGTGTCAATGTGAAGGACCCGTGACAAGGACCCTCGCCGGTTACGACGTTAAGCGAAAGACTTAGATAGTGCTCCATTGTCCCCGTCACGGGGGACGTGAGGCCTGCATCAACGACCTCAAATGCGTGCGCGTCCCTTATTTGCAGTACTCCGGCTGCCACCCACATTTTGGCGGGGACCGCGGGGGGTATATTGTGTTCCTCAAACGTGAAATCGACTTTGTTGCTCTTCTCCAGTGAAGCCGGCGCCAGTGTCGACACGTCTGTCGCCGATACCGGCACAGCCGAATTATCCGAGCATCCCACCAGCACAAACGCCATACTCGCCATCAGCAAGAGAGCAACAGAGAGAATTTTCATGACTTAGCCCTTTCTGATGATTGGTGAATGAGTAAAGGTGATACGAGTGGGGTTCTCGTTGTGGGGGGGACTGCAAAGTCGTCGGGTAAAACAGAGGACGGAACACTCGGCGCCTCGCTGGAACCAACCTGAATTTCGAGCACGCCCACGTGTAATGCAAAGCTATCTTGTGTTCAAGAAAATGCTTTGGGGCTTACAGCCAAGGGGTCGTTGTGGTGAGCTCTACATCGAAGGAACTGGAACAGGGTCCAGAGCGGCGGCTCGATGGCTGGGGAAGCCATCGTGCATGTTTGTGGCGGAATGATACATCACTGCAGAACCAAAGTCAAGGGCACACAGAATCAGTGCGGATTCACAAGGGATTCTGAATGCTGCAGGATGGTGTCTCACTCTTACAGGCTGCCCGTCTTCTCGGCCAATCAACGATAGCAGTAACCGAAATCTACGCCCATTTAGTTGGCTTTGCCGGTACCGGTCATTGCGAGGAGCGCTCCTGAGAGAATGACAGGGAGTCTAACGATGTACCAGAGAAAACTGCTTTCGGAAGCCGCCGCCCTTGGCGGCAGTTCATATTAGCTTCCACCAAGGTACGGCCAGCACTCCTTCTGCAAGCCAGCGGAGATCCTCACCCGCATGCACCAACAAGGCCGGCAGGGCAGTTCGCTTGTACTCCTCACGAAATGTGAGCAGGTGACCCGCATCGGCAAGGCGGGGATGAAGTGTTGCCTTGACCTCCAGTGGCAGAAGTTTCCCTTGCCACTCGATCACAAAATCCACCTCCTCCCCCGTCGTTGTCCTCCAGTAGAAAAGTTCCTGTCCTTCGGCTGAGCCCTGCCAGGCAAGCAGATCGCATAGGATCATGTTCTCCAAATGACTTCCCCGCGGTGACTTCTCCCCCGCAAGGTGGAGAGCCATTGCCGTGTCGGTCCAATAAGCCTTCGGCGATTTGATGAGGCGCTTCGTGCGGTTAACCGAATAGGCCGGCAGCCGCACCAGCTGGTGTGATATCTCCAGAAGATCCAGATGCCGGTGCACCGTCGGTTGAGAAAGCCCGAGATCGCGTGCCACCTCGGTCTGATTGACGACGTTGCCGAGCCGAAGACAGGTGGCGCGCATCAGGCGCCGGAAATCCACGAGTGACGACACCCCTCCCAGCTCCTTCGAATCGCGCTCGAGATACGTTTGCGTGTACCCGGTAAACCACAAGCTACGCTCCTCCTGCGAATCCAACTGGAGCGCTGGTACGGGGTAGCCTCCCCGCATGGCACACGATTGCCAATCCTCTTCCCGCTCGGCTTGCGCGTTGATACGTTCCACCCACGCCGAATGCGGAAGCGTAAACAACTCCTGCCAGATGCCGACAGCGCCCGTCCCAAGGACTTCCCGGCGGGAAAACGGCAGGAGCGTGAAGTAAACGGCTCTTCCGGCGAGCGATTCACTAACGCGTTTCATCAATAACAGATTTGCTGAACCGGTGAGAATGAAACGCCCGGCTTTTCGATCCCGGTCCACGGCGCGCTTCACGGCCAAAAGCAAGGCCGGAGAGCGTTGAACTTCGTCGAAGGAGAACCTGCCTTCCCGATTCACGAGCGCATCGGGGTTGGTGGTGGCAAGCTCAAGCGTGTCAATGTCATCGAGCGATTCATAAAGACGCAGCCGTTCTTCCCCCAGATGCTGCACGAGCGTGCTTTTGCCCGTTTGTCGTGCTCCGGTAATGACGACCACGGGAGAGGATTTCAACGCCTTCGTGATGCGTCCAGCAAGGTAGCGGAGAAGGTATGTTTGAGGATTATTCATGGCATGAATGATAATCATTCATATCGTGAATAGCAAGTCGAATCGTCTATTCCTGCCTTGAAGGAGCTGGAAAGCGGCCGGATTCGGGCAAAAGACTTGCTTGAAGTTCCCCCGTTTCAGTGGACCAGGCAATCAGGCTGCTTTTTGTAAATATTCCTCCAGCTTCTCCATCGGGGTGTGATAGCCGAAGGAGGAGTGGGGTTCGTGCAGTTTGCCCACGCGGTCATCCGCTGAATGGCCACACTCAGGAGCGACTCGTCGATTGAAGAACGGGAACGGACGAAGTTCGCCTGGTCAACGTTGGGCGCGAGCGACGGTTGCGTTCCCTTGCCATGGAATCGGTAATAGTCGAAATCGAACGAGACGTTGTTTGACGCACGTAGATCGTTTGCCATGATAGCCTCCTGGATGATAGGTGATTGGTTCTTTGGCCTGAGCGGCCCAAGCTGCACGGGGCGCTCTGGATGGGTGGCAAGTGGGAAGGATGGGCGGAGAACTTAACGCAACTAAATTCTCAACGAAGATG
The DNA here is from genome assembly GCA_963809695.1 of uncultured Bacteroidota bacterium. Lineage (GTDB taxonomy): Bacteria > Bacteroidota > Ignavibacteria > UBA10030 > UBA6906 > JAGDMJ01. The sequence continues at coordinate 490,655 of CAWEKI010000006.1, forward strand.
ACCCCCACCGGGCCCTGAGCGAGGGGGGGGATAGGGTGTTGCTAGACTGGGCGCACGCAGTATGATGCGATTTTGGGGACGATGCTCTCACCGGGATCCAGAGCCTTGCCGCATTTGTCCAGGCCTGCCTCAAGAATAAGAGATGTTGGACGTGTTCAATCGCGCACAGTGGGTCTCGCGATTTGCGTGGGAGATTGCTATATTGCCCAAGATTCGTCTCGGCAAGGTGCCTCTCGCGCGGATGAGAGGTCCTGTTCAAGATCTTTTCCTTCACCGTTGTCGCCAGCGAAAAGGACAACGGGATGCATCTGACGCTTGGCAGCGGTGCGTCAAGACTGGAAGCAACGTTCGGTCTGTTCCTGTGGAACAGGTGGTTGATCCCATGAGAGAGCCGGACAAGCGTCGAAAGCAGAAGAATCCAGTCGTGAGTGGGAATATTTCAACAAGAACATGCCCTGGAGCTTCAGGCTGAACGTGCCTGAGGCTCCAATGGCGAGGGGTGAGGAAGGCTCTATAGGCAGAAATCCGGAACGGACACCAGTGACATGTCATAATGCAGGACACGGGGCCGCATCGCGGACCTTGACATTCGTTGAGAATCGGCGTAATCTTCAGCAAGATATTTGACACTAGCCTTCTTGCCGCATTGAGCGTGGTGAGGAGGCTGCTTGTTTTTGTCGTTCAGAGAGTTCGTAGATGCAGTACGGATGCGGCATTTCACATGCATTCATGATAAGGTTTGCAGAACTCTCGAGAAATTTCCATGCGATTTGCGACAACCTTCCTGATATTGCCTTTCTTGTTGCTGCTTGACTTGGTGCCGTCATTTGCACAATGGGCACAAACTAATGGCTCGGGTCCCTTGACATGGGACTGTTCCATCGGTGTGGGGGAAGCATTCCTTGTATCCACCCCCTCCCCGGGAGCCATCTACCGGTCCACTGATGATGGCATGAGTTGGTCCGCTGTGTCCCCTTACATTGTCACATCCTTTGCATACGATGGGTCGATGTTATATGGAGTAAGGCCGACGAGCTACATCGACAAGAGCTGGGTCGTGAGGTCATCGGACAATGGCATGCATTGGGAGTCGGCCAATAATGGCCTTCCCGATTATTTGTACAATGGGGGCATTGTGTGCTGCAAAGGAAATGCCATAGTCGGCTGCAGAGACGGGTTCTATGTGAGCACGAACCAGGGCACGAGCTGGACGAAAGCTACTGGGAACCTGCCTCCCGCTCCCAATGTCGTTTCAATCGTTGCCTCCCAGGATGTCGCACTTGCCTATGTTTTGGATATCGGTATATTTCGTTCACTTGATGGGGGACTTACGTGGAACTTGATTAATCTGAATACTTCATTGAACCTGGTACTGGCGAACGGACGTAACTTTTATGCGACGAGCTACCAGGAGTTTTATGCATCTCAGGATAGCGGAACAACCTGGACATTGAGGACATCCAACCTACCCTCAAACAACTCCTTCGTAGCAGTTGGCGATACGTTCTACCTGGGCAATACGTCAGACCAAGGTGTCTATCGCTCGACGGACGATGGCGTTAGCTGGACTGCGGTCAATACAGGCTTACAGGACTACCGGGTCTCACGTCTGGGCAAGCATGAGGATCGCCTCTTCGCGGGAACGACCACCAGCCTGTTCCGGGCAAAAACCGCCGACCTTGTTTGGGAGCCCCTTCCCGGACCCGTGTACTCTGACGTGTCGACCGTCGCAGTGAATCAAGGCGTGGTGTTTGCGGGGACGTCTTACGGCATGTACCGTTCAACCGATCATGGCTCCACGTGGTTGCTTTCGAATGAAGGCCTCCCGACGCTCTATTCAAACGCTCCGGCGGTCCCGCACGTATATCGCCTCGCGTTCAATGCACAATTCATGTTTGCTGCGCTGGGTACGAATCTGGTATATCGGTCACCAGACAATGGGAGCACTTGGACGCAAAGAAGTTCGGGATTGGAAGGTGCTTCCATCTACTGCATTGGCGCGTCGAATGACGTTGTTCTGGCTGGAGGTTATAGCGGGCAGGTGTTTCGGTCGACAAACAATGGAGATAACTGGGTTTCCAGCAATACCGGCATGAGTTCCGCGAGCGTGCGTGCGTTTTGCTTCTCCGGTGGATTAGTATTCGCTGCGACGGACAACGGGTTGTATCGTTCAACGGACAACGGTGCCACCTGGGAGCAGATCACATTCTATTCTGGACTGTGGAGCCTTGACGTGCAGGACATTTTGGGAATTGGATCGAAACTCTATGCGGCGACGTTGGGCTCGAATAGTGGAGTCTATATTTCAACAGACAACGGTGGCACCTGGGTAGTATCGGATTCGGGGCTTGCTGGCGCCACGGTCATGGGTCAAATCAAAGAGACGCCCATCGCATGTTTCGGCACAGTAGGTAGAACTGGAGGGATGTATGCTTCGTATGACACAGGAGCTTCATGGACTTTCATTGGCACGGGCCTGCCTTACCAAGGGGTCTCGGCCGTTACCTCAGACGCTATGTATGCATTCGCTGCATCGGAGGGGTATGGAGTGTACCGCCGACCTGTGGATGAGATCGTTGTCACAGGTGTAGGTGAGGAGGAACATGTACTGCCTCTGCAATTCTTGCTGAGCCAGAACTATCCGAACCCGTTCAACCCGACGACGACGATTCGCTACGCGCTGCCCCGTCGCTCACACGTGACGCTCACCGTCTTCAACACGCTCGGTCAACATGTGGCCACGATCGTCAATGGGGAAGTGGAAGCAGGCTACCATGAGATCCAGTTCAACGGCAGTGGCCTGGCGAGCGGAGTGTACTTCTACAAGTTGACGGCAGGCGGATTTGCCCAGGTGCGTAAGCTCGTCCTTGTGCGGTAACGACTTGCTTCTCTAGACGGAAAGCCACACTATGAAATCTCTGGCCTTCGTCACATTGCTCCTTCTCCCGATAACCGGGGCCTTATCCCAAAGCAACATCTACCCGCTTGGCATCGGAGATAAATGGGTCTACTGGGAATATGGACAATACGGCGGCGTGTGGGATACAATTACAGCGACCGTTGACAATGATACCATAATTGGCGAGAAGCTGTACAAGATCCGGACGGAGAGGTCATCCCACTACCTGTACCAGGTCGCCACCTTTGAGAGAGTCGATTCCTCCGGCGACGTGTACATCTGGGATGCTTCAGCTGGAAAAGACTCCTTGCGCTACCGCCTGAGTGACACCTCCGGGAGCTGGTGGCCATCGAATGGTATACTTACCCGGTTTGACTCATGCGTGGTCAAAGATATCTTTGGTCAGCCTCGCAAAGTGCTGTACATCGGGGGTTACGATGCTGCCGACACGTCGTTGAGGGGACAGGTGCTGTTGGTTGATGGTATCGGTTACTACACACAGATATTGTTTGGGTTAGTCGATGGAGCTCCTCCATCCGTGTTGCATGAGGCACGAATCAACGGGGTGTTCTATGGCCTATCGGGAGGCGGCGATGCCGTTCGAAACGCCTGTTTTCCGTTGCACATTGGTGACACATGGCAGTGGTCTCAGATTGTGGATCCAAATCCAAGCCACCCAATCGTAGAGGTCTGGCAAACAACTGTCGTTGGTGATACTCTCATGCCGAATGGACATCATTATGCAATCGAACGTGACGTCGGAGCCTGGAGTTACGTGCGCCAACAGGGAGACAGCGTCTTCATCTGGTCGCCGTACGGAGAGTGGCTCTACTTTGATTTCTCCCGTGCACCCGGCGATACTGTCGTGACCAACCGTGGCGTGCCGGGGGACACGCTCCTGGTGATCACCCTGTCGAGAGACACGCTCATGACATTTGGTGCGCGCCGCTGCGTTTGGTATTTCTGGACCGACATACCGGGCATGGTCGATGATGAGCGAGGCTACCGTGTGGTAGATAGCATTGGCGTTACCGACATCGACTTATCATTTGGCGGTCCCTATCATTTTCAAGGCGCGCGGGTAAACGGTGTCGTTTATGGGATTCTCACGGGCGTGGAGGCACCGAAAGATGAGGGGGCAGATATTTTCACGCTTGAGCAGAATTATCCCAATCCATTCAATCCCTCAACCGTTATCCGCTATGCGCTGCCCCACCGCTCCCATGTCCGGTTGATTGTGTTCAACACGCTTGGCCAACAAGTGGCCACACTGGTCAATGGAGATGTGGATGCAGGTTACCAGGAGGCAAAGTTCGATGCGACCGGCTTGTCATCAGGGGTGTACTTCTACCGACTGACCGCTGGTGACTTTGTGCAGACGAAGAAACTTGTGGTATTGCATTGAGACATATTTTCTATTGACCCGTTGTTGATGAAGTTCTATATTGTCATCGTAAACCGATTCCAATCACCGAGGCAAGTGGTTACTCAAGTGGTTACCTGTCGGCGATTTCAGAGTGGTTTCAACTGGGCTGGATCTGACTCCAGTGTGCCATTTTTCATCGGAGCGTAGCGCACCTGAATGGGGTTCAGGGGGTCCGGGGTTCTCCCCTCTTAGACAATCCACAGAGGGACCCCTTGGGCCAATGGCGATTAATCGTAAAGGTGTCCCGTCGACCTGAAGAATTTCTCATTAGCTGGATTGGCAGCCGCCACAATTGCGATTGTGTCGTTATTGTTCAGCGAGTCGCTCTTTGCAGTTGAACCAGTTGGAATCACCATTCAACTTCTGGCGGCTTTGCTTATGCTCTGGGCGCGTCTGACGTTCGGTCGAAGAAGTTTTCACGCAAGCGCAGTTCCATCGGAGGGTGGATGGTGGCTGAGAAATATCCCGAATACACGGAATATGCGGCACGAACCAAACGCGTAATTCCTTTCATTTTTTGATTCGACTGAAAAATCCTCCGTCTATAACTATCGCAACCTCCGAGCTAAAGTACACCTTCTGGCGGGGACCAAACTACAGGTGAGTGTAATCCACAAACGTGTATCCCTCATGCTCTTCGCGCGCAACCTCGCGGAATCGAGTTCCGAGCAGATGCTCGTACAGCGGAAAAAACGTGTCCCCCTCAACACCCTGATCGACTAGCGTAAGATACAATTCGTCGGCTGAATCCAGGAGACAGGCATACAGCTGCCCACCGCCAATCACGAAAACCTTCTCTTCGCCTTTGAGGGATTCGAGCGCCTCGGAGATGGAACGGTAGGTCTCCACGCCGGGCTGAGGAGTGGAGGAGATGACCACATTTCTTCTGTTCGGGAGAGGACGGCCGATCGATGCAAACGTCCTTCTCCCCATCAACACTGTGTGCCCTGTCGTCAGCCGCTTGAAACGCTTCAGGTCCTCGGAGATGTGCCAGGGTAACTTGCCGCCCATGCCAATGACCCGGTTACGTGCCACGGCGACAATAAGGGCAAGCTTCACACTGCCACCTGGAACTTGATCGGATCGTACGACTCGTAGCCAATCAGCTTGAAATCCTCGAAGCGGAGCTGATCCCATGGCTTCTGCTCGACCTCCACACGCGGGAGCGGCCTGGGTGTCCGCTTGAGCTGCTCCTTGAGCCCGTCGATGTGATTCACGTAGATGTGTGCGTCCACAATCGTATGGCTGAAATAGCCGAGACGGAGGTTACCTTCTCGCGCAAGGATCTCCGTAAGAAGTGCGTACGCGGCCAGGTTGAACGGAATGCCAAGCGCGATGTCCCCGGACCGTTGGGTGAGGTGGCAATTCAATCGCCCCTGCAGAACATTGAACGCAAACGTGTAGTGACAGGCCGGAAGCTTGCTCTCGAAGGCATTCCCCGGCTCCCAGGCGACCACGACCATGCGGCGGGAATTAGGATCGGTCTTGAGCAGTCCAACGATCTTGCCGATCTGGTCGACTTCCACTACCTCATACTTGCCCGTCTCCGGATTGATCTGAGCACTCGGGAATCTCCTCCAGTAGCGCCCGTAGGCAGAGTCGAGGTTCCCGTTTTCATCCGCCCACGCATTCCAGATCTTCGTGTGCTCCCGGAGGTTTCTGATGTGATCCTCCCCGGAGAGATACCAGAGCACCTCGTGCAGCATCGAGTTGAAATTCACCTTCTTCGTAGTCAACAGTGGAAAGCCCTTGCTCAAGTCCACCGAGTAGTGCTCGGCAAAACAGGAGAGAGTATCCACGCCAGTACGGTTCTTTTTGAGCGTGCCGTTCGTCAGCACTCGTTCTACCAGATCCAGGTATTCCCGCATGCAGCAAGCCCCTCAGCTATTAATGCCATTTCAATTCTAAATTAAGCTGAAATGGCACTAAATGCAACGACAAGGAGATCAGCTTGGCTGTAGCCAGGGCAGCCGGGCTGCGGGGGACGGGGGTGGATCACTTAAGAATCGCATACCGGAGCGTACGCAGGGCAAAGTAGAAGGACCCCAGGAGAAACCCCACGAAAGCGAGCGATTCGAGCAGCACCGGCGAATCCGCTCCTACCGTGGCAAACCGCAACACGTCAGTGTGCCAGGTGAGCGGATTGAGCAGGGCAATCACCCTGAGCCAGCCAGGCATTCCCTCCAGCGGGTAGAAAATGCTGCTGGCAAACATCAGGACGAAATAGGCGAGATTGATGAATGTGTTGAACATGTCGTTCCGCCTGATGCGGAGTGCGAACGAGGAGAGAAAGAAAAACCACCCGGCCGTGGCCAGGATCACCGCGAGGAGCAGAATGCCCACCCGCCCCCACAGGAGAGGGATGTCCAGGAGCAACGCTCCAAAGAGAATCGTGATTGCTGCCTGGAGAATGGCAAGCAGGCAGTTGAAGAGGATTTTCCCCATCAGGAACTGCGGGCGGGTCATGGGATAGGTGAGGAGTTCATAGAAAATGCCGTTGTCCCGGTCCACGAAGAACCCGTAGGCGGTATTGAGCGCAATGCCGAACGACGCCATCGACAAGACTCCAGCCAGGAAAAAGGCATTATAGCTCACGGTGGTTCCGGCCAGAGAAATGCCCGTGCCAATCGTCCTGTTCAGCGCGATCCCGAAGATGAGAAGATAGAGGAGCGGTATGAGCAGGTCATAGAAGATCCAGATCATGCTGGTTGTCCTGATGCGGAATTCCCGGTACATTACCGCCAGGATCATTTTCATGGTCGCCTCTCCTCTCCGGCCCCACCGGAGGCATTGCGGCCGAGCAGCTCCAGGAAGGCGTCCTCAAGCGTGGCCCCACGGATTTCCACCTCCATGACGGGATACGACACCGCCAAACGAGTGATGATATCCAGTGCGGATTGTTCCCTTCCCCGAAGGGAAAACTCGAACGAGTTGTGCTGCCTCGTGAGTTTATGGAGAGGCAGGCGGGAGAGATCCTCCAAAAGCTGGTCGGTGACCTGCCCGAACGTGAGCGATACGTCCACGACGTCGGAGGCCAGCGCTTTGATCGTGCGCAGGTCTCCCTGTGCCACGATTCTGCCACGGTCGATGATGGCGATCCTGTCGCACAGTTCCTCTGCTTCCTGCAGGATATGAGTGGTCAGGAACACCGTCCTTCCCCGGGAAGCTTCCACGCGAAGAGCATCCAGCGTCGTGCGCTTTGTGATGGGGTCCATCCCGGTTGTCGGCTCGTCCAGGAACATCAACGGCGCGTCGACCATGAACGCCTTAGCAACCTGCACCCGGCGCTTGATGCCGCCACTCATGTCAATGACCTTCTGGCTGCGGTGTTCCTCAAGCCCAAAAAGCTGAATTGCGGCTTCGGTGCGTTTCCGGGCCTCCTCCCGGGCAATGCCGTGAAAGCGGGCATATGTTGCAAGATTGTCTACCACGGAAAGATAGAGTTCAACGGCGTTCTCCTGGAGGACAGCGCAGATGTTCTTCCTCACCTCGTAGGGATCAGTCACGACGTTGTGGCCCATGACGGAAACCTGCCCGGAAGTAGGCTCCACCAGCGTGGTAAGGATCCTCAATAGTGTCGTCTTGCCGGCCCCGTTCCTTCCCAGAAGGCCAAAAACCTCGCCGGATTTCACCTCAAGGCTCAGACCGTCCAATGCACGAATGGGATCTGCAGTGCGCTCCCGGTATACCTTCACGACGTTTTCTACCGCAATCGCGGCGAGAGTGCCATCCATCATAGAATACATGAATTGAAATGGGTTAATCTATTGTCTTGCAAGGGAATTTGCAACTGAAATCCTTATGCTGCAAGGGGTTACGTAACAATATGTGCTAATTTGCGTAAAAATAGTAGAAGAAGTGTGTCTGCACGGCCCGGACTGGCAGGCAGGCACGCCAAACACTTATGGGAGATTCTCTGCAATGAAAATGTTGCTCTTCTCATGTCTGGCAGCGCTGTGCGTTGCCCGGGTGAGTGCAGGAGAGAAAACATTCGTCAGCCTCAAAGATTTTCACGATACCGAGTTGAAATATGCCGGCATAGAGGTCACCAAGCCGGTGACATTCCATGTCAAGGCACTGGGAGCGGGGGGCGAAAAAGGTTGGGGGAGCAAGAGCGACCAGATGTATGCGTATGGCTGGATCATCAACGCTGACAACCGGTTGCTCGTCTGGCAGATGACAACCCGTAACTCGTCCAAGTCAGGGGACAACCGTTGGTTTGACGGTTCCATAGAGTTGCAACCGGGAAGCTACGAAGTCTATTTCACCGCCTACGCCTTCAATTACCACACGACCTTTTCCAACATCAACGTCAACGTGGACCACCGGAACAAACCGTTGTTCAATTCGCCGGAGAAGAAGAACTTCTTCTCCTGGTTCAGCGATTGGTGGTCGGACGACATCGCAAAGGAGTGGGACAAACGGTCTCCCGAATGGAACCTGGAGATGCTTGCGGACGAGAGTTACTCCGGTTCGGTGAACACGTTCGCTCCCCCGAAGGAACTGCCAAACGTCGTTTTGAAAGCGACGGGTTTGGGCGATAATGCTTTCGTGCGCGAAGCCTTTGCGCTGTCTGAGCCTACCACGCTGGACGTGTACGCTCTGGGCGAAGGAAAAAGCGAGAGCGAACTGGTGGATTGCGGATGGATCGTCAACGCCGCGAACAGGGAACGAGTCTGGGACATGCAGCAGAACACGGAGTATGCTGGGGGGGCATCCAAGAACGTAAAGTCTTCCGGCGACGTCACGCTGCCCCAGGGGGAGTATGTGGTCTATTACTTTACCGACGACAGCCATTCGATGGCCGATTGGAATGACGCTCCTCCCTATGATCCGTTGAACTGGGGAATTACTCTCTCCGTGCGGAACGAACAGGACCGGAAGAACTTCAAGCGTGTTCCGTACGACGAATACCAGAATGTCATCGTTGCCATTACAAAGGTGGGGAACAACGAGTCGCGCAGCGAGGGCTTCACGCTGAAGGCGGATGCCAACATCCGCGTACTCGCTTTCGGGGAGCGGAGCAACTCGCGTCGTGTGATGGCGGATTACGGAAGCATCCTTGACGCCAGCACGCGCAGCAAGGTCTGGACGATGGATGTGGATCGTACGCAGCACGCAGGCGGTGCTTCCAAGAACAGATACATCGACGAGATCATCCGGCTACCGCGGGGGAGTTATATTGTCACGTACACAACGGACGACTCCCACTCTTACGACGACTGGAACGACGATGCACCGTTCGACCCCGAGCATTACGGCATCACGGTGATGGGTGCCGGGAACGCCTTCAGCGGCGCCATCGTATCAAAGTATGTCGAGCAACGGGACAAGAACATCATCGCGCAGATCGTACGGGTCGGGAATGATGCGGACAAGTCCGAGCCGTTCAAACTCGACAGGACAACACGCGTGCGCATTTACGCAATCGGGGAAGGACAGAACCGCGAGATGTATGACTACGGCTGGATCGAGGATGCCCGGACCGGCAACGTGGTCTGGGAAATGACGTACTCGATGACCTTTTACGCGGGTGGAGGGCGCAAGAACAGAATGGTGAAGACCACCATCGTGCTGGACAAGGGGGAATACCGGTTGCGATTTAAGAGCGATGATTCTCATTCCTACGGGGACTGGAATGTTGACCCGCCGGAAGACCAGCAATACTGGGGAATCTCGCTGTATAAAGACCAAGGACCGGCAATCCCTCCACCGCCCCCCGGGGCTCCCGGTCTCCCGCCGCCCCCTCCGCCGCCCGACACAGACGACGAATAAGGGGCCGGCACGACCATATTTGTGAGACAAACCAGAGCATCGAACCAACGATGCTCTTTTTGTTGTTGGAGGGTGTATTCCGGAAATCTCAATAGGAGAACACCATCATGGATGTTATCTACATTGGAACCACCTGGGGACAGGAACTCCCCACACTTGAAGCCACGCTGGTGAGGGTCAAGGAAGGAGGGTACGACGGAGTGGAGATGGGCGTGCCGGCTGATCCGGCCGAAAGGACAAAGCTCCGGACCGTACTTGACGACCTTGGGCTTGCCCTGGTAGCGCAGCAATGGACGCACGGCGCCACTCCCGAAGAACATGCCAGGAGCTTCGAGGAACAGTACCGACGGGGGGTGGAGCTCAATCCACTTCTCGTCAACTCACATACTGGCAAGGACTCCTGGACCACTGCGGAGAACGTTGTGCTCTTAAGGAAGGCGGTGGAGCTCGAGAAGGAAGCGAGGGTTCCGGTGGCACATGAGATCCATCGAGGGCGGATGACATATTCCACAGTGGCCGTGATGGCGCTCATTGATGCGATGCCTGACCTCCGGCTCACAGCCGATTTCTCGCACTGGTGTTGCGTTCACGAATCGCTCCTGGAGGATCAGCAGGAACGGGTGCAGCGCGCGATCGAACATAGCCTGCACATCCATGCGCGGGTCGGGCATCCGGAAGGGCCGCAGGTGACTGACCCTCGCGCGCCGGAGTGGCGGCAGGCCGTGGACGCGCACGTGGAATGGTGGAAGAAGATCCTGCGACAACGGGCACAGGCCGGCGCGAAGACGCTCACCATTTGTCCGGAATTCGGCCCGCCCGGGTACATGGTGGTGCAGCCCTATACGCGCCAACCAATTGCCGATCTGCGGGAGATCAACCTCTACATGAAAGATCTGCTGAAAGAGCGGCTGCGAATTCAGGCGGACTAGTTCAGTGGCAAACCGCCAATCCGGTAGAGATGCAATTCTCCCCTGGCCGGGTCGCCGCTGTCGGCAACGATCACCAGATGAATACCCCTATCCCCGAATCCAATAGAAGTGTGCATCTTCGGTTGCCGGGTCGCCGTCATTGCATATGATGACTGTGGCAAAACCTCTTTGAACCCCCCGGGGGAGAGTTCTGAGCCAGCGTCGTCCGACGTTCGGAAGGCCCCCTTCCTTCTTCAGGTAACGGCCGATCTGCTCGGCGGTCCAGTACTCCCACACAATCGCGTCGGGAGAAGATGCCTTCTCGTAGGATTCCGGCAGGAACGCCAGCGCGCCGAGTCCCTGGCTTCTGAAAAAATCGTCCCACCTCTCCTGCAGGAGATTTTGCCTTTCGAGGATTGCAGCAAGCAGGGCGGAGCGGGTCATGAGCGTCTCGTGCCGCTTCAGTCTAGTCTGATGGCGTCTTGACAATCCCTGAAACCACATCCCGTTTCAAATAGTTTCCGGCGGCATGGGCATACGTGAAGTGTGCGTTTCCCGCCATATCCTGGAGAAAGACGACCACGAGGACATTTTATTGTTTTTTTCCTTGACACGAGGCGAAACCTTTTCTATCTTTCATCGTAAAGATACGATAAGAAGGGAGCCCCACTATGCCGCTTGTCAAGACTGAACAGTTCAAAAAGGCCGATGTCAGGCTCGCGCAGGTTGCCAGGGCCCTTGCCAACCCGGCACGCATTGCGATTCTGAAAGAGCTTGCCCGCCGGAACGAATGTGTTTGCGGTCAGATTGTGGACGCCATCCCGCTTGCCCAATCGACTGTCTCGCAGCACCTCAAGGAGCTGAAAGACATCGGGATGGTCAAAGGGGAGATCGACGGGCCGCGGTCTTGCTACTGCATAGACTCCGCGAGAATGAGCGAGCTGGCGGCGCTGCTCGGGGACTTCCTTCACTCGCTGACCTGCGCCTGCCAGGAGAAACAGTGTTGAAATCGACCTCAATCCAACGGGAGATCACTATGACAACAGAATCGGAAGAACTCAAGAACATCGTCAAGGAAAAGTACAGCGAGATCGCACAACACGGTAAGTCTGCATCATCATGCTGTGCGACAACCTCATGCTGTTCCACAACCGATTTTACGTTCTCGGATGACTATTCGAAGAAGAACGGGTATGTGGCCGAAGCGGATCTCGGCCTTGGCTGCGGCATCCCCACCGACGTGGCGAACATCAGGCCGGGCGACACCGTGCTTGACCTCGGGAGCGGCGCCGGGAATGATGTCTTTGTGGCCCGCAGCTTCGTTGGAGAGAAGGGAATGGTGATCGGCATCGACATGACGCCCGAGATGATCCGGCGGGCAGCGCAAAACAAGCAGAAACTCGGGTATGCCAACGTGGAATTCCGGCTGGGAGACATCGAGCAGCTGCCGGTCGATTCAAATTCGATCAATGTCGCGCTGAGCAACTGCGTGCTCAACCTCGTCCCCGATAAGCGGAAGGCCTTTGCAGAGCTCTACCGGGTTCTGAAACCAGGCGGCCATTTTGCGGTGTCGGACATTGTCCTCGCGGGCGATCTCCCTCCGGCAATCAAACGCGCCGCTGAAATGTATGCCGGATGCGTTTCCGGTGCCCTCCAGAAGGAAGACTATCTTGAAGTGATCCGGAGAACGGGATTCCATAAAGTCCAGGTAAACAAGGAAAAGAGGCTTGACCTCGCCGATGACCTCCTGCTGGCATACATGAGCATGGCGGAAGTGGAAGCGTACAGGCGTTCAGAGGCGGGAGTTCTGAGCATAACGGTCTACGGGGAAAAGCCGGAGCAGCCATGCTGTTAACGGCATATTCCCAATTCAAGGTTCCCAAATCCTCGTGGCCCAAACGATTTCAAATGTAACAATTCGAAAGGCCGGGGAGAGAGAGGACCTCGCCCGGGTACTTTCTCTCCTTCAGGATGCTGATCTCCCGACAGTGGGAGTGCATGAGCACTTCAATGACTTCGTTGTTGCCGCAGATCCGGCCGGCGCGGTGGTAGGTGCGATCGGGATGGAACGGTATGCCGACGGTACTGCGCTTCTCCGCTCGGCGGTGGTGGGGCCGTCGCTCCGGAATTCGGGTGTCGGCTCGATGCTCTACCAGGCATTGCTCGAGCGGGCCCGCTCGTCGGGAGTCCGGCGGTTCATTCTGCTTACGAACACGGCTGAGATATATTTCGCCCGCAAAGGCTTCCGGACAATCCCGCGCTCGAGCGTTACGGGGCCGGTCACGCTGTCCACAGAGTTCAACGATGCCTGCCCTGAATCCGCCGTGTGCATGGAGATGCTCCTTTAGTCGGCGCGACATGCTGCCGTCGTTTCCACATCTTCCGGGACAAAGCACGAAAGCCTTCAAAAGCGGTTGCCTTTCCGCCCTTTTGTATGCCTGCGACCACTTCCTCCCTCTTGCGATTCATAAATGCTTTGACTAGTTTTGTCCAGTCACCCCGCTGTTCCGTTCTCCCTCGCAACCGCATGAGGTGTAGCCATGTCAACCGATGATTTCACCCGCAGGGAATTCCTCAAATCTCTCATGGCGGGCATTTCCGCCGGCGCGATCGATTGGAGTGCATTCCCGGTTGCTTCAAACCGCAGGCTGCCGGACAATCAGTTTGATGCCATCATCATCGGCGCCGGGCTGGGCGGCCTGAGCTGCGCCGCCGCATTCGCACGCCAGGGATTTAAGCCGCTCGTGATCGAGCAGCAGACCAAACCGGGGGGATACGCCACCACATTCCAGCGAAAAGATTTTACGTTTGATGTCTCTCTGCATTCCACCGTCGTGGGCGAACGGAATGGCCTGCGCAATCTCATCGCGGGCTTTCCCGAGATCACGGATGTACTGTTCGTCCCGCATCCGGACCTCTACCGGGCTATCTACCCGGAGCATGACATACGCGTTCCGCAGCGGGACGTCGCCGGATATATTGACATGCTCGCGCGAGATTTCCCGGACGAGAAGGAGGGTATCAAAGGCGCCATTGAGGACATGCGCGGTCTCTCCAAGGACGTTCAACGGGTTGCCGCCACCAAAGGGCAGTTCGATCCCGGTACTTTCACTGCAGACTTTCCGGTCTTATCCAGGTTCATGTCTGCTACCTGGGGACAGATGATCGACACCCGGATCCGGAATCCGAAGCTGAAGGCAATCCTGTGCGCGCAGTGGATCTACTACGGGCTTCCTCCCGCGCAGATATCGCCGTTTTACTCCGCCATACCCGCGATAGGCTATCTGGAAGGGGGAGGCTATTATCCCATCGGGAGGTCACAAAAGATCAGCGATGCGCTTGTCGCATTTATCCAGAATCACGGAGGCACGGTGAAGCTGGGGACGCGCGTGACGGAGATCCTGACGACGGACGGGGTGGCAACAGGGGTTCGGATCGCAGGGGATGAAAAGTACAAATCCAGGGTCGTCATCTCCAATGCCGACGCTCATGAGACATTTGACAGGCTGCTGGAAGAGGAGCCGCTGGTCAAGGGACATACCCGGATGCTGGAGTCTCTGAGTATCAGTCTCTCATGCTTCCAGGTCTTCCTGGGCCTGAAACGCGACCTGGTGCGCGCGCTTGATATCAAAGATACCGAGATCTTCGTGTATCCCGGGTACGATCCCGACCAGCAATACCAGAAGATGCGCGATGCCGATCTGAGCGGCGGCGGCTTTGCGCTTACGCTGTACGACAACCTGCCGCAAACCTTTTCGCCGGGGGGAAAGAACACGCTGAATGTTCTTACACTGCAGGGGTATGATCACTGGCAGAAATACGAGGTGGACTATTTCAAAGGGAACAAGACAGCGTACAACGCCGAAAAAGAGAGGATGGCGGACATTCTGATCGACATGGTGGAAAAACGCCTGCTTCCCGGACTCCGCTCCGCGATCGAAGTGAAAGAGATCGGCACTCCTCTGACCAACGTCCGTTACACGAGCAACTCTCGCGGTGCAATCTACGGGTGGGATCAGACGGTGCAGAATTCCGGGAACAAGCGAGTCCCCCATACAACGCCGATAAAAAACCTCTATCTTGCGGGCGCGTGGAGCCGCCCGGGGCATGGCTATGGCGGCGTGATCTGGAGCGGACTGGAGTGCTTCGGAGAGATCGTGAGCAAATGGTGAAGCGGTGGCATCGAAGGCACAATTATATATATGCCTCGATCTGCATTTTTCCCGGGTCCGCAACCGTTTTGTCCTTTGCAGGCTTCCCCACCGCTTCCATCAACCAGGAAGCGGGAAACCCATTCGCCTCCGCAATCCGGGTAAGCCACGCCATCTCGTGCGGATGAATCTCGTGGTCCGATCCGGCGATCCGGATGCAGTCGTACAAAAATGCCTCTGCACACTCTCTGCGGGAAAACACAGGGGGATCTTTGGCAATGTGAGCGTTCTCGAGAAGATCATCCATCGCTTCTTCGCAAAAGCGCTTGTCAAAATCGAGCGCTTTCCCAATGCGGAGAAGGATCTCCCGCTCTTCGGTTGAGACGACCTGGTCCTGTGCAATGAGCAGGAGAAATCCCCGGAAGCATTCGCTTTTCTCACGCAACGTCAATTTCATTGCCGTTCTTTCCCTTCGTAAAAATCCGTTTCCGGTTGAGCCCGTTCAAAACAGACCCAGGGCTTTGCCAACAATGCCCATTACTCCAAACAAGATTACCGCAACGATAAAATAGAACTGCCACGAGGTTCCCTGCGGTTCAGTGATATGAGGTGTTTGCTTCATGGCCGTAATCCTCCCCAATGAGTAACACAACACTCCGGAGCCAATGACTCCGGCGCTTCGTTCATGAGCGATATAGGTGTGGATTACGCCAGGGGCGGGGCTTTATTGCAAAGTTCAGAGAAGTATGAAGCAACGTAACGTTCAGGGGAATGCGGCGCCTGTATGACGCGATACACTCTTTCTGCCGGGTAGAGGAAGGGGGAAGCAGGGATTCCTTGTGAAACCTCCGGATGCTGCGTCACGAGCAGGTGTGTACGGGGGGTCCAGGATGGAATGCCGAATTCCTTCGACGGGCCCTTGCGCGTTGCCACAGTAGAATCAGCGGCAGTGGAGTACCACGCAGAGACAATCGATAGCACAGTCACCTGCGACGCCGCGAAGTATGCGGCGGCAAACAGGACCGTCAATATGTTCTTCAGTGGCCTCTTCATTCCTAAAGGTAAGCTACACGATTCCGGGAAAAATGCAACTTTCTGCCGACTCTCCGAGAAGGGTTGCTATTTGGTGATCTCTATCTCTCTCGATCGTGTCAGTGTCTGTACTCGTTTCTTGTCGGTCACGGACACTGTCAGCGTATAGGTCCCCGGTTTGATCTGGCTGATATCCAGCATCCGGAACTCGGCCCAGCTGTCATCCGTCAGATCCCGCTTCACGTCGGCAAGCACAGTTGTCTCCGCAGGCTGGTCCCGGGGGGCGAGAGCGTACTGCACGGTGTAACCCGCATTCCCATTGATGTCCCTCACAAGGTTGTAAACCTGCAGGTAGGCAAAGAGAGGTTTCCCTCCCGGATAAGACTTGAAGGGGCTCTGCACCACCTTCACGCCGTCGATCTCGATAGACGGGCCGGAGCTGGCGGGAAGAAGGAGCTGAAGATCGCTCAGCATGAAATCATGCCCGACGAACGAGGGAATGCGGATCTGTTCGGTCCATGTTCCGACGGCGGCCACTTTCAATGCGCGCACGTGGACGGTCAGGCGCAGGGAATCGGGGGTCACCAGTTGGCGGAAGAGACCGATATAGGAGCCCTTCCCATCGGGCGTGATCAGCAGGTTCAACGTGTCCAGTCTCGACCCGAGCCTGCGGCCTTCGGGAGAGATGGTAGAGATGCCCGCTTCCACCAGCATCGTCGTCGTTGTGTCTCCGGCCGCCTCGCGCAGGGCAGAAAATGGGATGGCATAGCTCACGTCCAGCAGTGTCCTGCCGCGCGTGCTTCGGAACGCATCGATCGCATGGGGCACGAGGAATTCCGTGGTTCCCTTGTCCCACACGTGCCGGTCGGTTGTCAGCGCGGTGGCAACAGCTTTCTCTTCATCCATCTGCAATTCGGCAACCAGCTTCATGGATTCGAGCGCATCACCCTGCCGGAGCCTGTAGTACCTCGTGTCATACATGGCGAGGTTCTCGAGCATTTCATTGTCGAGCAGGTCCGGATCCCCCGGAAGGGGGGTGAGCCTCCAATTATTGGAGGCGGTGTTGTGGCGCGCAAAATGAAAGATCCGCTGCGGCTCGTCTCCGGAGGCGTAATACAGCCATGACTCATGTGGGTCGATCGTGGTGGGTCCAAAGCTGCTCATATTACCCATCGTCCGTTCAATGATGTCCGGAGGACCCTGCCTGAGGAACATCAGCCCCTCGTCGTTGAACTCCCTGTTCAGGTAGAAGGCCTTCGGCTGCTTGAGCACCTTTAGCCGGTCAGGGTTGGAGAACCCTGTGCGGAATCCATAGTACTCGAACTCCTCCTCCGCGCGGACATAACGGTGGAAGTGTTCGACAAGACGGTAGTTGATCGCTGCGGCGGGCATCGGATCCCGCAGCCGCCAGAACCTGTGAAAAAACGTAATCTTGTGGCGATCGGAGGAAAGCGAGCTGTACTGCTCCAGCTCCTTGTTGGAAATGATGTATTTGAGATCCTCGAAGATCAATGCCGCACCCAGCCAGCTCGCAATACCATCAACCCCTTTCCAATAGGTAAACTGTGCCCGCGCATCGTCGTTCTGCGACGCGTAAATGCGGGAAAGGGATACATAGCACGCCTGTGCCGGAAGGGCGGACGCCTGTTTCAGAAGCTGAACCAGCACGGATTCGGCTTCCGAGAATCGCCGTGTTCGCCGAAGGACCTCAGCGGCGAAGTACCGGCCATAGTCATTTCCCAGGCTCTCCAGCCATGGCAGCGCCACATCCGCGTCGGTCTCGGCGACGTAGTGCTTGTAAATATGGAAGAGTCCGACCTGAGCATCGACCTGATCGGGGCGGAGGAGGCTCTGACGACTGGCCAGGGCAATGGCTTCCGGCCACTCTTCGTTGTATTCCTTGAGACGGGCGAATTCGTACAGCACGTCCCGGAAGAGCGAATCCGTGGCGATGGCAGCTTCAAAGTGTTCGCGGGCCTTTCCCCACGCAATTGTACGCAACGGTCCGGCTCTTTGTGATCCCAACTCCCGCTCACAAATGCCCGCGTAGTAGTGAGCCGCGACATCCCCGGGATTCTCCTTGAGGAGATCGTCGCACAGGTCCAATGCATCCCCCCACCCCTGTTCCGCGACCGCCACTTGCACCAAACCCAGGCGAGCCTGTTTGGCATCCGGCCTGGCAGAGAGTACGGCCTCAAACAGCGCGCGCGCAGTGTCGGCGCTTCCGCGCGAAAGGTACCGGTAAGCAATCCTCAGCAGAGAATCAGGACGCGCGGCGGACGAGTCAGTCTGCGCTGCGCTCAAAGATGCCGCTGCAAAAAGGAGAAGACAGACGATCGGGCGACAGAACCTCATGACCACCTTCGGTGCATGGTATGGTGCCTCCGCATCCAGGGGAAGATACGCCGGGTGAAGTGCAGAATCAACCCGTCAAGGCGAACGGAGGTTGCAGCGCGGGTATCCGGGGTGGGATGGAGAGAATTTCTAGTTAAGCTTCTTGAGCAAATCTTCGAGGAACTCCTTCACCTGCAGCACGTCTTCGCGCAGCTGCTCGTCCTTGATCTTCGTGTGCGGCTTCGGCGCGTCGATCAGCTCGAGCTGCTCGCCGGCATCGGTGTCGGGGGAGTAACCCTTCAACACCTGCTTGGCGCCTTCGATGGTGTAGCGCTCATCGCGCAGCAGCTTCTTGATGTAGAGGATGAGTTTGATGTCGCGGTTGGTGTAGATCCGGTTGCCTGCTCTGTTCTTGGCTGGCTTCAACAGTTCGAACTCTGATTCCCAGTATCGCAGGACATACTGCTCGAGATCAGTGATCTTACTGACCTCGCTGATCGAATAGTAGAGCTTTTTGATTCCAAGCGGCTTCATGAGGATTGCGGGCTTTGGTCTGGAGTATTATAGTAATTGGGTGGTTGAGATGCAACCCTTCACCTCGCCCCGAGATTTCAAGAACGTAGTCCTGAGCCGAAGGGTCATTTTCTTCGGCTTTTATTGATCTGCACGTCCACCTGCTTCAACTTGTCTAATTCCTGCCGTACCTGTTTCAGCTCGTTCTGGAGGACCTGGAGCTGCTGGGCCTGGCTGGAGAGCAGAGCGTCCTGTTTCCTGGTCACCGCGAGGAGGCTGTCGGTGGCATGCTGGCGCCGAATGATGTCGTGCTGAAGGGCCGTGACGCGTTCCAGAAGATGAAGCTGTGCTCGTGCGTTTTCCCGATCCGACCATGAAACCGGCAGTGCAAGGTACATGCTCACC
Organism: uncultured Bacteroidota bacterium; assembly: GCA_963809695.1. Classification (GTDB taxonomy): domain Bacteria; phylum Bacteroidota; class Ignavibacteria; order UBA10030; family UBA6906; genus JAGDMJ01. The sequence goes on from CAWEKI010000006.1 coordinate 510,098, forward strand.
CAACGGAGAGCGAGGCTGTCGTTGCGCATGGGGTTCTCCGGGTTCATGTAGAGCAGAGCGGTCTGCCTGACCGAGCTCGGGTATGCGCTGCTGGAGGGATAGTGCTCTGCTACGATCTGATACTCGATCGTCGCCTCGTCGAATGCGAGGGCTTCTTCCAGGCTGTCCGCGAGAGCCATGTGACGAGCCGCGCGTGCTTCCGTATCCGAGTCAACGAAGGCGGTGGAGCAGCCGGCCATGATGAGACAGGCAGCCGCAAATCCGAGGATGATTTTCATGATATACCTTGTGCTACAGAGTCTGTGCGCGGAAGCTCAACCGAGAACACCGATCCTTCGCCGATCCTGCTGGTTGCGGAGATGCAGCCTCCCATACCTTCGACAAGCGCTTTAACGAGGGCAAGCCCGATGCCTGTTCCTCCGCCGCTCCCCCGGGGGACATTCTTTGCACGGTAAAACTTCTTGAACACATGGGGAAGCTCTTCGGCTGCGATCCCGACTCCTGAATCCTTGACCGACACCCGTGTACCCAGGTCGGACGGCGCGACCTCGACGGAGATGGTTCCTCCTTTGGGTGTATACTTCACCGCGTTGCTGAGAAGGTTCGTAAAGATCTGCCCGCAGCGTTCCGGGTTTGCGCGTACCTGGGGGACGGGCCGCATTTTCAGTGACACTTTGATCTCCTTCCGTGCCGCGTTGACCATGGCGTCATCCACGACCGGAGCCAGAACGGCGGGGATATCGGTGGCCACCAGCTCGTACTCCATCATGCCCGCTTCGATCTTCGAGAGGTCAAGGAATTGATTGCTGAACCTGGCGATCTTGTCGATGTTGTCGCGAATGGAGCTGAGCAAGCGGGTTTGCGCCTCATTGACCGGGCCTGCCTTCTCTTCCGTGAGCAGGTAGTGGGCGGCATGCATGGTTTGGAGGGGCATCCGGAGCTCGTGCGAGATGTGCTGCATCATCTCGGCGCGGATGGCCTTTGCCTGCTTCAGGCTGTCGCTCATGGTATTGAATGCTTTGGCAAGATGTGCAACTTCTCCCCGCGTGGAGACATGAATCTGCTCGAAGGAGCCGCGCGCCACCTGCTCAGTGCCTCGCATAAGAACCTTGAGTGGCTGCGTGATGGTGCGGGTCAGCACAAAGGCAAGCGTGATCGCCGTGAGCAGCGTCCCGATCGTCAACAGCAGCGCGATGTTGGCGGATCGCTCCGTGGTCTGTTCCACTTCCTGCACGGAGCTGGCAACGGCAAGTTGTTTGAGGTGGATAAGATCGTCGAAGTTCTTGTACAGGAGGTCGAGCGTGTCGGTGCGCGCCTGCTCCTTGCGGGGGTTCAGCCCGGTGGCCTGGGAGGGATGTGCTGAATGTACTCCCTGGATCAGCGCGAAGTGCCAGTTGTGCCTCCGCTCGGCATCCTGCACCAGCTTCCGCATGGACGCGTCCGCTGGCTGATGTGCGAGCGAATCCATCAGCTGCCCGAAGAGCCGGCTTTGATCCAGGAAGAGGGTGAAATACGTGTTGTCGCCGGAGACCAGATACTTCTGTGCGTACCGCTCTTCGTCGAAGAGGGTTGCCCGGAGCTGCTTGGAGAGATCCACGGAGGACACGTCACGCGTGAGGGTACTCCTGGTGGTATGGGAGACCTTGTTGAGCTCGAGCAAAATATACACGTCGACGCCCCCCATCAGGAGGATGACGACAATGAAGCCGAGCATCATCTTCCAGTAAATTGTCATTGCACGCGATCCTCAATCACCACCATTGCCACAACGTGGCTGTCTGAATGGGAAAGGGAGACAAAGACGGAGGCACCGGTGAGGGTTTCTCCCAGTTTCCCTGAAAAGGCAATGCGGGGCTGGCCCGACGGGTCATTCATCACTTCCACATCCTTCCATCGAAACTCCCCTGCCCACCCTGTGGAGAGCGCTTTGCTGACGGCCTCTTTGGCGGCAAAGCGCGCAGCATAGTGCTGGTAGGCGTTCAGCCGGGCCTTGCAGTATGCGATCTCTCGCGGCGTGAACACCTTTTCCAGGAAGAGGTCTCCCCCCTCATCAATGCTTCTGCTCACTCTCGCAATCTCGATGATGTCCACACCAATGCCCTTGACCATCGCCAGCTCAGCCCGTAAGTGAAGAATTATTCTCCCGGTCGATCACCTCAAGGAGCTCCGAGATGTCATTCAATTCGTACCGGGCGTTGGAGGAGACCGTGCCAAACGTGTCTCCGTAGCGAGCGAAGACGGTGGTGATGCCGACCATGGCCGCTCCGACCATGTCGCGCTCGGGCCAATCGCCGACCATCAGGGTCTCGTGGGGCGCCACCCCCAGCATTTCAAGGGCGCGGCGGAACGGGGCCGGGTGCGGCTTGCGCTCACCGGTGTCGCCGAACGTCACGACACAGTCGAACACATGGTGAAAGTTGAGAGAGCAGAGCCGGAGCCAGGCCTCGCGGGCCGGAGCGTCCGACACGACGGCCAACTTGATCCCCCGCTTCAGAAGCGCGAACAGCGTCAGGCTGACATGCGGATAGGGAACCAGCGCGGCTTCGCGGGCACGGCGGTACGCAATGATGCCCGCCGACAGGATCTTGTAATCCACCTTCTGGAAGACATCGTAGAGGAGCTGATCAAAAACACTCTGGAACTCGATGCCCCGTTCCTGATAGATGGCATTGATGCGCTCGCGGACCTCGTCCGGCGGCAACCTCAGCCCGGCGTCGATCATGGAATGAACCGCGGCCTCGATCGCCTGCCCCTTCATGCTCATGAAGTCAACCAGCGTGTTGTCAAGATCGAAAATGACTGCCTTGATCATGATCCGGGACCCGTAGTGTCACTTCCGTGATCGCGCGGCTTTCGCCACTTCATCCTCAATGTACGCGCGGAGGACCGGCTTCAGGAAGACGTTGTCCAGGCCGATTTCCTGTAACGCCATGGCCAGCACCGACGCCTTGCGCACGGGCATCAGCCGCCTGTTGACCAGAAGAATTCTTTTCTCCTTGAGAATGCAGTATCCTCCCTCGAAATCCCCCCGCTCAAAGCGAATGGTCACGTTGAGCTGTGCAGCCAGGTCCTGAAGTTCCTGGATGATCTCCTCATGCTTCATGCAGCTTCCTGCTTCTTCCTGAACGGCTGGAATACGACCAGCCCAATGATCGTATAGTAGCAGAGCAGGGCAACGACCGGCGCCCCCTTGAGTGCACCCATGCGCCGGACAAACAGCTGCCGGAATACATCATTGTCCACTGTCGTGAAAAATTCCTGGTAAATCATCTTGCCGTCAAGGTACATCGTGAATGCCTCGACCGGCACGAACAAATAGAAGAGAATGGCGGACATCAAAAGCCACCCGTGCTCCTTCATCGAGTAAGGCGAAGAGGCGAGAAACAGGATACTGCTTACAAAGAGCACGCAGTAACTTGCAATGATGAGCAGCGAGGTCATCGACAACAGCCGGAAGATCTCCCGCTCCGCCTCCGGGCTTATGAATTCCTCGAACTCCAACGTCCCGGTTCGTAATAGATCGTTCCCGATGATGGCCCTGGCGTTCACACCCCCGAGCCAGATGATGCCCGAGCAAACCAGCAGGAACAGCCAGAACCGCCAGAGGGGCGAAGGATGCTGCTCGGACGGCATGATCTCTACTCCGTGCGATGGTCGATGAGCCAATTCTTATACCAACTGAGGTCATACAACAGCGCCAGATGGCGCTCCAGCGCCTCCGGAGACCGGGCATAATAGGTCGATGCGAAATGTTCCAATATCCCGGCAGGGGCGTGCTGCAATAACGTCCGTCCCAGTGTCTCAGCCTTCTCCAGCTGCTCGGCGAACTGACGGGACAGTGCCTCGTATCCCTTGTCCTGTGCTCCTATGCGCCGCATGATCCCATACGTTCTGGAAATGAACTTTGCGGTGAAACTGAGCTCATCAAGCGCAACCTTCGCATCGGGATACATTGCGAGCTCAACGAGAACCCCGAGATCGTTCTTCCGGGTGAGCTTGTGCTGCGAGAAGGCATCCAGTGCGTCGACGAGGATCGAAGTGGATGGACTCAATAGCATAATTCAATATACAAAATTCGGGCGCATAGATTCAAATGGGCCGTGCTCGTGAAACTTTTTGCCCCTATGGCTCCTTTAGATGCAGGAAGAGGACGTTTTTTGATTCTCTGAGTCCAAATGCCTACCTTATTTGAAAGCTTCGGGACCGAACACCATGATCTTCTTTCGCCGTCTCCCCCTGTCTCAGAAGATCCTCCTTGGCCTCGTGCCCCTCTTTCTCCTGTTCATTACGGTCAGCGTTCTTCTGCAGAACCACTTTCAGGAGAACGAGATGCTCGAAGAGGCTCAGGTGTCGGCGCATACCTACGCCGATATCGTTAGGGAATCCCTCGTCAGCATGATGGTGAATAACCTCCAGGTGGACGGGAGCTTCCTGGACCGCGTCAACAACCTGCAGCCCTTCGACACCCTCAGGATTTTCATCAATGAACTCCGGCTCCGCGACGAGCTCCTGACCCCCAAACGGATCGAGCGGGTACAGAACAAGTACCTCACGCTGCGTCCGCACGATGAGATCGACCGGGAAGCGCTCAGGACCGGCCAGCCCCGGTTCACGCGCCAGGGCGATATTTTTCGCGGCGTCATTCCGTTCAACGCCACGACGGTCTGCCAGAAGTGTCATGCAGTCCCGGTGGGCTACACGCTGGGCGCGACCGACATCCGTATCTCGTTTGCGCATGTTTCCCGCGCGGCGGAAGGGAACTGGAAGCGTTCGTCGGTGATCTTTTTCCTCTTTGCCGGGCTGATGCTCGCCGTTGCCACGCTGATGTTCCGCCGGCTGGTCTCCCGGCCGGTGTACCGGCTCGTTCAGGCAACCCGCGAGATCAGCAGGGGAAATCTCCACTACAGCGTTCCGGGCGCACCGCTTGGCCCCGGGGAATTGCTGCCCCGAGATGAGCTGGCGGTCCTTGCCGCCAGGTTCGATGAGATGCGGAAGTCCCTGGGCGAGAAGATCGACCAGCTGGACCAGGCAAACCGGATGCTCTCCCGGCAGAATGTCGAGGTAGAAGAAGCGCTCAGGCAGCTCCGGCAGGCGCAGGAAGATCTGGTGCGGAGCGAGCGGCTTGCCGTCACCGGGCGGTTGATGGCCCAGCTCTCCCATGAGATCAACAACCCGATCCATAACATCCAGAGCCTGCTGCAATCTTCCGTCCGCAGGCTGGACGACAGCTCGAACGCACGGGAGCTGATCGAGGTGGCGCTTGAAGAGGTGCTCCGGCTGGCCAAGCTGACCCGGCAAATGCTCGACTTCACGCGGGGTTCGGTGAATGCGGTGGAGAAGGATATTGTGAACGTGCGGGACCTGCTGGCCGAGGTGACGAAGGCATACGTCGATTCACTCCGGGAATCCAGGATCGCCATTGTACACAGTGCTCCGGAGGGACTTCCCTGCGTACGCGGCTCGCATGACAAGCTTAAACAGGTGCTGATCAATATGGTGATCAACGCCCGCGACGCGATCCTGGCCCGCAATCACTCTTCCCCGCCGGGATCAGGCGGGCGCATCACGCTGGATGCCTTTGCCACGGACGGTTCCGTGCGGATCGACGTCACGGACACCGGCGCGGGGATTCCCGCCGATCAGATCAACCGGGTCTTCGACGCCTTCTTCACCACGAAGCAGGAAGTGAGTGGTGTTGGACTCGGACTCTCCGTCAGCTACGGCATCATCCAGCAGCATCACGGGTCCATTGCCGTTGCCAGCAAAAAAGGAGAAGGAACGACATTCACCATCACCCTGCCCGCGGCGGATAATGAGCCTGATTGACCGGGAACACATCCTTGTTGTGGATGACGACAAAGCGTTCCGTGTGGCCACAAGGACCCTTCTCGAGGACGAACGCTACCGGGTATCGTGCGCCCCCGACGGCGAGGTGGCGCTCGCGGGACTGGAAAGCGAGTCGTATGACCTGGTCCTCTCGGACATGGTCATGGGAAAAATGAGCGGCATCGATCTGCTCAAAGAACTGAAACGCCGCAGGCCGGAGGTGCCGGTGATCATGGTGACAGGGTTCGCCTCCATCGAGACGGCGGTCGAGGCGATGCGCCTTGGTGCCGTGGACTATCTGACGAAGCCCTCCAACAACGAGGAACTGCTGATCAAGATCCGGAAGGCGCTCGACCTGCAGAAGAAGGAGCGGGAACTCCGGATGCTCAGGGAGGAACTGCAGACCACGTACAGCTTCGGCGCCATGGTGAGCCAGAGCGAGGCGATGAAAGAAGTGATCCGCCAGATCCGGCGCGTTGCCGATACGGATGTCACAGTTCTTCTCCAGGGGGAGAGCGGCACGGGCAAGGAGCTGGCGGCCCGCGCGTTGCATTTCAACAGCATCAGGAAGGACAGCCCGTTCGTGGCGGTGAGCTGTTCGGCCATTCCGGAAAGCCTGCTGGAGTCCGAACTGTTCGGATATGAACGGGGCGCATTTACAGGAGCCGCGCGGCAGCGCGTCGGAAAATTCGAGGAAGCTCACACGGGCACGCTGTTCCTCGACGAGATCGGCGATATCGCCCCGTCCGTCCAGACCAAGCTCTTGCGGGCTCTTCAGGAGAAATCGTTCGAGCGCGTCGGAGGGTCCGGACTGGTCAGCGTCGAAACCAGGATCGTTGCGGCCACGAACCGGGATCTCGAGCTGATGGTGCGCCAGGGTGATTTCAGGGGCGATCTGTACTACCGCCTGAATGTCTTTCCCATCAAGCTCCCGCCTCTGCGGGAACGAATGGAAGACATCCCTCTTCTTGCTGAGCATTTTCTGCAACAGTATTCGTCGCTCTCCGGCTCGCGCGTCAAAGCCATCGCCCCGGGCGTCATCAATGATATGATGAGCTACACCTGGAAGGGTAATATCCGGGAGCTGGAAAACCTGGTCAAGCGAGCGATTATCAAAGCCACGGGAGACACGATCTCGTCACTCGAGCTTCCCGGAGTGGAACCGTCCGACGATGATGATCGAGAGGAATCCGCCGGCCCGGAGGCCCAGACACCCTACAAGGAGTATCTCTCCGCCATCACGCGGCACGCCGAAGAACGTTACCTCCGACGGATGATGAAAGCATACAAAGGGAACATCAACCAGATCGCCCGGCTGATGGATGTGGACAGAAAGACGATCTACCGCAAGATGGCAGACTATGCGATTGACCCGTCGACGTTCAGGGATTAATTTCTGACCGCATCTTGCCCGCCCTGTGTCGTCTCTGACACCTGCTTCCCTCACCCCCAGCCCCGCTTTTCCGACCCCCGGTACTGATCCCTTTTTTTGTGGCGTTGACTCCACACCTTCCGTTGTTCATATCCCTCCTCATGTGGCGCGCATGCCCCACTCCGGTGACGAAATTATGGGAAACGCCTGCTTTGGGGCTTCTTTGTCTCTGGCACGCTGCTTGACAAGGTCATACTGTCCAGGTCGATAAATGGGAGGATGATTATGAGACAGGAAGACACGGCGTTTGCGCGCGAAGCGCTGCCGCAGATCAAGGCACTCCAGGAGTTTGCTTTATCATTGTGCAAGAACGAACAACGGTCGAACGATCTTGTGCAGGACACAATGGTGAAGGCGTTCAGGCATTTCGAATCCTACAAACAGGGCACCAACTGCCGGGCATGGCTGTTTCAAATCTGCAAGCATTGTTTCATCAATGATTGCCGGCGGCGGCGCTACGAGCCCATTGCCGTGGACATGGATGCGGCGCTCTCGTCCGACGGTCAGGACAACGATGTGTTGAGGCAGCTCCACCCGGTGGTTGCCGATGCGGAATCTCCCAACGCCCTCTCCGGGCTGCTGAGCGACGAGGTGGCCGAGGCGCTCGAGCGGATCCCGCTTGATTATCAGACCGTGCTGATCCTGAGCGACATCGAAGGGTACAGCTACGAGGAGATCGCGGAGTTCATCCGTGCTCCTCTGGGAACGATACGTTCCCGCATTCATCGGGGGAGGAAGATGCTCGCGCAGCGACTGGAGGAGTTCGCGCACCGGGAAGGATACATTACTCGCAACCTGGCAGCCGCGTGACCCTTCGTCTCGGCTCCTCAGGATTACGATGTTGGGTTCTGCCCAAATGTCAGTCGAGCCCCAACGTCTCGTGTTAGGGCGAGACGAAGGACAAGTTGCTTTCGACAAGCCACTGGACTATATTGGGCGCATCTGGTATCCCAAAGGAGGCTTTCATGACGATATTCTCTAGAATCTTCGTCGCTGCTGTTGTGCTGGTTGTCTCATCCAGCACAATGCTCGCTTTGCCCCGGTTTGCAAGCCGGACCGGTGCCAAATGCCAGTCGTGCCACATCAACCCGTCGGGTGGGGAGATGCGCCAGGCTTTTGGCGTTCGGTACGGCCGGGAAGAACTCCCCGTACCCACCTGGTCCGAGGATTTTCAGATGGAGGATTTCACCAACATCATTGCCAATGTGCTCGGCGTCGGCGCCGACATGCGCACCTTGTTTTACTCGCAGCATTCAACAAACGCATTCTTCCAGATGCAGGGAGACCTTTATGTGAATTTCCGGCTGGCCAAGAAAGTCTCCCTCTTCCTGAGCAAAGGGCTCTATTCCGGCTTTGAAGTCTTCGGCTTGCTGAATATCCTGCCGGCGAGCGGCTACATCAAGGTGGGGAAGTTCCTGCCCGATTACGGCACGAAGTTCGACGATCACACGGCGTTCATAAGAACCTACAGCGGCTTCAGCCAGGAACTCGGCAGGCCCGAGCTTACCGGCGGCGAAGTAGCGATCTCCCCCGGGCCGGTCACTATCACGGGAGGATTGTACAACTCCGCGGATGGGTTTGGCGCCGGCGGAACCAGCACGAAAGCATTCCTTGGACGCATTGAAGGGATGTTCAGCCTTGCGGATCATGTAACCCTCGGACTGGGCGGGAACTACTTTGGCGGGGGGACGCTCTCGACGAATGTCATTTCCAGGATCGCGTCCGATGTGGGCGTCGATGTGGCGACTCCGGGCAGCGCGGCGGACAATACGCTGGTGGGAGGATTCGGATCGTTCAGCTACCAAGAGCTGACCCTCTTTGGGGAGGTGGACCTTATGAAAACAAAGTCGGCGGAGACAACCACAAAGGGGCTGATTGCATATGTGGAGGCCGACTACCCCGTGGTGACGGGTGTGGACCTGAAGCTTGCGTACGACTTTTACGATCCGGACAAGGATGTGGCAAGCGGGTCGATTTCCCGCTACAGTGCCGGCTTGGAGTTCTTCCCCATTGCGGGGGTTGAGGTGCGGCCGGTCTACCGGTGGTTAAGAACGCAGAATGTAACAGCCGGGCAGGGGGAAGACTCCTGGACGGAATTTCAACTATTGTTTCACTTCTATTTCTAACGCTACTTGAGAGGGAAATTCTATGAGAGGATTATGGGCACCTTCCGCCTTGGCAATCGTAATGGTGTTGGCAGTTGCGGCATCAGGACATGAGCGGCAGACAAAGCAGGAGGAAAAGGGTTCCACCCTCTCCTTCAAGGATGATGTTACACCCATCCTGAAGAAACACTGTCTTCCATGCCACGCCGAAGAGAATTTCAACCCGAGCGAACTTTCCCTGGATTCCTACGACAATCTCATGGCTGGCGGGAAGCATGGTTCACCGGTGGTTCCCGGAAAGGCATCGGAGAGCATCATTGTGCAGAAGGTTGGGCCGAATCCTCCGTTTGGGGATCAGATGCCGCTGGTGAGAAAGAAGAATGCTGCAAATCCGGACAGGTTGACGGCACAGGAAATCGAAACAATCAAAGAGTGGATCAATCAAGGGGCAAAAAGCAACTGAACGATCTAATACGCTGTCCTGTCTGAGAAGCCCCGTGCATTGCATGGGGCTTTTTCATTGCTTCTCAAGTGAAATATTTCGATATTGGTTTACATAATATGGCCGACGAAAAAAAAGGACTACAACTCCTCTCGCTGTTGCGGAAGGTCTACTTCTCGCGAAACGTCGTCACGAAGTTCGCCATAGGACTGACGTTGACGGTGTTCCTTGCCCTCCTTTTTCCACGTGGCGAGGCAATTGAGCTCGATTACAAGGTAGGCGGAATCTGGGCGCAGAAAGACCTTATTGCGCCTTTTTCGTTTCCCATCCTTCGCGATGAGCGGGAATACACGAAAGACGTGGAAGAAGCAAAAGCGAAGGTCCTGGACGTCTTCGAGCGGGATACGGTCGAGGCCGAGAGTCAGCTTGTACAACTGAATGAATTCTTCAGGGAGCTGTCGGATGCCCTGAAGCTCCGCGATGCATACAAGCGGGATATTCGGAAACATCTCCCCACGGAGAACGCTGATTCGATGGCTTTTGCCGCGGCTGCGGGAGCTCTGGAGATACCATTCACGGAGAAGGAGTGGGACCTCCTCGGCGCCCTTGCCGCCACTGGCAGGCTCAGGGAGATGGGGCAGTACCTGGACGCGACCATCCGTGAGTATCTCCGCACCGGCATCCTTGATCGGAACAAGAACACTCTTTCTCATGCCGAGATTGCCGTGCGCAGGGGCACCAGCGAGGAGGTCATCCCGCGGGCGCGCGTGTACGATCAGACCGATATTGTCTCGCTTCTGGACCAGGATCTGCAGGCGCGGCACAAGTCGGACAACAGCGCCGCCGGGCTCGCGTACAAGATCGGCATCATGCACGTTCTCCCGAACTTGAAATTCAGCCGCGCGGCCACCGACCAGGCCATCACAGCGGCGGCGGACCAGGTGCCGCGCACCGTCGGCTTCGTCCAGGAGAACGAACGCATCGTCAGCAAGCATGAACGCATCACTCCCGACATCAAATTGAGGCTGGATTCTCTCCGCCGCGCCAAGGCCGACCGCGGACCGGAGGCCAACACACCGTCGCAGTTGTTCGGCACGATCCTGCATGTGACGCTCGTCGTGATGCTGTTCGGGATCTATCTCTATCACTTCCGCAAGAGGATCTTCACCAACAGTCGCCGGCTGACGTTGATCGCCCTGCTGATCCTGCTCGAAGGGCTCTTCGCCTATCTGACGCGCGAGCTGGATATCAATGCTCCGCTCGAGTACCTGATTTTCGTCCCCGTTGCATCCATGCTCCTCACGATCATCTTTGATTCGCGGGTGGGCTTCTACGGCACCGTGATCATTGCCTTTGTGGTCGGCGGCATCCGCGGCAACGATTATGCCATCGCCCTGGTGTCGCTGGTTGCCGGAGCCCTCTCGGTGTATTCCGTGCGGGACATGAAAAACCGCACCCAGATCTTCCGCTCGCTCGGATTCATCTTCCTCGGCTACGGCCTCTCCATTGTCGCGCTGGGTCTCGAACGGTTCGAGACCATGCCCGTGCTCTTTGAGCAGCTGAGCTTTGCGCTGGTCAATGCCATCGTTTCGCCGGTGCTGACGTACGGCTTGCTGATCTTCCTGGAGCGGGTCTTCAAGGTGACCACGGACCTGACCCTTCTGGAGCTCGCACATTTCAATCACCCGCTCCTGCGCATGTTGGCCGTGCAAGCACCCGGGACATATCATCACAGTATGTCTATGGCCAGCCTGGCCGAGGCCGCGGCTTCGGCCGTCGGGGCGAACGAGGTGCTGGCGCGCGTGGGGGCGTATTTTCACGATATCGGCAAGATCGAGAAGCCGACCTATTTCATCGAAAACCAGAAAGGGGCGCGCAGCAAACACGACAAGCTTTCACCGCGCATGAGTTCGCTCATCATTGCCGCGCACGTCAAGGATGGCATAGCGCTTGCCCGCGAGTATCACCTGCCGGAGGAAGTGGTGGAATTCATCCCGATGCACCATGGGACTACCCGGATCGATTTCTTCTATCAGAAGGCCCTGCAGCTTGCCCAGAACTCCGAGGACGAGACCAAGATCGACGAGATCAAGGAACAGGACTACCGGTACCCCGGCCCAAAGCCGCAAACGAAAGAGACCGGCATCATGATGCTTGCCGATGCGGTTGAGGCGGCGGTACGGACCGTCGACGAGCCCACGCCGCAGCGCATCGAGGCTGCGATCGGCGAGCTGATCAAGAAGCGCTTCGAGGAGGGGGAACTGGATGAATGCCCGCTCACGCTGAAGGATCTTACAAAAATCAAGGCGGCGTTTCTGAATGTCCTCGTGGGTGTCTACCACAACCGCGTCCGGTACCCTGAGCCCGCGTCGAAAAAAAAACCGCCACAGCAGGTAGCCGCTGAGACTCCGCCGGCAGAGTCCGCCCCGGCGGCGCGCCTTGGCAAAACGATCAGGGAGATCGACAGCCAATGAACCGGTACTGCGAAGCCTATCTCCAGTTCCTCTCCCTCGAAAAGAATGCCTCGCCCAATACCATTGCATCGTACCGGCTGGACGTCGCGCGTTACCTTCGCTTTCTCGAACAGCGGAACATCCGGGACCTGGACGACGTGACCGAACAGCTCGCCGCGGAATTCCTCCGCTCGCTGCATGATGCGGGGCTGTCGCCGCGATCGGTCACCCGCAACTTTTCCGCCATCCGGGGATTCCACAAGTTCCTGCTCGGCGACGAGGTGACCAAGCGGAACCCGACGGAAGCCATTGATTCCCCCCGGCTTGCCCGTACGCTCCCGGATGTCCTGACGCAAGCCGAAGTGGAATCGATCCTGAACCAGCCGGCGCCGTCCAACCAGGACACCCGCCAGCTCTGGTTGAGGGACAAAGCCGTCCTTGAAGTGCTCTATGCAACCGGAATCAGGGTTTCGGAGCTCATCCGGCTGCGGCAGTCGGACGTTCATCCGGAGTCCGGCATCATCCGGGTCTTCGGCAAAGGGTCCAAGGAGCGTCTCGTGCCGATCGGCCGGCCTGCGCTGCAATGGATCGAGCGCTATGCGGTGAACTGCAGAGCGTGTCTGCGCCGGCGGGATTCCTCGCAGGATGTGCTGTTCCTGAACGCCCGTGGCAAGCCGATCACGCGCATGGCGATCTGGAAGATCGTACAAGCGTATGCCAGGAAAGCCGGCGTCAGAAAGGAAGTGCATCCGCACACCTTCCGTCATTCATTTGCGACGCACCTGCTGGAAGGAGGTGCGGACCTCCGGGCCGTCCAGGAAATGCTCGGCCATTCGGATATCTCCACAACGCAGATTTACACCCATATCGACCGGGAATACCTGAAGGAAGTGCACCGCACGTTCCACCCGCGCGGCTGAGACAAAGGAGCATTAATGGCGTGCTGCAATGCTGACCGTTCTGTACAGGCGAATGAATGAACGCAGCTGATTTTGCGGTGCACCCCGGATCACCATCAACGGAGGCAATTCATGCTGTGGACGGATCTCCGGAGGGAGATTGTAGGATGTGACAGATGCGTTCCGGTTCTGGACGGCAGCGAGCGCCCATATATTTTCCTGGACAATGCCGCCAGCACGCCTGCGTTCAGGCAGGTGCTGGACGCCGTGGAAAAATTCCTTCCCTGGTATTCCGGCGTGCACCGGGGAACCGGGTTCAAGTCGCTTCTGGCAACGGAGGTCTTCGATGCTGCTCACGATGCGGTCGGCCGCTTCGTGGGAGCGGACCTGAGCGTCAATACGGTGATCTTCACGAAAAATACCACCGAGTGTGTCAACAAGCTTTCGAACAGGTTCAACTTCAAGCCGGGCGACCTGGTGATCACGACCATGCTGGAGCATCACTCCAACGACCTTCCCTGGCGGAAAAACGCTTCGGTGCAGCATGTGGGGATCACACAGGACGGGCATCCTGACCTGCAGATGATGCGCCGGCTGCTGGAGCAGCACAAGGGGCGGGTAAAGCTCGTGGCGATCAATGGCGCCTCGAACATCACGGGGATCTGTTCCCCCATCCATGACATTGCCGTCTGGGCCCATGCTGCCGGCGCGAAGATCTTCGTGGATGCCGCACAGCTGGCCCCGCACCGCGCAATCTCAATGCTGGCCGATGACGACCCGGGCCACATTGACTTTCTGGCGCTCTCTGCGCACAAGATGTATGCCCCGTTCGGCACCGGCGCGTTGATTGGGCCCATGGCCTTCTTTGAACAGGGAGATCCGGATCTTGTCGGCGGCGGCGTGGTGGATGTGGTGACGCTTGAGACCGCCGTGTGGAACCGTCCACCGCATAAAGAAGAGGCCGGCAGCCCCAACGTCGTGGGAGGCGTGGCGCTCGCGGAGGCGGTCACGATGCTCGAATCGATCGGCATGGAGAACATCGCGGCGCATGAGGCCGCGCTCCTTGAATATGCCTACCGGCGGCTCAAGGCTATCCCCGGTCTTCAGTTCTATGGCCCCACCGAGGATCTCTCAGACAAGCTCGGCGTGATCGCCTTCAACGTAGAAGGAGTGCATCACGCCCTCACGGCAGCCATCATCGGTACGGAAGGAGCCATCGGCGTGCGGAATGGATGCTTCTGCGCTCATCCGTACGTGAAAGAGCTGCTGCATGTCTCGCCGGAGGATGACCGTAACCTTGCCGCGGAAGTGGTCTCCGGCAACAAGTCGCGCATGCCCGGGCTCGTACGCGCGAGCCTGGGGTGCTATAACAACGAGGCAGATATCGATATGCTTGCTGAAATGCTCGAGCGTATTGTCAGGAAGGAATACAAGGGAAGGTATGTCCAGGACAAAGCGACCGGGACATTCCGTGCCGAGGGATTCTTTCCCAATTTTGAAAAGTACTTTTCGTTTGTCGGGCTGGCGGCCGACCGTGAGCGCCGGCACTCGGAGGCTTCTTAATTCAATGATTGACCAGTTGTATATTCTTCCGATCCTGTTGTTTTCAGTGATCATTCATGAGATAGCGCACGGCTGGACGGCGCTGATGCTTGGTGATCCGACCGCCAAGAATATGGGGCGGCTGACGCTGAACCCAATCCCGCACATCGACCTGGTCGGCTCGATCATCGTTCCGCTCTTCTCGTTATTCGCCGCAGGGAGTGTGTTCATTGCCTGGGCGAAACCGGTGCCGGTGGACCCGCGCAATTTCTCGCACTACAGAAGGGATGATCTGCTGGTGTCCGTCGCCGGACCGGTGTCCAACATTGTCCTGGCGCTCATTTGCAGTATCGCGGTGATCCTGCTTGCCATGGCCAACAAATCGATCGGCTCCTGGAACGCACCGCTGGCAGACCAGGTCATAGTGTTCCTGCTCCGCATGTTTTACGGCGGCGTCTACCTGAACATCGTGCTGGCCGTTTTCAATCTGATCCCGGTGCCGCCGCTTGACGGCTCGCATGTTCTGGCGTCTCTCCTGCCGGGGAAGGTTGCCGCTGCCTACGCCCGGATCGGGTTTCTGGGTATTTTCGCGATTCTCTTTCTCATGAGGGTTCCGGCGTTCAGCAGCGCGTTTCAGGGGGTCATCCGGGGACTGTTTGTTCCGTTCCGGATGCTGATCGAGAATTTTCTCTAACAACGCATCGACGTTTTGTGCACGAATATTCCTATTCCAACGACATCCTGATGGGAGAGGGAGTCGAGCTCCGGGCGGTTGCACAGGAGTTCGGAACTCCCCTCTATGTCTACAGCAAGCAGTCCCTCATCGATCATTGCCGCCATATCGAGCGTGCCTTTGAGGGACATCCGCATGTCACGTACTATGCCGTCAAGGCGAATGCAAACAGGCATATCCTCCGGCTGATCGCTGGAGAAAACTTTGGCGCCGATGTCGGGTCGCGGGGAGAGCTCTATCTTGCCCTGGAAGCGGACTTTCCCCCGGACCGCATTACATACAGCGGCGTGGGAAAGAGGGACGATGAGATCGCGTATGCGCTGCAACGGGGGATTCACGCATGTAACGTAGAGTCCGTGGAAGAGATCGGGATCATCGATCAGATTGCCGGGCGGATAGGGACCACGGCGCGGATCCTGTTGCGCGTGAACCTGGATATCGATGCAGGCGGGCATGCCTACGTCTCCACGAGCCTGCGGCAGAACAAGTTCGGTATTCCGCGGCAGCAGGCGGCAGAAGTGTTGCGCGGAGCCTGCGCCCTGCGCCACATCGAGGTGCGCGGCATCCATAGTCACATCGGCTCGCAGATCACCCGCGGAGAGACATTCCTCCGCGCCGCCGAAGCGCTGGTGGCACTGGTGCGCGAACTCCGCGAGGGGGGCATACCGATCCACGAGGTGGACTTCGGCGGCGGGTTCGGGGTGCAATACCGGGGTTACGTAAGCCATCCCATGCTGCCGGCGGAGGAACCGGAGGAAATCAATCTCTCGGCGTCCACGCTCATCAGGGCTGTCCTGCCGATGCTGCAGGAGACCGAATGCCGGATCGCCATCCAGCCGGGGCGGTCCGTCATTGCCCATGCGGGCGTACTGCTCGTCAAGGTGCTTTACAGGAAAGAGATGGAAGGAAAGGTATTTTTAGTCGTCGACGGCGGGATGAACGACTTGATCCGGCCGAGCCTCTACCATTCGTACCACCAGATCGTGCCGCTGATCCTGGCCGGTCAACCGCACGAGACCGTGGATGTGGTGGGGCCGCTGTGTGAGTCGGGGGACTTCTTCGCGTTGGACCGTCCGCTTCCCCGCGTGCAGCGGGGAGACTACCTTGCGCTCATGTGTGCCGGCGCCTATGGCTTTGTCCTTTCGTCCAACTATAATGCGCGGGTTCGTCCGGCAGAAGTGCTCATTGACGGCAGCAGTGTTGAAGTGATCCGCAATCGTGAAACCGTAGAACAACTGTAACAGGATACCATTCATGAAGTCATGCAACGTCGCCGTTGTGGGCGCAACCGGGTTGGTGGGCAGGAAAATGATCCAGGTACTCGAGGAACGGCGTTTCCCCGTCGCTGCGCTTCGCCTCCTCGCCTCCGCGAAATCCGCCGGATTGAGACTGCCATTCAACGGCGCCGACTACACCGTGGAGGAGTTGACCCCCGATTCATTCAAGGGAATCGATGTGGCCCTTTTTTCCGCGGGCGCGTCAGTCAGCAAACAGTTCGCTCCCCATGCCGTGCGGGCGGGCACGCTCGTCATCGATAACAGCAGCGCCTACCGGATGGACGACGGCGTCCCCCTGGTGGTGCCTGAAGTGAACCGCCCGATGATCTTCCGGCACAAAGGGATCATCGCAAACCCCAACTGCTCCACCATTCAGATGGTGGTGCCCCTGAAGCCACTACACGACCGCTGGACGATCACCCGCATCGTGGTGGCAACGTACCAGTCGGTCACCGGCGCGGGCAAGAAAGGGCTGAGCCAGTTGGAAACGGAAGTTGCCGGGCATACGGTGCAGGACAAGAAATTCCCGCACCAGATTGCCTTCAACATTCTTCCCCAGGTCGACGTCTTTATGGAGGACGGCTACACGAAGGAAGAGCACAAGATGATGAACGAGACCAGGAAGATCATGGGGGACGATACGATCCGCGTGAACGCCACCTGCGTGCGGGTACCTGTCTACGGCGGCCACAGCGAGTCGGTAAGCGTGGAATTTGTGCAGCCGTTCGACCTGGCCGAAGCGCGGATGCTCCTGCGCAGCACGCCGGGCGTGATCGTGCAGGATGATCCGCAGACGAGTGTCTACCCGATGCCGATCAATGCCTGGGAGAAGGATGAGGTGTTCGTGGGGAGGATTCGCCGCGATGACACCGTGCCGAGCGGCATGACGCTCTGGGTCGTGGCCGACAATCTCCGCAAAGGGGCTGCGACCAATGCCGTGCAAATCGCGGAAGAATGGATAAAGGGATAATGGATCGAAAACTCAGAGTGGGCGTCATCTTCGGCGGGAGGTCGGGAGAGCATGAAGTCTCCCTGGTCTCGGCCACCTCGGTGATCAATGCGCTCGACAAGGACAAATACGATGTGGTGCCGATCGGCATCACCCAGGACGGGCGGTGGTTGAGTTCGGCCCAGGGGCTGAAACTTCTCAAGGAGAAGACCGGCATTGAGCAGGCGCCGGAATGCTTCCTGGTGCCTGAACCGAACCGGCAGGCACTGGTCGCCGCCGACAATGGCGAGATGCATTCGGCCCCGCTCGACGTGATCTTCCCGGTGGTGCACGGCACATACGGCGAAGACGGGACACTGCAGGGCCTGTTGGAGCTCGCCAACATTCCCTATGTCGGCGCGGGCGTCCTGGCCTCGGCGGTGGGGATGGACAAGATCGTCCAGAAGCAGATCTTCCAGCAGGAGAAGCTTCCCGTCGCCGGGTACATCTGGTTTCATTCCAGCGTCTGCCGGGCGCATCCGGAGCGTGTCGCCGCGTCCGTGGCGAAGAACCTGAAGTACCCGGTATTCGTGAAGCCGGCCAACACCGGATCGAGCGTGGGGATTTCCAAGGCGCACACCAGGAAGGAGCTGCTGGAGGCCCTGGCCCTGGCGATCGACTACGACAGGAAGGTGATCATCGAACAGGGCATCAACGGCATCCGCGAGATCGAGTGCAGCGTGCTGGGTAATGACGATCCTGTTGCCTCGGTGCCGGGGGAGATCGTCCCGTCCAATGAGTTCTATGACTACAATGCGAAATACGTGGACGGAAAGTCGGAGGCGATCATTCCCGCGAAGTTGCCGAAGCGCGTTGCCGGGGAGGTGCGGCGCATTGCTCTCCGGGCGTACAGGGCGCTCGACATCGCCGGCATGGCGAGAGTGGATTTCCTCGTGACACGGAAGACCAACAGGATCTATCTGAACGAGGTCAACACCATTCCGGGCTTCACCTCCATCAGCATGTATCCGAAGCTCTGGGAAGCGTCGGGCATCGGGTACAGGGATCTTCTGGACCGGCTGATCGAACTTGCGCTGGAACGGCACCGGGTGAAGAATGGCCTGCGCACAGTGTATAGGCCGGAGCGCGACTGGTACAAAGAAGAGCGTTGATAGACTCACCCACTCCAGGGGGGAGGAGGAGGGTAGGTGAGTTTCATGGAATTTTCATCCGTGTCCATCTCTTTCATTCATCTGTGGAAAAGACCCATGGATAATCTCTTTTATCGGAAGCAAAAAAAGGGCTTCGACGCAAAAGCGATTGCCAAGAAGCTTCTCAAGAACAAGAAGCTCATGTTCACCCTTGCGCTTGCCGTGCCTCTGTGTGGCTATCTGGTCTTCGGGAACAGGGGCATCCTGCAAAGGGTCCGCTTGCAGCAGCAGAAGGCGGAGCTCGAGGTGAAGATCCGGCAGGCGGGAGAGGAGACGAAAAGCCTTCAGTCGCAGTCCAAGGCGCTGGATGGGGACAAGCGGGCGATCGAGAAGGTCGCGCGTGAGAAGTATGGCATGGTACGCGAGGGGGAGAAAGTGTACAAAGTCAACAAAGGTCAGTGAGCGGGTGCCATGGAACTCTTTGATCCCCCCACGCCGAAGAGTACTCCCCTCGCAGGGGCACCCCTTGCCGAGCGGGTTCGCCCCGCTGCGCTTGACGGGTTTGTAGGGCAGGAGCATCTGCTTTCACCCGGCAAGCCGCTCAGAGTACTCATCGAGAACGACCAGCTCCCTTCCATGATCTTCTGGGGCCCGCCCGGAACAGGCAAGACCACGCTTGCCAGGATCATCGCGGGTCAGACCACATCGGAATTCTTCCAGCTCAACGCGGTCTCCTCCGGCGTGAAAGATGTCCGCGCGGTGCTCGATCGCGCCGAAGGAAACCGGAAACATGGCAACAGACGCTCCATCCTTTTCATCGACGAGATCCACCGGTTCAACAAGGCGCAGCAGGACGCGCTTCTCCATAGTGTCGAGGATGGCCTCGTCACGCTGATTGGTGCGACGACAGAGAATCCTTCATTCGAGGTCATCCCTCCGCTGCTCTCCCGGAGCCGTGTCTATGTCCTCCAGCCGCTCACGCCGGATCATCTCAACAGGATCATCGACCAGGCCCTGGCCGGGGACAGCGTTCTGAGCAAGCTCAACGTCGCGGTCAACGATCGCGATTACCTGATCCTGCTTTCCGGTGGTGATGCCCGGATGTTGCTGAACGGCCTCGAGACCGCTGTCCGTCTTGCCCCGCCGGGAAAGGATGGCTCCCGCACGGTGGGGAAGAAGGAGATCGAGGAGGCGTTCCAGCGCAAGTATGTCATGTATGATAAAGGGGGAGAGCAGCATTACAACATCATCTCGGCGTTTATCAAGAGCATCCGCGGGAGCGACCCGGACGCCGCCGTGTACTGGCTCGCCCGCATGCTGGAAGGAGGGGAGGATCCGAAGTTCATCGCGCGCAGGATGATCGTTCTGGCGTCGGAAGACATCGGCAATGCCGATCCCTATGCGATCACGCTGGCGACATCCTGCTTCACGGCGGTGGACTACATCGGCATGCCGGAAGCGCGAATCGTGCTTGCGCAGGCGGCCACGTATCTCGCCTCGTGCCACAAGAGCAATGCGTCGTACGCCGCGATCGACAGCGCGCTGCACGACGTCAACAACATGCCGGACGAGCCCGTGCCGCTGCATCTCCGCAATGCCCCCACCAAGCTCATGGAAGATCTCGGCTACGGTGCGGATTACAAGTACAGCCACGCGTACGAGAAAAATTTCGTGGAACAGCAATACCTGCCAGACCGTCTGAAAGACAACGTGTACTACCATCCCAGCAACAACGGCGCGGAACAGAACATCCGGGCCCGACTGACCGCCTGGTGGAAATCTAAAAAACGGTAACCATTGACTTTTGCTGAAGTAATGGATCTGGCGCTTGGATATAGGCGAGCAGGCCGAATTGAAACGCTTCAGGTGTTCTCATTACTTCTGCATTATGGAGCGCTGATTGCGCTGTTCTGGGTCGCGTCGGCCGGGCCGGCGTCCGCCCAGCAGCGTGCCGACACGCTGTTCGCCCGTGGCGACAGCGACAGGACGGCGGCTCCCGATACCATCAAGCCGGCCGAATCTCCCTCCGGCATCGATTCCGTGGTCACCTACAGCGCCGTCGATTCGGTGCTCTATTCCCTTGCGAACAAGACGATGTATCTGTTCGGGAAGGGGAACATCCGCTACAAGGAGCTCGGTTTGAAGGCGGAGCATATCAACATCAACTGGGACAACGCCATCCTGCACGCCGAAGGCATCCGCGACACATCCGACACCACCGGCGTCAAATATCGCGGCCTTCCCGAGCTGATCGATGGCAACGAAAGGTACGACGGGTCCACCGTTGCCTACAACTTCCGGACAAAGAAGGGGAAGATCGACCTGGGCAAGACGGAAATCGAGAAGGGACTCTATTACGGAGAGGCGATCAAGAAGGTCGATGCCCAGGTGCTCTTTGTGGAGGATGGAAGGTTTACGACATGCGACCTGGAACATCCTCATTATTTCTTCTACAGTCCCGAGATGAAAATCGTTGCCGGGGACAGGGTTGTCGCGCGGCCGGTCACATTGGACATCGCCGATGTGCCTGTCTTCGCGCTGCCGTTCGGCGTGTTCCCGACGCAACGGGGGCGCCGTTCGGGGCTGATCGCTCCGGCCTATGGCGAGAGCGGCACCCGCGGCCGGTACCTGACCCACCTGGGGTACTACTGGGCGCTCAATGACTACACGGACATCAACTTCCGCACGGACCTGTACACGAAAGGAGGATACACGCTCTATTCCGATTTTCGCTACGCATTGCGCTACAACTACTCGGGAGGGATCAGCGGGTCGTACGGCAGGATCATCAACGGCGAGCGCGGAGACCCGGACTACAGCAACAATCAGGTCTTCAATGTCCGGCTGACACACAATCAGGAATTTAATCCCACCACCAGGTTGGTGGTGGATTTCACCTTCATGAGCACTTCGTACTATCAGCAAACCAGTAACAACCTGAATGATCTGCTGCTTCAGAACATGGTGTCGAACGCCACGCTGACGAAATACTGGGAAGGAACGCCGAACAGCCTGACGCTGAACGTGCGGAGGGATCAAAACCTCCAGACGGGACAGATCAACGACATCCTGCCAAGTGTCATCTTCAGCAGGAACCAGAGCTTCCCGTTCCGGTCCGGGAAGTCAAGCGGACCGTCGAGCGCGCAAAAGTGGTATGAAATGATCGGGTACACGTACAACGGCCAGGCGCTGAATGTCCGCAACAAGGTTCCGATCGGGACCACAGGGGAGTTCACCGATGACCAGCGCCGTGGCGTCCAGCACAGCTTTGCGGTCAATGCGTCCCCGAAAGTGGGCTACTTCACGCTGACCCCGTTCTTCGACTATACGGAGAAGTGGTACGACAAGAGCATCACACGCGGGCTGAACGCGGCAGACAGCGTTGTGACGACGGACGTGAAGGGATTCAATGCGGTGCGCTACTACGATATGGGCGTCTCCGCAAGCACAAAGTTCTACGGGGTCTTCCAGCCGCGCGTGTTCGGCATTACGGGCATCCGTCATCAGGTCACGCCGTCCATTTCGTACGTTTACCAGCCGGACTTCTCGGCGCCGTCCTACGGCTATTATGCGACGTACAAGGATACGAGCGGCGTGACGCACGAATACAGCCGGTTCGAGCGCGAGGTGTTTGGAGGGGCGCCGTCGGAAAAGCGGCAGGCGATCGCGTTCCGGCTCGGCAACGTGTTTGAGATGAAGACGGCTTCCCATGACACGTCGCAGGACGAAAACAAGTTTCAGCTGCTGAACCTGGACCTCTCCACATCCTACAATTTCGCCAGGGACAGCCTGAAGTTCGACGAGATCGGCCTGAGCTTCAGGACGAGCATCGGGCAGTGGCTGAACATCGGAGGGCAGAGCAGTTACAATCTGTACAAGTTCGAGGTCGACCCGGCAAATCCGCTGGTGGGGAGGCGCGTAAACAAGTATCTCCTCAGCGAAGGGAAGATTGCCGACATGACGAGTTTCTCCGTCAGCATCGGCACCAGGCTGAGCGGCGAGAAGAAGGAAACAAGCGCAGGCCCCATCCGCTCCGCGACCGACTCGGTCGACCAGGCGACAAGGCACGGGTACGTGGGATTGTATGACCAGGAACTTCCCGACTTCAGTATCCCGTGGAACCTGGACCTGACATGGAATTTTTCCCAGAGCCAATCTGACCCCCGCGTGAAATTCCTGAGCAATACCCTCTCCGCGGGGCTTGGGTTCAACCTCACGGAATTCTGGAAGATCACCGCCAGCACGAGCTTTGACCTGTTAAGCCACCAGGTGTCCGCCCCCCAGATCACGGTCTACCGTGACCTGCACTGCTGGGAGTTGAATTTTTCCTGGGTGCCCACCGGGGTGTACAGGAATTACCAGGTCGAAATCAGGCTCAAGGCACCGCAATTGAGAGACGTGAAGGTCACGAAGCAGGGGAGTGCGAGAGACGTCTACTAGGGCATTGACGCCCCCCGACTCGCAACACACGTTCGCTCAGGGTTACAGACACCCCTGATTGATGGGCATGCTGACATGCTCTTACTCGGCATCGAGCAAGGTTCTGTAAGGAGGATTGGAAGTGAAGGGTAGTCCGCTTTCCCCCCTTTTGATTACCACCGTGATCCTTCTTCCACTCTCTCTGGAAGCAACAACGTACCACGTTGGCCCCGCGCGCCCCTACTCGACGCTTCAACAAGTTGCTGGTCTGCTTTCTCCCGGAGATAGCGTCCTGGTTGACGGCGACACGACGTATCCCGGCGGCATCGTGTTCTCGCGGCCGGGGAGTTCGGCGCAGCCGATCATCGTGCATGGGGTCAGGAGTAACGGGAGGCGTCCGATCATCGACGGCGGGACGAACGGTGTGGAGTTCAGAACCGGCGGGACCGCAGCTGACCATTACATTTTTGAAGGGTTCGAGGTGCGTAACGCTTCTTTTCGCGGAGTGTACCATCACGCAGATGATCTCAGGTTGCGGGATCTTCTGGTCCACAACTGCAACAACGGATTGATGGGAGCGGACAACGATTCGGGAACGCTCTTGCTTGAGTACTGCGAGTTCTATGCGAACGGAGCAGGAGCCAGCGCGCACCAGATCTACATGGCTACTGATGAGATTGCGCATCCGGGAAGCGTCTTCCGCATGCAGTTCTGCTACATGCATGACGGGGCCGGTGGGAACAACGTAAAGTCCCGGTCGGAACGGAATGAGATCTACTACAACTGGATCGAAGGGGCATTCTATCATGAGCTGGAGCTGATCGGTCCGGACCCGGCCGGAGGAGTGCCGGCCGATTTGAAGCGGGAAGATTCCGACATCGTGGGAAATGTCTTAAGGAAGAAAGCCACTGCGTATGCCACGGGGACATTCAACGTCACCAGGTTTGGAGGAGACGGCACCGGAGAGAGCAAGGGACGCTACCGGGTTGTCAACAATACGTTCATCATGGGGACGAGCGCGGCGTTCCGGCTCTTTGATAGCCTGGAATCGGTGGAAATGCACAACAATGTCTTTGTGAGCGGCACGGGTGGTGCCGCGCCGATCGTCTGCAGGGTGGAAGCGGCATGGATGTCCGGTGAGAAGATCTCTGGGCAGAACAATTGGGTCCAGAACGTGCTGACAACAATTCCCGCAGAGTGGACCGGCACGATACATGGAGATGACCCCGGCTTCCGCAATCTGAGCGGCGGCGATTTTACACCGGACGATGGAAGTCCGCTCATCAATAGCGGTACTTCCAATGGTCAGCCGCCGCCTGGCTTTCCGTTCCCAAACCCGTTGTTCCCTCCAGCGTTTGAGCCTCCTGTGCATATGCTCCTTGTGCCGGGCAGCGGCGTGTCGAGGCAGATCAATGCGGCCATTGATATCGGCGCATTTGAGTATCGGCAGGCGACGGGTGTTCCTGAAACCGCGATACCGGAAGGATTCATACTTTTCCAGAACCATCCGAACCCGTTTAACCCGTCAACAGTTATTGAATACACCAGCGGTCTGGCGGGGGGACCAGTGGCTAGTGATGTGTCTCTTGTGGTATATGACATTCTCGGAAGGGAAGTGGCGGTGTTGGTGAACGAACAGAAGCCGGCGGGAAGTTACTCAGTGCAGTGGGATGGCACGGATGGGCATGGACGGCAGGTGTCGAGCGGCGTGTATTTGTACCGGTTGTCTGCCGGCTCGTTCACGCAGACGAAGCGGATGGTGCTGACGAGATAAGGCAGTAGTCAGTAATTTGAAATTACTGATGTTGGCCCAATACGTTGGTGACATCAAGCCGATTGTTTCTGTTCCTCGAATCGGTATACCGGTTCTTTCTTCTTGAGGATCACGTCCTTGGTGATCGTGCAGGAATAGAGATTTCGCTTCTCCGGGAGGCCGTACATGATATCCATCATGACCTCCTCGATGATCGAGCGGAGCGCGCGGGCGCCTGTCCCGCGCTCGACAGCCCGTTGCACGACAGCCCTCAGCGCCGCATCCTCGAAGATCAGCTCAACCCCTTCCATCCTGAAGAGCTTCTTGTATTGCTTCACGATCGCGTTCTTCGGCTCGGTGAGGATATTGTGCAGTGCATCCTCACCCAGCGAATGAAGTGCCGAGATCAGTGGGAGCCGCCCGACAAATTCCGGGATCATGCCGAACTTCACCAGGTCCTCCGGCTGCACGAGCGGCAGATACTGATCCGCATGCCCGTCCTTCGATCCCTTGATTTCGGCCCCGAAGCCCATCGGGTTCCGGTTTACGCGCCGTGCGATGATCTTATCCAACCCCTCGAACGCCCCGCCGCACACGAACAGGATATTCTTGGTATTGATGTTGATGAGGCTCTGCTCCGGATGCTTCCTGCCGCCCTTCGGGGGCACGCCGGCGATGGTTCCCTCTAAAATCTTCAGGAGCGCCTGCTGAACGCCTTCTCCGGACACGTCGCGCGTGATCGAGGTGCTGTCGCTCTTGCGCGCGATCTTGTCGATCTCGTCGATGTAGACGATTCCGCGCTCCGCCTTCTCCACATTATACTCTGCATTTTGTAGAAGGTGGACGAGGATGGTCTCCACGTCGTCTCCCACATAGCCTGCCTCCGTCAGCGTTGTGGCATCGGCGATCGCGAAGGGAAGATCCAGTATCTTTGCCAGGGTCTGCGCGAGGAGAGTCTTGCCGGTGCCGGTCGGGCCGATGAGCAGGATGTTAGTCTTCTCGATATCGACGTCGTCGATCTCGTACAGAAGGTCCTTCGCGTCGATGCGCTTGTAGTGGTTGTAGACCGCCACGGCAAGGCTCTTCTTCGCGTGCTCCTGCCCGATCACATAATCATCGAGCGCCTTCTTGATCTGTGCCGGCGTGAGGCCGGCCCGCGGGCCCTTACGCGCATTGAAAGAAGCAAGGGTGTTGCGGATGATATCCACCGAACTCGAGACGCAGATGTCGCAGATGTACACGTCCGGTCCGGCGATGATGCTCTGCACTTCCTCCGGAGACCTGCCGCAGAATGAGCAGTGGATCTTGTCGCCAGTTCGTGATTTCGTAGCCATGGTATCCGATTACTTTTTGGTATCGCGTTCTTTCTTGAGAAAGACGTTGTCGATGAGGCCGTACACCCGCGATTCCTCGGAGGACATATACCGGTCGCGGTCGGTGTCCTTCTCGATGGATGCAAGGGACTGGCCCGTGTGCTGGGCCAGAATTTCGTTGAGCCGTTTCTTGGTACGGAGGATCTCCTCCGCCTGGATGAAGATATCCGAAGCGGTCCCCTGCGTACCTCCCCACGGCTGGTGGATCATGATCCGCGAGTTCGGGAGGGCGGAGCGCTTTCCCTTCGTGCCGCCGGCCAGGAGAATTGCCCCCATGCTGGCCGCCATGCCGATGCAGATGGTGGCGACGTCTGGACGAATGTACTGCATCGTGTCGTAAATGGCAAGCCCCGAGTGCACATTGCCTCCCGGGCTATTGATATACAGATTGATGTCCTTGTCCGGATCCTCGGACTCGAGGAAAAGGAGCTGTGCGATCACCAGACTCGCGATCGTGTCGTCGATCGCCGTGCCGATGAACACGATGCGCTCCTTCAGAAGCCGCGAAAAAATATCGTACGCCCGCTCACCGCGGCCTGTCTGCTCCACAACCATGGGAACCAACTGATTGAACATGGGTGATGTTTTCATGGGTGTTCGTCTCTCCTGCCTTGTCGTTAGAATTTCTGGTGTTGCTTCACGCAAGCCTGGTTTGCGGATGTGTGTCCAGGATCTTTTCCTTGATCTTCGCATGCTCTTTCAACAATGCCATGACCCTGTCCGAAAGCAGCCGCTCGGTCACCGTGCCGGAGCTCAAGTAGTAGCGCAGCAACTGCTCTTTGGTAACACCCATACGGGATGCATCCGTTTCCGCAAGCTTCTCAATATCTTCCTTTGTGACGGAGATCTTTTCCTGCTCTGCGATCTTCTCCTTCAGGAGAAGCCATTTCGCCTGCCAGACGGCATACGCGCGGCTCTCCTCGCGGAACTTCGGCTCATCGAACCCCTGAGGAAGCTTCTTGTCGCGCGACTGGTTCCTGATGTCATCGATGAAGCTGTCCAGAAATCCCTCGACGAGCGCGTCAGGAACGGCAAATTCATGCAGGCGCACCACTTCCGTGGCGATCGAATCTGCCAGCCGCCGGTCGGTCTGGTCCGCCCAGTATCGCTCCAGATCGGCCCGCAGGTTCTTCATGAACTCGTCGCGGGAGGCGACTTTACCGCCGGTGACCTTCTTGACAAGCTCGTCATTCAGCGGCGGCAACGTGACCTTTTGAATGTCCGTGGCGGTGATGGAGAGGTTGGCTTTGTGCGTATGATCCTCGTGCTTCGACTCGTAGCTCGCACGGCAGGTGTCTCCCACTTTAGCCTGGCTCAGGGCTGCCCTGATCTCAGGGACCGTGTTCGGATCCGAGAGGAGGAAACGCGCACCCGCGCTCTTTCTCCCGATCAATGGCGTGCCGGCGTCGTCCAACTCCTGCACGTCGGCGGTGACGATGTGTTCGGGATCGGTCACGGCCTCCGCAGGAGTGGTGGTGGCATTTGCCCGGCGGATGTGGTCCACTTCGGCTTCCACTTCCGCGTCGGTCACCGGGTGCACTTCCTTCTCGACGTGGAGACCCTTGTATTTTTCCAGCGTGATAGCCGGCCGCACTTCGTATTTGATCTTGAAGCGGAAGCGCTCGCCCCGTTTGAAGTCCATATCCACAAGCGCCGCCTTGCCAAGCGGATGGATGTCCTTCTCCTCCATGACCTTTTGATAGAGGTCGTCGGCGATGGAATCCAGCGAGTCGCGTTCGATGGCTTCCCCGTACAGCTTCTTGATCATCGGGAGAGGCACCTTGCCTTTGCGGAAGCCTTTGAGCTCCAGCTTGGGGCGATATTTCTCATAGGCCTTTTCGAAGTGGGGCTGTAGCTCTTCGCTTGTGACCTCGATCTCGGCTTCTTGCTGTACGTCGGTAACGGGGGTGATGGTAACCTGCAACGTCGTAACCTTCCAGTCTGTGGTAAAAGAACGTGGGTAGAGGGGGACTTGAACCCCCACGGATTTCTCCATTGGATCCTAAGTCCAACGCGTCTGCCAATTTCGCCATCTACCCATGACAGTACGGAAAGGAAAAATACACAATTCTGGGCGGAGTTTCAAGGAAGAAAGAGGGGGAAGCAACGGCAGAAGCCGGGTACGCCGGAAAAAGACCAACACGAAGGGCACAGACAACTCAGAGTTACACAGAGGGACCTGTCAAAAGAGGATCAACATCAAGTCCTGGTTGGGGCTCCATTTTAGCTTTGCTTCACCGGAAAGCTAAGCCGCACGGTAGTCCCCTTGCCGGGCTCCGATTCCAGCTCCACCACGCCCTGGTGATCTTCCATGATCTTCTTCACAATGGCGAGCCCGAGACCGGTCCCATGCTTCTTCCCATGGGTGAAAAAAGGCTCGAAGACCCGGGGGCGTATCTCTTCGGGAATGCCGCAGCCGGTATCCGAAAACTCGATGACCACGTTGCCGTTCTTCTTGAGCGTCCGGACGGTGAGGGTTCCTCCGTCCTTCATCGCGTCGGCGGCATTGGCAGCGATGTTGTAGAAGACGCGGACGACCTTTTCGATATCCATCATGCACCGGTCGGTGTACTCGAACTGCCGCACCGTGACGACGTTCCGCTTTGCCAGGTCGCGCTCCACGAACGTAAGCATGCTGTCCAGCACTTCGCTCAATACCACTTCTTCGGTCTTGATTTCACTGATGCCGCGCGAGAAATCCAGCACCTCCTGCGTCATATTCACGAATCGGTCCACCTGCCGGATGATCTCCTCCGCCAGCTGGGCTGCCTCTTCGGTCGGGCTCTTCTTCTGGATCACCTGGGCATAGATACGCAGCGTGGCCATCGGGCCCTTGATGTCGTGGATAATGGTGTTGGCCATCCTTCCGACTGCCGAGAGCCGCTCGCTCTGCACCATTTCTTTTGCCATGCGCGCGTTTTCGAGCGCGATCGCAGCGTGCACCGAAAGCCCGTCGATAAATGCCTCGTCCTCCTGTCCGAACGAGCCCTCATGCTTGTTCAAGAGCTGAAAGACCCCCACGATCTTGCCGTCCTTGTTCCGCATGGGCATGCAAAGGACATTGAGGGTTTTGTAGCCGCTGCGCTTGTCGATCTCCGGGTTGAAGCGCGGGTCTTTGTAGGCATCGGCGATGTTGACCGTCTCGCCTGTCTTGCCCACGTATCCGGCGAGCCCCCTCCCGACGGGAAGGCGGATCTCCACCATGTTGTTGCGCCCCTGGGCAACCTTGGACCAGAGCTCATTGCTTGTTTCATCGGCAAGATAAAGCGTTCCACGGTCCGCCCCGGTGCCCCGCACGGCGACATCGAGGACAAGGCTCAGGAGCCGGTCGATGTCGATGGCGGAATTGACGATCTTGCTTGCCTCGATCAACCGGTTCAGCCGGTCCAGCTTTCCCTTGAGGGCGAGCGCATTCCGATCGAGCTCCACCACGTACGTTTGGTCCATGGTCCGGAGCCGGATGGCGAGGTTGGTCAGCAGATTGGAGGCAAACACACTGGTCTCTTCAAGCAGCCAGCGGACCTCGGGAAGATTCAGGCTGATGACGATGCATTCGTCCAGCGCGTCCGCGCGGGCGGAGCGGGGAAGCCCATCCAGCAGCGAGAGCTCGCCGAAGAAATCTCCCTCATGCAGTACCGCCAGCAGCGAATCCACGCCGAACTTCGTGTACTTTTCGATCTTCACCCGTCCCTGGCAGAGGAGATAGAGCTCCCGTCCCCGGGAGGATTCATCGAAGATCATTTCTCCGGCTTTGAAGGTCTGCAGCGAAAGCCTCGGCGCGATGCGGGCGAGCACCTTGGGATCGACGTTGCCGAACAGGATGTTCCTTTGCAGCCAGTCGAGCAGCGGATTTTTCTCTGCGGGTTTGCGGTGCCGTGTAACGGCTGCCTGGCGTCGGGCGGAAGGGGTGGAACGCGCCCTGGTTTTCGTGCGCGGCTTTCTCATGGGCATGCGGATTGGTGTGAGTACATAGACAGATAATAGAGAAAACAAGAGCGGAAGTCAAGGATCGAAAGACGGGGGTGCAAGACGAACACAGAGGGAAGAATAGGAAATCCGCGGTTTGTTCTTCTTCTACTTCGCCCTCTTTCCCTTCATATAGAACTTCGTGATATACTCCGCGACCATGCGGTGGGTGTTATAGATGGGGACGAGATCCACGATAGAATGCCGGACACGTTTCAGCCACTCGTGAGGGATGCCGTCTTTGCCGCGTTTGTAGAACAGCGGTATGATCTCGTTCTCGAACACCGAGCGGAGCGATGCGGCGTCGAGATCATCCTGCGCGGTTTCACTGGGTGCCGTCACGTCTTCCCCCACTTTCCATCCGTTTTGGCCGTTGAACGCCTCGCGCCACCACCCGTCCATGGTCATGACGTGCAGCCCGCCGTCGATGATGGCCTTCATGCCGCTGGTGCCGCTGGCTTCCATGGGACGCCGCGGGGTCGAAAGCCAGATGTCGCATCCCGCAACCATCTGGCGGGCGACGTTGATGTCGTAATCTTCAATAAAGATCACCTTGCCAAACAGGTCCAGCCGCTTGGAAATATTGACGATCTCCCGGATGAAGTGTTTTCCGGCGTCATCTCTCGGGTGCGCTTTCCCGGAAAAGACCATCTGTACCGGGCGATCCTTGTTCATGAGAACACGCAGGGCCCACTCGAAGTCGCGGAAGAAAAGGGGCGCGCGCTTGTATGTCGCGAAGCGACGGGCGACGCCGATCGTCAGCGCGTCGGGAGAGAGCACCTGGTCATAGAGAGCCACATCATCCGCGTTGAGACGGAGGTTCTGCTCGCGGAGCCGACGGCGGGAAAATTCCACCAGCTCGCGCCGGACCTCCGTCCGGAGCGCCCAAAGCTGCTCGTCCGAGATGCGGTCCGGTTTGAGCGCTTTCTGCCAGAACTTCTTGTCGTCGACGCAGTCGGCCCATTTGGCACCGAAGTACGTCGTCCAGAACCGGGACGCGGTCGGCGAGGCCCAGCCGGCCATGTGTACGCCGTTGGTAATGTGCGTGATCGGCACTTTCTCCACAGGCGTCCCCGGATAGAGATTCTTCCACATCTCGCGGCTGACGCGGCCGTGGAGCTCGCTGACGCCGTTCGCCTTCCGGCACATCCGGAGCGCGAGCACGGTCATCGTGAACTGCTCCGTGTAGTCGTCGGGCCGGACGCGGCCGTATCGCATCAACTGGTCGGGGGTGAGGCCGATGGACTGACAGAATGAGGGAAGGGCCGCGTTCATCAGGCCGTAATCAAATCGGTCATGCCCGGCGGGAACCGGCGTATGGGTCGTGAAGACGCACTGACTGCGGACCGTCGCTTCGGCGTCGCGGATGGTCTTCTTCTGGCGCAGCTGCTCGCGAAGCAGCTCCAGGGTGAGGAATGCCGAGTGCCCTTCGTTCATGTGGAATACGCCGGGGGCGATGCCGAGCGCGCGCAAGAAGCGCACCCCCCCGATACCGAGCACAATCTCCTGCCCGATGCGCGTCCACTGGTCCCCGCCGTACACATGCGCGGTCAGGTCTCTGAACCGCTTGTCGTTCTCCGGAAGATCCGTATCCAACAGGAAGATCTTGACGCGCCCGACGTGCACGGCCCATCCCTGGAAGAGCACGGTGTCGTTGCCGATCTCCACCGAGCAGGTCACCGGCTTTCCCTGCGCGTCTTTGACCGGAAGAATCGGCAGCCGCGAGGGGTCGTACGTCGGATAGCGCTCCATCTGCCAGCCGTCATTGGAGATCTGTTGCTGAAAATATCCCTGCCGGTACAGGAGCGTAATGCCGTAGAAAGGAAGCCCCAGGTCGCTCGCCGATTTGGAGTGATCCCCGGCGAGGATGCCAAGGCCGCCCGAGTAAATGCGAAGGCTTTCATGCAGGCCGAATTCGGCACTGAAGTATGCCACCGGGCTTTTCCGGAGTCCCGGGGCGTGGTGCTTCACCCAGGTTTCTTTGCGGTTCATGTATCCCCGGAAGTCCCTGCATGCGCGGTCCACCCGGTTGAAGAAATCCGGGTTCTGCAGGCGTCCGCGAAGCTCCTGCCCGCTGACCCAGCGCATCACCTCCACGGGGTTGTGGTTGCTGTGTTCCCAGAAGAAAGGAGAGAGTTCATGGAACACCTGCTGCGCCGCCGGATTCCATGACCACCAGAGGTTGAATGCCAGACCATGCAGTTCGCTGACGAGTCCGTTAATCCGTGCGTCGGAGATTTTTCGTGTGGCCACGCTGACGTCGGCTCCTTCAGATTCTTGGAGGGTATGGGCTGTTGTTATGATGCCGTTGATTCGGACAGGCTGCGCTTCTTGGACTTCTTGTACCGGTCATTGGCATCAAGGTACTTCTTGCGGATACGGATACTTTCGGGCGTGACTTCGACGAGCTCGTCATCGCCGATCCATTCGATCGCCTGCTCCAGGGTCATGATGTGGGGGGGCTCGAGCCGCACGGCCTCATCCGATCCGGACGCGCGCATGTTCGTCAACTGCTTGGTCTTGCAGACATTGACCGTCATGTCCTGGTCGCGGGAGTTCTCCCCGACGATCATGCCGGCGTAGACCTTCGTGCCTGGCGCAATGAAGAAGGTCGAACGTTCCTGCAATTTCCACATGCCGTACGCCACCGACTCGCCGGTTTCCATGGCGACCAGCGCGCCCTTGGTCCGGTGCGCCATCTCTCCCTTGTGGGGCTCGTAGCCGTGGAAGTTGTGATGCAGAATTCCTGTCCCCTTGGTCTGGGTCATGAATTCCCCCCGGAAGCCGATCAGTCCGCGGGCGGGCACAAAGAACTCGATCCGGGTGTTGCCGCTGTTGCTCATCATGTTCTTCATCTCCCCTTTGCGGCGCCCCAGGTTCTCGATCACTACGCCGACAAATTCGTCAGGAACGTCGACAATGACATGCTCGACGGGCTCGCAGCGGACATCGTCAATGCGCTTGTAGATCACTTCAGGGCGGGAGACCTGGAACTCAAAGCCTTCACGGCGCATGGTCTCGATCAGAATGGCCAGATGCAGCTCCCCTCGTCCGCTGACCTTGAAAACGTCCGGGGAATCGGTGAGCTCGATCCGGAGGCTGACATTGGAGCGCAGCTCCCGGGCAAGCCGTTCGCTGAGATGACGCGTGGTAACGTACCGCCCTTCCAACCCGGCGAAAGGGGAGTTGTTCACCACAAAATTCATGGAGAGGGTTGGTTCCTCGATCGCGACGAAGGGGAGCGGAGTCGGATCGGCTTCGTCTGCAAAGGTCTCCCCGATGTCCACGTCTTCCATGCCGGCAATGGCTATAATATCACCGGCGGAGGCCTCATTCGTCTCAACCCGTTTCAGCCCCTCGAATGTGTAGATCTTGGTCACACGGGCATCTTCCACGATGCCATCCCGGTGGATCACCTTCATTGGTCCGCCAAGCCGGATAGTGCCGCGATGGATCCGGCCAATGCCCAGGCGCCCCAGATAGTCATTGTAGTCAATGGTGGTCACCAGCATTTGAAAAGGGGAGGTTGTATCGCCCGGGGGAGGCGGCACGGTATGCACGATTGCCTCGAACAACGGCTCGAGGGTTGTGCTGGTGTCGTCCAGCTCCTTCCGGGCAATGCCCTGCTTCGATATGCTATAGATGGTCGGAAAGTCCAGCTGCGTATCGCTTGCGCCGAGCGAAAGAAAGAGCTCGAAAACCAGGTCGAGCACCTCATGCGGCCGGGCGTCCTTCCGGTCGATTTTGTTGATGACAACGATTGGCTTGAGATGGAGGTCGAGCGACTTCTTCAGCACGAACTTGGTGCCAGGCAGCGGTCCCTCGGCGGCATCCACCAGAAGCAGCACCCCGTCGACCATTGTCAGCGTCCGTTCCACTTCCCCGCCGAAATCCGCATGACCGGGGGTGTCGACGATGTTGATTTTCGTCCCCTTGTAGTGGATCGAGGTATTCTTGGCCAGAATGGTAATTCCGCGCTCGCGCTCAAGGTCATTGGAATCCATCACACGCGTGACGACCTGCTGGTTTTGGCGGAACGTCCCCGTTTGCCGCAGCATATGGTCGACCAGCGTCGTTTTTCCGTGGTCGACGTGCGCGATAATGGCAATATTACGTATGTCTTCCCTGCGCTCCATAATCTCCTTAAAATAGAACAACCTATTATAATACAAAAATCGCAGACCAGTTACAACATCGGCAGGAAACAGGGAATAGAAGAAGCACACGCGAGTCAATAGCGGATTGATGGGGGGGACAGACCTAGAACAGTGTGGCGAAGGAAACGGTGAAGGCAAACCCTGCGGGGGGTGAAAGGCGCCAGGTGAAATCAACACGCCCCAGCCCGAAGATCCTGCTTATGGCAAAGCCCGCCTCATAATACAATCGGTCTGCAGCGAGCGGGTCCGACCATGTTGCATCCCACGCTCTGGCTGCTCCTCCTGTCACGATGAACTCGATGCCATTCCTGTATAAGAATGGAATGTGCAGCGCGAGAAACGGGAGTGACCGGAAATTGTGCTCAAGACGGACGGCAAGGTAACGTGCGCCGACAAATTCGCGGGTATCCATGGCCCGCATGACAGCAAAAGGAGCATAGCCGCTTGAGGCGGTCTCAATCGTGAAGAGCCGCTGGCGCGGGAGCGTACCCGCCGACAGCCCCAAAGCCACCTGCACGCGGAGCGTTGGCTTGAGCAAGAAGCTTGTCGCAAACGTTGAGAAGGAGGTGGACCCCATGAAGCTGAAGCGGGTGAATGAAAAATCGCCTCCAAGCCAGGGAGAGGAGTATTCGAGGGAAATGTCTGCCGCATCGCGGGTCACCAGGTCCAGCGGCACTTCCTCTTCCCCGAGACGAAGATCCAGCCTGAGGCTCCGCAATGTCCCGTCATCCACTTCGGGATTTGGACGGAACTCCCTCGACTTGTGGAAAATACTGTAGTCCGTTTCCACGCCCATGCTTTGGTCAAGTTCGTCGGCGTAGGCGATGGAGGCACGTGCGGGCCTCAAAGGCCTGAAAAGCAGCGAGACACTCCACCCTGCAGCCAGGTAGTAGTCATAGTAGTCGCTCTTGTTGACCAGCGCGGTCAGCGAGTTCCACAGCCTTCCGTACGGACCGGCACCACCTACGGGTTTGACTGCACGGGACACCTCCCCCCCAAAGCCGAACGTCCTTTTCTCTGAAGTGAAGAGCTCCGCGCGAAGCGTATAGGTTGTGAGCTCGCTCGAAAGCCCGTAGCCAATTCTTGCAGAAACGCCAAAGATTGGCGTGATCTTCTCAAACTCCGCCTTCGCACCAAAGTGCAAGCCCTCCACCCTGTTGAACACGAAATCCTCGTGGGAAAGTATATCGCCCATGATCCCGACATCCTCCCCAAGTGTGGCCGCGATCCCCCCGGGCTTGAATTGGACCTCAAGCTTCTGCGAACTGTCAATGGATTCGTACGCGTGCCTCTCCTCCGGGCTCAGCGGGAGCACGTCATGGGACGACCAGTACGTGGAGTCAAAGACGGACGCCGCCGAATCAACCACCAGGCGGGGCTTGTGGAAAATGCTGTCCGGGATCGGGACGTTGACGGTGTACCCGGAGATAACAGAGGTCTGGCTGATACCGATGCGCGGAAGCGAGAGGCCGGGAAACCCCACCTCGAAGGAACCTTCAATCCTGATGTCCGTGGGAAGCCAGAACGTGCTGTCATACAGGCTGAACTGCTGCTGATAGCGGAGCCGCGATTCCTTCACGAACGGGATGGTGAATGCCTCGTTCGGCTCGACGTCGACCCCGATGAGGGCATAGGAATCTCCCGCGATGACAATCGTTCCGGAGAAGAGTGGAACCATCACGGTCTTTGGGGTCATCCGGATCTGGTACACGTCATGGCCGGCACTGGAACGGGTGAGGAGGAGCTTGAAATCATAGAAGTCCAGCGCATCGTCGGCCGTGGGGCCGCGGAATGAATAGCCGAGAAAGCGGACCCGGTTCTCGTTGAAATTCAGGAGCACTCCCACCGAGGCGGCGTTGAACGAAGAGCGGATGTTGGCAGTCTGCCGCCGCTGCCGGATCACTTCCCGGAGCGTATCCCCCTGCTGCCAGTATCCTGTGGAGTAGGATTCGGTGATACTGGCGATGGACGTGTCCCGCCGGAGGATCTGCCGGGTGAAAGCTTCCATCCGGTACGAGAGGAGCCTGTCGATCCACTGGTGCTTGCGGGCGATCGCCCTGCGCATGATTTCGATGGCCGGGTCTTCCGATGTGGCCAGGACCTCCGGAAGTATGATGTCTGCGGGGCGCAACGACAGATCGCGCACCGTGGGGGAGTGGAGGGAAACCAGCGCCGTGTCGGTCGTGTAGCCGACCATGCTTACCAGGAGCGTGTATTCACCCGCCTCCAGGGTGAGGGAATACGCTCCGCGGGTGTTGGTTATGGTCCCACGCGTGGTCCCTGCAATTCTGATGTTGGCCGCGGCAAGCGACTCGCGCGTGAATGCGTCCCGGATGACCCCGGTTAAGGTAAACTTCTCCGCTGCAACGGAAGGAGGGGAAAGGAGGATGATGGCCAGACACAAAAAGGGGATGCCTTCGGTGAAGCATCCCCTTGGAAGCGATCGATGTAGCACTTTCTGAACCATTACCCGAGAAGTTTGCCCCCTCGGAGCTTTGTGAAGAATCCTCCTCCTTGCCGGGAGCTCGTTCCCGAATTTGGAGGATCATTTTTTGGAGGTTCCACCTTCTTGACGATGGGATCAAAGGGCTTTGACGCATCGCGCCACATGGCCCGTTCTTTTTCCTGACGTTCAAGATCCTTCTGGTGCCTGAGGGTCTCCAGTCTGCTTTCCTCGTTGCCGGCCGGCTCGTGCCCGGCGGCGCGTTGGGAGGGAGACTGCTGAGACGCTGCGTCGGCTGTCATGGGAGAGGCGATCGTCCCACGCTTCCGCATCAACTCGATGGCGGGCAGCAGGGTCTTCTCGCAATTCATCACGTACGTGCTTGAGGGATCAAGGAGATAGGCCTTCATCAGCGAATCGAAGGCCGTTTCGTACGAGCCCCGCTCGAACAGATTAATCGCCACGTTGGTCAACCGTTTCACCCGGGCTTGAAGCTCGGGGGTAATCTGGTGTTTCTCGGGTTCAGGAACAGGGGCAGAGGGGACCTGGAGAAATCCACTTTTTCCCACTGGTGCCCTGCGGGATGCAAGGAGATCTATCCGCTCGATGATGGCGTCCAGATATTCATTCTGGGGATCGATTGATCTGGCATTGGCGATTTGCTGGAGCGCCAGGTTCAGATCTCCCGCCGCGATGCTGCGCTCTGCCGCGCGTATGTATTCGCTTGCCCCGCCTTGAGTAAGAGTAAGGGTTTTCATTTGTCTGGCCTCATGGAAAGGTCAATGCCAATGTAAATCTCTCAAAGACAAAAAGCAAATTCTCGCAAACTTTAGCTAATAAATCATAATTCACTTTCCCACCCGCTAACCCAAAGACGGACAAAGCGCAAACCGGTGCCATTGAAAGAAAACTCTTAAATAAAAAGATTTTTTTCTTGTGTGTGGTTCCTGACTTCCCTAGATTTTCGGAAAATGAACGAGCAGTCCGATCGTATTATCATCGCCGGAGCTGGTGGTGCAGGAATTATTGCCGCATGGAGGTGCGCCCTGGCGGGCGCTCCGGTAACCGTCCTCGAACGAAACGCCAGGCCCGGAATCAAGCTGCTGATCTCCGGCGGAGGCAAGTGCAATATCACTCACGCCGGGTCGATGGAAGAAGTTCATAAAGCTTTCCTTCCACGCGAAGCCCGATTCTTAAGACCTTCCTTCTATCGTTTTGCCAACACGGACGTACTTGACCTTCTGGAAGATCATGGTGTGAAGACGTACGCCCGACCGAACGGCAGGGTCTTTCCCCTGAGCGGCCGGGCCGGAGATGTTGTGCAGGCTCTGGTCGACGCCGTGACAGAGGCCGGGGGTGAACTCGCGCTCGGGGTACGCGTGGACTCGATCGAGCGGGATGGGGAGGGAATCTCCGGCGTTATCTCGGCGGGTAAGTTCATTCCATCGCGCACGGTCATCCTCGCTACCGGCGGAGTCTCCTATCCGAAGACCGGGACAACCGGTGACGGCGTGAAATGGGCCCGTGCTCTCGGCCACGGGATTGTTCCGCTCCGTCCGGCCCTTGCACCGATTGGCATTGGTCCTCCCCTGCCGAGAGAGTGGCGGGGCATTGCGCTGCGCAACGGATGTCTTTCGGTGATCGCAGGGAAGAAGCACGTCGCACGCTGGTGCGACGACATTCTCATTTCCCATGAAGGGGTCTCCGGGCCCGCTGCCCTGGAGGTAAGCCGCCGGGCCGCGGAGGCGCTCGAACGTGACCAGGTCTCTCTCGCCTTCGATTTCGTTCCGGACAAGGAGTTCACAGAGCTGGACAAATTGCTCAATGAACAGATCCAACAGCAGCGCGGGAAGATGATCGGGACCGTTCTTGAGGCCTGGTTGCCGAATCGGATGGTCGAGCCGCTGCTGCGCTCCGTCGGCGTGGATCCGGCGACACGCGGGCATATCCTGACTGCGGCGGACCGCAGGGCAATTGTCCGACTTCTCAAGTCATGGACGATCGGCCGGGTCTCCGGGATCAACGTTGAGCGGGGAGAAGTGACAGCCGGAGGGGTGAGCCTTGATGAGGTTGACTCCCACTCGATGCGCTCGCGGCTTGTGAAAGGATTGTACCTTTGCGGTGAGGTCCTGGACATCGCCGGACCTGTCGGAGGCTACAATTTGCAGGCGGCATTCTCCACCGGCTTCGTTGCCGGAGAGAGCGCCGCGAGCGATTTCCTGGCAGAGCGGAGGCACACCTGATTTGCGGGGACAAGCCTGGCCGGCCCGACGGAATTATTGCATCTATGGTGGTGTTTTCACCTCACAGGACTCCAGTACGTCATTGTCACTGACATCCAACCCTGTCTTTCAGACCATGATTTCACGACGCTGGTTCATCAACTTCCTTGACCTCCCGTCAATGAAGCAATTCGACCGCACCATGGCAGACCAGATGGGGGCGGCCAATATCCTGTCGATGCAAGAGCCGATCGAGCGCCTGCGCCTTGCAGCACCGTCGCATAAGACAAGGAAGGACCAGTCATGCTTCAGAATGCCGTTGCCGTTGTCACCGGAGCATCCTCCGGAATTGGCGCCGCCACTGCGCGCCTGCTTGCCTCGCATGGCGTCTCCGTCGTCCTCGCCGCACGGCGAAAGGAACTGCTCGAGGCCGTTGCCGGAGAGGTGACGCAATCTGGAGGAAAGGCGCTGGCGGTCCCTTGTGATGTAACCATGAGAGCCGAAGCGGAGGAGCTCATCCATCGCGCAGCCCGGGAATTTGGCCGGATCGATATTCTCGTGAACAATGCCGGGCGCGGGCATCTTTCGAGCGTGGAGGATACTACGGACGACATGATCAGGCACATGTTTGAGCTGAATGTCTTCGCGCTCTGGTACACGTCGCGCCCCGCGCTCACGTACATGAAGAAGCAGGGAGAAGGACATATCCTGACCATTGCGAGCATGGCAGGAAAGGTGGGGTACCCGTTCAACAGCGCGTATGTCGCCGCCAAGCATGCAGCCGCAGGTTTCACCTACGCCCTGCGCATGGAGCTCCTCGGCACCAATGTCCACGCGTCCGTGGTCTATGCGGCAGGTGTCAGGACAGATTGGGCGAACGTCACGGAAGGAAGCCCCATGAAGCCACTCTTCTCCGAGTCGGGACCGATCGTGAAGAGAATTGCGGCGGAGCGTGGAATCACTCTTCCAAAAATCGAGGGCATGGTCAGTCCCGAGCGGGTGGCCGGGGCCATTCTCGGCTGCATTCGAAATCCCATGGCCGATGTGTACACGCACGAAGGTTCAAGAGAGTATGCACTGCTGGCCGCGGGCAGCAGGGAGGAAGCGGAGCGCATGCAGTTGCCTATCGTGCTGGGGGAGCGGGAAGTGTATGAACGGAAACGCAGTGAGGGCATTCAGCCTTCGACGTAATCCCAATTCCTCAATCTCGTGTTCCTCATTCAGGAACCTGACCTTGCGTCACAGCCCCGCCCCCCGCATCAGTTCCCGCAGCTCGTCAGCCTTCAGATCTCGCCATGCCCCCGGATCAAGCCCTTTGAGTGTCAGATTCCCGACCTTCGTCCTTATCAGCCGCAGCGTCGGGAATCCCGCCTTTGCCGTCATCTTCCTGATTTGTCTGTTCCTTCCTTCTCGCAAGGTCAGTTCGATCCATGCGGTCGGCACGTTCTTCCGGAAGCGAATAGGGACCGGGCGGTGGGGCAGTTCGGGCTCGGCACCGAGCAGCCTGACCTCTGCAGGTTTCGTAGTTCTTCCTTCGATGATCACCCCGTCGCGCAGTTGCTGCAGCGCTTGCTCGTCCGGGATCCGCTCAACCTGGACAATATATGTCCGGGGGTGATTGAACCGGGGCTCGGTGAGCAGTTGCTTCAGCCGATTGTCGTTCGTCAGAACCACGAGTCCTTCGCTATCTGCATCGAGGCGCCCCGCGGGGTAGACATCTGGCGGGAACGGGCCGAAATCCGCAAGACTCTGGTGTCCAGCCTCGCGAGAGAACTGTGTGAGGACGCCGTACGGCTTATAAAAGAGGAGGTTGTGGTAACTTTGTGGCGGCTGCATGGCTGCAATATAAGAACAAATTGACACTCTTATGAATCAGTTGATTTTACCTCCCGCCGGGATTACATTGATTCAACCCCTACACAATAAGGCACCCCTATGTCCACAACCCGACGAGATTTCTTGAAGCACGCCTCCGCAGCGGGCGCGGGAGCTCTCCTTGCATCGACACTACCCGCCTCTTTGGCAGCCGCGACTGCCGTTGGGCGGCCGGCCGCGAAGCCAATCGCCATTGCGAGCGCGAACGGCCTTGCCGCGGTTGCGAAGGCCGTGGAGGTGATCAACACCGGCGCCGATGCGCTTGATGGCGTCATCGCCGGCGTCAACATCGTTGAGGATGACCCGAACGATACGAGTGTGGGCTACGGAGGGCTCCCGAACGAGGAAGGGGTGGTGGAGCTCGATGCGGCAGTCATGCACGGCCCCACGCACATGGCCGGCGCAGTCGCATCGCTGCGGAACATCAAGAACCCTTCGAAGGTTGCCCGGGTGGTCATGGAGCGGTCAGACCATGTGCTGATCGTTGGAGAAGGCGCGCTTCGTTTTGCAAAGGCCCATGGCTTCAAGGAAGAAGACCTGCTCACTGACCGTGCGCGCGAGGAGTGGCTCCACTGGAAAGAAACACTTTCGAATACGGACGATTGGCTCCCGCCGCACTCCCCCGAAGACAAGAACATCGGCAGCGTGTTCGAGCCGTTCTTCCGCCACACGGGGACGATCCACTGCAGTGCCATCGACACGCACGGGAACATCTCCTGCGTGACGACGACAAGCGGGCTGGCGTTCAAGATCCCGGGACGCGTGGGCGATTCCCCCATCATCGGGGCCGGACTGTACGTGGACAACCAGGTTGGCGCGGCCGGATCGACGGGCAGGGGAGAAGCAAACCTCATCAACTGCAGCAGTGTTATGATTGTGGAATACATGCGCCAGGGGAAATCCCCGGAAGAAGCGTGCCTGGAGGCGTGCAAACGCATTGTTGACCACAACAAGGTTGCTCGGCTCAAGGATGCGGCCGGAAAGCCCGACTTCAACGTGAAATTCTACGCCCTCAATATGAAGGGGGAATACGGGAGCGCTGCGATCTTCTCGCCAGGCCAGCTGGCTATTTGCGATGGAGGAGCAGCAAAACTCGTCCCGTCGGCCTACCTGTACAAGAAGTAACGGTTGGTATGGTGAATCCTTTCCGCCCGTCTGTGTGTTGACTATGTATGACACGAATGGCTCTGTTTTTCTGCACTTTGCTTTGTGCACTTCAGGCCGCCGATGCACAGAGCCTCTCCCTGACGAGCGCGTTTCCGAACCTCACGTTCCGCCAGCCTCTGTACCTCACGCACAGCGGAGATCATACCAACCGGATCTTCATTGTCCGGCAGGACGGGATCATTCATGTCTTCCCGAACGATTCCTCGATCGCTGCGGCAGGCGTGTTCCTTGACATTTCGGCAAAACTCAGTGCTCCCTCCGGCGAGGAAGGATTGCTCGGACTGGCATTTCCTCCCGACTTCCGTACGAGCCGGGTCTTCTATATCAGCTATACGGCTCCTTCCGTCAATTCTCCAAGCGGGATGAAAGTTGTGATTGCCCGCTACGGCGTTTCGCCTTCAGATCCAAACGAAGCCGATTCGACCAGCGAGAGAAGGCTGCTTGAGATCGAAGAGCCTTTTCACAATCATAACGGGGGGATGCTCGCATTCGGGCCGGACAGCGATCTCTATATCGGTATTGGCGATGGCGGCAGTGCCAACGATCCGCTCAACAGCGGCCAAACCCTCACCACCCTGCTCGGCAAGATTCTGCGCATCGACATACGTGGCGATTCCGGGTACAGCATCCCTCCGGACAACCCCTTTGCCGGGGACAGTACCGGTATCAAGAAAGAGATCTGGGCCTATGGGCTTCGCAATCCATGGCGATTCAGCTTCGATATGGTGACAGGGCAGCTTTGGGTGGGGGACGTCGGACAGGATACCCGAGAGGAGGTCGACATCGTTGCACGCGGCGGAAATTACGGCTGGAAGATCATGGAAGGAAAGATCTGTCGGCCGGGAGGAGGCGGCAACTGCGACACGACCGGCTTGATCATGCCGGTGTGGGATTACGGGAGAGGCCTGGGCAACTCGGTCACGGGTGGGTATGTCTATCGTGGCTCGCGTTTGCCGCAACTCGTTGGAGCATATATTTTCGGGGACTTTGGCTCGGGGAATATTTTTCTGCTCCGCTACGAAGGGGAAAGAGTCACGGCGGATTCAGTGCTTCTCCGTAATACACTGCTCAATATCTCTTCCTTCGGCGTTGACGAACAGAACGTGCTGTATGTTCTCGGCTACAACAGTGGCAAGGTAATGAAGCTCATCGGGGAGCCGGGATCAACGTCAGTGGTCACACAAGAGATCCCCGCACGCCACTCGCTGGAGCAGAATTATCCGAATCCGTTTAATCCATCAACAATCATTACATACACAATTGGAGGGAGTCGGGGTGAGGGAATAGAGAATAGTGTCGTGTCGCTGGTTGTATATGATATTTTGGGCAGGGAGGTGGCAGCTCTGGTGAATGAAGTCAAACGACCAGGGAACTACACGGTGCAGTTCGATGGCATGGGGCTTGCCAGCGGAGCTTATTTTTACCGACTTACCGCGGGAAGCTTCGTGGAGACCAAGATGCTTGTGCTGGTGAAATAACGTGGTAAACGTCGCTGTTTCCAGAGGCACACCACATTGTCATCGCGAATCCTTCCAGGACAGCCCTCGGAGGACGAAGCAATCTCTCTTACACCTGCGGCGGCGGAGCGAGAGGGGGCTGCATGTTCAGCATCTGCGGTTTCGGCTTCCAGATCGCAAAGCCGATCAAACCACCCAGGAGCCCAAAGACCGTATCGACGACCAGGGACATGACAAGCTGAAGAATAGAGAATCCTCCTTCGCGTATCTTTTGTTCCATTTGCTCGAGCGTCCCCGGAGGCATCTGGCTCTTGAATCCCTCCAACACTCCCATAATCGCCTCGCCGCTCACGTTTCCGAGGGCTGCGAGAAATCCCGCCGTGAGAATGCTGCCAATGACCGCACCGATGACACCTGCAATGGCTCCGAGCTCGATCGCATCACCGCTCGTCAGCGGAGGCATGCCTTCCCGAATATCATTCTTATAAAAGAAGACCGCAAGCGCACCGCCCAGCAAAACGCCGGCGCAACAGCAGCAATTGACCAGATTGAGAAAGGGAATTCCGGAGATCACGCCCATGATAATGCCGCCGTACAATGCCGGCATGAGCTTGTTCGGTTTTTCAGGCATCGGGTGTTCCTTTCTGTAATTGGGGGCTGAACAACTGGCCCGCACCATCGATGGCGGCAGGAATGATAAAAAGAGGAAGCAAAAGCCCGAAGAGCGCGCCGGTCAGTGTTCGCGTGAGGAATGTGACGTCATAAATGCCGAGGAATCCCGCCGCCGCATCAAAGAGCATTGGCAGCAGAGCGAGAAGAAGCAATGCGCGCGATGGCATCACCGGGCGCCGGATGTCGTAGATTAGCGGGTAGAGCAGCGTGCCGGCGAGAAAGGCGATATAAATGGAGGAGCATCGCGAACAGACAGCA
Organism: uncultured Bacteroidota bacterium; assembly: GCA_963809695.1. Classification (GTDB taxonomy): domain Bacteria; phylum Bacteroidota; class Ignavibacteria; order UBA10030; family UBA6906; genus JAGDMJ01. The sequence goes on from CAWEKI010000006.1 coordinate 554,648, forward strand.
AGCGGAAAACCGAAGAGATGAAAGGAGCGCCCGTCGATCTGATGGCATATCGGATCAAAAAACCGATACAGGATGGACGAAGTCCATGTCGGAACGCCCTCCCAGGAGGCGAGAGCCGGCGCCAGAAGAATCGCCCCGCACCAGAGAATCGCGCCTCCAAGGATGAATACGTATGTTTTCCGCGGATGCATCGTGCGAGTCAACATAGCCGAAAATAGGGGCATTGTCAATAGCATTTTGGGTTTTGGACTGGGTGGGAAGGGTATCAAATGGTCCAAAATCCAAATTGCCTTGCTTGTTTTCGTAAGAAATCTTTGCTATCCTCTTGCGGTTAGATGGCATAATGGAGGAGGTTGTCAATGAATTCCCCAAACAATCCCATCATCATACTCATGGCCGCTGGTCTCTCCCTCTCTTTGCTTGCCTGCTCGCAGGATCAAAAATCGCGAACGGCCGGAGCTGACTCGGTGGCCCAGGAGCGGAAGTACAAGCTCGAACGGGTCGGACCCGCACAAGTGGTACAACTCTATGCCGACGGCTTCGACCAGCTATCCCAACGAGAGAAAATCTTCACATACTATCTCTATCTCGCGTCAATTGCGGCACGGGACATCAGCATCGACCAGCACCATCCGCGGGCACTTGAAGTGCGGGATCTCATCGAAGCGGTCTATACACACGACTCCGGCATAAACGCTGCCGTGAGGGACAAGATTGCCCAGTATACCAAGCTGTTCTGGATCAATAATGGGTTTTACGACAATCTAACGTCACGCAAGTTTGTGCTTGATTGCACGTTTGATGAGTTCAGAAAAGCGGTACGCGCGGCGCAGGCTGTCGGTGCGGCGATTCCTGAGAAGGATCAGGCGCTCGACCGCCGGCTCAACGGGCTGCGCCCCGTCATGTTTGATCCTGTCGTTGATTCCGTGCTAACGGACAAAACGCCCGGGCATGACTGGATCAAAGGGAGCGCGGTCAATTTCTACGCCCGGGGGCTCACCTATACGGAAGTTGAACGGTGGGCCAGGGCGGGGAACGAGAAGCATCCGCTGAACTCGACCGTGGTCAAACAAAACGGGAAACTCATCGAGGGAATCTGGCGGTCAGGCAACGACTCCGTTACGTCAGGCCTGTACACGGGATATCTGAATGCGGCGATCCAGTACCTGGAACAAGCCATCCCGTATGCTGCCTCTGACCATCAGGCGGAGACGATCCGGCAGCTTATCCGCTACTACCAGACGGGCAATCCGGATGATTTCAACAGGTTTAACGTGCTGTGGGTAAAGGACAGCTCGTCCATCGATTTCATTCACGGGTTCATTGAAGTGTATCTTGATCCGCGCGGACAGAAGGCGGAGTTCGAGGCGTCCGTCTATTATATGGACCCCACCCAGACGAAAATGATGCGGGGCCTGGCCAGCTATGCCCAATACTTCGAAAACCATGCTCCGTGGAAGGATGAGTATAAGAAGAAGATCGACCGTTCCCCGATCGCCAATTCGGTGGATGTGGTCATAGGCACTGGCGGGGCGGGCCCGAACATGCCCATCGGGATCAATCTCCCGAACGAGCAGTGGATCCGCGAGCAGTACGGCACCAAGAGCGTGTTGCTGCACAATGTGGTGGTGGCGTACAACAAGTCGACGGGGAAGGAAATGGTGAAGGAGCTTGCGTGGGACGAACGGGAGGTACAGAACGACGAAAAATACGGCTCGATTGCCGACGACTTGCACACGGCGCTGCATGAGGTGATCGGCCACGGCTCAGGCAAGACAAGCCCGAAGCTAGGCGGAACGGATCCCTCCGTGTTTCTGCCCGGCTACTATAACACGCTTGAAGAAGCGCGGGCCGATCTCGTCGCACTCTGGAACGCGTGGGACCCAAAGCTGGTAGACGTCGGCATCGCCAAAGACCAGGCTGAGGCGCATGCGATCGGCGAGACGATGTATCAGGCAGCTGTGCGGGTGGCTCTTTCCCAGCTCTGGCGGATAGGCAAGAGCACTCAACTCGAAGAGGATCATCTCAAAAACCGTCAACTCATTGTGAACTATGCGCTGCGGAATTCGAACGCCATCAAGGTGGAGCAGCGGAACGGGAAGACGTACTATCATATTGAAGACTATGACAGCCTGCGCGCGGTGTTCGGGAAGCTGCTGGCCGACATCATGCGCATCAAGGCCGAAGGAGATCTTGCTGCGGCCAGGGCATTGGTGGACACCTATGGGCTCAAAGTGGATGTGCGCCTCCGCGATGAGATCCAGAACCGCGTCCGGCACCTGGATCTTCCGGCGTATAGCGCGTTCGTCATGCCGAAGCTTGAGCCGGTGAGCCGTCCCGAGCCTCGTCCAGCCTCCGGCGGGACGGGCGATCCGACCGCGAAGATCACTGACGTGAAGGTGAGCTACCCGCTGAACCTGGCGACGCAGATGCTAGAGTATTCGGCGTTTACGAAGGGCATGAAGGATCAAAAATGATTTCCTGAATGGAAGGAGACTGGGCCTCGGCATCTGCGGTCCAGAGCCAGAGCATTGCAGTCGCTACTTGACACAATTTCGGATGCGTGGGGTTCACGTCTCCCTCCGTCGGCACAAGGGGTGATTGATCAATCATTTGTACATTCCGCTATCAAATCTATCGCATCCTCCGCTACTCTGTCCGAGATCACCTGGAATGCCGTCATGTCCAGCGTCTTGTTTGCGAGCTTCTTGACCACACTTCCGCGACGAAGCAATTTTCCCAGCTTGTAGAGCGGCGACTTATAGATGAACGCCCGAAGAGCATTCGGACGCGCATGGCCGATGCCGAGAATCCGGAATGAAGAGAAGTGCGTGCCCAGCAGTGCGTGAAGCTGCTCATAGCTCATTTCGCTGCAGTGAAATGGATTCGCAGCATCTCCCGTGCGCGGCGCGCGGACGTTTGGCGTGGCGAGCAGGATTGTTCCTCCGGGCATCACCGCCTGTTTCAGCGAGATCAGAATGGCCCCTGGATCCGACAGGTGCTCGATCACCTGGAATGAGACCGCAACATCGAACGCGCGGCGAAAGCCGAGCTGCGTGACATCCATTTGAATGAAGTCGAGGTTGGGGGCGGCGTAGTGAGCGTGGCAATAGTCGATTGCCTCGTTGCTCAGATCGATCGCGGACACCCGGTGTGCTCGGGAGGCAAGCATGTTGGACCCATAGCCGGTCCCGCAGCCTGCATCAAGCACCCTTTTCCCTTCAACGAACTGCAGCGCATACTCATACGTCAGCTTGTGCCGGGCGAAGACAATGCTGACTTCTCCTTCACCCGCGGGGATCATCCGTTCGCCGGTATCATGGAGCGCAAGAGACCGTTCTTCGTTTTTCCTGGTCACGCTGTTCCGTTTTCGTCGATGGAGGGATCATTTAAACTACAAAAGGGGAGAGGGGAAATCAAGGTAAGATGGACAAGCCTATCGACGAGACGAACACAGAGCACAAGGATCTTGTCTTGTACCCGGATTCTCTTTTTTTACAACTTCCGGCCCGAAATTCTCAAATGTTGGAATCTTCCCCATCAAAATCCCTCATATTATATGATTTTGCGAGATAATCCGTGGCATGCAATTGGCAATTAACTACTCTAACTCACCATAGCGTTCACCCGATTGAAAAACCCTGTCACGCAGCCTTTGTATTTTTTGAAAATCGCATAGGAAAACCAATGAAGCGCAGAATGGTCACAATAGATGGAAATGAAGCTGCCGCGTATGTCGCGCACAAGCTGAACGAAGTCATCGCGATCTACCCCATCACGCCGTCGTCCAACATGGGCGAATGGGCTGACGAGTGGTCGTCGCAGGGACGGAAGAACCTCTGGGGGACCATTCCCTCGGTGACGGAAATGCAGAGCGAAGGCGGCGCGGCCGGAGCGGTGCACGGTGCGTTGCAGACAGGTGCGCTGTCCACCACGTTTACCGCATCGCAGGGGCTGTTGCTGATGATCCCCAACATGTTCAAGATCGCCGGCGAGCTTACCTCCACGGTGTTTCATGTGTCGGCGCGCTCCATCGCCGCGCAGGCCCTCTCGATCTTCGGCGATCACAGCGACGTCATGGCCACACGTTCCACCGGCTTTGCGATGCTCGTGTCGAATTCCGTGCAGGAAGTCATGGACATGGCGTTGATTGGACAGGCCTCGACGCTTGGGTCGCGGATCCCGTTCCTGCATTTCTTCGACGGCTTCCGCACCTCGCATGAGGTGATGAAGATTGAGCAGCTCAGCGATGAGGACATGCGTGCGATGATCGATGATGACCTTGTGCGGGCCCACCGGGCCCGCGCGCTCTCCCCGGACCATCCGGTGTTGCGCGGAGCGGCGCAGAACCCGGACGTCTACTTCCAGGGTCGTGAGACCGTGAACACCTACTACCTTGCCTGTCCCGACATCGTCCAGAAGGCCATGGACAAATTCGCATCGGTGGTGGGACGACAGTACAAACTGTTTGAGTACATCGGTTCTCCTACGGCCGAGCGGGTCATCGTCATGATGGGCTCGGGCGCAGAGGCGGCGCAGGAAGCTGTCGAGTACCTCAACGAGCGCGGGGAGAACATCGGCCTGCTGAAAGTCCGTTTGTTCCGTCCGTTTGCCGGTGCACGTTTTGTTGCGGCGCTCCCTGCCACGGTGAAATCGATCGCCGTACTTGACCGTACCAAGGAACCCGGCTCGCTGGGCGAACCGCTCTACCTGGATGTCGCGGCTTCCTTCACCGAGGCGTTTTCCTCCGGCACGTCGCCGTTGAAATCCTTCCCGAAGATCATCGGCGGGCGCTATGGGCTTTCCTCCAAGGAATTCACCCCGGCGATGGTCAAGGGGGTGTTCGACGAGCTGAAGAAGCCGCAGCCGAAGAACCATTTCACGGTCGGCATCAACGATGATGTCACCCACACCAGCATTGCCTTCGATCCTGCGTTCACCACGGAAGGAAGTGACGTGGTGCGGGCGCTCTTCTATGGACTCGGCGCCGACGGCACGGTGGGTGCCAACAAGAACTCCATCAAGATCATCGGCGAGGATACGCCCAACTACGCGCAAGGCTACTTCGTCTATGACTCCAAGAAATCCGGGACAACGACCACATCCCATCTGCGTTTTGGGCCGCGCCCCATTCATTCCACCTATCTCGTGGACAAGGCCAACTTCATCGCCTGCCATCAGTGGGTGTTCCTGGAAAAATACGACGTGTTGAAGGACGCCGTCCCCCGCGCCACGTTCCTTCTCAACAGCCTGTATGGAAAGGATGAGGTCTGGGACAAGCTTCCGCGGAACATCCAGCAGCATATTGTGGACAAAAAGATCAAGTTCTTCGTGATCGACGGGTATAAGGTCGCGGAGCAAACCGGCATGGGTGCGCGCGTGAACACGATCATGCAGACCTGTTTCTTTGCCATCTCCGGCGTGCTCCCGCGCGACCAGGCCATCGAAGCGATCAAGCAGTCGATCAAGAAAACCTACGGAAAGAAGGGAGATCAGATCGTCCAGCAAAACTTCGCAGCCGTGGATCAGACGCTGGAGAATCTGTTCGAAGTGAAAGTGCCCGGCCACGTGAGCAGCACGATCGAGATGCCTCCCGTGGTATCCGATCGCGCCCCGGACTTCGTGAAGGCAGTGACGGCGACGATCATGGCAGGGTTCGGCGACACGCTGCCCGTGAGCGCCATGCCGGTGGACGGCACCTACCCGACCGGCACGACGCAGTGGGAAAAGCGCAACATCGCCCTGGAAATTCCGGTGTGGGATATTCCGGTGTGCATCCAGTGCAACAAATGCGCGATCGTCTGCCCGCACGCAGCCATCCGGGTGAAGGTGTTCGACGCGAAGTACATGGCGAACGCGCCAGCAACCTTTAAGGCAACGGACTATAAGGGGCCTGAGTACAAAGGGATGAAGTACACGGTGCAAGTGGCTCCGGAGGATTGCACGGGTTGCGGGCTTTGCGTGGATTTCTGCCCGGCCAAGAACAAGTCGGAAACTCGTCTGAAGGCAATCAACATGAAGGACCAACTGCCTATCCGGGCGGAGGAGCGCGAGAACTACGCGTTCTTTCTGAACCTTCCCGAGGTGGACCGGCGGCAGGTGAAGGTGGACACGGTGAAGGGCTCGCAATTCCTGCAGCCGCTCTTCGAGTATTCGGGCGCCTGTTCCGGCTGCGGCGAGACCCCGTACGTGAAGCTGGTCAGCCAGCTGTTCGGCGACCGGACGATCGTGGCCAATGCCACCGGCTGCTCATCGATCTACGGCGGCAACCTTCCCACAACCCCGTGGGCGATGAACAAGCAAGGGCGCGGCCCGGCGTGGTCCAACTCGCTGTTTGAAGACAACGCGGAGTTCGGACTGGGCATGCGTCTTACCCTCGACAAGCATACCGAGATGGCGCGCGAACTCGTGAAGGCACTCGCTCCGTCTATCGGTGAGCAGCTCGCGACAGGACTCCTGGATGCGGCACAGTCGGATGAAACAGGCATCTACGAGCAACGCCAGCGTGTTGAGCAGTTGAAGGAGAAGCTCAAGACCATCACTTCACCAGAGTCAAAGAACCTCCTGAGCCTGGCCGACGTGCTCGTGAAGAAGAGCGTTTGGATCATGGGAGGCGACGGATGGGCATACGACATCGGCTTTGGCGGGCTTGACCACGTGATGGCGTCAGGGAAGAACGTGAACATCCTGGTGCTGGACACGGAGGTCTATTCCAACACCGGCGGACAGATGTCCAAGTCCACCCCCCGTTCGGCTGTGGCGAAGTTTGCCGCGGGAGGAAAGCCGCTGGCCAAGAAGGATCTGGGGCTCATCGCCATGTCGTACGGTACGGTCTACGTGGCCGCAGTCGCGATGGGTGCCAGCGACATGCAGACGATCAGGGCGATCGTCGAGGCGGAGGCGTATGACGGTCCGTCGCTCATCATCGCGTACAGCCACTGCATTGCCCACGGCATCAACATGACGAAGGGAATGAGCAATCAGAGGCTAGCGGTCGAGTGCGGCCATTGGCCGCTCTACCGCTACAACCCGATGCTCGCACGCGAAGGGAAGAACCCGTTCAAACTCGACTCCAAGGCGCCCAAGATCACGTTCGAAGAATACGCCTATACGGAGACGCGCTACAAGATGCTCACCAAGAGCAATCCTGAAGAAGCGCGCAGACTGATGGTTCTTGCCGAGGCGGATGTAAAGGCGCGGTGGAAGAAATACGAAGAGATGGCGCAGGAGAACGGCAGCGCGTCGAAGCCGGCTGCAAATCCCGCATAATATAGATCACAGGTGCCGCTCTTGCGCACAGGAGCGGCACCGTTCTTTTCCATTTAATGTCCCTGGGACTACCTGCTATGGACCTTTCAACAACCTATCTTGGATTGAAACTGCGGAACCCGATCGTTCCGTCCGCCTCGCCGCTTTCCCACTCCCTCGACAGCATGAAACGGCTGGAAGACGCGGGGGCGGCCGCGATCGTGATGTATTCCCTTTTTGAAGAGCAGATCGCCCACGAGGCGGCAGAGCTCAACCATTATCTTACCTACGGCTCGGAAGCCTTCGCCGAGGCGCTTACCTACTTCCCCGCACCGCAGGAGTACAACCTCGGCCCGGAAGAGTATGTGAACCTGCTCCGAAAGGCGAAAGAGTCGCTCAAGATCCCGGTCATCGGAAGCCTCAACGGGATCTCGACGGGCGGATGGATCTCATATGCGAAGAAGATCGAAGAGGCTGGAGCTGATGCCCTCGAGCTCAATGTGTACTATATTCCCACCGACGCGAAACTTGCGGCACAGGACGTTGAGGACCGCTATCTGGAAGTGCTGAACGCCGTGAAAACAACGGTGAAGATTCCCGTGGCGATGAAGCTCAGTCCATTCTTCAGCTCCATGGCCAACATGGCCCATCGGCTGGACCAGGCTGGCGCCGCCGGCCTCGTGCTGTTCAACCGGTTTTATCAGCCTGATATCGATCTCGAGACGCTGGAGATCAAGCCGAACGTCATTCTCAGTACGCCCCAGGCCATGCGCCTGCCGATGCGCTGGGTGGCGATCCTCTACGGGAGGGTGAACGCAAGCCTGGCCGCGACAAGCGGTATCCACACCGCGGAAGACGTTCTGAAAATGCTGATGGCCGGCGCGGACGTCACCATGATGGCCTCCGGCCTGTTGAAGCACGGCCCCCAGAGGATCACCGAGATCCTCGCCCAGATGGATCAATGGATGCTCGAGCACGAGTATGTCTCTGTGGCGCAGATGAAGGGAAGCATGAGCCAGAAGTCGGTCGCCGATCCCTCTGCCTACGAACGCGCCAATTACATGAAGGTGCTCCAGGCATACAAGTAACCCCGGCACGGACTGAAATATCCCGCAAAGGATGAGTCCCGAAAGGCTTCTGTTCGGGACCCATCCTTTGTACAACAAACTGCTCTCTCCTCCACCACCCCATCCATGTCCGGAGAAGACCATGCATCATAAACCTCATTGTTGCCTCGCTTTTCTCTTCTGCGTTGCATTGCTCGCTGGCGGCACGACGCTGCGGGCGCAGGGCAATGCGCAGCCACACTCGCCCGAGGTCACGGCCGAAGTGCCGGCGCTGAAGGCGTTTCATCCCGTCATTTATGAGATCTGGCATGGCGCCTGGCCAAAGAAAGATACGGCGCAGCTCGCCGCGCTGCTCCCGAAGGTGGAAGCCGGGGTGAAGAACGTTGCGGAGGCAGATCTCCCCGGAATCCTGCGCGAGCGGAAGGCAGCGTGGAAGGAAAACGTTCTGGCCCTGCAGGCAATTGCGGCTGATTACAGGGACGCCGTGGAAGATCAGGATCAGCAGGCACTCCTTGACGTTGCCGAGAAGCTGCATTCCCAGTATGAGCGATTGGTCCGGGTGATTCGCCCTGCGCTCCAGGAACTGGAAGACTTCCACGCAGTGCTCTACGTGCTCTACCACTATTACATGCCGGGCGATTCGCTCGAACAAATGAAAACATCCGCCGTGGCACTGAAAGAGAAAATGGCCGTGCTCGACAAAGCGGTTCTCCCTGACCGGTTGAAAAGCAGGGAATCTGCTTTCTTCAAGGCGCGGACAAAGCTTTCCGCGTCGGTGGACGCACTGGTATCGACGGCCTTCTCCAATGACATGAAAAGCATCAAGTCTGCTGTCGGCGTGGTTCATACCGACTATCAGGCCTTGGAAAAGGTTTTCGAATAAAATTCTTTTCTCCCTGTGGCCCTTTCAGCTCTCAACGCCTTCTGTGGTTTTCTTGTCCGGGTAAACAGGAGTTACTCTTGGGAGACTCTACTCTATAATGTCCTGGCCGGGCGGGTATGGGTGTTCATTCCGGCGTGGGTGGCCGCTGCTCCTTTTGTTTTCTTTCGACTGCAGGAACAAGAGGATGGTTTATTTCATCGCGTGAGCCAACAAAAAAGGAAGGGCCCCGCAAGGGGGCCCTCATATCACTCATTCTGAGTTCCGGGATCTCCATCCCCCTTTCCCCGTCATTTCTTCGTATCCAGTATCTTCTCCATCTCATCCATGATCCTGTTCATCTTCTTCATGGTGAGTTCGAGCGGCTGGGGAGTGGTCATATCCACGCCCGCTTTCTTCAGGAGGTTGATGGGATAGTCCGAGCCTCCTGATTTGAGCAGCGTCAGGTAGCGGTCCCTCTCTGCCTTGTCGCCCGAGAGCACCTCTTCGGAGAGGGCCGCGGACGCGGTGAAGGAGGTCGCATACTGGAAGACGTAGAAGTTATAATAGAAGTGGGGAACGTTTGCCCACTCGGCTTTCACATTATCATCGACCACGCACACCCCTTTGTCGTGTCCGTAGTACTTCCGGGTGATATCCAGATAGAGCTTGTCCAGTTCGTCGCCGGTCAGTGATTGTCCCTTCTCGGCCATCTCATGGATGCGGAGCTCGAACTCGGCAAACTGTGTCTGCCGGAACACGGTCCCCTTCATGTTGTCAAGATAGCTGCCGAGCATCGAGAGGCGCACCCCGTCATCGTTTGTGGACTTGAGCATGTGATCGATCAGGAGCGCCTCGTTGAAGGTCGACGCCACTTCGGCGACGAAAATCGAATACTGCGACGTGGGGTAAGGCTGGTTCTTGTTGGCGAGATAGCTGTGCATTGTGTGTCCCAGCTCATGAGCGAGCGTGCTCATATCGTCATACTTGCCATTGTAGTTCAGCAGCATGTAGGGATGGACGTCATAGGCTGAGCCATTGGAGTACGCGCCTGCTCGTTTGCCGGTATTGGGGTAGACGTCCACCCAGCGATCGCCGAGCCCTTTCTGTGCCGTTGCAACGTAGTCCGGTCCGAGAGGGGCAAGCGAAGCAAGAATATGCTTTTCTGCGTCTTCATAGGAATAGGTGAGATCAACGTTTTTTACCACGGGCGCGTAGAGATCGTAGTAATGCAAGGTATCAACGCCCAACATCCGCTTGCGGAGATTGAGGTAGCGGTAGAAAGTGGCGAGGTTCGCGTTCACGCCATTGACCAGGCTCGTGTAGACCTGGACGGGGATGTTGTCGTTGTCCAGCGCCGATGCGAGGGACGATTCGTAGTTCCTGGCATTCTTGAAGAACATGTCTTTCTTGACCTCTGCATAGAGATCCGTCCCGAAGGTCCTGCGATACTGGTTGAGCGTTCCGAAATATGCCGCGAAGACTTTTTCACGATCGCCCCGGTTGGGTACCGCCCGATACAGGGCGAACGCCGCTTTATCCAGCTTGACGGACTTTCCGTCGGCCAGTGTGACATCGGGGAAGGGAAACTCCGCATTGGAAAAAACGCCGAAGATGTTGTCCGGACTGTCGGCCATGAGGCTGGCATCGGCAATGATCTTCTCTTCGCCTTCCGTGCCGGTATGAGCTTTCCTGCGGAGAATGTCGTCCAACCCGTGCGCGAAGACCTTGAGCCGCGGCTCCTGCTGAATGAACTTCTCGATCGCGGGCCGGTCGATTTTCAGGATCTCAGGCTGGATATACGCGGTCGTTGCGCCAAAGTCGGCGCCGATCTTCGACATGTCCTGGACCATCCCCAGGTACTTGGCGTTATTCAAGTCCAGATCCGAGCTCATGCTTGCGTACACATAGAGCCGGGAGAGCTCTTTGGAAAGAGTGCTCACGGTTTCCAGGCAGCTTGCCAGCGTCGCGGGGGATGAGGCGAGCTTACCCCGAAACTGCTCGACCTTTGGCAGCTCTGCCACGATTTTGTCCTTTGCTGTCTTCCAGGCTTCATCGGAGGGATAGATGTCGGCCAGGTTCCACTTGTACTTGTCGGGAATCTTGCTCCGATCGCGCTCCTGAGCGAAGGATGCCTCGGCGATGAGGGAGAGGCTGAGAAGGCAGATCGTCACATCTTTGAATGGGTGCATCGAGTCACCTTTCTGTGGGATGGACATATTCTTATTAATACGCATACGACTCCTGAAAGATACAATAAACGCAGGAATGTAAACGCCCGGATGAGCACTTTTCGTTCCCCCCGACCGGCCGGGTTTTTGGGGTTGGAACGCTCTCCCTCATTCTGAGTTCCGACTTCTCCGTTCCCTATTCTCGGTTGGGATGTTTGTCTCTGGCCAATTTTGTACATTGCTACGATTGAACGCATTCGAGACAGGCACGGAGAAAGACATGGCTAATTTCCGGGAGAAGCTGCAGCGCGGCATCATACTCTTCGATGGCGGCGTTGGGACATATCTCTACGAAAAAGGGATCTATATCAACACCTGCTTCGACGAGCTGAACCTGACGAATCCCGATATCGTCGCAAGCGTCCATAAAGATTACATTGCAGCAGGTGCGGATGTCATCGAGACGAACACCTTCGGGGCCAACCGGTTCAAGCTTGCACCGCAAGGACTGGAAGGGAGGGTCTACGAGATCAACCTGAAGGGGGCGCAGATCGCCAAAGCCGCCGCCCGGGAGAACACGCTGGTTGCCGGATCGGTCGGCCCTCTCGGAGTCCAGATCGAGCCCCTGGGCAAACTCTCTTTTGACGAAGCGAAAGACGCGTTTCGGGAACAGGTCAAGGGGCTTCTCGACGGCGGGGTCGACCTCATTATCTTCGAGACGTTTTCTCTCGTGCCGGAGATTGTCCAGGCAATCCGTGCGGTAAAGGAGCTGAACAGCGATATTCCCATTATTGCCCAGGTCACGATCAGCGATGATGGCAAGCTGCTCAGCGGTGCCACGCTGGAGAGCTTTGTTGGGGAAGCTATGCAGCTTGGGGTGGATGTGGTGGGGATGAACTGTTCCGTCGGCCCCAAGTCGATGCTCGAGGCGCTCGAGAATCTGAAATTGCTCACCACGCTCCCGATTTCCGTACAACCGAACGCCGGCCTTCCCCAAAATGTCGGGGGCAGGAACATCTACATGGCTTCGCCCGAGTACATGGCGGAATACGCCAAGCGGTTTATCCAGACGGGCGCCGTCATCGTGGGAGGATGCTGCGGGACCAATCCCGAACACATCCGCGCCATCAGAAGAGCCGTGCACGCGTTGCAGCCTGCGAAGCGTATGGATCGTATGGAGGCTGACCTCCAGGTGACGGCCCCGGAAACGGTGAAGGTCTATGAGCCGACAGAGAAGTCCCGGCTTGCCAACAAGCTGCTGAGAAAGGAATTTGTCACGCTCGTAGAGCTCGTCTCCCCGCGCGGCGTCTCGCCGGGGAAGGAAGTGGCAAAAGCGCGCCGGCTGCATCACTTCGGGATCGATGCGATCAATATCCCTGACGGGCCCCGGGCCTCGGCGCGCATGTCCGCGCTCGCGCTTGCGTCGATCATCCAGCGGGAGGTGGGCATCGAGACAGTGCTGCACTTTGCATGCAGGGACCGGAACGTGATCGGCATGCAGTCGGACCTGCTGGGCTCGTGGGCACTCGGACTGCGCAACATCCTGGCCATCACCGGCGATCCTCCCAAACTCGGAAGCTATCCGGATGCCACCGCGGTGTTCGATGTGGACGCGATCGGGCTCACCAACCTGATCAACCGGCTGAATCACGGGCTGGACCTCGCCGGCAATCCGATCGGCGATCCGACCGGCTTCAGTATCGGCGTCGGCGTCAATCCCGGCGCCATCAATCTTGATGAAGAGCTGCGAAGACTGGAGTGGAAGATTCAGGCCGGCGCGGAATACATGATCACCCAGCCGGTGTTCGATCTACAGATCCTTGAACGCTTCATGAAGCGCATCGAGCATGTGAAGATCCCGCTGATCTGTGGCATTTGGCCGCTGATCTCGTACCGCAACGCAGAGTTCATGAACAATGAAGTCCCGGGCGCAAGCGTCCCCGCTGAAATCCTGGCACGGATGCGGAAGACCACGACGAAGGAAGAGGGTTTTGCTGAAGGAGTGGCGATTGCCCGCGAGACCTATGAGCACATCCGCGGCGAAGTTGCCGGCGTGCAGCTCTCCGCTCCCATGGGGCGGATCGAAGGAGTCTTCACGATGCTGGGGAAGTAGACCCGCCTGAGGAATCTCGCATTCAGAACGGCCGTTTTTTGATATGGAGTGATGTATGTACATCGTTTACTATTATCGGTTTGTTCGTTGAGTTGGCATTGGAGTTTGTAATCATCTCCATTCATCGGCAGGTAGAAATCTCCATACCGGCGGCCCGCTGGCGCCGGGAGCTAGGAAGGAAGTGTGTATTTGGCTTCCTGAACGCATATTCCTCGTGATCTCCAGCTGTTACCCATCATACGTATGACATTCTCCTCTGGCACCGCTTTTGCAAGCCTAGCGCCTCGTAGATATTTACGGTGATCCGCCCCAATAAGGCAATGAGATCATGAATACAGGTCAGACAATCATAACAATTATGGCGTTCGTGTTCCTTACGACCATCCTGGTCAATTTCTACGGGCTTGTGGCGAGCACGGGGGACGATATCTCGAGCGGCCAGGACGGGATCCTCGAGACGACCATTGCCACGTCATACATGGAACTGGCGCAGGGTCTGTCGTACGACGAGATCTCGGACAGCTCTGACATTGCGATCCACAACGCGAGCGCTCTCACACCTCCCTCGAATCTCGGACCTGATGTGTCGGCAGAGGACAGCATTCAGAACTTCAACGATTTCGACGACTTCGATGGCCTTGTGGTAGACAAGCAACCAGGGGGAACCAACCGGGTATACCGAACGCGATTTTCGGTGAATTACGTCAATCCAGCCAATGTTGAGACCTTGGTTGGGTCGAGGACTTTTGTGAAGAGAATGGATCTGAAGACCTGGCGCATCTTCCCGGCAGCTGGCGTGAACGAACGGCTCGACACGCTGCAGACGTCGCTGATCATGGGATATTTTCATTTCGACTAGCACATCGCAAGGGGGAAAACATGTCGTCTTTAATGGATGTCATTTACTCGATGCTTTTCGGCGGCACGCTGTTCATCATCGTGCTGAACGCAAACGACATCGCTGCCGAAAACCAGTCCACATACCATGGCGACATGATGGTGCAGCAGATGCTGACCAGCACGGCGCAGCTCATCGAAGGGGAATTCCGGAACATGGGATTTGGTGTGCCGGAGCACAGCGCGACAGTGAAAGCGGCCGATACGTCATCCATCGCATTTCTGAGCGACCTGGGGCGTGATGGCGGAGTGATCGACACCATACGCTATTCCATTGGGCCGACATCAGAGCTCAGTGCAACGCAGAATGAGCTTGACCGTAACCTCTACAGAAGCGTCAACGGCGGTCAGCGCGCCATTGTCGGCATCGTGACCACCTTCAGGCTGCAGTTCTTCACCCGGGACGGCGATCTTCTTCCGAGCCCTGTGCCATCCGACCGTCTTACCGAGATCCATGTGGTCGAGGTGACAATGGAAGTGCAGAACTCGAACGCTCTTGCGCGCAACTCGATGCAGGTCCAAGAAGGGGAGCGCTCGGCGCTCTATTCGAGCTCGTTGTGGCAGCAGACCCGGCTGGCTTCACAGAATTCCCGGCGCTAACCGTCTCACACCTGAGGAGTAGCACACATGGGCGGCAAGGCAGCGATGATTCTCGTTTTCAGCCTCAGCTTCATTTTGGGCTACATTGGCCTAAACCTCAACCGGTATGCCACGGATGCGGTGGGCAACATGGCGTCGTACTACGATGCGTCCGCGTCGCACAACCTGGCGCTTGCCGGCGCAAACGTCGGGCTGTCGAAGTTTTACGAGGATACGACCTGGTACGGCACCATCAATCAGACGTTCAATAGCCCGAGCATGAGAGGGAGCTTCAGCGCCAGGATGGTCGATCTCGGGAGCAACAAAGCAATGCTCCGGAGCGTCTCGACCTACACAACCTGGTACGCCCATGACCTCCACGACACCGTTGAGGTCTACTTCAACAAGACTCGATTGAACAGTTTTTCCATGTATGCATGGATGACGGACTTTGAAGGAAACGTTTTCTGGATCACCGGCGACACCGTGTGGGGACGTGTCCACTCCAATGGCAACCTGCATGTGAACGGAAAACCGGTCTTCATGGAGAAGGCGACGACGTCCAAGCAGTTCGACCCGAAGCCGGGTGTCGGCACAAACAAGGCCATCTTCAAGAAAGGGTATGAAACAGGGGTGGCAAGTATAACTTTTCCTTCGGATTTGAGCGACATCACTACGGCCTCAACGAGTGGCGGCAGGAAATACACCTCGCCCATCTGGGTGACGCTTGCTCCCGGCACATCTGCCAGTGGAGACGGCGTTGTATACATACGTTCCACGCAGTTCGGGGCGGTGGTAGATTCTATCTCGTTGAGCGATCCGTCGTTCAACGGCGTCCTCCTGAGCACGGCACGGGTGAACGTACAGGGGACGCTGGATGGCCGCCTGACAATCGCATCACTTACGGATGTCTACGTGCAAAATGATATCGTGTATGAACAGAACCCTCTCGCAGGCAGCAGCGATGACCTGCTAGGGTTGGTGGCGGATCAAAATGTCGTGGTCGCGAATAACGCCGCCAACAACAGCAACTGTGTGGTCCAGGCCGCCATTTTCACCCGGGATGCGTCGTTCAGCGCTGAGAACTACAGTAGCCGGGGCCTCAGCGGTACCCTGCAGGTCCTTGGATCCATCGTCCAGAAAGAGCGGGGCGCGGTGGGGCAATTTTCCGGTTCGACCCTAACGTCAGGCTTCTACAAACGATACCGGTACGACGCCCGTCTTGAGGATCCTGCATATCGCCCCCCCTATTTCCCCGGGTTCTACGTGAAGACCTACGCCATCACGAACTGGTGGGAGAGCTACAGGATCTCAGACGTACAGTAGCGCCTTCGCTTGAACCGGGCTACCTTATGCGCCCCGCTCGCCCACTGAGCGGGGCGCTCGTATTGTACGCCCAGCATGACGTATACCTTGGAGGTGCAAGTCCTCCCAGAAGCCGACCATGGCGACTGAAGCAAAGCGCAACTGCAGAAGGGTGACCGACTGTGGGAAGGAAGCGTGGAGCGCAACCGCGGGCCGACGAACAGAAACCGGATAGGAGGCAGTGCCGATCAGGGCGAGCGGGCAATTGACCGCAAAGCTCCCATGGTCAACGATCAGGCGCTGTAAATCCGGCGGTCGCGCGGCGAAGGGTAGACATCTTATCTGGGGAGATCTCGCCTTATGCCTGAAAGGGTGACGCGATGAGCGGTGCGAGAAGTCAGCAGAGGCCGTAGTAGGTGCGGGGGGTGCCCCGCGGCGAAGGGCCAAACAGAAAGAAGAGCAGAGGAAACGATGCGCCTCAAAGACACATGGCCTCAGATGTCCGGGCAACTGGAACTCCCACTGGAAGGCAGGGGTGAAGCCCCGAGAGTTCAGCGGAGTGAGGAAGTGCCGATGGCGGCTCGCGCAACCGAAGGCTCGGGAAGATGCGACCTGATGGAAATGGCGGTACGCCGCGCAAATCTTCAGGCTGCACTGAAGCGCGTCAAGAGTAACAAAGGGAGTCCGGGAATCGACGGGATGACCGTGGACGAACTGAGCGCACACCTGAAGGGACACTGGGAGACGATCCGCGAACAACTGCTCGCGGGGACCTACCAGCCCCAGAGGGTGAAGCGACAGCTTATTCCCAAGAGCGGGGGAGGGATGCGGGAGCTTGGCATTCCGACCGTGCTCGACCGGTTCATCCAGCAGGCGATGCTGCAAGTCCTGCAGTCGGAACTGGATGGTGGGTTTTCGCGGCACAGCTACGGGTTCCGACCGGGCAAGAGGGCGCATCAGGCAGTATGCACCGCGCAGAAGTACGTCCAGGAAGGATACCGATGGGTGGTGGACGTGGACTTAGAGAAGTTCTTCGACCGCGTCAATCACGATGTGCTGATGGGCAAACTCGCCAAGCGTGTAAGGGACCGCCGGGTGCTCATGATTATCCGCCGCTATCTGGAGGCGGGCGTCATGGAGCACGGTGGGGTGGTGATAGAACGTTATGAGGGAACGCCGCAAGGTGGACCCCTGTCACCGCTATTGGCCAACGTGTTGCTCGATGAAGTCGACAAGGAGTTGGAGAAGCGTGGACACCGGTTCGTCAGGTATGCGGATGATTGCAACGTATACATGCAATCACGCCATGCGGGCGAGCGGGTCATGCGCCTGCTCCGGAAGCTCTTCACAGGGCTGAAACTCCGCATCAACGAATCGAAAAGCGCGGTTGATCTGGCGCAACGCCGCAAGATCCTGGGGTACTCGTTCTGGGTAGCCTCGGGAAAAGTGGTGAAACGCCGGGTAAGCAAGAAGGCGATCAAAGCGATGAAAGACCGGGTACGGGAGATCACGAAACGTAACCGGGGCAGGAGCATCGGACAAGTGGTGGCGGAGTTGCGAAGCTATCTCGTAGGCTGGAAGGAGTACTACCGGCTTGCAGATACTCCAAAGATCTTCACCGCACTTGACGAATGGATCCGCCACCGCTTGAGAGCCTTACACCTGAAGCAGTGGAAACGGGGCACGACCATCTACCGGGAACTCCGTTCCCGCGGCATGTCGCGCGACTCCGCCGCCAAGGTTGCCTCCCATGGCCGCAGTTGGTGGAACAACTCCGCCATGGCGATCCATCTAGCGCTCCCGAACACGTACTTCGACCAACTCCAGCTTCCTCGATTGGCTGGATAAACAATCACTTTCTGAACCGCCCGGTGCGGACCCGCATGCCGGGTGGTGTGGCAGGGGTCGTCGGGGATTACCCGACGCCCCTATGCCGATCCCAGCTTCGACATTAAGCCCCATCTTTCACCAATGCCATGGTTTTTTCGCAGCAAGCCTCCTGAAGGAGGTTCGAACCGCACTTGACTTCAAGAAAGAATACTCTTATGATTGACTAATCAGTCAGTCAACCACACCGCAGGCCGGACACCATGTCTCCTCGCTCGCGTGAGCAGTTTAAAACCCTCCGGCACAAAAGCCGCCAGGCTATCCTGAATGCCGCGCTCCCCCTCTTTGCCCGGAAAGGCTATTCGCGCACCACAACGGACGAGATCGCCCGGCGTGCCCGGATCTCGAAAGGGCTTATCTATAACTATTTCTCCAGCAAAGAGGAGATACTTGAGAGCCTGATCGTCGAAAGCTTCGAGAAGGCCTTCCCGATGCTCACCGCGCCCCCGGACGAGGCCGACTCCCGCGCCGCGCTCGAAGAACTGATCCATACCTGGTTTCACCTGATCCGATCTGACTCGGACTTCGTCCGCCTTGGCTTCCAACTCCACACCGGCGACGGCTTCAAGAAACTGATGCGGCGCAAGCAGGAGCAGCTTGCACACACGTTCCTGCGGGGCCTTACGGAAATCTTCAAACGCCTCGGCTCCTCCCACCCGGAGATGGACACGGTCATCCTGGGCTCCATCATTGACGGCGTCAGCCTGAACTATACCGCTGCACCTGCAACGTTCCCGCTGGATCAGGTGGAACGGCACCTCGTGAGCATGTACTGCCTTCCTAAAAGGAGGAAGTCATGATGCGTAGAAACTTCGTTCTCGCGATTACCTTGGCCTGCATGACCACACTGCACGCCCAGGATGCGCGGGAGATCGTGCGGAAAGCCAACGACCTGATGCGGGGATCGAGCACCTATACCGAGTTCTCCATGACTATCGAGAAACCGGAATGGTCGCGTACCGTAGAAATGAAAGCATGGTCGCTCGAGCCGGACTATTCCCTCGTGTACGTAACCGAACCGGCCCGGGACCGCGGGAGCGTCACCCTGAAACGGAAGAACGAGGTATGGAACTGGCTTCCTTCCGTTCAGCGCGTGATCAAAATTCCCCCCTCCATGATGCTGCAATCCTGGATGGGATCGGACTTTACCAATGATGACCTGGTGCGGCAGTCCTCCATCGTCGAAGATTATACGCAGGCGATTGCTGGGGAGGACACTGTGGCAGGGCGCCAATGCTGGAAGATCGAGCTCATACCCAAGCCGGACGCGGGAGTGGTCTGGGGAAAACTGTACATGTGGATCTCGCACCCGGGGTATATCGAGCTCCGGACCGATTTCTACGATGAAGACGGCACGCGCATCAAAACGTTCACCGGGAGCGACATCAAGACGTTCGACGGCCGTTCCATTGCTTCCCACTGGGAGATGATCCCTGTCCAGGAGCCGGGCAAAAAGACGGTGCTCGATTATCGGCTGCTCGATTTCAACGTCAAGTTCGATCAGTCGTTCTTTTCCGAACAAAACATGAAGCGGGTCCGGTAGCCATGCCCACGTCCCGGCACACTGCGGCGTACCGCCGCGGCTTCAGCTTTTTCTTTCTCCTCCTTGCCTGGCGCAATCTCTGGCGCAATAAGCGGCGGACCGTGATCGCAGGAGCCTCGGTGCTCTTTGCCGTGCTGCTCGCAGCCGTCATGTCGTCCATGGGAGCCGGGTCGCATGAGTACATGATCCAGTCGGCGGTCGGCTTCTATACTGGACACATCCAGATTCATGGAGTCGACTATTGGGAAAAACGCTCGCTCGATCAAAGCATCCTCCTGGACCCGGCCATGCTTGATTCTCTGCGCTCCGTACCCCATGTCGTTCATGTCGTTCCCCGACTGGAGACGGCTGCGTTGATCTCGCACGGCAACGCAACACGCGTCTCTCCGGTGATCGGTGTTGATCCGGGTCCCGAAGACGCCATGACGGGGCTGGGAAAACGGATCATCCGGGGATCGCCTCTGGCGCAGTGGACCAGCGGCGCGCTGCTCGCGGAAGGTCTCGCACGTCTGCTCGGGGTGGATGTCGGGGACAGCGTGGTTGTCTACGGACAAGGGTATCAGGGGGTGACGGCCGCCGCCATGGTGCGTGTTGCCGGCATCGTGCGCTTTCCGGTCCCTGATCTGAACAATGCCATGTTCTATCTGCCGCTCGGCCGTGCACAGGACCTCCTTTCCGCGCCGGGACGAGTGACCGCAATTGCGCTTTTGGTGGAGAGTGACGACGACGTAGATCAGGTCGCCGCCACTGTCCGCACAATGACCGGGGCCGGAGCCGAAGTCATGACGTGGCGCCAGATGTTGCCCGAACTTCTCCAGGCGATCCAGGCAGACAACGGTGGTACGATCATCATGTTGCTGATCCTGTATGTTGTGATTGGCTTTGGTATCTTCGGTACCGTCATGATGATGACAGCCGAACGCACCCGGGAGTTCGGCATCACCATTGCCCTGGGAATGAAACGCTGGCGTCTCATGGCCATTACGATGTTGGAAGCCCTGATGGTATCGATGATGGGTGCCTGTGCCGGCATCCTCGTGGCCATTCCCGCCATTCTTTACTTTTTCTATCACCCGATCTGGCTCGGTGGTGACTACGCGAAAGCGATGCTGGCATATGGCATGGAGCCCATCGTTCCCTTCAGCGTTGACCCGATGGTCTTCCTGATTCAAGGAATCGTGGTCTTTTTCATGGGGGCTGTCAGCGGACTCTATCCGCTCTTTGTCCTCCGGCGGCTGGAGCCGGTCCGCGCCATGCGGGGAGGGAGATAGCATGCTTGCGCTCATTGCATGGAAAAATATCTGGAGGAACAAACGGCGCAGTGTCATCATGGTTACCGCCATCGCGCTCGGATTGTGGGGCGGGATCTTTGCGGTGGGCATTTTTACCGGGATGTATGATACGATGGTGAGCTCTGCGATCGACCGGGACCTGACGCATTTGCAGGTTCATGTCCGGGGATTCCGCGACCAACGCCTGATCAACATGGCGCTTCCGGATCCGGAAGCCATCTCGGATTCCATTCGGATCATCCCCGGTGTCAAGGCGGTCTCGCCACGAACAGTGATCGAAGGGATGGGTTCTTCGCCCACCTCTTCGCAGGGAGTGAACATCGTTGGTGTCGACCCCGCCACCGAGCGCAACGCGACAGGAATCGCCCGGCGCATGGTGGAGGGAAGGTTCTTCGAAGGTCCCGAGCGCCTGCCGGTCCTCATAGGCCGAAAGCTCGCCGAGAAACTCGGATTGAAGATGAAGGGAAAACTCGTTCTGAGTTTCCAGGGGCCGGATGGAGCGATCCAATATGGCGCTTTCCGGATCGCAGGCATTTTTGACACAGAATCGACTGCATTCGACGAGGGAACGGTCTTTGTCCGGCGTGATGATCTCGCAAGACTCATTGATACGCTACTGGTGCATGAGCTAGCCGTCCGTCTTACTGCGAACGACAGCCTGGAGGCTGTCAGGCGCAAAGTTGTGGCGAGATTTCCGGACCTCCAGGTGGAAACATGGAAGGATCTCGCCCCGGAACTCAAGCTCACCGAGACAGCGGACGTCACAATGACCATTTTTCTCGGCATTATCCTCCTGGCACTCGTCTTCGGCATCACCAATACCATGCTCATGTCGGTCCTGGACCGGGTGCGGGAGTTCGGCGTGTTGATGGCTGTAGGCATGAAGAGGGGAAAAGTGTTCGGCATGATCGTCCTGGAGACGCTCTTCCTCTCGATAACGGGGAGCGTGGTTGGTGTTCTCCTGGGTGCGCTGTCAGTGGTCTGGACAGCCCGCTCCGGCATCAAACTTTCCTGGTTCTCCGAGGGTCTTTCGCTCTACGGGATCAGCAGCATGCTCTATCCTGTCGTCCACTCGCCGGTCTATTGGATGCTCGGTGTGATGGTGATAATTGCGGCGTGCGCGGCCGCGGTCTACCCTGCGTTGAAAGCCATCCGCCTGCGCCCGGCATCAGCTATCTCCACATTTGGATAATCCCATGGCCCTGATCAGCATCACGAATGTCGCCAGAACATATAATCTCACGTCGGTCCCGGTCCACGCACTGAATGGCGTGACACTGAGCATTGAGAAGGGGGAATTCACCGCCATCGTGGGGCCTTCCGGTTCCGGCAAGACCACGCTCCTCAATATCATTGGCGGGCTCGACCCACCGACCTCGGGCTCCGTAGTCATTGATGATGTGGATATCTCGTCCATGAAGAAGGATGACCTGATCGACTTCCGGCTCTGGCATATCGGATTTGTCTTCCAGGCGTTCAACCTGATCCCTGTCCTGACGGCGCAGGAGAATGTGGAGTTCATCATGCTGCTTCAGGGCGTCGACAAGACGGAGAGGGAGCAACGTACGAAGGAACTGCTGGAAGCGGTTGGCCTGGCAGAGCGGGGACACAACCGCCCCGCCGAGCTTTCCGGGGGACAACAGCAGCGTGTGGCGGTTGCACGGGCGCTGGCATCGCACCCCTCGTTCGTGCTTGCCGACGAACCAACGGCAAACCTGGACACCAAAGCAGCCATGGCGTTGCTCGAACTGATGGAGCATCTCAACCACGAGCATGGGATGACATTTCTCTTCTCCACCCATGATTCGAGGGTCATCCAGCGCGCACATCGGGTGGTGACGCTCGAAGACGGCACGATCAAGTCAGACACCATAAACGAACAGGCGCATGCATGAAGTGCTTGCTCGTGGCGTTGAGCCTGCTGGCTGTATCCACGGCCAGTGGGCGGGCAGGCGGCGCGGAGGTGGGAGGATATGTAAAATCTCTCTCCAGCTGGATCTCCAACGCCGATTCCATACCTCATTACGATCACCTGCTTCATGCCCGCCTGAATACAAAGTGGTTCCCGACCGACAATCTGAACGGCGTGATGGAACTGCGTTTTCGGTGGTACTATGGGTCAAGCGTCGAGCAGACGCCCGACTTTGCGAGGCAGCTGGGACATGATGCGGGTCTGGGCAAGCTTGGCGCCGTGCTCTGGGAGGGGCAAGAGAGTGTGGCATACGGCGAAATCGATCGGCTCTACGTGAATTGGAACCCCGGGCACTGGCAAGCAACCGTGGGGCGGCAGAGGATAGCATGGGGGACCAATCTCGTCTGGAATACTATCGATGTCTTCAATCCGTATTCTGTTTTGGATTTTGATTATGAGGAGCGCCCGGCGGCGGATGCCGTGCGCGTGCAGTATTACACGGGTGAAGTGTCCAAGATCGAGCTCGCGGTGAAACCGGGAAGCAGGACCGTACAAGCCATCACCGCGGCACAATGGACAACCAACACGTGGGATTACGATTTTCATTTCCTGGGGGGATGGCGGGGGCATACCTGGCTTGCCGGAACGGGTTGGGCCGGAGACATCGCGGGCGGAGGCTTCCGCGGAGAGGCGCTCGTTTCCGAAATTCCGGAAGAGCTTGTACTGCCCGAATCGGGCAAGGTCATGATTTCAGCCGCACTCTCCGGTGATTACACTTTTCCCAACTCCTTCTACATTCATACAGAGGCATTGTACAACAGTCAGGGGGTGACCGAAAATGCAGCTCTTGCAAGGCCGCGTGCCGAGCTGCTCGGATTGCTTTCCCCCGCGCGGTGGTCGCTTTACCAGGAATTCAGCTACGACGTCACTCCGCTCGTGCGGGCAGGTGTCTTTGCCATCTACAATCCCGATGATCATTCGGCCATCAGCTCTCCGTCGGCGACTTGGTCGGTCATCACCAACCTTGATCTCACACTTCTTGCTTTTCTCTTCTCCGGCGCTTCCCTGACGGAATACGGCGGTCTCGGGACCATCACGTACCTCCGTCTGAAATGGTCGTTCTAGCTCCCCTGACTTCGACGTTTGGTCTTCAACATTCACCAAGCCTTCGTTTGATTTTCGGGGTGGATTTAGCTTAATTTCCCTATGTCTACGCCCCTCATGAAACAATATGCCCAGGTGAAGGCAAAATACCCGGACACGATATTGCTCTTCCGGATGGGGGACTTCTTCGAGACATTCGAAGAGGACGCGAAGACTACCTCAAAAGTCCTGGGAATCACACTCACCAAACGGGGTAACGGGGCGGCCGGCGAGATACCTCTTGCCGGATTTCCGCATCATGCGCTGGAATCGTACCTTCCAAAGCTTCTCCGAGCCGGGTTTCGCGTTGCTGTGTGCGAACAGATGGAAGATCCCAAGCTGGCCAAAGGGATCGTTCGCCGCGACGTCATCGAGGTGGTCACCCCCGGCATCGCCTTTTCCGATAAAGTCCTCGAGCAGAAGCAGAACAATTTCCTTGCCGCAGTAGCCCTTCCATCAACGCTTGCTTCCGGAGAAGACCTCGTCGGGTTCGCGTTTGTGGATGTCTCCACCGGCGAGTTCAATACCAGTGAATTTCCGCTCAAACAGCTGACCGAGCAGGTCGCGACCATCGGACCCGTGGAAATCCTTGTGCAGAGGAGGGATTCGGTGCCGATCCAGGAGATCCTCAAGCAGTCGTTCAAAGGACTGTTCACGAGGATGGAGGATTGGATCTTCAATTATGACTATGCGTACGAGCTGCTGATCGGTCACTTCAGTACCCATTCTCTGAAGGGTTTCGGGGTTGAGGAACTGCGGCAAGGCGTTGTTGCCGCCGGCGTTGTGATGAATTATCTTCAGGAAACTCAGAAAGCGAATATTCTCCATATTAAGAAGCTCGTCCCGTACAGTGTGGGGGACCACATTGTGCTGGATCCCTCCACCAAGCGGAACCTGGAGATCAGCTCTTCCATTGACGGCTCCTCGCAGGGAACTCTTGTCTCCGTGCTTGATCGCACCTGCACTCCCATGGGAGGAAGGCTTCTCAAGCGATGGATCAACCAGCCGTTGAACGCGATTGCACCTATTGTCCACCGGCTGGATGCCGTCGAAGAGCTGTCGTGCGGCCCGGAGCTCCGCAAGGGAGCAGGTGAGATTCTCGGGCGCATCGGCGATCTGGAACGGATGAACACCAGGATCTGCACCGGGCGGGCGAACCCGCGGGACATGGTGGGGTTGAAGAGCATTCTCAAAGAGGTGGAAGGACTGAAATCCTGTCTCGCCGCCGCAAGGTCCGGCGCCCTGACGGAAGCCCGCGATGGTCTTAAGACGCTGCAGGAGATCATAACGACGATCGAGAGGGCGATTGAGCCAGAACCGCCTCTCAGCATCACCGAGGGGGGCGTGATTCGCGCCGGGTACAACGAGGAGCTAGATTCACTGCGCTCAATGGCGTTCAGCGGGAAAAAATGGATCGCGGATCTGCAGAAGAAGGAGCGGGAGCGGACCGGAATTTCTTCGCTGAAGGTGGGTTTCAACAATGTGTTCGGGTACTACATCGAGATCACCAACACCCACCGTGAGAAGATCCCGACTGACTACATCCGCAAGCAGACGCTGACCAACGCCGAGCGGTACATCACGCCGGATCTGAAGGAATATGAAGAGAAAATCCTGCATGCCGAGGAAAAGCTGCTTTCGCTCGAGACGCAGCTCTTCAACGAGGTGCGTGCGGCGGTGGCGATGCATGCGGAAGCCATTCAGACCAACGCCAGACTCATTGCCATGCTCGACTGCTTCGTCTCGCTCGCCGACGTGGCGGTGGAGTGCGAGTATGTGCGTCCCGACGTGAACGAGTCGACGGTCATCGAGATCGACGATGGAAGGCACCCCGTCATCGAGCGGCTTCTGCCGCCGGGAGAGAAATACATCCCCAACGATCTCCGGTTGGATGCCGACAGCGAGCAGATCCTGATCATCACCGGCCCGAACATGAGCGGCAAGTCGAGCTACCTGCGGCAGGCAGGGCTCATTGTGCTTCTTGCGCAGATCGGCTGCTTCGTGCCGGCAAAGCGGGCTGTCATCGGCATCGTGGACAAGATCTACACTCGCGTGGGGGCCAGCGATCACATCGCCTCGGGGGAAAGCACGTTCCTGGTGGAAATGCACGAGGCCGCGCACATCGTCAATACGGCAACAAAGCACAGCTTGATCCTGTTGGATGAGGTAGGCAGGGGCACAAGTACGTTCGACGGCATCAGCATTGCCTGGGCGCTGACGGAGTACCTGCATGAACATGTCGGGGCCCGCACGCTCTTCGCCACGCATTACCATGAGCTCAACGAGCTGGCCGACCGGTTTCCCCGCATCAGGAACGTGAAGGTGGAGGTGCGCGAGTATGATGATAAAGTGGTCTTCCTGCACACAGTGACCCCGGGCTTTGCCGACCATTCCTACGGGATTCAGGTCGCGCAGATGGCGGGACTGCCGGAGGAGGTCACCGACCGGGCGAAGGCGATCCTGAAGAACCTTGAAGGCTCAGACCTCATTCTGCATGACGACGCAAAGCCCGGAAAGCGGGGACCCAAAGGGCGGATCGCTTCCGCCGAAGTGCAGATGACGCTGTTCGAGATGAAGGATGATGCTCTGCGTGAGGCTCTCCGCGCGCTCAACATCGACAAGCTTACTCCCCTGGAAGCGCTCCAGAAACTGGCGGCGCTCAAGAACGAAGCCATGAAAAGCTGAGGAGCGCTATGCTGCTTGCAACCATTCTGCTTGGAATTGCCGGGGGATTCATCCTTTGCATTCCTCCCGGTCCGCTGGCCGTCGCGGTCACAAAGCGGGGCATCGAGGGAGACTTCCGGGGCGGCTTGATGCTTTTGCTGGGAGCAGCACTCATGGACATAGTATACATCCTGGTGGCGACGTTCGCCTCATCAGCGATCGTGCTTGCACTGCAACAGCTGATCAAGGAGACCCAGTGGTTTCCCGTTCTTTTTCAGATTGCATGCATCATCCTCCTGCTCTTTCTCGGGATCCGCTATTTTACCCCTGAACGTGTCGAGAAAGCCGCCACGAAAAGCGAAAAAACCGAGCTCCTGCAGGAAGAGCGCGCGCGGAAGATGGGACACGCGACCCCATTTTTCACCGGCGTCCTGATCGCCATCACCAACCTGGCTTCCCCCACATTCCTCCCATCATTAATTGCCTTCGTGGGGTTCCTGCATGCCGACGGCTGGCTGCACCGTGGCGTGCTTCCCAGCGTGTTCTTCTCCGTTGGGTTCGGTATGGGAACGATGTTCTGGTTCCTCATTGTCTTGCGTATCCTCTTGAAGTACAGGAAGTCCATTCCGAAAAATTTTGTGTTGAACATCTACAGATTTGCCGGCGGAACGCTTATCACATTTGCCGCCGTGATCGCCTATCATACTGTCACAACGACGGAATGGGCGCATTTGATGTGAGGAAAGAGTGCTTCTCTAGAAACGCTTCTGGAGGGGGACACTGGTATGACAATAAGGCAACTCCTAACGCGGAGCACATCATGACACTCCAAGAGATCAAACTCCTTCACGCATTCAATTCTTGGGCGGACAACCGCATCATTGACGCGGTCATGGCCATGCCTGCCGGAAAGGCCACGCAGGATATGAAGAGCAGCCATGGGAGCGTTCACGGGACCCTGGTGCATCTTGTGGGGGCGGAAAAAATGTGGCTCTCCCGCTGGACGGGCAAGCCGGACGCCGCGTTTCTCTCCGCTGCCGATGCTCCGACAATGGAGGCTCTGAAGAACATCTGGGTGGCCGTGGGATTTGAAACCGCCAGGTTCCTGGGCACGATGACCGACAGAAGGCTGCAGGAAACGTTTGCCATGAAAACCGCAAAGGGGGAAACGTTCACGCATACGTACTGGCAGGCGTTTCAGCACCTGGTGGACCACTGCAGCTATCACCGCGGTCAGATCGTTGCGATGATGCGGCAGCAGGGTGTCGCCCCTCCCACAACCGGCCTCATCAATTTCTACAGGGAGACAGCTAAGCTCGGCCGGAAAGAATGATGGCGCGAACCGTCCTGGTGTTGAAACTGCTGGGCGTTTCGTATCTGGCCTATCTGCTGTACACTCTTGCGTTTGAGTACGACCCCTCTTCCTCGTCCTTCAGTCCACCGCTTGTTCTCTGGCTGCTGGACACGATCAATCTCTTCATTCATGAAGCGGGGCATTTCTTCCTCAAGCCGCTGGGAAGATGGATGTATATCTTCGGCGGTTCTTTCTTCCAGGTCTTTCTTCCGCTGCTGCTTGCCCTGGTGGGTCTGCGCCAGAATTATCGCCATGCAATTCTTCCCGCCTTCTGGTGCGGCGAAAGCCTAATCAATGTCAGCGTCTACATTCGCGATGCCCCCGTCAGGCAACTCCGCCTCATTGCCAAAGGATTGGTTCACGACTGGAACTGGTTGCTCTCGGACCATCTCGATTCTGCCGGGACGTTGGCGGATGTTGTCTTTGTGGCCGGGCTGCTCATCTGCGCTGTGGCAATCGGGGTGGGGGCCTTCGCCGTCTCTTCTGAGGCCCACATCCTGCCGCGCGAAAAGAGAATCTTGGACGAAACCAGAGACTAGGTACAAAGCCCTCCCGCGAGAGGTTCGACTGACGCTTTGGGTTCGGAGGAAGGCGTTTTTCGTGGAATTTCATCGTTTTTTGGCCCCTTTGGAATTCCCTCTGCTTTTTCCTACATTAGAAAATTAGTCTGGGCTGAATTCCGCGACACCATACGCAAGCAAGAGACAGTGCCTCTTCATTATGGGTCTTACAGCACAGCCGAACAAATGGCAATGCGGTCCTTTCGCATTGAAGCATGCGTTGATCATGCTGGGCAAGATCGTGGGCGAGAAGGAGCTTTCGCGCAAAGCGGGCACGCATTGGTGCGCCGGCACCGACGAGGTAAAACTTGCCCGGGCAGCCCGGGCATATGATTGTACGCTCAAAGTCATTCGTTACACGAATCCTCTCCACGCCAAGCGTGAGCTGCTCCGGCAGCTGAAGCGAGGGCATCCGGTGCTCCTCTGCGTTGATGGGTGGAGTCACTGGATTACCGTTGTTGGCGCCGAGAAGGGAAGGTTTGTCACGATAGACAGCCACGTTGTCCCTGTGATCTGTGTGGATACCTGGAAGGCGCTGAAAAAGAGATGGGTCTACAGGGAAAAGAACGGACACGATCCCAAGGTGACGGACACGATTTACGACCTTCACCCTCTCATACCGAAGTTCAGGACGAGGACAAAAGCGCATTTTTCCCTGAAACATGCCTTCTACCTCCGCAGGCCTGAGAACCGCGCTTTTGCATCCAACTGGGACGAATATTTCACCGACCTTGCCAATATCTGCAGGCCTCGGACCCCGCAAAGCGAGAAGGTCTTCCCCCTGGGCGAGCTCCTTCGGCGCCATGGATCGATGATCCGTGTACAGATTCCCTTCTGGCACGGCAAAGTGCAGGCCCGACAGGTGAACAAGATCCTGCGCAATATGCAGTTCGTCGCGGACACCTATGACTTTGTTGTCCACGAAGAGGACGAGAAACGGGCCATCGTGGCGATCACGGCCAACCTGGCGTTCTGGGCAGCCAGCAAGTACGGCGTCGGCGAAGTCTACGGAAATCCCTGAACAATGAATGCGTCTGTCGTCACTGCGGTCGTGATTAACTTCCGGACGCCTGATTTCACCAGGCGCGCCGTCGAGTCCTTCCGCACCTTCTATCCCTCGCTCCCGCTTCTGCTGATTGACAACGGATCGGGGGATGGAAGCCGCCGGACGCTAGAGCAACTCCGGGCATTGGTGCCTGGCAACACCGGGTTGATCCTGAACGAATCAAACCGGCATCATGGTCCCGCAATGGACCAGGCGCTGCAGAGCGCGGAGACCCCTTTTGTGCTGTTCATTGATTCGGACTGTGAGGTACTTCAGGGCGGATTCGTGGAAGCAATGGTTGCGCGTGCGGGGGAAGATCCGCGCACCTATATCGTTGGCAAAAAGATCTTTATGAACGACCGGGGTTTTGATGTTCCGGAACATCCCGGCGCTCATGCCTATATCCGCCCCATCTGCATGCTCGTCAGGCGAGAGCGCTATCTTCATCTTCCGCCGTTCGAGAGGCATGGTGCTCCCTGCCTTGCGAATATGCGGGCAGCCCAGGCATCGGGCCTCGGGCTTATTCATTTTCCCGTGGAAGAGTACGTTCGCCATGAAGGGAGGGGAACGGCTTCGCGTCACGGATACCGGTTGGGATGGCGGGGACGGCTGAACCACTTCATGAACAAGATCGGCCTGTGAAGATCCTACTCTCAGACTCCACCGATATTTTTGCGGGAGGCGAAGATTACGTTCTCATCCTCGCGAAGTACCTCGCCCGGCGGGGACACGCGGTCTGGGTATCTGCAAATCCGGGACATCTGTTGCTGAAGAAATGCGAGGAGTCCGGGATCAGGTCAATCCCCATCCCGTACATTGGCATGTCGCACGTCTTTAGCGTTGCCGCGATATTGCGCGCTGCATTGCAGGAGCATGCCATCGACATCGTTCACAGCAATGCGAACTATGATCGAACCTGCGCCGCACTGGCGGCCGCTTTTCAGCCCGTGCGTCATGTCGCGGGTGTTCATAGCGCTCATTCCATCCAGCACAACATTACGCACTGGATGCGCAATCGCTGGGGAGTGGATCAGTTCATCGCCGACGCGGAAGCCGTGAAGACCGTGTTGGTGCAGGAGGATGGGATCCCGGCCTCGCGCATCACCGTGGTCCCGATTGGCGTGGAAAGCGGCATCACGGAAGGTAAGGCGGGTGTACGTGCAGCGGTGCGGGCGGACCTTGGAATCCCGGACGGCGCCATCGCCATTGGAAATGTCGCGAGACTCGTTCCGTTCAAAGGGCACCAGTGCCTCCTCGACGCGGCTGCCCTCGTGCTGCGGGATCGGACAGACATCGTCTTTCCGATCGTCGGTGATGGCGAACTCCTGGAGACTCTTCAGAAACAAGCCCGCTCACTTGGTATCGAACGGCAAGTGCAGTTCCTTGGGTTTCGTGACGATCTGGACCGCCTGTACACCGCGTTCGACATCTACTGCCACTCCTCACTGGAACTGGCGGCGGAGGCATTTCCCCTTGCCATCCTGCGAGCTCTGGCTTCCGGCCTGCCGGTGGTGTGCACGAACGTGGGAGGGATCGCCATGATGGTTGAAGATGGAATATCCGGCTATCTCTGCCCGCCGGAGAACCCTGCCGCGCTTGGCGAAGCGTTGCTGAAAGCGGTGAAGCATCCCGATCTCCGGGAATCGATGGGACGAGCGTCGCAGGATCTGTTCGCGCGGCGGTTCCACGCAGAGGCCATGGCGGAAAAAGTCGAAAAAGTGTATGAATCTGCACTCGACCACGGAGCGCACACATGAATACGAAAAGAATGATGCCGAGGAAATTGGTTTTCGTTCTTCTGCTTCTGGCAATGGCGTCATGTTCCAGGAAGCCGGAGCTTCCGGCGTTGTCCGCAGCCGACAGTGTGGACATTGTCCGGGACAACATTGAGCACCGGGCGGAGGTGGATTCGTTCT
This sequence comes from uncultured Bacteroidota bacterium, assembly GCA_963809695.1. Classification (GTDB taxonomy): domain Bacteria; phylum Bacteroidota; class Ignavibacteria; order UBA10030; family UBA6906; genus JAGDMJ01. Next base: position 586,203 of record CAWEKI010000006.1, read on the forward strand.
TCAGGACAGATCCAGGCTCGCCGTTCAAGCGAGATACGGCTTCCGAATACCACGGCATCCGGTGGTATCCGATTGATCCGCACTACTGTGTTTTTTCCAGCCTTCATCATCATGATAATCCCGAGACGGTGGTCGTCAAAGGGACGAAAGGAGAAGACAGGCGGGAGCTCAAATATGGTTACTATGAGTTTGTGCTGCCGGATACGGATGGTACCCCGCTTCCGGTCAGGATCAACGTCTACAAGTTCACGCCGTATGACGGACAACGCTACCTCCTGTACCGTGATAACCTGAGCGTCTGGTTCACCGATCGCACCACGGGGAACGAAACGTACGGTGTCGGGCGGTACATCGACGTGGGAACCGAAGTGTCCGATCCTGGCCACGTGTACCGGATTGATTTCAATAAGTCGTACAACCCGTACTGCGCATACAGCAATATGTATTCCTGCGCGATCCCGAGAAAAGAGGACCATCTCAATGTTGCTGTGCGGGCGGGAGAGTTGACGTATCATTGAAACGTTAAGGAGGGTTCACGATGCAATCAACCAGATCTCCACTTCCCGGAATCATGCTGATCATCCTGGGTGTACTCTTCCTGATCGCAAATTTCGCCAATGTGCATCTCGATGCTCTCTGGCCCGTTTTTGTGCTCGGACCCGGCGTCGCGTTCATTGTCATGTTCTTCCGGGACCGGAACAACTACGGAGTCCTGATGCCCGGAACCATACTCACCGTTATCGGCGCGCTCTTTTTTGCTTGTACGGTGTACGGGTGGGACCAGATGGAGCATCTCTGGCCGCTCTTCATCATGGCGCCGGGGCTGGGCTTCGTGATGATGTACCTGTTCGGGAAGCATGAGCGGGGACTGCTGATCCCGGCAGGAATTCTCACCGGGCTGGGACTGGTCTTCCTGCTGGACGCCAATGAGAGCGAGTACCTCTGGCCAGGGGTGCTCATCCTGGTGGGGCTTCTGTTCCTGGTCAGGTGGAAGAAGGAGAACTCCCCGGGCACACAGGCAGGTACTCCCCCGGGACCGGCCACGCCAACGACGTAGTCATACTCCAGTCACTCACTTCACCAATGGACCAACACAAACTTTACCGTACCATCAAGCTCCTCGGCGAGAAAAAATTCCGTACAGAGGAGCAAATGCTTGTCCATGTGCTCGAGAACATCATTGCGAATGAGGAAATCCCCATCAAAGGGGGGCGCATCTGGAAGCTCGAGCATACCACCGGCTACTACCGGCTTATCCACCAGAATGGTGAAATGGAAGCGATCAGCAAGAATTTCCGGATCCATGTTTCGTCGTATCCCGTTTTTCGATCGCTTCACCGTACCGGCACCATGGTAGGCAGCGAGACCAATCGGTACCTGCGCAGAAAGGGAATCAGGCACTACTCGGCGACCGGCGTGGGGGAGAAGGTGCAATGGAAAGGATATACGCTGTACCAGTATGTCATCGCGGTCAACGGGGAGTTCCTGAGGCAGGACATGGTGTACACGCTGAACATCATCGGGAACGCCCTCACGGCCGCGCTGATGAACCAGCGTACGGCGCGCAAGGCCAAGCTGCTCGAGCGAGACCTCGACCAGGCCCGCGAGATCCAGAAGAGCATTCTCCCTGCTCACGAGTTCAGGTTCTTCAACTACGACCTGTACGGTATCTCGCTCCCCGAGCGCGTGGTCGGAGGAGATTTTTTCGATTACATTCAGGCAAAGGATGACAAAGATCGCCTGGCAGTGGTCATAGGTGATGCCGCGAGCAAAGGGCTCTCCGCTGCAGCGCAGGCACTCTACGTTTCAGGCGCGCTCAGAATGGGGATCGAATACCAGACAAAGCTCAGTACGCTGATCTGCCGCATCAACGAGCTGGTAAGCCGGACATTTACGGCGGAGCATTTCGTGTCCATGGTCTACGCCGAGATCAGCAACTCGGACAACGGGCTGATTTTCTACGTCAATGCCGGACACAGCAATCCGATCCTCCTGCGCGGCAAGACAAACGAGGTGGAACGGCTGCCCGCGACCGGTCAGATCCTGGGTCCCTTTCCGGACGAAAAATACAGCACCGAGTTCGTCCTGATGAATCCGGGCGATCTCCTCCTCCTGTATACCGACGGCATCGTGGAAGCGAGCAATGATAATCGGGAGATGTACGGGGAACAGCGCCTGGTCCACAAGCTCCAGGAGCACAAGACCAAGCGTCCGAAAGAAATCTGCCAGTTGATCCTGGAGGATGTACAGGTTCACAACCGCATGATTGACTTTTCTGATGACAAGACTGTTGTGGTGATCAAGCGCAGCAGGTGACCACGTGGGCCGATGGTTCATTTCCACAGAGAGAAACGGATGGGGAAAAAGCGACAAACACAGATGATTTACTGACCGGTGACTTCGGCTTTTCCCATCCATAGTTCCGTATCATACTCCATCTTCACCCGTCCGTCCCGCGCATGCCTCTGGAAAAGCCCTTCCAGGTCTTCGAGCATATTCTCACGGGCCGGATCTCCCTCGGCAGGAGTGTAAGAAGAGGAAAGAAGCCGTCCTGTGAGCTCTTTGAAATCAAGAATCTGCTCGTTGGCCAGGACCCGCCGCCGGCAATTCCCCTGGAAGAACGTTTCCGGTAGCCCGGCCGTGGTTCTGTCGTGGCGGACCTGCTTGTAATCCGTCCCGTGACGGAGGAGGAGCTCTTCATACTCGTTGAGGAATGGCGATGTGTCGATCCGGCGGCTGTTCCAGAACAGAACGATCCATCCCTCCGGCTTGAGGATGCGTTGGAACTCTGCGCGGGATCTGGCGGGATCGAACCAGTGAAAGGCCTGCCCGGCGATCACAAGATTGACGCTGCGTGCCGGCAAGCCGGTGGCTTCGGCGGTTCCATCGATGCTCTTGAAAAGAAGATGCGCGGCAAGCAGCCACTCGGCGCCCCTCCGCATTGCCATGTTCGGCTCGACGCCGAACACGGCGTTGCCATTGTCCAGGAAGAGCTCCGAGGAGAATCCGGTGCCGGATCCGACGTCTGCCACGATCCATGAAGGGTCCAACCCGATCTCTTCGCGGAGAAGCGGGATCAACTCCCTGGGATAGTGCGGGCGGTAACGGATGTAATCTTCAACCCGGTCGGAGAATCGCTGTGTGGAATCGTTGCTCATGATGAGAGAGTAAGAAAATCAAAGCTGAGCACCAAACTGCTGCTCTCCTGTTGATTCTGGGCGCTCCTTCTCGTATTTTTGTAGCATGAAAAGAGCGATAGCCGCAGCGGTAGTCCTTCCTGTTATCCTGCTGCTGAACCTCTCCTGTGGAAACAGCGATGACAGCCTGAGCGTTTCAACCCCGGGGGTTCCCAACGTCGTTCTCCCCCTGCAAGTGGGCAATACCTGGGTATACCGGCGGTCCTCGTACGATACGCTGGGGTCGGTGATTGCTTTGGACACGCTGACCGAACGCGTTGCGCGAGACACGCTCATCCAGGGCGAACAATGGTACATCTGGGAGACAACCTACGGCCTCTCCATGGGAACAACGCGGAGCGATGGATACTGGACACTTGTGGGAGGCGTGCCTGCATTGACATTCCGGTATCCTGTCGCGCTGAATGACACCTACATGATCACCACCACCGGCTCGACGGTCCGGATTCTCGCCCTTGACACGCTCATACCTGTTCCCTACGGAACCATTTCATGCATTGCCTATGAACAGCTCACACCCCCCGATCAGAGACGGAACCGGATCGACTTCTGCGCTGCCAATACAGGATTGATCCGAACCGACGAGTTCGTGCACACGGCCGGCGGAGGGGATTCGCTGGACCGCCGGTCGGATCTGATAGACCTTGTCTTGCATTGAGGATGCATGTCAAAAACAGTCAAAAGGATCCTGGTCCTTGCCCTTGGAGCCGCAGTCATCGGCTGCATTGCTCTCTATGTTGCCGTTGAGCAAGTGCTTCCGTATGCGGCGATCAAGCCGCACCGCATCACGCACAGCGATATCGTCAATGCCGTCCACGGGGATCCAACTCCTGAAACGCTCGGGTTGCGTTCCGAGCGGTTCGATATTATTGTCGACGACAGCATCGCACTGAGGGGATGGTTCATTCATGCCGATTCAAGCCGCCCGTACGGCACCGTGGCGGTACTGCACGGCATAGCGAGCTGCAAGGAAGCGATGCTGCCGATGGCAAAGGCTCTCGCCCGGGCCGGCTTTAATTGCATACTGTACGACATGCGGGCACATGGAGAGAGCGGCGGAGAATACTGCACATTCGGCTACTATGAAAAGAGGGATCTCAGCCGGTACATCGATTCTGCTCTTGTACGCTTCGGCCCTGCCATTGGTCCGGTGGCGGCGATGGGAGGTTCGCTCGGTGCTGCCGTGGCGTTGCAGGCGATGGAAGCCGATCCCCGGATTTGCTGCGGTGTGGTGGAAAGCCCTTTCGCGACTCTCCGGGAGGTTGTCTTTGATTACGTGAAGCGGCTCTCAGGCGTTCCCGTGCGACAGGTCTCCGATCGTGCGCTCACGAAGGCCGGGGAGATCGCCCGTTTTCCTGTAGACAGTATACAGCCGGAGGAATCCGCCCGGCATATCATGCAGCCGGTCATGGTGGTCCATGGCCTTCTGGACATGCACATCTCGCCCGCATATGGAGAGCGGGTTTTCCAGAATCTTCGTTCTCCTGAAAAAGAGTGGGTTCCTGTTCCGCAAGGATCCCATTTCAACCTTGCTTCGGTGGGGGGTGAGCCATACAAAAGAAAGATCATCGACTTCCTGCGACAATGCACGAGGGAACATGTCCAAACGCTCAGGGCCTCCAGGTGACACGCCTGATGTATGTTGCCATCATGACCGGGCCCGCGGTCGTTCTCATGGTAGTCGCGGCGGTCTCATCGCAACAGACGGCGGAAGTGCCCGTGTCCCCTTCCGACTTTGAGGCTTAGAGACGCGTATGCCCTGGGCCCTTCGAATGATCTTGCGACTCTCGCTTGTCACACTCCCGCTCTTTCTGTATGTGGGATTTCGTTTGGCGGGATCGATCGGCTTGCTGAACCCTGCTCTCAAGTTCCGCGCATACCTGCTCGTTGCCCTCGCGATTGCATGGCTGTACGTGATGCCGTTCGTCATCCTTTCTTCCAGTTTTCTCGGTCTCGGCAGTGCTGCCTTCTTCCAGCGGGGCACGGTCGGCTTGTCCGACTACCTTTTTCATCTTCCATTCTGGGTCGGGGTGATCATCGTCCTTGAACTCACGATCCCTTTTCTTCTCGCCGATCTTGTAGGCCTGGCGGCCCGCCTGCTCCCGGCACTGGCGCAAAAGATAGCGCCGGTCCTTCCATATTTCCGAATTGTGCTCGCGGCGCTGATCATGCTGTACGTGCCAGTTCGCGTCTTTTTTGATACGACGCACGTGCGCGATACCGTCGAGCGGATTCCGATCAAAGGGCTGCCGCCGGAGCTTGCGAACCTGTCCATCACGCTCGTCAGCGACATCCAGGTTGACCAGTATACCGGGGAAGCAAAAGTAGCGCAGATCCGCCGCATTGTTGAGTTCCGGCACCCCGATTTCTTGTTCTCGGGCGGAGACCTGGTGACATCGGGGACGACGTACCTTGACGCAGCGGCCCGAGCCATCAGCGGCCTGTCCGGCTCGGTAGCCACCGTCGCGGTACTGGGAGACCATGACTCCTGGAGCGCGCCGGAAGTGATTATGGACATTCACAAAAGATCGGGCTGGACATTTCTGAACAACGAGCACCGGCTCTATTCATATCACGGCAAGAGCATCCTGGTCACCGGTCTGACGCACATCTATAACGATCGGCTCACCGTCCCGGCGCTCCGGGACTTCTTAAGAAAGGCTCCGATTGCCGATCTGAAGATCCTGCTTGTTCACCAGCCTGCGGAACAGGTCGTTCGTGTCGCCACGGAACAAGGATACACCCTGGTCCTTGCCGGGCACACGCATGGCGGACAGATTGTGATCCATCCTCTCGGCATTCCTTTCACGCCCAGCATGACCGAGACGCACTTCTACCAGGGCGTATACAGAAACGGCGGGACGGCCGTTGTGGTCACACGTGGTGTTGGCCTGACGCTGGCGCCTGTTCGGTACCATGCCCCCGCCGAGGTAACAACAGTGCTATTAACCAGTCAAAGCCCTTAAGTGAAACATGGAAAACATGACATCTGAGAGACAATCCGTCTGGGAAGACGATATTGATGTGAGATCATATGACGTGGACAGCACGGGGAAGCTCAAGCTGGCATCGCTCTTCAATTACTTTCAGGAAACAGCGGGAAAACATGCAACGCACCTGGGGGCCGGATATGCGGTCCTTCAAACCCTCGGGCTTTTCTGGGTTCTGTCACGCGCAAAGGTCCGCGTTCACCGGATGCCCGCATGGGGTGAAAGCCTGCGGCTGACCACCTGGCCCAAAGGACTCGACGGGGTGCTCTTCCTTCGCGATTTCATTTTGAGCAGCGACCGTCATGGTCCGTTGGCGGAAAGTTCAACCGGGTGGTTGCTCCTCGATTCCAAGGCATACAAGCCGCACCTTCCTGATGTGCTTCCGGTGACGCTGCCCCCCAACATCCGCGGGCACGCTTTAGAGGAGCAGCTTCGGAAGCTCAGGCCTCTTGATAACCTGAGATTGGCATATGAGCGTAAAGCCCTGGCAAGCGAGTTGGACGTGAATCACCACGTCAATAATTCACGGTATATCGATTGGATCATGGACTGTTACGCACCCGACGAAATGACGTCGAGGACGGTGCACACCTTGCGGGTCAATTATGTAGGAGAGACCACCTACGGAGATGTCATCCGCCTTTACCGGGGGGAGGAGGCTTCCCGTGGCGCACACTACATCGAAGGGGTGAACAGCGCGACGGGATCGAAGGTGGTGCAAGCGATCATTGAATGGGGGAGGATCGAAAATTGAAGGTCGAGATTCGAAAATCGAAGATGGCGCATGCAGGAAAACCCATGACCGTATCCGCATTTCTTACACGCGTAGGTTTCAGCACGTTGCCGCTTTTTGTTTTGTTTGCCTCCCTCCACGCGCAGGATTCGGAGCCGCTGACAATCGAATGGATGTACGGCCCGGAGGCAGCTCAGGTGGCGTCGACAGCAAGCTTCAAATGGCTGGCTGGTGGAACCTGTGTGCTATATGACATGCAAAAGCCGGCGGCTGAGCGCACGCTGGAGCTCCTCGACCCCGAGACCGGGTCGCGCACACCGCTGGTTGATGCAGGGAAAGCTGTATCCAGTCTGAAACAGTTCATTGGAGAGTCGGCTCCCCGAACGCTCCCGTTTCCTGCCGATATCGACCACGCAGGCAGTCGCGCCCTCTACATACTCGAAAAGGATATTTATCTGCTCGAAACCGCCACGGCCGCATTTTCCCGTGTCGCCAAGACCAGGGAGGAAGAAAAGTGCGTTTCGTTCTCTCCCGACGGCAGCAAGATCGCCTTTGTCAGAGCGAACGACCTGTACGTGTACGACATCCGGGGACAGAGGGAAACTCGGCTGACCCAGGAAGAGTCCGATTCCGTATTGAACGGCACGCTTTCCTGGGTCTACTGGGAAGAGGTATTCGGGCGCCATGACACAGGTTACTGGTGGTCTCCTGATTCCAAGGCAATAGCCTTCTTCAGGACGGACGAGTCAGGCGTAAGCATTCAGCATTATGTCGATGTCAAACCCTGGACACCCCGGGTTATCACGCAGCGTTATCCCAAAGTGGGACAAAAGAATCCGGTCGTTCGCCTCGGAATCGTTGAGGTCGACAGCAGGAAGACGACATGGGTGGACCTGAGAGACCACCCCTACGAATACATCGTCCGTGCGCAATGGCTTCCGGATAGCAGGCGCCTGAGCCTGCAGACGCTCAACAGGTCTCAGACTCAGCTCGAACTGCTATTTGCCGACCGCGGGACGGGGGAAGCCGTACCCGTCCTCAAGGAGGCGGATTCGGCCTGGGTGAACGTCCTGGATGATCTGGTGTTCCTTCAAAGTGACGATCGGTTCCTCTGGGGGTCTGAACGCGACGGATACCACCATCTGTACCTCTACGACATGGATGGCAAACTCGTCAACAAGGTGACATCGGGACCGTGGGCCGTGAGTGCCGCGGGAGGAGAAGTGGCATGGCTCAAAGGGGGCATTGTGGGAGTGGATGAAGGAAAGAGCACGGTGTACTTCACCGCGCTTGAGAAATCCTCCATCGAGCGGCATCTCTACAGCGTTCGGTTCAACGGGAGGGGGTTGAGGCGCCTCACGCAGGAAGATGGCACGCATTCCATCACGTTCAGCCCGGACGCACAGTACTACATGGACCGGTACTCGAACATCTCCTCGCTCCCATCGCTGAGGCTCTGCGACAACACAGGGCAAGAGCGTGCATTGCTTGCGGGTCCCCGTCCCCAATTGGTGTCGAAATTCGACCTGCAGTATCCCTCGTTCTTCACCATTCCTGCCACGGACGGTTTCCCGATGCCCGCACAAATACTGAAACCGGCTCAGATGGTTGCCGGGAAGAAGTACCCGGTGATCTTCTATGTCTACGGCGGCCCATCCGCTCCCGTGGTCTCCAACGCATGGCAGCGGGAGATCTTCTGGGAGAACCTGCTGCTCGAAAACGGCTACCTGGTTGTGCGATGCGACAACAGGAGCGCGACAGGGATCAGCAAGAAGCTGGAAACCACCGTCCTGCGCCGCCTTGAAGGAGAGGGAGAATTGCATGATCTCGTTGATGCCGTTCGGTGGGTGAAGGCGCAGCCGTTCGTGGACTCGGCGCGCATCGGCATCTGGGGGTGGAGCGGCGGAGGGTCGACTACGCTCCTGGGCATGTGCCGCTCGTCAGAATTCAAAGCAGGCATTGCCGTAGCGGGAGTGACGGATGTCCGCTTCTACGACACGAAGTGGGGGGAGCAGGTGATGAAAACCGAAGAGACAAACAAAGCAGGCTTCGAGCAAAACTCCCTTCTTCGCTATGCAAAGGAACTTCACGGGAACCTGCTCCTCGTGCACGGGACATACGACGACAACGTGCATATTCAGAACACGTGGGTGTTTGCCGATTCACTGATTGCCTCGAACAAGCGTTTTGAGATGATGATCTATCCGATGAGGATGCACGGAATCTCCGATCACCCGGCGCGGATCCATCTGTACAACACCATGCTGGATTTCTGGAAGCGAAATCTCTGATTGATTCTGGAAGAACCCTCATGATTCGTTCTACTGACCGTCAGCCGTGTGGCGTGCTGGTGTTGCCATGACGCTCCGAGACGGTAACAAGCTCCACCGCAGGGTGCGGCGATTGACCTCGGGTTATTCCACGCTCTGGTTCAACGCGTCCGGCAATCCGCCGACGTTCCTGCGACGCTCTTCCCGGCAAGAACAGCGCGAACAGGAGAAACACGTCGATGCTCTAAGGCGTCATGAATCGGTCTTCCTGAAAAGCGGCAGTTCCGGCGGGCGCGTGGAAGCACGGAAACAGATAATGGCCTTCGTGGTGCAGGGATTTCCCGGTCGGGCCGGGGCCCGCGTCAGGCGGTTTCTGGATCATTGTGGACGGGCAGGGGAAAAGTTTGTTGCGCAGGCCCGATCGTTCGATCCGGAAATGAAGGATGCCGATATACAGCAGGCGCTGAGAAACCTCTGGGTCTTCAACAGCATACAGTTCTACCTCGGCAAACCGGTCTCGGTGACCCCGTCATCCTTTGCGTACAGCATACTGTATCCATACACGGACAACTGGTTGGATGGGACGGGAGCAGCGGGCCGAGGCAAACAGGCGCTCCTCCGCTGGCTTTCATCGCAGCTCTCCGGACGTCCCGTGCCAACGGATGATCCGCGGAAAGCGGGCATTGCGGCGTTGCTCAGAATGATCCGCAAGGAGCACCCGCGGTCCCGTCGTCCGGACATACATGAGAGCCTGCTAGCCATCCATCGCGCGCAGAAGAAAGCCCTCTCTCTCCGTGGCGCGGCTTCCGGCGGGAGCGAGCACAGTCTCATCCCGCTTACCGTCGAAAAAGGGGGGGCCTCCGTTCTTGTCGACGGTTATCTCGCGGGCCGTTTGAACAATGTCCAGGCAGGGGCCATCTTCGGCTATGGGGTCCTGCTCCAACTGGTCGATGACCTGCAGGATCTTAAGGAGGATGTCGACGCCGGCAATTCATCTCCCTTTTCGCGCGCCATCCGGCATGGAACGCTGGAGGGAGTGACAAACCGCCTGTTCAATCTCACCAGGCTTGTAGCAAATCAGCTGAAGTGCCACGACTCTCCGCAGAACAACGACGTTGCCGCCCTGGTGGAGCGGAGCTGTACGGTTCTCATCGAAGAAGCCATTGCCCGACACTCGCATTTGTACAGGCAAGGCTACCTCTCCTTCCTGAACAGCTTTGCCCCCGTCCGCCTCGCTTACCTGCGCGGGATCAGGAGCCAGTGATTGTTCATTTGGAGTCATGGATGCAAGCCGCTCCTCCTTCCGATGCTTCCATCGGTTGTGCCGCAAGCCGTAGCCATTCCTCCAGGGAGACCATCCAGGGGACATGGTCTTCTTTCGATGATTTCCCGGCTTGTCCATTCGGAACCTATCCACCCGCTTGAAATGTTCTGTGAATCATGAAGTGCACCCGCATCGGCGGATACAGCTTTTCACCTCACCGGGCAGACCAGCAACCTCCGGTGGTACACGATGTTTGCGAACATCCCGCACGGTCTGGGCGAAGGCCGGCCACAGTTCGGTCTCGCCGGAGGCTTCGCCCTGTATGGCAGGACGGCCTCTTTGCTTTTTTGGGCAATGATCCGTATTCTGGCCTCCGGGTTCTTCCTGATATTGCCCGGGAAGGAACAGGTGTCACGTTGGCGCTAAACTTTTAACCGACTCTCAAATCCAAACCAGGAAAAGAAAGGAAGGATTCGGATGACCAACCGTGCCGTGATGTTCGGCAGCATCGCAGTATCGTTGCTCCTGCTCACTGGATGTAACAAGAAGCAGCAGCAGTCGGAGGAACTATCGGCTTCGCTGGGACAAGGGAAGGGTTCCGTTGCAGGCGTTCAGTGGTCCGTCCCCAAGCGCTGGTCGGAGCAGGGTGCCCGGGAAATGCGCGCGGCCACATACACCATACCGGCAGCACCGGGAGATCCCGAGCCTGCGGAATGCGCTGTGTTCTATTTCGGCAACAGCCAGGGAGGGAGCATCGATGCGAACATTGACCGCTGGGTGGGACAATTCGAGTCAGCAGCGCCCCCGGCGAAATCCGAGCGGGAAGTCAACGGGTTGAAGGTGACGCTTGTCCAGATTGCAGGGTCGTACCTGGCCCCGTCAGGGCCCATGATGCAGTCGTCAGGGAAAAAGGACAACTTCAGACTTCTGGGCGCAATCGTCGAAGGACCGAAAGGTTCCGTCTTCTTCAAGCTGACCGGTCCGGCGAAGACGGTCGGCGAGTGCGAAGGGGAATTCAATGCAGTGGTCGGATCGCTTTCGAAACAGTAGGCGAGTGGCGCGAGCCCCGTCCCCTCATGGGCGGGGCCGCTCCAGCGCATCGACCCTTTTTGCAAACTCAAAGTCCAGATCGCTAATGCCGCCTGCGGAGTGCGTGCTCAGATCGACCGTCACTTTGTTGTAGACGTTGAACCATTCGGGATGATGGTTCATCGACTCGGCGATCAAGGCCACACTGGTCATGAACCCGAAGGCCTGCACAAAATCCTCAAACCGGAATTCCTTGTGGAGCTTTCCGCTCGCGACGCTCCATCCGCGCACGCCTCCCACCCGTTGGTCAATATCCCGGGCTTCAAGCTTCTTTCGGTCCGCCATGGCTGCTCCTTCATGAAGATCGAATCATGTACCAACCTGATATTGTAACAACGGGAGAGGCCGGAAGATTGCAGAGTTGATTCTCCTTTCAAGATACCTTACCATGGTAGCACCGACGCTGCCACTGCATCAGCGGAAATGGTATCCTCCACCGATAATTTTGTTACGCGCCTTCAGTCTATGAATCCGCTGCCACAATCGGTGCTGCTCGAGGCGCCGAAGGAAGTTTCGCTCGCTCAGCTCGAACAGGAATTGACACAGCTCTGGAAGGAAGCTGAGAGCGGGCGCGGGGATTCCTTCCATCCCGTAGTCCGCGCCTGCACGATGAACCTCATCGTGGTGACGGAAGATGAAGCGGAGGTTGATGCCGTCGCGGCAATGGTAGGGGACGTGACGCTGGAGCATCCGGCCCGGATCTTCCTGGTTGCGCTTGACCGGAATGCGGGAGAGCCCTCGCTGAACGCCTGGATCTCGGCCCGTTGCGCTATTCCCGAGCCGGGGCAAGAACAGGTGTGTTGTGAACAGATCACGCTGGCGGGGCGGGGAAAAGACGTTGAAAAGATTTCGAGCGCCGTGACCTCACTGCTGGTCTCGGATGTCTCGACCGTGCTGCTGTGGAAAGCATCCATCGATGCTTCCGACCCCATGTTGCGATCACTCCTTGCCGTCAGCGACCGCGCGTTGATCGATTCTTCGGAGGCGTTGGTTCCGTTGCCTGCCCTGCTGGCCTGGAGAACGCTGGTCCACGCGGGAATCGGTGTGGCAACGCTGGGGGACCTGGGCTGGACGCACGCGACATCCTGGCGCGCGGTCATCGCGCGGGCGTTTCAGCCCGACGAGACGCGTGCACTGCTCCATACGCTTGACGCGGTGTCGATCGAATATTCCTCATCGCAGCTCCCCCGGCATAGTGGCTTCAGCCAGGCACTGCTTTTGCTCGGGTGGCTTGCGCATGCTCTTGAGTGGAAAAGCAGCGGGGCGCCATGCGCTGTGCGCGAAGAATCCCTGAGCTGCGCATTTCGCAGGGGGGAGTACACCGTGTCGGTAGAGCTGAACCCGGTGCCTGCCTCCAGCAAGGAACCCGGCGGGATTGAGCGTATCCTGATCAGCGCGGGAGCGGACTTCCGGGTCGAACTGCGGGAAGTGGAGCCGAGGAGCGATATCATGATGACGCAGACGCGTGGACATCAACAGAAACAGTCGGTCGTTCCGCTGCGCACGCTTTCTGAATCCGAGCTGATGGCCGGAGAGCTCGAGATCCTGCAGCGGGATGAGCTGTACGAGCAGAGCCTGGACGCTCTTGCCGCAGTCGCAGCCGGGGGCCGAAAGCCATGAAAGGACATCTGGAAACCTTTGCGTCATTGGCGGCCCTGCAGCAGGGGGCGGCTGAAAAGATTGTGATGTGCCTGGGGGAAGCAATCCTCGCGCACGGTTCGGCGTCCTTTGTGCTCTCCGGCGGTGCGACGCCGCGCGGAGTCTATGAACTCCTCGGCTCGGAGAAGTACCGCAACCAGATCGAGTGGAGAAAGGTCCATCTGTTCTGGGGAGACGAGCGCTGTGTCGGACCCACAATGCCGGAAAGCAATTTTCGGATGGCAAATGCATCTCTCATCCGGAACATTTCCATACCTCCCCAGAACGTTCACCGCATTCGCGGCGAGTTAAAGCCGCAGGAAGCGGCGCGTGCCTGCGAGACGGATATCCGCCGCTTTTTCGGCTTGAAGGAAGGGGAATTCCCCCGTTTTCAGCTGGCCTTGCTGGGCCTTGGCGAAGATGGGCACACGGCATCGGTGTTTCCGGGAACCAGCGTGCTGAACGAGAAACGGCTGATCGTTTCGGAGGTGCATGTGGAAGCGCTCGCAGCCTCCCGCGTGACGCTCACGATCCCCGCTATCAATAACGCCGCCACGGTGATGTTTCTTGTTTCCGGCAGGACCAAGGCGGCCATTCTCCGGGACGTGCTGGAAGACGCGGAACCCGTCCCCGCCAAAGGCGGGGACGAAGCTTCCGTCCGTACAGGCGGTTCGGAGCGGAAGGAGCCGCGCTTTCCTGCACAATGCATCAACCCAACGTCCGGCCAGCTCTTGTGGCTCGTGGATAACGAGGCGGCATCGCAACTCCCAAAGGCGGAGACAGCATGATCCTTGCAGGAGATATCGGCGGAACAAAAACAAACCTGGCCTATTTCAAAGAAGAAGAGGGACGCGTCGTCCCCGTACACCTGAGAAGCTATCCAAGCCACCAGTATCGGTCGGTGCTTGAGGTCATCGACGCGATGCAGAAGGAGATTCCCGCTCCGATCTCCGCGGCTGCGTTCGGCATTGCCGGGCCGATCGTGGAAGGGCGGAGCAAGCTTACGAATCTGGGGTGGGAGGTCGTGGCTGAGGAGATCCAGTCGTGGCTCGAGCTCCCGCACGTGGGACTCCTGAACGACCTCGAGGCCACGGCCTACGGGGTGCTGCATCTTCCCGCAAGCGGCAGGCTCACACTGCAGAATGGCGACGCGCAGAAGAATGCAGCCATAGCCGTGATCGCGGCGGGGACGGGGCTCGGGGAAGGTGCTCTCATCTGGGACGGCAAACGGTACCGCGCCATGCCTTCAGAGGGAGGTCATTCTGACTTCGCTCCCCGGAATGAATTGGAGATGGATCTGTTGCGCTTCCTCCTGAGAAAATTCAAACGCGTGAGCTACGAGCGTATCCTGTCCGGGCCCGGCTTCCTCAATCTCTATGAGTTCTTCCGATCGCGCTCTCAGGAAGCTGAGCCGGCCTGGCTTACCGAGAAGCTCAAGTCCGGCAATCCAGCGGCGGCAATCTCCTCTGCCGGCCTGGAACGGACGGACCCTGTGTGCGTTCAGGTCCTCGACCTGTTTGTTTCGCTCTACGGGGCGGAAGCAGGCAACCTCGCGCTCAAAGTGCTTGCTACCGGCGGCGTGTATATCGGTGGCGGCATTGCTCCAAAGATTCTGCCCAGGATTCGGGAGGGAGGCTTCCTGGAAGGCTTCACGACAAAAGGGCGGCACTCCGCACTCCTGAAGACCATCCCGCTCTCTCTGATACTCAATGATACGATTGCACTTTATGGCGCGGCTCACTATGCCACGGTCATGCATGGGTAGTCGCGCGGAGAGATTGCGCCTATGCCAGTTTTAGCAGCCATTGATGTCGGCTCCAACGCGCTCAGGCTCGCCATCGGAGATGTTGACAGTCAGCAGCATGTCACCTTGCTTGAGAGCCTGCGGGAGCCTGTGCGCCTCGGCCAGGATGTTTTCGCGAACGGCACGATCTCTGAGGAGGTGACGGATCAGGCGGTTGCGGCCTTTCAGAAATTCCGCCGCGCGATCGACCTCCACGGCGCCACCTGGTCAAAGGCCGTTGCGACGAGCGCGGTCCGCGAGGCTCTGAACCGGGAAATCTTCGTGGACCGTCTCGCCGGCGCAAGCGGCATCGATGTCATGGCGATCGGTCCGGAGGAGGAAGCCCGGCTTATCTTCCTTGCCGTTGCGGACGCGCTCAGCTTGAAGAACAAGCTTGCCATGCTGATCGATATCGGCGGCGGAAGCACGGAGATCACCCTGGCCGAGAACGAGAGCATTATTGCTACTGAGAGCTTCCGCATCGGAGCAGTCCGGCTGCTGAATCTCTTCGAGGAGAAAAAGCACGGAGAAACCAAGTTCAATCAACTCCTTCGCGAGTATATGGACGCGACCCAGAAGCGGATCAAGAAAGAGGTCGGCTCCAGGAAGATCGATTTGTGCGTGGGCACAGGAGGGAACGTCGAAACGTTGGGGGATCTCAGGAGATCGCTGCTGCGCAAGGAGCGGGATTCCGAGATCAGCGACGATGATCTGGACCTGCTCCTGAAGAAGCTGCAGGGAATGACCTACGAACAGAGAATCCAGGAGTTGGGTCTTCGCCCGGATCGTGCGGACGTTATCGTTCCGGCCTCTATGGTGCTGCAGAAGATTGTTCGGGTTGCCGGCGTGTCCGATGTGGTCATCCCGCGCGTCGGGCTGAAGGACGGCCTGCTGATCGACATGATCCAGGAGTTGTTCGGCGAGAAGAGGCCGCTGCGCCGGGACCAGGTCCTTGCCTCCGCCATCCAGCTTGGCCGCAAGTACATGTTTGACGAACAGCATGGCACCACCGTGGCCCGCTATGCCGCGCGCCTGTTCGATGAGACACGGTCGCTCCACAACCTCGGTCTGGAATTCCGCCTGCTGCTGGAAGTCGCTGCGCTCCTGCACGACATCGGCAATTTTGTCAATTCCACCGACCATCACAAGCACACATTCTATCTCCTCTCCGTCTCCCCACTCGTCGGGCTCACGCAATCGCAACTTGCCATCGTCGCCAATGTTGCACGCTACCACCGCAAGTCCCTGCCGAAGCCGCAGCATGATGGTTACCGGGCTCTTTCGTCCAAGGAACGGGTGGTGGTCTCGAAGCTCAGCGCGCTGCTCCGGCTCGCGGATGCCATGGACACCGAGCATGCATCCAAGGTGGAGGGCTTCACCGTGGAGTACAAAAAGCCCAAGCTCACTCTGCGGCTGCGGGGGGAGGGGGACCTCTTGCTTGAAAAATGGGCGCTGGCGAAGAAGGCGCCGATGTTTGAGGATATCTTCAGCGCGAAGCTCACCATTGACGACTAGCATCATGCCACGAACCCCCGCATCAGTCCGCCACAAACGGAAAAGCCGCAGGAAGATTCCCCCTCCTCAGCCGGAACTCACCGTGGGGACAACGCTGGTCGCTGCTCTGGATGGGCGGTGGGAGAAGTTCCTTGCGCAGCTTCGGAGGAACCGCCGCCGATGCACGGAGCCCGCAATCCATGACCTCCGCGTGGCGACCCGGAGGATGATCGCAACGCTGGATGTGGCAGGGGCTGTCCTGCCCGGGGGAACCCCTCAGGACGTCCGGCGGAAGCTGAAACGGCTGTTGAAAGGGTTCAATGAACTCCGTGACCTGCATATCCAGCTCTTGCACTTTCAGGCACTGCGTGTGAAGTTCCCCGTACTCCAGCCCTTCCTGGTGGCGTTGAGGCTTCGCGAACGGCAGCTGGTGCGGGAGGCAGCGCTGACCATCGCGGGGATGAAGACCCGTGCCATGGAACAGGAGTTCGCGCGCGCAGCCGAGAGCCTCACACAGGTGACCACAGGGCCGGAGGCGGAGCAGGCGTCCCGGGCAGCGCTGTTTGGAGCATTGGCTGCGGCATTTGTGCGCGCGGCCGGATTACGGAAACGTGTTGTCCCCGGGGATCCGGCATCGATCCATGCGCTTCGTGTGGCTTTTAAGAAATTCCGATACACGGTGGAGGTGCTTGCCCCGCTTCTGCCCGGATTCGGGAAGAAGCAGTTCAAGGCAATGAACATCTACCAGACGCGGATGGGTGAGATCCAGGATCTCCAGGTCGTCGGCACGGCGCTGACCATAAATCCACCCGGCCGCTTCCGGACAATGCCTGCTTCGCTCTTGCCCGTTCATCAGTTCGTCACGCAGCAACGGACGGCGCAGATCGAGCGGTTCTTGCGCGATGCGGACGATCTGCTCACATTCTCGCACTTCATTTCTTGGAGTCCGTATGGAACTCTTCATCCTCCGTCACGGCGTGGCGGTGCCACGCGGCAGCAGCGAGTATCCCGACGATAGCGATCGCCCGCTCACGCCCGGTGGAACCAGGAGCATGCGCCGGATCGCCAAGGGAATGCGCAAGATGTCTCTCTCCTTTGACCACATCGTTTCGAGTCCGCTCGTACGGACGAAGCAGACCGCAGAGATTGCCGTTGGCGTGTTACAGCCCGATCATTCAATAGAATATTCCGCGCACCTGAAGCCCGAGGGAGACATGGAGGTGCTCATCGGCGAGATCATCACCTCGTGTGGGGCGGAAGATCGGGTATTGCTTGTCGGGCACGAGCCGAACCTCAGCGGGCTCATTTCGTTTCTGGTATGCGGGGATGACAGTATGGGAATGAACATGAGGAAGGGAGGGTTGTGCAAACTCTCGGCCCCGTCGTTGCGCGTCGGCAAGTGCGCGGTCCTGGAGTGGCTGATGACGCCGAAACAGTTAAGAAAAATGAGGTAAGGCCTGAACATGCGGCGAACACGGAGCATACTTAAACCCGGGTTCTTGTGTATCCGTTGCTTTGCTTCTGTACCTGAAACCCTCGGGTTCCCTGTGTCATAACGTAGATTGATTTTCCCCCCCAACTTTTTTACATTAGTATTCCCTGTTTTTGCGCTATTACTTCACCCCGGAGGTTGAATGTCATACGATATCAAAGCCATCAACGAGAAAATCCAGCGCGAGAGCGCGTTTGTCGATATCCTCCAGATGGAGATAGGAAAGGTCATTGTAGGGCAGAAGTATATGGTCGAGCGCCTGCTGGTGGGACTTCTCTCCAACGGTCACATTCTCCTGGAAGGTGTCCCGGGGCTTGCCAAGACCCTCAGCGTGAAGACACTCGCCGCCGCCATCCAGGCGAAGTTCCAGCGCATCCAGTTCACGCCAGACCTGCTCCCTGCCGATCTGATCGGCACCATGATCTACAATCAGAAAGATGGCTCCTTCCAGACACGGCGCGGGCCGATTTTCGCCAATTTCATCCTTGCGGACGAGATCAATCGCTCTCCTGCGAAAGTGCAAAGCGCACTGCTGGAAGCCATGCAGGAACGGCAGGTGACCATCGGGGAAGAAACGTTCAAGCTGCCGGAGCCGTTTCTCGTTCTTGCGACGCAGAACCCGATCGAACAGGAAGGAACGTATCCGCTACCGGAAGCCCAGGTGGACCGGTTCATGCTGAAAGTCAAGATCGGCTATCCGTCCAAGGAGGAAGAGCTCCTGATCATGCGCGCCAACGTGAATGACCAGAAGTCTACCCCGAAGGCGGTCGTGGCCGCCGCCGATATCGTCAAGGCCCGATCGGTGGTCCAGGAGATCTACATGGACGAGAAGATCGAGAGATATATACTGGACATCGTTTTTGCCACCCGTGCGCCCAAGCAATACAACCTGAACAACCTGGCACAGCTGATCAGCTATGGCGCGTCGCCCCGAGCCTCCATCAATCTGGCCCTGGGTGCAAAGGCCTACGCCTTCATCAAGCGCCGGGGCTATGTCATTCCCGAGGATGTGCGCGCCGTCAGCCTCGATGTGCTCCGGCACCGCGTCGCGGTGACCTATGAAGCGGAAGCGGAGGAAGTGACCTCCGAACACGTGGTGCAGGAAGTGCTGAACAAGATCGAGGTGCCCTGAGGTCATGGACACACGGGAGCTCCTGAAAAAAGTCCGCCTGATTGAGATCAAGACCCGCGGCATGGTCAACCAGGTCTTCTCGGGGGAGTACCACAGCGTCTTCAAGGGACGCGGTATGGAATTCTCCGAAGTGCGGGACTACCAGTTCGGCGACGACATCCGCACGATCGATTGGAACGTGTCCGCGCGTTTCAATCATCCCTTCGTCAAGGTGTTCGAGGAGGAACGGGAACTGACGGTGATGCTGCTGGTGGACTTCAGCCGGTCGGGCAGCTTCGGCACCGCCCAGCAGCTGAAGAACGAGATCGCCGCCGAGATCTGCGCGGTGCTGGCATTTTCTGCCATCAAGAATAACGACAAGGTCGGGTTGATCATGTTCACCGACCGGATCGAAAAATTCGTCCCTCCCAAGAAGGGACGGGCTCACATCTTGCGGATCGTGCGTGAGCTGATCTCGCTCCAGCCCGGCGGGACGGGGACGAACATCAGGGAAGCGCTCGAGTACTTCAATCACGTGAACAAGAAGCGTTGCATCGCGTTCATCATCTCCGATTTCATTGATGACGGGTACGACCAGATCCTGCGCATCATCAGCAAGAAACATGATATCATTGCCGTGGAGATCTTCGACCCCCGAGAGGAGGAGCTCCCCGACGTGGGGCTCGTGAAGATGCGCGATGCGGAGACGGGTGAACCCCGGTGGATCGACACCGGGGATTCACGGCTGCGCACAGACTTCAGAGCGTACTGGCGCAAGCGGCGGGCCGATCGGAAGCAGCTTTTCCTGCGGAGCAAGGTGGACGCGATTCCCATCCGCATCGACAAACCGTACATCAAGCCCATCGTGGACTTCTTCAAGTTGCGGGAGAGCCGGCTGTGACCAGTTGCCGACGAGGTGTTTTGACAGCTCTGGTTGCCTGCGCACTGCCGCTTGGCCTGCAGGCGCAGACAAAAGCTGTCGCGGCGCGGGCCTGGGTGGACTCGACCGATTATCTGATCGGCGATCCCATCACCGTCCATGTGGTCGTGACCCATCCGAACGGTGCAACAGTGCAGCCGGTGCTGGAGGACACGCTCGCCGGGTTCGCGCTGCTTCACCGTATTCCACCGGTGCGGGAGGGAGACAGCGCGACAGCGCTGGGCGTCGTGGTGGCGCGGTACGATTCGGGGAGTGCAGCAGTGCCTCCCCTTGTGTTCTTCTATACTCAACCTGGCGCAGTCCCGGATACCGTATCCACTCCGCCTGTTGCCATTACAATTCATACCATGCCTGTCGATACGAGCCAGGCGTTCATGGACCTGAAGCCGCCGCTCTCGGTCCCTTGGACGCTGGCGGAGATCGCTCTCTATGCAGGCATCGTACTTCTGGCGGCAGCGCTGAGTTATCTGGCGTACTGGTACTGGAAAAAGCGAAAACGGACGACGCGCGGCGAAGTCTATGTTCCTCCCCCGAAGCCGGCGCATGTACTGGCGTATGAGGAACTCGCGTCGTTGAAAGAAAAGCAACTCTGGCAGCAGGGATTGATCAAGCAATATTATTCGGAGGCGACGGAAGTGCTGCGCCGCTATGTCGAGCGCCGCTTCGCGGTCATGGCGCTCGAAGAGACCACCGATGAGATTCTTGCCGGGCTCCGCTCGCAACAGCTCGATAACGGGGTTCTGGGGGAGACGGAGAAGATACTCAGGAAGGCGGACCTGGTGAAGTTTGCAAAATACCAGCCCGGAATTCCGGAGCATGAGGAGATCATCGTTGTGGTGCATGATGTGGTGGACAAAACCAAAGTCGTGGCGATGACGCCGGTTGCAGAGCCGCACCGTATAGGAGCAGGCCATGTGGGGTCCTAACGTCTCATTTGCGAGCCCCGGGTTCCTCTACGCGCTCGTGCTGATCCCGCTCCTGGTGGCCTGGTACATCCGGCGCCACAAGGAGGATACGAGCGACATCCGCTACTCGACGCTGCTGCCGTTCCGTTCTTTCAAGCCCGGGATCAGGGAGCGGCTGCGGCATCTGCCGTTCGCGCTCAGGATGCTCGGTGTCGCGCTCCTAATCGTCGCGCTGGCCCGTCCTCAGACCACCGCAAGCGGGCAGAATATTTACGCCGAAGGTATCGACATCGCAATGCTCCTCGACATTTCCACAAGCATGCTGGCGGAAGATTTTCAGCCGAACCGGGTCGAAGCGGCGAAGGAAGTGGCCCAGCATTTTATCGAGGGGCGGCACAATGACAGGATCGGCCTGGTGATCTTTGCCGGACAGAGCTTCACGCAATGTCCGATGACGCTGGACTACCGTGTCCTCAAGAACCTGCTCCGGCAGGTAAGGCCGGGCATGGTTGAGGACGGAACTGCCATTGGCATGGCGATCGCCCAGGGAGTCAATAGACTCAAGGACAGCAAAGCAAAAAGCAAGGTGATGATTCTGCTGACCGATGGCATGAACAACCGGGGGGAGATCGATCCGCTCACCGCGGCACAGATCGCGCAGACATTCAATATCCGGATCTATACGATCGGCGTCGGCACGGTGGGTGAGGCGCCGTATCCCGTGCAGACCCCGTTCGGCATTCGGTATCAGAACATTCCCGTGGATGTGGACGAGAAGACCCTGGCACAGATCGCCGACATGACGGGCGGACGCTACTTCCGGGCAACCAACAACAAGGCTCTGAAGGAAATCTACGATGAGATCGACAAGCTGGAGAAGACGCGCATCGAGGTGAAAGCGTACCGTTCGTATACCGAACTGTTCTACCCGTGGGCGGGGCTCGGACTTCTCTCGCTCCTGGCAGAGTTCTTGCTGGCCGGCACCGTATTGAGGAAGCTTCCCTGATGATCAAATTTGTCCATAGCGAGTACCTCTACGCCTTGTTGCTGCTTCCTCTGCTCGTGACACTGTACTGGTATTTTGCCCGGACCCGGCGCAAGGCTCTGGGACGCTTCGGCCAGCAGCCCACGCTCATGCACATCGCCGGCGGGGCCAGCAACACCAAACGGTTCACGAAATTCGTGATTCTGTTGGCCGCGGTGGCTTTGCTCGTTGTAGGACTTGCGAATCCTCAGGTCGGCACGAGAATGGAAGAGGTGAAACAGGAAGGCGTCGATATCTTTATCGCGCTTGACGTTTCCCTGAGCATGAAAGCCGAGGACATCAAGCCCAACCGGTTGGAGAAGGCGAAGTTGGAGATCCGGAACCTCATCCAGAGACTGACAGGAGATCGCATCGGGCTCATCGTCTTTGCCGGGGAGGCGTACACCCAGTTCCCCCTGACGACCGACTACAGCGCTGCCAATTTGTTCCTGGACGTCGTGGATGTGGATGTGGTGCCGCAACCTGGCACCTCGATCGGCTCGGCGATCCAGAGGGCGGAGGAATCATTTGATTTCAAGGACCAGACTACCAAGGTGGTGGTGATCATCACGGATGGCGAGGACACCGAGGGAAACTCCTACGATGCGGCAGAGGAGGCTGCAAAAAAGGGGATTCTGCTCTATACGATCGGGCTTGGCTCGCCTGGCGGGGCGCCCATCCCCATCTACAACGCCTCGGGGCAGCAGGTGGATTTCAAACGGGACCGGTCCGGCAACGTGGTGGTGACGAAGCTGGACGAAGCTGCCCTTGAGAAGATCGCCACGGCGGGCAACGGAAAGTATTTCCGGGGGACGTCTGCCCAGGATGAGCTGGAGGAGATCTACAAGAACATCAATGCGCTGCAAAAGAAAGAGTTCGGGGTGAAGCAGTTTACCGACTTTGAAGACCGGTTCCAGTATTTCCTCCTCCCCGCAGCCCTGCTGCTCCTGGCCGAGCTGCTCGTTACGGAGAAGAAATCGCGCTGGCTTGCCCGATGGAACCTGCTGCGCAAAGAGGATGAGGTGAAGGCATGAGAACGGGAATCATCGCCGCGTGGGTTGCTGTGATGTGGTCGGTGGCCGCTCCGCCCGCATGGACACAATCCGTCCGTTCGCTGGTGAACGGCGGGAATGACCTGTACAAGGATCAGAAATATACGGACGCGGAGGTCGACTATCGCAAGGCCCTGGAAAAAGAGAAAGACCTGGTGCAGGGGCATTTCAACCTCGGCAACGCGCTGCACAAAGAAGGAAAATACGACGAGGCGGTCAAAGAGTTTGATCTTGCCCGGGAGAAGTCGGCCTCCCCGGAAACCAAGGCGCACGCCTGGTACAACATCGGCAACTCCCTGATGTCGGAACAAAAATACCAGGATGCTGTAGAGGCCTACATCAAGTCGTTGCAGCTGAACCCGTACGATCAGGAGACGAAGTACAATCTCTCCTATGCCCTGGAAAAGCTCAAGCAACAACAGAGCAAAAACCAGGACAAAAAGAACCAGAAGCAGGACCAGAAGAACAAGCAGAACAAAGACCAGCAGAAAAAGCAGGATCAGCAGAAACAAGACCAGAAAAAGCAGGATCAGCCGCAAAATCCTCAGCAGAATCAGGCCCAGCAACAGCAAAAGCAAATGTCCAAAGCCGATGCAGAGAGAATCCTGGACGTCCTGAAGAATAATGAGAAAGAAGTGCAGAAGAAACTCCGCGTACGTCAGGCCGTGCGGCCAAAGACAGACAAGGACTGGTAACGTGAGCAAGAGCAGCAAACGGATTCATGCGGTCTGGGTGGTCACCCTGTTCCTTCACCTCGGGGTGGGGGCGGCGATGGCGCAGGACGCGACATTCCAGGCCAGCGTGGACAAGAACCCCGTGGGGATGAATGACGAGTTCACGCTGAGTCTTTCTCTCAGCAGTGCCGGGACGGGGGGCGGAAAGGATCTGCAATTGCCGGATCTGAACAAATTCCGAATCATGTCGGGGCCCAACCAGTCCTCCAGCATGCAGTTCGTCAATGGCGCTGTTTCCTCCTCTGTGGTCTACAGCTATGTGCTGCAGCCAAAGGAGATCGGGAAGTTCTCGATTGGTTCAGCATCGATCGAAGCGGGCGGAAAGAGGTATTCCACGAATCCTATCGCGATCGAGGTGGTGAAGGGTTCCTCCAAGCCAAAGCAGCAGGCTGCTGCGCCCGACGATGCGAGCGCGCAGATCGGTGATAATCTCTTCCTGCGGGCGACCGTGAGCAAGACGCGCCTGATCCAGGGGGAGCAGGTCAATCTTGCGTACAAGCTTTACTCCAGGGTTTCCCTTCTCGATGTGAGAGAGGATAAAGCTTCCAATTTGATCGGTTTCTGGGGCGAGGAGGTGGAGAGGCCGAAGGATGTCCCCCCATCGGTCGAGGTCGTGAACGGCAAGCAGTACAGGGTCTTTACGATCAAGCTCATGGCGCTGTTTCCCACACAGTCGGGCTCGCTGGAGATCAGCCCGATGGCCCTGAAAGCCACGGTGCAGGTGCAACAGCGGCGTTCCGCTGATCCGTTCGACTCTTTCTTCAGCAACCCGTTCGGGCGGAGCCTGGTCGTATGACGTCAAGAGCGAGCCGGTGAAGATCAAGGTCGATCCGCTGCCGGCCGGAGCGCCTCCGGACTTCAAGGGGGCAGTCGGGCGTTTTGCCATGAGCACGGCGGTGGACAAGAAGAGTACGCGGACGAACGAACCGGTGACGCTGAAGGTGACGATCTCCGGGACCGGAAACATCAAACTCCTGGAATCTCCTGCGGTGGAGCTGCCGGCGGATTTTGAACAGTATAGCCCGAAGGTCTCGGACAATATCAGCCGTCCTCAAGGGTTGATCTCCGGGAGCAAGGTCTTCGAGTATCTGCTCATTCCCCGGTATCCCGGCCTCAAGGTCATCAAACCGGTGACGTTCTCCTATTACGATCTCGACAAGAGGGACTATGTCCGGCTGCGGTCGCCGCAGATCGAACTCAATGTGGAGCAGGGCGCGGCAACTCCCGCCCCGTTGACGGCAGGCGGATCGCGGGAGGATGTGCGCATGCTCAGCCGGGATATCCGGTTCATCAAAGTGGGGCAAATGGCGTTCTCCCGCCCGGGCGAGTACCTCTACTCCAGCGCGATCTTCATCGTCTTGGTGCTGCTTCCGCTCGCGGCGCTTGCGGGAGCATTTGTCTATTCACGCCAGCGCCAGGCGGTGCTCCAGGACCAGGCAGGATATCGCAACCGCAAGGCGATGAAAGTGGCTCAAAAAGGATTGAAACAGGCTGCGTACCTCCTCAAGGAATCGACCGGTGGTTCACCGAACGCCAAACAGCGGCTGCGGTTCTACGCGGAGGTCTCGCGGGCTCTCTGGAAATACCTGGGCGACAAGCTGAACATTCCGCAGTCGGGATTTTCGGTGGAGGGGGCGGTCGCGGAACTGTCACGGCGCGGCGTGGGTACGGACCTTCAGGAGTCGCTTCGCATGGTTCTGGAGTCGTGCGATATGGCGCGCTTCGCGCCCACAAGCATGGGGCTTGCGACGATGGAAAAGACATACGAAGAAGCCCGGCGCATCATCGTTGAACTTGAACGGACATTGAGATCCTCATGAGCCAACGGCTTTTCTTCATTGCAGTCCTGTTTGCTGCCGCTCTCCCTGCGAGGGTGTGCGGACAAACCCCGGAACAACGCTTCCAGCAAGGGAACGAAGCCTATCAGCAGGGAAAGATCACCGAAGCGGTGGAGATCTACGAGTCCATTGTTCATAACGGCTATGTGAGCGGCCCGCTCTACTACAACCTGGGGAATGCGTACTACAGGGAGGGGAACGTTCCCCGCGCCATCCTGAACTATGAACGAGCAGGGCGCCTGATGCCGGGAGACGATGACCTGCGTCATAATCTCCTGCTTGCCAACCTGATGATCACCGACAAGATCGAACCCACCCCGAGGTTGTTTCTCTGGGACTACGTTGATGCAGTCAAGAATGCGTTCACGCTGGAAGCCGCGACCTGGCTGGCGTATGCCGGGTTCATTCTGGTCGTGGCGAGCATGTGCGTCATCATGCTGGGCAGAACCTACCTTATCAGGAAGATCGCGCTCTGGGGAAGTGCTGCGAGCGTGCTTGTCCTTGCCCTGTCCCTCGCGCTCTTCTTCGTAAAACTCGCGGACGTCAGCCGTACCAACGAAGCGGTCGTCACGGCGGGCATCGTGACGGTGAAGAACTCTCCCGATGACAAGAGCAGCGATGCATTCGTTCTCCACGGGGGGGTGAAGGTGCAGATTGTGGACCAGCTCAGCACCTGGATCAAAGTCCGTCTTGCCGATGGGAAGGTCGGATGGATGGAGGAGTCGGGGACAGAACGGATCTAAGCGCTGATACCTGTTGACGCCCCGTGAATTTTTCTCCGTCGGCCGGTGTTCTACATCATGAAGCTTCCGATTCATGGGAGGCCCTGTTTTGTGCGGCTGCACGGTATGTCCAGTCCGGTGAGGAATACCGGGTGCGGACGAGCTCAGCGATGAGATCCCCCGGCACGTGTTCCAAAGTCTCTTCCACGCCCCACTCATTCCTCACTGTCTGCTTTACCGCGGCAGCAGGAACACCCAAATTGCGCAAAAAACGTTCGTGTGGCCGCCCTTGTCTGTACGAGGGTTCGCGAGACGGATGAGTCAGGAAACGTGAGATCAACTGAATGTCGAAGTTCAGCAGAAACACACCGTGGAAAAGGAGAAACCGCTCCTTCCTCCGCTGAGAATTGCCGGAGAACTTCAACGAGTTGATTGCCAGGTCAGTATGTCCCTGCACCTCAACATTTCCTCCCGTGACGAGATCGAGGGAGCGGCGTTGTCGGTCCATGACATAGGTGTTGGTTCCAGGGATCGTAGAGAGCGGACCGGCATCGCTGGTCCGGAGAATTAGCGCGTAGTCCAGGCACCCGGGTCCCTGAACGACCGTCCCGCCCCCGCTGTACCTCCTGAGGATCGGAATGCCCGCCGTGCGGCACGCGTCACGACGGACTTCCGCGTCAGCCGAACCGGAATATCCGAGCACGAGGAAGACCGAGCGAGGTTCCCAGAATCGCAGGATCTCCCGGTCATATCCCTGCTCGCACATCTCAAGCAGCGCTTCATCACAGGCGAGATTTTCTTCGGGCGTGGGAAAGGTAAGATCCAGAAGCTGCATCGGCAGCAGATTTGATTGAGTAATGAGAAACTCGTACATTGTGTACCCTGTCAACGGGGGTACAGCACAGCTCTTTGTCGTACAGCCTTGAGGGAACGTGAAAACTGAAAATACAGAACAGCAGACTCTTCCGCAAGATGGGAGTAAGTGGCTGGACGCTCTTGAATTCGTTCTCGAGTCGGTCCTCAAGGATAGGGACAGTGCCAAGGTTCCTTTGCTGCTTGACAGGCTTGCCACGCGTTTGCGTGACGCAGGCGTGAATATACCCGCCCCTGTGGGCACCCCGTATATCAACACCATCCCCGCGGAAAAAGAACCGCCGTATCCCGGGAACCGGGAGATCGAGCGTCGCTTAAAAAGTTATACCCGCTGGAATGCCATGGCCATGGTGGTAAAGGCCAATCGCCTGCACAGCGGACTTGGCGGGCACATCTCCACGTACGCTTCCTCTGCAACGCTTTACGAGGTTGCGTTCAATCATTTCTTTCGCGGCGGCGACGATGGGCGGCCAGCCGACATGGTATACTTCCAGGGCCACGGCGTGCCGGGCGTCTATGCCCGCGCGTTCCTGGAGGGAAGGCTCGATGCGGAGCACCTGCACAATTTCAGGCAGGAGCTTTGCGAAGGAGGGGGCCTCCCTTCCTATCCTCACCCGTATCTCTTCCCTGACTTCTGGCAGTTTCCCACCGTTTCCATGGGCCTGGGTCCTCTCATGTCGATCTATCAGGCACGCTTCAACAGATATATGAAATCCAGGGGTCTGCTCAAAGGGGAAGACGAACCACGGGTATGGGCATTCCTGGGGGACGGAGAGACCGATGAGCCGGAGTCGCTCGGCGCGCTCGGTGTTGCATCGCGCGAGCACCTGGACAATCTGACCTGGGTCATTAACTGCAATCTGCAGCGTCTGGATGGGCCGGTCCGCGGCAATGGCAAGATCATCCAGGATCTGGAGCAGAATTTCCGGGGAGCGGGTTGGAATGTGATCAAGGTGATCTGGGGGTCCGACTGGGACCCGCTCCTTGACGCGGACACGAAGGGGCTCTTGCTCAGACGGATGGAAGAAGCGGTGGACGGTGACTACCAGAAGTATTCCGTCTCGCCCGGCAGCTACACGCGCAAGCACTTCTTCGGAAAATACCCTGAGTTGTTCGAGATGGTGAACCACCTGACCGATGATCAAATCAGCAAGCTCCTCCGCGGCGGGCATGATCCGAAAAAGGTCTACGCTGCCTACAAGGCGGCTGTCGAATACCGGGGATCCCCCACCGTCATTCTCGCCAAGACCATCAAGGGATATGGCCTGGGCGAGGCGGGCGAAGGGCGGAACGTTACGCACCAGCAGAAGAAACTCAACGAGAAAGAGTTGCGGGAGTTCCGGCGGCGGTTCAGCATTCCGATCAGCGACGAAGAGGTCGTTGACACCCCCTTCTACCGACCTCCGGCTGACAGCCCTGAGACAAAGTACCTTCTCGAACGGCGGAAGGCCCTGGGAGGCTTCCTCCCCCGCCGGACTGAAACGGCAGAGCGGCTCCAGGTACCCCCGCTTTCCGGGTTCAAGGAATTCCTCCAGGGATCCGAGCGCTTCGAGGTTTCCACGACGATGGCGTTCGTACGGCTGCTGAGCAACCTGCTGCGCAACAAGAACATTGGGCGCCGCATCGTCCCCATTATCCCGGATGAGGCAAGGACTTTCGGTATGGACCCCCTCTTCCGGGAGATAGGGATCTATTCATTGAAGGGACAGTTGTACGATCCGGTGGACAAAGAAACCCTCCTGTTCTACCACGAAGCAAAGGACGGCCAGATCCTGGAAGAGGGCATCACCGAGGCTGGAGCAACGGCTTCCTTCATCGCCGCGGGCACCTCCTATGCCTCGCACGGGCAGCCGATGATTCCCTTCTACGTCTACTATTCGATGTTCGGGTTCCAGCGTGTCGGCGATCTGGACTGGGCAGCGGGAGACATCAGGGCGAAGGGGTTCCTCCTGGGCGGCACGGCGGGCCGGACAACGCTGAACGGGGAAGGATTGCAGCATGAAGATGGCCACAGCCAGCTCCTTGCCAGCACCATCCCCACGCTCATGACCTATGATCCGGCGTTCGCGTACGAGGTTGCCGTGATCATCCAGGACGGTCTGCGCAGGATGTATGCGGAAGGAGAGAATCTCTTCTATTATCTTACGCTCTACAACGAGAACTACGGCATGCCGCCAATGCCGGAAGGTTCAGCGGAAGGCATCCTGAAGGGATTGTACAAGTTCTCCGAAGGGGAGAAGAACCGAAAGCTGCGCGCCCATCTGCTCGGAAGTGGACCGCTGCTGCGGCACGCGCTGACGGCGCAGAAGATCCTCCTGGAGCAGTACGGAGTCTCAGCCGACGTGTGGAGCGCGACAAGCTACAAACTGCTCCGCGGCGAAGCCCTCAACGCCAGGCGCTGGAACATGCTTCATCCCACCGACACCCCGCGGGTATCATATCTGGAGAACGTTCTGGAGAAGGAGCGGGGCGTGTTCGTTGCGGTGTCGGATTACATGAAGCTCGTTCCCGACCAGATCGCGCCGTGGGTACCCGGAGGGTTGATGACGCTGGGAACGGATGGCTACGGCCGGAGCGACACGCGCGCACGGCTGCGCCGGTTCTTCGAGGTGGATGCGGAGATGATCGTGGTGGCCACGCTGTTTGCGCTGGCGCAAAAAGGGCAGGTCAGGAAACAGGCGGTCCTCAAAGCGATCAAGGATCTCAACATCGACCCGGAAAAGACATTCCCGTTTTATCTGTAGTGCCATCTAAACCACCGACAGAATACATTGAAGTTGAAGAGGCATTCTTATGGATGTTCGACTGCCGCGCCTCGGAGAAGGCGCAGACTCAGGAACGGTTGCCAGCATCTTCATCAAGGAAGGGGATCAGGTCAGCAAAGACCAGCCCATCCTTGAATTGGAGAGCGAGAAAGCTGTTGCGTCCATTCCTTCTCCTGCGTCCGGTACGGTCACAAAGCTGCATATCAAGGAAGGGGCTGAAATCAAAGTTGGTCAGCTGATCCTCTCGCTCGACGAAGGGCGGGCTCCAAAGGAATCCGCCCCCGGCAAAACAAGAGATGTTGCTGCGGAGGTCTCGGCCGAGCAAGAACGCTCCCGGGACGAAGCGGAGATGGCCCCGGGAGAGATCACCCGGGGGGACGTGCCGGAGGAGGTCGGCGAAGAGATCGGGAATGTCCGTGCCAAAGAGCGGGAGATCCCGCCTCCGGGCGATGGGGGTGCCGAACCGGCTGCTTCTCCCTCCATGCGCAAGATGGCGCGGGAACTTGGCATCGACCTGCGGAGGGTCAGGGGGAGCGAGCGTGGGGGCAGGATCGTGATGGACGACGTGCAGCGGTACATCCAGCACTTGCAGCAGATCGCCGACCAGCAGCTGCGAACGCCCGCTGGCGGGGCAGAGGCTCCCCGCCGGGCAAAACCGGTTCCCGAGCCTGTGGACTTCTCAAAATGGGGAGCGGTCCGGAAAGAGAAAATCACAACGCTCCGCCGGACGATCAGCAACAAGATGGCGGAGTCGTGGACAACGATTCCGCATGTCACACAGTTTGATGAGGCGGATGTCACCGATGTTCTCAAGCTCAGGAAGAAGTACAGCCCTGCCTTTGAGAAGAAGAAGGCGCACCTGACGCTGACGTCCTTCGCGCTCAAGGCGGTGGTCGAAACGCTTAAAAAGCACCCCATCTTCAACGCGAGCATCGACGAAGCGTCGGGCGAGATCGTCTACAAGGAGTATTACCACATTGGCATCGCTGTGGATACCGAGCAAGGGTTGATCGTGCCGGTGATCAGGGATGTCGATACGAAGAGCATGGCGCAGCTATCGGCGGAGCTGCAGGAGCTGGCGGAGCGAACCCGTCAACGGAAAGTGTCCCTGGAAGAGATGCAAGGAGGAACGTTCACGATTTCCAACCAGGGAGGGATCGGGAGCGGGCAGTTCACACCGATCGTCAACAAGCCGGAGGTGGCGATCCTCGGCATGGGGCGCGGCATAGAGAAGCTGGTCCTGCGCAAAGGGAAGCCGACGAAACGGACGATGCTTCCCCTCGGGCTTTCATACGACCACCGCCTGATCGACGGTGCCAACGCGGCACGGTTCATGGTGGACCTGGTTGGTGCCCTTGAAGACTTCAGTGAAAGCCAAATGAAAGGATGACTGTGAAAGCAACCAAAACTGAACTCGTGATAGTCGGCGCGGGTCCCGGAGGGTATACGGCCGCGTTCTACGCTGCTGCGAGGGGCAAGAAAGTGGTGATGGTGGAAATGGAGGACCGCCTCGGCGGCGTCTGCCTTAACCGGGGATGCATCCCGTCCAAGGCGCTTCTTCACGCGGCGAAACTGATTTCGGAAGCCGAGGAATCGGACTTTCGGGGGATCCATTTTGCCAAGCCCACGATCGATCTTGCGAAGATGCGCTCTTGGAAAGACTCGATCCTGCAGAGGCTCTCGAAGGGAGTAAGCGATCTGGCACAGCGACGCGGCGTGGAAGTGCTCTATGGACGGGGATACTTCGAGGATTCGAAGACCCTTCGCGTGGAGACCTCCAAGGGACAGAAGTTTGTCTCGTTCGACAGGGCGATCATTGCCACCGGGTCCAAGGCGGCGATGCCGGCGGCCTTCGACCTCGGCAACAAGCGGATCATGACGTCGACCGAGGCGCTTGAGATCGAGGAGATACCGAAGAAGCTGCTGATTGTCGGCGGCGGATACATCGGCATGGAGCTGGGGACGGTGTATGCAACTATGGGAAGCGGCGTGGTGGTCGTAGAGGCGCTCGGATCGATCCTCGCGGGGGCTGATCCGGATCTTGTCCGGCCGATCATGAAGTACGCGGAGAAGGCGTTCAAGGAAGTGCGCACGAACGTCAAGGTGTTGAAGATGGCCACGAGCGGGAAGCAGATCAAGGTGAGCATGGAATGCAACGGCGAGAAAACGGAGGAGCTGTACGACCGGGTTCTGGTTTCGGTGGGGCGCACGCCGAACACCAACGACCTGGGGCTGGAGAACACCAAGGTGCAGCGTGACGAGAAGGGGTTCATCAAAGTCAACTCCCGGCAGCAGACGGACGACCCCACCTTGTATGCGATCGGCGATGTTGCCGGGGGAGTTCTGCTCGCGCACAAGGCGGCGAAGGAGGCTCACGTTGCGATCGAAGTGATCACCGGCGAGAAGAGCGTATTTGAGAACGTTGTCATTCCGGCTGTGGTCTTCACCGACCCGGAACTTGCCTGGTGCGGCCTGACGGAAGCAGAGGCACGGGAGATGGGAAAAGAGGTGCAGGTTGTGAAGTACCCCTGGTCGGCTTCCGGGCGCGCGATGAGTTTTGACAGAACCGATGGGATGACGAAGCTCGTCATTGATCCGAAGACTGAGAGGCTTCTCGGAGTCGGCATCGTTGGCGCCGGAGCGGGTGAGTTGATCAGTGAAGCCGTGGTGGCAATTGAGATGGGCGCCACGGCCAGAGATCTTGCCGAATCCGTCCATCCGCATCCTACCCTGTCGGAGACGATCTTCGAAGCGGCGGAGATGTACTACGGTTATGCCACACATATGTATTCGAAAAAGAAGTCATGAAAAACATTCAATCACTCATGCTTCTTCTTCGGTGACAATTGCTTAAAAATTCTTTCCGCAATGTCAAAAGTACCTCTTTCTTAAGTGCCGCAATTACAAGGGGTTGTCTGTAAGCGGAAGAATTTTCCGCTTTTTTGTCTGCCAAAATTGCATGAGGACTTGACTTTCTCATTTCGTTTTTGCATGTTCCCACTGGTACTGGATCGCAGTTATTCGCAAAAGTTTTTGGAAATTTACCGTATATTGCGAGGGGCTCAGGAGGCGAATATGCAAAACGGAGTGCGGTCACTACAGCGAGCAGTACTGTCAAAGCTCTTCGACCACCTGCGGGAGTATTACGGCGTAGATTCGACGCGTGACTTTTTTGCTGAAGGGCGGCTGAATCTTCACCAGATCGATGCTCTCCTTGCGTTCAAAACTGATCCGGAACTTGATGAATTGCGTGCCGCGCTGGATCGGCTTGAACGTGGAACGTATGGCGTGTGCATCACCTGCAAGCACCCGATTAGTCGGGAGATCCTTGAGAGAGATCCCGGACGACGCATCTGCGCGGGATGCGAGCAGGGATTCAACCACGGCGCCAACCTCGGCGTTGGTCGCGGCGTACTGAACGCCTTCGAGCCGCACGCGCTGCTCTAGACGTGCGGCTTGATGATTTCTCCATCCCTCTTCCACCTTCCCGGTGTTCGCGTTGAAACGTGATCTTACCTCATTTGCTCTCTGGACACAGCAAGAGCTTGCGGACGTCATTGCCATCTCGAGACGCATGAAAGCAGAGGGCACGGATGTGCAACAGCCCCTCGCGAACAAAGCGGTCGCACTGATTTTCGAAAAGGAGTCTCTGCGTACACGGGTCTCGTTCGAAGTAGGCATCGCCCAGCTCGGCGGCCACGCCATCTTCCTGCAGCAAGAGACGATCGGCATGGCAACGCGCGAATCCGTTCACGATATCGGTCAGGTTCTCTCCCAATACACGGCACTTCTCATCGCACGGACATTGAAACATCAGACCTGCATCCAGCTCGCCGAAAGCGCCAGCATCCCCGTCATCAACGCCATGACAGACGTGTTGCATCCGTGCCAGGTCCTTGCCGATGCCCTCACGCTGCAGGAGTTGGAGAAATTCACCCCGGACACGAAGATCGTGTTCGTGGGGGATGGGAACAACACGGCAAACTCCTGGCTCGAGCTGGCGCAGAAGTTTCCCCTTGACTTGACCGTCTCTTGTCCAGCCGGCTATGAGCCCCACCCTGAAATCCTCGAACAGGCACGCTCATCCGGCGTAAGCAATGTACGGGTGATGCAGGACCCCGCCGAAGCCATCAAAGGCGCGGACGTCGTCTACACGGATGTCTGGTTCCAGGTCCGAGGCGGGCCGGACGACTCCCGTCGGCTCAACATTTTCCGTCCCTACCAGATCAACAAACAGTTGTTGAGCCATGCCAGGCGCGACTGTGTGGTGATGCACCGGCTCCCGGCCAACCGCGGTGAGGAAATCTCAAGTGAAGTGCTTGACGGCAAGAATTCTGTCGCGCTCTACCAGGCCCTGAATCGTCTCCACATTCAGAAAGCAATTATGAGTTACCTGCTGCGGGAGGCGTAGCCGGTTGCTGGCAACGTGCCTCCTGCCCTGCAGCCTGATAGGTCCGTGCGACCGTGCGGTCTGACTCTGCCACGTTTTCTCCCGGCTTTCCCGATCTGCTCTCCCTGTTCCAATTTGTGGCCATTGCCCACGATAGTGGACGCCTTCGTGCACAAAAACCTCCAAAATCTTCGACAAATGGGCACTTCTTCTG
This sequence comes from uncultured Bacteroidota bacterium, assembly GCA_963809695.1. Lineage (GTDB taxonomy): Bacteria > Bacteroidota > Ignavibacteria > UBA10030 > UBA6906 > JAGDMJ01. The sequence continues at coordinate 620,721 of CAWEKI010000006.1, forward strand.
GCACACTCGTTGGAGTATCTTGTCTGAGGTGAGTCGCCGAGAGAATGGCAGTACAGGCGAACTCCTTGAGGGTCTGGGCCTAATTGCCGGGGTGAGACTATGAGAAAACTGGCTCTACTTTTTTTGCTTTGCGTTGCAGGGTGGTCGGTGTCAACGGCCGACCCGCCGGGTGCCGGGCTTGGGGTTTCGTTTGGCGTGTTCTATTCATCCCTCAGCCCGTACGGCGACTGGATCTCCGTGGGGGCTGATGTCTATGGCTGGCGGCCGAACCATATGGAAGCCGGCTGGAGGCCATACACCACGGGACGTTGGGTTTGGACGGATGATGGCTGGTACTGGGCGTCCGACGAGCCGTGGGGATGGGCAGCCTATCACTATGGCCGATGGTACTATGACGATTACTACGGATGGGTCTGGATCCCGGGATACGATTGGGCGCCGGCGTGGGTGGAGTGGCGCTACGGGGGCGACTATATCGGCTGGGCTCCGCTGAGCCCGTACGCGGTCTTCAGCGTCAGCTTCGGCATTCATTACCGCACGCACTGGGCCACGCCGAATTACTGGTGGTCGTTCGTCGACTGCGGGCACATCGCCTCGCATGACATGCACAAGTATGTCTACCGTAACGAGGACAATGTCCGCTACATCGGCAGGACGCGTGATGTCGGGAGTGTCCGCTATGAATCGGGACGGATCGTCAGCCGTGGGCCCGAGCGGGACGACGTGGAACGCCGGGGGAACGTCCGGATTGATCGTGCCGACATTGTGGATGTCTCCGACCGCCAGGGAGAACGCATCGTGCGTGGAGCCAACAACCGCGAGCGGATCGAAACCTACCGTCCGCGCATTGCGGCATCGGACGACCGCTCAGCCGTCAGCCGGCCGCCGGCATTCCGGCAGACCGACCGGCCGATTTCTCTCGATTCCCGCGGTCTCGACGTACGCTCACGCGATGAGAATCTCGAACGCGGAAGAGATATCCGCCGGTCGGAAATGTACCGCCAACAAAGACAGATGGAACTACAAGGCAACCAGGAACGGCCCGTTGACCCGGGCGTCCGCAGCAATGAGCCCAGGCGTTCGGAGCGGAACGTGGATCGCGCTCCCGCACAGCGCCTCCAGTCCATTGAGCCGGCACCGCGCTACCAGCAGCGCGATCAGCTCCGCTCCCGTGAGCCGGAGCGTACCATGCGACGCCCCGAATACCGCACGGCCCCTTCGACGCGCCTTCAGCCGCAGTCGGAACCGCGGAGGAATGAGGGAGGAGAAGGGCGTGCAGGTGGTGGAAGGAGCGGAGAGAGCGGCGGGTCACGTGGTGAGAATCATCGGAGGTAAAAGACGAACACAGAGGGCCACACTGGTTGTGTGTTCGTCTTTTTCAAAACCAATCCAAGCCTAGAAGTCTTTCTTTCGTTTCAGTACCTGTCCCGCCCTCCATCCCTGTACCTCATACCATTGCGGCGACTGCGAGGTTTGTACCAGATACGTGCTGGCACCTTTTTGCTGGCAGAACCTGATCTGTGTACCATCGACGTCAATCAGGGCAACCTGCTTCGGCGCTGCGGAGAGCGTAGAGTCAACAAAATCGTCTGCCGGAAGGTTAGCAAGAGAGCCTAACACGCTCCGCACAGCCGTCTGCGATACCGAGTCCCCATTCAGCCGCCAGAGACTGTCCTTCATGGCAAGGGTGAAGGTGGTGTCGCCGTACCTGTAGGTCACCGAACGAATGAGGTCAGGCTCGCTCCTGTAAATCGATTTGTCGCGCCAGTCCTTGGGCTGATGCGCATACATGTAGCTGAACATTCCATCGGCAAGGTAGACGTCGTTCGACCCTTCTTTGCGGACGTAGGTTTCGGTGTAGGACGTGCTCGGTTTGCCGACCCGAAATGCGGCTGCGAGGTTTCCTCCCGCAAAGAACCGGACCAGCGTCCCCGACGAGTCCACCTGAAAGACGCCTTGCTTTTCCGGGTTGGATGAGACGACGTTTTTCACCTCAATGCTCTTCCCTTTGCCGACAGCCGCGGTCACCACGTTCTGGTCCGCGCGGTAGCGCAATGGAGCCGTGAGCATCCAGCCATTGCCCTGCTTCTCCAGCACCACGGAGTTGCCGGCTGCGCTTACCTCGATCTTATCGACCGATGCCGAATCATAACTCACCAGCATCGTGCCGGAGCTTTCGGTCGTGCTCACCTCCCCCGGCTGCCGGAGCACGAAGTACGTAATGACTGCAAGCACCAGTACGGTACCAACGAGGATCCAGGTTGTGCGTTTCATGTGGTTTTTCCTGCAATGTTACCTTGTCTCTAGCGCCCGTTTACGCGCTTTGCGCATCCGCCAGCGAACCAAACCATACCCGAGGACGAGCGCAGGGGGAAGAACGAGGTCTGCGTATTTGACAGCCTTCTTCGTCCCGTCGGAGACCTGCTCCAGGGGCGGCGTTGTCAGCTCTTTGGATCGGATCGTGATCAGGCCGGCATCATCCACCAGGTAATCCACCATGTTCACGAAGAACGTGAGATTCTCCTGGTTCCCGTACTGGTCTCGGGGGAAGTCGCCATCTCCCACGACAACAATCCGGGTAGCAGGACTCATGGTGAGCGGCGAGCTGGCAGGCGGCAACGAACCGACGGCCGTGTCTGCCGGTACGGATTTCCCGCTGAAAGCGCTATGGAACGAACCTTCCACCAGCACGGCAAGCGGGAGCTCATGTTCGGTGAACATCTCCCGCGAGTAGCGTTCCAGCGGATCGTACGTGAACTGTCCGGTCTGGCGGCCGCTTTGTTTCGAGGAGCGGAACAGAACTTCCGCCTGGAGGCCGCGCGACGCTGCATTCACGGTGTCCACCGAGCTGGCGAAAACCAGGATCATTCCCTGCAGATCCTTTACCATCGTGTTCTCTTTGCTGAAATTGCTCACCAGCGGGAGGTACGGGAACGGAACCTGTGACTGGATGTTGAAACCGAACTGCTGCTGCATGACACTGATGTTGGCGCACTGGGCGTCTCGCACGAGATCGGTATTGACCCGGACGCCGTATGCCTCGAGCATGTCGTCCAGGTTGAGATCCAGCGGGCGGCCGTTCCGGTTCTGAAGGTTGGCATCCACCTTGTTCAACAGGAAGGCCACCTTTCCTCCCCGCATGAGATACTGGTCAATCTGAAACTTCTCCGGTTCGGTGAACCGGTTGGTTGGGGCATCCACGATCAGTGCGGCTAAATCGGCAGGCACGGCGTTGCCTTTGCTCACATCGACCGGGACTACGTCGTATTGTTTGCGCAGCATTTCCTGTGCATGCGCCAGCTCATTCAGTGCCGGCTCCCCCTGCCCGTTCAAGAACCCGATCTTCTTGCGCCCTGTTGAGGTCATCCGTTTGATCGTGCTGCTTATATCGTACTCGAGCGTGCCGGTATTCTGGATGACCGGAATGGACTCTTTCTTGTCTTCGTAAAGAAAGACCATGCCCATGTACGCCTTCTTGACCTCGAATTTGTCCTCCTTCACCACCTGCACCTGGACGGGACCAATGCCCTGCTGCTGCGCTTCCTGTTCGGCCTTCTCTCCCGACGGGTCGATGAACTCATACTGCAGGTTCCCCCGGGCGTAGGCTTTGTACTCGTTGAGCTCGTCAAGGAGCGCGCGGCGATTGTTGTTGTACGGGGCCGGCAGGTCCTCGGTGAAATACGCCTTGATGGTCACTTTGTCATTGAGGTTGCGCACGAGCTGTTTGCTCGCGTCCGAGAGCGAGAACACCCCGTTCTTTGTCACGTCGAGCCTGCCGAAAAGCCGCACGGAAATAATGTTGACGAGAATGAGGATCACGAGAACGATTCCGACCCGGAGCAGCGTCTGCGATTTTACTGTTCTGTTCTTCATGGCCTTTCTACCATTTCCGTCGTTCAAGGGACACCGTCGCCAGCAGGAGCGAGAAGCCAAGCAGCGAGGCGAAGTAGATAATGTCGCGCGAATCGATCACGCCACGAGCGATGTTGGAGAAGTGGTAGTCGACGGCGAGGAACTCCAGGGTGGACGCCAGTCCCTCAGGAACGTACATCAGCACTTTGTCCATAAGGAAGAGCACGAGCACGATCAGGAAGCTTGCGATGAACGCGATGATCTGATTCTCCGTGAGGCTGGAGGCAAAAATGCCAATGCCAACGTACGCGCCTCCCATAAGCAGCAGGCCGATGTACCCCGCGATCACCGGTCCAAGATCAATCGATCCCAGGGCCATCATCGTGACGAGGTACAGAAGCGTCGGCACCAGGGCCGCAGCCAGCAGTGCCCAGGCCGCCAGAAACTTCGCGATGACGATTTCTGCGTCGGTCACCGGCTTTGTGGTGAGCAGCTCGAGCGTCCCGGACTTTTTCTCCTCAGCGAGCAGCCGCATGGTAATGGCGGGCACGAAGAAGAGAAACACCAGGGGGACGAGGTCGAACACCACGCGCATCGAGGCGACGTTCATCAGGAAGAGGTTGCTCGTGAAGAACCAGCCGATGATGGCGAGAAAGACGACGATCACCACGTAGGCGACCGGTGAATTGAAGTACGAGCGCAGTTCGCGCCGGAAGATGGGAAGAATGTTCTGAAGCGTTATCATGATTCGGAGGTAGTGAGTTTGTGGAATACTTCTTCAAGCGTGGTGACACGTCGGTGCATTTCAAGGATAACCCATCCTTCAGCAACGGCCAGGCGGAAGATCGCCTCCCGTGCGTCCTGTCCTTTCTCCGTCTGCAGTTCATACGTGCCGGCAGCGCCATCCTGCCCGAGAATCCTGACGCCGGAGACTTGCGGGATTGAGCGCAGCCGCGGAAGCACATCCTCCAGCGGCCTGAGTGTGCCGGTTCTGAGCTCCAGCGTGAGCGCATCAGTGCCGTGGAAATCGCGCTGCAACTGCTCGGGAGATCCGTCGGCGACGATTTTCCCTTCGTTGATGATCAGCACACGGTCGCACGTTGCCTGCACTTCCGAAAGAATGTGGGTGGAGAGGATAACGGTCTTGGCGCGGCCGAGTTGCTTGATCAGGTTCCGGATCTCCACGATCTGGTTCGGATCAAGGCCGCTCGTAGGCTCATCCAGGATCAAGACCTCCGGTCCGTGGATCATTGCCTGAGCAAGGCCGACGCGCTGTCTGAAGCCTTTGGACATTTCGCCGATGTCCTTGTGGCGCACTTCTTCCAGACCGCACACGTGCACCATCTCCTTGACGCGCTGGCCGACTGCCCCTCCCCGAAGGCCGTGGAGCTGGGCGGAATACTCGAGGTAGTCCAGGACATTCATGTCCATGTAGAGCGGGTTCATCTCGGGCAGGTAGCCGATCTTCCGCCGGACTTCGATCGAACGCTCAAAGATGTCCATTCCTTCCACTTCAACCTTCCCGGAAGTGGGGGGCATATAGCAGGTGATGATCTTCATGGTGGTCGTCTTCCCCGCGCCGTTCGGTCCGAGAAAGCCGAGGATCTCGCCGCTCTTGACATCGAAGGAGATGTCGTTAATGGCGGCCTGCTCACCATAGTACTTGGTGAGATTCCTGACTGCGATAGACATGGGATACGTCGGGAGTTATTGCGGTTTCATAGAAGGGGTTAACGATAAATACATACCCGAAATCTATAAAAAAGGGGGAATAAAATCAATAAGAGCATAGGGGATGGAGAAGACGCGGATCAAAGCTCGCTGCCTCTTGATCCCCGGGCCTTGCTCTCAGCTATTGCATCGGCGGCAACGGCTTGCGCGGTATGATCAGCCAGGCAAGCAAGTAAGCAATTGCCACCGGAAAGAATGCCGTTACTACGGCGATGACAACGGTGATCACCCGGACGACGGTAGAGTCCACCTCCAGATATTCAGCGATGCCGCCGCAGACTCCCGCCAGTTTTTTGTCGGTTTCGGATATGTAGAGACGTTTCATGATTGAGATTCACATCTCCTTTTCGTATTTTTGCCTATCTGGACAACAGAGGGGTAACCGGTAATGCAATTGCGCAAACAAATGATCGTTGTTGGCGATCGCGTCCTGCTCCAGCTGGACGACGAGCAGGACAAAACGAAGTCGGGCCTCTACCTTCCTCCTTCTGTTCGGGAAAAGGAGAAGGTTGCCATCGGCAGAGTGGTCAAGGTCGGCCCCGGGTACCCGGTCCCGAACCCAAACTACACGGATGATGAGCCGTGGTCCACGCCCAAAGACCCTGCGCGTTACATCCCCCTTCAAGTGCGAGAAGGGGACTATGCGATCTTCCTGAGGGAGCAGGGAATTGAGGTCGAGTTCGAAGAATCGAAGTATCTCATCGTCCCCCAGTCTGCCGTGTTGATGGTGCTGAGGAATGAGCTGCGAGAAGACTGACGGCACCATAGGCGTCATCGCCTATGCGATCGTAATTTCCTTGGAGAGGTAGACGTCCTGAACAGCGTTCAGCAACCGGGCCCCTTCGCCCATGGGGCGCTGGAACGCCTTCCGTCCGGTAATGAGTCCCATGCCTCCTGCGCGCTTGTTAATGACTGCCGTCTTCACTGCCTCGGCAAGGTCCCCCGCTCCCGATGACGCCCCGCCCGAATTGATCAATCCCGCTCTGCCCATGTAGCAATTGGCCACCTGGTAGCGAGTCAGGTCGATCGGGTTGTCGCTGGACAGATCGCTGTAGACCTTTTTGTGAGTCTTGCCGAATTTCAGCGCGTTATATCCGCCGTTATTCTCCGGCAGCTTCTGCTTGATGATGTCCGCCTCGATGGTCACGCCAAGATGATTGGCCTGCCCGGTCAGATCCGCCGACACATGGTAATCTTTCTCCGCGGTCTTGAATGCCGGGTTGCGGAGATAGCACCACAGCACGGTGGCCATGCCGAGTTCGTGGGCATAGGAGAATGCCTGGCTGACTTCCTGGATCTGGCGTTTGGATTCCTCCGACCCGAAATAGATGGTCGCTCCCACTGCCGTTGCGCCGAGCTCAAATGCCTGATCGATATTCCCGAACATGATCTGGTCATAGGTGTTCGGGTAAGAGATGAATTCATTATGATTGACCTTCACAATGAAGGGTATCTTGTGCGCATATTTCCGGGCACACGAACCGAGTACGCCGAAGGTCGATGCCACGGCATTGCATCCCCCTTCGATGGCAAGCTTCACAATGTTTTCCGGATCGAAATATTCCGGATTGGGTGCAAATGATGCCCCGGCCGAGTGCTCGATGCCCTGGTCTACCGGCAGGATGGAAAGATAGCCCGTTCCGGAAAGGCGGCCATGGTTGAACATTTGCTGCATACTTTTCAGCACAGCGATTTTTCTGTCTGTTTGCACAAAAACACGGTCGATGAAATCCGGGCCGGGAAGATGGAGCGAGCCCTTGGGAATTCCTTTGCATTCGTGCTCGAGCAGGGTTTTGGCGTCGGGGCCCAGCAGCTTTTCTATGTCCTTCAGCATTACAGATTCTCCTGAGTAAGAGAGTAGGGTGACAATCATTGACTCTCAAGTGATTGAGGCGTCAGTAATATAGGCAAAGTGTGCATTTTACACAACTACAGGCATTACTGGTGTGGCGAAAATGCTACTCATGTGTGGCAAAAATGCTACAGGGGTATTCAATTCCCGCGTTATTTGGCAGGTAACTTTATGGCATGAAATTCGTATTGGAATGTAACAGCATACAGGAGAAAGGAGGACCCCATGAAGATCAATTATTCGTTCCCGAGACTCTCGCAGGTTGAGAGAGAATATTTGGAAATGGTGCTCCTGGAAGAAATGGAAATGCAGAACTGGTTTGCTGTGACCTATTCCAAGTCTTTGGGTGGGGAATTCTTCCTGATGATCAACTGACGAAATTTTCCAAGAGCTCCTTCTGGTGGGGAGGAGCTTTTGAACCGCGGAAGGGTGAGATGGTTGGCATCTCACCCTTCTTCATTATTTTCCCCCTTGCAATTGATTACTCCAACCCCTATCTTATCCCGGCAAACTCATTACACCAAACGTTGCACTTAATGGTTCCGTTGCTGCAGAGCGTCTGTTCTGAGCGTTCGGCAAAGGTTTACGCTATTAAGAGGCAATTTTCAGGTGCCCCGTGAGGGGACGGCTTTGCCGTACGTTTACAGGAACATCTCTTCTGAAAGGAGTTCTCCCATGGAAAAGGGAGTTGTCAAGTGGTTCAACGGAGCCAAAGGGTTCGGCTTCATCCAGCGTGAATCGGGTGAGGACGTTTTTGTCCACTACAAGGCCATCGTCGGGGAGGGCTACAAGACACTCAACGAGGGGGATAAGGTCCAGTTTGACGTGGAAAAGGGGCCGAAGGGACTGCAGGCATCCAACGTCTCGAAGATATAGCGGGGACGTTGCTACTAAGTGTCGGCCCCGGCGTGTTTGCCGGGGCTTTCTGTTTTTCTATAGACTGAGAGGGTAGATGCATGACAGGTACAGTAAAATTCTTTAATAGCTCCAAAGGATATGGCTTCATCACTGTGGAGGGGGGGGAGGATATTTTCTTCCACCAGAGCAATGTCAAGGAAACCGGTTTCAGGGACACGCTGAAGCAGGGGGATTTGGTGACCTTTGATATCAAGACCGAGTTGAAAGGAAAGCGGGCGATCAACATCGTGCGCAACTGACACATCTCATGAATACGCTCAAGGCAGGGTTTTGCTTCCGCGTCGAGTCCCTCGCGGACCCGAAGCGTGGCCGTGGCCTGGAGCGGGTGGATATCCTTGTCTTACCAGAGCTTGCCGATGGAGGATACGCCGCACTTGCAAGCGGCGTCTCCCCACACACCCCGAAGGATTCCTACTTCTCATCGTTTGTGGAACTGACCCGGCAACGCGATCTTTGCTGTGTTGCCGGGAGTGCCTTTGTTGCCGGCCCGTCGGGGCGGCGTACCAATTCCTCTCTGGTTTACCACCGCGGACGCCTTGTGCATCGCTACGACAAAGTCCATTTGTTCAGGCCCACCGATGACCACAAATTCTTCTCCCCGGGGAGAACCTACGGCACGTTTACTGTGACACTGCGAGGGCGCCGGATCAGGGTGGGAGTGGTGATCTGCTACGATTTGCGTTTCCCGGAGCTCGTCCGGGCCATGGCCAGGGAGGGCATGGGGATCCTCGTCGTTCCCGCACGCTGGCCGAAAGTTCGGGATGTGGCCTGGCAAACGCTCCTCCGGGCGCGTGCAATGGAAAACCAGCTCTTTGTGCTGGGGTGTAATGCAGCCGGCGGTGAAGGGGGCTTTTCGTATGCATTCGATCCCTCCGGGCGGCTGATCTTTACCACCCGGGGGCGGAAGGCCCAAGACATCGAAACGTTCAGCATTGACCTGGACAGCCTTGCCTCGGCCCGCGGCCTGCACGACAACCTGCGCGAGGCGGTCCTCCTCCAGAAAACCTCCTTCCCCCGGCGGCTTACTCCCCCACCTTCACCGAGCGTGTCGCGTAGATCAGCGGGAGGCTGATCGCCGTGATCGCCATCTTGATCAGGTACTGTCCCACAATCAGCGGGACAAGGGGAAGCGAGCCCCCGAAGGCCGCCGTGACGAACAGGGTGCTGTCAATCGCCGTGGAGACGGAGTTGCTTGCCAGAACGCGTGCCCACTTGTACCCGCCGATCTTCCGTTTCCATGCATCAAAAACTTCCACGTCAATCAGCGAGCTGATGATGTAGGCGAGCAGACTTGCAGCTACGATGCGCGGTGCAGATCCCAGCACCCGCGCAAAAGCCTCCTGGCCCGTGAAGAACGAAGGGGAAGGGAAATTGACAATGAGGGCCGAGTACAACGCGAAGAGAATGTTCGCGGCGAATGCCGCGTAGATCACCCGGCGGGCTCCCCGTTTGCCAAAGTGCTCATTGACCAGGTCAATCAGCGTGAACGTGAGCGCGTAGATGAAGACGCCTCCAGGCGCAGCTATTCCCAGGAGCGTGATGGTTTTGGTGGCGGTGATGTTGGCGATCAGCTCGCAGGCAATATAGAGGGCAATCAACAGCGTGGAGGACATGTGGCTACCGCCGCCTTTTGCTCCCGTTGTACTCCCGGCTTGCCACAGTGTGAATTCCGCCCCGCACCTTGTAATCGGCCGATATTTTCATCCATTTCGGCCGGGCACACCGGACAAGATCCTCCAGCAGCCGGTTGACAAGATGCTCCTGATAGATCCCGACGTTCCGGTAGGAAAGCAGATAATACTTGAGCGAGCGGAGCTCGATGATGCTCTTCTTGGGGATGTAGTCGATGCGGATGGTAGCAAAATCGGGAAGCCCGGACCATGGACAGACCGCCGTGAATTCGTCGGTATTGATGTTGATCACGATGTCCATCCCGGGGTATTCATACGGGAACGTTTCCAGCGCCCTCACATCCAGTGTGGAAAGATCCTGCACATCATACCGCCGATCAAGAGGCTCTACCATCTCGTGCCGCTTCGAGTGTTTCTGTTGGTGTTCTGGTTATATGCGGTATGCATTGGCACGATTCGGCCAATTGTGTCTGGAGCTGCGTTTACCTACATTAATATACAAGATTGAGCGGGCAAAGTAAAACCGGGAGGTCTGCAATGAAACTTTCCAATCTGTTGCTCTTCCTGGCGTTGGTTTTATCGGGCTGTGCCGGCCAACGCGAAGTTCAGCAGGAGCGGGGATGGATTGACCGGGCGGTACTGGAGAAACCCGCGTACCACCAGTTCAAGGAAACGTACGACTCCGTGCAGGTGGGCCAGCAGTTCGTGCAAATGATCAAGAACGTACAGGACAGCGTCTCGACGATTGTGTTCCTGGGCACCTGGTGCCCCGACAGCAGGAGGGAGGTTCCCCGCTTTCTCAAGACTGCGGACGAGGCAGGGATCCCGCCCGAAAGGATCACGCTGTATGCGCTCGACAGGAGCATGAAAAGCGACGATGGGCTCAGCAACCAGTACCACATCGAACGCGTTCCCACGTTCATCTTCCTGAAGCATGGGGAGGAGATTGGAAGGATCACCGAGGTCCCCCAGGCGACCATCGAGCAGGACATGCTGATGATCCTGGCGAAATCGCAGGCCAGATAATTACCCGGCCTGCTGAAACGCCATCGCGCGGAGAAGCGTGATGCGGTTCCGTATTGGCGGATGAGTGGCAAAGAGATCTGCCAGAAATCCTTCCCTCTCGTTTGCCGCCACACCGAGCGGGTCCGTGATGCAGAGCTGTGCCGTGCCTTTCTTGATGGAGCGGGTGGGTTCGACTGCGCCATCGATCTTCTCAAGCGCAGAGGCGAGCGCGGCCGGATTGCGCGTCAGCTCCGCACCGGAGGCATCAGCCAGATACTCTCGCTGGCGCGACACCGCCATAGCCAGCATGCGCGAAATCAGCGGGGCCAGCACCAGCGCAATCAGCCAGATCACCAGAAGGATGATGCCGCCGTTTCCCCGGCGGCTGGAGCTTTTCTTCTCGCCGATCGATCCATACCGCATTGACCGGAGCCCGAATTCCGAGAGGAGTGCCACCGCTCCGAGCAGCGCCGCCACCACGGTCATAAGCCTGATGTCGTAGTTGCGCACGTGGCTCATCTCGTGGGCGATCACTGCCTGGAGTTCGTCTCTGTTCAGCTGTTCCAGCAATCCTTCTGTCACGGCGATCGCGGCGTGCTCGGGATCCTTTCCGGTGGCGAATGCATTCGGGTCGGGATCAGGGATGAGGTATATCGCAGGCCGCGGGATACCCGAGGCGATGGACATTTCATCGACGACGTTTGAGAGTTGCTGATACCGGGGGTCTGTCTCCGGGATCCGCACTGCAGTGGAGGATGCGAGGACCGACTTTGCGCCGTTCTGGAGGCTCCAGAACGCGCTCAAGCTGCCAAAAGCCAGAGCCACGACCGTGGCAAAAGGGAAACGGACTCCCTCCTCATTTCCGGGGAAACCCAGGATGAACACGTCGAATCCCAGTCCCAGCAATCCGAAGAACAGGACAAACACAGCCATGACCAGAAGCGTATTCCTTCTGTTGGCAGCCTGCTGCTCGTAGATGTTTCTTGAAGGCATGGCTGCCTATTTCTTCAGGGAAAGATCGACGTTGGGGAGCTGTCGTTCGCCTGCATCCTGGATTTCAAACAGCTCGGCTGGCTGGAACCCGAACATCCCGGCAATCAAGTTGCCCGGGAACACCTGGAGAGCAATATTGAACTTGGTGGCAATGTCGTTATAGAACTGTCGCGCGAAGCCGATCTTGTTCTCGGTGCTGGCCAGTTCCTCCTGCAATTGCCGGACATTCTCGTTTGCCTTGAGCGTCGGGTAATTTTCGGCGAGGGCGAAGAATTTTCCCAGCGCGCTCGTCAGCATGGTCTCCTTTTCGGCCGCTTCCCCCACCGTTTTCGCCGAGGCCGCGGCGTTCCGCGCAGAGATGACCTTGAGCAGCGTGTCCTGCTCAAACTCCATGTACCCTTTTACGGTGTTGACGAGGTTGGGAATGAGGTCGTGCCGGCGTTTGAGCTGGACGTCGATCTGTTTCCAGCCGTTCGTGACCTGGTTGCGCAGTGTGACAAACCGATTGTAGGAAATGACGGCCCACACGAGTGCGATGGCCACGATGATCACAAAGGCGAAGAAAAGTGTCATGAGAGGGTCCTGAGATGTGACAAAGGTGTTAGCAATGTAATCAAAGCTCAAGGAAGAAAGCAAGAGCGCGGGGAACAGGGTGTAGCGGGCAACGAAGAATCGAGGACCAATTGGTTGGCCATCGTTCTCGTTCTGGTGCGCTACCATGATTGACATTCTTCCACCTTTTGGATATATTTTCGAGTGTTTTTCACTACAGTGTCTACCCTTTGGGGTCTCCGAAGCCACCCATGGATTCCGATGATCGGCTGAAACAGACTGAAGAAGAACGGAAGCGAATGCTGGAAGAGATTCGCCGCCGGTCGGAACAAGCGGAGCTCAAACGGCTTGAGGATGCGGACAAACCTGTCCTGCCACCTGATCCGAATGAGTCCCCTCTGCCTTCTTCGCCGCCACCTGCCCCCCCTTCGGCAGACCAGGCACCATTCGAGCCTCCAGCCCCGCACGAATTCAGCCCATTTCCCGTCCCTGAGTCCGTACCCAGCTCTCTTTCCGCTGAAGAACAACAACGGGCGCTGATTCTGAAAGAGAAATTTATCATTGCCATCGATCGTGGGAAGGCGGAGAAGGCTTCGGAGATCCTTTCAGAGCTCAACCTCATCCTGCCGCATGAAGAGGTTATGGAGCTTCGCGAGAAGTTGCATCAGATGGAGGAGAAGGCACCTCGGGGTAAAGGAAAGAAGCGCAAGGCAGAGCCTCCCCCTCCGGTCAACGCTCCGCCCGCGGAGCGTCCCCGGACAGGAGACCAGCGGAAGAGAATTGCCGAGCTCCTTGAGAGCATAAACGACTCGTATCAGCAGGAGAAGTACAATGCAGCGCTCCAGGGAATTGCCGAGATTCTCCGGATCGATGGTGAGAACGAGGAGGCGCTCCGGTTGAAGGAAGAGATCCTGCGTGCGCAGCAGCTTGCCGAGCAGATTGCCAGGGAAGACGAGAAGCGGCGGAAGGAGGAAGCTGAGGCACGGAGCGCACTGCGAAAATCGGATCCCAGGAGCGGGAAGATCCAATCCGAACAGCGTTCGGGCACGCCTCTTCCGGACAAGGATTTCTGGGGAAGTTCCGCCCCTACTTCCGGCGGTCTCGGGATCGAGATCACGCCCGAGGAAAAGGGCCCCGCCGCGCCCCCGAAGCCGCCGGTCTTTGATCGGATTGCCGGTCGTATTGTGAGAATCAGGATTCCGGTGAAGCCGTTGCTCATCGGTCTTGCCGCCATTGCCGCGGTGGTGGTCGTCTATATGGTTGTCGACAACATCCGGAATGCAGTTGCGCCCCCTCTCTACTCCATCCTTGTGCTTCCACCTGCCGTAAGCGCGGGCGACAGTGCACTACAAGTGTTAGGGGAGGGCCTGACTGTCGATCTGACGCAGGATCTGTTTGCGGTGTCGGATCTCCGCGTTGTGGGGCCGTCGACCGCATTTGCCCTGGATGCTACCACGATGGGGAATCTTCAACGCTGCCGTGCGGTAGAATCGAACTTCTACCTCCGCTGGTCCCTCGACCAGCAGGGAGAATCCCTGCTCCTGCGGGCAGAGTTGTTTGATACGGCGTCATCGAAACCAGTATGGTCATCGCGCAAGGTCCTGGTGACGCGGGACCTTGCGCGGGTGAAGACCGAAGTGGCTGCTGCACTCGTGGCGGCGATGAACGTCAACGTGAGCGACGAGGAACAGCAATGGTTGAGGGAGGTTTCGACATCCAATGAATATGCCTATACTGCGTACCTGCGGGCGCGCTTCATGATGAGGCACCCGGATCTGTACCCGTCCAGCGCAGTCATCCAGCTGCTTGGGGTGGCGGTGGCCACGGATTCATCTTTCGGGCAGGCACAATCAGCGCTCGGGTGGGCGCACGTGGTTGCCTACGAGGGAGGAGACCGTGTGCCTGGCCACCTTGAGGTAGCGCGTGCGCGCGTGCAGCGGGCTGTGGCCCTCGTGCTGCGCAATCCGGAAGCATACAAAGTCTGGGGGGCCCTTGAGCTTGCACAAGGGCAATATGACAAAGCCGTCGAGCGCCTCGAGCAAGCTGTTGCTCTTGCCCCCAGCGATGGGGAATCGCAATGCCGACTGGCCAGCGCATACATTGCCAGGAACCAACCGGATGCCGCATTGAAAGCCGCCAACCGCGCCGTCAGGGACGATCCCTGGATCGCGACGCCGTACACGACCCTCGCCCAGGTCCAGCGGTTCATCGCTATCATGCACGGTGACAACCGCGACGACTACAAGACTGCACTGCGGAGCTACGAACGGGGCATGAGGTTCGCCCGTGACCGGAGCGAGTATGGGAGCATGCATATTGCGGACCTGCTCCTGATCACGCAGCAGACTGAACGTGCGCTCGATCTCGTGAAGGACCGCCTTGCCCGTGCCCGCCAAAGCTATCAGGACTTCTACATCCTCGGCCGGGTAGAGCAATCGGCCGGGAAGCCGAAACAGGAATGGCAGGACGCTTTTCTTCGGGCGCAGGAGATTCTGAGAGCTGTGATCGCATCGCATCCGGAAGACGCCCTGGCGCTCTCCCAGATCGCACTCGTGTATACCCGCCTGGGCGAATTCCGGGAGGCAATTGCTGCCAACCAGCAGGCACTCAAGCTTGCCCCCCTGGACCCGGCCGTCCTCTACAACACGGCGCGTATGTATGCCATGCAGAACAACAAGCAGCAAGCCAAAGACTCCCTCAGCAAGGCTGTCGATCATTGCTATTCCCTCCCGGATATCCTCGACCCTGACCTTTCCTCGCTGCACAGCGAACCGGACTTTGTGAAAATCGTTACCAGGTAAAGTCCTCTGTAACTTGGGAATTCGACCAGTAATCTTGAGCGAGGGCAGGCGCTTTTGGCCGGAGCGAATCGATAGGTTCGTTGACAATCATAACGGGATTAGATATATTGGTTTTGGTATAGTGGGTCCATTTGTTTGATTTTCACTCTTTAGGGGCAGTTCCGTGCCGGAAATTGACGACGCGACCAGGCAGGAGCAACGCAAGAAGGCGGGTGATTTCCTGAGAATGGCGGACAAGCTGTTCAAGGGGGGGGATTATGAAGGTGCAGGCCGCCTGGTTCAGCTTGCTATGACCACGGATCCACAGAACCCTTATGCGCTTGCTTACCAGGAGCGGGTCAGGCACGCAATAGACCAGCGGGAATCGCAGAAACTTGAATCGCAGAAGTCCGCCTCCCAGACGTCTCCTCCTCCGTCGAAACCCATTTCCCCGCCTTCTCCACCTCCACCACAGCGTGACCGCCAGGCTGAAGAGCAGGCTGCTCTTCGCCGCGCCCGCGAGCAAGCCGCCGCCCGGCAGGCTGAAGAGCAACGCAGGAGCGACGCTTTTGACGCCCAGCGGATAGCACTTGAAGAGGAATCCCGGCGGTATGCCGTGGCCGAAGCGAAGCGCAAGAGCGAGGAAGAAGCACGCGTTGAAGCCGAAAAAGAAATCCAAAAGAAGCTCGAAGAGGCGACCCGGAAGCTGGAAGAAGAACGCCGGCGGCACGAGGAAGAGAATCGGACAAGGCAGGAAGCGGAGCGCAAGCGCAGGGCTGAAGAGGACGAGGAACGAAAGAAGGCGGTTGATGCCGAGCGGAAACGCATCCAGGAAGAGGCCCGCAAACATCTTGAAGCCGAACGGAAACGGATTGAACAGGAAACCATCCAACGTCTTGAAACCGAACGGCGGCGGATAGAAGAGGAGATGTTGTCCCGCCTCAGGGATGAGCGTCAGCGCCTGGAGGATCTCCAGCGCAAAGAGCTGGAGGAGACCGAGACCCGGAGGAAGGCCGAGGAGGAAAAGCTCAAGCTGGCCGAGGAAGAGTCGCGAAAGAAACTCGAAGCAGAGCGGAAGCGGATCGAACAGGAAATGGAGCAGCGCGCCCTTGAGGAGCGCCGCAAGCTGGAAGAGCTTCACAAAAAGGAGCAACAGGCCGCGGAAGCGCGACGGCTTGCCGAAGAACAGAAGCTTCGGGAACTGGCGCAGGAAACGCAGAAGAACCTGGAAGAGGAGAAAGCCCGCCTCGCCGCGGAGCGGCAACGGATCGAAGAAGAGATACGAAAGCAGCTTGCTGAAGAGCGGCAGCGTCAGGAGGAATTGAAGCAGAAGGAACAGGCGGAGGAACAGATATCGCGGCAGATCATCCAGGAGGATTTCGAGCGCCGTCTTGCTGAAGAGCGGGAGCGCCTGATGGCCGAGCAACGGCGGCAGTTCGAGACGGAGCGCGCCCGGCTGGAAGACGAGGCCCGGAAGGCAGCAGAGGAAGCGAGGAAGGAAGCCGAGGCAGAGACCCGCAAACAGCTTGAGGAGGAACAACGGCGCGCGGAAGAACTCCGCATCCAGAGAGAGGAAGAGCAACGGAAAGCCCAGGAGGAGCTTGCGGAGCAGCGCCTCAAAGATGCCGAACAGACGCGACATTATGAAGAGGCCGTGCGGCAGGCGATTGAAGAGGGACGCCGTCTTGCCCAGGGAAAGAAGGTCCGGACTTATCTGGACAAGGCGCAGGAGCTTATGCTCGCCGAAGACTTTGATGAGGCGTTGCGGGAAATTACCAAGGTGTTCCGGCTAGACCCGACCAACACGGAAGCCCAGGAATTCGAACAGACTGTCTACGCGGCACGCGATGAAGCGGCGCGGCGGGCAGAAGAAGCACGCATCCAGGAAGAACACCGCCAGAAGCTCGAGGAGCTCCAGCGGAAATTGGAGGAACAGGCCCTTCGGGAGGCCGAAGAGGAAAAAGAGCATGCCCTCCGCGATGCGAAAGTCTCGACATTCGTTGAGCGAGCGAGGGAAGAGATAAAGAACGGGCAATTTGACGAGGCCCTGAAGCAAGTTGAAAGCATCTACGCTCTTGATCCCGGAAATCATGAGGCACAGCTGCTGGAGATGAAAATCCTGAGCGCCCGGAGTTCCCAGGATGAGGCGCAGGCCGTGTCCATGCAACGCTCCGCCGAGCAAGAGTCCTGGAAACAAGAGGAAGCACGAAAGGAAGAAGGGGTCGCCGCAGGCCGCGAACAACTTCGCAGCGAATCCGTGAATACATACCGGGGCATGCTGAAGCAGGCATGGACCAACGGACAGCCGACCAAGGAAGAACGGTCAATGCTTGAAGTTGTGCGGATGTCCCTCGGAATTTCGGACGACGAACATGCCGCGGCCGAACGGGAAGTCCAGCTCCTCACCTATAGCGACGCGGTCCGTCTTGCCTGGAGCACAGGGGTGCTGTCTGGCGAAGGAACCCAGGCGATCGAAAATCTTAGAAAACTCTACGGGATCTGCACGGAGGAACAACTCGCCATGGAGGAAGAAATTTTGAAAGAGTACCGGGGCAAGGGGGACGGCACCTGACCTGCCTCAGTTCTGTATCGCCTTCGTTGACAACACCCACCTGCGGTAAGCCACCGACACACCCCAGAGGACATTCAGGACCACCAGATTGACGGCGAGATAGATGTCCAGCCGGCCCAGGACCGAGAAGAGCATGAGGATGAACAGCTCCGTGCCCAGGCCCATCAGGCCGGACAGGCGCAGTCCGGTGTGATCTCCATACCACCGGGCGTCGGTGTCCCGCTGGTGAGGCAGCCCCGCGCGCGACCACTCGTCGAGTCTGAACATCAGCCGGTCCTGCCATCCGTAGAGGAAGAGGAAGATCTTCTGAAGGGCCTGAGTCAACCGATCCTCGCTCCGGTCTTCGGGCTTGACGTCCTCCGTGATGCGGTTGACCGAGTAGCTGCCCTTGAGGTGGAGGTAGGAAGTCTGATAGAAGACGTGGTACGAAACCCTGAGCGTTGTTCCCAGAAATCCCAGGAGCGCAGCGGGGACGAATTCCGCCCGCCCCGTCAGGCGCACGAACGCCCAACCAAGGGCGGCAAAGACGAGAAGGTCAACGACAAAGTCCCCGATCGAGTCGAAGAATCTCCCTTTCCTGCTGAAAAGTTGCTTGGCGCGGGCAAGTTGTCCGTCGGCGGCATCCAGGACGTCCTTGAGTGTCACGCAAAGACCCGCCACGATGGTATATTCCGGGGACCCTGTTGCATACAGAAAAGCAGCACAACAGCCTGCAATAATGGAAAGAGCCGTCACGCCATTCGGAGTGATCGGCGTTCCATACAGCAGTCTGACGATCAACCCTGCCATGGGGCGGATCGCGTAGGTGTTGATGAGCTCGTCGGAGACGGCGGACTTCGTTGAAGCGGAATATGAGTATGGCGGACGGGGGGTCATGGTACCAGCGTGGAGGCGAGGCGTTTTGCAGCGGCAAGATCGTCCGGCGTGTCAATCTCTATGCACCCGTAGGAGCCACTGTCAACGACATAGACAGGGCATCCCCCGCCGATCATTTCCTGAAATGACGCTTCGTAGAATTCATTCCGCTCCCTTCTGCGGCCAAGGATCTCGAATAGACGGGATGCCGCGGGCGCGGCAAACTTCTCAATGCCCACCGATTCCCCGGCGGCGCGCCCTGGGTCGATGTCCTTGCCGATGCGCAGAATGCGGCCGGATCTTTCCACCTCCACCTTGATCTCCTCGTGACCCAGATTCCCGCTTGACCGCATGATCAATGCATTCTCGTGGTGAGAATCCATGAGCAGAGGAATCAGCCGTCGATCAAAGAGAATGTCTCCGTCCAGCAGGAGGAGGTCATGGCCTGCCGCTGCCCGGCCCGCCATCCAGAGAGAGTAGTTGTTATTGGTCGAAGCGAAATGGGGATTGAAGACGGAGTGGATCTTCATGGAGAGGTGCAACGCAAGCACACACTGCTCCACCTTCTCATGGTAGTATCCGGTGACCATGATGCATTCACCCACCCCCGCCTGCTCAAGCGACCGCAGAGTTCGTTCCAGCAACGGAGGGCCGCTCAGAGGAAGGAGGCATTTGGGTATGGAATTGGTCAGCGGCCGGAGCCGCGAGGAGATGCCTGCCGCCAGTACGATGCCGGTCATTTTTCCCCCAGCCCGGCGCGCGATTGGAGGCGCAGGTGGAGCACATCATCGGCCACTTCCTTGAAGGCGGCCATGACCCGCGCGTTCTGATCCTGTGTCCCGATCGTGATCCGGATGCAATCCTCCAGCCCCGGGTCGTCCAGAAACTTCACGATGATCCCCCGGTCCCGTAGTGCCCCGTTGAGCAGCTGTTTTTGGGAGCGCGGGTATCTGACGAGTATGAAATTGGCATCTGAAGGGAACGGCGTGAACCCTTCAATCGCGCGGAACTCCTGCAGATACATCCGCCTGTCTGCCTGCATCTTCCGGGTGATGTTGACGTAATAGTCGAGGTCGTTCAGCGCTGCGAGCGCAATCTTTTCGGAGAGCTGATTGTAGCCCAGGTAGCGCGCGCTGTAGGAAATGAGCTGCTCCATGTTGTCACCGACGCACGCATAGCCGATGCGCAGGCCGGCAAGCGCGAAATATTTCGAGAAGGTCCGCAGGATCACAATCCTCGCATGCGCTGCAAGCAATGCAGCCAAATGGTCCGTGCCGGCGCCGTTGAACCCGGCGTACGCTTCATCCAGGACGATGACCGAGTCCTTGCACTGTTCCACGAGCGCATTCAGGGTTTCCTCTGGAATGCTGTTGCCCGTGGGATTGTTGGGCGAGGCAATAAGAATGACGCGAGGCTTGTGCTGCTTGTACAGCTGGACGATCTCGTCCCGATTATATTCGAAGCGGCCATTACGCTCGTACATCGGGTAATGGGCTTCCTTGCCGTAGACCTCCTTTGCCACGGCCTGGTAATACCACCATGATTGCCTGGGGAGCAGGATGGTCTGCCCGGCGTGCAAGTAGCAATGAACGGCCTGCTTCAACATATCTTCGCTCCCGTAGCTGAGCAGCACGCGCCGCTCGGGAATGCCGAGATCAAGGCTGAGACGGTCGGAGAGTTCGCTCTTCTTCCCCGTGGCATATGCGCGGGAATAAAGGCTCAACTGCTCGAGGTTGGCCTCACGGAGCACCCTATAGCAGGCAGGGGCTGGGCCGTACTGGTTTTCGTTCCGGTCAAGTAGCACGGCATCCATGATGTCCTCTCATTGACTTTCGCAAAAGTAATGGCAAGACGACCAGAGCACCAGCGTGGACTGAATCAATACTTCTGCGAAAGTCAAAAAATTGCAGGTGGGACGATAAAAAAGGAGATCGAGAGGTTCTTCAACCTCCGCTAATTCCAGTGATTTTTTGTACTCGTGGAGAATGGTCATCATGGAGTCACATCTCTTGTATTAAAAAACAAAAAAACGTTCAGACGCAAGCGATGGCCTGAAGCCGGTTGGGAAATTCCGGGCAATTCGGTATATTATGACCTTCATTGATAACAGACGCTCGAGGACGGCCATGGCACTACATAATCTGAAGCGGATTGGGATCTTAACCGGGGGAGGCGATTGCCCCGGACTGAATGCAGTCATTCGAAGCGTGGCAAAACCTGCAATGGCGCACTTCCACGCCAAAGTCATCGGTATCATTGATGGGTTTGAAGGGCTTGTGGAAGGACGGTCCAGGGAATTGACGCCGTTTGACGTCCTGGGGATCATCAACCAGGGGGGGACCATCCTGGGCACATCCAACAAAGGGGATCCGTTTCACTTCCCCATGGGTGAGCGTTCCAATATGCGGATTGTGGACGCTTCAGACCAGGTGCTGGTAAATGTGCGGAACCTTCAGCT
Organism: uncultured Bacteroidota bacterium; assembly: GCA_963809695.1. Lineage (GTDB taxonomy): Bacteria > Bacteroidota > Ignavibacteria > UBA10030 > UBA6906 > JAGDMJ01. Next base: position 641,920 of record CAWEKI010000006.1, read on the forward strand.
GGACGTTCTGATCGCCATTGGCGGAGACGGCACGCAAACGATTGCCCATAAGCTTTCTGAGATGGGCGTGAACGTCATCGGCGTGCCGAAGACGATCGACAATGACCTTATGTCGACAGACATCACGTTCGGTCACGATTCCGCCCGGGCGGTCGCGACAGAAGCGATCGACCGTTTGCAGACAACAGCTTCAGCCCACCACCGCGTCATGGTGATGGAGACGATGGGACGCTATGCCGGATGGATAGCGCTCGGCGCAGGCGTTGCCGGGGGGGCAGACATCATCCTCATCCCTGAGATCCCGTTCTCCTGGGATTCCATCTTCGAATCCGTACTCAAACGGAGCAAAGGGGCCAAGTTCAGCATCCTGTGCGTTGCGGAAGGGGCACGGCCGAAGGACGGAGAACTTGCAGTCAAGGAAGTGGACAAGAAGCGCACCGATCCTCTCCGGCTCGGCGGCATCGGTGAGCTGATTGCCAAGAGGATTGAGCAGGAGACAGGGCTGGAAACCCGGGTGACGGTGCTTGGCCATGTTCAGCGGGGCGGCAGCCCGACCCCCTATGACAGGATTCTCGCCACGCGCTTCGGAACGGTGGCGTTGCAGGCTGCCTCGAACGGCGAGTTTGGCGTGATGGCCAGTCTCAGGAACGACACTGTATGCACAGTCCCTTTGAAGGATGCCGTCGGGCAGCAACGGCTCGTCCCTCCCGACTCGCAGCTCCTCTTCGCTGCCCGGGCCCTGGGGACATGCATGGGCGATTGAGCGAGTGATCCGCCGGTCTTTTTAGTCCGGGGCTCGGGTACAACAAAAGTATCAGCCCAGGAGGTAACGTATGATCAAGGCGCTATCCTCGACCGGGTCGTTGGAGAAACGCGGTGTGAACTGTTCCGTGACTCTCGAGGTCAGCCGCATGGCGGCTTCTCTGACATGCTCGGGGAGGGATGTGTCCGCTTCGAGATGGCGGAGACGGCTCATGGCATCGGACCGCCACCCGGGACGGGCATTGGTCTGAAGCCAGAAGGCGATCGCCGCCCCGGTTGCGCGCCGCGCGCACACTCTTGCCATCCCTGCATTTCCCGTGGCCGCCGCCTGCCGTGCAAGAGCGAATTCTTGCTCAACCAATTGGAGCGTTTCCTCCTTCGTCATGCCACTCCTTCGTCATCTCGAGCCAGAAGATAAGACCTTTCCATACGCCGAACTTCTGGTAGTGCCGCTCTATGGTGGCGTCCTTCACGATCCTTCCTTTCCGGTGGATCTTGAAGTACTGTTGGCGGACCCAAGTGTCCAGCGCGAGATAGTCGCACCGGCCAAGAAGTCGCAACAAGTTCCCCGCTGCATATGGTCCCAACCCTTTCACCTTCCTGATCTCCTCATACAGCTCCGCCGTGGGAAGCGGGGATGTTCGCCACGATTCCATGTCCAGCTTTCCTTCAGCGCAATCCCGGGCCATGCGCAGCAGAAAGGGAGACCGGTAGCCGGTCTTGATGCGGGACCTGAACGTACGCTCTGAAAGGGATGCGATTGCTTCCGGTCCCGGAAAAGTCCAGTGCGTTTCGTCAAACTGTTCCCCCACCATCTGGGTGAGATTCCTGACCATGATAGTGGTAAGGCGCCAGGTGCAATTCGTGGTCAACAGCATCTTCACCGCGTCTTCAAAGACGGTAGGAGCCCGCAGGAGCCTGCCCGATCCGGTTTCGCACATCCAGCGGAACTCCGGATAGCGCGTTGCTTCGTTGTGGAAAGGCCCGAAGTCCTCATCGAGCCGGAGGCAAGCCCGGAGCCGGGCCGCTGCGTGCTGGAGCTGAGCACCCGTCAGCGAGCGCCGGCTCCGCACCGCCACGGCAATGTTTTTGCCTTCCTCCCGCAGTATGCAGTGTACCGGCACGCTGCGGGGGAGCATGAGCGTTCTTTCCAGTTCTTGCCGCTCAGCCGAGACCGAAAACGGAAGCAGCTCGCACCAGCCGTGGCTAAACACCGTTCTCCAGAAACTGAAGTTGGACGGGGTCGCGAGCGAGAAGGTTGCCTCCACCGTTGCCATGGATCATCGTGTCGAGAAGAGAACCAGAGCCTTCATTTCAGCCAACCATGCGCCGGGGCCGATCGGGCTCAGGCCGAGAGTGCTGGCGAGTTCGTCGCCATTCAGCCGGTCCCCATTCTGCCAGAGCGTTCGCAGCAAGTTGCCCGCGGCCGGATTTTCAAACCAGTTTGCCCCGAAATCCTGCGACAGTTTGGCATTCAGCTGGGCCTCGAGGAACCACGCGCGAACATAGCTTGCGGCATAGTAGAGCGGATCGACGTCGACAAGGTAGCGCTTCTCATCGGACGGCGCCGGGACGTATCCCGCGGCACGGGATTGTAATTGTGCGTAGACCGATGGCGCCTTGTCCGTTCCGTCATGGAGCTGCAACTCATACAGGATCTTCGCGCAGTAGCGGCGCACCATGAGAAGACGCTGGAACGCGGCCATCCGCGCATACTCCTTCAAGACGGGCGTTGCCATCTTGCTGTTGAGCCGAAGCCATGCCTGGTTCGCCAGCAGGTATTCGGAGAGAAAGGCGAACGATTCGGTGACCGTTGGTTCTCCGGTGTACTTGAACTCGAACGCATGCTCCCGTGTGTTTGCGTAGTGCTGTGCGTGCCCCATCTCATGGAACAGCGCCCCGTAATCATCCACGCCGCCGATTGGCTTGATGCTCAGCCGGATGTCGTCCGGGACGCTGATGGGAAAACAGACCGCGCGGGGATTTTTCCCGGGACGATTTTCCGCATCGATCTTGAGATTATGCTCGGCCTGCAGGTCAAGGCCCAGCCCTTTGTAGGTGGAGGCCACGACATTCGTCATTGAGGAGGAGGGAAAATAGGGGTCAAACTTCCGGTTGCGGAACAACGGGGCGACATCACAACGGTGAAAAGAATCTGGTGCAAGGCCAAGCTCGGACGCAAGCATCTCCTTCAACAGGGACGCATAGAGACTGTCGGTCGACGCCAGTACCTCTTCCGCGACCGTCTTCAGCCCCATGATCGAGTATCCCCTCAGGTCTTCCACCATGGCGGTGTACGATGGGTACCCGAGCTCGCCGGCAAGGCGTTTGCTCTCCTGCTCGGTCCTGGCGAGCATCACGTTGAGTGAATCGAGCACCGGGTCGGCCGCTCGGTAGAGGGTCTCCCGCTTTGATTGGGCCCGTTCATTGGAGATTAATCCGGCGACCTCCCGGTATGGCACCGCTGTTCCATTCACCGAGACGGTGGCGGCCGCCTCAAAATTGGACGCCCTGTCGGTGAGCGGTGCCGTATGACGCGCGATAAATTCGGATGTGAGGTAGCGGCGGAAATAGGTGAACCGCTTTTTTTGCACAGGATCCGGTTCCTCATCTTCGGCACGGCGGGTAAGTGTGATGTTGTCCTGCGTGAAGAGAGCCTCATGTTGCCTGTAGAGAGAATCCTGGTTCGAAGGCTTGCCGAATGCCCATGCTTCAAATCCCATCATCGCCTGGGCTTTGACAAGGGTTTCTGCCTCGGCACGAAGGCTATCGACCTGTTCCACGTCTTTGGGGTGTCGGGGGGCACATGAAGACAGCAGAATGCCGGTTGCGCATGCAAGGATGGCGATGCGGAGATTCATAGGAATCGTATCCTTTCGGGATGGTTCTGTCAGGGGGCGTGTCAAAATTTGCTGCTTCAATCCAATGGACTTTGCAGGCACTCTTAGATCTTCGCAAGGAGCAGCTCGTTGGTTGGATATTGCTCCATCAGCTTCAGGACGCTCAACATCGCTTCTTTCGGAGGCATGCGGGCGACGGAACGCCGAAGCTTCTGGTGTTCAGCAACGGCCGGGCCGAACAGCAATTCTTCGCGGCGCGTTCCCGACGCTCCAAGATTGATTGCGGGGAAGATTCTTTCGTTTGCCATGTCACGGTCGAGGACGAGCTCCATATTGCCGGTGCCTTTGAACTCCTGAAAGATCAGCTCATCCATTCTGGAATTGGTGTCCACCAGCGCGGTGGCGATGATGGTGAGCGATCCTCCATGCTCGATCCGTCGCGCAGCGCCAAAGATCCGCTTGGGGATCTCCAGCGCCCGGATATCCACTCCTCCGGAGAGCGTCCGCCCGCTGCTCTTCTGGTGAACATTGAATGCCCTCCCGAGACGCGTCAGCGAATCGAGCAGGATGACGGCATCTTTTCCGGCCTCCACTTTGCGCCTGGCATATTCCAGCACCAACTGTGCAAGGCGAACCTGATTTCCCCTGTCCGTGTCGCTCGAGCTGGCAAACACTTCGCCGTTAATGGAGCGGCGCATGTCCGTGACCTCCTCCGGCCGCTCATCAACGAGCAGGACCAGAAGGTCGACGGCGGGATTCAGGGTGCTGATGGCGTGGGCAAGCTGTTGAAGGAGCATGGTTTTCCCGGCCTTTGGGGGAGAGACGATCAGCGCTCGCTGTCCCTTTCCGACCGGGCAGAAGAGCTCCACCACACGCATCGCGCGATCGCTCCCCGGCCCCCCCAGTCGCAGGACCTCGTCGGGAGACACCACCTCCAGCTGCGAGAACTCCTTGACGCTTTTCCAGGCGGCGGGGGAAAGGCCGTTGACGCTCTCGATGGCCGTGACCTCCGGGCTCTTCCCGTTCTTCTCGATTGCCGTTCCTTGCAGATAGGCGCCCGGGCGAAGGTTGAGAGAGAGCATCAGGGCGGGAGGGACGAACGGATCGGCAGAGGTGCGAGCAAGCGTCGGCGAGAGTTTCCGGACAAAGCCGAAGCGCTTGGCGTCTGTTTCCAATATTCCAGAAAACGGCGAACCCATAGTGGTTCAAGCTACTGATTTTCGGTCTTTATGTCAAAGATGCGATGTAGCCCTACATCTTCGTGCCCATCCTACTTTTTCGGAGCCACCGAGAGTATTCTATCAATCACCTTCTGGTCTGCGGTCAGCGTTCCCGATGCCGGCAGTCGGGGAATCAGCGTTGCCCAGTTCGTATCCCGGGCGAAGATCTCCCTGAACATCGGGAGCGATTGCTCTACGCGGCCGACGTTGACCAAAGCAACGGCATGCCAGAATTTCATTTCCAGGTTGTCCGGAAACATTGCCTCGGCACTGCTGTATTCGCGGAGAGCCCCGTCCACGTCGTTATGCTCCACCGCAAGGTCGCCGTTATTCATGTGTGTGTAAGCGCGCTGGACGGCGATAAGCCGGCGCAATTCCTTCAGCGGCTCGGCATTGTCTTCAACGCGAAGATCCATCACTCTGTCCGCCCACGGGCGGCCGCTAGACTGCCCCTTGACGATGAGGATTGCGGCGGACTGCTTCCCCCGGATATCCCCTCCCACCGATTGCCCTGCATCAAGAGCGGCCAGCATTCTGTCTGCCAGATCTCCTCTGGACGCCTCAAAGGCCCGGGACATGGCGGGCCAGACCTTCCCGTTGAGCATCAGATTGGCTTGCACCGAATAGTTTCTGCCGGTAACGTGTCCCGCACTCTGAATGCATTTGCTCCCCGTATGCGAGGCAACGATGCCATTGGCATCAACCATTGCGACCTGCCGGACGTCTTTTCCCGGATCTGACGCGAGCAATGCATCAAGCGCCTGCCTGGCTGTTTTCCCCGCGCGCATCAGCTCGAGCCCCAGCGGCCCGTACGCGGGATCGACGAAGGACTGCGTAGCCACCGCTCCAACCCCGGCCTCCGCCCACGTCACAAGCGAGCCGACCGAGAACCAGTGAGATTGCACGGCCACACCAAGCTCTCCCGTGACGGTGTCACGCGCGACGATGGAGAAAGTATGGACCAGCCTCCCGCGCACACCATCACTGTCTGGAACGGTTGTTTGCGCTCCCACAATCGAGGTATCCAGACTCGTTATGTCGCTCACCGCCCGGTACGACAGTGTTCGCTCCCGGGTCATTTTATTGCTTCGGAATACCATGCCGTTGTACGCGATCTTGTATGCGTATTTGTCGTCAACCTCCGTGGATGTCCACCAATAGACCACCGGAGAATACATCTCCCACAGGGGAGATTCCTTGTCCGGCGTCAGGTCGTAATACGCTTTCCCTGTTGCCGGATCCCAGACACCATTGCAGTTGACCCCGTGGCGTGCCATGGAGCGTACCGCTTCCTCCACTGTCGGCAATCTCCAGATGCCCTGGGGAGTGTCGGAAATGGTCTTCCCGTCTGCCATGAGATGGCGGCACATGCGTTCGGCTTCCTCCCAATTGGCGGCCGTACCCGGCCACCCCGGGCCTTGCGGGGCCCATACGAGCTTGACGCCGTTGCCCTGGACTATCCGTGTCCCGCGGTATCCGTCATCGATGCGCCCCATGATGCGTGTGACCGGTTCGATGGCGAGGACGATTGCCAGGAGGACCGGGACCACCATGAGCACGATCAGTGCCTGTATGAAGGGGGGAGAAGAGCTGCGGTAATAGAGCACGCCGAGAATTAGCAGAGGGATGACCATGATCAGGATGGCGGCAAGGTTGCGTGCAAAAAGTAATGGAATCATTATGCCCGCAAGGATATGCAGGCCTCCTCCTACTTGTGGCCAAGCCGCCGCCAGAGCACCCAGTACGAGAAAGACGATCATCGGGCTCATGTACCGCACGAGCATCCATCCCACATTCTGGAAGAATGAGGCATAGTACCATCCCTCATGGAAGTTCTCTGTAACGCCCCACCATGCCCAGAAAGACGCGACGGCCGTCGACAGCGCAACCGCTGTCCATCCGAGGGCTTGCTCTCGATTCATATGGTCTCCGGTGATGTTGTCCGTGAACCTGCCAGGAAGATCACTCCTGCCGCGGCAGATAGCATACCGCCGAAAAAGAACGGAGCAGGTATACTGATGTAGTTCCAGAGAAGTCCCGCAATCAGACTGGAAAAAAAGGTCATAATTCCGGTGCTCGTATAGAAAAGTCCAAGTGCAGTTCCACGCGTTTCCTGCGGAACGAGGTTCGCAATGTACGCTTTGCCGATGCCTTCGCTCATTGCCATATAGATGCCATAGAATGGAAAGAGCACCCAGAAGATCTGCGGAGTTGACGCTGCTCCAAATCCTGCGTACACCGCGGCAAAAAGAAAAAAGGAACCAATCAGCACGCGCCGTGCTCCGAAACGGTCAGAAAGCCTGCCCATGGGGTACGAGAAGAGCGCATAGACCGCGTTGAACAGCACGTACAGCATCACGGTTTCGGAAGCGCTGTAGCCTGCAGACTGAGAGCGCAGGATGAGGAATGCATCTGAACTGTTGCCGAGCGCGAAGAGCATGCTGGCGGCCAGAAAAAGGGTAAAGGGCTTTCCAAACTGCCTTGCGGAAAGTCGTAGTGGGAGAGGAGACTCGTGAGGAGCATGGCGATGTTCACGCACAAAGAGCCAGAGAATTCCGACGCCGACGAATGAAGGCAAGGCTGCAATCAGAAAAACTGTTGTGTATGCCGTATTGAGCGATTGCAGCAAAAACAGTGCGATCAACGGCCCGATGACCGCTCCGGCGGTGTCCAGTGCGCGGTGCAGGCCGAATGCCGACCCGCGAGAAGCCGGGTCTGCCGAATCCGCGATAAGCGCATCCCGGGCTGCTGTGCGGATGCCCTTCCCGAACCGGTCCATGAAGCGGGCCCCCAGGACATATGCCCATGAAGCCGCAAAAGAAAGGACAACCTTTGACACAGCCGAGAGCAGGTAACCGCCGATGGCAAACCTCTTCCGGTTGCGCAGCCGGTCGGAGAGCCACCCCGAAAATACCTTCAGGATACTCGCAGTAGCTTCTGCAATCCCCTCGATCACACCTACGATGGCAACCGGAGCACCCAGAACGGAGGTCAGAAAGAGAGGAATAATGGGATATGCCATCTCCGAGGCAATGTCGTTGAACATGCTCACCAACCCCAGGGCAACGATATTGCGTTTGCCGGCGATGGGCTTGTCAGGATGGATATCGATGTCCGCTCCCGGGGTCATTTCTTTAGCCACAGATGCACACAGTTACCGCCCCTACCGGGGCTGGAAAAGGAGAAGTCAGTAAACAGCAATTGTTAATATGTGAGTGATAATGTATGTTCATCTGTGGTTGCCAGTGGCCAGATCTAGCCGGAACAACGCTCCCCGTGATTCCCTCTCTCCCAGCGCACCGGTAATATAGAGCTGGTCCCGGTTTGAGCCTCCGAGCGTCACGTTGCTGACGCTCAGGTTGCCTGCCTGGTAACGGCGGATGATTTTTCCGGCGGGATTGAGAACCTCGATTCGACCCATCCCGAAGTGTGCCACATAGAGGTTTCCGGTTTCATCCAGGCACATTCCATCAGGGAGCCCCTCGGCAGTCTTGTCCTTCTGGAAAGGGAGATCTGCAAAACATTTCTTTCTTTCCACCTTTCCCGGAGCGGTGACCGTATAGGAGAGAATCCTGTTATTCCCGCTTTCCCCCAACAGGAGCGTCTTCCCATCAGGTCGGAGCACAATTCCATTCGGATAGGCGAGCCCTTCAAGCACGGTGTGTACAGCGCCTGAGGAATCAACGTAGTGAACCGTTCCGGTCGGTGTGTCCTTCCAGGAATCATCCGGATCGGTAAAATAGAAGCCGCCATGGCTGTCAAGCGTGAGATCGTTGGGAGTCTTCAACGGTTTGCCATCCGATTCCGCGGCGGCATTTCGAAGGAATGAACCATCCGCCGCGAGATGAAGCACGGCGTGCCGGCTTCCGTCACACACGAGGTGGGTGCCGTCAGGAAGGACCTTGTGGCCGTTGGGCTCGCCGGTCTTCGCCCATGGAGTGAGCTTTCCATCCGGAGTGACCGTGTAGACAATTCCGCCGATCACGTCGGAGATGAACAATGTGCCCGACCGGTCGAACACAGCACCTTCGCAAAAGCTGGGCACATCGGCCACCTTGACCGGCTTTGTCGTGCGATCCGGAGGGAGTTCGCGTGATGGTACAGATGCAGCGATGACGACAAGGGCAACAATCACGCTTTTCATGATTCACTCTTCCATCATCAGCATTTTGAACATGGGATCCCACGGAGGCAGCAGCTCCGGCCTGGTCTCAAACAGCGCCAGCGTTTTCTCCGGGATATATTTCTTGTGGACGACGATGACCTGAACGTACTTGTCAAACCATGCATCGGTCATCGAGAGATATCCCTTCTTGCCCGACTTCTCCCCCCAGGAATTCTCCACGAGCCACTTCGTCGGCTTGTCGTCGACGATGTCGACACCCGTGAGCACCATATTATGGTTGGGGGTGCTGGAGTATGTTTCAAAAAGGTCCTTACGGGACATCGAGAAGTCCATGCCATACAGGGAAGCAAAATCATAGATGTCTGGCATCATGAGGCCCGATTCGCCGTTCATTTCCTGGCCCACATCGCACCCGAACCAAACAGGCTGTTCGGCGAGGAGGCACTTTCGGGCAAGGTTCTTGATGGTCTCGAGAGAGCAGTTCACGAAATACATGTTGGGCCGGTCGTAGACGGCTTTGTCGAGGTCGATCTCGTACTTCTTGTCGAACGGCAGGGTTGGGATGGAATAGAGCGCGTAATAGTCATCCAGTGCCTCGTCGACCACCTCGCGATAGAACTGTTGCGGAGTGTATGTCTTCAGCGTAGTGACCTTTTTGTCTTCACCCTCGTAGCGCCAGGTGAAGCTTGCAGGGGGGAGTCCGAAATTCATGGCGAGGATTTTGTAGACATCGTTGAGCGCCTGGAGCTTCACCTCCGCGATCCGCTCGGGTGTTGTCTCGTTCCGCAGCCTCAGGGCGTACTGTTTCAAGCGCATCCCCAGGACCATGTTCACCGTGCCGGAACTGGAGGAACTGAACGTCTCGGGCATGACCTCTTTGGGCACGACTCCGTATTTTTTCACCAGCTCAATGAATCCCAGCCAATTGCCGCCGTCCTGCACGGGTTGACGCAGGAGAAATTCCACGTACCTGTCGGTGTACGGCTTATCCTTCAGCTTGATGATGGACTCGAGGAAAAGATTGGCTTTTTCAAGTTTGTCGTAGAAGAAAAGATAGTTCTGGGAGAATTCCATTTCGCCGGATTTGAGATTCCTGGCTGCCGCGGGCCGGAGGATATTCAGGGCGGAGAACATCCAGCAGCGTCCGCTGCTCTTCTGGTCGGTGATCTTCTGATCTTTCAACCGTATGGAGAAGTAGGGGTCGACGCCATTGATTTTCTGCCAATCCGGGGTGAGCTTCCGGCCATCGGTCTGTGCCAGTGCGTGTTGCGCGGCCCGAAAAGGAGCGTCGGCGGGGCAGCCGGCCCGAAGGTTGTCTAGCATCTGTGATGAAATGCCGGTGGGGCGTTGTGCCAAAGCTGTGGCGCCGAGAAGGAACAGGAATGCGCCTATCACGCGAGTGCGGTTCATCGTGGACTCCATTGAGTGAACGGTGGGGTAACACACAACCTACGGAAAATGCTGTTCGAACTCAACATGGTCCGGGTCGTAACCAGGGTGCTGCCGAGGCCCAGGATTTCCGGGAGCGACGCCAATCCCTTCCTCACTCTGTTTGGGGTGCCGCGGGAGGATTCCGTTTGCATTGAAGCGTCATCTCCTTCTTCCACGCGCCCGATAGCCTGTCTGGCAGGGGCCTGCCGTCGGCATAGGCGAAGCCCGTGCGTTTCAGTTGTTCCAGGAAGATCACAGGTGTGCCTCTGCTCCCACGGCCGTTGATGGCGGACAGTCGAAGCTCTGCGCGTGATCCGTCGGGCGAGACAGCCAGGCGGAGGGAGAGAGGGCCGAATTCGGTAAAGACCTGCTTCAATTCAGTGATCGATCCGGGGCGAAGCCAGGTGTCAGGAATGCCGGCAAGCAACTCCAGGTCCTCAAGTCGTTCGCGGACAAGGAGCCGGCGCACATGGTAGACAAAGACGGCGCTGGCTTCCGCATCAGAGACATCGCCGCCGGTTCGCTCCCCCTTACTCTTCACAGATTGCTCCTCCACCCACGTGCCGGTCGGTGTCGCATGGTTGGCAAACGCATAGAGAAGCTCCTGCGCCCTCGATGCATTTCCCGCAAGATCGTGCGCGATGCCATGCACTCCCCCGAGCCAGGGCCAGACGCCGTCCGTGACCCATCCGCTGCCGGCGACCAGTCCTTCTTGCAGGGCACTGTCGAGCATTGCCAGGTTTCCATAGATGATGGTGTGCAGGAGAGAGTCAGGCCGCAAGAAGAACCAGCCGTACGGGAATGGGCAGAGGAAGGCAAATTGCCCGCGTTGCGGCGAGGAGCGCGAGGTATCGCCGACGGCGATCGGGAGATACGTGTTCCCAAACCGGTCCCGTGCCAGATCACGCGCGGCAGCTCTCTGCCATGCCGCCGTCAGTTGCTGCAGAAGCGTCTGCCAGCGTGATACGTGCTCGTTCAATCCAAGCCATTGTGCCGCGTCAATGACCCGCTCAAGCGAAATCATTGTCCACCAGACGGTGCTGTAGTCCGCAGTTTCAATGGCAATGCCGCCGTCCACAAAACTTGGCGGCATGAGTCCGTAATGAAGCGCGGAGGAATCTTTCAGCGTCTGGCGGTGCATCTGCTCGATCCAATCCAATCCCTTGACGATGTGGGGCCATTGTTCCCTGAGCCAGACGCTGTCTCCATAAAATTTGGCGTACAGGCAGAAGGCAGCAAGCCCAATCGGCGTCTCCGGCAGAGAGACCGACGGGTAGAGCGAGCGAATCTGTCCTGAAGCAAGTTGATGCCGGAGCACAGTCTCCAGATATTCGCGAGCGCCGGCCCTGTCTCCCAGCGTCATGGTCGTGACGTTGGTCAGCATGGCATCCCCCGCCCAGAGTCCCCGGTAGACGGTCGATCCCGGCTGGAACTGAGCGTGGCCTTCGACAATGTCCCGAACCTGATAGATCGTCCGGATGCTTGCTTCAAGAAGGTACTGAATGCCGCTGTCCGGCACCATGATGCGGCCTTGCGGGACTTGTGCCTGTGTGAGCCAGTAATTGCGTGTTGCTTCAATTGCTGTCTGAAGCGGAGGAATGTCTTGCGTTGCGGTGCCATGCACGACGATTGCTTCTACCGTCCGTGTGCCCTCCGGCAGCTCGAGGGTCCATCCATCGCTGCTCTTGATTGCAGACAGCGCCTTGGGGCGGGAGAAGAGGAAAAATGGTCCATCAGAACGGAGCTCGCCCGTCGCGCTTCCACCGTCGGCGGAGAACTGCATCTCGCGGCGCGTGCGGATTGTGATGATGGGAGTGACATGCGTGCCGGAAAAGGATGCGCGGATGGCATCGACCCTGACCGCGGGCGCGGAGTTCTCCCATTCTGCGCCGCAACTGTAATAGACCTCTGCCTTTGAAGAGAGTTCGCCCCGGACAAGAGCATCTTCCGTAACGGAAAAACCCTCGGGAAATACCCAGAAGGCATTCAGGATTACATTGGGGTCGGGGCTCTTCGGTGATGCGTGTGACTCAATGGCGAGCTTGCCGTCACCGTTTTCGTCAGAGGCATGGAAAAGATAAACATACGGCCGATTCTTCGTGCTATCCTTCATCGGATCGACCCTCAAAGGTGCGGCCCCTTCCACGTGCAGCTCCACGAGCCTGGCTCCCGGACCCCACTTGTAAGATTCGCAGAGTCCCATGGCGACGATCTTCCTGCTCCCCGGTTCCACCTTTACGGAGTATTTGATCGGCCTGTTGGTGCCCCATGCGACATTCCGGAACGCCGGGTCTGTGCCGCTCGGAGGAACCGCCCAATCCACGCATCCGTTCAATCCGCCCAAACGGCTGATGCGACCTTCGATATGTCTCGCTGAGGAGACCGGGGATTTCTCGGGTACCAGGGCAAAAGCCTGCTGCCTCATGGCGAGGTTCTCGAGCTGGAACAGTGTCGTGACGATTGGCACGCGGGAATCTTCGAGATACTGGCGGGCAACAGGCATGCGGGTTCCTTTCCAACCCACCGACACCTCAGTGAGTGGGCGTGCATAAGGCCCCGGGCCATAGTCATACGTCAGTGCTCCCTGATCCGACACGAATGACTTCAGCCAGTCATCCGTCAGGCAGATGATGGTTTGCCAGTGGGCCGGCGCAAAGCGGAAGTCCACGGTCTGCGGCTGTGCAGGCGAGAGCAGAGGACAAAGCAGTGTGAGGGCGAACGAAATTGACGCCCGACTGAGAACGGGAAGGCTAAACAGGGGCCGCATTCTTCATGTCCAAGTTGGTGCCGACCGCCCTTTCCTGTACCAGGCGACCAGATCGGTCAAGGGAGGCTGCCCGCCAAGTTCCCGGAGCCGTGCGCCATTCTGGCCCCGATGGTCGTGGCTGTGAGTGACAACGTGCGCGAGTGCCTGGGTCACGGTGAGAAAGATAGCTTCGTCCTCCAGTGCTCCGCATCCGCCCACGCCTGGGGTGCGATGAGATCCTGAAGGAGCTCATCCATAGTGCGGTCTTCACTTTTGTGATTGTGCGTTCAGCAGCGAATTCGTCCTCATCAGATTTTGAACCACTTCCTGAAAATAGGGCTTTTCTTTGAGACTGGCGTACGAACCGGGGAAGTAGACGAGCGTAATATCGGCCTGGCCATCCTCAAATGCGTTAAGGACGACCGAGCAACGCTGGTCATGCGGGAGCCGCGTGTTGTCGATCATCGGGAAGTCGAAGAACCCCACCCAGAATTCCGCCGTGCTGGTCTCCATATTCCCCAGTGTGTCCTTTGGAGTTCGGACTTCCAGCCGTACACTCATCTCCCTGGTCTTTTTGTCTGCCTCGATCACAAAGATCGAGAATTGCCGCTCGATCCCCTCCACGGTGAGCGAGACGGGCTCCAGCGGGATGCCGCCCGGATTATCCTTGAAGGCATCAAAGTTCACACTTCTGTCCGCCTTCGCACCCGCGCTTTCGAGCACCAGCATTTGCTTGAGGCTGATCTCCGTGGCGACCTTATAGAGACGCTCCTGGTACTCTTTCCTGGATCGGTCGTTCGAGCTTTGGACCTTCTTGTCCAGATAGACAAAAAGTGGCTTCAGGTTAAGCGATTCATGGAAATTGTAGGAGAGAAGTTCCAGGTTCAAGACCCGCTCGTCGAGGGAGACGCTTCCCGGACGAAGGAACGACTGAATGATCGAGACGAACATGTCCTTCCTCAACGCGCTCTCGGCCTCCTCGCGTTTGCTCATCAGCTCCGTGTAGATGCGGACGTTCGTCTCGTTGGCTTGCATCCGCTCCCGCGATGCGGTGTCCGCGCTCTCCCTTTGCTTAAGATAGTTCGATCCAATCAACCCGATGATGGCGACAGTGACAGCGGTCAGGAGGCCTCCTCCCGCCTGGAGGAGAAGAGCTGTCTTTTCCCAGAAGTCCCGCCTTCTTTCTTCTTCAGCCATCCTTACTTCCTCCTGATCGTGTACTTGCCGTCCTTCTGCGAGAGGACAAAATCATAACGTGTCGATTTGTCGAACGATGCCACCGCGAAGGACGGCTTCTGGTCCTTGTACTGCACCGTCAGCGTGCACTTTCCTTTCTCTTTTACGAACAACCGGTAAGCGCCGAACTTGTCGGTCTCTGCGGAATAGGTTTTATCGCCTGCGGTCACTTCCACTTTCACTCCCTGCGCAAGCGGCTTGTCTCCTTCGGAGATCGTGCCGAACAATTCGCCGGCGAGCGCCGAAGATGCTGCCAGGGAGAGGAAAATGGCCAGACTCGAGAAAAATTTCATGTCCTTCTCCTTTGTTTATCACTTTGACTCTGAAATCTACAGCAATGGGGGGGAAGAGTCAATGGGAATGCAGATCGACCCTTTTCTGTCTATTTCACCAGCACTGCCACTTCTCTGCCCGGTATGTCACATACAACAGTGTATTGAATAACTGTCGACGGATTCAACGGGGTCGGATAGTCCTGCTCCGGCGGAATCCTGTTGCGGCGTGAATTCATAGCGCGTGCCGAAGCCCTCCAGCGCCCTGATTGTGTGCATCAAGCGGTCCGCGGAGACCGCGTCCACCATCTCCTGGGTCAGGTCTTGACTGTGACTTTGGGCATGAAATAGTGCAGGGAGGGCGAGCGTGCAGAAGGTGCTATCATGGAGTCACCTTGTGTTGTCTCACACAACCGGAGGCTTCATCCCATAAGCTGCCCACTCTTCGCGTGCAGGGCCGTACAGTCCGGGAATGGTGAGCCCAGCCTGGCGCATCAGCACCGTCATCTGCCCCCGGTGGTGAACCAGGTGAAGCACCAGCGCCGACAGGGTGTTGCCCCTTTTCCATCGCTCGCCGTACATTTCATCCTCCTCCTGCAGTGAAGCGTCGGTCCACTTTGCCTGGACCTGCTCCAGCAGCGAGATGGCGGCGTCGTTGAAGGCATTGAAGATCTGCTTTGCCGATGGAGGGACAGGAGCATCGGGATCAAGCGTGGTAATGGCGAGTCCGGTCCGGTTCATCATTTCAGGAATGCTGGTGGTGATGTGCCATGCCAACCGCCCAAGCGTGCGTCCTTCCGGCCCGACTGCATGAGAAAGACTCTTGTCGGTCAGATGCTTGAAGAGCTTCTGTGTGGCCTCGAGCTCTTGAGACCAGACATGGACGAAGGAAGAAATAGTGGTAAACATGCGGAGGTTCCCTTGCATTGGATTTTTCGCTTCACCTTCCCGCTGTGTCGCCGATCTCCGTACCGCTGAAAAGTGACTGCATGTTGAGCGACGGAGCCTTGGCTTTCGTGGCCAGCGAGACATACCGGCGTGCAAGTGTGTCCTTGCCAACGCCCAGCACGGTGCTGACGAGCCCAAGCGCTTCGGCATAGTCGGCTGCCGAAAGCTCGTTCAAGATCCGCTTCCAGATGGCCTCTTCCAGAAGGTTGAACGCTGTCTGGACTTCCCAGAGGTCATATCCGGCGGCGAACCGTTCGCGCGCGATGTTTTCGACATGGGCAACCATCGGACCCAGGTTGCGCTCTTTGACGCCGCGCATAGTGAGGACGTAGAGCGCCTTCAATCGCTGGTGGACATGCTCGCGTCCCGCCTCTTCATAGTGCTTCGCACGTGCCCGGACCATAGCGTCGGTTGCTTCATCGAGGATCTCGGGCGTGCGGTCGTGGAGGAGCTGATAAAGGTTCATAGGAATATCCCGGGATGGGGTGGATGCATTTCCTTGTGGAATACCGAAATATACCCCGAATCAGGGTCATTCGCAATCTGAGCATTACCATGGACAAGGGCTCTGTGCCCTTGCTCACGCTGTACGCCAGTCAATGAACAGCTTTCTCGTCGCTGGCTGGCACTTCGGACAAAAAAAGACATCGAATCCTCTCACTCCTTCTCTCCGGATTGTCGTACCGCAGCGGGGACACGGCTCTCCTTTCCTGTTGCGTACCTTCATGTGGTCGCGGACTTTCACATGGATCGGCTGGCCTGCCTTCTCCACTTCATTCATTCCCCAACGCATGATCGAGACAATCGAACCGTGCACACGGTCAAGCTCTTCCCCGGTCAACCTTCCCACGAACGTCTTTGGATGAATGCGTGCGTCAAACAGGATTTCGTCTGCATAGGCGTTGCCGATGCTGGCGAGGATGGTGTGATCGTTGATCATGACGCGGACTTGCTTTCGGGAATGCTGCCCGGCAAGCTCCCGAAACCTCGCTGGCGTGAACTCCCCGGAGAGAATATCGATGCCGCGCTGCTCATAGTTCGGAATCGTCGAATGCGCGCCGCGGCGGACAAGATAGACCTTGGTCATCTGCTGTTCATCACAGATGTTCAGACGCGTCTCATCATCCAGGAGGAATGTGAGACAGCAGTGTCCCACCGCCTTTTCACGGGGCCGCTGGTGTTGAATCCGTCCTGCCAGCATCAGATTAAGCACCACCTCGAACTCTTGAGAAAACTCCAGGGCAAGGAAAGGGGCGGTAGAGCGCACAGCATCAATTCGCCGGCCGCACAACGTCTCTCCAAACGGCTGGTCCATGGTGTTCCGGACAACGACAGGACGCTTCACGATGACATCGGCCACAATGTGGCCGACGATGTTTTCCTGAAGATGTTTCTGGATGTACAGAAGATCGGGAAGTTCGGGCATGGGGCGTGGCTTAGGATTTTCTCTTAACCGGTATCTGGATTGCACATACTCCTTTCGGGTTTCTAGCCGCGGAGCGAATCGGTAGACTCCCCGGAAACATCCCGCGTTTCCCGGAGCAGATCTTCCACTTCAACTCTCGCGGCGGGGAACCAAAACACCGTCGGAGGGGGTTGAAACGGCACGATGCTGTTGGAATATACATCTTTTGCATCTTAAGGGACACTCGTGAAAACCCGGCCTGTCGGTTTTGTCTATGATCCGCTCTACCTCGAGCATCGCCCCCCTGCAGGACATCCGGAACGTCCCGAGCGCTTGGCGCACCTCGTGCACAAATTGAAAGACGATGGCGTGTGGGACACGCTTCACCACATGGCGCCTGTGCCTGCAACGGAGAAGCAGTTGCTTGCCGTGCACACCCCCGAGCAGATCGATTTGATCAAAAAGGTATCTGCCCGGGGAGGCGGACCCCTGGATGAGGTGGGGGATACCCATGCCTCAGCGCGTTCCTATGAAGCTGCGCTGCTCGCGGCTGGTGGAGTTGTAACAGCGATTGATGCTGTGCTCACCGGAAAGACAAACGCGGCCTTCTGTGCTGTCCGTCCTCCAGGGCATCACGCGGAGCGTGACCGGGCCATGGGGTTTTGCCTCTTCAACAATGTGGCGATCGGTGCGCGTCATGCCCAACAACGGCATGGGATTGAGCGAGTTGCTATTCTCGATTGGGATGTACACCATGGAAACGGCACGCAACATTCTTTCGAGGATGACCCGACGGTCCTGTACGTGAGCCTGCACCAATACCCATTTTATCCGGGAACAGGCGCCCGCAGGGAGCAGGGTATCGGGCGCGGCGAGGGCTATACACTGAATTTTCCCCTGCCTGCCGGAACCGGTGAGAATGTCTATATCTCTATTTTCGAAGGGGAAATTGTTCCGTCTCTGGAGCGCTTTCGCCCCGGTCTGTTACTCATTTCGGCCGGGTTTGACGCGCACGGAAACGATCCCCTGGCAAATATGGCGCTCTCAGAGCACAGTTTCAAAAAACTGACCGATCTTGTGAAAAGAATCGCCCCGGTTGTGTCTGTCCTTGAAGGGGGATATGATTTGGATGCTCTGGCACTGTCGGTGGAACGGCATCTGCATTCGTTGGGCACAGTCTAATTCCAACTTCGGTTCCCGCTGTTGATCCTGGCCGTGGTCCGGCTTCTCTTCGCATCCAGGTCGTAGTACCGCGAGGAGGCGGGGGATGAGTTCTCGCCCACCCTTGTTCCCAGTTCCCCATTCCTCGTTGTTCTTGCGTCCTAGCACATACCTTAGTATATTGCCTAGTCACCGTTAGGGGTGTCCCGGAGAGAAAGCCGGGACTGAGATTAAACCCTAAAGACCTGATCTGGATTATGCCAGCGTAGGGAAACGGACAACGTCTTTGGCTTTCTTGTTATCCTTTCTTTCCCGCGCCGGCACCGACCGGTGGCGGGATTGTCCGTTTTGGGGGTTGACGATGAGAGCCATTGCAGTTTTGCTTTTGTTTTTTGTTGTGCTTGCACCGGCGCATGCCCAGCAAGAGCGTGCGGACAGAGACACGGTGTACATCCTTTCGCCGGTCGTCATTACGGCAACGCAGGCCCACGAACGCCAGACGCCGGTCACGTTTTCCAATCTGACCCCGCGGGAGATCCGTGAGCGTTATTCGATGCAGGACGTTCCCGTGCTCCTTTCCAATCTTCCTTCTATTACCACGTACTCCGAGAACGGTAACGGCATCGGATACAACTACATCAACCTCCGCGGATTCGACCAGCGGCGCATCTCCGTCATGATCAACGGCGTGCCGCAAAATGATCCCGAGGACCATAATGTCTACTGGATAGACTTCCCCGACCTGATGGCCAGCACGGATGACATCCAGGTTCAACGCGGGGCTGGAAGCGCGTTCTACGGCCCCCCGGCAATCGGCGGCTCGGTGAATCTTGTGACCAATCCCTTCAAGATGGAGCCGGGCATCACGCTTGAAACCATGTTCGGCTTCCAGGAATTCGGCGACAGCTCCAATGCGTTCCCGCTTACCTCTCGCAAGTTTGGAGTGTCATTTAATTCCGGCCTGGTCGATCGCCAGTACATGATGTATGGCCGCCTGGGGAAAATCATGAGCGATGGATACAGGACCAATTCGTTCGTCGACCTCAATTCTTATTTCTTCGGGGCGATCCGGTTTGACAAGAACATGACCACTCGCTTCCATTTCTTCGGCGGACCGCTCGAGGACGGGCTGGCTTACACAGGACTGCCGAAGTTCGTCAACAACGACAAGAAACTCCGGAGACAAAACCTGACCAGCTGGGAGCTTGTGCCGAACGGCCTGGGGTACGCCTCGGCCATTCCACGCCGCCCGCAGGAGACGGAGAGCTTTTCACAACCGCACGTTGAGCTCATCCACGAATGGCGCGTCAGTCCGTCCGTTACCCTGCACAATACTCTCTTCTATTACACCGGGGATGGCTATTTTGACTACGATGCCTCCTGGGCGGACACCACGATGCTCCGCCTGGGCTCGGCCTACGGCATTCCGGCAACCACCAACCCCACGAACACGCTCGTCCGGGCATTCGTCGGGAACAGGCAATGGGGATGGCTGCCCCGGGCCGAGATCGACCATGGCAGCGGCACTCTGACCGCAGGTGCGGAAATCCGGTTTCATCGCTCCACGCACTGGGGGAGAATCTCCTATGCCGCCGGGCTTCCTCCCACGCTTGACCCTGACTATCACTTCTACGAATACAACGGACAGAAGGACATTCTTTCCGCCTATGCTCATGAGCTCTTTCGCCTGCAGGATGATCTTCTGCTCATGGCCGATCTCCAGATTGTTCATAACCGGTACGGGATCAGGCACGAGAAATTCCTCGGAAACAGCTTCGACGTTCCTTACACCTTTGCCAATCCCCGCCTGGGACTGAACTACAACATCAGTGACACCTGGAACTGCTATGTTTCGCTCGCTTACACATCACGCGAGCCGGTCCTGCGCAATCTCTATGCCGCCGAGGATGCCTACTTTGGAGCCACGCCGCAATTCAAGGCGGATACCTCCGGGGGAAACGTGGTGTATAATTTCAGCCAACCGCTCGCCAAACCCGAGCGGCTACTCGATGCGGAGATCGGTGCGCGCTATAAGACCGCCGAGGTCTCTCTTTCTGTAGATGCCTTCTGGATGGAGTTTGCCGACGAGCTGGTAAAGAGCGGACAGGTGGACATCTTTGGTCAGCCGGTGACGGGGAACGCCGAGCGCACGCGCCACATCGGGATGGAGGTCGAGGGCGCAATAAACGTGGCCCCGAATGTCACATTCAGCGGCAACTTCACATGGTCCAGGAACAGGCTCGTTCGCTACAGGGTCATTGACGACAACGGCGTGCCTGTCACACTGGACGGCAACCCGATCGCCGGATTCCCGGATGTGATGGGGAACCTGCGTTGTACGTATCGGGACGATCGGTTCACCGGGTCGGTGGCGGTGAAATATGTCGGCAGTTTCTATACGGACAACTTCAAGAACGCGCTGAACCGGAATGATGCGTACACCGTCGCGAACGCAGAACTGCTCTATAGCGTTCCACGCGTTCTAGGCGTTGAGTTCGCTTTCCGTGCGGAAGTGCGGAACATTTTGAACAACTTATACTTTATGAACGGGGAAGGGGATGCCTTCTTTCCCGCGGCAGAACGCAACTATGTCTTTGGAGTGACCATCAGTCTGTGACCAGCCCAATGCCCTCCCCCGAACATCCGCCGCTGCGCGCGCTCCTGATCTGCAACGGCAAGCAACCCTCACGCCTCTTTGCCAGGCGGCTCGCACGACGGTCGCATTTCATTGTCGCCGCCGACGGCGGGGCAAACGGCGCACGAAAGCTTGGCATCACACCCGACCTGATCATCGGCGACCTCGACTCGGTCACGCGTGCAACAAGGAAGTTTTTTTCCTCAACGTTCGTGATCCGGGTGGTGCGGCAGGACAACACGGACATGGAGAAAGCGCTTGACTACATCGTGGCGGGATCGCTTGCGCACGAGGTGATGATCATCGGCGCGACCGGACGGAGGATTGATCACACGCTCGGAAACCTCGCGGTCCTTACCAATTACATGGGCCGCTTGCGGACCATTGCCTGTGGAGACGGATGGCATGCTTTTCCCGTCAGGAGCGGGGAACAGGTCCATGCTTCCGTCGGTACGACGGTGAGCCTGATCCCGTTCGGCGATTGCCGCGGTGTGACGCTGAAGGGGCTGAAATACCCGTTGCGGAATGCGACGGTACGTGCAGCACATATTGCGGTGAGCAACGTGGTGAAGCACTCTCCCTTCACCATATCCCTCCGCCAGGGGAAAATGCTTGCGATCGTGCTTGAGGAGTTATTTCCCCGATGATCACGCTCGCTCCGGCAGACCAGATCATTATCCTTCTCTATTTTGGGTCGGTCCTTCTGGTGGGGTTTCTCAGTACGAGGCGTTCCTCGGGCGCTGCTGAGTATCTGCTCGCCGGACGGTCGCTGACAACGCCGGTCTTCGTGATGACGCTCGTTTCCACCTGGTACGGCGGCATCCTTGGCGTGGGGGAGTTCTCCTACCGCTACGGCATTTCGAATTGGGTCGTCCAGGGCGTCCCTTACTACCTCTTTGCGCTTCTTTTTGCCTTCCTGCTCGCCAAGCGGATCAGGAAGACGAACTTCATGACGATACCGGACAAGCTCGAGGAAGCGTATGGCCGGAAGACCGCTCTGCTCGGGGCCGTCCTGACCTTCCTGCTTATGACGCCCGCACCGTACATCCTCATGGTTGCGGTCCTCCTGGAGCTTGTCACCGGGTGGGGACTGCCGCTCTGTGCGCTCGTTGGGACTGTCGCGACGACAGCCTATCTGTTCTCTGGCGGATTCCGCTCCGATGTGAACACGGACATCCTGGAGTTCTTCCTGATGTTCCTCGGGTTTGCCGTCATCCTGCCGTTTTCCTGGATGAAATTCGGTGGTCTGGAGTTCATCCAGCACAATGTCCCGCCGCTTCACCTGACATGGAACGGCGGCAATCCCTTCCAGTTCGTCCTCGTCTGGTTCTTTATCGCCCTCTGGACGCTCGTGGATCCGGCGTTCCACCAGCGCTGCTATGCGGCAAAGTCGGGCGAAGTGGCGCAGCGCGGCATTCTTGTCTCGATCATCTTCTGGTTTCTTTTTGACGCCATGACCGCAACCGCCGGGCTTTATGCCCGCGCCGCCCTGCCGGATCTTGCGCAGCCGGTCATGGCGTATCCTCTCCTTGCCGAGCTGACGCTTCCTCCTGTGGCAAAAGGGATTTTCTACGTGGGCATGCTCGCGACGATCATGTCTACATTGAACACGCTTGCGCTTGTCTCAGCGACAACGCTGGGGAGAGATATTGTGTGGCGAGCGAAGCAGGACACGAGGTTGGGCGAGAAGGACTCTACGAGATGGGGATTGGTGGTTACGGCGGTTCTTTCCCTGGTGCTTGCGCTGCTCATTCCGTCCGTCATCAAGCTCTGGTACACGATCGGAACAGTGATCATTCCCGGGCTTGCTGATCCCGCTTGTCACCGGCTATTTTGAGAAATGGAAGGCGCCTCCCCGATATGCGTTTGGATCGATGCTGTGCGGCTGGCTCACGTCAACGGTTTGGCTTCTGATCGGCTGGCGGCAGCAGCTTGGCGTGTCGGAGTTTTATCCGTTCGGGATCGAGCCGATGTATCCGGGCGTGTTCGTGTCGGGGCTGATATGGTGGGTGGGGTGGAACAACCGGCCGCAAGGCTCACCCGCGCCTGGACGCGCAGGTTCCCAAACCATCGGCTAAGTATTCGTGTTTCCGCGTGTGTTGTTCGAATAGCAGATGCAGAACTTTGGGAGGGAATACAACGTGCCGAGTCCGGACCGGTTCAAACCCGTCGGCCCGGGATCAATTCAGCTTCGTCTGGTACTGTTGGATCTTGGTATAGAGCGTCTTCAAGCTTATGCCGAGCACTTTGGCGGTCTCGGCCTTGTTTCCCCGGAAGCTTCTCAGTACCCCCTCGATATGCATTCGCTCGATATCCTTCAGCGGTATGGCCGTCCCGAGTTTTTCATCGGTCCGGGCGCTGACAGGAAGAGACATCGGTGCATTGGGCAGGGAGAGGTCCTGAGGCTCTATGTTGTTGTTGCGGCACAGGATTGCCGCCCTTTCGATCACGTTCTCCAGTTCCCTGATGTTGCCCGGCCAGTCATATCCCATCAACACTTCCATTGCCTTTGGGGAGATCGTGGTCTCCACCTTGGTCTTCATCCGGTTGTGGAGAAAGGAAGCTACAAGCAGGGGGATATCTTCCTTTCTCTGCCGGAGCGAGGGCAACTCGATCGTAATAACGTTCAACCGGTACAGCAAGTCTTCCCGGAACTTACCTTCCCGCACCTGGTCTTTCAGGTTCTTGTTGGTTGCCGAAAGGATCCGGCAGTCGGCCTTCAATGTGGTGTTCCCCCCCACGCGCCGGAACTCGCCGCTCTGAATGAAACGGAGGATCTTTGGCTGGACGATCGGGCTGATGTCACCGATCTCATCGAGAAAGAGGGTCCCTTTGTTGGCAATTTCCACGATGCCCTGTTTCATCGCACGGGCATCGGTGAACGCCCCTTTTTCGTGCCCGAAAAGCTCGCTTTCGATAAGGGTATCCGGGATCGAGGCGCAGTTCAGTGTGACGAACGGCTCATTGCTCCTGCCGCTGTGCTGGTAGATAAAGTGTGCAACAAGCTCCTTTCCGGTTCCGCTCGGTCCCTGGATCAGCACGGTGGACTCGGTGGGGGCAACTTTGGCGGCGATTTCAAGGACCTTTCTGAACGGAGCGCTCTCGCCCACCATCTCGAACTGCCCCTGCAGTTTCTCCAAAGCCCCTTTCATCACGACATTGTCGATCAAAAGCTGCCGGCGCTCAAGTGCGCGCTGGATGGATGTGAGCAACTCATCCGAGGTGGTCGGCTTGGTGATGAAATCATAGGCTCCAAGCTTTATGCACTCCACTGCGATCCGGACATCCGAGATCCCGGTGAGCATCACCACTTCGACGCCGGGGAAGTTCGATTTGATGAACTTCAGCACCTCCACGCCGTCCACTTTGGGCATCTTCAGATCGCAGAGAACCACATCGTACAGCTTCGTCTGGACCGCATTGATGGCGGCCACGCCGTCGACACTCGTATCAACAGCGTATCCGGCCCGCGTCAACAGCCCGGAAAGCATGTACCGAAATGCTTCTTCGTCATCAACAACCAGTACGGAGAATTCTTTTTTGGCCATGAGGTTTCCACGATGTGTGCATCACGCTATATAGACAAAAGGCTTTTAAAAGTCAACAATGGATTGATTTTTAGCACGTTTCTTGTTACTATGGCAATATTACAAACCGGCTTACCCCCTCTATCGTCTTCTTGCATGAGACTTTCGGAAAAACTCATTCGGACCCTGCCCAAGGTTTTGCTTCACGACCATCTCGATGGGGGGCTGAGGACTTCAACGATCCTTGAACTTGCGAAGGAGAACCATTACACCAGGCTCCCGACGCAGGATGCCGATGAGCTGGCCCGGTGGTTTCACCGGGGAGCGGCACGAGGAAGTCTGCCCCTCTATCTGGAAGGCTTCGCGCATACGGCGGCTGTAATGCAGACCGATGAGGCGCTGGAACGTGTGGCCTACGAGATGATGGAAGATATGCACCGTGACGGTGTCGTGTATGTGGAGTCGCGTTTCGCTCCGGTCTTTCATACCGAACACGGGTTACATTGGGATGATGCGGTGAACGCCGTCCTGAAAGGATTGGAGCGAGGAAAGGCGGACTTCGATGTGGAATACGGGCTGATCATATGTGCAATGCGAAACATGAATCTCTCACAGGAGATGGCCGAGCTGGCCGTCGATTTCCGGGAGCGCGGAGTGGTGGGCTTTGATCTTGCCGGCGAAGAAGGGGGATTCCCGCCGAAGAAACACGTGGACGCCTTTCACTACATTCAGCGCGAGAATTTCAACATCACGATCCATGCCGGCGAAGCCTTTGGCAAGGAGAGTATCTGGCAGGCCATCCAATGGTGCGGCGCCCACAGGATCGGGCATGCCACCCGGCTGACGGAGGACATCGGCCTGGATCCGCATGAGCCGGGAAAGATCGTGAAAATGGGATATCTCGCGCAATACGTTCTGGACAAGCGCATTCCCCTGGAACTCTGCCTGACGAGCAATGTTGACACCGGCGCAGTGGAGAGCCTCGAGAAGCATCCATTTTCGCTCTTTTACAGGTACAAGTTCCGCGTGACGCTGAACACCGACGACCGCCTGATGAGCGACACGAACATGACCAGGGAACTCATGCTCGCGCATCGGCTGTACAAGCTGTCGATGGACGACCTTGAAAAGCTGACGATCAACGCGATGAAGAGCGCTTTCCTGCCGTACAACCGGAGGATCAGGATGATCTACGATGTGATCAAACCCGGATATGCGCGGCAACGGAAGAAGCTGGCACGGGAAAAGAAGACGAAAGAACGCTCGTAGGTCGAACCTGCTCGACTCGTCGGCAGGCAGACGTACGTTCAACCTCCATAGTGTCTGTCTACAGCTCTTTGGAACTGTGAGGATATGAAGAAGACGGCAGCGGTACTTCTCCTGGGAATCGTGATGGGCGGATGCTCGTCAATCGTGAAGTCGCCAACCGGCGGCATGTATCCATTCCACGCAATGAACGATGACTGCTCCTGCGAGCATTACAAAGTGGCAGACCCGAAGGCCCCTGTTCGGTACGATTTCTCGGCAGGTTACACGGTCGACGGCAAGATCACCACGCAGATCACGGTCATTGTACGGAACGAGAGCCCGGACACGCTGGACATGTCCCTCGGGGCGATCCGGGTCTCTTCGCGCAATGTGCACTACCGGTATAACAATATGTTTGTGCCGGTGACCATCGCTGCAGTGCCGCCAAATGATGAACGGACGCTCACGCTGGTCGGCTCCGCGGCCGAGGATGAACATTCGGATCCCTGGCTGAATATTGCGGGAGAAGAGATGGTACTGACGTTGAAGGGACTGAGGCTGGGGAAGAAAGAGCTCGCAACCCGGACCGTGCGGTTCATTCCACATAACCCGAAACTTTCCGACTAACGATGAATCTCTACCTTGTTCGCCATGCAGAGGCCGTTCCCACGGGCGGATCGGTTGGGCGGGATGCCGACAGGCCGCTGAGCGTTCGCGGCGAGGAAGAAGCGACCTTGATGGGACGCATCCTGGCGCAAATTTGCCCGGCACTTGAGATAGTGATGACGAGCCCGCTTATCCGGGCCGTACGCACCGGCGAGATCATGGGCAACGAAATCAGCAGGCACCCCGTCTTCTCGGTCTCCAATCATCTGGCCCCGGGGTTTCGCAACAAGACCCTCTACGATGAGCTCGTGATGCGTTGCGGTGATGGAGACGTTCTCGCCGTCGGGCACCAGCCGGACCTGAGCGGGTTCATCGCATATCTGATCGCCGGCTCGGCTTCGGCCTCGGTCGCCATGGTGCCCGGCGCGGTGGCACAGCTGACCGTTAAAACGGGGAAATCCCGTCCCGATGCGGCTCTCGAATGGCTTCTCACGCCACAAGTGGCGAAAAGCCTGCCCCCCCAGGGGTAAGGTCACTTGTGTTTTGATCTCAGGCACGTTAAGTTGAAGTGCTCATATTGGATAATCCCATGAACCTGACCACTGTTCCCATCGACAAGCCCGGAGACATGAACTTCATCCTGGGTCATTCGCATTTCATCAAGACCGTCGAAGACCTCCACGAAGCCATCGTGCAGACGAATCCCGCCATGAAGTTCGGGATCGCCTTTTGCGAGGCATCCGGCCCCTGCCTGATCCGTTCCAGCGGCAATCAGCAGAGTCTGGTTGAGCTCGCAACGAAGAACGCCGCCGCGATCGGGGCAGGGCATTCGTTCATCATCGTCATGGAAGACGGCTTTCCCGTCAACATCCTCAACACGATCAAGAATGTGCCGGAAGTCTGCCGCATCTTCTGCGCCACTGCCAATCCAGTACAGGTGATTATCGCCGAGACGGAACAGGGACGCGGCATCCTGGGGGTCGTGGATGGCTTCCCCGTGAAGGGACCGGAAACGGCGAACGATGTTCTTGCACGCAAGGAATTCCTTAGAAGAATCGGCTATAAGCTCTAGACAACCATCTCATTCCCTACGGAGGATTCTATGAATGCACATCGATTCAATTCGCTGATCGCCGTCTTTGCTCTCGCCTGCTTCCTCCTGGTGGCATGGTCAGTGCCGGCTGAGGCACAGAAGAAACAGAAGCCGAAGACGCAGACGAAAGAGCAGGCGAAGCAAGCCCCCAAGGAGCAACCGAAGGAAGAAGTGAAAGAGGCTGAAGAAAAGACGGAAGAAGTCACCCCCGCACCGGGGGCGACTCCAGGTTCGGCAGCCCTGCCCAACAAGTTCATTGACGTCCTGAAGCAATATATCGGGCAGAAAACCAACCTGGGGATCCTCAAGAAATTTGCTGGAGATTACATCATCTTCGAAGAAGAGTTGACCCAGACCCTTGTTCCTCTGACCTCCATTCAGTCGGCAAAGTTGGTGAAGGACGACGAAACCACGCCGGCACAGCTGGAGATTAAACTCATCTCGAGAGACTGACCATGAGATCATCCGGCTTCTTCTTCCTGGCGAGCCTGGCCATTTTTTGGGCCGGCTGCCGTTCGAACGACGAGGAGCTCCGCAGAATCGTGCGCGAAGAGTTCGCCAACGCTTCCATGCAGCGCACGATCATCACGCCGGTCAGTGTTATCGGCCCCTACAGTCCTGCGGTGCAGATCGGCCGATTCCTGTTCGTCTCCGGTCAGATCGCGCTGGATTCCACCGGCACGCTGAAGAATGCGAGCATCGAGGAGGAGACACGGCAGGTTCTGAACAATTTGAACACCATCCTGCGATCGGCAGGCTACGATTCCTCCCACGCCGTCTCTGCCACGGTGTATATGAAGAACATGAATGACTACCAGAAGATGAATCTGGTCTACGGGGGGTACTTCCAGGAAGGCAATTATCCGGCGCGGGTTGCCGTGGAGGTGGCCAATCTTCCAAGGCAGGCGAACGTGGAAATCTCGCTTATTGCATACAAGTAAATCGCTCTATGCATTTGCCCCATTCGGGAACTTCCGTGCTGATCATCATGGCTTCCGCCGGCTCGTTGATCGCTCAACCTCAAGCAGGTCAGGGCGACCAGCTCCGGGAACGGGCATCCCGCCTCGCACGGGAAATGCTGATCGTCGATACGCACATTGATGTCCCTGAGCGCCTGCACGAGAAGATGGAGGATATTTCCGTGCGCACGCCCGGCGGCGACTTCGACTACGTCCGGGCAAAAGCCGGCGGACTCAAAGTTCCGTTCGCGGCGGTGTTCGTGCCCTCAGGCATGGAAGGCACCGGGAAGGCGAAGGCCTACGCAGATACCATGATCGACCTGGTGCGTTCGTTCGCCGCCCGGTGGCCGGACAAGTTCGCGCTCGTCAATTCACCCGCGGATGTGACCCGCCTTGCGCCGACAGGGAAGATTCTCCTGGCAATGGGGATAGAAAATGGCGCGGCCCTCGAAGGGGCCCTGGCAAACGTCCGCTATTTTTACGGGCGGGGCATCCGCTACATTACGCTGGTACACTCGCGGAACAACCACATCTGCGATTCGTCCTTCGATCCCGACAGGAAATGGAACGGTCTCAGCCCTTTCGGCGTACAACTGGTTGCGGAAATGAACAGGATCGGGATGATGATCGATGTCTCGCATGTGTCGGACAGCACATTCTACCAGGTGATCCGGCTCTCGACCGCGCCGGTGGTGGCTACGCACTCCTCCTGCCGCGCGTTCACTCCCGGCTTCGAGCGGAACATGAGTGATGACATGATCAAGGCGCTTGCGGCCGGCGGGGGAGTCATCCAGATCAACTTCGGCTCAGCCTTTCTCAAGGACGAGATCCGGCGGGAGCCCGAAGTGCAAAAGCGGGAACTAGAACGATACCTGAAGGATCATGGGCTGGGGAAAAATGATCCACAGGCGATAGCCTACAGCGAGGCCTACCGGAAGGAACACCCGCCGGAGTTCGCCGACGTTGCCGACGTGGCAAAGCATATCGATCACGTGGCAAGGCTTGTGGGCATCGACCATGTCGGGATCGGGTCCGACTTTGACGGGCTGGGGGACAGCCTTCCCACGGGGTTGAAGGACGTCTCGCAGTATCCCAATCTCATTGCCGAACTGCTCAAACTCGGCTATTCGGAACAGGAGATCAGGAAGGTGTTCGGGGAGAACATACTGAACGTGTGGGAAAAAGTGCAGACGAGCAGTCGCCAGTAGTCAGGTCGTTTGGAGATCTGTTTTTTTCTGTGGAAGAAAAACTATGACGGCATCGGAAATACACGCGCCCCGCGGTACAACACTGTCCTGCAAAGGATGGATCCAGGAAGCCGCGATGCGGATGCTGATGAATAACCTGGACCCGGAAGTCGGCGAACGGCCGGACGAGTTGATCGTCTATGGCGGCACAGGAAAGGCCGCCCGCAACTGGGATTGCTATCACGCAATTGTGAGAAGCCTTAAGAGTCTGGACAATGATGAGACGCTTCTCGTACAGTCGGGGAAACCGGTGGGTATTTTCCGGACTCACCAAAATGCGCCGCGCGTGCTCATCTCCAATGCCATGCTGGTCCCGAAATGGGCAACGTGGGATGAGTTCCGCAGGCTGGAAGGTCTTGGCCTCACCATGTACGGCCAAATGACTGCCGGAAGCTGGATCTACATCGGCACGCAGGGAATCCTGCAGGGAACGTACGAGACGTTTGCCGAGTGCGCCAACCGCCACTTTGGAGGAACGCTTGCCGGGAGGCTATTGGTCACCGCGGGATTGGGAGGAATGGGAGGTGCACAGCCGCTCGCGGCAACAATGAATGGGGCTGCATGCCTGGCCGTGGAGGTGGACCGCGCACGCATCGAGAAGAGGCTCAGAACCGGGTATGTGGACCAGATGACTGAAACCCTGGATGAGGCTCTGGAGGTTCTTTTCAGAGCGCGGGACCGGCGTGAAGCCAGGTCTGTGGCGCTGCTTGGCAATGCTGCCGACGTTCTGCCAGAACTCCTTGCGCAGCGGGTCAAGGTGGACGTCCTGACGGATCAGACCTCGGCGCACGATACGCTGAACGGATACGTACCCGCGCATATTTCCTACGAGGAAGCGCTGGAGCTGCGGAAGAAAGATCCGAAGACATATGTCCGACGGTCCCAGGCCACGATCGTGGAGCATGTGCAGGCGATGCTTGAGTTGCAGACACATGGTGCGGTGACGTTCGATTACGGCAACAATATCCGCGGCGAGGCGCTGGCAGGCGGACTGAAGACTGCTTTCGACATTCCCGGGTTCGTGCCGGAATATATCCGTCCGCTCTTCTGCGACGGCAAAGGGCCTTTCCGCTGGGCGGCTCTTTCGGGGGACCCCGAGGACATCTATCGCACCGACCGCGCAATCCTTGAGACTTTCACGGAAAACCAGCCGCTCTGCCGGTGGATCGAGAAGGCGCAGAAGCAAGTGCACTTCCAGGGACTCCCCGCGCGCATCTGCTGGCTCGGGTACGGAGAGCGGGCGAAGATGGGCCTCATATTCAATGATCTCGTCGCGCGCGGTGAGGTGAAAGCGCCGATCGTTATCGGGCGGGATCATCTGGATTGTGGGTCCGTTGCATCTCCCAACCGTGAGACCGAGAGCATGAAGGATGGGAGCGATGCCATCGCGGACTGGCCTATTCTGAATGCGCTCCTGAATACGACAGGCGGCGCCAGCTGGGTGAGTGTGCACCATGGTGGGGGTGTGGGAATGGGGCTCTCCATCCATGCGGGAATGGTCATTGTCGCCGACGGGACCAGGGAAGCCGAGACCCGGCTGCAACGGGTATTGACGTACGACCCGGGGATGGGCATCATCCGCCACGCGGATGCGGGCTACGAACGGGCTGTCGTCAATGCAAAGAAGTGGAATGTGATTGTGCCGATGCTGAGACCGGATCACTAAGTTGCACCAGTTCCTCACTAACCAGGAGGTTTGCCATGCACTATTTCGGCCATGTGGAAATCCCGACGACCAATTTCAAGAAGGCGCAGAAATTCTTCGGGAGTCTCTTCGGGTGGACATTCCAGGAAATTCCTGACATGAAGTATGTGTTGTTCAGAACAGAACGGCAACCCAACGGCGGCTTCTATATGGTGAAGAAGATGCCGAAGAAGGGACAGGTCAACGTGTACATTGAAGTGCAGGACATCGAATCGAAGCTGAAGGAAATCAAAAAAGCGCGCGGCAAGGTGCTGAAGAAGAAGACGCAGGTCGGCGATATGGGATGGGTTGCCCAATTCACGACCCCGGACGGCTGCCTCCTGCATCTCTGGGAATCTGCCCCGAAAGAGGTGGCAGCACACGAACCGGCGCCGCAGATCTAATTATTCCCTGGCAGTAGGACGTGCAGTCACAGCGTATCAAACCGGGCCTGTGTGAGCGTTGCCGGCACGCGGGAGTGATCCGGAACGCGAAGGATAGTGTGTTCTATCACTGTCTTCTCTCAAAAACTGACCCGCGCTTCCCGAAGTATCCCCGCCTGCCGGTGCTCCGGTGCGAGGGATTTTCCCCGCTCGAGGCCGAAGGGCAGCATACGCCTGGACAGCGCCGTCCCTGAATCCTGGGATGGCGTTTCCCGTATATAAATGAAATGGTACTACGGCTTATGGTCGATCCGATCCGATATCGCAAAACCCTGGTCTTACTCCTCAAGATCCTGGTCGTCTTCGAGCTGATCAGCGCGTTCTCTGAGGGACTCCAGGCCCACAACTGGTCGAGATTCGGGCTGGACCTTGTGGTCGCGGGGCTGCTCTATATTATGTGGGAACGGATACGGCTTCTGCTCAAGACACAGAAAGAAGAGATCCGGAAGAAGATGGAGAAACCGTCGCAGGACATCCGGCTTCTGGATGCGATGCTGTTCTCGCTGCTTTGGAGCGACCAGATCTTTAAAGGTATTCCCGAGGACCGCCGCCGGCTCGTCGTGACGTCGTACACGCTTATTACCCTTGGCCTGGTCGCCGCATTCGTCAAGGTTGGGACCGGCTTGATGCCGCTCGTGGTTGCCGGGGCGCTTGTCCTTGCCGCGGTCAACCTTGTCACGTGGGTGGTCTCGCTGGAACGGGAGGAACGTGAGACGCTCAAGACCGAGCTCAAGCTTGCCCATGACGTGCAGGTGTCTCTTATGCCGAAAGGGCATCCGCGAGTCCAGGGACTGGACATTGCCGGCATGTCCGTGCCCGCACGGGAGGTGGGCGGAGACTTCTTCGACTATTCGTGCCTTGGCGGGGGAGACACGAAGCTCGGCATTCCGGTGTTCGATGTCTCGGGCAAAGGGATGCAAGCCGCCATGTCCGCCGTGTTCACCAGCGGCGCCTTTGCCAGCGAGGCGAAGCAGTCGTCATCGCCCGCCGAGATCCTCACGAGGCTGAACCGGTCCGTGTGTTCGCACTCCCGTCGCGGCCATTTCGTTGCCTTCCTTCTCACTGCGTTTGATCAGCAGACGCGATGCCTGACCTTCGCGAATGCCGGACAGACCCGTCCCATATTGAGATCGGGAGGGACTGTTCAAAGCCTGGACTCGGTCGGCGTGCATTTTCCGCTCGGCATGAAAGAGGATAGCGTATACGAGGAACGGACGTTGCAGCTTCAGCCGGGCGACACACTCTTCCTCCTGACCGACGGCTTCACGGATGCCATGAACAGCCAGCAGGAGATGTTCGGTACCGAACGTATCGAGCGCTTGTTGAAAGAATCCGTGCTGGATGGGATCCCTGCGGAGAAGATAATGGAGTTCATCACCAACGAGGTGCGCACCCACGTGGGCAATGCGCCGCAACACGATGACATGACCATGGTTGTGGTGAAGGTGACTGCGTAAAGCAGCTTCACGTTGGATTCACTCCAATCGACTTCCACTCTCAGCAATCTTTCCGTATCTTACAATGAACAGGAGAATGAGGAATGGGGAGACTTGGATTGGGAATGACCGTATGCGCTTAACAGCCTTCTTTTTCTTGGTACTGTTCTTTGCTCTTCCTGTTGCCGCCCAGGACTATGCGCAGTTCAACGTTTTCCTTAATCTCAACTACGCCTCAGCGGACCAGACCGCCGAGCTGTTTGGCGGCCTCTCCGGACATCCCGACGAGATCGCCCGGCTGCGCGGGAGCCAGATCGCGTTGGCTACGACAGGCTACCTCGCCCAGCGTCCCCTGAGCCAGGCAGATCTGGAGCGAAGCCTTGAAGCGGCGAAGTTCAACCAGAGCCAGGGCGATGACCCGTTCCGGATGGGCGAGGCGCGCGCGAATGTTGCAGCCATCAAAGAGCTTCTCGTAGAGCTTCGCCGGAGGAACTTCGGGCAGAAAGTCGTCAGCACGGTCGAGCAACTGTTTCCCCCGGATGCGAGGGTCTCCACCAGCATCCCGGTGTATTTTGTCGCGTTCGGGCACCAGAATATCGACGCGTATGTGCAGAGGATCGTATGGCACGGGGATACACCTACCTTCGTGGGAGAAGGACAGGGGGAACTGACGATCGTCGTGAACCTTGACAAGGCCGTGGCGTACGGGCCGGATGTAGATGAGCGTTTTATCTGGTTAATGAGCGTCGTGGCTCACGAAGTCTTTCATGCGGCATTCGGAGCATATAAGGACACCTCCCCCGTGTGGCGACAGTACTATGCCATGCCTCGTACCTACCTCGATCAGCTCCTGGACCTCGCGCAAAATGAAGGGATCGCCTACTACCTCACGTTGATCCAGCGCACGCGCGGGCGGCTGGTCATGGATTGGCCCGAGCGTGTCCGCACGGCCTTCACGGATTTCAACAGAAATGCCGAAGAGCTTCTTTCTCCCCGCACTCCCCCGGGCAGGGCGGGGGATTTAATCAGGATGGCCAACACGTCGAGCTACTGGGACAACTACGGAGCGATTACCGGCATGATCATCGCACGGCAGATCGACAACACGTTCGGCCGGGCAGCCCTTTCCGAAACCATCGCCCGCGGGGCGGGAGATTTCTTCGGGAAATATGTGGAGGTGATGAAGCAACAGACAGATTACCCGCGGCTGTCCCCCGTGCTTCTGCAGTACATCCAGCAACGAAGATGAATGAAACTGAAAGAGCCGACTAGACTGCGCATGGCCATGAGAAGCTTTCGTTGCCATATCTACTCTGCTTGCTCCTAACCCTCATGTTTCGTATTTTACATCCGCTGCACAGTACTGCTTCAGCTTATTCACCCTCCCAACATCATAGCATTAGCGGAATTTGGACCTTTTCATAAAGAATATCTCCCGGCTGGTGACCGTCGCTTCGCATGGGAAGCCGTTCAAAACCGGGATAGAGATGCGGGATGTGGGCGTCATTGGCGATGCGGGAGTTCTCTGCCTGGGAGGCAGGATTGCCTGGACCGGGCCTATGAGCGAGTGGGCGGGAAGGGCAGAACATGTTCTGCCTGACCGGGGCATCGAGGAGATCGACGCAGCCGGGATGGTGGTACTGCCGGGGTTCGTCGATTCCCATACGCACATGATGTTTGCCGGGGACCGCGCGCACGAGTTTGCGCTCCGCTCGGCCGGCGCAACATATCAGGAAATCGCGCAGCAAGGCGGCGGGATCCTGAACACCGTCTCGCAAGTCCGCGCCGCATCGAAAAAGGAACTGAAGCGCTCGACCGTCCGCTACATGAACGAGATGATGAAGCAGGGGACGACGACCGTGGAGATCAAGTCGGGATACGGCCTGACCCTGGACGCGGAGATCAAAATGATGGAAGCGATCCACGAGTTGAAGGAAGAGGAAATAATGGGCGTGGTACCCACGTTCATCGGAGCGCACGCAATTCCTCCCGAATACAAGGAGGACCACGCCGCCTATGAAGCGCTCGTGATCGACACAATGATCCCGTACGTCGGGAAAAGGAAGCTGGCGCAATTCTGCGACGTCTTCTGTGAGCGGGGATATTTCGACCTCGAGTCCTCGCGCAGGATCCTGGAGGCAGGGAAAGCCTGGGGTATGGCGCCGAAGCTCCATGCCGATGAGCTCACGCCTTTCGGCGGCGCAACGCTTGCCGCGCGGGTGGGAGCGGTGTCCGCCGACCATCTGGAACATGTGGATGAAGGCGGGATCGCTGCCCTGCGTGATGCGGGGGTGGTAGCCACGCTGCTGCCGGGCGTTTCGTTTTTCCTCAACCATGGCTACGCCCCGGCCCGCTCCTTGATCGATGCGGGTGTCCCCGTGGCGATTGCCACCGACTTCAACCCGGGGTCATGCATGTCATTCTCCATGCCCTTGATGATGACGATTGCCTGCACGCAGATGCGCATGTCGCCGGAGGAGGCACTCTGTGCCGCCACGCTGCACGGGGCGGCGGCGCTTGGGCTCTCTGCAACATGCGGAAGCATTGAGGCGGGGAAGAACGCCGACCTGATCATCGCCAACGTGCCGGATCATGCATTTCTCCCCTATCATTTTGGCACGAACCACGTGGTCAAAACGATCAAGAACGGCACACTTTTGGAATTCTAGCGCAGACACGATATATTGTGTCCTCGGAGGAGCCACCGGGTCTATGCGTAAAATCGTAGAATGTGTCCCGAACTTCAGCGAAGGACGCAACATCAAGGTCATCAACACGATCGGTGGGGCGATCACTGCGGTGCCGGGGGTGAAATTCATCAGCGCTGAGCCGGATAAGGACTACAACCGCACCGTGGTGACCTTTATCGGCGAACCGAACGCTGCAGTCGAGGCAGCCTATGCAGCCACGCGAGCCGCCTCCGAGCTGATCGACATGAGCACGCACAAGGGAGAACATCCGCGCATCGGCGCGACCGATGTGGTCCCGTTCGTTCCCGTCTTCGGCGTGACCATGCAGGATTGCGTCAAGCTTGCCCATCTGTTCGGGGAGCGGGTCGGGGAAGAACTCGGCCTACCTGTCTATCTCTACGAAGAGGCGGCAACTCGCCCGGAGCGAAAGAACCTCTCGGATATCCGGAAGGGAGAATATGAAGGCCTTGAGGAGAGGCTGAAAGATCCCGCATGGGTCCCCGACTACGGCCCCGCGCTCTTCAACAAGAAGAGCGGAGCCGTCGTTACGGGTGCCCGGATGTTTCTGATCGCCTATAACGTCAACCTTGGGACCAACGATGTCAAAATCGCCAACGAGATCGCCATGCGCATCCGTGAGAGCGGCAGGGTGAAGAAGGATGACACGGGCGATCCGGTCCTCGACGAGCGGGGAAAGAAGACCGTCGTACCGGGCTCGCTGAAGGCTGTCAAAGCGATGGGGGTTCTGCTCGAAGCCCACAACATTGCTCAGGTCTCCATCAATCTGGTGAACTACCTGGTCACGCCTCCGCATGTGGCCTTCGAGGAGGTCAAGAAAGAGGCGGCGGCGCTCGGGGTGAAGGTGACCGGGAGCGAGATCGTCGGGCTGACGCCGAAGGAGGCTCTCATGATGGCTGGCTGGTTCTATGCGGGGGCAGAAGCCGACGAAGCCAGGCTCCTCAACCGCGCGGTTGACGGGCTCGGCCTGAGCGATCTGGAGCCGTTCGATCTGAACAAGAAAGTCATTGAATTCCAACTTTAGGGGATAGCCATGCCTTCCAAACGAACACTCAAGATGTTTCTCGACGACCTTGCCTCATCGTCCCCGGCACCCGGAGGCGGAAGCGTGGCTGCGCTTTCCGGAGCGCTCGGTGCCGCCCTGACTTCCATGGTCTGCCATCTTACGATCGGCAAGAAAAAATATGCCGACGTCGACCCGGACATGAGGAAAATCCTCTCGCAATCCGAGGCGCTGCGCACCACCTTTACCGTTCTGGTCGACAAGGACACGCTGGCCTTTAATAAGGTGATGGAGGCTTATGGCCTCCCGAAGGACACTGAACCGCAGAAAGCGCTGCGCAGTGCGGCCATCCGCGAGGCGACGAAGGAGGCAACAATGGTCCCCCTTGAGGTCATGAAGCATTGCATCGACGCGCTTGCGCTCGCCCAGGAGGTGGCGTCGCGGGGAAACGTGAACTCGATTAGCGACGCGGGTGTGAGCGCGCTCATGCTCCATGCGGCATGCGAAGGCGCAGCACTCAATGTCCGCATCAACCTCAACTCCCTCGATGATTCCGACTTCGTGGGGTGGAAAACGGACGAAGTCGCCTCGCTGCTCAGCACGAGCCGGATGATGCTGGATGAGACCCAGGCTATCGTGGAAGAGAAGATGAAGAACGACTGATAAGCAGGGGTCCGGGGGTCAGGGGCCAGGGGCGAGAGTCAATACCATGTTTATGTGCGGAATCCCGTCCTCCTCGTACGGTTCGCCGGAGGTAACGAACCCGAGTGACCCGTAGAACCTTTCCAGATATCGCTGAGCGGAAATCTTGATTGCACGGCCGGGGAACAGCTTCGCTGTCCGGCGGATTCCTTCCTGCATAAGCACCCTTCCGAATCCTTTCCTGCGCACATCGGGCGCCGTCACGACCCGTCCGATCGATGGCTCTTCAAACCTGCCCCCGGGAGGGACGATGCGAAGATATGCAACAAGGAGGGGTGCACGAAACTGATCCTCCGCCGGCCGCCTGCCGAACAGATGCCACGAGTACGGATCCACCCCGTCCGCGTCAAGAAAAGCGCAACGCTGTTCCACCACGAAGACCCGCTGCCGCAGGGTGAGCGCATCGTAGAGCTCATCGGGTGTGATGCGGTCGTAGGGCACAAGCTTCCACTGAAGCTGTTCCGTGTTCATGAGAGCACCATCGTAAGAGCGGCGATCGCAGCGGTCTCCGTGCGCAGGCGGCGCGGGCCAAGAGAGACCGGCAGGAATCCAGCCCGGACCGCTTCATCCACCTCCTGTTCGGAAAATCCGCCTTCCGGCCCGATACACACCACGGTGTCCCCGGGTCCGGTTGCCATGGCCTCTCTGAGCGAGCGGAGGATTTCCTTTTCGTGCAGGATAAGCTTGAGGGGCGGAGGTCCAGGGCGGATATGTTCATCCCCCGCTCCTGGAACTCCCGCAATGAATCGGCTGAACGGGGTCAACGGAAGGACCTGCGGAAGCACACAGCGCCCGGACTGTTTCATCGCGGCGATGGCGAGCTTCTGCCAGCGATCGGTCCTGGCATGCTGCGGGATGGTGCGCCCGGTGGCCAGGGGTACGATGGAGCGGACCCCGAGTTCGGTGGCCTTCTCCACGAGGAAATCAAACCTGGCGCCGTTCTTCACGATCCCTACGGCGAGCGTGACAGAAATTCCCGGTTCGTTCTCCATGACCCGATGCGCGGTGATCTCGCAGCGCGCTGCGCGCCTGACGATCTCGACGATGCGC
The DNA here is from genome assembly GCA_963809695.1 of uncultured Bacteroidota bacterium. Taxonomy (GTDB): domain Bacteria; phylum Bacteroidota; class Ignavibacteria; order UBA10030; family UBA6906; genus JAGDMJ01. The sequence continues at coordinate 680,408 of CAWEKI010000006.1, forward strand.
ACGTCATACACATTTCCCTTTCCATCCACCACCCTGATCTCGTCCCCCGGCTGTTTGCGCATGACATGCGTGAGATGCTGGAATTCCTCGGCCTCAATGGTCAGGCGGGGAGGAGAAACACTCGATCGAGGCACGTAGAAGTATTCCATCCTATAATGACCCTCGCAGGTCGAAAATGAACTGGCCCTGACGGTAATCATTCCATGCGTATTCTACCCGCACGACATAGCCGTAGGGAAGAAGAAAATGAACGCCGCCGCCATAGCCCGAGTGAAAGGAGTTGAACGTGAGCTTATCGCCCCGGTACCAGGTCGTTCCGGCGTCGGCAAAGATCGCGAGGCTGATGCCGAAGCGCCAGACGGTGAATTCGGGCGGAAGAGGAAGCGACGGGATGCGGTACGTATTGGGTCCGAACACGGGATACCGCAGCTCGAGCGTCGTTCCCAGGATGTCCTCCCCTTCGAAGACCGTCTTGAAATACCCGCGGATCCTTTCCCCGTAACCAAAGTAGGCATGGCTGTAGGTGGGCACGGTGCCTCCGGAGACAACGCTTCCCTGGGCTCGTGCGGCAAAGGTGAATCCGTAGGGGAGCGGCAAGAAATTCCGGAGGTCCGCGCTGTACCGCGTGAAATTGACCTCCGATTCGCCGAAGCCGTTCTTCGTGATACCCAGGCCGACGAACGTGCCGCGGCTCGGATATTCTGCGAGGTCGCGCGAATCATAGGTGTAGTTGACCGTGCTGTAGATGTAGCGGTCGACCCCTTCCGTCGACACGGTGCGGCCTTCCCGGTATTGTGAGACCTCCACGATCTGATAGCCGAGATTCACCCCCAGCGTCTGATAGAGGCTCAGCCGTTTGCCCAGGGTCCCGTTGATGTTGTAGTGGTACTCCTCGAACGATCCGCTAATAGCCGATTCGATCGCACTCCGGTTCCGGACCCGGTTGAAGGAGAGCGCCCCTCCCGCATACAGGCGGTTTGCGTGGTCAAACAGCGGATCGACAAAAGAGAACACGAGCGAGGGGTCATACCCGAGTGCGAGAGAGCCGTAGAGTTTCTGATTGCGGCCGCCGACATTATTGTGCAACACCCCGAAGCCGTAGTACGGGCGTTTCGGATCCCCATCCCTGAACCCAAAGATTGGGAAAGGGATGAGGTACCATCGCTCGCCGACGTCAACCAGGAGAAAGTGGATGGCGCCGAGGGAGTCGTACTGGACATCCACGCGCGTGAAGAGGCCGAGGCTGTAGATTCTGTCCCGGTCAAAGCGCATCCCATCAACCGTTGCCATCCCTCCCTGCCGCAATGTCATCTCGTTCAGAATGACGTAGTCCCTGGTCTTCGCGTTGCCTGAAATAATGACGGTGTCGATGATGCCGAGCGGGGAATTGCTGGGTTGAGGTTCTGCTTGCTGCGCCTGGAGGGCCGGAAAGAGCGGAGCGGACAGCAGGAAAAGCAGCAATGAGAGAATTCTCATGAGTCAGCCTTGAAACATCAGGCGGCTATGCTCGATCATGATGCACTGATCCATGACGACCTTCAGTCCGGCATCCGATGCCCGCCGGGCAGCTGCCGGATGGACAATGCCGAGCTGCATCCAGACCGCTTTTGCCTTGACGGCAATGGCGGCCTCGATAATGTCGGACACGAATTCAGGCCGTCGGAAGATGTTGACGATGTCAATCGGTTCGGGAACGCTCTTCAGATCGGGATATGCCCGGACCCCCAGGGCGTGGGTGATCGCCGGATTGACAGGGATGATGGTGTAGCCCTCGCCCTGCATGTAACGTGAAACCCGGTGGCTGGTGCGTGCGGGCTTATCGGAGAGTCCGACGACAGCGATCGTGCGCGAGGCAGCAAACAGTTCCCGTACGTCCTGGTCCGTGTTGACAAAGGTCATCGCGTGCTCCCTGTCAGGATGAATGTCGCACAAGCTTTTCCAGGGCCTCACTGGCGGCAGCTTGCTCGGCGTCCTTCTTGTTCTTGCCGGTTCCCCGCCCGTGGCGCACATTGTTCAACATGACATCCACGGTGAAGGTCCTGTCGTGATCGGGTCCTTCTTCCTTGACGATATGGTACCGGGGGGCGCCGATGCCCTGTGATTGGGCATATTCCAGGAGCATGCTCTTGTAGTTTTCATCCGCCGTGACAACCGCCCCCTTCTTCATCGCGGTGAGGACCTGCTGCTCCACAAATTCGCGCGCCGGCTGGATGCCGCCGTCCAGGTAGATTGCCGCAATAATCGCTTCGAACGTGTCGGCCGTGATGGCGTCGTACCCTTTTCCGATGGACTGCGCGGCGCTCGGGCTCATGAGGATAAAGTCGGACAGGTGGAGGGCCTTCGCGTACGCCGCAAGCGCCTTCCTGTTCACCAGGCGTGAGCGGATCTTCGTCAGCTCGCCTTCTTCGGCCTGCGGGAATCTGTGGTACAGGTAGTCGGCTACAACGAGGTTCAGAATGGAGTCCCCGAGAAACTCCAGCCGCTCGTTCGAGCGTGTTGTCTGGGGGAGGCGTTGCAGAAAGGAGCGATGCAGCAGGGCCTGAGCAAAGATGTCGCCGTTGCGGATGCGATACCCGAGCAGCCGCTGCAGGCGCCGCAGCTGGCTGTCCGGAAATGTATGCGCTGTCGTTTCGCTTTCCCCGGGCGTCCCCGCATGGCGACGGCGGAGAATGGCTCTCAGGAACTGTGGCGCCCAGGACATACTATACGTCTGTAGAAGTCAATGCATCAGTCTCCGGTGTATTTCTTTACCAGGAGGGTTGCATTATGTCCTCCGAATCCGAACGTGTTGCTCATCGCACACTGCACTGGCCGCCGCACCGCAGTATTGGGCGTGTAGTCCAGGTCGCATGCCGGATCGGGGGTTTCGTAGTTGATAGTGGGGGGGATGATGCCGTGCACCAAAGAAAGAATTGCGATGATCGCCTCCACCGCCCCTGCCGCGCCCAGCAAATGGCCGGTCATCGACTTGGTGGAGCTGATGCCGATCCTCCGGGCGTGATCGCCGAAGGTCGTCTTGATCGCCCGTGTCTCGCTGATATCACCGAGGGGCGTGGATGTGCCATGCACGTTGATGTAATCCACCTGATCGGGAGTGATGCCTGCGTCGGTCAGGGCGCGGCGCATGGAGCGCACGGCGCCTTCTCCTCCCTCGGGCGGGGCAGTCATGTGGTATGCATCAGCCGTGAAGCCGACGCCTGCCATCTCACAGTAGATACGTGCTCCCCGTTTTCGGGCGCTCTCCAGTTCTTCCAACACAAGCGTCCCTCCCCCCTCGCCCATGACGAAACCATCACGGGTGAGATCGAAGGGGCGGCTGGCTTTTTCCGGAGCATCGTTGCGTGTGGAGAGTGCTCTCATGGCGTTGAACCCGCCCAGGCCCATCGGTGTGATGGGCGCTTCCGACCCTCCGCAGACCATCGCGTCGGCATCGCCGTATTGGATCAGGCGGCACGCGTCGCCGATCGCATGCGACCCCGTGGCGCAGGCGGAGACCGTCGCGTAGTTTGGCCCCTTGAACCCGTGCTTCATGGAAATCTGACCGGACGCAATATCAGGAATCAGCATCGGGATGAAGAACGGGCTGATCCGCCCCGGGCCTCCCTGGATATAGTTATTGAACTGCGTGTCGTAGGTCTTCATGCCGCCGATGCCCGACCCGTACACAACCCCGATACGGTCCGGATCAGAGTCCTTTGCAGAGAGTTTCGCGTCAGCGATTGCCAGATCCGCGGAAATGATCGCGAACTGCGCGAAGGGATCCATCCGTTGGGCCGATTTCCTGTCCAGATAGGTCACCGGGTTGAATCCCTTAAGCTCGCATGCAAAATGAGTATCGTAACCGGACGCATCGAAATAGGTGACCGGACCAGCTCCGCTCTTCCCTTCGATGAGATTCTTCCAGAACTCTTCGATACTCAGACCGATCGGGGTGAGGGCGCCAAGCCCCGTGACAACGACTCTACGAGTGCCGGTCATAGGTTATGCGGTCTTGGATTTGATGTAGTTGATTGCATCGCCGACCGTCCCGATCTTCTCGGCGTCTTCGTCCGGAATCTGGAGGTTGAACGCTTTCTCGAATTCCATCACGAGCTCAACGGTGTCCAGTGAATCGGCACCCAGATCATTCGTGAATGACGCTTCGGGGGTGATCTGTCCGTCATCAACCCCAAGCTTGTTGACGATGATCTCTTTCACCTTTGTCTCGATATCTGCCATGACGTTGACCTCCTGTGTAATTGTATTGATTGATGGTACGAAAAGCACACTTTCCTGAATATTACGAGATCCGAGCTATTTTGCAACAAGTTTTACATATACATGCCGCCGTTGACGGCAAGGACCTGTCCTGTAATGTACGAAGAATCGCCGCTGCAGAGAAAGAGGGCCGCTTTTGCGATATCTTCGGCTTCTCCCAGGCGGGTGAGCGGTATCATCTCGGCCAGCTTCTTTTTCGCCTCCTCATTCAGTTTTTCGGTCATTGCCGTGCGGATAAATCCCGGCGCAATGGCGTTGACCTGGATATTGCGCGAGGCAAACTCCCGGGCGCAGGTCTTTGTGAGGGCAATCACCCCTCCCTTGGAGGCCGAGTAGTTCGCCTGACCGGCGTTGCCCATCTGCCCCACGACCGAGGCGATGTTGACGATTCTCCCGCTGCGTTGCCGGAGCATGGAGCGGGAAGCCGCCTTGGTGCAATTGAACACCCCCTTCAGGTTCACATTGATCACCGAATCCCACTCCTTCTCGGACATGCGGAGGATCAGGTTGTCGCGGGTGATCCCGGCGTTGTTCACCAGAATGTCGATCCGGGAAAACTTATCCAGCGCTGCCTGCATCAGCCTGTCGCAATCCGCCATTGCCGACACATCGCCCGCACACGCCAGGGTGGCGACGCCATGGTTCGCCGCGATCTCGTCTGCCGTTTTCTGCGCCAGTTCTGCGTTGATATCCGACACCACGATCGTTGCCCCTTCGGCGGCGAAGGCTTCAGCGATCGCCTGCCCGATTCCCTGAGCCCCGCCCGTGATGACCGCCACCTGGTCCTTGAGTCTCATGCGTCAAGCTCCTGTTGTGTGTGTGTTGACCGCCTGCTCCCTGGCCTGCAATACCGCATAATGCTCCTCCATCTCCCGGAATCCGTCCGGGCCGACGAGGTACGTCAACTCTTCCCTGCAACCTTCGAAGAGCGGCATCACGAACACGTGTCCGATGGAGCAGCAGAATTGCTCGTCCTGGAGCATGTCATCGAAGCTCACGACCATCTTCGTCACCTCGATGGGATAAAGAACGCAGAAGAACGGCTTGAGTTCCCACTTGTGCATTCCCTCCTCCGCCGCCGCGACCTGAAGCGTGCACCGGCCAAACTTGTCGAGGAAAACGCACTTGCCGTTGAACGCTTCCGTGCCGACGCAACGGCGAGACGGAAAATCATTGTCCTCACGTTCCCGTTGCTCGAACCAATGTGCCTCGTCGCGCGTCTGCGTGTCATCCATGTATCGCTTGATCATCTCCTTGTGGGAGAGAATCTTCTCGCGGTCAGCGATGTCGGCATACACGCCATCTTCGCAGCAGACGGACGAGCACTTGCACGGCCCCCCGTCGGCGGGGAATCCCTTCTCGAAGAGTTCGTGCGAAAATGTGTAGCCCTTGATGGTAAGGGCAGGACGATTCTCAGCCACGGTGCCTCAATCCTTTTTGATGTCCCCGTATTTGTCCACGCCGCCGGTTTCCATGGCGGGGTCGATCCTTTTTACAAGTCCCTGCAGCACTTTGCCCGGCCCGATCTCCACAAAGCGGGCGGCGCCATCACGCACCATGTTCCGCACGGACTCTTCCCAGCGGACCGGACTGGAGAGCTGTTGATAGAGCAGCTTTCGGATCTCCGCGGCGCGCGTCACCGGTTCGGCGGTGACGTTCGTGTATACCGGGATCCGTGCGTCCCGAATGGCCGTCGTCTCCAGTGCAGCCCGGAGCCCTTCCTTTGCGCTCCCCATGAGGGGAGAATGGAATGCGCCGCTGACAACGAGCTCCTTCGCCATTTTTGCCCCCCGCTGCTTCGCCAGCTCCATGGCTTTCCGCACGCCCTCCACGGAACCGGAGATGACGATCTGGCCGGGGGAGTTGAAATTTGCCGGCTGCACAACGCCTGCCGCGCTTGCCTCGCGGCACATGTCGATCGTTGCCTCCGGCGTCATCCCGATTACCGCAGCCATGGTGCCCGGCTCCAGCTCACCGGCCCGCTGCATCAACTCGCCCCGCAACCGGACGAGGCGCAGGCCATCTTCGAATGTCAGGGCGCCCGCGACCACAAGGGCGGAGTACTCGCCGAGGGAATGACCGGCGACCATGGCGGGGGCATCGTCCTGCCCGATGAGCCGCACGAGCACCATGCTGTGCAGAAAGATCGCCGGCTGCGTGTTCTGTGTCTGCCGGAGCTCCAGCTCAGGGCCATTGAAACAGATCGTGCTCAGCGGGAAGCCCAGCACGGCGTCCGCAGTGGCAAACGTCGCCTTTGCGTCGTCAGCTTCATGGAAGCAGTCGGCTCCCATGCCCACATATTGCGAACCCTGTCCGGGAAATATCCACGCAGTGGGTTTCATGCGTCAGGCAGGCCTCGCGTTCTCGGCGGTCCACCGGATCAGCACGGAACCCCAGGTGTAACCTGCTCCAAAACTGGCCAGCACAATTGTCTGTCCCTTCTTCAGCCTCCCGTTCTGCCACCACTCCGAGAGGCAGAGGGGAATCGTTGCGGCGGTCGTGTTGCCGTACCGGTCGATGTTGATCATGACCTTCGCTCGGTCGAGTCCCATCCGTTGCGCGGTGGCGTCGATGATGCGCAGGTTCGCCTGATGGGGGACAAGCCAGTCGACATCGCTGCCGGTGAGTTTGTTGCGCGCCATGATTTCCGCCGACACGTCCGCCATGCCGACGACGGCCACCTTAAACACCGATTTCCCGTCCTGATAGATGTAATGAAGCCGCTTGTCTACCGTCTCGTGGGATGCGGGCAGGGCGCTGCCGCCCGCCTTCATGTTCAAATACTTTTCTCCCGACCCATCGCAGCGGAGGATGGAGTCCAGGATGCCTTCGTCGGAATTGTTGGAGGGTTCGAGGAGGACGGCGGCCGCAGCGTCGCCGAAGAGAATACAGTTGTTCCTGTCGGTATAGTCGGTGATGGAGCTCATTTTGTCGGTCCCGACGATCGCGATCTTGGAGTACTGGCCCGACTCGATGAACTGGGCGCCGGACACCAACGCGAACAGGAAGCCGGAGCAGGCGGCTGAGAGGTCGAAGCCCCAGGCATTCCTGGCGCCGACCTGCTCCTGGATCAGGCAGGCCGTGGCAGGGAAGAACATATCCGGCGTGACAGTGGCAACGATGATCAACTCGAGCTCTTCGGCCTTCATACCCCGATTTTCAAGCAGCGCCGTAAGCGCCTTCGCACCCATATGGGCGCTCGCGCCGTCTTCACAGATGCGGCGCTCGATGATGCCGGTCCGCGTCCGGATCCATTCATCGGTGGTATTGACCATTTTCTCGAGGTCGGCATTCGTGAGGATCTTCTCCGGAACGTAGTGACCTACAGCGGTAATAGTTGCGCGTCTCTTCAAAAGGGTGTTCTTTCCTTATTCGGGTAATTGTAACATGGCTTGTTCGATGCGGCGGTGGACCTGCCGCACGGCCGTTTCTTCCGCCCGGAAGATCATGTTCTTGATCGCCTTCGGTGTGGAACGGCCGTGGCCAATGATGGAGACTCCCTCGACGCCAAGCAGCGGAACGCCGCCATGCTCCTGGTAATCGAGTTCTTTCATGATGCCGCGCAGCGTTCCCCGTGCAAGAAGCGCGATGAGCTTCTGCCGGATGCTTCGCTCCGCAAGGTGTGTAACCTTCGCCTTGAAGAACGAGGGGATGCTTTCCCCGAACTTCAAGAGTACATTCCCGACAAACCCGTCGCACACAATCACATCGACCTCCCCCTTGAGGAGGTCGCGTCCCTCCACGTTCCCCGCAAAGTTGAGCGTGCTCCCCTTCAGGAGGTCAAATGCCTCCACGCTGGCCGCATTCCCTTTCGATTCTTCCTCCCCGATGTTCAGCAGGCCGATGCGCGGATTGGGCTTGCCGAGCATGGTGGAGACATAGATGGACCCCATCAGGGCGAACTCCAGCAGGTGTTTCGCCCGGCAGTCGACATTTGCCCCTGCGTCCACCAGCAGGCAGGGGGATTTTGCCGTCGGGATCAGCGCGCCGATCGTTGGTCTTCCGACTCGCTTCAGCCTCCCCAGGATCAGTGTCGACGCCGTCATCACGGCGCCGGTGTTGCCCGCACTGACAAAGGCCTGGGCCCGGTGCTCCCGCTGGAGTGTCAAGCCGATGCCGATGGAGGAATTTCGTTTGGATTTCAACGCGGCGGTGGGGGAGTCATGCATTTCGATCACATCGTCCGCGTGCTGAACGGTATAGTGATCCCGCACCGCTTCGTCCTCTGCCAGGTCCCGGTTTTGTCCGATCTCGGCCAGGATCTTCTCCTGTTGGCCGACAAGAATGACTGAAAACCTCCCCCGGGCTTCGTGCAGTGCTTCGAACGCTCCCGTGACAACAGAGGAGGGGGCAAAGTCACCCCCCATCGCGTCGACAGCTATGCATATGTGTGAGCTTTGGGGCGTCAAGTGCGCGTGGAGCCGAAGAAGTTAGTCCGGGGTATCCTGAACGTGACCCGCGGGCGGTTTATGATCCCTTAGGAACTACAATCGAACGTCCATTGTAGTAACCGCAGTTAGGGCAGGCACGATGAGGGAGCTTCTGCGTGTGGCAATTCGGGCATTCCGCCGATGCCGCAGCAGTGGCCTTATAGTGAGTACGGCGTTTGCGGCCGCGTGTCTTGGAATGACGTCGTTTTGGATTTGGCATGCGCTCCGCGCTCCTTGCTCTATCGTGAATCTTGTGAATTCCGGTCTTGCAGTGCTCGCAACTTGTCCCACCGGGTGTCGACCTCGTCTGACCTGCAGTCACAGGGGCCTTCGTTCAGGTCCTTTCCGCAGTGTGGACAGAGCCCCAGGCATTCCTCCCGGCAGAGCAGCTTGAGAGGTACAGCAATGAGAACGGTCTGTCGAACGTCCTCTGTAATGTCAATGATGGTGCTCCCCAGAGGGATCACCTGAACTTCAGCAGCATCGTACTGGCCGGCGTCCTCGTTATCCCAGATGTAGTGCATCTGATATGCGGAATCCAGACGAGAAGCGAACGACGCGGTGCAACGGTCACAGCAAAAATCGGCAGCCGTGTGAATGGCTGCCTTCAGCGTAATCTGATTGGGGGTCTTATCGAGCACAACATCCGTGTGAACCTCCGAAAACCCCTCCCCCAGCCCGATTTCCGACGCCAAAACATCAAAATGGAACTGATGAACCCCCTCGGACAGCCCTCCAACTTGAATCTTCATACCTTAAACTACCTCTCTATCCCGTCCCCTGAGGAAAAACATACCAATATACGGACAATACCGACCAGAGTCAAGACATACTCCTCCGGTGACGGGAGGCAGACTTCCGCCGGGGACCATGCGCGCACATGCTATTATGAGGAACGGGATTCCGGCGCAGGGGAGAAAAGGCCGGAGAAATGTCAACAAAGCAGACTCCAGGCACCACGAGCCTCGCCCCCCGCCGCCGGCGGGGGGCGAGGCAGGCCGCGGCTCATTGCCCGTCGACCTGCCTTATCGCCCGGGATCGGCTCAGGACTGAGGCTGGACAACCTCGGCATGCTCGAGGAGCTGGCTCTGGACATGCTCGACAGTCTCATCCAGAGCCTCTTTGAACTTCTGGAAGTCTTCCTTGTAGAGGAAGATCTTGTGCTTCTCGTACTCATCATCACCCACGCGCTTGCTTTCGGTGATGGTGATGTAGAAGTCCTTCTCGGACTTCGTTGCCTTGACATCGAAAAAATAGGTGCGCTTTCCGGCTCTCACGCGCTTCGTAAAAATCTCATCTTTGTAGCCGTTGTTGTCCAAGTCCACACCCTCCTTCTTAATGATGTTGAGATTGATGGAACAGTGAGCACAGCATGATGTTACTTACGGATGACCGCAACTTTACCATTGGCGCTTGCCCCGCTTTCCGAATGCGCAGCAATGATGTAGATGCCCGAGGCTACCGCATTTCCCTTCTGGTCCGTGCCATCCCAATAGCCGACACGCCCCCCGGGGGTTTCCACTTCGCGCACCAGCGCCCCGTCGGTAGTGAGGATCTTGAGCGTTGAATTTTCCATGAGCCCGTCCACCGTAAGCGGAACGGAGGCCGGGATATAATACGGGTTCGGATACACCCGAAGCCCGTCGAACGAGGTCTTCGGAGCGGCGCCGGAGGTTGTGAGGCTGGCCAGCCCGGCATTTGTCCCAAAGTAAACGGTCCCGCTCTTCTCATCCACAGCAATGCTCTTGACGTCATTATCGATGAGCTTCCCGCCGGTGTTTTCCACCGTATAGGAGGCGAGCTGCTGGGTCCCGTCGGGAGATAGCAGGAACACGCCGGCGCTCGTCCCGACCCATTTCTGATTGAGCGGATCCACAGCAATCGTATTGACCACCAGGCCGAAGAGAGGCTTGTAAATTGCCACCGCCCCGGTGCGAAGGGGATTGGAGGGATCGAGGATAATGCCGATCCCCTTGTCCGTTCCCACCCACAGGGAATTCTCTTTGTCCACGACAATCGTCCGGACCACGTCGCTGGGAAGCCCCTGCGCGGAGGTCACGCGCGCAAACACGGTGCTGTCAATTTCTCCGGCATTGCCAAAGCTCACGACTCCCCCGTACGGTTGATCATGGACCACTGCCCAGAGATTGTCATTGGCGTCGACAGCGAGCCCGCGATCAATGGTCCCCCAGGCGAACTCGACCAGGGGAATACCTCCCATGAAAGCGGGGAGGGTTCTCCATGTTCCATCGGGCGTCCTGACGGCCAGGGCCCGCTTGTCATTCGCGCTGAACACGTTGAGCCACGTGTTGCCATGTCCGTCGCAGACAACGTTGCTCGTGGCAACAAATAATTGATCCCCTGAAAGGTTCGGGGTGTAGCCCATCCCAACGTTGCGGTTGAAGATATGCGCGGAATCAACGACGGGTGCGCCTGCGGGGAACTCTACGACACCGCGCCCCCAGGAGCTGCCCCAGACGGAGCCGTTGCAGCCGACGGTGACCCGATAAAATTCGTCGATGGGAAGCGGGGTGTTTGTCCGCGTGAACGAGATCCACTGGGTGCCGTCATACCGGTAGATCCCTTGTCCGGAGGCGGCGCCCGATGCGCACCAGACGATGCCGTTCTGATCGACCGTCACGTTGACGAACTGATTGGAATTCGGTCCGTTCGGAAAATGGGAGGTCCAGGTGGAATTCAAGGACAGTATGCCGGTGCCCAGCGTGCCGACGACTGGCGTGCCGCTGTTGCTTGCGGACAGCGACCTCGGCGTGGCCGGGAGGGAACTGCCGGCTTGCTGCATGCTGCCCGCGGCGTCGACAGAGAAGATCTGACTGGAGCTGGTTCCGACGAGGACCTGGTTTCCCGAGCCGTACATGCACAGGATGTTGGCTCCCGAGAGCGGGGTGACTTCTGTCCAGCTTTCTCCTTCCAGGAAGAAGAGCCCTTTCGTGGTTCCTGCGTAGACCCGCCCGTTCCCCACGGTAACGCCGGTGACCAGCGCGCCTGGCGCAACGGTGTACAACGTCCAGGCTGAGGGAGCGATAAGGTTGGGGTCAGAAAGGCTGGCGCGGGCAATGAATGTGTTCGACTGGCCGTCCGTGATAGCTGCCCAGAGATACCCTTGGAACATCACCGCGGAAAGGACCGAAACCCTGGTGCCCGGGGGAATGGAGCCGAAAAGGGAATAGGTGTCGCCGAACTCAAACTTCTCGATACGAAAAAGGCTGAGGCCGAAATCGGTGCAGATCAGCACGGTGTCGCCATAGACCGAAAGGGCATTGATGCCCTTGTTGGTCTGTCCCGAGTTGGCGATGCTCAGGAGCGTGCGGAGAACCCCAGTCTGGGGAGTGAGCACATGGATGACGCCATTGGTAGCTCCGGCCCAGACGTCGCCGGAGGAATCAACGGCCGCCGCGGTGAGATCAACGGTTTGAAGCCCTTCCGCCGTTGTGAACTGCTGATAGGTGGAAGATCCTTCCTTCCAGCTGAAGAGGCCCCCGCTCGTCGCGGCCCAGTAAGTCGTTCCGGCCTGCGCAACGCTGCTCACATCCTTCATGGACGTGAAATTTCTCCAGGTACCGATTCCGGCTTGAGCAGCCGTCGCACCCAGGATCGTCAACAGAAGAAGAGACCACCCTCGCTTCATCATAGCCGTCAGAGTCCGGCGCCTCACGCTTTCGGACGCTTCTTCCCTCCAGAGAGTTTATGAGAAATCTGCACAAGCTCGATCGCCGTGAGCGCCGCGTCCCATCCTTTGTTGCCGGACTTGGCCCCGGCCCGTTCGAGTGCTTGCTCGAGCGATTCCGTTGTCAGGACGCCGAAGGCCGTGGGCACGCCGGTTTGCAGAGCCACCTGGCTGATGCCCTTCGCGGCTTCCGAAGCGATGTAGTCAAAATGAGGAGTCTCTCCCCGGACAACACAGCCGAGAGCAATAATGGCATCGAATCGTCCCGACGCGGCCATCTGGAGGGCCACCTGGGGAATCTCGAATGACCCCGGGCAGTAGACCACGGTGATGGCTCGTTCATCGGCGTCATGACGAAGCAAGCAGTCCAATGCCCCGTCAAGCAGCCGTCCGGTGACGATGCTATTGAATCTGCTGACGACAATGCCGAACGACCGGCCTGTCGCGTTCAATGTTCCCTGGATCGTTTCCACGATGGGTCCTGTTTAGTTGCGTTGCCTCGACTGCCGGTACTTCAGGGCATTCGAGATTTACTACACCGGAGTCCGCGGCAGAAGCAACATCAGTGCAAGCGATGCCGCATGATATCGACATCCAGCTGCGAAATGTAGTATCTGCCAAGAGCATCGCGGTCACCTTTCTTCCCCCCATGGAAATCCGATCCGCCGCTTGCAAGCAGAAAATACTCGCTGACAATGCCGCGATAATGTGCGGTGCGCTCCATGGAGTGCGAGGGGTGAATCACCTCGATACCGTCAACGCCTTCTTTGATGAGCCCGAGCAACACCGTCTCTTCGATGGCATTGCCCGGATGTGCAATGAACGAAAGTCCTCCCGCTTCCGAGATCAACGCAATTGCGTCGCGGGGCGAGATCTGGTACTTTTCCTGGTATGCCGGCCTGCCGAACCCGATGAACTTCAGGAACGCTTCGTGGTAGCTGCCGATGAGCCCTTCCTCGAGCAGCGCGTTGGCGATGTGAGGCCGTCCGACCGATCCCGAGCCCGCCTGCCGGAGCACCGCCGGCAGCGACAACGGGATGCTCAGGCCGTTCAACTTCTCCACGATGCGCTCCGCGCGCTTCAGCCGCTCAGCACGGAACAGGGCAAGGTAGTCCTGCAGCTTCCGGTTCCGGTGGTCGAAGAAATAGCCCAGGAGGTGGACCTCCAGAGAGCCCACATTGGTGCTCAGCTCGACGCCGGGAATCACCTCGATGCCAAGCCGTTCGCCGACGGCGATTGCTCCGTCGATCGCTCCCGTGTTGTCATGATCGGTGATGCTGATTGTCGTGAGCCCGGCGAGCTTGGCTTCTTGCAGGAGTGTCTCAGCGGGAAGAGCTCCATCGGAATACACCGTATGGAGATGAAGATCGGCTTTCTCATCCATGCGGTGCCGGCCCAGCTAAAAGAACGGATTGAGACTCAGAGATATCTGCTCTTGAACTTCTCATAGTCGTTGATGATGAGTTTCCCCCGCTCGATCTCGAGATGCCCCTCGCGGATGAACGCGTGTATCATTCGCGAGATCGTCTCACGGGACGTCCCCGCCATATTGGCGAGATCCTGTTGAAGCGGAAGCTCATCGATCTCCACCCGGCCCTTCCGGATCTTGCCTATATCGTCAGCCAGCTGAAGCACGACATTGGCAACCCGGCCGGCCGCATCCTTCAACGACAGGCTTTTGATCTGGGCGTCTGCCTTGCGCAGACGCATGGTCAATTCTTTCAAGAGAGCAATAGCCACCGAAGGGAAATCGTGAAGCAGCTTCAGAAAATCCCGCCGGTGGATCATGAACAGTTCGGACTTGGAAATAGCAACGACGCTTGCAGATCGGGCAAGCCCATCGAGAATGGCCATCTCGCCAAAGAAATCGCTCTCACCCAGAATGGACAGGATGACCTCCCGCCCATCGTCATCCATGCGTACGATTTTGACCTTCCCGGAGACAATCACGAACAGCGCCGCGCCCGCCTCTTCCTCCAGCAAAATGATGCTCCCCTTCTTATACTTCTTCCGCACTCCGACCTTCCCGATGGTCTCAAGATCCATGGGCTCAAGGTCGCAGAGGATAGGGACGTTCTTGAGGAACTCAATCTCGTCCTTTGCTGTGGGGTTCAGAGTGCCCTCGCTCATGTATATGGAAGGAATACACCGAAAAAACAAAAACCGCTTGGGAAATATATGTGGTCAGACCTTCAAAGTCAAGGAATCGCGAACGCCCTTATTCTGCCAAGAGGAAATAGGTGAAGAACCCAAACCCGACCTCCGCAAGAGTCAGGCAAATGGCTGAGGCGGTGTCATATACCCGTATTTGGGAGCGTCCCGAGGATGCCTGATTCGCAAGGTATTGATCGTTCCGGTCATCCGCCTGAATCTTGAAATAGGCCGCAGCTGCGCCAAACCCTACGGCTACCGCACCCGCCAGATAGACGCGCAAAGTGCCAGGTTTTTGTTCTGGTGACATCTCTTCCGATTGCTCTGTCCCAGAATCCGGTCCCCAGACCTTCTTCAGTGTGACCGTTGCCACACCCCTGCGGGCCTCGCCCAGGCTCGCATTTGCGGTCTCATACCCTGGTTTCTTGAGGGCGATCGATGGAATCGAGTCCGTCCCTTGAATGATAACAAGGAAAGGAGTCGAACCTCTCAGCGAGTCCTCAATGAATACGTCGGCCCCGGAAGGAATCGAAAGGAGAAGATAGCGCCGTCCGAAGGAGTACCGGAGAACCCTCTCCTCACCCGGATGAATCTGAACGCTGTCGAGAATGCTGCCGGTAAGCCAATTTGTGACGTCGGGATGGACGATTTTCAGGCGATGAAAACCGGGCTGCAAATCTCTCACAACGAGGGGCGTGTGCCCCATGTTCAGCGAATCAATAAAGACGATGGCACTGTCCACATCGGTTTGGATGGTTATGCTCTTTCCGGCTGCGCTGTCAGAAGGAGCAGCATCCTGTGCCGGAGCCTGTAGCCCGCTCCAGAGCAGCACGACACAAAGTGCCAGGATTCCCCTCATTGTGCACTCCCTTTGAAAGAAAGGACCACCCAATCGTCCGTTGCAACGAGAAGCTGGCCGTTAACAGCAGCGGGCGAAGTCTTGACCCTGCCGCTCAGTTCGTGGGCCCATGCAATGCTCCCGTCGCTGGTCCTCACCGCGAACAGGAACTTCTTGAGTGTTCCGACATAGAGGTACCCGCCTGTCACCGCCGGGCCCGAGTTGATCGGACTTCCCAGAGCATTCTGCCAGACTCGTGTCCCGCTGTTGGCCCGGAGAGCGATGAGTGAGCCAGCCAGGTTGCCGAAGAAAACCGTACTGTCGGCGGCTGCGGCATTTCCATAGATCGGTGAGCCGGAGTCAAACCGCCATCTCATCTGGCCGCTCTGCAGCTCGAGCGCATACATCCTTCCGCCGAGGTCGCCAACAAAGACCAGACTGTCCGCAATGGAGGGCGCCCCGACAACGTCGGATCCGGTCGTGAAGGTCCAGCGTATTGTTCCTTGTTCAGCGTCAAAGGCGTAGATGATCCCATTCTCTCCTCCAATGACGACGATCTTCCCCTGTCCCGCAGGCGAAGAGCGAAACCCGTTGTGCAGCGCGTTCTCGGGGATCTCATATTTCCAAATTGTCTCTCCCCCGAGCGGCCGGACGCAGTAAAACTCCCCCCGGGTGTTCCCAACATAGAGCCGTTGGTTCAACAGCAGCGGGGAGACCTCGATATCGCCGTAGTCATGCTTCCATTGGGTTTTCCCGCTCCGTAAATCGAACGCCACAAGCGATCCGCTGGAGTTGGAAAGGGCCACGTAGACAATACTTCCATCAACCACCGGAGAACCCTGTATCGCATCTCCCAGCTTGATCCAACCGATCCGTTTTCCCGTCTGCCCGTTTGCCACATAGAGTTCTCCCCGGAGGTTGCCCACGATGAGCGTGCCGTCCACCATGAGGGGTGACCCATTGCCTATCCCTGCGCCGGCGTCGAATTCCCATTCCTGGACCAGTGGAGGTACGATGGGGCGGTTTGCTTGCGCAGTCCTGGAAGGTGAACCGGCAAACGTAGGCCAATCCCCCTCCTGCAGGCGCAAGGGACGTTCGATCTTGATACCGCTGCACCCACAGAGCAATGCTCCCCCTGCGATCAGGGGAAAAAGCACCACGGTCAAGCGATATAAAAAGATCCGCGCATTCATCAGAAGTCCCATCCAAAGAAGAACTGCTGGAAAAGCCCTGTCTGGAAATGGTTGAAATTGTCCTCAATGCGCTTCCCAATATCATAGCGCAAAACAAGAACGCCTCCCAGGTTCATGCGCAGTCCCCCTCCCACGCTCCCCAGAGTTTCGGTGTATACTTTGTTCCATGCGCTTCCGGCGTCAAAAAAGAGCGCCCCGCGAATGGACCAGAAGCTGAGCCCTCCGAAGGGGAAGCGGATTGCGAACTGGTCAATGAACGGAAAACGCAGTTCCTGGCTGGTGAGCCAGAGTTTCTCCCCCCGGATGCTCCAGCGCGGGTAGCCGCGCAGGTCCCAGCTCCCTCCCATGACGAACAGGCGGGATTCCTTTCCTCGGTTGTAGAATATCCAGAACCGCGAGGCAAATGCGCTTCGCGTGGAGAGGCGGAAGTAATGGCGGTAGTCCCCGATCACACTGAAGTAGTCAACGTTGGAATACTGGATGTCCGATGTATAGGCAAGCGTGACGTTGAACCGGCTGCCGTCAAGGGGTCCGCTGGGTCCCCAGAGCGAATTGTCATGCGTGTACGATATCGAGTTGGAAAGCAGCAGGGCTTTTCGGTCCTGGGTCACTACGTCCACTTCCTTGCTGGAGTTGCTGAGGCTGACCCCTGTCTCAATTCGCTCGAACTTTGTGAGAGGGTAACTCAGGGCAAAGTATCCGCCAAAAACCCGCTCATAGTAGTATATTGCAGGGTCAGTAATGTCATACCGCCTGCCGCTGAAGCGGTAGATACCATAGGCATAATTTGTTCTCTGGCCCATGGACATGCGGGAGATCGCGATATTGAAACTCGAAAGCAGATCTGACTGAGTCTCCGCGCTGTTGTAGATGAGGAAATAGTACTGCTCGTTCCCCAGGAGGTCGCTGAGCGCCAGCGATGCGCCTCCGGTTGTTCCAAACACCGGATCTGTGGAGATGACGCTTTGCGCCACGTCGAGGCTATATTCCCCGTGGTATTTCAATCGTTCCAGTTTCGAGAGTCCCTCGATGCTGCGCGCTTCCCATGGTTTCTCCTTGTCATACAGGTCCACCAGCCGCACCGTCCTGGAAGTATCAAAGCGCGCCACGGCGTTGCGGATCATCTTGATCCGGAAGCTGAGCTTCTCAAACACATCAAAAACCAGATCGCCTGCGGAGGTCCAGGTTGGATCGAATGCCGAGGTGGTAAATTCGGTCACCTGGGTCATGGACCGCATGCCGCCGTGAAAGCGGCGGTTGATATCCATCATCCAGATGTTCTGCACCCCGTCCAGATCGCATGTGAACGCGATCTTTGACCCGTCCTTTGACCAGGCCGGAGCGCCCGCACTCCCATTCCCGTAGGTCAGATAATCTATGGAGCCTGTGGAAAGGTTGTAGAGGAAAAGGTCGTATGTGCCTTTGTCCCCCCCGGAGGCTGTACGGTCGGAGCTGAAAGCGATGGCATCCCCCCTGGGAGACCACGCGGGGTCACGGTCGTCATAGTAGTCGTTCGTGAGCCGCTGGAGCGCCCCGTTTTCGGTGTCCAGGATGTAGAGGTCGTTGTTTCCTCCCATGTCAATCCCGGTGAAAGCGAGCCGCTGACCGTCCGGAGCCCACGAGGCAGAACCCATGGCGACGATGCTCTTGAAGCGGAAGGTACGCACGATCTCGCCGAGTTTGACGTCGTACAGGTGCAGAGCGTCGGTTTCGCCGCTCTTTGTGACAAAAGCGAGCAGGCCGTTCTTGTTGATGTCAATCCTTCCATAGAACGGATGAAATGCCTCGAGATCGTTCGACCGTTCCCCTTGAATCACATTTTCCCCGACGTCCAGGGGATTGTCGTCGTCCAGGTTCCTCCGGTAAATCCCTGTGTAGCCGGTCCTGTTGCCGATGAAGTACACGTCGCGCACGGAATCATGCTCGAATACGACCGGCTTGAAGTTGAAGCCCTCTCCGACGACATTCTGCGTCACCATGCTCGGCTCGTCGTGATGGCTGAGCATGGGGTAATAGCGCTTTTCGAGGGCGTAGAGCCATTCCTCGTCGAATTCCTTGTACCCTTTCCCGATGGTGATCTTGAAGACGTCACTGAAGGATCCCTCCTTCCAGAAGTTCTCCATGAGCAGCAGGATCTTCTCCTCGCCATAGGTTCTGGAAAGGTATTGCAGGGCATTCTGCCCCTCCTTGTACATCACGAAGGTGCCGTAGATCCGGTCCATATCGCTGAGCCCCACGACGGTGGAATTCAACACGGCATCGCGCATCACCATTTCAGCCTGGGAATCCCAATCGGTGGACCAGTACTCCGCCAGGCCTTCAGTGAACCAGAGGGGAGGGGAAAGGTCCGAAGATTTCCTGTGGTCGCTGAGCACCCGGCTGATCTTGCTTGACATGAAGACGTGCACGAGCTCGTGCCGGATCACATGCTTGAATTGCGGAATGGAGCCATCGGCCGGAATAACGACGCGCCCTTTCAGGAATTCGAAGAATCCCCCGACGCCTTCCGGGATGAACCCGCCGGTTGTGTTCGTCTGTTCGAAATGCAGGTGGGAGCTGTAGAAGATCAACGGGACGCGGTTGTTCAGCGAGTGGTTGAACTTCGTTTCGAGGATCTTATAGCTTTCCTCGGCGAAGTACGCCCCCCGTTCCGCCAGCGCCTGCATCTCCGGATAATAATAGATATCGAAGTGCTGCGTCTTCAGGACGTGCCATTCGAAATCGGTGTATTGAATCTTATTGCGCCCGAAGTAGTAGAATTGTGCGCTGACGGTCGAAACCGTTACGGAGCCAAGAAGGATAAAGAGGAGCAGCCGGTATTCAATACGATTCATCTTGAACCCAACCCCACGACCACATATTCTCCAACCACCTACCAAGACGTCCCGTTCCGGAATACCGTGATAAAAAGAATGACCGCCAGCGTGATGATGGTAACCACGAGAGCGGTCTTCTGTTGCCGGGTCATAGCTTCGCCAGTTCATTTTTGAGATGGTCAATCACTGCCACTGGCCTCGGGTCCTCGCGGTGGAGGATTGCCAGGTAATAGCTAATCCAATCTCCCAGCGCAACTAATGACAACATCCTTGCCAGAAGTGTCGTTCCCTCGCTCCAGACCTCGGCGATATGCGGTGTATACTGGCCAATCACCTCTTTGGTGATGTCCATTCGCACCTGCACCCGCGGATGGTCGCCCTGGTCGCGCAGAAAGATCACTTGCGCCTCGTGCATCTGGGTCTTGAGCACTTTCCAGCCGACCAGTTCGTTATGGTTCATCTCCGGGAGCACATTCCCGAAGCAGAGCGTCTTGGCGTTCTCCGCCATCTGCCCTCGCCATCGTGTGTTGACCGCGTCGAAGCGTTCGGTGGAGGAATATATGATGCCGATGCGTCCGCATAGACTCGAGGCGAGCTGGAGTGCCCTGTTCACGGCCGGATCCGGATTGGAGTACTCTGCCGACTTTTCGTCGAGCAGCGTGAGCGCCTCCTTGATCTCGCGGGATTTGTTCTTGACGAACCCGAGCCGGCTGAGGGCGATCAGGAGAGGGAAGAATGAATATGCCAGCGCTGTGCGGGGAGGGAGCCCTCCCGGGATCTTGATCAAAGGAGTCCGGGATCTCTTCGCGAGGGTCTCTGTCATGCCATTGGACGAAATGCACAGGATCTTTGCTTTTCGCTTCACGGCCTCCCGATGAGCGGTGTTGGTTTCCTCGGTATTGCCGGAGTAGCTGGAAATAATGACCAGCGTGTTCGGCCCCACGAAGCCGGGGAGGACATAGTGGCGGTTCACAAGAAAGGGGACCTTCAATTCCGCTCCGAGGTAGCTCTTGAGAAGATCCCCGCCGATGGCCGAGCCCCCCAATCCGCAGAGCACGATCTCGCGGATGCCACGGACGGAGAGTGTGATTGGCGCATCCTTGCCGATGCGGATGGCTTCCCGTGCCTGCGCCGGAAAATCCTTGATCAGCCCGTACATGTTCGAGGGGTCGACTGTGTGCATTTCTTCAAGTGTCATAAGAGCTCCGGTGAATGGTCACTCGATTGGGATTTGCGGGAGCTTGTTCTTGATGGTAGAGGAGAGGAACTCCTTGATTTCCTCTTCCGTGGAATAGCTGAGAATCTTGACGGCGATCCGCCTGGCGTCCCGGTACTTCACCGACCGGATGATCTTCTTGATCTCGGGGAGCATGGCGGGATTCACGCTGAGCTCATCCAGCCCGAGGCCGATCAGCAGCACTGTTGCCACCGGATCCCCTGCCATCTCTCCGCACATGCCGACCCAGACGTGCCGCTTGTGCCCTGCTTCGACGATCATCCGGATGGTGCGCAGAACGGCGGGGTTGAACTGCTGGAAGAGCGCGGCTACCGAGCTGTTGTCCCGGTCGACGGCAAGCAAGTACTGGATCAAGTCGTTTGTGCCGATGCTGAGAAAGTCCACCTCCTGGGCGATGTCCTCGGCGAGGATTGCAGCGGAGGGAACCTCGATCATCACGCCGATCTTTATTTTTGGGTCAAAAGGGATCCCGCGTGCTGTCAGGTCTTGCTTTGCCCGGGCGAGTATTTCTTTGGCCGCCCGTACCTCCTTCATTTTTGAGACCATGGGAAACATGACCCGCACGTTCTTGCGGCTGCTGGCCCGGAGGATGGCCCGGAGCTGATCGAGGAAAAGCTCCGGCCTGTCCAGCATGACGCGGATCCCCCGCCAGCCCAGGAACGGGTTGTCTTCGTGATAGGAGTCGGGTGCGAGCTTGTCCCCGCCGATGTCGAACGTCCGGAAAATGACGGGGTGCGGGTACATCCCTTCTGCCACTTTCATATAGACTTCGAACTGCTCATCCTCACTCGGGTAGGTCTCGCGCCCCAGCAGCAGGCTCTCGGTGCGGTACAAACCCACCCCGTCGGATCCCTGCAGGCGGGCGAATTCCACTTCCTCGGGGAATTCGATGTTCGCCGAGAGTTCGATTTCCCTGTGGTCCGGAGTCTCCGCCTCCAGCTCGGCGAGGCCCACCAGTTCCTCTTCAAACTGCCGGAACCGCTGCGCCTTGGCCCGGAGCGCCTCCATGGTTTCATTGGCCGGGTTCACGACGATGAGCCCGGCATAGCCGTCAATGGCAATGGTAGCGCCCGTGTGGATCTGCTTGGTGGCGGAGCGGAGTCCCACCACAGCCGGGATTTTCAGCGACCGGGAGATGATGGCGGCATGCGAGGTGACGCCGCCCAGGTCCGTGGCATAGCCCAGGATCATGTTGCGGCTGAAGATGACCGTGTCGGCCGGCGTCAGGGTCTCCGACACGACGATGGCTTCGCCTTCCAGCCTTGAGAAGAGCTTTTGATCCTGGATATTGCGGATGATACGATTCGTCACGTCATCGACATCGTGCGCGCGTTCATGCATGTATTCGTCGGAGGCGGCGAGCATGAGCCTCTTGTATTTTCCGATCTCATCGAACACGATCCACTCCGCGTTCTTCAGTTCCTTCCGGATCCGGTCATCGATCGTGCCCATGAGGATCTGATCTCCGAGGATCATGATCTGCGCCTCGAAGATCTTGGCATCGCGCGAGCCGAGCTTCTGCTCGGCGAACGAGAGGATCTTTTGAAGCTCCTTCTCGGAGCGCGCAATGGCTGCGTGAAGCCTCTGGAGTTCAGGGTCAACGTCGGCGGGAGCGACCGGTCTTGTCTCGACGCGGGGAACATGCTTGCTGTAGAGGTACGCCGGCCCGATGGCAATGCCTGGTGCGGCTGCTATGCCCTTGATGACCACTTCCTGTCCGATTGTCTGCAACGTGTCCATGCTGATGCCACTTCATGTTGGCGGATCGGCCTGTCAGTCCTCGTCGAAGCCCCGGTCGAACAGGTCCACGATGATGGCCGCGGCCTGTTCCTCGTCGGGTCCCTCGAACTTGAGGTGCAGCGTTGATCCCTGTTCGGCGGCCAGGGTCATCACACCGATGATGCTTTTGCCGTTGATCTCAAACGATTCCTTGCGGATTAAGAAGTCGGATCGGAACCGCGCGGCGGCCTTCACGAGCATAGCCGCCGGCCGCGTGTGGAGGCCCGACCTGTTCTTGATGGTAATTTCGCGTTCGACCATGGAGTCCTAGCGCCAATTCACTCAGGAAATCCTGTGCACCAGTGCTTCCGACAGCCACCGGAGCATGCCGGTTGCCCGGTTCCTCGGGAGCGCCCCGAGCGCGGCGACGGCGAGCGTCGTGTTCCGACGGACCTGGCGCTTGGCCTCCGCGATGACGCCATACCGCTGATACAACGCGGTCACTTCTGCGATCACGCGCGTGCGCCGGGAAGGAGGGACGGTCCCCTGGTCCGCAAGCATCCTTGCGATCAAGGCCCGGTCCTTTCCCCTGGCGCTCTCCGCCGCCTTGAGCAAAAGAAAAGTCTTCTTGCCCGCGAGGATGTCCCCGCCGATCGGCTTCCCGAAGCGCGTCTGGTCGGCCACCACGTCCAGCACGTCGTCCTGTAGCTGGAATGCGCGCCCCAGGTATCTGCCGAACTCCCGCAGGGCCCGGGTCTGGCGGGGCGATCCTCCACCGATCAACCCTCCCATCTCCGCTGCCACCGAGATCAGGCGGCCGGTCTTCTTCTCGATCATGGTGAAGTATTCTTTGACCGTGACGTCGCTTCGCTGTTCGAATTCCAGATCAAGCGCCTGCCCCTCGCAGATTTCGAGCAGTCCTTGCGTCAACAGCTCCACCAGCGGTGCGTTTACGCGCCTGGCCGCGTGCGACAGGCTGATGTATGCCAGTCCCATCAAGCTGTCGCCCACCAGAAGCGCGGTGTTGCTGTTCCAGCGCACGTGGACGGCGGGCCTTCCCCGCCGGGATGTTGCACGGTCCATGATGTCATCGTGCACCAGCGTGAAGTTGTGCAATGTCTCTACCGCCACCCCGGCGTCCAGCGCACGCTCGATCCTGCCACCGACCGCTTCACATGACAACAACACAACAACCGCCCGGACACGTTTCCCGCCTCCCGAGAGAACGTATCGGCATCCCTCGTTCAGATCAGCCGGCTTCCCCCGCCGTGCCAGGGCGGCGGTCCGGCTGTCGATCATCTCCCGGAGCGCGGCGTACCGCCTGTCAAAAGCGTTTCCCTTCATGGGGTCTGCCGATGGACAAGGGGAGCGTGCTGAAGATCTGTCAGCGTCCGGGACCCGGTCAGGAACATAATGCCTCGCAATTCTTTCGCCCATGAAATGAGAAGCGTCCGCAGTGCTCGGGTCCCTCCGTGATGGAGAGCGGCGAGCATCGGCCTGGCGGAGGCTGCCAGATCTGCGCCGAGGGCGAAGCACTTTGCCGCATCGGAACCCGAGGTGATGCCCCCCGAGCCGATCAACGTGAACGATCTGTCATGTTTCAACAAGGCCGTCTCCCGCAGAGCTGCGGCGGTGGGAATACCCCAGTCCCAGAATCGGGACGCAAATTCCTGGTCCCGGTTGCGGAGCACTTCCACCCCTGCCCAGCTGGTTCCCCCGGCGCCCGCAACGTCGATGATGGTTACCCCGGCGTCAAGCAGCCGCTGGGCCACCTGCCGCGAAATGCCGGCGCCGATCTCCTTGACGATCACGGGGACAGGAAGGGAGCGCACGAGCATCTCAATCCCTTTGAGGACTCCCCGGAAATGCGGAGTTCCCTCCGGCTGGAGAAATTCCTGAAGGGGGTTCAGATGGACCGCGAAGGCATCTGCCCGGACCAGATCCACGAGCTTGCGTGCCGGGTCCGCCGTTTTCATGGACGCCACTTCGGCCGCACCGATGTTGCCCACAACAGGGATTGTAGGGGCGACCTCCCGGACGACGCTAAATGTCCGATGAAACTCCTCGCTCTCGAGCGCCTGTCGCTGGCTTCCCACGCCCAGGGCAATACCGGTCTCTTCGCATACCTCTCCCAGGTGCCGGTTGATGGCCAGTGCGTCTGCATATCCTCCCGTCATGGAAGAGATCATGAACGGAAGCGAGAGAGTATGGCCAAGGAACCCGGTCGAGGTGTCGATCTCAGCCAGGTTCAGCTCAGGGAGAGCATTGTGGACAAATTCGTACTCCTCGAGCCCGGTCCGCTTCTCGCGGAATCCCACGTCGCGATTCAACGTTATGTCCACATGTTGCTTCTTGCGTGAGACGGTCTTGCGGGAAGCCGGGTCCTTTGACATTATCGGAGTGTGATCGGTCAGGTGGAGATTTGCAAAAAAGTAATCATTTCACTCATGAGAATCAATTCATTCCGGAGAACGTTACGCAGGTCACAGCACGTGACCCAGTGCACGGGACGGGGTTTTCTTTCCTTGATTCTCTAGCGATTCTTCCGTACCTTTGATGCGGTTTCGTCATGCCAGTCCTTTGTCACGATTTGGGTAAATCCTTTCAATGCGTGCGATCATTCCCGTTGCAGGAGTAGGAAGCAGGCTGCGTCCGCATACGTTTACACTCCCCAAGGTGCTGTTGAATGTGGCAGGGAAGCCCATTCTGGGCCATATTCTCGATAAGATCATCGGTGATGGCATTACCGAGGCGACGATTGTCGTCGGGCACATGAGCGAGAAGATCCAGGAGTATCTCGCGACGACCTATCCTGATTTCCGCGTACAGTACGTCGAGCAGGAAGAACGCAAGGGGCTCGGCCACGCCATATATCTCTCACGCGACACTATCGGCGACGAGCCGGTGCTCATTATCCTTGGCGACACGATCTTTGATGTGGATCTCGGCCCGGTGCTTTCTGGCGACACGTCGGCGCTTGGCGTGAAGGCGGTGGATGATCCACGCCGGTTCGGCGTGGCCGTGGTGCAGGACGGGCTCATCACCAGGCTGGAGGAGAAGCCGGAGCAGCCGGTGAGCAATCTCGCGGTGGTCGGGCTGTATTATCTCATTCATCCTCGCCTGCTGGTATCCTGCCTCGAGGAGATCGTCGCCCGCGATGTGCGCACAAAAGGAGAGTATCAGCTTACCGATGCGCTGCAGTTGATGATCGAACGCGGCGAGAAAATGCGGACCTTCAATGTGGAGGGGTGGTACGATTGCGGCAAGTCGGAGACGCTGCTTTCCACGAACCGGTCGTTGCTTGAAAAAAGTTCGACCGACAGGACCATTGACGGCGTGGTGATCAACGTGCCGGTGTACATTGCTCCCACCGCGCAGCTTCGGAACTGCGTGGTCGGGCCGTACGCAACGGTGGGTGACTATGCCGAAATCACTGAAGCGGTCGTGCGCGATTCGATCATCAGCGAACGCGCGAAGGTGAGCAGGGTGCTGCTGGACCACTCAATCATCGGGAACGATTCGGTGGTCACGGGCGGCTATAAGCGGCTGAACGTCGGCGGCTCGTCGGAGATTGAAACAGACTAAATCACTGTGTAGCATATAACATCGAGGCGTTTCCATGTCATATCTTTTTACCTCCGAGTCCGTGTCGGAAGGACATCCCGACAAGGTCTGTGACCAAATCTCGGATGCAGTGCTGGATTCCATTATTGCACAGGACAAGCACGCGCGCGTAGCGTGCGAATCATTTGTGACCACCGGTCTGGCGTTCGTGGGCGGCGAGATCACTACCTCGGCATACATCGAGGTCCAGGACATCGTGCGCCAGGTCATCCGGGAAATCGGCTACACCAAGGCGGAATACCGCTTCGATGCGGAATCGTGCTCGGTGATTTCCAGCATCCATTCCCAGTCTCCGGACATCGCGCAGGGCGTCGACACGGGCGGGGCGGGGGACCAGGGAATGATGTTCGGCTATGCCTCGAACGAGACCCCCGAATTCATGCCGATGCCGATCATCTTCGCGCACAAGCTGGTGAAACGCCTTGCGGATATCCGGAAGAAACAACCGAAACTCATGCCCTACCTCCGTCCCGACGCGAAGTCGCAGGTCACGGTGGAATACAACGGCGGACGGCCGGTGCGCGTGCACACCGTGGTGATCTCCACGCAGCACGATGCCGACGTGTCGCAGAAACGCATCTACCATGACGTCGTGAACAACGTGATCTTCGATGTGATACCGGAAGAGCTGCGCGACAAGAAGATGGTCATACACGTCAACCCGACCGGGCGGTTTGAAATCGGCGGGCCGCACGGCGATACCGGCCTCACAGGACGCAAGATCATTGTCGATACGTACGGCGGCCGGGCGCCGCACGGCGGCGGGGCATTCTCCGGCAAGGATCCCTCCAAAGTGGACCGCAGTGCCGCGTATGCAACGCGCCACCTCGCCAAGAACATCGTTGCGACCGGCCTCGCCGATGAGTGCTTGATCCAGGTTGCCTATGCCATTGGCATCGCCCAGCCGGTCTCCATTCATGTCAATACCTTTGGCACCGGACGGATTCCCGATGCCGAGCTGGACAAGATCGTCATGAAAGAAGTGGACATGACCCCGCGGGGCATCATCAAGCGGCTCGACCTGCTCCGCCCGATCTACCGCAAGACGGCAGCCTATGGACACTTCGGGCGAAAAGAAAAAGAGTTCACTTGGGAAAAGCTCGATCTCGTCGACACGCTGACGAAAGCCATCAAGTAATCACACACTCTGAGAGAGGCAATGGACCATAAGGAAGGAAAGTATAAAGTAGCCGACCTGAAGCTCGCGGGCGAAGGCAAAAAGCTCATCGAATGGGCCGAATCACGCATGCCGGTGCTGATGGCGCTGCGTGAAAAGTACGCGAAGACCAAGCCCTTCAAGGGCTATCGCATCGCCGGCTGTCTCCATGTGACCAAGGAAACCGCCGTGCTTGTCAATACGTTCGTTGCCGCCGGCGCCGAGGTGAGCTGGAGCGGGTGCAACCCGCTTTCTACCAACGACGCGGTCGCCGCGGCGCTCGCCGACGACGGAATCTCGGTGTTCGCGTGGCACGGGCTGAGCGTCAAGGAGTTTTACTGGTGCATCGAGGAAACCCTTAAACTCCATCCGAACCTCACGCTTGATGACGGCGCCGATCTGATCTTTACCATCCACAAGGATCATCCGGAGTTCGCCGAGAAATTTGTCATCGGGGGCACCGAGGAAACTACCACAGGCGTCCACCGGCTGCGCGCGATGGCTGCCGACGGCGCGCTGAAATATCCGGTCATCGCAGTCAACGACGCGGAGACCAAGTGGGACTTCGATAACGTCTACGGGACGGGCCAATCGACGCTGGACGGCATCCTGCGCGCCACAAGCGTGCTCTTTGCCGGAAAGAATATCGTGGTGGCTGGCTTCGGTCACTGCGGCAAAGGCGTTGCGCTCCGCGCAAAGGGACTCGGCGCGAACGTGATCGTGACCGAGGTGAAGCCCACCGCCGCCCTGAAAGCGACGCTCGAAGGCTACCGCGTCATGAAGATGGACGAGGCGGCAAAGATCGGCGACATCTTTATTACCGCAACGGGCGTCAAGGACGTGATCGTGAAGCGCCACTTCGAATCGATGAAGGAAGGCGCTATCGTCTGCAACACGGGACACTACGACTGCGAAGTGAACCTGACCGATCTGGCCAAGCTGATGAAATCGCGCCGGGAGATCAGGGACAACAACGAGGAGTATCTGCTGAAGAACAAAGGACGGATCTACGTGCTTGCGCAGGGAAGGCTGGTGAACCTGGCTGCGGCGGAAGGACACCCGTCGGAAGTCATGGACATGTCGTTCGCGAACCAGTTCATGTCCCAGCTTCGCCTTGTCGAACACCACAAGAAGGGAGAGAGGCTGGAAAAGACTGTTCATGATATTCCTGCCGAACAGGACCAGCAGATAGCGCTCGTGAAGCTGACGACGATGGGGATCAAGATCGACAAGCTTTCGAACGAGCAGGAGAAGTACATGAACGACTACAGCTCCGGCACATGATCCCGGCTCTCGAGGGGACAAAAAACAGAAGAAGCGACCCGCCAGGTCGCTTCTTCTGGTTTCAGGACCGTTTCCGGCTTAGGAGGCCGTGCGTCCGGACTTCTCCAGGACCTTCTTGATCGTCAAGAGAAGGAACTCGACAGAGAAGGGTTTGGTGATGTACTCGTCAGCGCCAAGCTTGAGGGCTTCCGTGGCCACGGAAAAACCAAGCCTGCCGCTCAACATGATAATCCGGCACGAGAGATCCTCGTCCTTGATGAACTTGAGCACATCCAGGCCCGACATGCCGGGCATATTGATGTCCAATAGCAGCAGGTCGTATGTTTTCTTCCCGAGATACCGAATCGCTTCGGCCCCGTCGCTCGCTTCGTCAAGTTCATACCCCTGCTCGGTAATTTGGCCCCGCACAGCACCCCGGATACTCGGATCATCATCTGCGTACAGAATTTTGTGGGCCATGGCTCGTGCCACTTCGGTTAGTTCAGTGCTGTTTTCTTGCTTCTTTCACGACCGGGGTGAGGTTTAGCCTTGGTATATAGGGAAACTCTCCAAGAAAATCAACCTAAAAACAGTCGTCTTCGCCTTCGTAAAAACCTCCCCCTCGCAGTATTAACTATAGAGCGCGTCCCAAACTACTCAGTCCGGGAGGAGAGCCCATGCCACGCCAGACCGCAATTACCCTTCTGCTCCTGACCCTTGCAGCGCAGCATGGTAACTCCGCTCCACAGTCCGGCGCGCTCAATGTGGTCGTGAACGAAATCATGTACGCCCCTTCTAGCCCGGAACCGGAGTGGATCGAGATCTTGAACCACGGAAACGAACCGGTGAATCTCAAGAAGTGGCAAATCGCTGATGCGACAGCCTCCAGGCATTTTCTTCCGGCGGTGGATATTATCGTTCCGGCCGGGGGTTATCTTCTCCTGACCAGGGATTCCACTGCTCTCCACGAGGCCCGGGGCGTGCTGCCATGCGCTGTGATGAGCGTCCCGGGTTTTCCGTCACTCAACAACGGCGGCGACGCCCTGGTGCTGTTTGACGCGCAGGAACGCACGGTGGACAGCCTCGTGTATCGGCCGGAGTGGGGAGGCAGCAATGGGGGATGCTCGCTTGAGCGCCGTGACGCCGATGCGCCCTCCACGGCGCAGACCACCTGGGGGACATGCGCGTCTGGCGCCGGGGCCACGCCCGGATTCCCGAACTCCATTCTCCGCCTCTCCTATGATCTGTCGGTTGCCGCGGCCTTCCTTCCGGCTGGCCCCGTCGATACTCTTGTTGCGCTCGTCCGGAACCCGGGAAAAATGCCTGCCGGAGGTTATGCTCTGATGGTCTATGATGACAGAGACTTTGACTCCCTGGCGGCGCCTGGCGAGCTGGCGGGGCGATCGGTTCCGGAAGAGCCTCTGCTCCCCGGCGATTCCTTGCGCCTGTCCTTTGCGCTTGTCCTGCCTCCCGGCTTTCATCAGCTTATCGCCGTTGCCGATTTTCCCGCCGACGAGCGGGCAGCGGACAATCATGCTCTGTGCACGGCAATGCGGGCATATGCTCGCGGTGCCGTCCTTGTCAACGAGATCATGGCGGATCCAGGCACCGGCAGAAGTGAATATGTGGAGCTCCTGAATAATGCTGACGGTGACGTAGACCTGAAAGGATGGGGGGTGACCGACCTGGCGGGCTCGGGGGGGAAGGTGCTGATCGCGGCTGCCGCGCGGGTCATGCATCCCGGCGAATGCCTGGTGCTCGCCGCTGACTCGGCTCTCGTGAGACAATTTCCTCCTCTCGTGAACGTGGATCAGCGTCTCGTCGCGATCCTCGGCGCGGGGCGCCTCAACCTGAACAATGATGGTGATGCCGTGGTGATCCGCGATGCCCTGGGTGTGACGATCGACAGCGTGATGTATTCCGCCGCCTGGCACAACCCGGACCTGTCGGATCCTTCAGGCCGATCGCTCGAGCGGATCAGTTCACGCATATCCTCGAACGACCCGCGGAACTGGGGCACCTCCGTTGACGCGGCCGGCGGGACCCCCTGCGTGCGCAACAGTATCAGCGTGGGATTCTCTCTTGCCGCCTCGCGGCTCTCATGTGCGCCAAATCCTTTTTCCCCCGACGGGGACGGCATCGACGATGTGGTCGTCATTCACTATGAAATGCCGGTCCAAACATCCATCATCAATCTCAAGATCTATGATATCCGCGGGCGGCTCATCCGGAGACTTGCGAACAATGAACCGGGGGGACCGGCTGGCAGCATAATCTGGGACGGGCGAGATGAGAGAGGAGCGGTTGCACGCATCGGCGTGTACATAGCCCTGCTCGAGGCCGTCAACAGTGCCGGTGCTCTCGAGAGCGCCAGGGGACTCCTTGTGCTTGCCCGGAGTCTCTGAAGCGGCACTACACCCAGGCTCCTTCAAAGCACCCGAAGATCAGGGTATTCACAAGGCGGACAATCTCCTTGAGCGGTGTCGTCTTGTCAAGGAAGAAGTCGATCTTCGGATTCAGGTGGACGGCGTCGGCATAGGCTTCTTTCAGCCCGGAGATAAAAATAAACTTTGTGTCTTTGTAACGCTCCATTTCCCGTGCGAAGGCATGCAGCTTCAGTCCGTCGAACCTCGGCATCCTGATGTCCGAGATGATAAGGTCGATCTCCTTCGAAGCAAGCACCTCGCACCCTTCGATGCCGTCATGTGCGGTATGGACATTGTACCCGCTCATGTAGAGCGCTTCTCTCATCAGCATCAAGTAGTCTTCGTTATCGTCAACGAGGAGGATATTCATGACGCTCCCGTATTGTTCTGACTGGAAAATTGAACCAAATCCTTGCCAGAAAAAACTGGGGAAAGTGAGAGATTTTCAATGGTCCCGGGCTGAAAATTGTGAGGATTCTACACTCGGAGGTAAAAAAGAAACAGGTGCCAGGGGCGACAAGAACCAATTACACAGATGGGTGAACAGCGGCGAGAGATGAAAAGAGAGAGAAGGGATACCGTGTCGCTAATCCCCAGCCCCGGTCCCGACACCCTGATTTCCTCAGTTTAGCAAAAGCAACTGATATTCCGGCGCATGCCCTTTTGAAAACTTCACGCCGGGGGCGGGGAGATGGAACATGTTGAGAAGTTTTTTGATGAGGTTGATGTCTTGTCCTTCCACCGGGATCTTCTCCAGGTTGTAATCCAACGAAAGAACGTAGGTTCGTCGCATGGTATGATCCTTGGCTCCGAGGCCGAATGCGATCTGAAGAAAGCCAGGCCAAAACGGCTTCAGGCTCCTGGGAAGCAGCTCGTGCACGCGTGCGGACATCCAGTAGATGTGATAGTCATACAGGTCATTGACCTTGAACGAGTGGTGGTCCATCGGATAATACAGGCTCCACTTGATCTCGAAGTTCTGGAAGAAGGGCACCTTCGACTGAAGCATCGCATAAGCCAGCCCGGTGTAATTGGACGTCACGTCACGGTAATCGAATCCGTAATCGCTGAATCCGTCTCCGATCTCGATGGCCAGCCCGTGGAAGGCCGCAATGCCGGTCGCCCACCAGAACGAAGCATCCGGGTCGTGCCCTCCCCACAGGAATGTCTCATGCAAAGCGCGGAACATGAAGTAGGACGTATACATGTGACCGATCTTGTCCACGCCGTTTGCATCTCCCCACCACGGTTCATTCCAGAAGTGGAAAGGACGGGAGTCGTGCACCCACCAGACTCCCGCCCCGTAGGCAAGCGTGCCCCCGACCAGCACCACGGCTCCCAGCCGTGCGATGTTCCAGCGCGACCAGAATTCATGCTTTCCCTGGAGGCTGTCCGGCCGGGTGCTGTCTGCGGGTACTGTTTGCGGGAATGCCACGGTGCGCAACAATATGATGGCTGCCAGCGTGGAGAATATCAGTCGCCTGCTCATAGATCGAAGTAGACCCCCACCAGGCTGACGGTCGTACGGTTCTGGTAGAATTGGCCGCGGTCATCGATGCCGGTTCTGTACGTGTAGGCGACGCGAAAGGCGCTCGATCCCCGTTCCAGAAATTTCAGGCCAACCTGATAGCTTTGCGTTGTGCCCCAGTTCACTTCTGACCGGATCTTGATGTCCACGGCGCCATAGAAATGTCCCCAGGAAGAAACGGGAATGTCCCCTCCCTGCGCTCCAACCTGAAAAAGGTAGTGAGCGTTCCGCTCCGGAATGGTGAAGTAATCGAACCGGACGCCGCCATACACCGTCGCTGCGACCGCCGGGATCTCGTATGCCCCGAAGAGGGGAATATAATCCTTCGCATAATTGATCGATGCAAGGTTCAACATTTCGATCCCATCGTCGACAAGGTGGGCGCTGTAATGTCCCCAGCCGGTGCGGAGCGCGAAGCGGTCCGATAATTTGATGTCGAGGGGGAAATCGACGTAGAAGTCAGCGTTGACAACCTGAAGGACCGAGGGCTGCCTGATGAAGCTTCCGTAGACCGTTGCGCCAATGCCGACCTGGAACATGGTCCCGGATCCATCGGACAGCTGCACCACCCGCTGGATCCCGCCGATGCTTCCGACAATCCGCTTGCTCATCGCGTCCTTGGCGAGAGAAAATTGCTCCACCGATCCATCAGCATAGAACTTCGGGAAGATACGGTCGCGGGGGAAGAACACGGTACCCGCGGAATGGGCAGCAGGCTCACCTTGCTGTGCCGTTGCAGCCGGAGTGCATCCCATCATGATACCAAACAGTAATCCCGACGAGAGCGGGAGGCGTGTCAGGACGTTCGGAAAGCGAAAGAGACGACTCCAGGAATGCAAAGGAAGGCAGCACTGTAATTCCAATGGAATTCTTCCTTCAGGTAGAGAATCGAAAAGACAACGAAGACCAGGAGGGTGATCACTTCCTGGATGATCTTCATCTGGGCGGCCGTGAACTGTCCATAGCCGATCCGGTTGGCGGGAACCTGGAAGCAGTACTCGACGAAGGCAAAGGTCATGAACACGTTTGAAACGGAGAGCGCCGAAACGGTCCCCACAGAGATCTCTCGTTCACGAAAAATGATTTCCAATTTAGCAAAGGAAACGATGGGAAGCAAATGACCTCTTCAATGATTCTTCAGGATCTCCTCCATCTCGTTCCTCACCAGTCGATACAGCTGCCATTCCTTCATGTGCTTCGCACCGAGGCGGTCATAGAAATCCTTTGCGAGCTGGTTCCAATCCAACACCGTCCACTCCATCCTTCCGCATCGTCGTGCGTGGGCCTCACCCACCATCGCCGTGAACAGCGCATATCCCGCCTTCTTCCCCCTGTATTCGGGAAGGACGAAGAGATCTTCCAGGTAGAGGGTTGGCAGGGCAAGAAAGCTCGAATAGGTCTCAATTACGAATGCATATCCCACGGCAGTCCCGTCGATGACACAGAGATAGCATTCGAGGCGGGGCCGCTCCGAGAAAAGGTCCTGGATGAGCCGGGTCCTGGCGTCTTCATCGGGACGGGTGAGATGTTCATAGTCAGCCAGTGCATCGACAAGCTGCAGAATTGCATGGGCATCCTCGCGGTGTGCGCGACGAACAGGCGGAAGGCGGAGTTCAGAGTGCATGAATGTGATCCTTTGATGCTGCGGTTGCAGTTAGTGCCAGCAATATCCAGAACACTGCCCCAAGCACCGATGTGGAGACCACGAGCCCCAGGGTGGAGCAGCAAAGGCAGGAGAAGAGGAGGAGGGTCATGGCGGCCGAGAGAGCTGCGGCAGAAGAGGAAGCATAACGGAGCGATGCCCTGACCGCGGGCACCATGACAGCCAGAAGCAGAGCGGCATATGCAAGCGCGCTCACCCACCCGTTTTCAAGTGTCGTCTGGAGAAAGTCGTTGTGCCAGCTTGCAGGCGGGCGGTGAATGAACGCCATCCGGGCCTCGGCAGGCAGCAGCTCTGCGAAGGATCCCGGCCCGTAACCAAACATCGGTGCAGAAGGGAGCAGCCGGATGCCCGCCGTCCAGACCGGATAACGGTCAAGGTGCTGACCGTGGAAGAACCATTCCAGTTTCATCCAGAGCGCATGCGGACTGAGAAGCAGAAGAGCGGCGGCAATCCCCAGCCAGGCAAAAGCCGCCCGTGGACGCAACGCCAGCACGAGCAAGAGCGAAAGCCCGAGCATGATCGTGACGGGTGCCCTGAGTGCGGAGAGCGCCACGGCGGTTGCAGCGGGCAGTCCGGCGAGGAGAAATACCCAGGACCGGCTGCTGCCGGAAACGGCAAGGCAGATGCTCGCGAGTGTGGCCAGGACGAGGAGATCGAAGAATGTGGTGTCACCAACGAAAATAGCCTCCAGGTGCCCGGGAGTGCTGGCAGGAATCGTGACAAGCGTGGCAAGTGCAGACAAACAGCCAGAAACGACAAAGACAATTGCCACTGTCCGCATTTCACTTCCCCGGACGCCGAGCAAGAGCACCGCGGGAAAAAGAAGCGGATGCCAGAGCATGTGAAGAGGAAGGGGCGCACCGGCAGGAGAAGCCTTAAAGAACGAGACCAGCGTCGTGATGAAGTAAAGGAACCAGAAAAGGAGCTGCGTCAAGGTTTCCGGGTGAAGCTCTCGGGAGCGATGCTTCTCGTTGCGGGAAGTTCCCTGGAGGAGCACCGCGACAAGAAAGATAAGCCCAAGGAACTCCATTGCGGCTGTTGACCAAAACCCGGCCGCGATGGTGACCGCCAGCAATATGACAATGGGGCGGCTCAGGATGAAACCGCCCCATTGTATCGGACTCTTGGGCATGATTACTTTGGAATTCACTTGCCTGAAGCCGCTGTCGTCCCCGCCTTGAACCTGGCCAGCGTTTCCTCATACTCTTTGCGGGTCTTCTCCGGCGCATTCTTCAGGAGGCCAAGCGCCTGCTCTTCTATGGAAATGGCCCGGGAAGCATTTCCCCGATTGAATTCGACAGCGGCCTGCGTGTCAAGGAACATCGCCTTTTCTTCATCCGTCTTGGCCAGAGAGACGGCTTTCCCGGCGAGTTTTCCTGCGTAGCCCAGCATCACCTTCTGCCCGGCCAGATTCCAGGCGATGTTGTTCATGTCCGTGGCCGCATCGGGATGCTTTGCGAAGTACATGTCGTATTGCTTCTGAGCCTCGTCGAACTTTTTTTCTTTCACATTGAAGCTTGCCAGGCTCATCACCGCCGATCCGGCGTAGGGGGAATTCGGATATTTTTCAGCGAAGGCGTTCAGCGCGGCGGGGTCTTTGCTGGTGCGAAACTCATTCATTGCCACATAGAAACTGGCCTCATCGGCGTGCTCGTTGGTCGGGTCAAGCTCGAGCATCTTTTTGTAGTAGCCGGAAGCGCCGGCAAGATCATTCTGCATCGCATATTTCGTTGCCATCTGGTATTGAGCGGCGGCATTGTTCGGATTTTTTGCAAGCTCCGCCTTCAATGTGCCGATCGTGTTCACTCCCTGCAAATAGTCATCCAGGGTCTTCAGAAATTTTTCCGGAGGCATGTAGCCGAGCAGCCTGTCGATCTCCTCGCCGTCAGGTTTTATCAGGAGGACTGTGGGGTACGCTTTCACCCCGTACTTCTTGGCGATCTCGATGCCTTCCCCCTTTTCTGCATCGATCTTGTACGGGATGACGTTCCCCTCGACGAACTCGCTCACCGTTGCATCCGAATAGGTATTGGCATCCAGCGTGTCGCACCAACGGCACCAATCGGTGTAGAAATCGATCAACACGGGCTTCTTCTCGGTTCCGGCTTTGGCAAGGACGTCCTTGAAGGCACCGGTGAGAAACTTGATATCGGCCCTGGCGGCTAAACAGACCGCTACGGACAACAGGAGAACCGGGAGAAAGCGTCTCATATTTGCTCCGATTGACATTTACTTGATAAGATTTATCAAAGATAGCATATTATATATAGATGTTCAAACAGTGCCCCAACGACGGAATCGGGAGAACAACTACGTTGTTACAAGTATATGGCTCAAGAAGAATATCTGCTCGGCGTAAACGACACTGAACTTGACAGACTACGCTTCCAGCACAGCGTCTGGGGTTCGATCACCCGTGATTTTTTTGCCCGTCTGGGCGTCAAATCGGGGTGGAGGTGCCTTGACGCGGGCGCCGGACCAGGATTCGTCACCATGGATTTGCGCGAACTGGTCGGACCAAACGGTGAGGTCACCGCGCTTGAGCCGTCTCCTTTTTACCTTGAGCAGTGCCGGAAGGAGGCGGCCGGGAAGGAGTACACCAATATTCGATTGATCCAGGGGAAAGTGGAGGATGCGTTACTGCCGTCGAACAAGTTCGACCTTGTGTTTTCACGCTGGGTTCTGAGCTTTGCCGCCGATCCCGAGAAATTTCTCCGTCCTTTGATTGAAACGCTAAAGCCAGGGGGCATCATCGCTCTGCAGGACTACTATTACGAGGGCTTGTCCCTCTGGCCCCTTGGCGGGGCGTTCGACAAAATGGCGGACGTCGTCCGGGCACATTACCGCTCAGCCAACGGCGACCCGTACGTCACCGGGAAACTCCCGGGGCTCTTCAGGGCTCACGGGATACGTCTACTTGAATTCTCTCCCCATTGCCTGGCAGGAGGACCAGAAAGCCCCATCATGGAGTGGGCACACCGGTTCTTTACCACGCACGCCCAGGCGATGGTGGAGAAGGGCGTCGTGGATCAGCGGGTGGCGCACGCGATGGTAGCAGACTGGCACGATCATCGGAACAATCCGGATGCGCTGTTCTTCTCGCCGATCGTTGTCGACGTGGGAGGGAAGAAAGGGTGAGGAGCAACCAGACAATATCGAAAAACCGGGGGGCAAGACGAACACAGGGGGCACAAAGGACTCAGAGTTACACAGAGAAGAGATTAAGTCAAAGAGGAGCGGCACCATGGTATCACTTTTTCCCTAATATTCTCTGTGCCCTTTGTGTTCGTCTCGCACAAGTTGAAAATGTGACAAAAAGCTGTTAATTTGAGCGTGTAAGGAATATTTTTCAGGAGGATGCATGCCGAAACTCTATGTTTCCAACAAGGACGAATCCGCGCGGATGTTCAAGAGCGACTTCTTGGAGTTGTTCACTCATGTCCATTGGAGTGTCCCGATCATTATTTTTCTACCCGTGGTCATCTACTGCCTGGTACAGACCTCCACGCAGGATGTCGTGGGCCTCTATGAAGGGATTTCCCTCTTCGTTCTCGGGGTATTTGTCTGGACGCTGACGGAATACCTCCTGCACAGATTTGTATTCCACTATGAACCGACCAGCGAATTTGGGAAGCGGATCCACTTCATGACTCATGGCGTGCATCATGACTACCCGAGCGATTCAAAGCGCCTGGTCATGGTACCCTCGGTTAGCATTCCGCTTGCCGCGCTGTTTTATGTCCTGTTCCTTCTGATCAGTGGACCGTTCTACGTGCTTCCATTCTTCGCCGGTTTCATCTTCGGCTACATCTGTTATGATGAGATCCATTACGCGACACACCATGCGCCCCTGAAAGGGGGCGTAGGACTCTGGCTGAAGCATCACCATGTGCTGCACCACTATCGGAATCCCGACAAAGGATACGGCGTGAGTTCGCCGCTCTGGGATTATGTCTTTGGCACCATGGAGGAAACGGAGGAGAGAAACCTGGCGGAGGCTAGCATTCCTGGCCGAAAGTAACGCGACGGGTTTGCTGAAAGGCAGTTGAGATTGAAGCCCCCGACACAGATGTCAGGGGCTTTTTGTTTTGTAGCTCGACACTTTCGGCACAAGCACCTTCAACAACCGGCCGGAATCATCCCGAGATACGTAGCGAGGCTCTACTTCGTTCCCTGCATTGCCCGTAGCGCTTCTTTGAGAGTCTGAATCTCCGCATTGGCTTTCTGGATCTTCTGGTTCAGAGCGGCGTCCGGCTTGCCGCTCTTTTGTGCCGATGCCGCTTCCTTCTGCATGGCGGAGAGCGCTTCCTCCTTTGCGGCGATGTACCCTTTCATAAAGCCCGCCTCTCCGGCAGAAGCCGGCTTCGAAAGCGCTCCGGGATCTTGCCCGTCGCTCTTCTTGTCGGCCAGCTTGTAGTTGAATGGCACGGAGACCCAAACAGAGACCGGCTTGTCTTTTATATAGGCAGGCGTAAAGAGGAACTGCTTCGCCGCATCGATCGTCACCTGGTTGAAGACATCGGAGTCGCTCTTCAGGATCTTCACCTCTCTCGCCCTTCCCTCCGTGTCCACCCAGATCTTCACCCAGACTTTGCCCTCAAGCCCAGCCTTCATGGCAAGCTCGGGATATACCGGGTTCACTTTCTTCAGGACCGTCGGATCCTTGTCGACAGCGATTTGATCGGCAGGAGGCGTTTCCTGGCTGGCCGCGCTTGAAGAGGTGAGAGTGGTTTGTTGGTCTGGTCCTTTGTTGCTCTCTCCGCACCCGGCGAGGAAGACAGCCAGCGCGGCTAGCATCATGAATCCCGATAGTGTTTTCAATTGGACTCCTTTTCGGTCATGTCTATGATTCTTGATTGAGACGCATACACCGTCCTCGGATCTTCATTGGCTGGTGTCGTCTGGACGTATCCAGCCCCCTTCCCCCGGGCCCTGGCCCCTGTTCTAGTTTGCCACCGTCCTCGCGTTCACCTCGAACATCTTGGCCGGCGCAAGGCTAACAACCTGTTCCTCGGGCAATTGATAGACGACCACGATGGTCTGCCGCCCGGCAGCTGCCTGTCCTTTTCCAAACACGGTCTCGAACGCCGGAGCGCCCGCGCCGGTCTTGAGGAACAGGAGGGAGAAGAGCACGCTGGCCAACACTACCAACAGAAGTGCCGCCGCAGCGAGCGGGACTGAAAGGA
The DNA here is from genome assembly GCA_963809695.1 of uncultured Bacteroidota bacterium. Classification (GTDB taxonomy): domain Bacteria; phylum Bacteroidota; class Ignavibacteria; order UBA10030; family UBA6906; genus JAGDMJ01. Next base: position 719,583 of record CAWEKI010000006.1, read on the forward strand.
GGACGTCCCGGCGCCAGAACGGCTCCGGACGGCGGCGACTCTCCGCTCCTTTGGCATGCCGGCTCAACAGCTGCTCAAAGAAAGCCTCATCGATTCCCGGTGGCAGTGCAACCGCATCGTTGCGGACCACCTCCCGAACGCGCACCGATGCTGAAAGAAAAGATCTGCAATCGGGACAGGTGCTCAGGTGAGCAAACAGAGCTGCTTGGTCAGATGCGTCAAGCAGGCCATCCATGAATCGGCTTGCATTCTCCTGGAATAGATCGCAATTCATCACCATGGTCCTTTCCCAACATATGGTTTGAGCAACCTGTGCAGTTGTTGCCGGGCTTTAAAGAGCCTCGATTTTACCGCACTCTCCGTCGATCCAATGATCACGGCGATTTCTTCATAGGCAAGGTCTTCGTATTCCCTTAACAGCAGGACCTCACGGTACTCGGGTTTGAGACGGCCTATCGCTTCCATGAGCACCCGAGTTTCGTCTTCCCGCTCCAGGATCGTGCCCGCATCCTCTCCTTGCAGATCGTCCATTTCGTCGGAAGAATACTCATTGGATTTGTTCCGGCGCAGCTCGTTCAGGCAATGATTTCGGGCGACGGTGAATATCCAGGACCTGAATCGCACGATGCGCGCAAGCTCCGTGCGGCATTCGAACGCCTTGAGGAATGCCGATTGGAACGCATCCCGGGCCCTGTCGGGTTGCCGGAGCATTCTCAGCGCGAAGACGTACACCGGCTGTTTGTAGCGGGTATAAAGCGCCGCAAACGCCAGGTCATCGCCGGCTGCAAAGGCCTGTGCAAGGTCCTCGTCTGTCCTCATGAGTACCGGTGCCGGAAATAATGTGGACGCGTCTATTATCTAGACACGCGAAGGGCTGGAAAGTTGCCGGGGGAACTCATCCCCTCGGAGTGTGAGATTCACTGTCTGAGGGGAATATGGCAAAAGGAGAAACAAAACGGAAGATCTCACCCACTTCCCCTTACGAGGGTAGAAGGTAGAGTGCAGAAGGCAGACTGTTAGTGCTCTGCTCGTATTCTTCACTCTACACGCTACCCTCTTCCCTCGCTTGGCGTGAGGGTGAGTTCATTCGTGCTCGCTCTTGCTCATGATCATGCCGAGGGCGATGGAAAGAAGTTTGGCGTCGCTCTTATCGGCACGGGAGGGGATCAGGATCGGCACGCGCGCGCCCACGATGACATGAGCCAGACGAAGGCCGGCAAAATATGTCGTGCTCTTGGCGAGGCTGTTGGCCGATTCGATATTGGCGGCGACCAGGATTTCCGCCTGGCCGGCGACCTCGGATTTGATCCTCTTTTCCGCAGCGGCATCGCTGGAGATCGCATTGTCCAGCGCGAACGGCCCGTCCACGACGCACCCGGTGATCTGTCCGCGGTCGTTCATCTTCGAGAGCGCTGCCGCGTCGAGCGTGGACTGCAGGTTGGGGACGACGAACTCCGTTGCCGAGAGGACGGCCACCTTCGGCAGGGGATTGCCGAGCGCATGAGCGACTTCCACGGCATTCCTGATGAGCTCCACCTTGTTTTTCAGGTCGGGGGCGAGCGTCATGCCTCCATCCGTGATCATGATGAACTTGCTCGCGGCCCTCGGCGGATATTCCAGAACGAAGATGTCACTTAACAGCCGGCCTGTTCGAAGCCCGCTCCCTTCTTCGAGCACGGCTTTCATCATTGTCCCCGTGTCCACGCTTCCTTTCATGAGGATATCCGCCTTTTCATCCCGCACCAGCTCGATCGCGGCATGAAGGGCAGCCCGGGGCTCGGGAAGGTGAACGATTTCCATGTGAGCCGGGTCGCCTCCCAGACTGGACATGCCATGCTGGATGATCTCGCAGTCGCCGAGCAGAATGAATGAGGCATGAAGCGTCTTCTGCGCCTGTACGATGCTGGAGAAGGTCTCCGCATTTCCGGGGGCGACAACGGCAACGCGGATTCCAGAAATCGTGGCGGCATAGTTCAGAAGAGCGTCAAAATCAAAGATGGCTGGTGTATTCATGAGTGTGCACGAAAGAATTAGGTTATGCTTCCCCTTCGGGGAAGGTGGATCCTTTCGACATTCCGTTTTCAATATTCACACGCTGTCTCCACCCCCTGCAGCACGCGCAGCACTCCTTCCGCCAAAGCGCGCATCTCGTCCTCGCCCGGATAGAGCAGGATCGGTCCGAGGAACTGGACCCGCTCCCGGATCCACTGAGTGAGCATGGTTGAAGCGGCCAGCCCTCCGGTCAGCACCACGGCGTCGAGAGCCCCGTTGAGCACCGTTGCCATGGCGCCAATCTCCTTGGCGATTTGATAGGCCATGGCCTCGAACACTCCATGCGCGACTGCATCCCCTGCGGCAATCTTGCGTTCCACTTCCGTAGCCACGGTCGTCCCCAGGTACGCCAGGAGCCCGCCGCGCCCGCGTACCAGTGAGCGCATCTCCGCCTCGGAAAATCTGCCCGAGTAGCAGAGAGTGATGAATTGCTGAAGCGGCAATCCACCCGTGCGCTCGGGAGAGAAAGGGCCGTCGCTGTTCGCGTCGTTGACATCAATGATCTTGCCGCCGAGGACCGGTGCCACCGAGATCCCTCCTCCCAGATGCGCCACGATGAGCCGTATCCCGCCGAGCGGACGTCCCAGAGCGGATGCGGCACGCCGGGCAGATGCATGAATATTGAGCGCGTGAGAGAGGCTGCTTCGTTGAATGAGCGGGTGTCCCGAGTAGCGCGCCAGCGGCTCGAGCTCATCCACGGACACCGGATCTCCAACATAGGCGTCGCAGCCATACTCATGGGCCACGACATCGGCCAGTGCGCATCCGAGGTTTGAGGCATGCTCTCCCTGGAGGTTCGCGCGCGCATCGGCCAGCATCCGGGCGTTGACCTTGTACATCCCTCCCTGCACAGGACGCAGCAAGCCCCCCATGCCGACGACCGCGGAAAGTGACAGCGACTGGGAGCGGAGCCACTCGCGGATGCCCGTCATTCGCACATCAAACTGATCCCAAATGCCGGAAAAACGTTTGAGGTCGGCACTCTCATACCGCATGGTCTGGGCGCATTTCTGCGTTTGGCCGTCAAATAGGGCCAGTTTCGTGCTTGTCGATCCCGGATTGACAACAAGAATGAGGGGTAAGGACATGTCCAAGAATACGCAAGGAAGGAGGAAGAATCAATAGGGAACGGGGAACAGAGAACTCAAGATAAAGAACGAGCAAGAGCGCATGAGCTTTGGAGTGGTTCTGAGCGAAGGCAGCCTGGCTCCCCCTTCACCTGAGCACAACCAGCCGAACTTAGCGAAAAGATGGTGGTAGGGCAAAAGACCCGGTCCTTTTTTGCGGTATTGTCCTGAATGCTGGCGATTTCGATATTCTCGATTCTATCTTCTTTCCTTCTGGACTTTCTCCTGTGGCAATGCTATACTATACCCCACCACAACGACAGGTGCACGCCATGGAATGGACCATCATCGGTCTCAATTTTCTGTATGCAGTTGGCGGGTTGGTGCTGATGTGGGTTGCGTACAAACTTTTCGATATTCTCACCCCCGGCATCCCTTTCGATGAAGAGCTCAGGAAGGGAAATCTCGCCGTTGCGATCTTCATCGCATCCATATTCATTTCCATTGCGCTCATTGTTGGAGGGTCGCTCAAGTGAAGCGGTGGGTTCTGCTTCTCCTTGCTGCCTTCTGGTTCGTTATTCCCGTTCTGGCGCAGAGGTGTTCGTTCCCGTCCTGCTACGACGACACGTTTCGGAAGTACTCGAAGAGATTCTTCGGGGTCGGGTTCGACTGGCGGATTTTCAAAGCCCAGGCTCTCGCCGAGAGCAATCTTTCTCCCATGGCGAAGAGTTGGGTCGGCGCGAAGGGGATCATGCAGTTGATGCCAAGGACTTTTTCGGAGATTCAAACCAAGAACCCGGAGTTCCTGACGATTGACGATCCGGAGTGGAATATTGCCGCCGGGATTCTATACAATCGAAATCTCTGGAAACGGCTGGATGATCATGAGATCGACAAGGAACGATACAACTTCATGTTCGGCAGCTACAATGCCGGCATGGGGACGATCCTGAAGGCGAAGGACATTGCCGAAATGGAGAAACTTGATCCCAAGGTGTGGGAAAATATTGAACCGGTCGCGCCGAAAGTTCCGCGCTGGCGTTACTCCGAGACGTTCGGATATGTCCGGAAGATCGACTCGCTTTATTCCATCCTTACGATCATGTCAGGTGCCAGGCCGCTTCAGAAGAAGTAGAGGACTCGGCTTTGCTGGCTGTCTTAACAAGGACCATTCGTGGTCCTTTTTCTTTTTTATGGTAACGACCACCTCCAGACGTTCCCTGCGTTTGACAATGAAGTCGTCATTTAGCATGTTAAAAGAAAGCCCGATAAATCGGGCTGCTCGCCAGGGTGGATTCTGGTTGCCCTGGTGTGTCTGACCTCTGACTTCCGTATGGGCTATTCTATAAAAGAGATCTACTACACTCTCCAGGGCGAAGGTGCCAACACCGGCAGGCCCGCGGTCTTCTGCCGCTTCGCGGGATGCAACCTCTGGAGCGGCCGTGAAGAGGACCGGGCCGGCGCCGTGTGCAAATTCTGCGACACCGATTTTTTCGGGACCGATGGACCGGGAGGCGGACAGTTTAAAACGCCGGAAGCCCTGGCTGCTGCCGCCCGTGTATTGTGTCCTCCGGGTGCGGAGAAGCAACCACGGCCGTTTCTCGTCTGCACGGGGGGCGAGCCGCTGCTGCAACTCGATGCGCCGCTTGTCGATGCCTTCCGTACAATGGGCTTCGATGTTGCAGTCGAAACGAACGGAACGATGATGCCTCCACCGGGACTCTTCTGGGTTTGTGTCAGTCCCAAAGCGGGGGCCGAACTGGTGTTGAAATCAGGCGAGGAGCTCAAGCTTGTATATCCACAGCCGGGGGCGGGGCCTGAGCGCTATGAAGGGCTCGACTTTCACCACTTCTTCCTGCAACCCATGGATGGACCCGAGCGTGAGAAGAATACGCGGCTGTGCGTGCAATACTGTCTGGAGCATCCCAGGTGGAGGCTGAGCCTGCAGACACATAAGTACCTCGGTCTCCGGTAACCACGCAGCCAGAAACAGTCCAAAATGCCCTTGTGGCCCTTTGAGTCCTCGGTGCCCTCTGTGTTCCTTTTGTACAGAGTTGTCACGTTTCTTTTCCAAGAGCTTGAACCGCAGCATACGGAGAGCTTTAGTGATTTGTCGCCGGTTGCAAAGGATGGTGTTCTCTTCTGGAGGCGTCTTTCTCCTCCTTTTTCTCACCTCCGGACTCTCTCATGCTCAGTTCGCTCATGTCATCATTGACTCGCTGGGGCCGCGCGAACCGCATTGCAAGGCCATCGGTGACATTGACGGCGACGGCTTCATTGATGTCTTGGCTGCCAGCTCCACTGACTACACCGAAGGGCTCTTCTGGTATCATTATCCCGCCTGGGAGAAACACAAGATCCATCCCGGTTCCTTTACCACCGACATGCAGGTAGGGGATATCGATGGAGACGGAGACCTGGATGTCATTATTCCGAAAGGTAAGTGGAAAGGGGGCTCCGTCTGGTGGTATGAAAATCCGCGGCCGACCGGTGATCCCTCCGGGGGACCATGGAAGGAACACTTCGTTGGCAATGCGGGCGCGCATGATGTGGAGATGGCCGACTTCGATGGCGACGGAAAACTCGATGTTGTGGTGCGCGAAGATACGTTGACCGTCGTCTTCCAGAATAATCCTGACAGCTGGACAAAAGTCGTCCTTTGCATCCGGCCTACCGAAGGGACCTCCCTTGGGGACATCGATGGCGATGGAGATCCGGACATCGCCATCAATGGCCTCTGGCTGGAGAATCCTCTCCCCTCAGGCAATCCCAGGACGGCACCATGGGCAGAGCATACCTATGCCCCTCACGCGCCGGTTCAATCCGCGGTCCATGTCGCTGACATCAACAGCGATGGGCGGGCGGATATTCTGCTGGCCCCATCGGAGAGCCCGCATGGGTGGCTGGCATGGTTTGAGGCGCTTGATCCGAGGGCGGGACCCTGGACCGAGCATGTGATCGATGCGGATGTCTCCTACGATCACACCTTCAAGACCGGTGACATGGACAAGGACGGCACGCTGGACATCATCACAGCCGAAATGCATCAGTCTCCGGCGCCTCACCGGGTGAGCATCTACTACAATGTCAGGGGAAACGGCCTGGAGTGGAGTAAACAGATCGTGGCAACCACCGGTTCACACAATATCCGAGTGGGGGATATCGGCAATGACGGTGACCTGGACATCGTGGGTGCAAACTGGAGCAACGCAGCCGAAAACGGCGCCCCTATCGAGATGTGGGAGAATCTCTCCAATGCAGCAGGCGCGGATACCAGCCGGCGAGAACATCTTACGGTGACCGCACCGCCGGCTTGCGAGCCCAACGCGGTGAGCAATGGCGCCTTCGAGAACGGAGTCACCGGTTGGAATTTCTTTACCAACGGGTCTGGCTCCTTTTCCTTCATCAGTCGGGATTCATCGAACAACAGCAAGGCGATGCAGGTAACCATCACCGCCGAAGGAACGAACGTCCAGTTCTTCCAGTATGGCATAACGCTTCAACCCAACATGAGCTATCAGCTCAAGTTTGATGCCTGCAGCTCGAACGGCCATGACCTCGAAGTTTCGCTTCTGCAGCATGGTTCACCGTACGCCGGCTATGGCCTCTCCGGCCGGAAATTTAACCTCACCACCGGCTGGCAGAGCTTTGCGGTCACATTCACGACAACGAACTTCTCCGCACCTGTCTCCGACGCCAGGCTCATGTTCTGGCTCGCACCGTATGATGTTACCGGAGACAGGTACTACTTTGACAATATCGTGCTGGCCAGGACAGGGGATCCGGCCCCCCCCAGCCGCTAAGCTCGTGCCTTTAACCGGTCTATCCTGGCCCCTTTTCCGATTTTGTGGAAATACCAATGGTGATTTTGGAACTATCACTGGCCTGAAGAGGTTGATACATATCAATAGGCGCATATCTTCCACTCCATCCTATTGCTGTCGCCCAGCTCGACTGCAACCCTTTGAATTTTTCATTGCACGACACCAGGAGGTTTCATGAGCGGAGCGCGTGGTCATCGGCAAAGACATAGCTTCCTCTCCAGTGGCGTCGGTCTTCTGCTGGTCATTTTCCCTTTACACGCCTGTTCATGCTCAGGTGGTGTCAGATGATTTTTCCGCTCCCTCCCTCAACACGGCGCTCTGGACTGTAGTCAATCCGCTGAACGACGCCGTTGTCACCGTGACAGGCACAGGGACGAGCAATGCCTCCTTGTCCATTGCGCTTCCCGCCGGCGTCTCGCATGATTTCTGGACTGGCACGAGCGGTGCTCCTCGTGTCCTGCAAAACATATCGAACATCGATTTTGAGGTGGAGGCAAAATTCATTTCTCCTCTGCTCTTACAATACCAGATGCAGGGCATTATCGTCCAGCAGGACAATGCCAACTTCCTCAGATTCGATTTCGTGCGGGACTCGAAGAATACCCGGCTTTTCGCTGCGAGTTTCTCTGCCGGTATTCCCACAGTCCGGCAGGATTTGACTATTCCGCTGGTTGCCCCATACTATCTGCGCGTCAAGCGAGTGGGGAATTCGTGGACCGCATCGTACAGTGCCGATGGCACCGCGTGGACGGTGGGGGCCACATTCACCCAGGCGCTCGTCGTTACAGCGGTGGGGCCCTACGCAGGAAACCACGGCGAACCTGTGACCACTTCGCCTGCCTTCACCGGCCTTGTAGACTATTTCTTTTCCACGGCGTCCCCGATCGTGCCGGAAGATGGAGTTGGTACAGTCACTCCTCCTTCAATTACAGTAGAGCCCACGAATCAGACGGTCAATGCCGGGCAAACTGCCACGTTTTCGATTGTGGCCGGCGGCACCGAACCGCTGATGTATCAATGGCAGAGAAACGGTTCCTCCATTATCGGCGCGACATCTGCCAGCTACACCACAGGGTCCACTGTCCGAAGCGACAGCGGTGCAATCTTCCGTTGCATCGTCTCGAACTCTGCCGGAGCAGATACGAGTCTGACGGCACTCCTCAACGTGATTTCACTGCCGACAGGCGTGCCCAATGCCGTCAGCAATGGTACCTTCGAAGCCGGCACGAGTGGCTGGAATTTTTATACCAACGGTGCGGGCTCGTTTTCGACCGTCAGTCCCGGTTCTTCAGGCAGCGGTCAGGCATTGCAGGTGGCAATCACCACTGAAGGGACGAATGTGCAGCTTTTCCAGTATGGCATCACGCTGCAGCCCAACACCAGCTATCAACTCAGCTTTGATGCGTATGGCACGACCGGCCATGACCTGGACGTGACACTTCAGCGCCACACATCCCCCTATACCAACTACGGGCTCTCCGGACGGGTCTTCAACCTCGGCACCAACTGGCAGAGCTTCCAAGTTACGTTCACCACCACGAATTTCTCCACGGCAGTGTCCGATGCCAGGCTCATGTTCTGGCTTGCTCCCTATGATGCCGCTGGGGACAGGTACTACTTTGACAACATCGTGCTGGCCAAGACAAGTGATCTGTCGCCGACACTTCCGGTGATTACGCTTGAGCCGATTAGCCAGATCGTCAATGAAGGGCAGACGGCCTCGTTCACGGTCACCGCCACCGGCAGCGCTCCCTTGAGCTACCAGTGGCAGAAGGACGGCGTGTCGATTACTGGTGCTACTGCCTCCGGCTACACCACACCAACGACTGTTCGAAGCGACAGCGGCGCCACCTTCCGCTGCATTGTCTCGAACTCGGCGGGAGCGGATACAAGCTCAGCGGCCGTCCTCTCAGTGAGGCAGAGTACCGGGCCCGTGGTGGCGTTCTGGTACGGCACAAATCAGACCTTTGGAGGGATCGGCACTCCGCAACGATGGGTAAATGTTCTGGGCAACGCCTCAGACCCCGATGGAGTCAAGTCGCTGACGTACAGACTCAACAACGGAAGCCCGGTCGTGCTTAACATCGGTGCCAACCAGCGGCGCCTGGTGAGGAAGGGAGACTTCAACATCGACATCGCGTTTGCCGCGCTCCAGGCTGGACAAAACAGCGTAACGGTGACAGCCATTGACAGTGTCGGGCAATCATCCACGGCTGCCATGACGGTCACCAAAGTTGCCGGGAAGGTCTGGCCGATGACGTATGATCTGTCCTGGGCATTGTCATCGAGCCTGCTGGATTCCGCGCAGGTCGTGGACGGAAAGTGGGCGGTTGTCCAGGGAGGCATCCGGCCGCTGGAACGAGGGTACGACCGACTTATCGGAATGGGTGACACCACCTGGACCGATTACGAGGTGACGGGGCTGTTCACGGTTCAGGGGATTGACTCGACGCGGACCGCGTATGACTCTGTGAACGCCGCTCCGGGCCTCGGTTTCATTCTGCGCTGGAACGGACATACCAACACACCCATTTCCACGCCTCCATACGACCAGCCCAAGACCGGTTACCTCCCGCTCGGCGCCATTGGATGGTATGAATGGCGCAACGGGTTCAACAACGGGCTTCTTAGCCGCTGGGAGATACTCGGGAATGACAACCTCGCGGTGAAAGACCAGAATTCGAGCGTGCCGCTGCCCTATGGAGTCCCGCACTGGTTCAAGATGCGCGTCAGCACTGTTCCCGGCGTAGGCGGACTCTATAACTTCAAGGCATGGCCGGCGTCGCAGGCGGAGCCATCGACCTGGATGCTCACTGATCAGGAGAGCCTCACCGGACCTCAGCGTGGGGGCTTCCTCATAGTGGCGCATCATGTGGATGTGACCATCGGCCCCATCACCGTGAGGCCGGTCGACGCGACGCCTCCGGTCATGAGCAACATTGCCGCAGCCCCGGGCACAACCACGGCGACGATCTCCTGGACCACCAACGAGCCTGCATCGAGCAAAGTGCTGTTCGGCCAGACGACCGCCTACTCGGACAGCATCATCAACGGCGCGGGCGTCCTTTCCCACTCCATTGGATTGACAGGCTTGGTCCAGGCCAAGCTGTATCATTACAAGGTGGTTTCTCAGGACGCGGCGGGAAACAGCGCAAGCTCTGGAGATCTCACGTTCACTACCAATTCGGGCACCTCCCTGGCATTTCAGTCGGACGATTTTCATGCCGCGGCTCTGAATATCTCGCTCTGGACATTCATCAATCCCCGTTCCGATGCTGTGCTCTCACTCACCGGCACGGGTACAGCAGATGCCCGGCTCTCGATTGCTGTGCCTGCTGGCGTCTCGCATGATGTGTGGTCCGGCAACCTTGCTCCCCGCGTCATGCAGCAAGCAGCCAACACTGATTTTGAGCTTGAAGTAAAATTCGATGCGCCGATGACCACACAATACCAGGTCGAAGGCGTCATTGTGCAACAGGACAACAATAACTTCCTCCGCTTCGACTTTGTCCGGGACAATACGGGTCCCCGGCTCTTTGCGGCCAGTTTCGTCAGCGGCGCGCCGACGGCGCGGATCGACACGCGCATTGCCTCGGGGACTCCTCTCTATCTGCGGGTGCGGCGCCAGGGCAACAGTTGGACACCGTCGTATTCCTACGATGGGTCGGCATGGACGGCAGCATCATCCTTTACACAAACACTTGCCGTCACGCAGGTGGGACCCTTCATCGGCAATCACGGTGTTCCGGAAACAACAACTCCCGCCTTTACCGGCCTGGTCGATTACTTCTTTAATACGGCTGCGCCAATTGTCCCGGAGGACGGCACGGTGCAAGCCACTGCGCCTGTCATTACCCAGGAGCCGGGGGGGCAGACTATTGCCGTTGGTCAGACAGCCACCTTTACTATCACAGCCACCGGCACTGCACCGCTCAGCTATTTGTGGCAGAAGAACGCCGCGCCGATCAGCGGGGCAACGAGTGCCAGTTACACCACGCCATCCGTTACCGCCTCCGACAGCGGTGCCCTCTTCCGGTGCATCGTCTCCAATTCAGCGGGAGCCGATACCAGCGTCCCGGCCCTTCTGACGGTCACCTCAGGCAACACGAATCCTTCGGGTATCGCTTCCGACCAGTTTGATACTACTTCGTTGAACGGTGCTCTCTGGACCTTTGTCAATCCGCTGGGGGACGTGAGCCTTGCGATGACGGGCACGCAGCTCGCGTTCACGCTTCCGGCAGGAGTGTCGCATGACGTCTGGACGTCCGGCAATCTGGCCCCGCGGGTGATGCAGCCTGCTGCCAATGCGGATTTTGAACTGGAGACAAAATTCGATGTTGTTCTCTCGATGGCCTACCAGATGCAAGGCATCATCGTGCAGCAAGACGCATCGAGATTCCTCCGGTTCGATATGTACCACGACGGCGCGGCACCTCATATTTTTGCCGTGGCTTTCGCGAGCAACGTCCCCACCGTGTATGGAGATATCACTCTCTCAGGGACGTCGCCCGGCTATTTCCGCGTCAAGCGCCAGGCCAACCAGTGGACGGTGTCTCATTCGTCGAGCGGCACGTCATGGACACAAGATCTCACATTCAGCCATACGCTCACAGTCACATCCGTTGGTCCATTTGCGGCGAACCATGGAGTCCCGGTAAGCACAACGCCGGGCTGGACGGCGCTCATCGACTATTTCGTGAACATCGTACCCGCGGGTGCGGCGGCGGGAGGCACGGCGCCGGTCATGCCTGTCCCTCTTGCGTCAATCATTCCTGACCAATTCAAATTGCAGGGGAATTATCCCAATCCGTTCAACCCGACCACGACAATCCGATACGGGCTGCCGGAATCTGCGGTCATCAGCATCAAGGTGTATTCCTTGCTCGGCCAGGAGGTCATCACTCTGGAGGAAGGAGAGCGGCATGCGGGGTACCACGAAGTCGTCTGGAATGGGCGGAATGCGAATGGCGGTCAGGTGAGCTCGGGCCTGTTTATTTGCCGCCTGGTCGCTACCGGTTCATCGGGGAAGACGTTTACGAGCGTGCACAGGATGATACTTGTGAAATAGTGGAGCGAAAACATGTCCGATATCAGATATGTTTTAGAAGAGCATGCCAGCTCTTCCGGCAGAAGCAGGCGCGACAGTTGTTTGACGGTTCGTTTCATCGATTCGACCTTCTCTTTTTCCTCCAGAATGACATGCGGCCCTTCGTCAAGCGGCAGATCACTCTTTCGATCTCTCCAGTAATTCCTGAAATGGCACACCTCTCCATTGAACATGGCGGATGAGGGCATCCCGGAGGCGCTGACGCTCCAGGCGTTGTTGGCGCGTGATCTCGCTCACAAGGGTCTCTCTCATTGTATGATTCGACATACACACGCGGGGGATGAATTTGGCTCCGCAAACGGCAGTGCAAGAAGAATCGTTGTCTGGATTTTGCCTCATGTCTTTGAAACTTTCCCCGCCCTCAAGTGGTTAATGAATCGGACCAGGAGCGCACCGCAACACTCACATTATGAAGCGCACGGAGGAAGGTGTATGCTTACGAGAATATGGCCGGCTAGTTCATTCCTGCCTTCTTCCGCCAGCGGTACAAACCTGCCCCCTGTGACAAAGCTCTCGGCAAGGCAGGGCGCCGAGAGGGAATTAATCATCTCCGTCGATCCGTCGGTCCATGAGGACTTCGGTCTGTCCTACCCTGTCACGTACAGAGTATGCATTCCCCGCGGCGGCACTGGCTTGCGGGCGCACAAGCGGCACAGCCCCAGCGCTGATTGGGTCTCACTCCCCGTGATGACATCCAGAGATTTCTTCAACGGTGTGGAAGCGGTTCGCTTTGACTACAGGCGGGGGATTGCTTATGTCTCAGTAGCTTTCAGTCCAGCGAGCGACGACATCGCTCTGAAGATTGTCGACAGCTCAGCGAAGCAGGTGGAGATTCAGTTCGGGGGAATCTGCCGCTACTATGACAACCGCCGGGGAGCCGTCGTCGTGACGGCCGACGATTGGGCGGATGTGACCAATCATGAGTTTGTGAAGGCCGTGCACACCTTGCGTTCCTGCCGGATTCCGGTCACCACGGCCGTAATCACCGGACTCTGCAGCGAGCAGACATGGCAGACAATTCAGCAGGAGCTGGACTCAGGCTACGTCGAAGTGGCATCGCACAGCCGATCACACCCGAAGCTCCCTTACGCTGATCCCGCATCGGAGATCATCGGGTCCAGCGAGGACATTCTCGCCAGGCTTCGTCTGCCTGCCACGTTTCGCAAAGGCTCCCGGCAATACGTCTACACCTGGGTGGCGCCATATGGTTCCACGGATACTCGGAACGAAGAGATGGTCAGCAGGGCCGGGTATCTTGTTGACCGCATCACAGATGCGTCCAGCGGCACATTCACAGCATGGAATTCACTCCAGCGCAGATACATGTCTGACGGGGTGACACTCGAGATGGGGCCGTTATACGGTGGGATCACCAGTTTTTCCACCTTGAACAGGCAGTTCGATGCCGCGCTTGACCGGGGGAACATCTATCATATCATGATACACCCGCATGATCTCGCAGCAACCGACGAGTGGTCCAAGCCCTATATTTCCAGGCACTTGAGCCACATCAGCAACCGAACAGACGTCTGGTATGTGAACTTCGGCATGCTCTATCTCTATCATATCCTCCAGGATCATGAGGCAGGTTTGAGACCTATCGAGGACGGCACGCTCGTGATGAGGCACGAGTCGACGAATCAGAGGGTGAGTGTTGGCTAGAAAGGCTCCTTCCCATCAGCCCATTATCAACCTGTCGCCCGATTGATTTTTACCAATCCTTCCCCTACATTCGTGCATCCATCCTCCACTTCCACATGAAAGCCCTCATCGAATGACTACGGCCCCACCTGACATGAACGACTCGAAGGTCCGTCTTCGCTCAGGAATGCAAATAGTGCGGTGAAAGGAGTTACGAAAGCAGAGGCTAGCAGGCAAGAAAGTACGAAGGTTTGAGAAGGAAGTATGAAGAATGGGGGGAGCTGGCGAGACGAAGAAATACCAGGTTAAGGTGACGAGACTCCTGGCCTGCATGTTTGCGACATTCGCAAGTATCTGCATCAGCCCTGGAATCCCTGGATGCAAGGGAGACTTTCCTTCAGGGCCTTTTCCTCCGGAATTCCCCATGTTGAGCGATCCGATTCCGTTCGACCAGCTGGCGCCGGGCATGCTCGTTTTCCAGCGGATCGGTCCACCGGGAAACAGATACATCGGCGCGTATGTCGTGGTTACCGGTCAGCAGCGTTCCCGTGGAATCAGCTACGTGGTGGTCAATGATCCGTCGGTATCCCCGGACGGGATACGAATTGCCTTCACCACATTCTCGACCGTTCCGACGGCAGAAGACGTCTATGTTATGGATTACAATGGCACAAACCGAGAATGGGTTTCGGACCTGGCGGCAAAGGAGCAATCTCCCAGCTGGACCTTCGATGGGAGGCAGATACTGTTCTTTGCGGTTCCATTTGCCTCGACCGGCGATTCTATCCAATTGTACCGACAGTCTCCCGTGCGGTACCCGGGTGACAGGGTACTTGTATTCGACTCGGGAAAAAGAAAGCCGCCGGTGCACCTCAGGGGCCCGGTCTCGGCCTCGTCCACCGGAACGCTTCTTGTAGCGGGAGATGGAATCCACACCATCAGCAGCGACGGTTCCGAGGTGAATTTGCTGATTCCGGACCCCGGCGGAGGAAAAACGCTCTATTCGCCTGCCTGGTCACCGGACGGGCAGAACATCGCCGCGCTCCTCGTGACTCGCGATGTTGCAGGCATTCGGTCCGTGGCGGTATTGGTATACTCAGCAGACGGCATGGGCGCCGATACGCTTGTTACCCTTCTGGCCAGCGCCACCTCCGAATGGCCTGGCAACAACACGTATTCGCTTTGCTGGTCACCGGGGGGATCGCAGATCGCCTTCACCAGACCCGACGGAGGAGACGTGGGTTCGCATATCTATGTGATCGGGAAAGACCGCACCGGTCTGACGCAGGTGACATTTGCCACAGGAGTGATTGACAGAAGCTTGTCCTGGGGAAAAGAGGTTGACGTGGAGGATAGCTTGTGGATCCATAGGAAGAGGCTCGGGGAAAACCGATGAACAACTGGTAGCTTGAGGGGTTGGATCCGGTGCCTTACCCATCTAACACTCACACTCGTAGGAGACACACAATGACCGGCCTCGATCTGCTTTGGCTTCCCATTCTTCTTTCATCCGTGATCGTGTTTATTGCCAGCTCGATCATTCACATGCTCTCCCCCTGGCACAAAGGGGACTACCCCAGGCTGGCAAGCGAAGACAAGGTATTGGATGCGCTTCGCCCGCTAGCAATTCCGCCGGGAGATTATATGATGCCGCGGGCGGCGAGCACACATGAGATGCGCTCAGCGGAGTTCAACAAGAAGCTGACGAACGGGCCGGTCCTGATGATGACCGTCTGGCCAAATGGACGGGCGCCGATGGGAAAGACGTTCTTGTTCTGGTTCCTCTACTCTGTGGTGGTGGGAATCTTTGCTGCCTATATTTCAGGCCGCGCGTTGCTCCCGGGCGCTCATTATCTTCAGGTTTTCCGGTTCGCGGGAGCCACGGCGTTTCTCGGGTATACTCTTGCCCTCTGGCAGATGTCCATCTGGTACCGCCGCGCCTGGAGCACGACGATCAAGCTAACGGTGGATGGGCTGATCTATGCGCTGCTGACGGCCGGGGTGTTTGGGTGGCTCTGGCCGCGCTAACCCTGTACATCGAGGTCTGTTCTCAATTCATGGGTTCATCGTTCATAGATTCAATATTCCCGTTCGTGCGTTCGTTGCTCGAAGAGCGAACGAAGGAACTGTGAACGCATGAACCCGTGAACGATGAACCCGGGGATTGGGAATTCAGAACTGTGCAAATCAAGCCAACGCCCCGGGGAACCAAGCTACGGAGGCACCATGCAGGAACTTTCCGAACGCATCACCGAGGCCCTCGCAAAAGAAGAGGCCCGCGCCGAGCTGTTCGCAAGCTATGTGCGCCTTGTCCTGCTCATCGTGCTTACCACGATTGCCTTGTTGAATGCCCCATCGTTGATGTTCGAGGCTAACGTCTTTAACTTCGGGGCCCTCCTCGTCGGCTACGCATACGGGTTGATCGTCCTCGCACGCGTGCGGGGGCCGGGTTATCACCCTATGATGAAGTACATTACCTCCTGTCTCGACGTTGCCCTGGTTTTTCTGCTCCTGTTTCTCTATACAAAAATCGAGATCCCCTCAGTGGCGCTGAAGAATTATGTCTATCTCATTGTCTTCCCGATGATCGCCCTCACGGCATTTCGGTATGACCGGAAGCTGACGCTTGTCTCGGGCGGCCTGGCCGTCGCACTCTACCTGCTGCTTGTTCTTTATCTCTCACTTTTGCACTTGATCACCCTGACACATGGGGGCTACGAACGGGAGCTTTTCACGAGCGACGTGACATACATCGGCCAGGCGACCAAAATCCTGATTCTTGGAGTGTATGTCCTTTTGGTATCCCATCTTGCCCAATACTCCCGGAAATTGTTCCACAAGCTGGTCCGCGATGAACTGAGCCTGCGGGACCTGCAAGAGCAGACAGAGTGGGAGTTGACCCTCGCGTCGCAGGTGCAGGCTCAGTTCCTGCCTCGTTCTCTTCCCGCCATTGCCGGGCTTGACACGTACGGTGTGGTCCAGCAGGGAAAATTCGTCGGGGGCGACTACTACGATTTCATCAAGCTGGCCGGTGACAGGCTCCTTGTTGTATCGGCAGATGTCTCGGGAAAGGGCGTACCTGCGGCACTGATCATGGCAGAAGTCCGGGGTTCCACCCAGTTGCTCGCCTCGATGCATACCGGACTTGAAGGACTGCTTCAGCGATTGAACTCCATGGTCCACCAGAGCACGGAGAAGAAAAGCTTTGTGACGTTTTCCGCCGCCGAGGTGGAAACCTCTTCCGGGCGTCTCACCTATGTCAATGCCGGGCATCCGCCCCCGCTGGTCTGTTCAGGAGGAGTGGTTCAATCATTGGTCAAAGGAACGATCCCCCTCGGCATATGTCCCGAATTGCCGCAGCTTACGAAGCATGCAGTGGAATTTCCTTCCGGGAGCATGCTGGTTTCGTATACCGACGGCGTGTTGGAAGCAAGGGATGCGCAGGGTGAAGAGTATGGCGAAGAGAGGCTCCGGGAATATGTGCGATCACATTTTGCTCTCGATGCTGAAGCATTCACGCTGGGGCTGTTGCAGGAGGTGAAGAACTTTGGCGGGGGAAAAGCGCCGGATGACGACATGAGCGTTGCGGTGGTGAAGTACAAATAGTGCGTTGTTGACTCACTCACCTACTCCCCCCTCCCTCCCTTGTTCTAAGGGAGGGAGAGGGGGTACGGGGGAGTGGGTGGGTTTAATCTCATCCCCTGATACAAAACTCCACTTTCTTTTCCTTATCATACCAGTGTGCAGCGCGCAATGCGCGGAAGGGTTTTTTCCACCACCTAACGGATATCCGCCAATGGCTCGCCCGGCTCTCCTCATCTCCAAGTCCAAATATCTCGCCGGCCTGCAGTGCGACCGGCTCTTATGGACATATTACAACGCGAGGAACGAGATCCCGCCTCCCGGCAAGGCGACGCAGGCCATCTTTGATCAGGGACATCTCGTTGGGCACGAAGCCAGGAAGCTCTTTCCAGATGGGGTGGAAGTCGAGGCATCGTACACTGACATAGCCGGTACCATCGATCAATCGGTGGAGGCATTGAAGAGCCGACGGCCGGTTTTCGAAGGGGCGCTTTCGTATAACGGTGCGTACGCCCGGGCAGACATCCTGGCGCCTGCGCCGAAAAGCGCGTGGGATGTCATTGAGGTAAAGAGCTCGACCGAGGTGAAGCCGGTAAATCTGGAAGATGTCGCTTTTCAGCGATACGTCTATGAAGGGGCGGGACTAAACATCCGGAAGTGCTACGTTTGCCACATCAACAACCAGTATGAGCGGGATGGGGAGATAGAGCCTGATGAGTTGTTCACCCGGCAAGATGTCACTGCCGAGGCCGAAGAGCCTCTCTCGCGCGTACCGGAGAATTTGCGCCGGATGGTTCGCGTGATCAGCGCTAAACGGCGCCCCGAGACGGCGATCGGTCCGCACTGCAGCGACCCGTACGAGTGTCCGCTGTACGAGAAGTGTCATGAACATTTACCTCCTCACAACGTCCTTACGCTCGTCAGGATGGGAGTGAAGGGATACGATCTGATCAATGGCGGCATCCTGGACATCAAGAAACTTCCTGCCAGCATGAAGCTCAGCGGGGCGCAGGCGATCCAGGTGGATGCGGTTCGCTTGGGTAAGCCGTTCATCTCCCGCAAAGAGATAACGGAGTTCCTTGGCGGACTGGAATATCCTTTGTACTTCCTGGACTTCGAAACAATTCAGCCTGCCATTCCGCTGTATGACGGTTCCAGGCCGTACCAGCAAGTTCCGTTTCAGTTTTCGCTGCATGTACAGGAGCGGAAAGGAGGGAAAGTAAAGTACTTTGGCTTTCTGGGGGATGGCAGATCGGATCCCCGGCCAGGACTTTTGCGTCAGTTGAAGCCGCTTCTCGGGGCGAGCGGATCCATTGTCGCATACAACGCCCCGTTCGAGCAACGGTGTCTGCGCGAGCTAGCCGGGGCGTTCAAGTCATATGAATCATGGTGGAATCGTCTCGAGCCGCGTTTCGTCGATCTTCTTGCGCCGTTCCGGGCGTTTCATTATTATCATCCAAAACAGTTTGGCTCCGCCTCGATCAAGATGGTACTGCCGGCGCTGTGCGGTTCGGGGTATGAGGGGTATGCGATCGCCGAAGGGGGAGAGGCGAGCCAGGCGTATCTGGACCTCACGATGGGGAAACTGAGTGCGGAGGAGGTACGGAAGGTAAGGACGGATTTGGAGCGGTATTGCGGTAGAGATACGGAAGCGATGGTGCAGATTGTAGAAAACCTCGGAGAACTCATCCACCCCCTCGATCCCCCTGGGAAGGCGTGCGTAGTTCTGTAGGACGGCTCTCCAGAGCCGTCCACACGAGCTTGACTAGAACAGGGCACATGGGCTACGTCGATTGACATCGCGACAATGGTAGATAGACTTTCTCAATTGATCATTCCCCCCAGTTCGTTTTCTGGAGGAGGCAAAATACAGTTCTCGGCAGAGCCGAAAAATTGGCTGGTGCCGTTGTAATAAATACCGGGGGAAGTTCTCAGCCTTATGGATTCCTGGAGGTCGTTCCATGCCAAAAACCCAAATACTTGCTCCTGATGTCGTTGAAAAGCACATTCTGATTGTCCGCGGTCAAAAGGTCATGCTGGATGCGGACCTGGCCCGGTTGTACAGGGTGCCCACAAAGCGCCTCAACGAGCAGGTCCGTCGTAATCACAAGCGGTTCCCGGTCGATTTCATGTTCGAACTTACCGCCGAGGAGGATCAGGTTTTGAGGTCGCAATTTGCGACCTCAAAATAAAGATCCTGGCTGAGTCGGAAAGATGGCTGGCTCCGCTGTAATATGTAGGGGGGACCTTCTCAACATTATGAATTGTTAGAGGTTGTTCCATGCCAAAAACTGAGATTCTCGCCGCGGATGTGGTTGAAAAGCACATTCTGCTCATTCGGGGCCAGAAGGTCATGCTAGATAATGACTTAGCGCACCTATACGGAGTGCCGACAAAGCGCTTGAACCAGCAAGTCCGGCGTAATCGCAGGAGATTCCCGGATGATTTTATGTTTGAACTGACCGCAGAAGAGGACAATCGTTTGAGGTTGCAAAATGTGACCTCAAAGAAAGGTCGTGGCGGGCGGCGTTATCGGCCGCTTGCATTCACAGAACAAGGCGTGGCAATGCTTTCATCGGTCTTGAACAGCGAGAGGGCCATACAGGTGAACATCGCCATTATGCGGGCGTTTGTCCGCTTGCGACAAATCCTGGCGACGCACAAAGCGTTGGCAAAGAAACTTGAGGAGATGGAATCCAAGTACGACGAGCAATTCCGGGCGGTGTTCGAGGCGATACAGGAGCTTATGACCCCACCGGATCCGCCGAGGAGACAGATAGGGTTCAGGGTGGAGCGTGAGTGAACCCATCCACACTGTTCAACTAGTTGTTGACGAATTATCAATTACTGGCCCCTGATCCCTGAACCCCGGACCGTGTTATGATGAACCTCCTCGATATCCGCCACATCTGCCGCCCCAGGCCGGCGGGCTCGAAAGCGCACAATGAAGTGCGCGACATTTTGCTGGGCAGTTTACAGCAGATGGATCTCAAGCCATTTGAGGGTCAAGGATTTTGCTGGAAATATCATGGCGAAGGGGAAGAGGCCATGGCCAATCTGCTTGCTGTCCAGCCGGGTGCCGATCCTTCTCTTCCGCCGATGATTCTTGGCGCCCATTACGACACAGTGCCCGGCACTCCCGGTGCCGATGACAATGCAGCGGCGATCTGGGTTGTCCTGAATGCCGTCAACGGCATCAACCCGGGTACGCTTAAGCGATCGGTGATCGTCGCTCTATTCGACGGCGAAGAGCCGCCATACTACCTGAGTCCTTTGATGGGTTCGACGCATTTCTACGAACACCAGCTCAAACAGCCGGTTCACTGCGCTTTCATCTTTGACCTGGTTGGTCATGATGTTCCCATTCCGGGGATCGAGGACCTGGTCTTCATTACCGGGATGGAGAGTCATACGACGTTTGAGACTGTCATCAATGGCACCACGCCGGATTTCGGGATACGTGTTGTTACCGCGCTGAACAAATATGTTGGCGACATGAGCGATCATCATGTATTCCGCGTGCACGGGGAGCCATATCTATTTTTCTCCTGCGGACACTGGCAGCACTATCACAAGCCCACCGACACGCCGGAGAAGCTGAACATCAGCAAGATGGAAGCGTTGTCAGCGTACCTCCGGAAGCTCCTGGCCGCCTGCGACGAGGCAGATTTTCCCAAAGGCGGCGGCGACTATGACACCACGGCCACGGATGCGAAGTTCATGAATGACAACCTTGGGCAAGTGCTGAAGCGTTTTGGAGCCGGTCCGTTGAGGAGCCGAGAAGATATCGACCGGGCTGTCCGGGCACTGATGACACAGTTCGGCCTGTAGGACGGGTCTCTGACCCGTCCACCTAGGCTCTCATAAACTCATTCCCCCAACCCCTTTCCCTTACACAAGAGAAGGGGAAGGCCAATGCTCAATATCAATCTCTGACCTCTGCAGTCACCTCTGTCTCTGCGTGTCCAAGCGCATTTCTGCCGCCCACAGACTTGATATTCTCCCCACGATAGCTTTCAATTGTGTATTGTTCTTTGGCTCTTCTCGTACCTGCCTGTCCCCAATTCCTTCCCGTAATTTCCTGATCAGTGGTTCAGACACAAGGCCTGAGCATTTGGCTTCATTGTGGGCACGACATCGATATCCCTTGCATGATACAGCTGCTGAATCTATTGCCCTAACTTGAGAATGTCACTTGAACAATCAGCTCTATCCGCTCGTGGCATTTGAATCGTGATAATATTGTCGTCCTGACAAGCTCGTGGTCAGGACCCATCCATAGCCAACGAAGAATCCTGGAGGGAACCAAACGAACGGTGAACCGGACTGGTTTTCTCCTGAGCGGTTTTACCCGCTCCGATAGGAGCGGTGAATAGGTAGACCAAATCTCAAGAATAGTCTTTCAGCCCCGTAGGGGCGACGTATGCTCTTATCAAACCGCGTCCAAAATCAAAAAAGGGAAATCCCGGAACGCACTAATTTCTTAATTGCCCTTGTGGCATTCTAGAATGCGGAGGGGTGGAAACCTTTAGCTTTGCCAATTCAGAGGTTGGTCGTTCCTGATCTCTGACACCTGAAACCTGACCCCGGGTGGGCCCGGGTAACGACGCAAGAGTGTGTGTTCGCTTACTGGAAGTACGTGAAGGCAATAGACGAGCTCATCGAGGCGCTTCTGGGGCCGTGCAAGGACGAGGCGGAGCGGGAAGAGAAAGAACTGCGGCTCAGGTGCGGAAAGTTGACAAGCTGATTCGTACCTGCTATCATAGTAGCGGCTCCATCAAGCAGGGATTGTCCTGCCAGACGCTTCGGCGCTGCCCGGATGCATTGCTTTTCTCTCACTTTATACCACAGAATCCATTCACCTCTTGGCCAGGGCTTTCGGAATGAACACTGATGATATTATTAGCTACAGCGATCTCGTTTCCGCTGAAGGGATTAACCTCCAAAAAGGCATGAACTTCGGGGTCAAGAAGACATACTCGATTTTTTTAATGTCTGTTCGTGAAAACGCTCCATATGCAGATGTGATTGATAACGAAACAGGTAATCTTGTGTATGAAGGTCACGACGAGCTACATACTGCCCAATGCACAGATCCCAAGAGCGTTGACCAGCCACTCCTCACTCCGAATGGGAAGTGGACAGAAAATGGCAAGTTTCTCCGCGCGGCGGTTGACTACAAAAGCGGCGCTCGGGACACACCTGAATATGTGAAAGTCTACGAGAAAATTACCCGTGGAATATGGTGCTACAAGGGCTACTTCGCCCTTGTAGATGCACGGATCCTTTCAGACGGAAAACGCAAGGTCTTCAAGTATTACTTGCATCCCGTCGAGAAAAAGGCTCTTGGTCGAGTAGTCGACATGCCACAAACGCGGCTGATTCCGACCAAGGTTAAACTCGAAGTTTGGAGACGCGATGGGGGAAAGTGTGTAATCTGCGGTTCGTCGACCAACCTACATTATGATCACGAGATCCCGTTTTCCAAAGGAGGAAGCAGTCTTGTAGCCGAAAATGTCCGCCTCCTTTGTGCCAAGCACAACCTAGAGAAATCCAACAAAATAATGACGTGGCTCCCATGGGTGGTAGCCACAGGTTCAGCCGCATCGTCATCGATACTGAAGAACTAAACGCTCTTCCGGCGCTGTGAACGTCCAAGAGCACTTGGTCTACGCTAGAGCATCGGCAATTCTTACGGAAAGATCCACTTGTCCAGATGTGTAAATACTCTGGACCCTTCCCTGAATAAACCCTTCCGGTCCCTGAAGCAACCCCCTGTACCATCGAACGGTGCGTATGCAATCGGCATGCCTATCGAATCGAATTGGCTCGTGCCTGTTCACCCCGAAGAAATATTCACAGTCCGTTCATTTACGCCGCCCCCTTTCTTTTCACAATTTGCCGGCACCTCTCCAGTTCCGCCCTCATCTCCGGCACCTGCAGATAGACCACCTCATGCTCGTCGAGCAGATCTTCGAGGTAACGAAGCGCTTCAGAATGATACGGTGAGAGAATTGTCGCCTTGACAAACAGCTTTGCCGCCACGGCGTACCCCCCGACAGCATCAAGAGTAAGGCTGTTCAACGTTGACTATTTTTACGACTTTTCGTGCGACGAGATTGTCGCACGACCTGTGGCGACCTGCCGATTTTGCGCACGACCCTCGACAAGATTTTAGTGTCTCCCCTTCCGCTCCTTTGGCACCTCGTGCTCCGTCAACCAGCGTGTTGCCTTGGGATGGTTCATCCAAACTTCCCCGATGTCATCAGCGCAGGCGATCGCTTCACTCACATCACCGAAGCCAATATGCCCAGGTATCTTGTCCGGCAATCGCTTTTTGCCCGTCAAGTATCCTTCAACATGTTTGTTGACCTCGCGTGCCTTCGCAAGCTCATTTTCCGCCAACGTAGTGTCTCCCTTCACGAGCGCCAACAATAGACGCAGCCAGGCGAACTGCGCCGCCACGTCATCAGGGTACTGCGCGAGCAGCTTCCCGGCGCGATCAAGCTCTTTCGTTTCGATATAGAGCGCGAGGAGTCGGTAGCGAACCCCTTGATTGTCGCTCGGGTTGAGCTCAAGCAAGCCTTCGATTTCCGTAACCGTCTCGTCGAGTTTCCCTTCCATGTCCAACGCCTGCGCCAATTGCATGCGTGCGCGCATATAGGGACGAGTTTCAAGGAGGCCCCAAAAATAACCCTTGTTGTCGGCAAAGTACTTGGGTCCCAGCGCCTCGACCGCCCGTTGCACGATCAGCCGCATGGCTTCGATGTATTCGTCCGGGTTGTCAATCAGCTCCGCGAGCATCACCATGGCGTCTGTGCACTGCGGATCTATCACCGCCGCCCTGACGGCCAGCAGCAATCGTTCGGTATCTGATTCCGCGCCCATGGCCTCAAATGCGAGTTCCTGTGCGCGCGAATGAATATCCCCCTTGTTCTCACCCGTGAGCGCCCGCATGCTTTTTTCCATCATATGACGCATCCCCTGCGGTGGGGACGGTACGTCACGCTTCTTGCGCTTGGACATCCTCAATCCTCCCTCATTGTCCCTTTTTCTACAAGGGTAGCCACATTCTCGTGCAATTTCAAGTTCATGCTATCTGCCTTGACAATCCCGCGAAAACATCGTACCAAACTAGAGCTATTAAGCTTCTGCTAATTGTGGATACGGAGGCACGGACACTCTGGCCCTTCCGCGGTCAGGTTGATTCGGGGGGCAGAATCCCATTAGGGATTCCATATTTATAGTATCTCAATTTCATCCACCAATTACCGTACCCCGTAGGGGTTGCATAATGCCTGTGTCATGGAACCCCATCCGACTTTGATGAAGTGAATTTCATGGCTGTCAAGACATTACCATTCAAATCTCTCAAATCCCTGGTCAAGGCCTATCTCTTTGCCTGCACGGAAGACAGGAACACCAGAACTCTAACAAGGGGGTTCGCAAAAGCAAGGCGACGCGGGTACCTGACGAAGGCAGAGCTTGAAAAAGTGTGTGCCTGGAAATCTCCGCGCGTCATGAAACAGGTGAAGCGCAATAGGCCTTTCGCCGTCAGGGACGTTACCCGTTCAGCCTTCTCCTGTACATCGGAACTGGATAAGATCCAGACTCTTGTTGCTCTTCACGGGGTCGGCATCCCGATGGCATCGGCGATCCTCATGTTTACCGACCCCAGGCGCTACGCGGTCATCGACATTCGCGTGTGGCAGCTGCTTCATGCAATGAAGGCCGTTGAAGCGAATCAGCGTGGTGTGAATTTGACGCCGGGCCAATGGGTCGAGTTTGTTGAAATCGCCCGGTCACATGCCCGGCATCTTGGGGTCACAGCCAGGGACGTTCAACGAGCTCTCTTCCAGGCACATGTCGACTTTCAAAAGGGAAGGCTCTACCAGGATTGAAGATGGAAAATGGAAGATCGAGAATTGAGGATAAGGCGCGTAGGACGGGTCTCCTGACCCGTCTAACAGTGCGAATCGATTTCGGACAAAGCTAAGAGTTGGTTCTGCGGTCCACCTTGCGTGGAATTTCTCGTGCGACGATATTGCGCCTCGATTAAGGGTGACGTCGTAGGTCGAGTCTCCAGACCCGACCCGTATGGTTGACCAAAATTGAGCTAACGAGGCCGGGTGCTCAGACCTAAGCTCGGACGCTGTATCCGTGTCCTTCCGGTTTTCATCTGTGTTCATCTGTGGAAACACAAAAAAAACCCCCGCCTCAAGCGAGGGTTTATTGGTATCGGTTACGCCCTTAGCTCCTTCTTTAACGTCGCGGCTATCGTCGGGCAAACTACGACGCTAGGCAATTGTACAAAACCAAAGCCGAGATGTCAAGTAGAAAATTATCCATGCTGGGATCTTGTGAGATGGAGCACATAAGAGCAGGCGCTGGGGGTTAGGGACTGGGGGCTAGCCTGTCGGCAGACACGGATGAACGTTTGGAGTTTCGATCCATCGTGGAAAGACCTTTCCGATGAGCTTTTCAACTCGCTGGCAGATTGCCCGTCCCGACACGGTCGGGACGAGACCTCCGCCCCAGAGAGGGCCGGGCTTCGTCGCTGTGTTGTTACTCTCCTGATATTTCCTTATCTGTATTCATGGCTCAACCGAAGAATTTCGTCCGCGCACTCTCTTCCCGTAATTTCCGACTTTACTACGGCGGACAGGGGATCTCTGTCATCGGGACCTGGATCACCCGCGTCGCCACGAGCTGGCTTGTGTATCGAATCACCGGCTCGGCACTCATGCTCGGTGTTACAGGATTCATCGGGCAACTTCCGGTGTTTCTGTTCGCACCGTTCGCCGGCGTCATCGTGGACCGCACCAACAGACACCGGTTGCTTCTGGTGACGCAGGTGCTCTCCATGATCCAGTCGTTCCTTCTGGCTGCCCTGACACTGACCGGGGTCATCACGGTAATGCACATTATCCTCCTGAGCGCAATGCAAGGGCTCATCAATGCGTTCGACGTCCCGGTACGACAGGCATTTCTGTCTGAAATGATCGAGAAGAAGGAGGACATCGGAAACGCCATTGCGTTGAATTCTTCGATGGTCAACGGGGCACGATTGCTGGGGCCGTCCATTGCCGGCGTGATCATCGCCGGGTTCGGAGAGGGAATCTGCTTCACGGTCGACGGCTTTAGCTATATGGCCGTCATCGCGTCTCTTGTCATGATGCGGCTGCGCCCGGCTCCTCCCCGCCCCGAAAGGAAACAGTTCTTCCATGAATTCATGGAAGGGTTCCACTACTCTTTTGGCTTTACCACCATCAAGGCTATACTCCTGTTGCTCGCCCTTTCGAGCATGATGGGGATGTCCTACACCGTGCTCATGCCGGTGTTTGCATCAAAAGTCCTGGGAGGGGGGCCGCATACGCTCGGGTTCCTCATGTCCGCGTCGGGACTGGGCGCCCTTGCCGGCGCATTCTTCCTTGCCTCGCGCGAATCGGTCCGGGGGCTTGGGCGATGGATTGTCATAGCGAGCAGCGCATTCGGGATCGGGCTCATGGCGTTTTCATTTTCCTTTTCACTTCCACTTTCGTTATGCATGCTGCTCGTGGTAGGATTCGGCATGATGGTCCAAATGGCATCCAGCAACACCATCCTTCAAACGATCTCCGAAGAACGGATGCGGGGACGAGTCATGGCCTTCTATTCGATGGCGTTCATGGGGATGACGCCGTTCGGGAATCTCCTGGCCGGCGCGCTCGCCGACCTGATCGGCGCGCAGTGGACAACGTTCCTGGGGGGATTCGTGTGCGTGGTGGGGTCGATGCTTTTTCTCAGGACGTTGCCAAAGTTGAGAGAACAGTTAAGACCGATCTATCGGCAGCTAGGGATTATTCCACAGCCTATGAGTGAATAGGGCATAGGGCCTAGTGGTAACCCAATTGTTGGTTGAGTATCGGTTGTTGATCCTCGTGTCATCTCTATCCCCTATTCCGCGCCTTCTTGCCTCACCTTCTCGGCAGCACGCTCTCCAGGCAGAAACAGGTCAGCTTGCCCACGGTGTCCCAGTGTTCACAGACTTCCGGGAGCGGACAACTGGCGCACAGATGGCCGATGTCGGACTTTGCAGTATAGAGCGTTCCCGCCTCCTCGTGGATTTTCCTAAGCTGGTTCAAATATTTGCCTGCCACCAGCGGGTGAAGCGTATCCTTCTTCTTCTGACCCAGCCACTCGAAAACGCCCTTGTCCCCGCGTGCGGAATTGCACTGTTTGCAGGCAAGCACCATGTTGTCGGCGGTGTCGTCTCCGCCCCGGCTTTTGGGAATGAGGTGATCGGTGGTCAGGTCGGTGGTGGAGCCGCAGAAGACGCACTGTTGAGGCACCTCCTGCTCCCGTTCCCACTCCCGGATCGTCCCCGAGATGCTGATTTCTCCCCGGCGGAGCTTCATGAAACGATCCGTGATGAATCCCCGCTCAAGACCACCATGGGCCGAGCGGGAGATGAGCATTGCGTACTCGTAGAAGATCTCTTCGAGGATTGTTCGAACCATTGGGGGTGGCATTGTAAGCCTCGTCGGAAGTGGAACCCAGTTTGAACAAGACAGAGGTCAGACATCAGAGAAGAAGCAGAAAAGAAAACTGTCGATTGTCAATCTCTGACTTCTATTCTCCCAGATCCACATCATCGATCGGGACATCATAGTGTGCAAGCAGAATTTCGAATCGTCGCTGCTCCTCTTTCTTGAATGTGTCCTGATCTGGGAAAAGCGTTTTGGTCAGCGCCGCTTCGTCGAATCCATCCGCGGTCGTCTGCACGTTTTTGAAGACGATCGTCACCCGGTAATCCCACCGTCCATCCTCGGTCGCGTGCAGGCGCGGCTTCACCGCTGCAACCTTCAGAATCCTTCCCATCTCGATCTGTCTCTTCAAAACCGGATAATGATTCTTCTTGAAGAGGCGGATGAACTCGTCGGCGTACCCCCAGCGGGTCTTGTAATAATACTCCACCACGTACGGCCTTTCGGCCGCCGCTTGCGGCGACTCCTGCGCGATCACAGCCGCCGGAATGGCAAAGAAGACGCACAACAAAAGGGAGGATACAAGTGATTCCATGGTTGCTACTCCTTGAATAGAATAAAATACCCTTGAAATGCAAATACTCTATTGCCTCGCCCGCGTGTTGTCTGATGCAGTATCCCACGTCTTGAGAAGTCTTTGATGCTTGTGGAGTTGCACCGCATGAGAGTATTTCTTACCCGACCTAACCAACCGGCCCGATTCGATGTCCTCCCTGAGCTTCAAAATTCCCTTCAAGGTCGACGCCCCGTTTGTTGCTGTTTCGGCAATCGCGATCAGGAAGTTTGTTGGCGCAAACTAAAATAAGAAAGTCCATGTTTTAATCAAAAATCAGACGTTAGCATCAATTAAAGATCCTCAGCTTGGCCCATTCTGCGGTTATAGAAAAACGGGGCCCGCGGGCAACATAGATGGGGATCCTCTGCTGCGGACGCGTGCAATATTCACAGGTCTGCACCCCGGCTTCCACAACACTTTCGAACCTGCTCTCGATATCCCTTCGATTCACGAACACGGCAATGTACGTCTTTACCGAGTCGGAGGGCGGACCCCAGAGAAAATAGCTGTTGTGCGTGGCAAAGACCGGCGGGAGGCCAAACTCCGGTCCGTACAGCTCCAGTGCTCCCGCTTCGCCATAGTTCGTGCTGACAATGACGGCATTGCGCTGCTCTTCCGGGGGAAGATCGCGATAAACCCGCCCCACCTCGGATGCCAGCTCATGCCATCCCAGCCGGTCGGCTATCCACTGCGGCAGTGCCTCGTTCGATTTTCCTCTCTCAATATCAAAGGAGATCCCAAGTGCGGAAAGGTAACTTCTGAGTGCCGGAGGCGGCAGCAGCGGAGTGGCGATCGGAGCAGCCAGGGCTATCCCGACGATGAGAATGGCCACAGTAGCCGGTACGATCACCCGCTTCACCGCCGGAAGCGTGTTCTTTCCGATGGCTACCGCACCCAGGGCGAGAAGGACCGTGTACATTGAAGCGATCCTGTCTGGGCGGCTGGATTGACCGGCAATCATCACCGCGAGAAGAAAAAGGTATGTCCATCCGATGAAGCGGTAACGCTTCGTTTGACCGGAGAATAAGCAGTATGCCAGGCCAACAATCCAGACTGGAAAAGCTAAGGGGTTGAGGAAAATGATCTGCGTGAGAACAACCTTCAGCGGTCCGGTAGGGATATTCTTATTGATCATCGCGTTCCGGTAGAACTCGATTGACGGGAATCCGTTCTGTACTTGCCACACGAGGTTCGGCAGGCTCACGATAAAGCATCCGATGATACCCCAGAGCAGCCATTTGTTCCAGAGGAGCCGCCGGGCGCTCGTCAATATCATTCCGGCCGCGATGGCAATTCCGTACACGAGCATCGTGTGCTTCATCTCGAGCCCCAGTCCCATCAGCACACCGATCGCAAGCCAGTACTTCGGCCGCTCTTCCTGCACCAGCTTGATGAGCAGGTAGAGGATGCTTGTCCAGATCAGGATCTCGAAGACATTCATCGAATAGAAGCTGCCCATAAGAAGGTAAACGGGCACGGCAATCGCTGCGAGCGCGGCAATGATCATGGCTGCCCTGTTGCCTCCCAGGCGGCGCGCCATGGCGCCCGTAAGAAAGACCGTGGTAGCGGCAGAAAGTGAAGGCAGGAACCTGATGGCAGGCAGAGAGTCTCCAAAGAGCCATCGGCTCAGCGCGAGCAGTGCGATGGACAGGGGAGGATGATCCACATAGCCGAACGCGAGCCGCTTGGAACAGGCGATATAATAAAGCTCATCAATGAAGTAGCCGTAGCCGGAGAAGGCGGCAGTGAGCATGAGATACAGGAAGAGGGCGAATGAAAGTCCGGACAGGACGAGAAAGTCGGTCCCGGCGAAAGGCCACTTTGGCGGAGCAATTTCCGTACTGTTTTGCTGCATGAGAGTGGTCCCGAGCCGACAGATGAATGTAGTGAATGAGAGGGAAAAAATCGACAGGCTCCATGATTCATCATGGGGGTCTGTCGTCCTGACATGTTTTCGGTCAGAGCCTATCAAGAGCCAGTGATGGGTACTGAGTAAGACCTTCAGAGCACGGCAGGTCAGCTCGACAAGCCGCCGCAGCTACTGCTTCGTCTTCCTCTCCTTTGCCGCTTCGTGTTCCTTCAACCAGCGGACCGCCTCGGGACGGTCAGCCCATACATCCCCGAGCTCAACGGCGCAGGCTATCGCTTCACTCACATCCCCGGGGAAAAAGGACTCGGGCAGCTTCTCGGGAGTGTGTTTCTTCCCGGTGAGGTATCCTTCCACATGCTTATTTGCTTCGCGGGCATTTTGAAGCTCTGCCTCCCCGATGGTGGTGTCACCTTTCAATACTGCCAGCAGCACTCTCGACCACGCAAAGAGCGCGCTGCCGTCGTCGGGATAACGGCTCAGTAGAGAAGCGGCTGTGTCGAGGTCTTTCGTCTCGAAGTAAAGCCCGAGCAGCACGAATCGGCATCCCAGGTTGTCGTTGGGGTTCAAATTGAGGATGCCCTCACATTCGCCAATCGCCTGGTCGAATTCCTTCTCGTATCTCAGCGTGAGCGCCAGCTGGAATCGCGCGCGCATATAGGGGCGCGTTTCCAGCAGTTCCCAGAAATGTCCCCGCTCCCGCTCGAAGAGCTCCGGGCTCAGGTCTTCCGCGGCGCGCATGACAATCAGGTGCATCGCTTCGATGTAATCGTCGGTCTCTTCAAAAACATCGGCGAGAATGATGAGTGCGTCGGTGCATCGCGGATCAAGCACCACGGCCTTCACGGCAAGTTCCAGCTGCTCGGTTGTGGATTCTGCCGACATGGCGCTGAGTGCAAGTTCCCGTGCCCTCGCCTTCATGGTGCCCGGTTCATGATCTCTCACAGGATGTAAGGCAGCCGGTGACGGTCTCGGTGTGTTGTTCTTAGACTTTTTGGACATTGGATTCCTCCTCTTCTGTCAACAAAAGATTTCAGAAAAGGTGCGGAAAAGCAATAGGGAGGGGATAGCAATTGAACTATTGACAGATCCCGATTAAGGAGCGATCGGGATTGTTTTTCTTGCTTCCAAGACGTAGATTGGCTTCGTATTCTCCGTTTCACAATTGGCGACCCCGCATGCGACTGAGCCTAGAGCGAAGCCTTGTCTTCTTCGATGTTGAGACCACCGGTTTGAACGTACAGACCGATCGGATCATACAGATCTCCACCATGAAATTCGCCCCGGGCCAGGAGCATCCGAACGTTCGTACGATCCTGATGAATCCCCTCATCCCGATTCCGCCGGAGGCCACGGTCATTCATCACATTACAAACGAACAGGTGAGGGGACTTCCCGGCTTTCCGGCGTTCGCGAAGGACCTGGAGGGGATCTTCCAGAGTAGCGACGTGGGCGGGTACAACGTGGCGAAGTTCGACCTGCCAGTCCTGGCGGAGGAGTTCAGACGGTGCAACATTGCGTTTCCGGCGTCCGGCATGAAGATCGTGGACGTGCAGTCGCTCTATTTCCTGAAGGAACCCCGAACTCTTTCAGCTGCGGTAAGGTTCTACTGTGGGAAGGAGCATCCCGGCGCCCATGACGCCGAGGCGGACGTACGGGCTGCGGTTGCCGTGCTGGAGAGTCAGCTGGAGCGGTACCAGGAGCTGCGCGGGACGGTAGATGAGCTGCACTCCCTTTGCTTCCCCGAGGAGCTCGTGGACTTCGGGGGGAGGCTGAAGAAGAACGGGAAGGGACAAACGGTCTGGGCATTCGGGAAGAATAGGGGAAAGCCCGTCAAGGATGATCCGGACTATGCACAGTGGGTGATGAAGAACGATTTCCCCCCGGATACGAAGAGGATTATAGGAGAGGTGTTGAAAGGTACAAGAGAGTAGAGCCAAGGACAAGACGGACTCGAAGGGCCATAGAGGAGAGAGTTTTTTAGGAATGGGGGAAAAACAGAGAGGTCGCAGAGATATGCACGAAACACCAGAACAGTACACAGAGCGGATTCTTCGGTATCAACAGGGCCAGAAGCCGCTGGCGGTGATGGCTGCAACGCCCCGGAAACTGCTCCTGTTGCTCAAGGGGAAACGCCGAGCCGCGTTAACAAAGCGGGCCGAGCCCGACAAATGGTCGGTTGGAGAAGTCCTTGCGCATCTCGCCGATGCGGAATTGGCGTTCAGCTGGCGGATCCGGTTGATGCTCGGGGCCAACGGCACGACGGTCCAGGCGTATGATCAAGATGTCTGGTGTGCGTTTTCCAGCTACCCGAAGCATGACCCGAAGATGTCACTGGACGCTTTTCGGATTCTGCGTGAACGCAACGTTCATCTGTTGCGCCTCATCCCGAAGGAGATGTGGAAAAACTATGGCATGCACGAAGAGCGGGGAAAAGAGACGGTGGCACGGCTTACCGAGATGATGGCAGGGCACGATATTAATCATGTGAGGCAGCTGGAGGGGATGCTGAAAAGCGGAAAGAGGGACCAGGGGCCGGAAAAACCGATAAGCCGACAACTGTCCGATGGACGCCTTCGAAAAGAATGAGGTGAAGCCTCTGAAGTATCAATTGTTATTCCGCCCCTCTTCTGTAGAGGCACGTTCCGGGCTATCGGCCGCCGAGGAACCGGTACCACCCTGCAGGATTTGTGCAATCTCGCGGGCCGCATCCTTCAGTTGTTCGCGTCCCTCATAATACAAAACGTGCACACCCGCTTCCTTCAGCTCCGCCGCCTCTCGTTGACCAAGCAGAAGTTTCCGGTTCACCAGCAGTATGATCGCTCTGTTCCTCAGAGCGGTGACTTTGGCCAACTTCCGCTGCAGGTACTCAGGCCGCCAGTAGCCGACGATCTCAATCAGGACTTCTTTGTCCGAAGCCTCGTGCCGCGCGACAAAATCGGGGACCATGAATCGATGAGCAGGTATCCTGGGATCATCAATCGGCACGAGGGCGCCCTCATAGTTCAATGACCACCCCGTACCGAGCTTTTCGAAATGCTTGCGGAATGCTTCTTCGTCGCCGGAGCGGCTCGTGCTCGCGGCCGGCTCTCCATCCGTCCTCACAAAATATCTGCGCATGGACGCGTTCAGGGGAATCGCTGCGAGTTGCGCGGTTCCGTCTGCTGACTGAGTCATGACATCAACCGTTGCTGTCCACTCTGTACTTCGCAACAGAAGGAGGGATTTGCAGAAATCAAAAAGGCGGTTGCCATACGCAGTCGTTCTTTCGAAGAGGGCGTAGGGGCCGGCGATCGAGAGGTTCGCTGAGGTCCCGGAACGTACTCCATCATACATCAATCCCTCCCGCTTGAGCATCCAGAATATAGACACGTATGGGGAATTGTCTTTCGCTGCCAGGGGGAGGACAAGCGTCATGCCCAAAGCTCTCCTGAGCCGCTGCTTGAGCCGGAGGAGGTTGACGGCATGGATGCCCTCCGCGGCAAGTGCTTCCTGATCGCCAGTCGGGAACTTGATACGCCGTTCTCCCGGCGTATCGGCAAAGAGGTTGTCAATGATGGCGCGCGGGGGAACCCGGAAATGGCGGGCTGTGGAGGCAATGAATTCGTCCGCATTGGCGAACAGATCATTCTTCGCCGTGAGGAAGCCGAGGCCGCACTGCCACACCGACGCGAACAGTTGAACGCGGATTTCCGACGGGTCAAGACCGCTTTCGATATCGAGAGGCTTTCCTTCAACGATTGCCTCTGTCAGCTCTGAGCGAAGTTTTCGGTTCGCCTCCTTCCCTTCATGCAAATTCATTTCCATGACAGCGGATTCCAGTTCGTGAAGCGGACGGTCGTCGAATGGCAGAAGCTCCTCCGTCAAGCGGCGGACGAAGATCCTGGTAGATCCATCGGCCGGATCGAGCAGCCATTTCTGCGGGGGAGGTTTCAGTGCAGTCATGTTGCTTCTCTCTTGTGTATTGGCAGTGACCAGGATACCTCAAAGACGACTGCTTCCTTGCCGGCACGTTTTCTCAGAATGCGCCCGCGACGCTGGATGTAGGCGATGGTGTCCACGTTTCTCTTCTTCCGCCCCGCAAGAATTACAGCAACGTTGGCTTCGGGCAAATCAATGCCTTCTTCAAGGGCGCGTGCCGTCACCAGTGCCCTGCACTGTCCCCCGGCGAACGCGCGCAAGTACACTTCACGCTCATCTCCGTCGATATCGGCGGTGACGGCAGGAATCAGAAATCGGCGGGAGACATCGTATGCCGCGGCGCGTGATTCGGTAAAGATGAGAATCCGGTCCCTGGGGTGTTCGGTCAGGATGCGCTCAAGCCGGTTCATCCGGGAAGGGATCGACGCCCAGTAGCGGTGGGCGTGCTGGACGGCGCGCAGGGCGAGCGCTGCGGCATCCGGGTGATGCTTGCGCGCGATGACAAACCAATCCGATCCCCGCACACGGTGCTCGCGCCGGGCCATGCGCCAGAGATCATCCATGGGTTTCCGGATGTCGAAGTAGCGCGCGACTTCCTCAGGGGTGGGGGAAAGGCGGAGCGCGGCGGTGCGATAGACCGAGAGAACCTCCCGCTCGATAAGCTCATGCGTTGTCCGCCTGAACGCCACGGGTCCGACAAGCTCCGCCAGAAGAGGAAGTTCGCGCTCGACAGGTGTTGCGGTCAGGCCGAGCCGGTACGGGGCCAGAGCGAAGCGCGCAGCGCTGGCCGAGGAACTCCCGGCGATCTTTCGGTGCACTTCGTCGAACACGATGAGTTTCCACCGGTTGCCGAGGCGGGGCATCTGTATGCGGGCGCTCGCGTATGTGGTCACCGTGATAGGCTGGAGGTCGTACAGGTCGTCTCCCACGATGCCGATCCGGAGCCGGAACGCCGCCTGGAGTTGCGCATGCCACTGATAGAGGAGTGCACGGGTCGGGACGATGATCAGTGTTGAACAGGCGGCGTCGCGGACGGCAAGGCGGGTAACCAGCAGGCGCGTCATGAAGCTTTTGCCTGCGCCAGTGGGTAGGACGACCATCCCGCGGCGTCCGGCGTTCTCCCATGCCTGGATGGCATCCCTCTGGAAATCAAACGGATCAAGCTCTTCGTGGTGGCTGAACGGAGGCACGGTGGGAAATTTGCCCGCGAGATCCCGAATGGAGAGGCGGCGCGTGGTGCACTCCTGCATGATTGCGTGGTAACGGTATGCAGGTGCCACGTACTGGCCAAGGGGGTGACGCTTGAAGTATCTCTCTATGAGGTCTGCATCGAGCTTTCCGTCCAGCCAGAGCAGGCCATCACGGAACAGGAGTGTGGGGATTGTGTCGGCCATGAGGGAAAAATACGGGTTCGGGCGATACTTTGCAAGGAGCATGCCAGGTGAGAACCGGGAATCGGGAACTCAGGACTGAGAATGAGGCAGAGCGTACGGACTCAGGAGTGGTTCCCCAT
Source organism: uncultured Bacteroidota bacterium (assembly GCA_963809695.1). Taxonomy (GTDB): domain Bacteria; phylum Bacteroidota; class Ignavibacteria; order UBA10030; family UBA6906; genus JAGDMJ01. Next base: position 755,239 of record CAWEKI010000006.1, read on the forward strand.
TCTTCAGACTTTTTTTGCTTCCTTCACAACCGCTCCCGCCACCTGGTCGAGGGTGCCTTTATACTCCACGAGATCGATTTCACATCCCTGTCCCAACCGAACATAGTTGCCCCGGACAATGCGGGCTTTCGTGAATTCCAGCGCCACTTCATCTCCCTCAATGGTATCGGTCACGAGGCGCTGTTGAAAATCAAGCCGTTGAAGGAGCGCATTGACCATGTTGGCGATCGGTCCGCTCTCTTTGCGGACGCGGACAGTCTCTCCTCCTATCTCCTTCGCTTTTGTGGATCCATAGAGCGTGATATCGATCTTGCCGGCATTCAGGAGTCCGTCGATGGTGAAGCTTCCTTTGCACTCGAGCTTTTCGGCGTTGCAGTCGCCATGGATCGTTGTTGTGCCACGCAAGGAAAGCGTTTCGCTTTTGAGTCCGCCCATGAATGTCACGGTGCCGTCGATGGTGAGATCCTTCACGGCGGCATTGCCGCCGACGCGGGCGGTCCCGAAGATCTTGAAGCGGTCGGCATCGAGTGCCCCTTTGATCGTGGTGGTGCCCAGGACATTTCCTTCCTGGGTTTTGAGCGATCCGTTCACGGTTCCTTCTCCGTTCACGCTGAATCTGGCGCAGGCGATGTTGCCCTCAATGGTACCCTGCCCGTTGATTGACACCTCGTCGAATTCTCCGCCGGACGCATTTCCCACTCCAAAGATCTTGAGATCATTATGTGTAGGCTGTTCCATGAGTTGTGCTCCTTGTGGTCGGTTAGCTCAGTTTCACTTTAAGTTCTTCGATGCAGCTGCTTGCGGTGATGCGTGAGACGATCTTTGTCCCGTCCTCGAAGTACACGTCGGCGGGAGCGGACACCAGGCAGCAGGTTGCGATGCCTTGCTTGCGGAGAAAGAGCAGAGTGAAATCCTTTCCCTGGAAGCGGGCCTGGTGCTCTTTGAGCATATGCATAAGAACGTGGGCTTCATCGAGACTGATCTCTCCTGATTCGAGCGCCTTGTGGATAACATATGCGGAGAGGATCGATGCAAATGTCAGGGTCTCCACCGCTCCTTCCTCTTTGAGGAATACTTCGAGTGCGGCCCTGGAGAGAATCCCCTTTTCGATGACTGCATGAGGTGTGAGCCGGACCTCAGCCGGGGAGGGAGAGAACATGTTTGCCAGGTCATCCAGCGAGAGATCCTCTTTCATGTTCTTGATCCGGTCGATCCTTCCCAGCATCTTCTCGCGCGGGAAGAAGGTTTCCTGGCCGGTGAAGGCCGACTTTCGAATGAACCACTCTTCCGGGATAAGGTTTTTACGCTTCCATCGATAGAGTTGGCCGTAGGAGATGCCGGTAAGCTCTAGAAGTTCTCGTTTTGAAATAAGGTCTGTTTCCATTCGAATATTCACAACGTTGTTATGATACGATGTTTCGAGACTCATAAGCGTGACAACATCACTTAATACGGCAGAAGAAATGCGGTGTACGTACACTTGGGTTATAATATAACAACACATTGTTATGTTGTCAAGTGCCCCGCCAACGTTTCTGGAGCGTTCCTGGAACCATCCTGGACCCGATTTACCAGGCCAGTCCCTACCTGGCCGTTCGACTGATGTCTTTCCTTCAGTAAAGAATTATACTTCTCAAAAAGGAGGAAATACACATTATGGAATCACCACTTGTTGCACTATCGAACGAACTTGCATCGCTTGCAGAAAAGGCGGCGCCTTCTGTCGTGGCGATTCATGGCAGACGCCAGACTCCCTCGAGCGGCGTGCAGTGGCGCAAGGATCTGATCGTCACCGCCGAACATACGCTGCGTCGTGATGAGGATATCACCCTTACACTTTCCCAGGGCGAATCAGCAAAAGCAAAGCTTCTGGGGCGCGATCCGGGGACTGACCTCGCCCTCCTGAGCGTCGATGGACTCACTGCTCCGGTTGCAGCACCGGGCGATGCCTCACACCTGCGTGTGGGAGATCTCGCTCTCGTGGTCGGACGGTCGCCCAACAGCGGGCCCAACGCAAGCATGGGAATCATCAGCGCCGTCTCCGGTTCCTGGCGCACATGGCGCGGTGGCGAACTCGATCAATATATCCGCCTGGACGCCAACATCTTCTCCGGATCGTCGGGAGGAGCAGTGGTCGATTCCCACGGGAATGTGGTTGGAATCGCCACAAGCGCCCTCTCGCGCGTGGCTGGATTGGCGATCCCGGCCTCGACGGTGGACCGCGTGGTGGACTGGATCCTCAAGAAAGGATCTGTGCCGCGAGGATACATCGGTGTGGGTCTGCAACCGGTACCGGTTCCGGAGTCGTTTCAGAAGAAGCTCTCCCTGAAGAACTCCGACGGCTTGATGGTGCTAAGCGTTGAGCCCAACGGACCGGCCGAGAAAAGCGGAATTCTGGTCGGCGATATTCTGTTGGATATCGAAAGCAAACCTATCAACGACATCGAGGATCTGCAAACATACCTGAGTGGAGACAGGGTGGGCAAATCCGTCCGGGCAAACATCATCCGTGGGGGAGAGCTGAAGAACATCTCCGTAACTGTAGGAGAGCGGAGCAGGAAGGGGGCGTCATGAAACTCCCCCTTGGATTTGGCGGTCTCGTAGAAGGACTGCGCCGCTCCACCGTGGTCGTATCAGGCCGTCGGGGGGGTATGGGCTCCGGTGCGATCATTGAGGCCGGGGGCCTGATCGTCACGAACGATCATGTCGTGCGCTCGACACATGTGGACGTGCAGCTTTGGGATGGTAGAACGTACCGCGCTGAAGTCAAGGCGAAGGATGCGGGGCGTGACCTGGCGTTGCTGAAAGTAGATGCTTCGGGACTTCCCAATGTGGCATTTGGCGATTCCGGGGCACTGCGCGTCGGTCAGCTCGTAGTAGCTGTGGGCAACCCCTTAGGTTTCCTCGGTGCTGTGACCACGGGAGTCGTCCACGCCGTAGGGCCGGTGCAAGGATTGGGCCCGACTCCATGGGTGCAATCCGATCTGCAGCTCGCTCCGGGGAATTCGGGAGGCCCACTGGCTGATGCAATGGGACAGCTTGTCGGAATCAACAGCATGCTCACCGGACGGCTTGCCCTCGCATTGCCGGCTAATGCCGTACGCAGGTTCGTCGCGTCACAAATGCCTGGCGAATCTCTCGGCGTTGTCCTACGCCCGGTCCCGCTTGCCCTCAACGGTGTCCGGCAGCTAGGCTTGCTGCTGCTCCAGGTCGCAGACGGCAGCTGTGCTCACATGGCATCGCTCATGCCTGGCGACATCATCATCGGTATCGGAGGAAGAGCAGTGCAATCAGTTGAAGACCTGGAGCGTGCCCTGGAAGGACATGGGGAACGGGTCGTGCACCTGCAGTTTGTCCGCGGAGAACGGACCACGAGGAGGTCAGCTTCTGTATTACTGGGCGTTGGCCGGAGCAAGGCAGCATGATACGCGTACTGGTAAAAGCTTCCTCTCCCGTTGTGCAGGCCGGTCTCGAGCAAATGATCTTATCAGAGCCCGACCTTCAAGTCGTGCATGAGACCAACGGGCGAGGGGGCGGACGTAAAGGGACGGACGAGGAGCCGCCTGACGTGATCGTTGCAGAAACTGAGGAGGCGGATGAGGATCCCGCATGGCCTGACACTATGAGTCTGAATGGACCGGACGCCGCGCTCTTGCTTCTTGCCGATGATCCAGCATCCTTCTCGGGCCTTGAGGCGTTGCAGAGCGGGGCAAAAGGAGTCCTCCCGGCGAGGGTCTCCCAGGAAGAACTGGTTGCGGCGATCCGAGGTGCAGCGGCGGGGCTTATCGTTCTGCATCCGGAGGCTGTCCTCCACGCGCTCCCAGGCAGACCCGCCGGTGGAAGCAGACGCATGCCGTTAATCGAACCGCTGACGGCAAGAGAGAAGGAAGTGCTCTCCATACTGGCGGAAGGAGGAACGAACAAACAGATTGCTTCCCGCCTCTCCATTTCCGAACATACGGCGAAATTTCATGTCTCTTCCGTCATGAGTAAACTGGGCGCCACGAGCAGAACCGAGGCGGTGACGATGGCGATCAGGCAGGGGGTGATCATGGTGTAAAGGCCGACACAAGGTGGTGGGTGCCAGGTGTCAGGTGTTGGTGACGAGACTAGCATTGAAACACAGCCTCCGATTCCGTAACTTTGCCTGACCGATTTCGTTTACACATAGCATATCCACCTGTTCTCCTGCCGTTCATCACAAGCACTCAGTCCATGGCCGAACCCTATATCCGCACCGTAGATCTCTGTCGCTACTACCGCCGCGGGCAGCATACCGTCAAGGCGCTCGACCTGGTGTCCATCACGGTATCCCGCGGGGAATTTCTCGGTATTGTCGGCTCCTCCGGGTCGGGCAAAACAACACTGTTGAACCTTCTGGCGGGTCTGGATACGCCGACCTCCGGAGTGGTGGACCTTGCCGGTGTGGCGCTCACGAAAATGTCCCGGCGGCAGCTCTCCTCATACCGGGCACAAAAAGTGGGGATGATTTTCCAATCGTTCAATCTCATCGCTCACTATACGGCCCTTCAAAACGTGGAGACGGCCCTCTACTTCAGCAGTAAGACCCCGTCCGAGCGCAGGCGCCTCGCCTCCGCCATGCTGGAACAGATGGGGCTCGCTGACCGGATAAGCCACCGGCCCGCCGATCTTTCTGGCGGAGAGCAACAACGGGTTGCGGTTGCCCGGGCCATCGTGAAAACACCGGAAATCCTGTTCGCCGATGAACCGACGGGCAACCTGGACTACGAAAACTCCGGGCAGATCGCCGCGCTTCTGACATCACTCAACAAGAGCGGGCTCACCATTGTCATGGTAACGCACAATCTGGAAATGGCCCAGCAGGAAACCAACAGAACCATCAAAATGCAATTTGGCCACGTAAGCGGGGAGGGACGGCCATGACTGTGCGCGATCTTATCGTGATCTCGACCGGCAATCTCTGGCGGATGAAGCTCCGGACCTTCCTGACCACGGCGGGCGTCCTCATCGCGATTGCTGCGTTTGTGTCGATGCTCTCCTTTGGGGCGGGCAACCAGGAATACGTCGAAGGAGAGTTCAACAAGCTCGGCCTCTTCTCCACGATGCAGGTCTATCCCAAGTACAATCCGAACAGGGATACCGCTCCCGATACATCCAATGCCCCGAAGCTCGACAGGAGCGCGATTGAGCGGCTTACCTCCATCCCCGGGGTCAATCTTGTCTATCCGTTCGATGCGTTTGCCGTCACGGTCAGGATCGGCGATTCCCTCTTCTCATCGAAAGCACAGGCTCTCCCCTCGGCAGCCGTGAAGACGAAACTCTATTCCCGGTTGCTGGCGGGTGCGCCGTTCGACAGCAACAGCTCCCGGCAAGCCCTGGTGACCGATGAATTTCTGAAGCGTGCGGGGATTTCCTCTCCCGACTCCGCCATCGGACGAACGCTTATACTCTCCGCACGTGTCTCGACCGTTGACAGCGGCATCGCCCATATCATGTCAGACCAGGACAGGTCGCTCTCACACGTGATGCAGCGAATTCGTTTCGACTCGCTTTCAAATAAATCCTACATGTCCAGGCTGCTCCGCAGTGAAGCGAGCGAGGCGTTCAAGCGATTTCTCGATGGCTATATGAATGCGCAGAGGGTGGTCTCCGACACGCTCGTCATTTGCGGTGTTCGGGAGGGTGGGCGCGGCATCCGTATCCGTGCCGAGGAGGTCATCGTCCCGATGGCCACGGCCTCCCGGTTCAACGTGGGAGGTCCGAGCGGAAACCCGGCAGATATTGTCGGCGCCATGAGAAGCGGGACCCTCTTCTCGCAATCGGACGACGCGAGCGGCAAAACGTTTCCGCAGGTCACCATTGATTTTGACCCGAAGGTGTTCTACAAGAGCATCAAGGATTCGGTGGAGGCGATGGGTTTCAGGACCTTCAGCTTCGCGGCAGAGTTCGAGCAGATCCAGAAGATGTTCCTCTACTTTGACCTGGCGCTCGGCGTCATCGGGCTGATCGCGCTCGGTACAGCTTCCCTCGGCATTGTGAACACGATGGTCATGTCGATCACGGAACGCCGGAAAGAGATCGGCGTGCTCAAATCCCTCGGCGCTGACGAGGGAGATATCCGATGGCTCTTCCTGGTGGAATCGGCCGTCATCGGCGTGCTGGGTACGATCGGAGGGATCTTCTTCGGCTGGTTGATCACCCGCGTGGTGTCCGCTGTGGCTCAGGGTTACATGAGGCGGGAAGGAATTCCTGAGATGGATCTTTTCTCGCTTCCTCCCTGGCTTATTCTGGTTGCCCTCGGGATCGGCGTGGGGGTCAGCGTCCTGGCCGGGTTCTATCCTGCCGCCCGTGCAGCGCGGGTTGACCCGGTTGAGGCTTTGCGAAATGAATGATCATTCACGATCTCTTTCCCCTTCCGGGCAAATTGATTCACTTTTGCACAACCCATTAAATGGCACTGGTCTTCGATACAGTTACCAAGCAGTACCGCTCGGGGACCGTGGCGGTGAAGGATGTCTCGCTGCGGCTTGACTCCGGCATCATCGGGCTGCTCGGCCCCAACGGCGCCGGGAAGACCACGCTCATGCAAATGGTGGCCACCCTTACGCGACCTACCGCGGGGCGAATCGTCTTCCAGGGCCATGACGTCAACCGCGATCCCGATCTGGTCCGGTCACGGCTCGGGTATCTGCCGCAGGATTTCGGCGTCTACGACAATGTCACCGCCTTCGAATTTATCTCTTTTCTCGGAGGGCTCAAGGGGGTTCGCAAGAAGGGAAGGGTGATGGAGATGCTGGAAGCCGTCAACCTTCACACGGTGGCGCATCGCCCGGTGCGCACATTCTCCGGGGGCATGAAGCAGCGCCTGGGAATTGCGCAGGCGCTCGTCAACGACCCTGAACTGTTGATTGTGGATGAACCTACCTCCGGCCTTGATCCGGAAGAGCGGATCCACTTCCGGACACTGCTGACCTCGCTAGGGCGGAGCGCGCTGGTGATCCTCTCCACGCACATTGTTTCAGATGTAGCGGCCATAGCAGGGACAATTGTTCTGCTCCAGCGGGGGAAAATCCTGAAGTGTGGCCCGCCGGAGGAGCTCCTGGCCGATGCCGCCGGACGGGTCTGGGAGGCCGTTCTCCCTTCACATGAGTTCGCACGGCGAAGATCTTCGCTCAGGATTTCATCGGCGGTCCAACGTCCCGACGGCATCCATCTTCGTCTCGTCGGGACCAGCGCGGGCATCGATGGGGCAACGTGCGTGGAGCCCGACCTGGAAGATGCATACATCCTGCTTACTGGGGCAGCGGGGGAGTCATGACATTCCCGGCCCAACGGCTTTATGCGCTTCTCCGCACCGAGTGCGTGCTCAGGCTTCGGCGCCCCGCTACCGGGGCGCTGTTTCTTCTTCTGTGCGCGTCAGCCTATTTGCTCATGCCCGACGTCACCGAAGGGAAAGCGGTCTTCAAGATTGGCGAACAACGCGTCCTGCTCACCTCGGCCGCGACATCGCTCGCCACGGCGCTGACAGGAGGCCTTCTTCTGGGCCTCTTCGGATTCTATCTGGTCAGCAACGCAATTACACGTGATTTCCGAACCGGTGTTGGTACCCTGATCGCCTCTACGCCGGTCGGTTCGGCGACCTATCTTGCAGGCAAATTCCTCGGGAATGCCGTCTATCTCGCCATTGTCGCTACGGGGTTCATGGTCGCATGCATGGGCATGCATCTCTTGCGCGGCGAAGGGCCGCTCGAGCCGTTGACCTTTGGTGCGACGTATGGCGTTCTTTTTGTGCCCCTGATCTTTGCAGTAGCAGCGTTCGCTCTCCTGTTCGAGTCGGTGCGTTTCCTCTCCGGACGCACGGGGGATGTGCTATACTTTTTTGTCTGGATGTTGCTGATATCGCTTACCATCGTCCCGCTGATGCAGAAGGGCAGCCTTGGGTGGGTGATGTACGTCGACGTCACCGGCATCGGTCTGGCGATTGCCGAGGTCACGCGGGTTGCGCATACGACCCATTTCTCCATTGGCCTCTCGCCATTCAACGCTGCCCTGCCGCCGGTGGTTTTTCCCGGTATCTCCTGGACCTCGGAGATACTTGCGTCTCGCGCCGTTGCTTCCATGCTCGCGGTCCCGTTGGTTGCGCTCGCACATGCCGGGTTCCGGCGGTTTGATCCGTCCGTTGGCCGCAAAGCCATGAAGAAGGGTCAGAGCGCCTTCCTTCAGAGCGCGGGTGCCCTGCTGGGGGGCCGGTGGCTGGTTCCGAAAGGGATCTGGCCTTCCGGATCTCCAACACTCCTGCGTGCCGTCGGTCTCGACGTGCAGCTTTCCCTGTCTCTTTCTCCGTTTATCGCTGCAGCAATCCTGGGCTGTACGATAGCGGGGCTCCTTTTCCCGTCGTCGGATTTTCGGACAGGCTGTCTTCCTGTGGTGTTCTTCATCCTCGTCCCGCTCATTGCCGGAGTGTCTACGCGGGACAGGATCTCCAACACGACAGCTTTGATCTTCAGCGCCCCTCTTATCACGCGCCACTTTGTTGCGTGGAAGTTCCTGTCCGCCCTTTCGCTCTCCCTGTTGGTCGCCGTGGTGCCGCTGATTCGAACGCTGTTCATCGGACCGTCGCAGCTGCCCGGGCTTCTCATCGGAATGGCCTTTCTTGCATCGGCTGCGACAGCGCTTGGCATTTTCACCGGTACGCCGAAGGCCTTCGTGGTCTCGTTTCTTTTCTTCCTGTATATCGTGGTGAGTTCCAGGACTGAGCCCGGCCTTGATTTCGCGGGGTGGAACGGGGTTGCGACTCCGTTTGTGCTTGCATCGTACGGCGCGGTGGCGGTGGGATTGATTATGACGGCGTGGGGTTGGCACAGATGGAGAAGCGCGACGTAAGAGCGCAGGTAGTCGGAGAGAAGTCACTAGGGGGTGGAGAAGAAACCAGGGCCAATAATCGCTCTCTCACTATTTCCTGGTTTTTACTTCTGCTTTTCATACTGCATTCCCGGTGCATCGGAAGGACGCGGGGCGAACCCACGCTTCCGATAAAATTTCTCTTTTCCCCGCGCAGAGAAGAGCTGGATGTCCCGGATGTTTGCCTCAAGGCATCCTTGCACAAGTCTCTCCAGCACCCGCGATCCAATCCCTCGCCCCTGGAAATCAGGGTCCACGATCAAATCGTAGATCATTGCATGCAGGGTCCCGTCCGACACCACACGCCCTAATCCGACGAGCCGCTCATCTTCATATGCCGAGACTACGTGCCAGCTCTGACCAAGAGCGCTCGCCAATTCCTGAGGGGACAGATCGTACTCATCGTTCCATCCTGTCGAGAGGAAGAGCGGCCAGAATTTCTGGATGGATGGGATTTCATCTTTCAGCTTGACGTCCATTCGAATTCCCTCGTGCTAGTCTCTATCGTGAAACCGACCGCCGGTGAGTGGCATGAATGACCAAACATACGATGGATGGTGAACGGTGAATCGACTCATTGCATCAGGAACTGAACACCGGCCATAATCCGGTAATCTTCTCCGAGCTGCGAGCCGTTTAGAGCATGAACAAGGGGGATGTGATAGGATGCCTCAATGCTGATCGACGGGAGAGGGAAGAGCTGAAGCCCGGGGGACAGAAAGAGAACATTGCCGCCGGAGGAAGCGATTGGCGCTCCGTCTTGTAGTTCGTGCCCCCGAAGCTCGCCGTACACACCGAATGTGGCAAAGAGCTGAGTATCGTCATATTCAGAAGGGTAGAGCCTGTAGCGGATGGACGCGTCGTAGTTCAGGATGCTGCCGAACTCATGCCCGTGCGCTCCCGCAGAAGTAATTGCTCCCAGGAGGTTCCCGATAAGAGCAACACGCTCGAACGTCACGAAGCCACTCAGGCCGAGCAGGACGTCCGTAGAGCCAGTCCCGAGCTGGACGTGCGAATCGAGCAGGTTGCCATCGCTGTCTTTGCCGTTGGTTTTCCCCGTGGGTAGCTTGACGCCGGCAGCGAGGCTGATGATCGAGGTGGTCTCAATGTCATGTACGACGAGGGCCTTGTAGCGAAGGAGGAACGAGATGTCGGCGAGACCGAATTCGTTGCCGGTGACCATCTCTCCGGCTCCATTGAGCTGTTCGGAGTGCCTTTTGGCGATTGGAACAAAGGCCCCTGCCGAAAATCGGGGGGAAAGTGAGAAATAGATGGAGTATTGCTGCGTAAGATGAGTTTCGAGCTCGCGTTCGGTATTCTCTACTTTCCTGCCGTCTTGATAGACGGTACCAAGAGTGAGGTAACGGAGATCTGCCCTCACGCCAGTGGAGCCTACTTCAAGGGGGGAGATGCCTTGTGAAGCAAGACAGTAGTCGCAGTACTCGACGGAGTTCGGAAGTTCAGGGGACCGCAGATGTGTTTGCGCGAGTCCCCGGTGGATAGCAGTCAGCCAGAGAAAAATCACAACGATTCGTACCGTCGGACCGGGTTCGGCGAACATACGCCTCATGTTTACTCTTCCTTCGTTGCCGTCGAGGTTGTTCCAAAGAGCACCTGCTAGATAAAACCTTTACCCGCCCCCGAAGTTCCATATCAACGGGGTCAGGCGCCGCTTGAAGGTGGTGTTTGGGCGGCCAGTGATCCAGCCTCGATATAGATGCGTTTGATGACGGGATGCCTCTGGCGGATTGCACCCTCAATGCGTTTCACGACAGAGGGGATCTCCTGGCTTGGCAGTCCATCGCGGAACGTAACTTCCAGGTTTACCAACACATCGTCCGGCCCGAGATACATGGTAAGCGGTTGCGCAACTTCCACTACTGCCGGGTCCTGCAGTACGGCATCGCGGATGCTTCGCAGCGTGCCCATGTCCACGCCTTGCCCGAGGAGCAACCTCTTGCTTTGAAGAGTGAGATACACTGCCACCAACGCGAGCACAACCCCTATAGCAATGGAAGCAATGCCATCGATGCTCGGGGAGTCCAACAGGTGTGAAAAGAAGACACCAGCTGCTGCAATGATAAGACCGACCAGGGCTGCTGCATCCTCGAACAGGACGACGAACACAGCAGGATCGGTACTCCGGCGGATAGCCTCCATGATCGACCGGTTCCCTACTCTGGGTAAGAGCTCCTTGAAGAATGCGACCGCAAAAGAGGCAGACTCAAAAAAGAATGATGCGGCAAGGACAACGTAGTTCCACGTCGGATTGATGGAACTCCGAGGTTCGAGGACATGCTGGACACCTTCATAGATGGAGACTCCTCCACCGGCTCCGAACAGGATGACGGCAACGATGAGCCCCCAGAAGTACAGCTCTTTCCCGTGACCAAAGGGATGGTCGACATTAGGCGCCCTCCGACTCCGTTGTATGCCAAGCAGGAGAAGTCCCTGATTGCCGGTGTCAACGAACGAGTGGACCCCTTCGGAGAGCATGGCGGAGCTGCCGGTGATTGCCGCAGCGATGAACTTCGTTGCGGCGATGGCAAGATTAGCGAACAGCGCGCCGTAGACCGCGATGGGTTTTTTGGCCATAGAATCATTATAGTCCGCAATTGTGTGTAAAGCAACAACTCGCCAGGCAATTGCCAGGCATATGCCAGGCTGACGCCACTGCTGTTTCGACGGAAAGGCCCAGAATTTTACCGCAAGCGGAAATTCATTGCATGGCCATTCCTTGATGGCATCCCAAAAAAGCCGTACGTTGTCGCCACAAATGGGCCGTTCACTTCACACAGATTCCCCGGAGGTCCCCAATGTTTGAACACCGTACCGACCGTCTGCTCGCGAAACCGGCCTACCGCCGCAGAGTTGCACGCCATGGCGGCCTCGGGTTCGTCCTCGCTTTGATCGCCCTCTCGGTCGGGGTCGCTGGCTATCATTTCTTCGAGGGAATGCCGTGGCTTGATGCATTGGTGAATGCTTCGATGATCCTCGGCGGCATGGGACCTGTCAACGAACTCCATACCGATGCGGGTAAGATCTTCGCCTCAGCATATGCGCTCTTCTCCGGAGCGGGATTTCTAGTGATTGTCGCAATCATGATGGCACCAGTGTTTCACCGGTTCTTACACCGGTTCCATCTCGAGGCGGGTCGTCCCGCTCAAAGCGGGACGGGACCAAACTCAGTAAGCCCGCGAAAGAAGGAATAGAGCTGAGGCGGGTTCATTTGTGGATGAAGCGAAACCCGCCTCTCCGTTCCACTAATACAAGAGACACACACCTTCAAGTCCGGTGGTTTTTTTCACCGATCGGGGAGTCAAGCAGACCTCCCGGAGTCGGGCGTTCGAAGCCCGGTTTCCCGGAGGGGTCGATGGCCCGGCCTGAATAAGCGGATCTGATTGTTATTGGCGCTGAATTCATCGATTGTCCGTTTTGGCATGATGGGGCACCGTCCGTGGCGACGGGGACCACAGTTGCAGAGGAGATACCGGGAAGCCTGCCCGCGGGCCCGGGGGGGCGAGGGAGGAGTGGGAGGTGAAAAAGAAGTGGTCAAGGAACCGGCAGACAAGTTCATGTGTTCCTACATCTACGTGAGGCTGCAGACCGGCAGTCTACATATTGGAGAGGCACCCGTTTCCCGGGAGATCAGTTCCTTTTATTGTACTTCCCGCTTGCGATTGACGCCCCATTTCTGTATCATCAAAGCCATTAATTTCTCTGGGGCTCACCTGACGACCGGTCAGCATGGGTTCCTGGACTACTCCGCAGCTGCATGCGGAGAAAACTGTTGATGCAGCGTTCTGTTCTTTGAGCAAAGGACCACCCGGCCGCATGGCTCAGATCTTTCATCCGAGTATGAAAGTGGTCGCGAAGGCGAGCATAGTCGCTCTCGTGATCGTCGTAGCCGTGCTTTCCACGGTTGCCGTCCTGATGTACCGCTCCTCCTATTACACGACCGCCGCTGAGCCGCGCGAACAGGTTGTTCCTTTCAGCCACAAGCATCACGTCGGCGGTCTCGGCATCGACTGCCGTTATTGCCATACCTCTGTCGAACAAAGCTCTTTTGCGGGGATCCCCCCAACCAGCACGTGCATGACCTGCCACTCTCAGGTCTGGACCGGCAGCCCCATGCTTGCTCCCGTGCGCGAGAGTTACCGGACCAACACGCCGCTGAAGTGGACCCGTGTCAACGACCTTCCTGATTTCGTTTTTTTCAATCACAGCATTCATATCTCGAAAGGCATCGGCTGCCAGACCTGCCACGGTCAGGTCAATGAGATGCCTCTGACCTGGCGGCAGGAGTCGCTCTACATGGCGTGGTGCCTGGACTGCCATCGTGCGCCGGAGAAGAACATCAGGCCCCGTTCGGAAGTCTTCAATATGAAATACAAGGCTCCGGACAACCAGGCGGAACTTGGAATGAAGCTGGTGAAAGAGTATTCCGTGAAGACAAAACAACTGACCGATTGTTCAATTTGCCACCGCTGATGAGCAAGGACAGGAAAGAGCCGATCGATATCGCTGCCATTCGCGCAAAGCTCGCCGCCACCAAGGGACAGCAATACTGGCGCAGTCTTGAAGAGCTTGCCGGGACGAAGGAATTCGAGGAGATGCTGCACCGGGAGTTTCCCCGGCAGGCCTCCGAGTTGCCGTCGACGCTGGACCGCCGTTCATTCATGAAACTCATGGCCGCCTCCCTGGCCCTGGCCGGCCTGAGCTCGTGCGGCGTGCAGCCCGAAGAGAAGATCGTCCCCTACGTGAAAATGCCCGAAGGGCTCGTGCCCGGGGTTTCGACGATGTACGCGACGGCATTTGTCATGGGCGGGTATGCGACGGGAACGCTGGTGCGCAGTCATGAGGGCCGCCCGACCAAGATCGAAGGAAATCCGGCACACCCGGCCAGCCTGGGCTCCACGGATATCTTCACTCAAGCGTCCATCCTGAGCCTCTACGATCCCGACCGTTCCCAGGTGGTCACGCGAAAAGGGCTTGTCGCTCCATGGGAGACATTTGTCGAGGAAATTCGTCCCGTGCTGGAGGCGCAGCTTGCGCTGAAGGGGAGCGGCCTGCGGATTCTTACCGAGACCATTACGTCTCCCACGCTGGCGAGCCAATGCCAGGCATTGTTGCAGCGGTTCCCCGAGGCACGGTGGCATCAGTATGAGGCTGCAGGCAGAGACGCCGTGCGGGAAGGCGCACGCCTGGCTTTTGGCGGCTACCTGGACACATACTATCGGATCGAAGCCGCCGACGTCATCCTGTCGCTCGATTCCGATTTTCTCTGCTTTGGCCCCGCGAGCCTCCGCTACGCGCGCGAGTTCGCGTCCCGGCGGAAACCGGGTGCGGATGGAAGTTCGATGAACCGCCTCTACGTCGCCGAGAGTAGCGGAACAAATACGGGTGCAACGGCGGACCATCGAATCCCGTTGAAGGGCAGCCAGATCGAGCAGGCCGCGCGCCTGCTTGCGCGCGAGATCGGATTAGAAGAGGTTCAGACCGGCCGCATGACGCTGAACGACAGGCAGCAGCGGTGGGTCGCGGCAGCCGCGAAGGACCTGCAAAACCATCGGGGCTCATGCGTTGTCATTCCGGGCGAATATCAGCCCGCCACCGTTCATGCCATCGTCCACACCATCAATCTGGCTCTGGGAAATGCCGGACGTACGGTGGTGCATACGGACCCCGTGGAAGCGCGCCCCGAGAACCATCTTGCCTCACTTCAGGCTCTTGTGACGGACATGAATGCCGGCAGCGTGGACGTGCTGCTGATGGTCGGCGGCAACCCCGTGTTTGACGCCCCCGCGGACCTGGAGTTTACAAAGGCGCTCGACAACGTGCCGCTCCGCATCCATCTGGGACTCTACGACGATGAAACGTCATCGCAATCGCACTGGCACATTCCCCAGGCTCATTCCCTGGAGACATGGAGCGATGCCCGGGCGTTCGACGGCACGGTCACGATCATGCAGCCGCTGATCGCTCCGCTCTTTGATGGCATATCGCCTCACGAGATCCTTTCGGTCTTCCTGGGCCAGACCGGCCTCTCCAGCCACGACATCGTCAGGAAATACTGGAAGAGTAAGGAAGGAGAACACGGCTTTGAAGAATTCTGGCACGATGCGCTCAACAATGGCATTGTCCCCGCAACAGCTGCACCGGCCAGAGAGGCGATGATCTCCGGATCGCCCGCGTCCTGGACGCCGGCAGACGTGCCGGCAGAGGGGATGGAGATTGCGTTCAGGCCCGACCCCACAATCTGGGACGGGCGGTTCGCCAACAACGGATGGCTGCAGGAGCTGCCGAAACCGCTGACAAAGCTCACATGGGACAACGCGGCAATCATCGGGCCGGCAACTGCGCAGCGGCTCGGGCTCGCGACGTCCGATCTCATCACCCTGGAAGTTCGTGGACGAGCGCAAAACTTTCCCGTCTTTATTCAACCAGGGCAGCCGGACGGAACTGTGACAGTCTATTTTGGTTACGGGCGGACACGCACCGGGAAAGTGGGGGGCAACACAGGCTTCAATGCATACCGGCTCAGGACTTCGGACGCTCTCTGGTTCGGCGGCGGATTGTCCGTCCGGAAAACCGGCGACCGGTATCCTCTCTCGGTGACGCAGGAGCATCACGCAATGGAGGGGCGGGCGCCTGTCCGCTATGGAACGCTGGTCGACTATCTCAAGGACCCGGAGTTCGCCCGGAAGCAGGTGGAGGTCCCCGCGCGGGGCGAGACTCTCTATCCGGAATACCATTATGATGGATATGCCTGGGGAATGTCCATTGATCTGAACGCATGCACGGGGTGCAGCGCGTGCGTTGTCGCATGCCAGGCGGAGAACAACATCCCCATCGTGGGAAAGGAACAGGTGGCGACCTCCCGCGAAATGCACTGGATCAGGATCGACCAGTATTTCTCAGGAGACCTGGACAATCCACGGGTCGATTCTCAGCCGGTGGCCTGCGTGCAGTGCGAGAATGCCCCGTGCGAACTCGTCTGCCCGGTAGGCGCTACCGTCCACGACACCGAAGGACTGAACGTCATGGTGTACAACCGGTGCGTGGGAACCCGCTATTGCTCCAACAATTGCCCCTATAAGGTCCGCCGTTTCAATTTCTTTCAGTATACCGATAACGATTCCCCGACGCTTGCAATGCAGAGAAATCCGGAGGTTTCTGTCAGGAGCCGGGGGGTGATGGAGAAGTGCACCTACTGCGTCCAGCGCATCAGTGCCGCACGTATTGATGCGAAAAAGGAGAACAGATCCATCCGGGATGGCGAGGTGGTGACCGCCTGTCAGTCGGCATGCCCGGCCCAGGCAATTGTATTCGGCGATATTAATGATATGAGTACAAAAGTCCGACAGGCGAAATCCGATCCCCGCAACTACGGCTTGCTGGCGGAGCTGAACACCCGGCCCCGGACAACGTACCTTGCGAAGGTTTCTAATCCAAACCCGGAGATCGAGGAGGAGAGCCATAGCAGCTGACGCAGAAAAAATCGTCAATGTGACGAATGCGCCCCCGCTCATCACGCCCGGCAACACCTACGCGACGGTGACGGAAAAGGTCGCCGGGGATGTGCTGACCCGTCCCACGCCGAAACCCTGGTTCCTGGTCTTTGGGATTGCCTTCTTGCTCGTCATGGTATTCATGGTAGCAGTGAGCTATCTCTTTGCCAAGGGCGTTGGCATCTGGGGTGTGCGGATACCGGTCGCCTGGGGCTTTGCCATCGTCAATTTCGTCTGGTGGATCGGCATCGGGCACGCCGGAACGCTGATCTCGGCGATTCTGCTGTTGTTGCACCAGCACTGGCGGAATTCCATTAACCGCTTTGCCGAAGCAATGACGCTCTTCGCGGTGGCGTGCGCGGGCATGTTCCCGATTCTCCACCTCGGGCGCCCCTGGCTATTCTACTGGTTGTTTCCGTTTCCGAACCCCATGGGGATCTGGCCACAGTTCCGCAGCCCGCTGATCTGGGATGTGTTCGCCGTCAGTACCTATGCCACCATATCGTTCGTCTACTGGTACGTGGGGCTGGTCCCCGACCTCGCCTCCATGCGCGACCGGGCACGGAAGCGATGGATCCAGGTGGTGTACGGCATGTTGTCGCTGGGATGGCGCGGTTCGGCCCGGCACTGGCACCGGTATGAAACCGTCTATCTGCTCCTTGCCGGACTCGCCACGCCGCTCGTGGTCTCGGTGCACAGCGTGGTCAGCTTCGACTTCGCGGTCAGTATCATTCCCGGATGGCACAGCACCATCTTCCCCCCCTATTTCGTGGCGGGTGCGATCTATTCCGGATTCGCCATGGTGCTCACGCTGGTCATTCCCGTCCGGAAGCTCTACGGGCTGGAGGACTTCATCACGCTCCGGCACCTTGACTACATGGCGAAGGTCATGCTCGCGACCGGACTCATCGTGGCCTATGGTTACCTGATGGAAGCGTTCATGGCCTGGTACAGCGGCAACACCTATGAGCGATACATGATGTTCAACAGGGTCGCGGGGCCGTACGGCCTTATCTACTGGTTGCTGATCCTGTGCAACATCGCGCTTCCCCAGTTGCTCTGGTTCAAGGCGGTCAGGCAGCATATGATCCCGCTCTTCGTGATTTCGATTGTCGTCAATATCGGCATGTGGCTCGAGCGCTTTGTCATCGTGATCACGAGCCTTCACAGGGATTTCCTACCGTCGTCATGGGCCATGTACTACCCGACGATCTGGGACTGGGCAACGTTTGCCGGAACGATCGGGCTGTTCCTGGCACTGATGTTCCTGTTCATTCGGCTGATGCCGATGATGTCGATGTTCGAGCTACGCCAGCTTCTTCCGGTGAATGGAGCGCGCCATGGAAACGGGACAGGAGGGACGCATGGCGCATGACCGCACCCTTCAGGTCGGGGCCATGCCGCTGTTCGGGCTGATGGCCGAGTTTGATCGCGCTGACCAGCTGCTTGAAGCGACAGTACGCGCAACCGCAGCCGGCTATAAGCGCGTCGAGGCTTACTCTCCGTTTCCTGTGGAGGGTCTGGCGGAAGCACTCAATTTCCACACGCGGCTTCCGCTGATCGTGCTCATCGGGGGAATCATCGGCGGGCTGAGCGGCTTCCTGCTGCAGTACTGGATCTCGGTCATGGACTATCCTCTCAATGTCGGGGGACGCCCGCTGAACAGTTGGCCGTCCTTTATCCCGGTCACGTTCGAGTTGACGATCCTCGTCGCAGGCCTGACAGCCGTGATTGCCATGATTGCACTGAATGGCCTCCCCATGCCCTATCATCCGGTCTTCAATGTGCCCCGGTTCGAGCTGGCGTCGAATGACCGGTTCTTCCTGAGCATTGAGGCCACGGACCCCCAGTTTCACTTGAGTGGAACACGAAACTTCCTGGAGGGGCTGGGTGCAAAAGGTGTTTATGTCATTGATGAATGAAGAAGGATGATGCGGGGGCTGGAGATTAGAAAAGTAGCAAAACGAAATATCTGTTGAATACAGACCCCTTAAGCGCCACGAAAACTGGCAGCAGAGAAGTCGATGGTCAAATCATTACACAACGAGACAATTGCGGTGACCGCTGCCCTTCTGGCGATGGCATTGTTCGCCGGATGTCACAGCGACATGTATGACCAGCCGCGGGGTAAGCCTCTGGGTGCAAGCCGTTTTTTTGAGAATGGCCAGGTAGCGCGGCCGCTGGTGGATGGGACCGTACCGCACAGCGAGACTCCGGAGAATGAACTTCTCATGACAGGGAAGCTGAACGGGCAGATCTCCAATACGTTCCCGTTCCGGGTAACGATGGATGTCCTTGAGCGGGGCCATGAGCGATACAACATTTATTGTTCCCCCTGTCACGGATTACCGGGAGACGGCACGGGAATGGTCGTCCGGCGCGGGTTTCCCGCTCCGCCGTCGTTCCACTCAGATTCGCTTCGCGCGAAACCGGTCGGCTATTTTGTGGATGTCATGACCCACGGCCTGGGGAAGATGTTCAGCTACGCCGATCGGGTGCAGCCGCATGACCGGTGGGCGATCGCGGCGTATATCCGCGCCCTGCAATTGAGCCAGCACGCCGCGGTGAGGGATCTCAGCGAAACACAACGAAGACCACTGGCAGGAAAATAATGGACACGCAAGCGAATTCCCCCCGCGTGGAGAGAATACAGAGGAACGCGCTGATCGCAGCGATCATCGGCATACTCGGCTGCGTTGCAGGTGCGATCCTTGAGCCGGGACGGTTCTTTGCCTCGTATCTGTTCGCCTATGTCTTCTGGACCAGCATTTCGCTCGGATTCCTGGGCATCACGATGCTCCATCACATGACGTCGGGGCGGTGGAGTTTTCTCATCCAGCGCATCAGCGAGGCGGGCATGCGGGTGCTCCCGGTTCAGGGTCTCCTGTTCATTCCCCTCCTGTTTGGGCTCGGGTACCTGTACCCCTGGGTTATGCATGCAAGGGAGGAGGCGATGGTCGTGCGCGCCGCGTACCTCAATGTTCCGTTCTTCGTCATCCGCACAGTCGTTTACTTTGCGATCTGGATAACCATGGCCCTCCTGCTGAGTCGCTGGTCGCGCCGGCAGGATGGCTCGGCAGATCCGCGCCTGACGCGCTCGCTGCGCCTGCTCAGCGCTCCGGGGCTGGTCATCTATGCGATCACGGCAACATTCGCTGCGGTGGACTGGACAATGTCGTTGCAGCCGGAATGGTTTTCCACCATCTACGGAATGCTGGCGGTCACAGGGCAGGTGCTGGCCGCCCTGGCCGTGGCCGCTATCGTCCTGCGCGTTCTTGCAGCCTCAGGCCCGCTGGCGGACGTTGTGGCTCCGCGCCCCTTGAATGATCTTGGCAATATGGTGCTGGCATTTGTGATCCTCTGGGCGTACATGTCGTTCTCCCAGTTCCTGATCATCTGGGCGGGAAATCTGCCCGATGAAATCCCCTGGTACCTTCGGCGTCTCAGCGCCGGGTGGCGCACGGTGGGATTGGTCCTGATCGTCTTCCACTTCGGCGTGCCATTCTTTCTCCTTCTGTCGCGGCGTAGCAAGCGATCGCTCCAGGTGCTGGCTTCCATTGCCGCGGGCCTTCTGGCCATGCGCGTGGTGGATGTATACTGGATCGTCATGCCCGGGGCGGTGCCGGCAGGGTCAAGCGTCAACTGGACCGATCTCGCAGCGTTCCTGGCACTTGGCGGGCTCTGGGCAGCTTCGTTCATCAGGCAGATCAAGGAGGCACCTGTGCTGCCCCTGCATGATCCCCGGTTTGCGGTCCTCTCAGAAGCTGCGGGAGGTTGATCTTCATGAAAGCGTCGAAAATTGATCATCCGGTTTCTGAAGCAGGGGGAAAAGGCTACGAAACGCGCGATGCGAATCCGACCATGCTGTTTCTCATTGGCGGAGGGCTGATCGTCCTCATTCTCGCTGTCATGTTTGTCGTGATCGGCGTGCTGAAGCTGTTCGAGGCGGACCGCCCAACCTCCGGTGAGCCTGCGCTTCCCGCGACGGCAGAAGCTCACGTCCTTCCTCCGGACCCGCGGCTGCAGACGGATCCCCAGGCCGACTATGTGAGAATGTCCACGGAGCAGGACTCTCTCCTCCGGAGTTACGGGTGGGTGGACGAAAGACTGGGAATAGCGCGAATACCCATAGACACGGCAATCGCCATCGTCGCGGGGCGTGAGCTTCCATTCAGGGAACAACCGCCGGATGTTCCAGAGAAGGGCGGATCGGGGTTCGGGAGGAATCAGCAATGAAAAACATCGTACGCACACTCGGCATTCTGCTCCTGATCTGTCCAGGGCCGGCCCCCGCCCAGAAATTTCTCTCAGGGCCGGCGAATTCAGCCCCCCCTTCGATCCTCGAACGGGTCGGGCTGGATCAGAACCTCGATGCCCAGGTGCCGCTCGATCTTACCTTCAGAGATGAACAGGGAGTAACAGTTCGTCTCGGACAATACTTTCACGGCAAGCCGGTCGTACTCTCGCTGGTCTACTACAATTGCCCCATGCTCTGCACCGAGGTTCTCAACGGCATGAAAGGGGTGTTCCGTCATCTTCCCCTGGTGATCGGACGGGATTTTGAGGTTGTCACGGTCAGCATCGATCCTACAGAGACTCCTTCACTGGCCGCTGGAAAGAAGGCGAAATATCTTGAGGGGTACGAGCATCCCGAAGGGGCTTCGGGCTGGCACTTCCTGACGGGGGACGAAAAACAGATTCGCAGGCTGGCGGACGTCGTAGGTTTCCGCTACGTCTATGACAAGGAGACCAAACAGTACGCGCATGCTGCAGGGATCATGGTCCTGACGCCCGGCGGAAGAGTGGCGCGCTACCTCTACGGCGTTGATTACCTGATCAAGGACATGCGGCTTGCGCTCGTAGAGGCATCCAACAACACGATCGGCACGACGATCGACCAGGTGCTCCTGCTCTGCTACCATTATGATCCCACCACGGGCAAATACGGGTTGGTGGTGATGAATCTCCTGAAGATCGGCGGCGCGCTCACGGTCCTGCTGCTGGGAGGATTCATCGTGATTATGCTTCGCCGCGAAGCGAAGAAGCGTTCATTGTCACCAGTAACACACGCTATCGAGCGGATGTGACGTTCCATTACTTCTGCACAAGTCAATAATATGCCGAGTTTTCCTCTCTTTCCGGACCAGGCATCAGCAGGCGCGCAGCGCGTCGACGCGGTCTATTTTGCGCTGCTCGCCATAAGCGCCTTCTTCGCGCTTCTGATCTTCGTGCTGTTGATCTATTTCGCACTGAAGTACCGGCACAACGCAAAGGTCGACCGCGTCATTCGCCGGAAGGATTACCTTAAGCTGGAGATGACCTGGATCATCATCCCGCTGCTGATCAGCGTCGGCATTTTTGGATGGTCGGCCAAGGTCTATTTCGATCTCAGGACCCCTCCGGACGACGCCCTTGAAATCTACGTGGTCGGAAAGCAGTGGATGTGGAAGATCCAGCACCCGAACGGTGTCAGGGAAATCGACGAGCTCCATATTCCCCTGGGACGCACCATCAAACTCACCATGACATCGCAGGATGTGATTCATAGCTTCTTCATCCCGGCCTTTCGCGTGAAACAAGACGTCCTCCCGGGACGCTATTCCACGGAGTGGTTCCAGGCGACGAAGGTGGGGGAGTACCATCTTTTCTGCGCCGAGTATTGCGGGACGAGCCATTCGGGAATGGTGGGGAAGGTGGTGGTTATGGATCCTCAGGACTACGAACGCTGGTTGGGGCACGGCGCGGCCCAGCAATCGATGGCCACGTCGGGAAAATCGCTCTATAACAAACTGAGCTGCGGCACCTGTCATAAGCCCGGAGGCAGGGGGCCGGGTCTTGCCGGTCTCTTCAACAGCCAGGTCCGTCTCGAAGGGGGAGGGGTCGTGATTGCCGACCGGGAATACGTCAGGGAGTCGATCATCAATCCCATGGCGAAGATCGTGGAGGGATATCCCAGGATGATGCCGACGTACCGGACGCAGCTTACAGAGGATCAGGTCAACGAGATCATCGAGTATATCAAGTCAATGAGCGGTGGGGAAGAGACCGCGTCAAGGAGATCCAGATGAACGAAACAGCAGCTGCGGGAACGAATTACCTGAATGCCGGCTACGGTGTGAAGTCATGGCTGCTCACGACCGACCACAAGCGCATCGGCATCCTCTATCTTCTGTCCATTACGGCGTTCTTCTTCGTGGGCGGTTTTTTCGCCCTGCTCATGCGGCTCGAGCTCCTGACCCCTCAGGGAGACCTGGTGTCCGCTCAGACCTACAACAAACTGTTCACCATGCACGGCGTGACCATGGTCTGGTTCTTTCTCATTCCTTCCATCCCGGCTGTCCTCGGTAACTTTCTGGTCCCCATGATGGTGGGGGCGCGGGATCTGGCGTTCCCCAAGCTGAACCTGCTGAGCTGGTACCTGTTCATGATCGGAGGAATCTTCGCGCTCTATGCGTTGATCACCGGGGGAGTGGACACCGGATGGACGTTCTATACTCCCTACAGCAGCGCATACACGACAACGAAAGTTGTTCCGGTCATGATCGGGATCTTCATCACCGGGTTTTCCTCCATCCTCACCGGGCTGAACTTCATCATCACCGTCCATACCATGCGCGCACCCGGACTGACCTGGTTCCGACTTCCGCTGTTCATCTGGGCGATGTATGCCACATCGATCATCCTGGTCCTTGCCACGCCGGTACTTGCCATCACGCTTGTCCTCCTTGCGTTCGAGCATCTTGTCGGCGTGGGGATCTTTGATCCGGCCCTGGGAGGAGATCCGTTGCTGTTCCAGCATCTGTTCTGGTTCTATTCGCACCCGGCGGTGTACATCATGGTTCTTCCGGCGATGGGAGTGGTGAGCGAACTTGTTGCCACGTTCTCGCGCAAGGCGATCTTCGGGTACAGGTTCGTCGCCGCTGCAAGCCTTGCGATCGCCGTCTACGGGTTCCTGGTGTGGGGGCATCACATGTTTGTGAGCGGTCAGTCCGTCTACGCCAGCGTCGTCTTCTCGGCGCTGAGCTATCTCGTGGCAATTCCCTCCGCGGTGAAGGTGTTCAACTGGACAGCAACGTTGTACAAGGGGAGAATCTGGCTGCAGACGCCGCTGCTCTATGCGTTCGGCTTCATCGGGCTGTTCACGATCGGCGGCCTGACCGGCTTGTTTCTGGCCGCGCTGGCGGTGGATGTGCATGTGACCGACACGTATTTTGTGGTTGCGCACTTCCACTATATCATGGTTGGCGGCGCGGTGATGGGATACCTTGGAGGAATTCACTACTGGTGGCCGAAAATCACGGGGAAGCTCTATCCCGAGGGGTGGGCCAAATTCGCGGCCGTTGTTCTGTTCATCGGTTTCAACCTGACCTTCTTTCCCCAGTTCATTCTCGGTTACCTCGGTATGCCCCGGCGGTATTTTGCCTATCCACCCGAGTTTCAGGTGTTGAACGTGCTCTCGACCGCCGGTGCGTCGATCCTGGGGGTCGGCTACATTATACCGATGATCTACCTGGTCTGGTCTCTCCGGCACGGAAAGCCGGCCGGTCCCAATCCATGGGGCGCTACAGGACTGGAATGGCAAACCTCCTCACCTCCGATCACGACGAACTTTGAGTCGACGCCTAGTGTGACGACGGATGCCTACGACTACCCTCAAGAAGAGGAGAAGGAGGAAGTGCAGAGTGAGTGACCAAATCGTCTCAGTGGCACATCAATTCGATGACCGGGAACAGCAGAAGGATGCCTCGACCCTCGGGATGTGGATCTTTCTGGCGACAGAGATCCTGTTCTTCGGCGGGATGTTCCTGGGATATATCGTCTACAGGTGGCTCTATCCGGAGGCATTCGCCCTGGCCAGTCAGAAAATGGACCTTGCCCTCGGCACAATCAACACCGCGGTGCTGTTGACGAGCAGCCTGACCATGGCTCTTGCTGTGCGCGCTGCGCAGGTCGGGTCGAGAAAGGGAACCGTTCTGTTGCTTGTCGCGACGATGGCTCTCGGGGTCATCTTTTTGGGCATCAAGGGGATTGAATACTATCATAAGATCGTCGAGCACCTGGTCCCGGGCCCCAAGTTCGAGTTCGATCCCGCCCATGCCGCGCATGCGGAGATCTTCTTTGTCCTCTACTTTCTGCTGACGGGCGTCCATGCGCTCCACCTTCTGATCGGTGTCGGGCTCACCGGGGTCATCGCTTTCATGGCATGGCGGGGGCGCTTCAGCCCGGAATATTATTCGCCGGTGGAAATTTCAGGCCTGTACTGGCACTTCGTGGACGTCATCTGGATCTTTCTCTTTCCGCTCTTATATCTAATCAATCTTACCTTACGCTGATGTCAAACCACATCCTGCCCAAAAAGACGTACTACCTGGTCGGCGCTGCCCTCATGGTGCTGCTGGCCCTCACCGTCGGCGTTGCCCTCGTTCCGCTCGGGCCATTCAACGTCCTCGTTGCGCTGGCGATCGCGGTAACGAAGGCCCTGATCGTCGTGCTCTATTTCATGCACGTCAAGTACAATACACGGCTGACCTGGGTGTTCGCCAGCGGCGGGGTGCTCTGGCTGCTGATCATGATCATCCTCACCATGGGGGACTTCATTGCCAGGATGTAGGTCCCGGCCGGCGACGTTGCTCGTGTCGGACAGATACTCTCCAGGCGCAGTTGCATGGTCTCTCATGCCAGGATTCCGCAGGTTCCCTCTGTATACATAGTTCGATTCTTGCACGACGCGCACGAAGAAATCGGGGTGGCACTAGAGTGTTCAATCTAGAAACCTCCCTCTACGAACGGTCAAATCAAAATTACACCAAACTCTGTATTGTTCTTCAAGCCCCAATTGGCGAGAATGGGACATCGAATCGAGCCAGGAGTTCAACAGGCCTGCCATGTATCCGAAAGGGAAGAAGGGCAAGGGTATGGTCGACGACTGCGAAATATGCGCGTACGATACGCCACGACCCTTTGGACGTGGCCCGGGGGACGAGAAGCTGGATCGACTCGCGGAGGGACAGATCAACTACAAGGAGCGGGATACGGGAGGCGGATAGACCCGATCCCCGGTTCGTCGCACTGAATTGAGGCGTCCTGGTTCTGCCGAAGAGGAGGGGGAGTTAGGCTCGGAGGAAGACTCTTTTGGCAGGGTGGGGCGCCTCATTATGTTTCATGAGCCGCACCGCAAGCGTGCGCCGCGCACTCACCCTTGCTTCTGCAACAGTCAATGACGAGGCAACCGCATGACCCAGGCCTGGAAGAACCGCGATCTGCGGACCAAGAAATCTGACGCGTGGATGGGATTAACCGCGCGGGAAAGACCTCCACACGATAGTTCGTGGCGTCCATCTGGTCAGGGGTGAGTTTTTTCTTCATTTTTCCCTTGACTTTGACGAAGGGGTTGGCTAATTTAAGACTAAATAGTCTGATTTACCTTTCCACGTCCATGAGCCTCATTTTCAGTCGTCAGTGTGAATATGCCCTGCAGGCGGTGCTGTACCTGGCACTGAAGCCTTCCGGGGAAAGGACGTCCATCAAGGAATTGACGAGGGCGCTGAAGATCCCGTATCATTTCCTCGGGAAGATTCTGCAGGACCTGACCCGGAAGGGGCTGCTTGCCTCGCACAAGGGACCGTCAGGCGGGTTCAGGCTGGACATGCCGGCAAAAGACATTACGCTTTTTCACATTGTGGACGCGGTTGACGGGGCCGACTTCACGCGCACATGCGTCCTCGGTTTTCCCGAATGTTCAGGAAAGAATCCCTGTGCGGTGCACGAGAATTGGGCTCACCTGCGGGAGGGGATTTACCAGATGCTGGTGGACAGGAACATCGCCGATATGGCGAAAGCAATGAGGAAACCGGAGTACCGTAAGGCCTTGACAACACGAGATTGATTTTTTTGAACCTATTTCAGACTATGTTGTCTTACATGCGAAGACAGCGAAGCAACGGAGGGGCGTGAATCATGAAAGTGCTGAATGAATATGGCGGCCCCGGGCTAGTAGCAGAGCGGCGAACGGAACAGCGGACTTCCGGAAGACCACGCATCAAAAAGCTTGCTCCCGCGCTGCGCAAACCAAAGCCAGCCTGGCGCAGCGAGACGGCCTGGTACAGGCGGTTTGTCATTCGCCTGAAGGAAGATTCTCAGTTCCAGCGGTCGGCTGCGCAATATGCATTTGCCATTCTCTGCATCTGGATCGGGATCGAGTTCTCTCTTTTTGTCGCGTGGGGAGTATCGGGCGGACAGGAATCCTTTTTCCCCCGTCCCCCGGGGGCCGAGGGTTTTCTCCCCATCAGCGCGCTCATCAGCCTCAAGTACTGGCTCCAGACGGGCATCATCAACACCATTCACCCCTCCGGGCTCTTTATTCTTCTGGCGATCATCGGCGTCAGCCTCGTGGTGAAGAAGGCCTTCTGCAGCTGGCTGTGCCCTATCGGAACGCTCAGCGAATCGCTCTGGATGCTTGGCCAGAGACTCTTCAAGAGGAGCGGGACGCTCCCGCGATGGTTGGATTACCCTTTGCGATCGCTGAAATATCTTCTCCTGCTGTTCTTCGTCTGGTCGATCGCGCACATGGATATCGACGCGCTCGCCGGATTCATTTACAGTCCCTACAACAAGGTCGCCGACATCAAGATGTTTCTTTTCTTCGCGGAGATCACCGGTACAGCGCTCTGGACAATCGGAGTTCTCATGCTGCTTTCCGTCTTCGTGAAGAATTTCTGGTGCCGGTTTCTCTGTCCGTACGGCGCATTGCTGGGGATCGTTGGCTGGCTGAGTCCGCTCAAGGTGACCAGGACAGCGTCGACGTGCATTGACTGCAGTCTCTGCACGAAGGCCTGTCCGGCGAACATCAAGGTGCACAAGGCAGGCCGCATTTGGAGCGATGAGTGCACGACCTGCCTTCAGTGCGTGCAGGCCTGTCCGGTCAAGGACACGCTCGAAGTGCGTGCGGGTTCAAGGGGTCGCGCCGTGCCTTCCTGGGTGCTCGGGACAATGGTCGTCGCCCTGTTTGTCGCATTGACGGGGGCAGCGATGCTCTCGGGTCACTGGCAGAACACCATGTCGCGGCAGGAATACCAACGCAGGTTCCAGGAACTGCACTCGCCGTTGTACCAGCATTTCAGGGGGGAGGTGCCGCACTATGGACCAAACGATTGAAGGATTTTATGACCGGCTTGCGCCCGATTACGACGCGATGACAATGTTTGAGAAGCGGTTCGTCCACGAAGGGCCGTTCTTCCGGCTGCTCGTCCAGCGTTACCGTATTGACTCCGCGCTGGATGCTGGGTGTGGCACCGGGTTCCATGCGATTGCCCTTGCGCGTCTCGGCGTCAGCGTGACCGCAGTCGACATTTCTGCCCGCATGCTTGAGGAACTCGCCCGGCATACAGCCGGCCTCGGCCTGGATATCCGCACCGTGCAGGCGCACCTCGCCGAACTTTCCCCCCGGATCACCGGGCCGTTCGGTGGCGTGTTCTGCATGGGGAACACCCTTGCCCATATGCTCACGAAGCAGGACCTGAGCGCAACATTACAGGCGTTCGCCGGTGTTCTCGCTCCCGGCGGTATTCTTTTCACCCAGGTCCTGAACTATGACCGGATTCTCCTGACGCGCCCGGCACTGCAGAGCGTGAAAGAGACACCCGGGGGCACATTCACCAGATCGTACGAATATCGTGGTGACTTGATCCGGTTCACTATCCGGAAACGTCCGGCGCGCGCCGGCGCTGGCGAGGAACGCGAGCAGTCAGTGGAATTGCGCCCGGTGCGTTCCGCCGAGCTCGCCGCACTCCTCGCGGCGGCAGGCTTTGTTGAGGTGCATAGTTACGGCAGCGTGGCCATGGAACAGTTTGACCCTGGGGCGTCCAGGGACTTTGTTGTGCTCGCACGCCGTGGAGGTCCTGCCGCCGGCGACGGGTACACAAGTGGATAAGTCACGGCTGTAGCAACGTGAGCAGTACTCTTGACCAACATTGTCAGTGGGAGGTAAAGCGCAATGAAACGCTACTGGGTCAGCTTCTGGGCAGTCGTCATCGTCTCGTTTATCGTTCTGGGGTGGGCAGGCTTGCAGATCTATCAGGAGCGCCCCCCTCTTCCGGATGCGGTAGTGACAACGGACGGCACTGTGGGAATTCCCGGGAGTGACATCACTGCCGGTCAAAACGTCTGGCAGGCCATGGGTGGAATGGAACTTGGCTCTGTCTGGGGGCATGGCAGCTACGTCGCGCCTGACTGGAGTGCGGAGTGGCTGCATCGTGAATGCGTCTACATTTTGAATAACTGGTCGAAAGACGTATACGGCAAGAGCTATGATGATGTTACGCCCGAGCAGCAGGCCGCGTTTCGGGCGCGGCTCAGGACGCTGATGCGGACAAACACCTATGACCCGGCCACGAGGACCATCATTGTCGATCCCGTCCGCATGAGCGCATTTCACGCGAACGTTGAATACTATGCCGATCTCTTCATGACAGGCAATCCGGCGATGGCCATTCCCCGGGGAACGCTGATCGACTCGGCGAGCGTGCGGCAGATTGCCTCGTTCTTTTTTTGGACGTCGTGGGCAGCGTCCACAGACCGGGTCGGTAGCGATATCACCTACACGAGCAACTGGCCTCATGAGCCGCTCATCGGCAATGTCCCCACGCCGAGTGCCGTTGTGTGGACGGGCGTGAGCATCATCCTCCTCCTTGCTGGCATTGGCGGAATGGCCTGGTTCTACGGCTCGCGAAAAGCAGAGACGATCCATCAAACGCGTCCCGAGGACGATCCCCTTTTTAACCATCAGTCAACGCCGTCCCAGCGCGCCGTGACAAAGTATTTCTGGATCGTGTCCGCCCTGATTCTCGTGCAGATCCTTCTCGGTGTGATTGCCGCCCACTACGGGGTGGAAGGGGATGCGTTCTACGGCATTCCTTTGAGCGGGATTCTCCCATACGTCGTGGCCAGGACATGGCATACGCAGCTCGGGATTTTCTGGATTGCCACAGCGTGGCTGGCGGCCGGCCTCTACATCGCCCCGGCAGTGAGCGGGAGGGAGCTGAAAGGGCAGCGGCTTGGCGTGAACGTCCTCTTCATTGCTCTCCTCGTGGTTGTCCTTGGCTCGCTTGCAGGAGAATGGCTCAGCATCAAGCACAAGCTTGCAGGAAGCCTGTCGTTCTACCTGGGGCATCAGGGATATGAATATGTCGACCTGGGCAGGATCTGGCAGATTCTCCTGGTGATCGGGCTGGCACTCTGGGTTTATCTGATCGGGCGGAACGTTCTCATTGCCATCAGAAAAGGTGATGAACAAAAGCCGCTCCTGACGCTGTTCCTGATCTCCTCGGTGGCGATCGGCGCGTTTTACCTCGCGGGGCTGATGTGGGGAAGGCACACGAACCTTGCCATCGTCGAGTACTGGCGGTGGTGGGTTGTTCATCTCTGGGTGGAAGGATTCTTTGAAGTGTTCGCCACAGTGGTCATTGCCTTCATGTTCGCGCGCCTCCAGCTGATCCGACCGCAGACGGCCAATACATCGGTGATCTTCTCGTCGACGATCTTCCTTTCCGGCGGCATCATCGGTACGTTGCATCACCTGTACTTCTCCGCCACACCCACGGCGATCCTGGCGCTGGGATCGGTGTTCAGTGCACTGGAGGTCGTGCCGCTGGTGTTCGTTGGCTTCGAAGCCTGGGAGAATATCCGCCTCTCGCAGACGACATCCTGGGTGTACAAGTACAAGTGGCCGATCTATTACTTTGTCTCTGTCGCGTTCTGGAACATGCTGGGAGCCGGGCTCTTTGGCTTCATGATCAATCCCCCTGTCGCGCTCTACTACATGCAGGGATTGAATACGACCCCGGTTCATGGCCACGCTGCCTTGTTTGGTGTCTATGGCATGCTGGGAATCGGACTGATGCTCTTTTCTCTTCGCGTCCTCTGGGTGCAGCGGGAATGGAAGGAGACGCTTCTGAAGTTCTCTTTCTGGGCGCTGAACATCGGGCTCTTCGCCATGGTGACGTTCAGCTTGCTACCGGTGGGGTTGATGCAAACCTGGGCGTCGGTGGAGCATGGCTACTGGTACGCTCGCAGCCCGGAGTTCCTCCACTCGGACATCCTCGGGTTCATCAAATGGACGAGGGTCTTCGGCGACACGATTTTCGCCCTGGGGGCGATCGCTGTCGTCCTCTTTGTCTTCGGCCTCGTCACCGGCCATTCATTCCGGCAGAAGCTGAGCAGGGAGGAAGTGCTCGCGGAGAGCGCCCGGCAGACAATTACCTGAGAATGAGCGTCATTGGCCTGTTGGGCGGACATACGATCGAGAATTGCCGTGCAACGATCGTAATCTCATCGCCTGTCTTCCGGTTCCGCAGGTCGACAGGCGTGGCTGTGCGAAATGTGCTGCCGTCCGGCAGTTTGACTCCACAGGTTACCCGGCGGCCGGCTGTCTCCCAAAGCCGGAGGAGAACCCTGTTACCGTTCTCCGCCGGGCCAAATGCCGTCACTGCGATATTCTTTTCAGTGACTTCAACCCCCGCATGGAGGAGCGGATGGCTGCCGGGGGCCCCGGAAGCCATTATTGCGTAAAAGGGAGTAGCCAACTCCTCAGCCGGGATCACCAGGCTGGTGGCCGCATCGTACTGTTTGAATGGCCACACGTAGAAGCGTGCTGACCACGACCCTTCGATCCATTCCGTGAAGTTCGTGCTCCACTGGTTGTTGAACACGTTGAAAAACACGCTGGCCCGATGTGGAATGAAGTTGCCGGTCCAGGTCCATAAGCCCGGACGGTCCAGACTCACCGCAGGGGCGTCCGGCGATGTTACGGCGAAGCCGGCGCCACCCTTCTCGTACAACGCCACTCCGTGCTGCGTCATATAGTAATCGAAGTTGCTCCCTTTGACGAAGTCCTTCGCGGGATCAGCAATGCCGCCAAGCCGCCCAACCCTGAAATGAGGGTTCTCAATGTCAAACGGAAAAGAGATCCAACCTGCTTCAGGCCAGGGCTCCGCTTGCTTGGATTGTATACCCCAGGTAACTTCCAGGGCCGATCTTCCCGCCTCCAACGCGTAGATGACAGAATACGCGTGTGGGATTTTGTCGGATGCCTTGAACAGCAAGGCGGCAACTGCGCGACTGCCAGAATGCTCCCAATGGACGACCGGTGCAGTTCCAAATGCGGTGTAGCCGGGCCTGTCATCCAGGTTGGGCCGTCCGAGCTCCGCGGGCGCCCAGTCCCATCCCCCTTTGATATATGCTTTCGCGTACGCCTCAACCTGCTTCTTCCCGAATTTCTGATAAACGTATCCGCCGAAAGGCCATTCGCGTTCCGGAAGATTCAGTGAACGTCCGGGATGTCTTCTGGAAGGACCGGCGATCATTTCACGGCCCGTCGATTTGTCCAGGACGGAGATCAGCCTCCCTGATGCCGCGTCCAGCTTCACGGCCAGGTATTCGTTCTCGAGTGTACCCTTGACGGAATCGATTGACACAGCTGCGGATCTGCCGAATGGAGGCGGATCTGCAGGGACATAGGTCCGGTATCCCATCCCCGGTACACTTCGGGCCTCAAATCGATAGACATTATCCCTGTTCTCCAGGAAGACCCGCTCGCCGGTCGCGGCATCCTTCAGTGCCCCGATCTCGGATCCGGAGTGGGCGTGCAATTCGACGATGCCGGATCGGGGGTAGGGGAGCGTGTTGTAGACGACGATCCGTATCCCCTCCACGTTCACATTTGCCGCGAGCAGTCCGAGTTGTTTCGCGAGGGCGGGTAATGTAACCCGCGCCGCCTGGAATACGTGATCACCTTTCTCCTGCCATGAATGCTCGATCAAATCATACTCTCCGAGCGCGCGGTGCAGCCGGAAGTCATCGTCGTACCGCCAGATCCCGGAGTGCCCGTGGCTCATGGCCATACCGAACGTATGTTCAGAAAAGAGCAGCAGGTCCTCATATGCCTGGCCGATGGCGGGATCAACGGCAGGTGGTTTGCGGGAAAGCAGGTCATTGATGGTCGATGCATACTCCACCGCCTTCAGGTCCTGCAGCGTCCGCCTGTAATCCTTGAAAGCCTTGGGCATGGAGAAGTATCCGTGAATCCAGGTGTCCGGCATATCGCCGCGGATCACAGGAAGGTCGGGGTTCTCCTTGATTAGAGCATCATAGAAATCGGACATGCGCCCCACCCTGCAACGCGCATTCGGCGCAAGCTGATGTGCTTTGTCGAGCGTGGCCCTGATATCCTCAAGCGAGGGAGCGCCCTGGTTGTCATTCGTATGGATGATGGCCAGCCACGAACTGAACGGCCAGCTTTCCGGCGGGATCAGATCCGTTCCGTAATATCCGCCCCAGTAGAGCGTCATCAGTCGTGAGCCGTCCGGGCCTTCCCACCAGAAGAGAAGTGGCACCTCGGGTGACCGGGAGGCGGCATTGCATCCCAGGTGGAGAAACTTGACCCCGGCCTGATTCAGGACCGTGGGAAGAATCCAGGAGTGGCTGGGGACATCAGTAAGTTTCGCGTCGATCGGGAGATCGAGCTTGTAGCTCCTGGCGATGTCATTCGAGAACCGGAAGCCGCGCACCAGCAATTCGGGTGTCATCGATTCGGTCTCGAACGTGAACGGGAGCGCGTGTACGGCGAATTTTCCCATACGAATGGCGTCACCGACCCTGGAGCGCAACTCCGGATTGCGGCGAAGAATCTCCGTCATCGGGTACCCGGAGAGTGTCCAGGTAAACTGCTGCTCTTTGCCAAGGCTTGCAGTATTCTCGATACCCTTGAGAGCGCCTTCGATGAGGGTGGTACTGTATTTTTGGAGCACGCGTTCCGAGAGCTCGGTGTACCCGTTGTCGAAGTGGGTCTTGAACACAATGATGACATCTTTCAATTCGGTATTCATGTGGGTTTGAGCCGGTGATGTGGAAGGGGACGTGACTGATGCCGCTGCCAACATTATCCGAATTACCGAAGAGAATATACCGCAGAGTCTGCCGAGTTTCAACCAATAATCCATGTCTGCCGCCTGTTCCTTGTAAGCTGGCGGGGTCGACCTGCATCGTGGACCATTCGTTTTCTTCGTTAATCCTTTCGAATGAATGTGACCTCCATCACAAAAGTACCCACCCCCGTTGAACTTCGCATAGAAAACCAATACCTTCCTGAAGGCTTTGCACCAATTTCTCCACCACGAGCGCAGCATTCACCGATGGACTCCGCGCAGCACCCCACAGCCGGCCGCAAGGTCACCCTGCTTGTCGCCGATGACCACACGTTGGTGCGCCGGGGGCTGGTTTCCTTGCTTTCGCTCCATGAGCGAATGCAGGTGGTGGGTGAAGCCGCCGATGGCAGGGCAGCGGTTGAGCTCACAGCCCAGCTCGAGCCCGATGTGGTTCTCATGGACATCAGCATGCCAACCTTAAATGGCCTCGAGGCAACCCGGCAGATCAAGAAGCAAGCGCCCAACGTCAAAATACTCATCCTCACGGCTCACGACAACGAAGAGTACGTCCTGGAAGTCGTTCATAGCGGGGCAAACGGGTACCTGCTCAAGAACAGCGCGGCGGAAGACCTCTACAACGCTATTCTGTCTGTGTACGCCGGCCATGCCTTCTTCAGCCCCTCCGTTTCAAAGATCCTTGTCAATGGCTACTTGAGATCCAGCAGCCCTGAAGGGAACACAAATGCTGCTCCCAAGCACGACCCCCGGCTGACTGCACGGGAGCGCGAAGTGCTCCAGCTTGTCGCCGAAGGAGAAACACACCAACAAATCGCTGACATACTCCACATCAGCGTCAGGACAGTGGACACCCACTGCAACAATATCATGAAGAAACTTGATATTCATGATACTGCTGGCCTGGTCACATATGCCATCAAGAATGGCATCCTGATTCTGCCCCGATAAATCACCAATCTCTCTACGTAGTTACCTAAGTGCAAAATACACGGCTCAGCGTATTGCATACTGTTGGCTAATATTAGTATTTTGGATGCGCATTTTCACCATCTGCCGCACTTCATACAAGGGTCACAACCATCATGTCGACTATTCCGCAGGATCCATCAGAATCCGGTGACGGCGCACAGCAGATCCGCCCCGTCGATCGAGCTGGGCCGGCTTCACTCAAGATCCTCATTGTGGATGATGTGCAGGAAAACCTTTTGCTGCTTGAAGAGGTGCTCTCGGAGAACGGATATGTGCCCGTCCTTGCGAAGAACGGTTTGGAGGCCCTGAGTCAGCTGGACACAAACCAGATCCACTTGATCGTGGCTGATGCGATGATGCCGAAGATGGACGGCTTTCAGCTCTGCAAAGAGGTCCGCGCGAAGGAGTCCTCGGCGAAAATTCCATTTGTGATCTACACCGGGAACTACGTCGACGGCGCAGATCAGGAGTTCGCACGAAGCATCGGGGTAGACCGTTATGTGGTGAAGTACGCGGGCTTGGGCTCGCTCATTGAAACGATCAACGAGCTGACAGAGCAGCATTATGGATTCAAACGGCAGCCGCTGCCCGAGCAGGAGCTGATCAATGATCATGAGTTCCTGGAGAAGCACCATGCCATCATCATTCGGAAGCTGGAAGAGAAGATGGCTGAGCTGGAGATGTACGCGGAGGCGCTCACGATCAAGAACCGCGAGATTCAGGCGTCGGAGGACCGGTACCGTGGCTTGTTCGATCATGCAGGCATCGCCATCCTTGTGGTGGACAGAGACACGGGCAGAGCGTTGGATGTGAACAAGCAGGGGGTTGCCCTGCTTCAGTATGCCAAAGACGAGATCCTTGCGCTTCCCGAGCTTCCGTTCGTCGGGGGGGAAGATTTCCGCAGCTCACTGCCCGGAGCGAGCATGTTCTCTACCGGCGAGGCAGCCATGCGGACGAAAAGCGGAGAGACGATCGATGTGGAGATCGGAGCCGCGCCACTGGCCCGCCCGCAGGACAGTCGGATCCTGCTCTACATCCGCGATATCACCGAACAGAAACGGATGCGGGAGCAGTTGATGCAAGTGGAGAAAATGACGCTCATGGGGCGGCTGGCCGCCAGCATCGCCCACGAGATCCGGAATCCGCTCTCGGCCGTCACATTGAATCTGCAGTACCTTCTGCAGAAGGCGGAAACCGACAAGGGCATGCGCGGCATCATCGAGGATGCGCTGGAAGGTGCGCGCCGGGTGGAATCAGTCATGGAGAATACGCTGAGCTTCGCCCGGGTCACGCCGCCGGTCCTCAAGTTGGAACCCATCAACGATCTCGCCGAGCACGTGCTCGGCTTTCTCCGGGTGCCCATACAACAAAAGAAGATCACGGTAGACACGCAGTTTGGACCGGATCTGCCGAGGATCCTCGTCGATGCCAAGCAGATCGAGCAGGTCATCCTCAACGTGCTGCAGAATGCGGTCGACGCTTCCATGGAGGGGGGCACCGTCATTCTGGCCACCGGCGTGATGGACGAGCCCGCGCAGGGACAACGAATGCCGGGACCTCGTGTGGTGATGGCGGTCCGCGACTGCGGGGCCGGGATCTCCGAGGAACAGTACAAACATTTGTTCGAGCACTTCCGGACAAACAAGCCGGGCGGCACCGGCCTTGGCCTGGCAATGTCCAAGCAGATCATGCTCCGCCATAATTCTGAGATCCGTATCGAACCGGCCCCGGGATCGGGGACCATCGTCCGTCTCGTATTTCCCGCTCATTTGTAGCAGACTTTCACCATTACAAAGGACACTGATCCATGCCCAAAGCACGAATTCTCATCGGGGACGACGAAATCATCCTTACCAATACCCTGAACAAGATCCTCACCGATCTGGGATACGGTGTATCTGTGTGCAATAAGGGACAGGACCTTTTCCGGTACCTTACGGAGTGCAAGCCTGACCTCGTCCTGCTGGACATTTATCTTGGAGAAGTGAACGGCATCCAGCTGTTGAACCGGATGCGGAATGAGGGATTGACCATCCCGGTCATCATGATGACGGCGCATTCCGACGTGGCGCTTGCCGTGCGGGCGATGAAGGAAGGCGCCGCCGATTTTGTGGTCAAGCCGTTTGATCTGAATCATCTGGGCGTGCTGATCGAAAAAAACCTGGACTATGCTTCGCTGCAGACCAAAGTGAAGCTGCTCGAGGAAGAGCTCCAGGAAGAGCGCCCCAGAGGCGGCATCATCGGCAAGAGCCCGGCCCTGCGCAGGGTATTGGACACGGCCGAGAAGCTCGCGCAGGGGGACAACACCACGGTGCTCCTGGAGGGGGAGAGCGGAACGGGCAAGGAGCTTATTGCGCGCTTCATTCATCAGAAAAGCGCCCGCGCCGAGACCCCTTTTATCACCCTCAACTGTGGCGCCATTCCCAAGGACCTCGCGGAGAGCGAGTTCTTCGGCTATGAGAAAGGGGCATTCACCGGCGCATCAGAGCGCATGAAGCAAGGGAAATTCGAGCTCGCTCATGGCGGGACAATACTTCTGGATGAGGTGCGCGAGCTCTCGCTCGACATGCAGGTAAAGCTCCTCCGTGTCCTGGAGGAACGGCGCTTCTACCGCCTCGGCGGGACCAAGGAGATCTCCGTGGACGTGCGGGTCATTGCCGCATCCAACCGCGAGCTCACCAATGAAGTTGAGGCGGGACGGTTCCGCGAGGATCTCTTCTACCGTCTCAATGTCGCGTCGATCCGCGTCCCGCCGCTCCGGAATCGCAAGGAGGATGTCAGCGAGCTCGCAAACGCCTTCCTGGCAGAATTCTGCCGGCGCTTCACACGCCCGGTTCCCCGGCTTTCTCCCGACGCGCTTCAATTCCTGGAGCAACTGCCCTGGAAGGGAAATGTCCGCGAGCTGCGGAATGCCATGGAGCGTGTGGTGCTGCTGAACAATGTCCAGGTGCTC
Organism: uncultured Bacteroidota bacterium; assembly: GCA_963809695.1. Lineage (GTDB taxonomy): Bacteria > Bacteroidota > Ignavibacteria > UBA10030 > UBA6906 > JAGDMJ01. The sequence goes on from CAWEKI010000006.1 coordinate 792,492, forward strand.
ACACCGGATCATTTCGGCTTCCTCCGCTCCGGAGAGGGACAGCTGGCATCGCACGGACCGCAGGATGGCAAGTCGTTCATGCTGGAAGTCCCATCGAAGGGAATCACGATGAACGAGGTGGTCCGGGATCTCATCCTGAAGACACTGGACATCGTCGGCGGAAACCAGGTGCAGGCCGCGAAGGTCCTCGGCCTTACGCGCTCCAAGCTGCGTTACAGAATGGAACAGCTGGGCATCCAGCCCGAGCAAAGGACGTACCGCACGAACGTGTGAGAAGGGATTCTAACAGCATGAGGCGGCGTCATGAGAGCATCTGGTGAGAGGAGGGTGTCGGAAGGAGCGTCAAAACGGTCCAGGCACTCCGGCACCACGCTCGCGAACATGATCGAACACGCGCCTTCCGTGTCGGTGATCTCCACCGACGCGGAGGGCACGATTGACTTCTGGAATACCGGGGCCGAGAGGATCTTTGGCCTTCCGGCAAAGGAAGTCACCGGAAAGAGCCCGCTCGTAGCGCTCTTCCCCGCTGCCGGCGCAGACGAACTGCGCGCAGCGATGCGCACAGACGCCTTCCGGCGGGGAGAGCCGATCCATCTCGAGCTGCAGGCAGTCACGCGGGCACTACGCCCGTTCTGGGTCCGGCTGAGCGTGTCGGCGCGCTTGAACGGCACCGGAGAGGCGGCGGGCGTTGTAGCCATCGGAGAAGACATCACCGAGCGGAAATGGGGGGAGATAAAGCAGTCGGCGATCTATGCCATCTCCGCCGCCATACAGTCGGAACAGAGCCCCGAGGACCTCTTCCGTTCGATTCACCGCTGCATCAGCGAGATCCTGCCGGCAAAGAACTTTTATATCGCCCTCTATGATCGGGAAAACGAGTGGATCAAGTTCCCCTATTTTGTGGACGAATATGATCCCCCGCCGCCGCCGCGCTCGCTGGGCAGGGGCCTGACAGAATACGTCCTGCGGACGTCGGCACCCCTTCTTGCCTCGCCCGAACGGTTCCGCGAGCTCGTACGCGCCGGCGAGGTGGAGTCGCTGGGGGAGCCTTCGCTCGACTGGATGGGCGTTCCGCTCAAAGTGGCGGATCAGACGCTCGGCGTCCTGGTCGTGCAGACGTATTCCGAAGGGACCCGCTACAGCTACGATGACATGCAGATGCTTTCGTTCGTCTCGTCGCAGGTTGCGATGGCCATCGATCGTGCACAGAAGGAGCAATCACTACGAAGGTCGGAAGCGGAGCTGCGCAGCCTGTTTTCGGCCATGGGTGACGTCGTCCTCCTTCTGGATGCCGATGGGCGCTACCTGAAGATCGCCCCCACGAATCCGGCGCTGCTCTACAGGCCGTCTGACGAGCTTATCGGGAAAACCATTCGCGAAGTGTTTCCCCCGGACCAGGCCGAGCCGTTCATGGGCTACATTCGCGAGGCCCTTGCTTTCCGTATCCCTGTGAAGGGGAGATACGCGCTGCAGATCAACGGGCAAGAAGTCTGGTTCGACGCCACGGTCTCTCCTGCCGGTGACGACAAGGTGCTGTTCGTGGCGCGGGACAATACCGCACGGAAACAGATGGAGGAAGCGCTGTGCGAAGCGGAGGAGAACTACAAAGGGATCTTTGAACATGCCGTCATGGGCATCGCCAAGCGCACGCCCGACGGGAAATATGTCAGCGCCAATCCCGCACTTGCGCACATCTACGGGTATTCTTCTCCTGAGGAGTTGCTGGCGGACATGGCGAGGAACGGAGGGGAGCTTTATCTCAATCCTGGACGCCGCTACGCGTTTGCCGAACAGCTGCAGCGAGACAATGCCGTGTCCGGGTTCGAATCCCGGGTGACGCGCAAGGATGGCACGGTGGTCTGGGTCTCCGAATACATCCAGACGGTCCGGGATGGGGAAGGGAACATCTCCTACTGCATCACGACCGTGGAGGACATTACGGCGCGAAAGCAGGCGGAGAAAGAGCTTCGTCTCCTGGCGAATACCATCACCTGTGCAAAGGACTGTTTTGTCCTCAGTGACCTTGAAGGGAGAATCCTGTTCGTCAACGAGGCCCTCCTGGCCACGTACGGCTACAACGATCAGGAGCTGCTGGGCAGTCACGTGTCTATCCTGCTCCCTCCGGAAACGGACCCGTCAGTGATGCGCGAAATGTACGCGGCATCGGAGGCGGGGTGGAACGGGGAACTCATGCACCGCCGAAAGGATGGAACGGATTTTCCGGTCGAGCTCTGGATCTCGGTGGTCCGGAGCGACTCGGGCGAGCCGATCGCCCATGTGGGCGTGGCAAGAGACATTACGGGGCGGAAGCGCATCGAGGAGGCCATTCGCAAGAGCGAGGAGCGGCTGCGCCGGATCACGGATAACATGCTCGATATGATTTGTCAGGTGGACGTCCAGGGCGTCTGCCAATACGCAAGCCCGTCCGTCAGAAAAGTGCTTGGATTCGAGTTGAGCACCGTGTTAGGCAAGCCGCTTGCCCGTTTCGTGGACCGGAAGGATTTTCCGCGCGTGGTCCGCCTGTTCCGAGACCTCGCGCTGAACCCCCGGTCGGGCAAGACCGAGTACCGCTGCCGGAACGCAGCGGGCAACGTCATATGGCTCGAGTCCATCATTAATCCGCTTTTCGACCATGGGACGGCGGTCACGGGCTTTGTCATCGGCAGCGTGGACGTCACAGATCGCATAAAAGCGGAGGAGACGCTTCGGCTGGATGAATCGCGCCTCGAAACTCTTCTCAGGCTCAACCAGATGACCGGTGCGTCAATGCAACAGGTCACCGACTTCGCGCTCGAGGAAGCGGTTCGGCTGACGAAGAGCAAGACAGGTTACCTTGCTTTTACGAATGAAGACGAGACCGTGCTGACCATGCATGCATGGTCGAAGTCCGCCATGGCGGAGTGCGGGGTGGCGGACAAACCCCTGGTCTATCCGGTGTCATCCACAGGCCTCTGGGGGGAACCCGTTCGCCAGAGGAAGCCGCTCATCGTCAACAATTTTGAAGAGTCAAACCCGTTGAAGCGCGGAGTCCCGCCCGGTCACCTCACCATCAGGCGGCATCTGGGCATTCCGGTGTTCGACGGGGAACGGATCGTTGCGGTGGCCGGAGTGGCGAACAAGGAGGAGGAATACGGCAATTCCGACGTTCGACAGCTCACACTCCTCATGGAAGGCATGTGGCTGCTCCTGCAGCGTCAGCGATCCGAGGAGAAGATCCGGAAATCCCTCGATGAGAAAGAGGTCCTGCTGAAGGAGATCCATCACCGCGTTAAGAACAACCTCCAGATTATCTCCAGCCTGCTCAACCTTCAGACCGGTCAGGTGAAGGATCAGCATCTGCTGGAGATTCTGCGGGAAAGCCAGAACCGCATCAGGTCCATGGCGCTCATCCACGAGCGGCTGTACCGATCGGAGGATTTCTCCAGAGTGGACTTCGGGCAGTATGTGAACGGCCTGGCCAGCTATCTTGTCCGGTCGTACGCCGGGGACTCCCGGTCGTTTAACCTCGATGTCGACGTCCAGAATGTTTCTCTCGGCGTTGACGTCGCGATCCCCTGCGGACTCATCATCAACGAGCTCGTCTCCAATTGTCTGAAGCATGCATTCCCGCCGGGGGCATGCGGGGAGGTGACGGTGGCGCTCCGCCGGGAAGGGAAAATGTATCTGCTGAGCGTAGAAGACAACGGGGTTGGGCTCCCCGGGGATGTCGACCTCAAGAAAGTGGAGTCTCTGGGTCTGCAGCTGGTCGAGACGCTTTCGACGCAGATCGGGGCCTCGATCAAGATCACGACCGCACCGGGAAAAGGAACCGCATTCGGCATTTCGTTCCCTGCACGCTGATCAACAAAGTCGCAAAAGGAGCGGACGTTCATGGGCATTTCAATCCTCGTTGTCGAAGACGAAAACATTGTCGCGAAAGATGTCGTCAACAGGCTGAAGAACCTGGGGTACACGGTGACAGGTGCCGTGGCCAGCGGGGAGGACGCTGTGCGCGCGGTGAATCTCCGTCACCCGGACCTGGTCATGATGGATATCATGCTCAAAGGGAACATGGACGGCATCGAGGCAGCCAGGAGGATTTTCGAGACGCTCGACATACCGGTGGTATACCTCACGGCCTATGCCGACGAGAAGACGCTCCTTCGGGCAAAGGTGACTGAAGCGTTCGGCTACCTTCTCAAGCCGTTTGAGGAGCGGGAGTTGCACATCACGATCGAGATGGCGCTGTTCAAGCACCAGATGGAACGGAAGTTGCGGGAGAGCGAGCAATGGCTTTCAGCGATTCTGCAAAGCGTTGCTGATGCGGTGATCGCTACCGACACGCAAGGGCGCATCCGCTTCCTCAACCCCATCGCCCAGGCGCTCACCGGCTGGAGCCAGGCGGAGGCCGCAGGTGTGTTGCTGGGTGAGGTTTTCAGGCCGGCGGACAAGCAGGCCAGCGAGCGGATCTCCCGCGCTGTTCGCGATGCGGCGGGAGAGCAGGGAGATGCGGGCGCAGTCACGCGCACCACATTGATTGTGAGGGACGGCCGGGAGATCCCGGTCGATGAAAGCCTGGCGCCGATCAGGAACGCCGCCGGGGAGACCACCGGCGTGGTTCTGGTGTTTCGTGATGTCACCGAGCGCCGCCAATCAGAAGAGGCTCTCCAGCAGAGCGAATCCCAGCTTGCCGGTATCGTGGGAACCGCCATGGATGCTATTGTCACGGTGGATGAGGACCACCTGATACTCCTGTTCAATGCTGCAGCCGAGAAGATGTTCCGCACCAGCGCCGCCGCGGCCATTGGGAAACCGATCGAACAGTTCATTCCCGTGCGCTTTCACGACGTCCACCACGAGCATATGCGTGCGTTTGCCGGGACCGGCGTCAGCAGGCGCTCCATGGGGGAATTGGGTGTGGTTTATGGAATGCGGCGGGACGGAGATGAGTTCCCCGCCGAGGCATCCATCTCGCAGATCGAGATCGGCGGCCGCAAATTCTTCACGGTTATTCTCCGGGACATCACCGAGCGCAAGAAAATGGAGGAGCAGCTGCGGCAGGCGCAAAAGATGGAGAGCATCGGGACGCTGGCAAGCGGCATTGCCCATGACTTCAATAATGTCCTGAACAATGTTCTCGGTTTTGCGGCGCAACTGAAAAAGTACCTCCATGACGAAGCCAAGGTCCGGAAGTATATAGAAACGATAGAAAAGTCAGCCATGCGCGGAGCCGACCTTTCATCGCAGCTTCTTTCCTTTGCCCGGACAGGCAGGCGCACGAATACGCAGACCAATCTCTACCAGATCGTTGGGGAGGTCATTGCCTCGTGCCGCGAGACCTTTCCGGCCGCCGTGAAGCTCGAGAGCCGCGTTGCGCCAGATCTGCTCCCGACTCTGGGAGACCATGGCGGGCTGTATCAGGTGCTCTTGAACCTTTGCGTCAACGCGCGCGATGCCATTTGTGCCCGCCCGGACGGGACCGGTGTGTTGACAATTGAGGCGCGCAATGCGGTGATCGGAAAGGAGGTGAGCTCTCATCTGTTTGCCGTCCCCGGAAGCCGATGCGTGGAATTGAAAGTGTCCGACACCGGCATGGGAATTCCGGAAAGAATCCGCGACAAGATCTTCGATCCTTTCTTTACGACGAAAGACCGGGGCCGGGGAACGGGATTGGGTTTGTCCATCGTGTATAATATCGTCCGGAGCCATCAGGGCGCGATCATACTGGATAGCGAAGAAGGGGTGGGCTCGACGTTCAGGGTTTTCCTCCCCGCCATCCAGGCGGAGTCGGTGGACGATCATCGTAGAGGTTCCACCGCTCCTGACGGAGCCAAGAAGCACAGCGTCCTGCTGGTCGACGACGAGCCGGCAATGCAGGAACTCGGACGCGAGCTGCTGGAAGATGATGGCTACGAGGTGACAATTGCCGCGAACGGACTGGAGGCTCTCGAGATCTACAAGGAACATCATGACCGGATCGACCTTGTCGTCCTTGACCTCGTCATGCCCGGGATGGATGGCGGACAGACGTACACGGAAATGAAAAAGATCAACAAAGGTCTCAAGGCATTCTTTTGTACCGGTTTCATCTCGGATCAGATCATCTCGGGCCTGCTGGAGGAGGAAAAACTTCATGCGGTCTCAAAGCCCTTCCGTCCCGATGATTTCCTGAAAACTGTGCGCAGTGTAATCGGCTCCGATATTCGGAAAGAAGAGGGATAAGAGGCTTTGGTTGACCGCCTGGCTAATATTACACACACATTTCATGACATTCTTTTTGCATTGTCGAATTTGGTTCTGTTTCCGTGATTTTTTCTGGCACAACCTTTGAAAATATTTCCATTAGAATGCCTCGGGGAGGGGGGCGGTAAGTTTTGTTTCAATGCATCGCTCGCTGCATGAAGAGGGGCATCTAACTTGAGTCGCATGACAGAGAGGTCGCGTGGAACCGCAGCGTGCAGACGTTAAGCGGATTCTGCTCGTCGAGGATGACGAGCTGTTTAGAAGGTCACTGCTGTCATATCTTGGGATCCTCGGCTATGAAGCAGTAGTGGCAGCTTCCGCTGAAGAAGCTTTGGAAAAGCAAGAACGCGAACCTGTCGATCTTGTCCTCACGGATTTTCATCTGTTGCGGATGAACGGGATCGATCTTGTCCGTACCCTGCGTTCGGCAGGCAGTAAGATTCCGGCCATTCTCATCTCCGGATTTCTGAGTGATGAAGTCCGGCAGATGGCACAAGACGTCCGGTTTGACGCTGTGCTCCGGAAACCTGCTGATTTACTGAAGCTGAAGGATCTCCTCCCCGGGCTCTTGGGCACGATGGCATAATCCGTATTGCCCCTATCGTACTATCGCGGCCATGTGGCTACATGTGGCCACCAGGACCCCCCCGTACATTTCTGTTTGCTCCTTTTTCCCCTGTTTTCCGCAGATTCCTTGGCATGAGATTAGTGCGACTTGTGGTGCACTGAAGCACCATTTTTTCAAGGTTTCTCATCCATGCCTCGGGCCAACATTCTTATCGTTGAAGATGAAAGAATTGTCGCGACGGATCTCCGCCAACGCCTGGTATCCGTTGGCTACACCGTGGTGGGAATCGCATCGACGGGGGAAGACGCCATTCGGATGACGGAGGAAACCTCCCCTGACCTGGTACTGATGGACATTACGCTGAGAGGGGAGATGGACGGCATTCAAGCGGCCGGAGCCATTCTCGGGCAGCACGAGATCCCCGTCCTCTACCTCACTGCCCACGCGGACAGCGGCACGCTTGAGCGCGCAAAGATCACCGGTCCATTCGGGTACATTTTGAAACCCTTCGACGAGCGGGATCTGTTCACGACGGTCGAGATGGCCCTGTACAAATTCACGACCGACAGAAAATTGCGAGAGAGCGAACGGTGGTTATCCACGACGCTCCGGAGCATCGGCGATGCAGTGATCACCACCGACCGGCACGGGAGGATTACGTTCATGAACCCTGTTGCCGAGAAACTCACCGGCTGGGCCCAGGAAGACGGCCTGGCAAAGGAACTTGCCCTGGTGTGCCGGATCGTCAATGAGGCGACGGGGGTCGGCGAAGAGAACCCCGCGCTGCGGGCCGTATGCGATGGAATGGCCAGTGCCCGCATGAACCATTGCGCAATCGTCGCGAAGGACGGAACAAGAACTTCGGTGGAACACATCGCATCGCCCATCAAGGATGACAAGGGAGCAATCCAGGGATCGGTCCTGGTGCTTCGTGATATTACGGCGCGGCGCAGGTCGGAAGAGTCCCTGAAAGAGAGCGAGGAGCGGTTCCGGGGAGCGTTCGAGTATGCCAACTCCGGGATGGCCCTCGTCGGTCTCGACGCGGCATTCCTGAAGGTGAACCGTGTTCTGTGCGAGATGCTGGGATACTCAGAGAACGAGATGCTCGGCATGACCATGAACGAGATCGTCCATCCCGAAGACCGCCCTGAGAATGAATCTGACGTTCGGCGGATGCTGGACGGGGAGTTTGCCTCCCGCAGGGTTGAGAGACGCTATGTCCACCGCTCGGGCAGCACGGTGTGGGCCCTGATCAGCACCACGCTCGTATGCAGTGCCCAACAGGTTCCGCTCTACATGGTGGCCATGGTCCAGAACATCACCGAGCGGAAGAGCGCGGAAGAGGAGCTGCGAGTCCAAAAAGCGTACTTCCAGCGCTTGTTTGAAAAATCTCCCGAAGGCATAGTGATCCTCGACAGCAACGACTGCATCGTCGAAGTGAATCGCGAGTTCCAGAATATGTTCGGCTATCCCATCGACGAGATCCGGGGGAAGAAGGTCAACGATGTCCTCGTCCCGCCGGAGTTCAAGGTCGAAGCGGAAAAGCTCTCCTGGGGGGTGTACCATGATCAGATTGTGCAGTTCGACACGGTTCGCCAGCGCAAAGATGGTGTGCTGATTGAAGTCTCTGTGCTGGGGTCCCCGATCATCCTGGGCGGCACCAACGTCGGGTGTTACGGGATCTACCGGGATATTTCCGAGCGAAAGCGTGCGGAGGAGCAACTCTCGATGCTGTCGCGTGCTATGGAGCAAAGTCCGGCCTCGATCGTTATCACCGATATGAACGGTACCATCGAGTATGTCAATGCCCGTTTCGTCCAGGTCACGGGGTATACGGCCGAAGAAGCCATCGGGCGGAATCCGCGTCTCTTGAGCTCGGGACAGGAACCGCGCGAGAAATACGCCCAGCTTTGGTCGACAATTACCTCCGGAGGAGAATGGCGGGGAGAGTTTCTCAATCGAAAGAAGAACGGCGATCTCTACTGGGAATTTGCCTCCATCTCCCCTATCAAAAACCGGGATGGAGTCCCAAAGCATTATCTTGCCGTCAAGGAAGACATTACCGACAGAAAACATGCCGAGGCGGAACTCCAGGAAAGCGCCCGGCGGCTGCAGAGCATCATCGAAACGGTTGATGAGGGCATCACCGTAAGCGATCGGTCGGGGCATTTCGAAGTATTCAACTCCAAAATGGAGGCGATCACCGGGTACACCCTCCGCGAAGCAAACAGCACGGAAGGCTTTTTCTCGCTTCTCTGTCCGGCCGCGCGGAATCCGGAGCAGGCGTCCGCCAGGCTGCGTGAGATCATCGCGACGGGCGAGTCCTGCGAGCTCGAAATGACGATCTGCACCAGGGCCGGCGAAGAGAAGGCGCTGCTGGTCTCCACCTCGGTCATTCGATACAAGAACCGCGATATGGTCCTGAGCGCCTACCGGGACATCACCGGCCGGAAACGGGCCGAGCGGGAGATGGCCATGTATGCGCAACAGCTCCTGAAGGCCAAGTCGCAGGCCGAAGAGCAAGCGCACGAGCTTGCCGTGGCCCGGGAACAGGCGCTCCAGGCGTCCCGCCTGAAATCGGAGTTCGTCGCGAACATGAGCCATGAAATCCGAACCCCGATGAATGGCGTCATCGGCATGACAGGCCTGCTGCTTGACACCAAACTTACCAGGGAACAGCGGGAGTACACGGAAATTATTCGCACATCGGGAGACGCCCTGCTTTCGATCATTAATGATATCCTGGACTTTTCCAAGATCGAAGCTGGAAAACTGACCCTCGAGATCATCGATTTCGACATGCGGGCTGTGGTCGAGGAGTCGGTGGACATGCTGGTCCAGAAAGCCCACGAAAAAGACCTGGAATTGATCTGCTACGTGAATGAAGGAATCCCGACGGCAGTCCACGGTGATCCGGGCCGCCTGCGGCAGATCATCATCAATCTTCTGGGGAATGCGATCAAGTTTACGGAGACGGGAGAGGTGGGCGTGGAGGCACTGCTTGAGCGGGAGACCGAACACGATATTGATGTACGGTTCATGATCCGGGATACCGGGATCGGGATTTCGGAAGAGCACCGCCAGCGTCTCTTCCTGTCCTTCTCGCAGGCTGATGGATCGACCACGCGGAAGTATGGCGGCACGGGTCTCGGGCTTGCCATATCCAAGCAGCTTGTGGAGATGATGGGGGGAAGCATCGGGGTACAAAGCCAACCCGGGGCGGGAAGTGAGTTCTGGTTTACCATACGCCTGCAAAAGCAGGGCAAGCCGGGGGCGATTGTGCATCCGCGGTCTAACCTTGACAACGTGCGCGTGCTTGTCGTGGACGACAACCGCACGAACCGCACGATCCTTTCCCATATCGTGGGCCGATGGGGAATGCGAAGCATCGCCGTTGAGGGGGGCAGAGAGGCGCTCGAAGCTCTCCGAACCGCAGCATCCACCGGCGATCCATTTACTGTTGCACTCCTGGACATGCAGATGCCGGAAATGGACGGCGCCTCGCTTGCCCGGATCATCAAGAGCGATCCCGCCATTGCAGGCGTTCCCCTCGTCCTGCTCACATCGCTCGGTCATGGGAACGGAACCATGGCGGAATCGGGTATCTCCGCTATGCTCACCAAGCCAGTGAAGGAATCCGCTCTCTTTGATACACTCGCGGTCCTCCTCGGGACGGCCGAGAAGGGGGCGCGTGCGGACGGGAACGCGTCAGGCTCCTCGGTGACTGAAGAAGGCTTCCGGGAAGGCCGTCCGCTTTCCGTGCGCATCCTTGTGGCTGAAGACAATGCGATCAATCAAAAGGTCGCGCTCCGCATGCTGGACAAACTGGGCTGTCGTGCAGATGTGGTGGCCAACGGCCGCGAAGCGGTCGAAGCCCTGAAGCAAATGCCCTATGACCTTGTCCTGATGGACTGCAACATGCCCGAAATGGACGGATTCGACGCGACGGCCGTCATCAGGGAACGGGAAGGCGAGGAGAAGCACACGGTCATCATCGCAATGACAGCAAACGCGCTTCGGGGCGACAGGGAGCGTGTCCTGGCTGCGGGGATGGATGACTACCTCGCCAAACCGATCAGCCAGAAGGAACTCGCCATTCTCATCCGTGACTGGACGACGAAGATCAAGGGAAACGGTAATGGGATACACGATGAGGAATGGAGTGGCGGTGATGTTCCGGGGGGGAGGAGGGAAGAGATCCTGGACCGGCAGCGCCTGGCAGAGCTGAGGGAGCTGGCCGATGGCGAGGATGCGGGTTGGCTGCGGGCGCTGGCGCAGACCTATGTGCATGATGCTGCGCAACGCATCATCGAGATCCACAAGGCAGCCAGGACAGAGAACGCGGCAGCCGTGGCCCGTCTCGCCCATGCACTGAAAGGGAGCAGCAAGAACATTGGCGTCATGAATGTCATCACGGCCTGCCAGCAGCTGCAATCGCTCGGCGAGTCCGGCACCTGTGCGGGAGTGTCCGGCCTCCTGTGCGAATTAGATGCAGAGTTCGCCCGGGCGAAGGAGGAGCTGGGACGGCTCTTTGGAATTCCGACGAATGGTTCATCAAGATCAATGGGCGAATTATGAAAGTCCTCATGGCGGAAGACGATCCGGTATCAAGCCTTGTCCTGATGGCGAAGCTGAAAAAGCTGGGACACGAGGTCATTGCCACAAACAACGGGCGCGACGCCTGGTATGCCTACCGGACCAGCATTCCCCAGATCGTGATTACGGACTGGATGATGCCGGTGGTCGACGGGCCCGACCTCTGCAGGATGATCCGGGCTGACGCAAGGGTGCAGTATACCTACATCATCATGTTAACCGCCTCGGCGAGCAATGGAAATTACATCGAGGGGATAGATGCCGGCGCCGATGATTTTGTGACAAAGCCGTTTGATCTCGAGGGACTCAAGGCAAGGTTGCGCGTAGCCGAGAGGGTGTTGAACCTGCAATCCACCGTCGACCAACTTGAGGGGTTGTTGCCGATCTGTTCATATTGCAAGAAGATCCGCGACGAACACAATGTCTGGCACCCCGTCGAGGTTTATGTACAGCACCGGACCGAGACATCGTTCGAACACGCTCTCTGTCCGGAGTGCGCGGCGGGGAAGTCGAACCAGTGATATCCAGGCCAGAAGCATGGTGGCCGGGAATTCAAGGAAGCGATACTCATGAAAGTCTTGTTGGCGGAAGATGACACTGCCTCCCGGAGAATCCTGGCGGCCCAGCTTGACAACATGCAGTTCGAGGTCGAGGAGGCGGAAGATGGCCTGGAGGCATGGGTGGCGTTCCAACGGGCAAAACCGGATCTGGTGATCACAGATTGGATGATGCCAAATGTTGATGGCCCCGAGCTTTGCCGGCGCATCAGAAACTGCGCCGCATCACGTTATACCTATATCCTGATCCTTACTGCGCTCGACCGGAAACGGGGATACCTGGAGGGGATGAATGCCGGCGCCGATGACTTCGTGACAAAGCCGGGCAATATCCTGGAACTCAGGGCCCGGCTGAAGGTGGCGCAGCGCATTCTTTCGCTGCAAAAGCATGTCAGCAAGCTCGAGGGGCTGCTCCCTATTTGTCCTCAGTGCAAGAAAATCCGCGGATCGCAGGAAAAATGGGAAGCAGTAGAATCTTTCATCATGAAACGCACAGATGCACTGTTCTCACATGGAATTTGCCCGGAGTGCTATGAAGCACTGATGAAACCACAACTCGACGAGCTCAGACGGAAACGCGGATAGGGGCCGAAAACGGCCGTTGAGGCCGCAATATTCCTCACATGGTCTTTATTAGCCATGCATAGGGTTATAGAACCGGAAGGATGGGAGAAAAATCGCCAATCAGAGGCGTTTTCCCACAGAGCGACTGGCATTCCGATTGATGTCATGTTTATCGCCCAGCTCCCACGAATTCCCAACCAACCAGGAAACGTCATGGCAAATGGGGAACACACGTCAGGTCTGAAAGTCGGCGGGCTTGCATTTCTTGCCGGAGTCCTTGCTACTTTTGCCACTGCGTATGCAGTCGTCTTTCGGAGGCGCAATCCGATCGGCGTCGTCCGCCCGGAATACGGGGGGTATGATGGGGAGACCGGAATTTAGCGCCCATGCTATGAAAACGAACAAGACTCCAGGGCTGATTTCCGATACTGCCGCTTTCGACAAGACGCAGATCGTCGCGCTCTTTCTCGACAAGAAAGGGTTCATCGAGAGAACGCTGAGAGAAGCCAACTCTTCATTCGACAAGACGCTGAATCAGACTGCCAGGGACGTGAATTCCTTGCAGTCAGAGACCGGGAAGGTGGTCGATAAGCTGGCCGTCGGTGAAAAGGTCGATTTCCGCGAAGTGATGGCCGCAGCCGAAAGAGCAAAAGCCAGCTTCAACCAGCTGGCGGAGATACGGAACAAAATGATCGAGGCATACCGCGAAATTCTGAAAATGCGGAAGTAGTACACGGGGCATGAAATGATATTCCAGGGGAACTCGGGCCGGACATGATCTCACCGGAACTGATCAGGGAAAAGGTGCAGGCCATCGTCCAACTGCCCGCACTTCCCTCCGTCGCCATGAAAGTTGTGGAGATGGTGGACAATCCCAGGACGAGCACATCCACGCTGGGAAAGATCATTTCCATGGATCAGGCGTTGACGGCGAAAGTGCTGAAGATTGCGAACTCGCCGTTCTATGGATTTCCGAAAAAAATCTCTACGATTGACTTCGCGATCATTGTCCTCGGTTATGATGCTCTGAAGGAAATCGTTATTAGCACTTCACTGATAAGCTCATTGGAGGAGAAATCCAACGGCTATTTTGATTCAAAGACATTTTGGGATCATGCCATCGTGAGCGGAATCCTCGCGAGGCGGCTCGCGCGCGACCTCGGCTACCGCATCAGCGGTGAAGTGTTCGTCGGCGGGCTGCTCCATGACATGGGAGTCTCGGTCCTCAACCGGTATTTCAAAAACGAATATCAGCGGATCGTGGGCATTGTGCGTGAGACCGACCTGACCTTCCTGGAGGCGGAAGAAAGCGTCCTGGGAGTCACACATGCAGAAGTCGGCGGCTGGCTCGCGGAGCGGTGGAACCTGCCGGATCACCTGGTGGAGGCCGTCTCGTTCCACCACGCGCCCGCAAAAGCTGTGCGCAACCCGGAACTCGTCTCCCTGGTCCACTGCGGCGACGTCTTCGCCTGTCGCATTTCGGGTACGGCGGTGGAATTCGACAAAGGCGTTGATTTCGACCATGATGCGCTCACTCGTCTGCAGTTGAGCGACTCGGGGCGGGTAGCGGAATACATCACCGCTTACACCTCGCTAATCCAGTCCGACCTGTCACAGTTCACACAGGCCGATGACTCGCCGACAGAAGGGATACAAAACCATGAAGGGTGAAACGCCCCGGGAGAAATCGCCGAAGCACCTGCTGGAAGAAGGACTGCCGCAGTTTGAACAGTTCATTGAAAGCAGGGAAAGCTACATCAAGGCGCTTGAACAAACGATCCACGCGCTGAAGCAGGAAAATGCCAGCATGAGTTCAAGCAACCTGGCGATTCGAAGCTCCGTTGACGAACTGGTGGCAATGCAGCGCCTCTCCAACACCATCAGCATGGCCCTGGAGCCGGAATTCATCGTAAGCACGCTGATCGAACTCACCCGGCAAGTCATACCCGTAATCGAGTCCAACATCTTCCTCTTCGAAGGAAAGACGAACAAGGCTCTTCCGCTCTCATCCAAGGGATCTTCCCGTCTGCAGCAGGAAGCGCTACAGCAGATCGAGGCCGGCATCGCGGACTGGGTGATCGCCGAGAAGAAGACCGTCGTCATCCCGGACCTTGATCATATGGTAGCCGGCACAAGCACCCGGAATTTCGTCATCGTTCCCCTCCTCGTCCGCGGCCAGGGAATCGGAATCTACCTGATCCATACGGAGAAATCCCAGCCGGAATTCTCCAACCAGGACCTGCAGTTGCTGTCTGTCCTTGCCAACCAGGCCGCTGCCGGGGTTGAGAATTGGCGCACCTACAAGCAGCTTGCCAAAGCGAACGAGGAACTGAAGGCTTCCCAGGCGCAAATCGTTCAGGCAGCGAAGATGGCAGCGATTGGAGAGCTCGCTGCAGGCGTTGCCCACGAGATCAAAAACCCTCTTCAGGTCCTGCTCCTCCACCTGGAGCTTGTCGAAAAAGGCCGCCCGGTTCCGAACTGGACCGAGATGTTCAGCAAGCAGGTCAAGCGCCTGGCAGATATCACCCGCCGCCTGATGGATTTTGCCCGCAACGTGTCGGAAGAAGTGAAAATGGAGCCGGTCCAGGTCAAGAAGATCATCGAGGACATCGCGGCCATGGTCCAGCACGAGTTCGCGGGGTGCGGTATCACGATCGAGTTAAAGGTGCCAGACGAGCTGCCACCTGTCGCCGGCAATGCCAACTACCTGCAGCAGGTATTTCTTAACCTGTTGCTCAACGCGCGCGACGCTATGCCGAAAGGGGGCAACATCAGCATCAATGCCGCACTGACCGGGTTCCACATCATCATCCGGGTCTCCGACACCGGGGTCGGCATTGAAGAAGGTGTCCTTGACAAGATATTCAGGCCCTTCTTCACGACAAAAGGGGACAAGGGTACGGGTCTGGGATTGGCGGTCTGCCACAAGATCATCGGTCAGCACAAAGGAGAGATCAGGGTGGATAGCGAAGTGGGGAAGGGGACGACGTTTACGATTTTTCTGCCTGTGTGGAGAGGCTTCCAGAATTGAGGATGGAGAATCGCTGAGAGCGAGGGGCAAGATCAAACAGTCTCAATCATTTTGACCCGGCGGAACCGGATCGTGGTGTGATTTTCACGATAACCCGGTTTCGCCGGCTACCATTTCAATACTGCTATTTGGTATCGTCTTTTGGTTTTTCCGGTGGCGGCTGTTGCCGGTTCTGCCAGCGCTGCATCCTTTGTACCTTCATCGCATCATATTTCGTCTTCTGTGTGGCGGTCAGAAGGGCCTCAATTTTCTGGTCCGTTTTTCCCATGAGATCTCTCATGGCTTCTCGCCGGGCCCCCTGGTCTTCCGAGTTGGACTTGAATATTTCCTGGCGCTTCTGGTCCGATTCCTGATAAATCTTCAGGGTCTTTGCGGATTGGTCCTTGTTCAGGCTCAACGAGTCTGTAAGCAGTTTGGTCCGTTCTTCCGGAGTGGGCATCTGGCGTTGCGCAGATGCCTGCAATGCCGCCATGCAGAGAAACAGGCCGGTGACGAGCAACAGAGTGATGCGGTGCTTCATGGTAACCTCGGTAGTGTAATACGAAAACGATGGAGACTTCTTCTCCTTGTGGTTAGACCACTGCCCGGGCATTACGTTTAATGGCCTGATCGCTCACAGTCTGAACAGCCACGTTCCCACAATTGCAAGAACGGCCACGGTGATGAGGCACCCGACAATATCGAGTAAAACCCCTCCTTTCACCATATCGCGGATGCGGATGTAACCGGTACCATACACAAGCGCATTGGGCGGTGTGGAAACTGGTAACATGAAGGCCAGTGATGCACCCATCGCAGAGCCAATGACAAGGATTGAAGCATCTGTGCCGCTTGCGCGGGCCAATGAAATGACAATGGGAGCCATCATTGTTGCCACTGCCGTGTTGGATGCCACCTCGGTCAACAGGGCACTTGCGAACACAACGCCGCCGAGCAAGACGATGGTGGATGCGCCTCCCAGCACGCTCATCAGCGTTCCGGTGAGCCAGTGTGCGAGTCCGGTCTTGAACATGGCGTCCGATAAGGCAATTCCCCCGCCGAACAAAAGCAATGTTCCCCATTCAACATAGTCTGAATCCTCCCAGTCGAGCAGCCTGCTCCCGGGCGCGCTTCCTGCAGGAACGATGAACAGAAGAACACCCGCAAGAATTCCCACGCCGTATTCATCCAGCCATTCAAGCGTGGCAGCCGCTCCTGCCGGCAAGAGAAGATCCTTGAACGGGAGCAAGATCCAAAGGAACGCAGCGACCAAAAACACGCCGATCGTTCTCCGCTGTGCGTGTGTAAGGGGGCCGAGGGAACGGTATTCGGCCACTACACCATCCCGGACCTTCTCGTCAACATGGACATCCGGCCTGAAGATGCGGAGCAAAATAAACCATGTTGCGGGCAAGGCAAGCACGACGAATGGCACCCCGAAGCTCATCCAATCGAGGAATGTGATCCTGTGATAGGAAGGGTCCTGCGCGAATGCCGTGTTGAGAACGCCCAGGGCGATGCCATTGGGCGGCGTACCGATGATGGTCCCGACCCCTCCGATGGAGGCAGCCCACGCAATCCCGAGCATGAGAGCGGTCCCATACTTAGATCTGCCTGGATCCGATCCCAGCGTGGAGAGAATGCCAAGGCCAAGGGGAAGCATCATCGCGGCGGTGGCGGTATTTGAGATCCACATGGAGAGGAACGCGGTCACGGTCATAACCGCAAGCAGGATCCCGCTAGCGCTGGCCGCGACGCGGCCGCGCGATAAGAGCCAGAGGGTTAACCTGCGATCGATCGCCCATTTGCGGAGCCCCCCGGCCAGGAGGAATCCGCCGAGGAAAAGAAAGATCACGGGATTGGCATAGTTGGGCGCCACGGTCGCGAGCGTGAAGGGCACGGGTCCGCGCGCGAGTCCGGTGATGTGCAGCAGAGGGAGAACCACCAGCGGGAGCAGGCCGGTGACAGGGAGGGGCAAAGCTTCCGTCATCCAGAAGACGATGATCATGACGCTGAGCGCGGCCACAATCTGCATGGCATGGGCGAGATGGTCCGGGGACATGTTCGCCCCTTGCTCTGCGATGAGGCCGGCGGCCGTTGTGCGGAATGCCTCGAACGTCGGAAGGGAAAGGAAGAGGATGAACAACGCCAGGCCCAGAATCAGACCCGTGGTCTGGAGCGGTCGGCTCCTGCCCTGCGTATCGGGTTCGTCCATGGCTGGTAAATGAAGGCTATTGAACTATTTCTTCGCCTCAAGAAACTCGTGGATCGAAGCAGCAGCTTTCTTCCCGTCCCGCATGGCCAGGATCACGGTTGCTCCTCCGCGGGCGAGATCACCTCCCGCGAAGATGCCCGGCCGGCTCGTTCCCTGCAGATCGTTTGTCACCACCGTGCCGCGCTTGCTTGTCTCGAGCCCGGGCGTCGTGGATTGGATAATGGGGTTCGGCTTCTGGCCGATCGCCTCGATGAGCGTTCCGATCTCGATGACAAACTCGGAGCCCTTGACCGCGACCGGCCTGCGCCGCCCGGACTCGTCAGGCTCTCCCAGCTCCATGCGCTGGCACTCAACGCCGCACACCCAGTTGTCCTTATTGCCAAGAATTCTCGTGGGATTGGTCAGGAGAAGGAGCTCGATTCCTTCCTGTTCGGCGTGATGGATCTCCTCCTCGCGGGCGGGCATTTCTTCGCGCGACCGCCGATAGATCAGATAGGCCTTCTCCGCGCCGAGGCGTTTCGCAGTGCGCACGGCGTCCATGGCGGTGTTTCCGCCGCCGATCACGGCCACCTGCTTCCCGATCTTCACCGGCGTGTCAAAGTCCGGAAACTTGTAGGCACCCATCAGATTGACGCGGGTGAGGAACTCGTTCGCGGAATACACCCCGCTCAGGTTCTCCCCGGGAATTCCCATGAATGTCGGTGTTCCCGCGCCGGTTCCGAGGAAGATCGCCTTGAAGTTCCATTCGCCAAAGAGCTCGTCGATCGTCGCTGTCCGGCCGACGACGAAGTTGGTATAGATCTCGACGCCCAGCGCCTTGATCCTGTCGGTCTCCAGGTCGAGGATCTCCTTCGGAAGGCGGAACTCCGGAATGCCGTAGCGCAAGACCCCTCCCACGGCGTGCAGGGCCTCGAAGATCGTCACCTGGTATCCCAGCTTTGCCAGCTCGGCTGCGCACGTGAGCCCGGACGGTCCCGACCCGACAATGGCCACCTTCTCCTCGCGTTTCTCCAGCACCACGGGATTGACGAAGAGGTTATTCTTCATCTCGTAGTCCGCCACAAACCGCTCCAGCTTTCCAATGGCGACCGGGGTAAGTTTCTTCCCGAGGATGCACAGGGACTCGCACTGGGATTCCTGCGGGCAGACGCGGCCGCAGATCGCAGGCAGATAATTGGCCTCGCGGATCTTGTTGACGGCCCCGACGTAATCCTTCTGCATTACCAGTTGAATGAACCCGCGGATGTCGATCCCCACGGGGCAGCCGTCCACGCAGAGCGGCTCCTTGCATTCCAGGCAGCGGGTGCTCTCAATGACGGAGCGCTCCTCGTCGAACCCGAACGACACTTCCAGGAAATTGACCGACCGGGCATCGGCTGGCTGTTCAAAGGCCTCCTGACGCTTGATCTTCATCCGCTCGGACGGCTTCAGGGGGTTCATGCGAGTCGTCATGCGTTCTCCTTCAGGGTTCCGGTGAGTTTGCAGACATGCGGCCTTTCGTCCGAGGTTCTCTCCATGTCCACGTAGGTTCTGTTGCGCATCATGAGCTCATCGAAGTCCACCTGATGCCCGTCGAACTCCGGGCCATCCACACACGCAAACTTCATCTTGCCTCCAATGGTCACGCGGCAGCCGCCGCACATGCCGGTGCCGTCGACCATGATCGTGTTGAGACTGACATACGTTGCGACGTTGAACGGGCGTGTCACGTTGCTGACCGCCTTCATCATTGGCAGCGGACCAATAGCATACACCGCATGGATGGGAACAGCACCGTTCAGCAGGTCGGTGAGCTGGTCGGTGACGAACCCCTTGCGGGCATAGCTGCCGTCGTCGGTGGTCACATAGAGGGCATCGGAGCATTGACGCATTTCGTCTTCGAGGATCACGAGCTCTTTGGAACGCGCACCGATGATCGTGTGGATGGTATTTCCGGCGGCTTTGAGCGCGCAGGCGATCGGGTAGAGCTCCGCCGTTCCCACTCCTCCGCCGATGCAGGCCACGGTGCCATGGTTTTCAATCGGGGTGGGATTCCCCAGAGGGCCCACCACATCCTGAACACACTCGCCGGCATTTTTCGTTGCGAGGAGCTTTGTGGTCTTCCCTATGGCTTGCACAATGAGCGTGATGGTCCCTGCGGCAGGATCGCTGTCGGCGATGGTGAGCGGAATCCGCTCGCCGGTCGCATCCACGCGGATCATGACAAAATTGCCCGCCTTGCGCTTCCGAGCGATGAACGGCGCCTTGATGACATACTTTGTGATAGTTGGCGCCAGAACGGTCTTTTCGGTAATGGGAAACATGCACGCCCTTGGGCAGTTTATGACAGACACTGATAGGATTCTATACAATTAACAAGGGATGTGCCAACTGGAAAGGCGAAACTGAGGCTAAAATCGATACCATTGCGGGAAAACGCGCTTTGAACCTGCTATTTTCGCAGGATGAGCGAAGGGCTTTGTCAAAAACTGGAAAACCGACAGGCCAAGGTTCTCTCCCTTGGCCTGTCGCCCCGAAATGCTTCAGGTTCGGGGTCTGTCCATGGCGCCGGTGATAGGTCCTGATTCCTTCGGCTCACTTGCAGGGAACGGTCGTTCGCTCATGAGCCTTTCAGGACGACAGATTTTCGTCTGACCCCTTGGCCGCCTCGGCCAACACTTGCTCCAGAGCAGTCACGGTAGTTTTCACCTGCTCTCCAGTCACAATAAGCGGTGGCAGCATCCTGAGCACCGTGCGGTCCGTCCCGTTGATCAGAATGTGATGGTGCTCGCGCATCGCGGCCACAAGCGGGTCTGCATCCCGGTCAAGCTCGATGCCGGCCATCAATCCCATGACGCGCACTTCTTTGACGATGGCAGCGAACCTGGAGCGGAGGCGGTCGAACCCGTCCCTCATGAGCGCTCCCATCTCCGACGCATGGTGCATCAGGTTTTTCCCGAGGATCTCTTCAAGCACCGCGACGCCGGCAGCACAGGCCACCGGATTGCCGCCGAATGTCGTGCCGTGCATGCCCGGTTCAAGAATACCCGCCACATCGGGGTGAGCGAGGATGCCGCCAAGGGGGAGCCCGCCGCCGATCGGCTTTGCGACAACCACGATGTCGGGACGAACGGCTGCGTAATGCTGGAACCCGAAGAACTTTCCCGTGCGTCCGATGCCGGACTGAATCTCGTCGGCGACGAGAAGGAACCCATGCTTCCGTTGAAGCTCAGTGAGAGTCCGGGCGAAAACCTGGCTTACGGGGCGGATGCCACCCTCACCCTGAATGAATTCCAGGATGACCGCAGCGGTCTGCGCTGTGATGTTCTGTCCCAGTGCCTCCGGGTTGTTGAAGTCCGCGACACAGAACCCTTCGAGAAAAGGCCCGAAACCTTCCCGGTACTTCGGCCTGTCCATGAGCGACAGCGCTCCCATGGTGCGGCCGTGGAAGGAGTTGGACATGGAGACGATCTCCGACTTACCGCGCGTTGCGCCCCACTTGCGCACCAGTTTGATGGTTCCCTCGATGGCTTCTGTGCCGCTGTTGGCGAGGAAGATTTTCTCATATCCCGCCTGTTGCGTGAGCAGTTCCGCCAGGCGGATCTGCGGCTCCTGAAGGAAATAATTAGAGAGATGGGTATAGCGGGAGGTCTGGTCGCAGACGGCTTTGACCACGGCGGGATGTGCGTACCCGAGAGCGTTCACGGCGAGGCCTGCGAACATGTCGAGGTACCGCGTTCCATCCCGGGAGAACAGGTACGCGCCTTCGCCCCGTTCGATCTCGAGGGGGAGGCGTTTGTAAGTGTGAAAGAGCACGGCCGCTTCACGGTCACTCAGGGTCATGGCGTTTGGATCTCCAGATGTTCACAAAAAAAGACTTGCATAATAATACAGACTATTGTATATTTATGCAAGCAAAAAGAACATGCATAGTGTACAGAGGGAAAACGTGATACGGGTGGGCATTGTCGGTGGGTCGGGCTACGGCGGCGCAGAGCTTCTGCGTTTGCTCCTGCCGCGCGCTGATGTGTGTGTGGAACGGGTGACCGCGGCTTCGTCCGCGGGCCAACGGGTCGATGCGCTCTATCCTTCGCTCGCCGGCCGGACGTCCCTGGTGTTCGAGCAGTTCGACGCCGCCCGCTTCGGCGGACTGGACGTTGCCTTCATTTCGCTTCCCTCCGGAGAAGGAATGAAGGTCGTGCCGTCGCTCATGGGCAAGGTGAAACATGTCATCGACCTGGGAGGAGACTTCCGCCTGCGGTCGCCGGAGGCCTATCAGCTCTATTATAAACACCAGCACACGGCAACGGAACTGTTGCCGGAGGCTGTGTACGGGCTTCCGGAGCTGCATAAAGGCACACTGAAGAACGCGCGCCTGGTGGCCAATCCGGGCTGTTATCCCACAAGCGCGATTCTCGGGCTTCTCCCGGCGCTCGTTCGCGGTGTGGTGGAAACCCAGGGAATTGTTATCAACGCCCTTTCCGGCGTCTCGGGCGCCGGGAGAAGTGCCAGCGTGGACCTGAGCTTCACCGAGATCAATGAAAATGTCCGGGCATACAAGGTGGGCAACCACCAGCATATTCCGGAAATCGAGTCCGTCCTGAGCGGTGCATGCGGGAAGAATGTCTCGCTCTCGTTCATTCCCCATCTGGTGCCGCTGACCCGAGGGATTTACAGTACGATCCACGCTACGCTGAAGCAGCCTGTCTCCACGGAGGAAGTGCTGGCCCTCTATGATTCGTACTACACGGATGCGCCGTTTGTCCGCATCGTGCGGCAAATTCCTCAGCTTCGCAGCGTTACATGGACCAATTATTGCGACATCGGCCTCTCCGTCCAGGAACGGACCGGCCAGCTCATTATCCTGTCCGCCATCGACAACCTGGTCAAAGGGGCGGCCGGACAGGCGATTCAGAACATGAACATTCTCTTCGGTCTACCGGAGGAGAAAGGGTTGAATGATTCAGGACATTGAAGGAGGTGTGACGGCAGCGCGGGGGTTCCGCGCGGCTGGCGTCCATGCCGGTATTAAAAAGAAGAAAAAAGACCTGGCCATCGTCGTTTCCGACCACCCGGCCGTTGTGGCCGGCGTCTTCACGAAGAATAAGGTGATCGCCGCACCGCTGGTGGTGGACCGCATGCAGATGGAGAAAAGCTCCCGGGCCCGTGCGATCGTCGTCAACAGCGGCAACGCGAACGCCTGCACCGGCGAACGCGGCATGAACGATGCCTGGTGCATGGTCGCGACGGCGGCGAAGTCGCTGGGCATTCCGCAAGGCGAGGTGCTGGTCTCGTCCACGGGCGTGATCGGTCAGCCGCTTCCCATGGAGAACGTCGTTTCGGGCATCACCGCAGCTGCCCCTCTGCTCTCACGCCAGGGTCATGCGGAAGCGGCCGAGGCCATCATGACCACCGATACGTTTGTGAAAGAGGCTGCCAGCGACCGTGCACCTCGGCGGGGTCAAAGCCGTCATCGGGGGGATGGCCAAAGGATCCGGCATGATCGCACCGAACATGGCAACCATGCTGGCGTTCATCACGACGGATGCGCGCGTGAGTCCCGTGATCATGCAGGGTGCCCTGCGGCTGGCCGCGGACCGGTCCTTCAACCGGATCTCCGTCGACGGTGACATGAGCACGAACGACATGGTGCTGCTCCTCGCCAACGGTGCTGCCGGGACCCGGGAGATCACGAGCACCGATGATCCCTCCTACGCAGCCTTCTATACCGCGCTGGAGCACGTGCTCACCCGCCTGTCAAAAATGATCGTTGTGGACGGGGAAGGAGCTACCAAGTTCGTGGAAGTCCGTGTGGTGGAAGCAGCCACCGAGCAGGTTGCTGCGCAGGCGGCCAGGGCGATCGCCAACTCCAACCTGGTCAAAACCGCCATTCACGGGGAAGATGCCAATTGGGGAAGAATCCTGGCTGCGGTGGGGTATTCGGGTATCGACTTCAACCCCGACGAGACCGAGATCAGCTTCGGCGATCTGCCGATCCTGCGACGGAATTACGCCGTCGATTTTTCGGAAGAAGAGGCTAAGAAGGTGCTCAGCGCGAAGGAGATCGTGATCACCGTCTCCCTGCACCAGGGAAGCGCGTCCGCAACATTCTGGACGTGCGACCTGTCAAAAGCATATGTGGACATTAACGCGAATTATAGAACATGATTGAAACCCTCCTCAAAACGGAAGTGCTCATTGAGGCGCTTCCCTATATTCAGCGGTACGAAGAAAAGACCTTTGTGATCAAGTATGGCGGCGCCGCACAGGTTGATGAAGAACTGAAGGAGACGTTCGCGCAGGACGTCACCCTCCTGAAGAAGATCGGCATCCACATTGCGATCGTCCATGGAGGCGGGAAGGAGGTGACCGATATTGCGGGGCGGCTGGGCCTTCAATCCCGGTTCGTCAACGGTCAGCGATATACGGATGAAGCGATGATGGATGTGGTCCAGATGGTCCTGGCCGGAAAGACCAACAAGGATATCGTTGCGCGCATCAACCAGCATGACGGTGATGCCGTCGGGCTGTGCGGGATCGATGCTTCGCTTCTCCGCGTGAAGCGCGCCGGGGATGCCAAGCATGATCTTGGCCTTGTCGGTGAAATCACGGAGGTGAACACTCCCTACCTCGATCTCCTGCTGTCGCATTCGCAAATGCCGGTCATCGCCCCGATTGGCGTGGATGCTGCCGGTCAGGCCCACAATATCAACGCGGACATCGCCGCGGCTGCCATTGCTGCGGCCATCAAGGCGGAAAAACTCGTCTACCTGAGCGATGTGGAGGGGGTGCTCGCCCATGGAAAACTGGTGCACAGCATGGACAACGCCCTGGCCGAGCATTACATCAAGACCCATGTCATCAACAATGGCATGATCCCCAAGATCCGATCCGCATTCGACGCGCTGCATGCCGGGGTGAACAAGGTCCACTTGATCGATGGCAGGATCAAGCATTCGCTGTTGCTCGAGATTTTTACCGACACCGGCATCGGCACCGAGTTGGTGCATCAGCTGGTCAACCAGCCTGTGGTTACGTGATGTATATTCCGGTCGTTTCGATGGATAAGCAGTCCCGCCACTACACGATTCGAGAGATCATCGGTGCGAAGCCGATCGCCAGCCAGGATGACCTCCGCCGTGAGCTTCGCAGACGCGGCTGCGTTGTCACGCAGGCGACCCTTTCGCGGGATATGAAGGACCTCGGCGTCGTTCGGGTTACGACCGACGAAGGAAGCCGCTACACATTTCAGCCGGCTGCCGGCACGCAGGCGCTCCTCCCCATCGTGGGCGCCGAGGTCCTCGCCATCGCGGCGAACGAGAGCATGATCGTGGTCCGCACGCTCCCCGGCTGCGCCAATACCGTGGGTGAGTTCATCGATATGCAGAAGCACGACGCAATCCTGGGCACCGTGGCGGGAGACAATACGCTCCTGGTGATCCCTGCATCGCAGCGTCAGACAAAGAATGTCGTGGAATTCCTGAAAAATAAACTGATACGAGGCAAGGAGTAATGGATAAACCGAAGATGGTCGTTGCGTACTCGGGCGGACTTGACACCTCCGTCATGGTGAAATGGCTCCACGAGAAGTTCAATGCGGACGTTATCACTGCCACAGGAGACCTGGGGCAGGCAAAAGAGCTTGAGGGCGTCAAGCAGAAAGCGTACGCTACAGGCGCCATCAAGGCGCATATCAAGGACTTGAAAGAGGAATTTCTCGAGGAATATGTTTTTCCCGCGCTCCGGGCAGGTGCACTGTATGAGGGCAGCTATCCCATGGCGACTTCGCTTGGCCGGCCGTTGCTTGCCAAATACATGGTGGAAGTTGCGCGCCAGGAGGGAGCCGCTATGGTCGCTCACGGTTGCACGGGCAAGGGGAACGACCAGGTGCGCTTCGAAGTGACGATCAATGCGCTGGCCCCGGATCTGAAGGTGATCGCCCCGTTGCGAGATTGGGAATTCAAGTCGCGGGAGGAGGAGATTGAATATGCCAAAACACACGGCATCCCCGTCGCCGCGACGGTGAAGAGTCCGTACTCGATCGACGAAAATATCTGGGGTACAAGCATTGAATGCGGGGTGCTGGAGGACCCGATGGCGGAGCCGCCTGCAGACGCGTATCAGCGGACCGTCGACCCGGCCGACGCGCCGGATACTCCTGAGATTGTGCAGATTGATTTCCTCCATGGAACGCCGGTTGCTCTCAACGGGGAAAAGATGAGCGCCGTGGATCTCGTGAACCGTCTGAACGGCATCGGGGGAGCGCACGGCGTGGGGCGGATCGATCTTGTGGAAAACCGCCTCGTCGGGATCAAATCGCGGGAGATCTACGAAGCACCTGCCGCAACGATTCTTCATTTTGCGCACACCGAGCTTGAGCGGCTCACGCTGGACAAGCCAGTGTGGGATGTAAAGGGGCAACTCGCGGTCGAGTATGCAAACCTCGTCTACAACGGTCTCTGGTTCTCACCGCTGAAGAACGCCCTGGATGCGTTCGTGAACGAGACGCAGAAAAATGTCAGCGGCACGGTAAGAGTAAAGCTCTTCAAAGGGAACACGATCATTGCCGGCCGGAAATCGGTGTACTCCCTGTACAACGAAAAGCTTGCCACGTACACAGACGAAGATACCTTCGACCACAAGGCTTCGGAGGGATTCATCAAGATCTACGGCTTGCCGTTGAAGACCTATCACCAGGTCAAGAACAGGAACAAGGGCAACGGCGGCACGAAGAAAGCCGCCACGAAACCCGCGATTGAATCTGTTGAGGCAAAATGAGCGTCTGGAAAGGACGTTTCTCCAGCAAACTTGATCCGCGCGCCCTGGAGTTTTCCTCGTCGCTAAATGTCGATAAGAAGCTGTATGATGAGGACATTCGGGGGAGCATCGCGCACGTCTCGATGCTCGGGCGTCGGAAGATTATTCCGGCCGCAGCGGTGAACAGTATCGTCCGCGCTTTGAAGAAGATCAGGCAGGAGATGGCGTTGGAGGGTGGGTTCCACCAGGGGTCCTTATCGACGCGCCGCGCAAACAAAAGAGAGCAAGATCGTTTTGTCGATGAAGACATCCACATGGCTGTGGAGAACCGCCTTATCAAGAGACTCGGGGATACAGGAGGGATGCTGCATACCGGGCGGAGCCGCAATGACCAGATTGCTCTGGATGAGCGGTTGTACCTGCAAAAGGTTATAGCCGTCACATCTGCCAGAATAAGAAGCCTCCAGAGGGTGCTCGTGGGTCTTGCGCAGCGGCATCAAAAGGTTCTCATGCCGGGCTACACGCATCTTCAGCGTGCACAACCGGTCTTGTTTGCACATCATGTGCTGGCGTACGTGGAAATGCTGGATCGGGATAACGACCGGTTCCTTGACGGTTTGCGCCGCGCAGCAAGATCTCCTCTCGGGTCCGGCGCTCTTGCGGGTACATCCTTTCCCATCGACCGCGTTGCAGTTGCCAGAGAGCTTGGGCTTAAGGGAATTGTAGAAAACAGCATTGATGCCGTTAGCGACCGGGATTCTTTGCTGGAGTTCATCGCATCGGCGGCGATCACGATGATGCATCTCAGCCGGCTGGCCGAGGAGCTGGTTCTCTGGAGTTCGCGCGAGTGGAATTTCATCAAGATCAGCGATGCTTTTGCCACGGGAAGCAGCATCATGCCGCAGAAGAAGAACCCCGACATGGCAGAACTTGTCCGTGGCAAGACCGGGCGGGTCTACGGCGATCTGATGGCGTTGCTCACGGTGATGAAGGGATTGCCGCTGGCCTACAATCGCGACATGCAGGAGGACAAGGAACCGCTCTTCGACGCTGCAGATACCGTGAGCGGATCGCTGCAGATCATGACACTGATGCTGCAAACGATCACTGTTCACGGTGACAGGTTCGAAGCCGAGCTCAAGTCCGACTACCTCGTGGCGACCGAGCTCGCCGATTATCTTGTGCGCAAGGGGCTTCCGTTCAGAAAAGCGCATGCCGTTGTGGGGAGCATCGTGCAGCAGTGTGAGCAGTCAGGCGCTACGCTTCAGTCACTCTCGCTGGAAGAGTACAGACATGTCTCGCCTCTTTTCGATAAAGATGTCGTTACCGTACTTGATCCGCGGGCATCGCTGGCGGCGAAGAGATCGGATGGATCGACATCGCCGGCGGAGGTATCGAAAGCTTTGCGGCGATGGATGAAAAAACTGGGACCGCGAAGGAGTGCATAGAAGAAGTGAATTTGCCCACCCCTAGCTCTTGAAGCTAGCGGCCATGAAGTTGTCAAGAAACAAATCCCAACCATCGTCTCCACGGTCGTTTCATTTCGTCTCCCCCCTTCGAATCAGCATCAACTTCCTCGTCTGCACAAAATCCCCCCGAAGCGGCCCCTTCGGGACAAAACGCCACTACTCCGAAAACGACATGACTTAGTGCTTCTTCTCCACCACTCTTAGTATACCTGGTAGAGACTGTCCGGGCGCCCCCCATCGCGAGCAATGATGTGCATGGTGAGGTGATTGCCATCGGAGGCAACCTCAGTCCCGACCCCTTCGATAACGACATTGTTGGCAGTTCCGGCCGACTGGATCAAGTAGACCCCGTTGGCATTCTTCCCATCTGGCATATTGGTCAACTTGGCCGTACCAGCGGCATCGGCCCAGAGACCGACGAAACTGTTGCCACCGCCACCGAGAGCTGCCGGACGGCGATAGTACTGGTGCGCTCGGGCAGCGAGGTTGACCAGGTCACTGCATACCGCATCCCGGTTGGCAGTGACAGCGTTGTCGGGTCCCATCGTGATTCCCACCAGCACGGGGTTCCCGACACCAATCATCATGAGGACGATCAGGAGAAGTTGCTGCGGTCCCATCGTGTAGCTCCTTTACTGGTTGATGGTGGTGACGTTTGCTTAAAGCTACTTCAACAGAAGCATCTTTCTTGATTGAACAAACGAACCCGCAGTCAACCGGTAGAAATAAGCGCCGCTCGACAACCTGTTCGCGTCAAAGCTTACCTCGTAACTTCCCGGTGCTTTCACTTCATCGACCAATGTTGCTACTTGCCTGCCAAGCACATCGTACACCACTAACATGGTTTTCCTGACCCCCGACCCCTGGTCCCTAACCCCTCCAATCGTGTATTTGATCGTCGTGCTCGGATTAAACGGATTCGGGTAGTTCTGCGACAACGAGTAGACCACAGGCACGCTCTCGCTTTGAGCGGCAACCTCTGTGATTATGGTGCGGGATGTCAGTGTGAAATTGTACCCATTGAAACCATATCTGTTGCCCGCGATGTCACTCAGGCTAATTGGGCAGCCGCCATAGATGTAGTTGTATCTGTCGTCACTGATGTCACTCAGGACAATCAAGCCATCTGCAGCTTTCCACAAAGAATTGAGCCAGGTGTAGCTCCTGCCGGAAGCTATGCTCCCGTTTGCATCGTAGGCAATCGCAAAGCGGTACCAATTGGTCCACTGACCGTCGGACCATCGTTCGTTCAACTCGGAAGTCAGATTCTCCTGGGCATCGTAAGTATTCGTGACACGGGAACTGTTGACCCACTGCCCGCTATTCCAGTATTCGTTCAACTGGGAAGTCAGATTCTCCTGTCCATCATACGTGTACGTGTTGCGCCGTCCAAAGCCAACACCGCCACTGTAATATGATTCGGACGAGTCGGATGTCACCCTCCCGTTTCCATCATATGTGTACGTTTCACGATAATCACTATCCCACTGTCCGTCATACCAGTATTCCCTCCAGCGGGAAGTCAGATTCTCCTCTGCGTCATAGGTATCCGTATAACGGTAACTATTAACCCACTGCCCGTTCGACCACCGTTCGTGCAGCTGCGAAGTAGCGTTCCCGTGTGCATCCAAGTTGTACGTATCACGCCCTGTAGTGTCCCATTGTCCGTGGCGCCATTCTTCGTGCAACTGGAAAATCATATTCTTTTCGGGGTCATAGGTGCACTTGAAACGGTAATCACTGACCAACTGCCCATTCGACCCATTTTCATGCAAATAGGAGGTCAGATTCTCGTTCCCGTCATAGGTCCACGTCTCACGGAAGTGACTCACCCACCACCCATTGGAGCAGCCTTCGAATAGGTTGGACGTCATCTTGCCGTTTGCATCGTAGGTCATCCAATAACGGGCAATACCCACCCATTGGCCATCGGACCAGAATTCGGAGAGAAAGGAGATGAGATTCCCGCTTGCGCCATAGGTGCGGGTTTCCCGTAGTGAATCCTGCCAGAGGTCCCCGCTCCACTTCTGCGCCAAATCGGAAGACATTTTCCCATTTGCGTTGTATGCGTACAGATGCCTCGCCGTGTCTATGGTGCTGTAAACGATAGCGGTGTCGATCACCGAGATTTGTTGCTGGGAGGAGGACAGCCTTCCGAGGGGGGAAAGGCCTCTCTTCTGCTGCTTACTCAAAGGGAGGGATATTCCGCCGGGGAGTCGCGATGGCGTATTGTTCGCTCCAAGAGAACCCACCTGCACTTGTCGCAAGGTGACGGGGTGTTGCTGGTCGTTAGTACCACCTGTCTGAACCCACTGGGCAGGCAGACGGGGAGCAAGTAGAACGGCGATGAGCAGCAGAGAGACACCTTGTTTTCTCATCTTTTTCTCCCTCGAAAATAGCTTCATTTGCTCGTAGGCAACGGTAGAGCCACTTGTGCCTGAACCTTCAAGAAAGTGCAAAGAGCGTACCACGAGGATATTCAAAGAAAATCATAGGTATTTCGGTAGGTAGAGGTCAAGGTATCGGAACTTTTGACCTCTCTGTGTAATTACTGGGGAGGTCTTGGTCCAGTGTGCTGGCGGTCTGGTGAACTTGCGAAAACGATCCTGGAACGTTCCTGGAGCCATCCTGGAACTATTATGGCCCCGTCTTCCGCTGCGGGACCCGCTGGATCGGGGAGCGGAGGAACCGAAAATGAACAACGCGCAGGCTGCTTCTCAGTGCAATCTGCGCGTTTTATATTTGTTGCTTGCTATCGAATACTGACTGCGATATGGCGCCTTCGATTCCGGATGGATGATGCCGGATGCATAATCCACGAGTTGGTGTTGGTTAGGTTGTGCTCTTCCCGTACACCATCGCCTCCAACCGGGCAATGCGCTCCTCCAGCGGAGGATGCGTGCTGAAGAGTTTGGTGAAGCCACCGCCGTGCAGCGGGCTCACAATGAACATGTGAGCGGTTGCGGGGTTCGCGTCCATCGGGATCTGCTCTGTTTTCAGCTCCAGCTTGCGCAGGGCATTGGCCAGCGACAGCGGGTTGCCGGAAATCTGCGCTCCTCCTTCATCAGCGGCAAATTCGCGCGAACGGGAGATGGCCATCTGGATCATCATCGCCGCGATCGGAGCGACGATCATCATCACTATTCCCGCAATGGGATTTCCACCTTCCCGGTCGTTCGAGCCTCTCCCCCCACCAAAGATCAACGCCCACTGGGCCATATTCGCGAGCATGCTGATCGCACCGGCGATCGTGGCCGCCACGGTGCCCACCAGGATGTCTCTATGCTTGACGTGTGCGAGTTCGTGCGAAAGCACTCCGCGAAGCTCGTCCTGTGACAGCGTCCTG
The DNA here is from genome assembly GCA_963809695.1 of uncultured Bacteroidota bacterium. Taxonomy (GTDB): domain Bacteria; phylum Bacteroidota; class Ignavibacteria; order UBA10030; family UBA6906; genus JAGDMJ01. The sequence continues at coordinate 823,775 of CAWEKI010000006.1, forward strand.
AGTATCCCCTCGGTAACGGCCACTGCCGCATGTTGCGGATCTCTTCCGGTGGCAAAAGCATTCGGCTGGTCCTGGGGAATGAGATAGACCCTGGGCATCGGCAGGCCGGCCCGGCCGGCCAGGTCCCCAATCATCTGGAAGAGTGCCGGATTGTCTGCCTGGGTCAATTCCTGTGCCCGATACATGCCGAGCACCATCTTGTCGCTGAACCAGTAGCTTGCGAAATTCATCACCACGGCGAACAAAAAGGCAATCATCATTCCATTCTGTCCACCAATCACCCTCCCGATCACCACCAGCAGTACTGTGAGCAATCCCATTAATAAGAAGGTTTTCATTGTGTTCATGTTTGCTTCCCTCATTTTCTGACATACAAAAGACAACGCAATTTACGAAATTCTTCCCGCCTATCCAACGCAGTATTGTGATTCAGGAGTTCCGCCATCATTCCGCTCTTGACATCTTCCTTATTCCGCTCTATCTTGAACCGGTTCCACGCTCCCATATTCCTCCTTTTTTCATGGATCCTCTCGTCATCGGCATTGCCGGAGGTACCGGCTCCGGCAAGACAACCGTAACCAATTCCATTCTTGAGCGCCTCGACGGCAACAAGGTCCTGGTAATCCAGCACGACTCGTATTACAAGGACATCGCCTGTCACGGCGGGCTTTCCGCCCAGGAGATCAACTTTGATCACCCGAACTCTTTGGAAACGGAGCTCCTGGTGCATAATCTCCAGGAATTGCGCTCGGGGCGATCCGTGTACCAGCCCATGTACAACTTCACGACTAACAGACGGCTCGACGCCACGCGGCGGCTTGACCCCAAAGAAATCATCATCATCGATGGGATCCTGATCTTTGCGGAAAAGAGCTTGCGGGAACTGATGGACATCAAGATCTTTGTGGACACCGATGCCGACGAGCGGCTCATCCGGCGCATCCGGAGGGATACCCTGGAGCGCGGCCGTTCCGTGGAATCCGTGATGCAGCAATACATGCGTACCGTGAAACCGATGCACCTGGAATTCGTCGAGCCGAGCAAAGTGTGGGCGGATATTATTGTTCCGCGGGGTGCCGAGAATACCGTGGCCATTGATATGGTGGTCACCAAGATCAAGACCATGCTGAAGGAGGTGATTTCTGAACGCCATTGAGTGGACATTCCAGCTACGGTTTGTCGTGGCTCTTGCCCTGGGCTTTCTCGTCGGCCTCGAGCGTGAGAGCACGAAAATCGAAACGCAGAAGCTGGTCTTCGGCGGGGTACGCACGCATCCGATCATCAGCATGTACGGCTTTGGCTGCGCCTGGCTCTATCAGATCGGCGTGACATTCATGCTCCCGGCAGGACTTCTCTCGATGACCGTGCTGACAGCGATCGCGTATCTTGCCAAGATCAGAGCAGAGCGGTACGGCTCCACGTCGGAGGTTTCCGCCCTGCTGACGTTCGTCGTTGGCGCACTGGCGCTGCTTGTTGATATCTGGATTGCCATGGCGCTCGGCATTGTCAACACCATGCTCTTGTCCGAGAAGTCCAGGCTTGAGACCTTCGTGGAAAAGCTGGACAAGGTTGACTTTCTGGCCACGCTCAAGTTTCTGCTCGTCACGCTGATTGTGCTGCCGGTCCTGCCCGATCAGGAATTCACCCGGTTCAGACTGAACCCGGCCAGCATTTGGAAGCTGGTGATTCTGGTCTCCACCATCGGGTTCATTGGCTATGAGCTTTCCAAACGCTTTGGAAACAAGGTGGGGCTCTGGCTCTCAGGATTGTTGGGTGGGATTGTCTCAAGCACGGCAGTCACCATTGCGGCGGGGAGGCTGGCGCAGAAGGATCCCGGACGGGTGGTGCATGCCCGACAGGCCTCCATCCTGGCTGCCAGCGTCATGTATCTGCGCATCCTTGCACTTCTCGCTCTGCTCGCTCCAGCGCTCGTGCCTCTGGTATGGTGGAAGCTCGTGCTGCTCGCACTGATAGGGGTGGTCCTTTCTTTGCGCGCGGGGGGCAAGGAAGAGGGGAGCATGGCAAAAGGAGTCCCCGGTCTGCAGAACCCGTTCGAGCTCAGTCCGGCGCTGCTCTTCGCCGGCCTTTACGTGCTTCTCACCGTTGCTACGGAACTCGTGAAAACCTATGCCGGGTCGGCAGGCGTGCTCACTCTTGCGGCTGTCGTTGGGGTGACGGATATCGACCCGTTTATCCTTTCGCTTCTTCAAGGTCCTGAAATCGGACTCGTGGTGTCTGCCACACTCATCGCGATGATGAGCAATACACTGGTCAAAGGAATCTACTTCGCGGTGCTGGTCCCCGTCGGACGGAGAGAAACGCTCTTGCGCTACGGTGCGTGGGCGCTCCTTCACCTTCCTCTCATCCTTTTCTCATAATCTGGAAGCGTATTGCCATGAACCATGACGACTTTATCGTGACTCCCGGTAAAGGGATTGATCTCAAGGACTTCGATCCCGGATATACAGGAAAGTACAACGACAAGACAGAGGCGGCGGGAAAGCTGGAGGACGATCTCAGGAAACTCGAGGAACTCCAGGGGATTCTCTACGCGCAGGGCCTCTACTCCGTGCTGATCATACTCCAGGCGATAGACGCGGCAGGCAAAGACAGCGTCATCAAGCACGTCATGAGCGGCATGAACCCGCAGGGAGTGCAGGTGACGAGCTTCAAGGTGCCGTCCGCCGAAGAAATGCGCCACAACTTTCTCTGGCGCTGCGTGAAAACGCTCCCGGAACGTGGACAGATCGGGATTTTCAACCGGTCGTACTATGAAGAGACCCTCGTGGTCCGCGTCCATCCCGAGATCCTCGAGCATCAGCTGCTTCCGCCCGAGCTGAAGGACAAGGATATCTGGAAAGACCGGTTCGAGGACATCAACACGTTCGAACGCCATCTGGCGAGGAACGGCACGCTCGTCCTGAAGTTCTTTCTCCACGTCTCGAAGGATGAGCAGAAGAAGAGGTTTCTCGAGCGCATTGACACGCCGGAAAAGAATTGGAAATTCTCCTTCGGTGACCTCAAGGAACGAGCGCTCTGGGGAGACTACATGAAGGCGTATGAAGAGATGGTCAACCACACCAGTACGGAATGGGCTCCCTGGTATGTGGTGCCCGCAGACCACAAGTGGTTCACCCGCATGGTTATTGCGGACGTGCTTGTCAGTTGCCTGAAGTCGGCGAAGCTTGCGTACCCCTCGCTGACGGAGGATCATGTACGGGAGCTCGCGGAGGCGAAGAAAGCGCTGGAAAAGGAGTAGCCTCTCTCACATCACGGGCTCTCGCCGGTCTTTGATTGTCACTTCCGTTGAATGTTCCAGATGTAGTAAACGGGCACTCCCATCGTCAGAAACCCGATTCCCGCCCATGCCTGCCCGGGCCGCCTTCGGCTCCCGGGCGCGCATCACGGAAAATGCTGATGCCGGCGATCGCCGGACCGGTGATCCCTGCGCTTCCGAGCGGGATCATGGAGCTGAGGTATGTGGCAAAGGCGATCCCCAGAGCGGCAATTCCTCCCGTATAGACGTAGATTCCCCCTGCTTCCGGCATCATGGCGCCCAGCTCCGAAAGCGTGAGCGCCCCCGAGAGCGCCATAAGCCCGCCGCAGATCCAGGCAAGAAGGATCCAGCCCGGTGCCTGCAGTTCGTGGGCGATCAACGACGGCGTGAGGTCAAAGAGCGAGAGCTCTCGGCGCAGTTGCGTCATGATGGGAGACGGGCTAGAGCCGAAGCGAGGCATTCGCGCGTGACATCTGCAGCCTGGCGCATTTCGTCCGGCGCACCGTAAAAGTGCGGCGAGAAACGGAGTTGTCCTTCCCGCAGCGCGATGAACACATTGCGCCGGGCGATCTGGCGGAAAACCTCTTTGCTGTCAACGCCGTCAGGAAGCCGCACGGTGACGATGCCCGCGCGTTCCACATCGGGGTACGACGTTACCACGCTCAGCCCCTTGATCTCGGAGAGTGCCTTCCTCAGGATCTCCGTCAACGCAAGGATGTGGCTTTCGATCGCCTCCGGCCCAAACTCCAGCAAAGTCGAAAGAGCGGCGCGCAACCCGTGCAGGCTCGGCATGTTCAGGCTTCCGCCTTCATACCTCCGCGCAGAAGAGGCGAGAGGCTGATCGTACTTGTGGAAGCTCCACGGGTTTTCCACCGAAAGCCAGCCAAGACTTGCCTGCGCGATTCTCGCCTGGAGTTCTTCCGTGAGATACAGAAACCCGGAGCCGTGAGGGCCCATTTGCCACTTCTGAGCGCCGGCAGCGAGCGCATCAATTCTCAACCGTTGCACATCCAACTCCACCGCACCCACTGCCTGGATGCCATCAACAGCGAAGACGATTCCTCTTCCACGGCACATCTTCCCGATCGATTCAAGATCGGCCCGGTGACCGGAGAGGTACTGCACGGCGCTGAGTGCCACCAAACGTGTCCGCGGCCGGATGCGTGAAGCTATCATCTCCGGCGTGATCCTCCCACCCACAGCCCGAATCGTATCGATCTCCACTCCCTGCCGCTTGAGATTCAGGTATGGGTACACATTTGCCGGAAACTCGATGTCGTTCAGAATGAGCGAATCCCCCGGTGCCCACGGAAGACCGGAGGCCACAACGTTGATCGCATCTGACGTGTTGATCTGAAACGCGATCCGGTCCGGCGATTCGGCATGAATGAGTCTCGCAACCAGTGACCGGCATTCATTCACCATCTTGATGTCTGTGAAATAGGTCTCAAGCTCTCCCTCGGAACGATTGTGCAGGTACGCCGTCATCGCGTTGACCACACGGCTGGAGAGGGGACTCGAGCTTGCATGGTTCAGATAGTTCTTTCCCTGTCTGGTATGGGGGAAAAGGGAACGTGCCCGATCAAGAGTGTCAGGAGAAAACAGTGTGCTCATCGGTTGCCTGGAGGTGGACATTGATAAACATCAAACAATATCGGGAAAATCAGACATATGCAACATGTAAAAAGACGAACACAGAGCGCATTGAGCACTCAAACGGCCACGAAAGCATTTTGGGGTTTAGACTGTTTCTTTCCTGTACGTAAGTTGCTTTCCCTCTTCATCTTCAATATATTCCACCACTCCAGTTCTCCTCCCGTAGTTAGCGTTGTTAATGTTGCAGCGCGCCCTGAGAAAGGACCCCCGATGAGAGTCAGACCAAAGACCCGTCCCACGAAGAAACCGCCAATCCCGGCGTCCCGCCGATATGGCTGGATCCCTGACCTTCCGGACCAACGCGATTACCTCTACAGGGTGATACATCCTCTTCCCGGCGTTCTCCCCCCGGCAGCGGACTTGCGCGAGCACTGTTCGGCAGTGGAAGACCAGGGCAGGCTTGGCAGCTGCACGGCGAATGCCCTGGCTGGGGCGCTGGAATTCCTCGAGCGAAAAGACGGTATGCCCTTTCAGGATCTCAGCCGGCTCTTCATCTATTACAATGAGCGCCTCCTGGAACATACCGTTCGTATCGACTCTGGCGCAATGCTCCGGGATGGCATCAAGACCCTTGCGAAACAGGGGGTATGTACGGAAAAGAAGTGGCCTTATGTCATTTCCCGGTTCGATCACCGGCCGCCGGTGGCATGTTATCGCGAAGCGGAGGAATACCAGATCACTGCCTACGAACGCATCATCACGCTGGAAGAAATGCTGGCATGCCTGGCTGAAGGCTTTCCGTTCGTCTTCGGTTTCTCGGTGTATGAGAGCTTCGAGTCGGCCGACGTCACGCGCACCGGCAGAGTTCCCATGCCTCAACCCGAGGAACGGGTGTTGGGAGGACACGCGGTCATGGCCGTGGGGTACGATGACGCCGAGAAACAATTCATCGTGCGCAACTCATGGGGTACCTCGTGGGGAATGAAAGGCTACTGCATGATGCCGTTCGCTTATCTCGCCGACAGGGGACTGTCTGATGATTTCTGGACGATCAGGCGGGGGGAGAACATCTGAATGGACAGAGGGTGGGGCATCGGGGCCGGGTTCGACCATGCTCGCACGGCTTTTCATGCGTGGGGCACAACCCGGCGCCGCCGATATGCGTTCTGTCTTCTCGCTACATTCCTCCTTCCTCTGCTGGCGTTCTTCGCGCTCTCTTTCCTTTTCCCTCTTCCACCGGCAAAACCCTATTCGCTTCTCATCGAGGATCGGAACGGAGAATTCCTCCAGGCTTTCCTCGCAAATGACGGCATCTGGCGGTTGCGGACCTCGCCTGCAGAGATCCCTGCCAAGCTGAAGAAGATCCTGATCGAGCGGGAAGACCGCTGGTTCTATTATCATCCCGGCGTCAATCCGGTCTCCATCGCGAGGGCTCTCCTTCTCAACCTCCGGCGGGGCAAAACGGTGGTCGGGGCCTCCACCATCACAATGCAGATCGCCCGAATGCTCGAGCCAAAGGAGCGCACGTACGGGAACAAACTCGTCGAGATTTTCCGGGCACTGCAGCTGGAATGGCGGTACTCGAAGGACCAACTCCTCGAACTCTACCTTTCCATGGTTCCGCTGGGAGGGAACATCGAAGGACTCAAGTCCGCCGCGATGATGTATTACCAGACCCCGCTCGAGCGGCTGAATATCGCCCAGCTGTTCGACCTGATCCTGATCCCGAGCGATCCGAACGGCCTGCAGCCCGACCGCAATCCTGACGCCCTGATGGCTGAGAGGCGGCGCCAGGCATCGGTCTGGATCGCATCGGGAATGCTTACGCAGCAGGACTCTGCGATCATCTGGAACACACCGTCGGCCGCCACACGAAAGCAACTGGCTCACCATGCCCGGCACTTCTGCCTGCGCATACAGGAGAGAAGCGGGAGCGAAGGCGACATTCGCAGCTCGCTTGATCTGCATGTCCAGCGCACTGCCGAAGCCCTGCTCTCGAGCCACATGCGTCCCTGGAGATTGCGCGGGGTGAAGAACGGCGCCTTCATCGTGGTGGACAACAAAACCAGAGAGGTGCTTGCATATGCGGGCTCCGAGAATTTTGAGGACGCCGGCGCCTTCGGCCAGGTGGATGCCGCCGTTGCGCTTCGGTCTCCCGGTTCTGCGCTCAAGCCGTTCCTCTATGGTCTTTTGATGGAGAAGGGGGAATTGACGCCGAAACTGCGACTGCTCGACACGCCCTACGATGCAGAGGGTTTCCTGGCGGAGAATTACGATGGTACATATTCCGGTTCGGTGTTTGCCGACGACGCGTTGAGACGCTCCCTGAACGTTCCGATGATCCGGCTCCTGAAAGGGACCTCGTTTGCGGCATTTCTCGATCTGACCGCGGAGGCGGGATTCGTTTCGCTGCAAAAGCAAAGAAAGAAGCTGGGGCTGAGCGTGATCCTCGGGGGATGCGGAGTGACGCTGGAAGAGTTGGTAGCGGCCTACGCCATTTTTCCGTCCCGGGGGGTCTATGCTCCGCTGCAATATACGGCCGTGAACGAGGAGAACCGCGAAGCAGCACGGCAGGTCTTTTCATCGTCCACCGCATACATGGTGACGGAGATCCTGGCCGGGCTCAACAGGCCTGACCTGCCGAACAATTTTGAATCCTCGGTGAATCTTCCGGCCGTTGCGTTCAAGACCGGGACCAGCTACGGCCGCCGCGATGCATGGGCCCTCGGCTATTCCGCAACACATACCGTGGGAGTCTGGATCGGGAACGTCACCCACGAAGGTAACCCTGACCTTGTCGCCTCAAAGGCGGCTGCCCCGCTGCTCATCGATATTTTCAACTCCATCTCGGCGCCCCATCAGAAGTCAATCCTTCCCATCCCGCGGGATGTGGGATTGCGCCTGGTGTGCGCTGAGAGTGGGTTGCCTCCATCGCCGCGCTGTGCAAATCTGATCGAAGACCTCCACTCGGTGTCTCGCACGTTATACAAAGAGTGCACGGTGTGCAAGGAGTACCTTGTCTCCCATGACGGTCTCCTTTCCTATTGTCCTTCCTGTCTCGGGCAGCATTTCTACAAGACCGTCACGTTGAAAGAGTATCCCCCGGAACTGCTCGCCTTCTGGAAGAAGAACGGCATTGCCTATGCAATGCCGCCATCGCATAATCCGCTCTGCACGCGCGTGCTGCCCGGGGATGGACCGGCGATCATCAGCCCGTCAGACAACATGACCTACTTTCTGGTCTCACGCGAGCAGAAGCTGACGCTGCAGGCAAGCGCCGGTCTCGATGTGAAACAGATCGCATGGTATCTCAATGATCGTTACATCGGCCGCAAAAACGCGGCGGACAAGCTCTTCGTCTCCCTTTCTGGCGGCGGCCATACGGTTACCTGCATGGATGATAAAGGCAGAGTTTCAAGAGTACATATCACGGTGAAAATGGTGCTGTAGCGGGGCCAACGCACGAAAGCGACAGATTGTGGGTTTCCTCTTCGTTCTGTCGTCGTATTGGAATTCTCCCGGGCAGCAGTGCTGTCATGACCCAGATCCACGCAGTACAAAATCCAAACTCCAAAATCTAGAATGCCATATGCGTTACCTTAGCCTTCTCCTTGCCCTCGGTCTCGTATTCGTCTCCTGCTCAAAGGAAGAATCCGATCAGCTCCGCGTCACTTCTCCGCTTCCCGAGGGGCTGCTGCCGCAAGACGCCGTCATCACGGTGACATTCTCCCGCGGCGTGGTGCCGCAGGATTCGCTCAACAAGTGGACGGACATGCCGCTTATCGAGTTTGTTCCGGCGGTCCCCGGGAAATTCGTCTGGCAGGATAGCTCGCGGCTTGTTTTCAGCCCGGACGCACCGTTTGTGGGGGACGCCAAATATTCCGGACGGCTGAACACCGATCTGCTCAAAACCCTTGCACGGGCAAAATCGTTCAGTGGACGCTCGGAGTTTGAATTCTCTACCGAAAGGTTCGCACTGAAGCAGGCCGAGTTCTTCTACGACCGGCTGGGCGAGCAGCGCCAGGTGGGCATCAAGGCGAACCTGATCTTCACCTATGCAGTCAACCCCCAGGATGTGGCAGCGCATATCAAGCTCACCATCGATGAGAAGGCACAGACGATCTCGCGCGTGGTGACCACCCAGCGCAGCAACGTGATCGCTGTGGACGTGGGCGTTGTAACGCAGCTGGACAAGGAGCGGGATATTGCCGTTTCGTTCGATGATCAGCTGCTTTCACCGGAGACCAACACGCATGTGTGGATGGAGCGGCCGTTCGTCTACAAGCTGCCTGCGCTGGGAGAATTGAAGATCTACGGACACGAGGCGGGCTTCGACGGTGCCCAGGGATGGATCCGGGTGCGGACATCACAAGAGGTGGATGCTGCCGCTTCACAAGGATTCGTCTCCGTTGAGCCGGTCCGGGAGTACACGGTACAGAGTGATGGACAGTCATTTACCCTGCACGGGAAGTTCGAACCGGGCACGACATTTCGCCTGCATATCGCCAAGGGACTGCAAAGCGTGCTTGGTGGGCGGACGCAGAACGACTATGATGCCGATATTTTTATAGGGAATATCACCCCGTCATTCCGCTTCGCTTCGGAATCGGGCCTCTATATGCTGCTGAGCGGGCAGCGAAACCTCGAGATCAGGACCATCAACATCAACAAACTGAACGTGCGCGTCAGCCAGGTGTTCCAGAACAATCTCGTCTTCTTCCTGGACGGCGGACGGTATTACGACTATGAGTATTACAGCGAGGGGGATGACGAAGAGGGAGGCGGAACTTACCGGAGAAAGTTCCGCTACTTGCTCGGCCCGTATGGACGGCAGCTGAGCTTTGACAGCGTCGAGGTCAAAGGTCCCGTGAACCAGGAAGTGACTATGCAATTCAGCCTTGACCATTATCTGCACACGGGCTACAAAGGGTTCTATCTTGTGGAGATCGCCAATACCGCCGAACCCTGGCGTTCAACGTCAAAACTGGTCTCCGTTTCGGACATCGGCCTGATCGTCAAAAGGAGCGGGAATGAACTGATGGTCTTTGCCACCAGCCTTGACAACAATGAGCCTCTTTCGGGCACGGTGATCTCACTTCTTTCCTCCAACAATCAAACCATCGCTTCGGAGAAGACGGACCGTGACGGTGTTGTGCGCTTCACCGACCTGAAGAACCGCACGAAAGACTTCCCCCTGAAGCTCGTGACCGCGGAGGCAGAGAACGATTTCAACTTCATCCATCTCGCCGACTACCGCGTGGAGACTTCGCGCTATGACGTCGCGGGCAAACGCGACGCGGAGAATGTGTATGATGCCATGCTGTATGGAGACAGGAACATTTACCGCCCCGGGGAGCGGGTCTATGTATCCGGGATCGTTCGGAATCTTACCGAGGCTCTCCCGGCCCGGATGCCGGTGCGCCTGAAGATCATAAATCCGCGCGGCACACTCGTCGCAGAGCAGCAGCATACCCTCAATACCGAGGGCTCATTCGAATCGACGCTGCCCACCCAACCGACGTCGTTCACCGGAGATTACCGGTTTGAGCTGTACACAGGAAATTCTCTTTTCCTCACCTCGTACAAGGTGAGCGTTGAAGATTTTGTACCCGACCGGCTGAGGATCACGATGAATGCCTCCAGGGAGACCGCGAAGCCCGGCGAGCAGATCCGCTACGATTTCCTAGCGCTGAATTTCTTTGGTCCTCCCGCGGCAGGCAGGACGTGGGAGTTTGAGGGGTCGCTCAATCCGATCCCGTTCAAGTCAAGAGCGTTCCCGGCATTCCGGTTCTTCGACGACGCGGCCAAGAACTATTCCGGGAATCCGACCGTTTTGAATGGCAGAACTGACGACAACGGCAAGGCAGTCGTGGACTTCACCCTTCCGGGTGAGCTGACCGCTTCCGGGATCTTACGTGCGCTAGGAAGGGTGGCGGTCTTCGATGAGTCCGGGCGTCCCGTGTACCAGGTCGCGCAAACCCTGGTATACCCGAAGAACTACTTTATAGGCATCCTGAATCGGGGAGCATACTATGTAAGCCCGAACACTCCGCAGAAGATGCAGCTGGTTGCCGTGGATGCGAACGACCGTCCGATCGATTCGTTCAGGGCCAAGGTGGACATCGTCCGGTATGAATGGCATTCGGTGTTGCGCCAGTTCGGCAAGGACCAGACCCTGCGCTATGTGTCAGAGCGGCGGGAGGTTCCTGTCCGCTCCGATGTGGTCACACTTGGAACAAAGCCGGTGGAATTCAGCTATTCCGCTCCCCGATCAGGGGACTACGCCGTCCGAGTCTCGAAAGAAGGGGACAGCGGCTACAATCAAATCTCCTTCTATTCCTATGACTGGGCAAGCACGGATATCACCTCGTTCGAGGTGGATCCGGAGGCGCGCGTGGAAGCGGTCCTGGACAAGGCCGTCTACGCTCCAGGGGACAAGGCAAAGATACTTTTCCAGGCTCCTTTCAGCGGAACAATGCTGGTGACCATCGAGCGGAATCAGGTATTCAGCTACCGTTACCTGAACGTTGTGAACAACGCGGCATCCATGGATCTGACCATCGAAGAGAAGTATCTGCCGAACGTCTACATCAGCGCAGTGCTTTTCCGAAAGATCAAGGAGATGAACATTCCTTTGATGGCCGGCCATGGCTTCGTCCCGGTGATGGTGGAGAAGAGGTCCAACCGGCTCGAGATTGCCATCAGAGCACCTGAGAAGATGCGGCCGAAGACCAAGCAGCTCGTGACGGTCGTGGCCGGTGGTGAGCAGAACGTGTACGTGACTCTGGCGGCGGTGGATGAAGGCATCTGCCAGGTGAAGAACTACCAGACCCCTGATCCGTATGGATACTTCTATTCCAGGAAGGCCCTCCAGACGGAGACCTTCGATTTCTTTAAGCATCTCATTCCTGAGCCGGAAAAGAAGGCAGCCCGGAGCAGCACGGGGGGAAGCGATGCGGATATCGGGAAGCGGGTGAATCCTCTCGGGGTTCAGCGCTTCAAGCCGGTGGCGATCTGGTCGGGCATCCGGAAGACGAACAGCCGCGGTGAGGTTGAGGTGACCCTGGAGGTTCCCGAATTCAACGGCGAACTTCGCCTCATGGCACTGGCGTACAAGGGGGACCGCTTTGGATCTGCGCAGCAGGCGATGAAGGTTGCCGACCCGGTGGTCCTCACGGCCGCGCTGCCCCGGTTCCTGACCCCCGGCGATTCCATCATCATGCCGATCACGGCGTTCAACACCACGGCAAATGCGGTGTCGCTGAAGTTCGATGTTGAGACCTCCGGAGGAGTCTCCCTGGAGACGAAGCCCGCCGTGCTGTCGGTCGACGCAAATCAGGAACGGGCTGTACCGGCAACACTGAAAGCAACGAACCAAACCGGCAAGGCAACCGTCAAAGTGCGAACCTCCGCCATGGGAGAGGAGTTGGAGACGATGACGGAGATTCCCGTACGTCCCGCATCGCCATACCTGACCGAGTCCGTCTTCGGATATGTTGATGGGGGAAATGCTGTTTCACAAGATGTGGGGGAAGCGTTTGTGCCTGAGAGCCGTCGTGCATACCTCTCGATCAGCCCATTCCCGGTGGCAAACTTTGCGCGCGAGCTGAAGCATCTTCTCGGGTATCCGCACGGCTGCCTCGAGCAGATAACGTCCAAAGCCTTCCCGCAAATCTATTTGCGCGATGTTGCCGGGCTGCTTGCCCCGTCGGTTCTCAATACCGGAAGCCCGACCTATTTTGTCAATGAAGCAATTGGCATTATCACTTCGCTGCAGACTGCTGATGGTGCGTTCACCTACTGGCCGGGAGGGGGATATTACAATGACTGGAGCACCGTTTATGCGACGCACTTCCTGTTCGAAGCCAGAAAAGCCGGCTACGCCGTGTCGGACGCGCTGATGAAGCCCGCCCTCGATGCGGTCGCCCGGATCGCGCGCAGCCGGCGGACGCAGGATTACTATGTCTACGAAAACAACAAGACGGCGGTCCACCGGATTGCAGACAAGAGCGTTGTCTATGCGCTGTACGTCCTTGCTGCAGCGGGAATGCCGGACAAGGCGATCATGGATTTTTACCGGAGCGAGCGTTATCTGCTCACGACCGACACGCGCTACCTGCTTGCCGGCGCGTTTGCGCTCAGCGGGGACCGGCGGACGTATGGTGACCTGCTTCCGCCCCAGTTTCAGATGGAGGACGCCGTCCGAACTTCCGGCGGTTGGTTTGACTCCCCCATCCGCGCCAATGCGATCATCTTGAACGTCCTGCTGGAGACCGACCTGAACAACCCGGCCATTCCCCGGTACATGGAATATCTGGGGCGTCACTATCAGAGCAATGAATGGTGGAGCACGCAGGACGACGCTTTTGTCCTTCTTGCCTTCGGGAAGGCTGCCCGCATGGCCTCCGGCACGAAGGTGGAGGGCACGGTCAAGGTCGGGAAGAAGGAATATGCGTACCAGGGAGGCACGCAGAGGTTTGATATCGATCCGTTCGGAAAAACGGTTGCACTTGCCATGAACGGGCAGGGACGGGTCTACTATTCCCTCGTGACGGAGGGGATCCGGTCTGACGGCGCGGTCCACATGGAGGATCGCAATCTCCAGGTGCGCCGTGAATTCCTTGACAGGTACGGAAACCTCATGAACATCGGGTCGGTCCGGCAGAACGAGCTTATCGTTGTCCGGGTGACGCTGAACTCGAGCGTCGATCTTCTGGAGAATGTTGCGGTCTCCGACCTGCTCCCGGCCGGATTTGAGGTCGAGAATCCGCGCCTGACGGAGATGACGAGCTATCCGTTCATCAAGAATGCGTCCCGCCCGGAGTACATGGACATCCGCGACGACCGGATCAATTTCTACACCAGCTTCCGGGGCGGGAAGAGGCAACAGGTGTTCTACTATGCCGTTCGTGCGGTGACGCAGGGGACGTTCCGGTATGCCCCGATCGTGGCCGAGGCGATGTACGATGGGGCCTACTATTCTGCCAGCGGGCAAGCGACAATCCGGGTCGTCCGCTGATGTAAGGTGCTTTATGAACCGGGCACATCGCTCTCGTGTTGTCGTCCTGAAATGCTCTTGTTCAGGACCCATCACCAGTTGGGGGGTTTTCCGGGGTCAGACCGGGGACAGGTCAGGGTCAGACCCTGGTCTGACCCCGTGTTGTCTCTCCGGGTCCCGGCCCCATGAGCGGGGAGAACGAGAACTAAGGCTTACAGGGCCGAGCGATCTACTTTTCACAGCAAGAGGGGGAACATGAGAATCAGCGGATACCTACTGTTCGCGTTCCTGCTGCCTGGCATGCTTTGCGGCCAAATCCAAAATGTAAGGGTCGACGCTCCGGGTAGCAATGCTCCGGAGGAAGTCACGATCGCAGTCAACCCGGCCAATCCGGAGAACCTTGCCGCTGGCTCGAACCTCAACTACTACTTCTATTCGAAGGATGGAGGGAACAGCTGGTCGCAGGGAACGCTTCGCTCCACCTGGGGAGTCTGGGGGGACCCGTGCGTCGCATTCGACAGCAAGGGCAATCTCTTTTACGCGCATTTGTCTCAGGGCATCGGGGGGTACTGGTTGGATCGCATCATTGTGCAGAAATCCACCGATGGGGGAGTCACATGGGACAGTGGTGCGGGGGTAGGCTATAATCCTCCGCTGCGACAGCAAGACAAAGAGTGGATCGGGGTAGATCTCACCCACTCTCCCTATCACGACGATCTCTACATGGCCTGGACGCAGTTTGATGCATATGGAAGCACGAATCCGTTGGACAGCACGCGCATCCTTCTGTCGCGCTCTACTGATGCCGGCGCCAGCTGGTCAGCACCGCTCCGGGTGAGCGACCGTGCGGGCGATTGTCTCGACAGCGACAGTACGGTTGAAGGGGCTGTCCCGGCCGTCGGGCCGGATGGGGAAGTATATGTCAGTTGGTCCGGGCCGCTCGGCATCATGTTTGACAAGTCTCTTGATGGCGGGGTGACGTTCGGCCGCGATATCTTTGTGACATCGCAACCCGGGGGTTGGGATTTTGACGTGCCGGGTATCTATCGCGCCAACGGCATGCCGATCACCGCGTGCGACGTCAGTAATTCAAGCCACCGAGGGACAATTTATGTATGCTGGTCAGACCAGCGGAACGGGGTAGATAATACGGACGTCTTTCTGGTTCACTCCACAGATGGAGGCACAGCATGGAGTTCCCCCGCACGAGTGAATGATGACACGGTTGCCGCGCAGCAATTCTTTACCTGGATGACCATCGATCAGAGCACGGGCTATCTCTATTTTGTCTTCTACGACAGGAGGGGCACAACGGGGGATGCCACAGATGTCTATTGCGCCCGCTCCACTGACGGGGGGCAGACTTTCGCGAACTTCAAGGTGAGCGAATCCTCCTTCACGCCGACCAAGGGGGTTTTCTTCGGGGACTACATCAATATTGCCGCCGCCAATGGACGGGTCTATCCCATCTGGATGCGATTGGACGCGAATGTGCTCAGTGTCTGGACGGCGCCGATCACAGAGCCCACTGGAATCGCCGAACAAACGAGCGAGCCGGAGCAAAAGAGCTTCGCACTGTTGCAGAACTATCCGAACCCGTTCAATCCAAACACAGTAGTCAGAAGTCAGTTGTCAGTAGCCGGTCATGTAAAGCTGGCTGTCTACGATATGCTGGGCCGGGAGGTCGCCGTGCTCGTGGACGGACAAAGAGCGGCGGGGAGCTATCAGGACACCTTTGATGGCACTGCACTTGCAAACGGGACGTACTTCTATAGACTCACGGCAGGAAGCTTCGTACAGACGCAAAAGGCCCTCTTGGTGAAATGACAGGTTTCTTGCGGTCATCTGTCGAGACGGAAGTGTTTCAAAGGCGCAACCAGCGTGTTGATTTGACGTACAATTGAACGGAGGCCCACGCTTGTGCGGTGACCGTCGTTCTTGTCCCTTTGCAGAAGTCAATAAGGAGGCATCTCATGAAATCCGGCCGGCTATTCTGGGGGGTGCTGTTCGTAGCACTTGGAATCTTCTGGTTGCTGGAGCGTATGGACATCTTCACTGTAGAGTGGGGTTGGATCTGGAAGTTCTGGCCCCTTATTCTTGTGGTGTGGGGTGCCGTCATCCTGCTCGGGAATAAGCAGCCGGGGAAGACGCTGGTCGTCGTGCTGTTGGCCCTGGGAGTGGCCGTCTTCATGCTGGGTGCCTTCAACTTCGGGTGGACCTGGCATTCTCACGACTGGCGGGCCAATGCCACTGAATACGATCAGGAACTGAGCAAGCCGTACGATTCGACGGTGCACCGTGCTTCCTTCATGTTTCACTCTGGTGCGGGTTCATTCGTCCTTAGGGACACAACGAGCCAGCTTTTTGAAGCCTCTACCCATACAAGCATCGGGCGGTACGTCTGCGAAGCAGAGAAGACAGAAGACATGGAGCGCGTGAACTTGCGGCTGGAAGGAAACCAGCATCGCTGGTGGGGCGGACGCTTGAGCAACCAGGCGCGCATCCGCTTGAATCCTGCCCCCGTGTGGGATATGCGATTCGATGTTGGCGCGTCCTCCCTGGATGTCGATCTCTCCCGGTATACAGTAGAGCGTGTTGTCGTTTCAGCTGGCGCAGCGAGGATCAAGCTGACCCTCGGCGACAGGGCCGATGTGGCTCATGTTTCAGTGAAATCGGGCGTATCGTCGTTGCAGGTGCAGATTCCTGATTCCGTGGGGTGTGAAATCCGCGCCGAGACTCCAATGTCACGGAAGGATTTCCACGGATTCACGAAGATCGACTCGGGAGTCTACCAGACGGAAAACTTTGAGAGCGCGGGAAAGAAAATCTACATCGATGTGCACGCGGGGGTGTCGAACTTAAGCGTGAGACGGATCGGAGCGTAGGAACCAAAGCTGACTGAACATAGAGTGGGAGCACGGCATGCCGTGTCCCGACAGGAATTTTGGACGGTGTCGTGGGAGGAAGGGATTCAATGCTTCTGCATCTCCTCGAACATTCCCGTCTTCCGGTTCTTCCGGACGTTGTTCCACGGAAAGTACCTGCCGTTCATAGCAATATAGACCCCATGAGGAAGCGTCTGTACGAATGCCAGCGCGCTGCCGAGATTGAAGAGTCCGTCGGAACTTCCAAATTTGTACGGGACCAAGGCGCCGGTGAGAACAATAGTCTTCGGAAGTCCGGCCTCTCCGAGAGCCCGAGCCGTGACCTCCATCGTATCTGTGCCATGGGTGATGAGCACTCGTTCTTCCTCCGCATTCCGGGATTCCGCGATGATCTTCTTCCGATGCTCATCGGTCATGTCCAGACTGTCGATCATCATCAGGGATGTGACGGCCACGTCAACCCGTGAGCGGCCGAGGGTGAGCATTTCGGGAAGGTGGGTGTTCTTAAAGAAGAGGGTACCGTCCAGCTCGTTATATTCTTTGTCGAATGTGCCGCCAGTAATGATGATGCGGATGCGCATGAGTGGGAATGGCGATGATTATCAGGATGACCGAGGACTCGCATGCTGTCATTGCTTCGTTAGAAAAGACGCTCCTCGCAATGACCTCCGCTATTCTAAGAGAGCCTCATGAGTCGTTCTAAACGAAAAACTCCGCACCCGTCTCCAGCGAAAGACGGTGTGCGGAGTTTGATGGTTCAGTGAGCCTAGACTTTGCGGACGTTCGCAGCCTGCAGACCCTTCGGGCCTTTCTCAACATCGAACTCTACGGTGTCACCTTCATTCAGGTTTCTGTACCCTTCGCCGACAATCGCTTTGAAGTGCACAAATACATCCTCACCGCCGTTGCGAGAAATGAAGCCGTAACCCTTGGCTCCATTGAACCACTTGACTGTTCCCTTCTCCATGGAACATTCCTTTCTTTATAGATTTGAATACCCGGCTCGGGCCGGGACGGTGTACGCCGAGATCACTGGCTCTTAAAACGAAAAATCGCATTCAATGGCAATAAGTTCCTTCCTGCACCATCGAACACGATTTCGACTGCTGGCGACACTTACCTGAATGACATTGTAACGGTACATCACCACGATGCTTAAAAGCGCAAGAACGGTGTACTGCACGGCAAATCTAATAACCATCTTTTAAAGATGCAAGCTTTTTCTTTACAATTTATCAAGTATTTCAACCCACGGCTTCGGGAGTAGTTGAAAAACCGCAAAAACGCCCAGAAAACGGCACTTATGCTCCAGCTTGTGCTGCAGCCTCCCCGTGTCGCGATTTGAAGCCTTTGACCATCCACTTGCGGGCAAGGATCAGCCCGATCGGAGTCAGGATGGCTATGAAGCCATAGATAAGCCACATGGTTTCAGTATGCATCTCCGATGGCGGGACCCCCTCCGGACAATATTTCATCAGGAACCAGCCGGAATAAAGGCTCGTGATCACCTTGGTGAGGAACCAAGGGAACTGGCCAATTCCCATATAGATGCCTGTCATTCCGGGAGGAGCTATTTCGGCCACCCACTGGAGAAAGCGGGCAGACCACATGGCTTCGCCGATCGTCATGAAGATCAGAAAGGCCATGAGCGTATAAATGTTCGGACCCAGGGCAAGCAAAAATGTGGGCGCACCCATCACTGCCGTGCCGAGGATCATCATTGTGTACGTGTTCTTCTTAGTAGTCAATGCAGTGACTGCGGGAGTAAGAATGAAAATCAGCAGCGGCCCGAAATTCACGAAAAACTCGAAGTTGTCGCTCACCACGCCCGTGAACGCTCTGTTGCAGTACTGCGGCAGCGTGAGCCAGTTGTGGGCAAAGAGCGTTTGGACTGGAATAAGGATGAAAATAAAATAGAGAAAGCGCAAATCCTTGAGCGGAAAGTTCTTCATGTAGAAGGCGATCTGCTCCCTCAGCGGTTTTTTCTCTTCCTTGGGCGGTTCTTCTTTCCGTTCGCGGCTTGCATCGAGGACGGCTTCGTGAACCGCACGCGGCGAGAGGAACCAGAGCACCACGGCAATTCCTGCGGCGGTGAGGCCAACGTAGACCCAGAATTCTCCCGTGATGCCGAAGTTTTTGCGGAGCGGAGGAGAAATCAGGCCCGGGAGAAAACCCCCGAGGTTCATGAGCGCATAAAGCATGGCATAGCCCATGGCAGCAGTCTTTTCGGAGGAAAACTGCCGTACGGCTGCGTAGCATGCGGGCTGGTAAATCCCATAGCCGGCGACGATCCAAAGAAGCCCGAACATGGCAATAAGATGCGCCGACGACCAGAGCCCTTCGGCTGCTCCCAGGTCAGGGCTCATTGCCAGAAGGGCGCGTCCCACCATCATCAATGCGAGCGAGATGATTAATGCCTTTCGGGCGCCGATGATGTCAACTGTAGCGCCCAGGAAGAGCATGCTGAGCGTGATGCCGGCGGTCAGGAAGCCCACCATCTGCCCGGCGTGAATATCGTTCAGCCCGATGTACTTGTTGAAGAATATCGCGAGGAGCCCGAGGACGCCGAAGTATGTCAGTCCTTCCAGGAGATACGAAATGTTGATTCCCCAGATCGCGCGCGATGAGTGAACCAGGTCAATAAAGGGTTGTGATACTTCGCGGAGCGTCTGCTTCAGGACTGAGGAGGATCCCGTGGCTGCGGTGGGTTCAACTTCTTGCATGCATTCGGCTCTATGACAATAGAAGTGGTGTTCTTTGTCTTGAACAGTAGCGATGATTTGGGTGAGAATCAACCCTTCTGCGCCGGAGGCGCATCCCTTAGCTGTCCGTAGAGATCCAAGCGAATGGTGAAGGATAACGGTGATCCGTTGGAACCACGAGCGAGAAACGAGTGGCGGGTGGACGGTGACGGGTGAATC
Source organism: uncultured Bacteroidota bacterium (assembly GCA_963809695.1). GTDB lineage: Bacteria > Bacteroidota > Ignavibacteria > UBA10030 > UBA6906 > JAGDMJ01. The sequence continues at coordinate 843,452 of CAWEKI010000006.1, forward strand.
ACCTCCAGATCCTGACCCCCAGCCCCGACCGACTGCTTTGTTGTTTTTCCGCAGGGTCCTCATTACATTGTTCTCCGTACCCCCCCACAGGAGCCGCACTTGGGCTTTTCGCTCATCGATTATGTTATTGTCATCATCTATCTGCTCGGGGTCACCGTTGCGGGTGTCATCTTATCGGGTAGGCAGCGCTCCTCGCGCGACTATTTCCTGGGAGGAAAGCAGCTTCCCTGGTGGGTGGTCGGTTTTTCGATTGTTGCGGGCGAAACAAGCACACTCACATTCATCAGCGTTCCGGGACTTGCGTATGCGGGCAATATGCAGTTCCTCCAACTCGTTCTCGGGTACGTGCTCGGCCGTATTCTCGTAAGCCAGATCTTCATCCCGGCGTATTACCGGGGGGACCTTGAGACTGCCTACGACTTCCTGGGGAAACGTTTCGGCCTGCCGCTGCGCAGGTGTACCTCCACGGTCTTTATCGTGACGCGGGTCCTCGCGTCGGGCGTAAGGCTCTTTGCCACCGCGATCCCGGTGCATATGATCACCGGCCTCGAGTACACTCAGAGCATTTTGCTGATCGGGGGCTTCACGCTCCTTTATACATATGCCGGCGGCCTGAGAGCTGTGGTCTCCATGGATGTCGTGCAGCTCTTTATCTACCTCAGCGGGGCCGTGGCTGCGGTGGGACTGATCCTGCATCGCCTTCCCGGGGGATGGGAGAGCGTTGTAGCCGCGGCAACGTCGGGAAGCAACAAGTTCGAGATCTTCAACCTTGATTGGGGTGACAGCGTCTACGGGTTTTTCTCCTCTCCTTACACCCTTGTTGGAGGGATCCTCGGGGGGACATTCCTGACCATGGCGTCCCACGGGACAGACCAGCTTCTCGTCCAGCGGCTGCTGGCGTGCAAGAGCCGGCTGGAGAGTCAAAAGGCCCTTATTCTTGACGCACTCTTCATTTTCGCGCAGTTTGCGTTCTTCCTGCTCGTCGGCCTCTGTCTCTATGCATTCTATGACGGGGTATCATATCAAGCCCTTGGCCTTTACTCTTCCGACGAGGTTTTTCCAAAATTCATTCTGGAGAATCTGCCTGCGGGGATTGCAGGGTTGGTGATCGCGGGGATTCTTGCCTCGGCGATGGGAACCCTGTCTTCATCGATCAGCTCCCTGGCATCCTCCACGTTTCTGGATCTTTTCAAGCAGAGCGCGGCCGGCACCGCGCTGGATCGGAACAAAGACGTGCTCTGGTCCAGAATGCTGACCCTCTTCTGGGGAGTCGTCCTCATTGGGGGAGCCATGCTCTTTACAGACACGCGGAACCCGGTGGTGGAGCTCGGGCTCAAGATCGCGTCGTTCACGTATGGCGGATTGCTCGGGACCTTCTTTCTCGGGCTTCTCTTCCGCCGTACAAACCAGGCTGATGCGTTCATTGGATTCATCGCTGGTATTCTTGCCATGAGCGTTGTCATCACCTTTACTTCCATTGCCTACACCTGGCATACGTTCATAGGATGCATTGTCACGATCACTGTAGGGAACGCAAGCGCATGGATACGCCCGTCCCGCCATCTGGCATGACACTTCGGTATGAACCGTTCACATTGCAGCTACGGCGGACTTTCACGCTCGCATCGGGCTCACGGACTTCGACGCCAGCCATGCTTGTCGAGGTGGAACAGGACGGGATTGTCGGATACGGCGAGGCATCAATGCCTCCGTACCTGGGGGAGACTCGTGCAACGGCGGAGGATTTCCTGGCGCGGGTGAGTCTATCGCGTGTGGATCCGTTTCAGCTGGAGAGACTGCTCGGAGACCTGGACGGCCTCGCCCCCGGCAATCACGCCGCGAAGGCTGCGGTGGACATCGCTTTGCACGACTGGGTCGGGAAAAAGATCGGTCTTCCCTGGCACCGGATTTGGGGTCTGAGCCCGGAGGACGCGCCTCTGAGCTCCATGACAATTGGGATTGATACCGCTGAAAATATTCGAGCGCGCGTGAAGGAATTCGAGGGCTTTCCCGTACTGAAGATCAAGCTTGGCACCGACCGGGATCGGGAGATTGTCCGGACGATCCGGGAAATGACCGATATTCCCCTGCGCGTGGATGTCAATCAGGGATGGAAGGATAGGGAAGAGGCTCTGCGGATGGTGGAGTGGCTCGCGGCCGCCGGTGTGGAGCTTGTCGAACAGCCAATGGCGAAGGACCGCCTCGACGATCATGCCTGGCTCACGGAGCGAAGCCCGCTCCCGATTGTCGCTGATGAGAGCGTTGTGCGCCTGAGTGACATCGGGAAAGTGCATGGCGCTTTTTTGGGTATCAACGTGAAGCTGATGAAATGCACCGGCATGCGCGAGGCCTACCGGATGATCGTTCTGGCACACGGCCTCGGCATGAAAGTCATGCTCGGCTGTATGACCGAGACCTCGTGCGCAATCTCCGCGGCCGCGCAGCTTGCTCCCATGGCCGACTGGGCCGACCTGGACGGTGCCCTCTTGATCGGGAACGATCCGTTTCGCGGGGCCAGTGTGCGGAACGGCAAGATCATGCTGCCAGAGGGGGCAGGCATTGGCGTGGAACGAGTAGTCCGCTAGTCGTTGATCATATTGCCAGGCAATTGCCAGGCATTTGCCAGGCGTTTATCTGGCATATCCACATACACAGGCAGACCATGAACAGCACAGCATCACCGAAGCGCCTGATGTCGCTCGACGCGTTCCGCGGGGCAACCATTGCCGCCATGGTTCTCGTCAACGATCCGGGCAACTGGAGTACCACATACCTCCAGCTCAAGCACGCCGCCTGGAACGGCTGGACCATTACGGACATGGTGTTCCCGTTTTTTCTCTGGATCGTTGGCGTTGCCTTGACATTCTCCTTCGCCAAGCGCATGGAATCGGGGGCCGACAAAGGACGGCTCATGGTGCACGTTCTGCGGCGGGCGGCGATCATCTTCGCGCTTGGCATCGTGATCAACGGCTTCCCCTTCGGACTGGCGTTTGGACACCAATTCTCCTTCTCCACGCTTCGCATCCCCGGCGTTCTCCAGCGCATTGCGATCTGTTACCTGATTGCATCCGCAATTTTCCTGACCACCGGAGTGCGGGGTCAGATCATCTGGGCAGGGGTCTTCCTCGTCGTCTACTGGCTGGCAATCATGTTGATTCCCGTGCCCGGATATGGCGCGGCGGTGCTGGAGCCAACGGGGAATCTCGGCTGGTTCATTGACTCCACGCTTTTGAGTGGCCACACATACGTCTGGGCACCAGCCCCGGGCTTTGACCCCGAAGGAGTTCTCAGCACGCTCCCGGCAATTGCGACCACCCTTTTCGGGATACTCACCGGACACTGGCTTCGGACCAACCGTCCTGTCGGAGAAAAAATCTCCTGGATGTTCACAGCGGGTATAGGCATGGTCGCACTGGGGTGGTTCCTGAGCATCTGGCTTCCGATCAACAAGAATCTCTGGACAACCCCGTACAGCATCTTCATGGGTGGATGGGCGCTGGTCGGCCTTGCCATCTGCTACTGGTTGATCGACGTGAACGGCTACAAGCGTTGGGCGAAGCCGTTCGTCATCTTCGGCATGAACGCGATCGCCATCTATGTCGCCTCGGAATTGCTTGCCGTCCTCCTGGGTGTAATTCAAGTGACAGGCTCCCAGGGGACCCCCATCAGCCTGCAGGAACAGATCTTCCGGAACTGGTTTGCGCCGGTTGCCGATCCGTACAATGCGTCGCTGCTGTTTGCGATTGTGTATGTATTGCTCATGTTCCTGATCGCGTGGGTGATGTGGAAGCGGCGTTGGTTCCTGAAAATTTAGCCACTGAAGAACGCAGATGCATACAAAGAGACATAGCCCTTCACCCTATCTGTGGCTACATGCAGATGAAAGAATGGGGGAGATTCCGTACATTGTTTGACAACCAACCACTTTCTTCCAGGAAGGACCATGGCCGAACGACGGTATGACGGAACATCCGTTGTAGAACAACGCGAATTGGAACGGAGCGGGCGGAAACTGATGTATGCCCCCACGGAGAGGATTCCCATTATTGAGGTATCCAATTTTCCGAGTCTGGGAAAATTGACGGCCTTGCGGTTCATTGAGTGGGTCGTGAAGAACCCGGGTGGCGTGATCTCGCTTCCCACGGGAAAAACCCCGGAGCATTTCATAAAGTGGGTTACGAGGATCCTCGAACGATGGGAGACCAAGGAGGTCCAGTCGCTCCTCGAGTCAACGGGAGTTGAAACCTCACGGCCGCCGGATATGAGGAGCCTCTCGTTCGTGCAGATCGACGAGTTTTATCCTATGGACTCGAGCCAGCAAAACAGCTTCAACTATTACGTGAATGAGTATTATATCAAAGGATTCGGTCTCTCTCCCGACCGCGCGCTGCTCATCAATGCCACTTCGCTGGGCCTTCCGCCGGGCAGGACGATGCAGGAAGTTTTTCCTGACAATATCGTTGACCTGACGTTGCGTGTGCGGCAAACACGGACGGACCTCGAGCGCGAACAGAAGGATGTCATCAACAGGGTGGACGAATTCTGCATGGAATATGAGTCCCGCATTCGTGAACTCGGAGGGATCGGCTTCTTCCTGGGCGGTATTGGTCCGGACGGACACATTGCATTCAACGTCCGTGGTTCGAGTGTCTATTCGGTGACGCGCCTGACAGGAACGAACTATGAAACGCAGGCGGCCGCGGCAACAGACCTGGGAGGGATCGAGGTCTCCCGCACGCGCCTGGTGATCACCATTGGGCTGGCCACCATTACATGCAACCCCACGGCCACCGCGATCATCATCGCTGCCGGCGAGGCGAAAGCACCCATCGTCGCGCTTGCAGTGCAGAACAAGAAAGGACCCCAGTATCCTGCGTCGGTACTCCAGGACTTGCCAAACGCGCGTTTCTATCTTACAAAAGGCGCGGCAAGCAAGCTTGTGGAACGGCAATTCCAGGATTTCAGCAATCTGCAAGAGGTGTCGCCCGCAGTGGCAGAAGATATCGTCGTCTCTCTGGCGCTCTCTTCGGACAAGCCCCTGGGTGACCTCACGCTGAAGGATTTTCAGAACGACAGGTTTGCCGCGGCGCTGCTCGCAAAGTCCGGACAGGACCCGGAATCTCTTGCAGTGGCGGCGCGCGCGAGCATCGTCGGGAAGATCCAGCGGGGTCTGCAGCCCGTCACCAAGACGGTGTTTCTCCACACGGAGCCGCACCACGATGATATCATGCTCGGCTATCTTGCGTATATCTACCATCTGGTACGCGACCCCTCAAACCAGCACTATTTTGCCAATCTCACGTCCGGGTTTACCTCGGTTTCCAACGCGTTCTTCCTCTCCAAGCTGGAGAAGTTGGAACGCCTCCTCGAGACCGGCGTATTCTATACGCTGTTGAAGGATGAGTACTTCGATCCTCAAAGTGCCGCAGGCCGGATGGAAGATGTTTACCTGTACCTTGACGGCAAGGCAGCGAAGAGCACGGAGATGACAGACGAGGCCGATGCCAGGCGGCTGCTGCGTAACCTTGTCGGCATGTACAAGACCCACAACCCCAACACGCTCCATGACCGCACCCGCGAGATCATCGATTATGTGAAATCACAGTATCCTGGTGCCAAGGACCCGCAGCACGTTCAGCTGCTGAAGGGAATGATCCGCGAGTTCGAGGTGGAGTTGCTCTGGGCGTATTTTGGCATCGAAACGTCTGCCATCTTCCCGCTGCGGCTTGGCTTCTACACCGGCGACATCTTTTCACAGGAGCCTGAAATGAGCCGGGACGTCAAGCCGATCTTCGCGTTGCTCAAGAAGGTGAAGCCCAATGTCATCTCCGTGGCGTTTGACCCTGAGGGGAGTGGGCCGGACACACACTACAAGGCGCTGCAAGCAGTCAGCGAAGCAGTAAAAATGTACGAAAAAGAGACTGGCGCAACCGACCTCCGGGTCTGGGGATACAGGAATGTGTGGTACCGCTTCCGACCGGCCGAAGTGAATCTCATGCCCCCGGTTTCGTTGAATACGCTCTCCATGCTGCATACGGCGTTCATGAACTGCTTCGGGTCACAAAGCGCTGCATCGTTTCCAAGCTACGAGCACGACGGGCCTTTCTCGGAGCTGGCACAAAAGATTCAGGTAGACCAGTATGCGATGATCAAAGCCTGCCTGGGAAAGGACTATTTCATCAAGAACGAGCATCCCCGGTTGCGCGCCGCCCGGGGCTTGATGTTCCTGAAAGACATGCAGCTCTCCGAGTTCTATGAGTTCGTGAGGGAGTTGAAGAAGTTGACGGAAGACCGGCCGTGAAGGAACCCGTGATCGCCGTCGGCGTGCTGACGAGTCCTGTGGTGCGCTTTGCATTGGACGGTGTTTTCACGCGGGGCCCCGGGCAGGAAATGTCCGCTGGCGCATACGCGGCGCATGCATTGGGAGGGAAGGTCATAATCGAAGGAGATGCCGGGCAGATCACCGCGGACGGGGGTGTGCTCATTGAAGCCCGAGAGGGGTCCGCGCACGCGATTCGCCTTGAGGACGTCACCATCGGCGTGCAATTCCACTGGGAGCGCAAGGAGCAACAGTGGTTCACCGGGAGCCTCCGGTTTGTCATCTCTGGAAGTGACCTGGTAGCGATCAACGTTGTGCCGGTGGAGGATTACCTGGCAAGCGTCATTGCCTCCGAAATGAGCGCCGCAAGTTCCCTCCCGTTCCTGAAGGCACACGCTATCACCTCCCGCAGCTGGCTTCTGGCACAGCTGGAAAAATCACGCTCTTCGAAGGCCACGGGCAACGTTCGTCCTTCCAAGCAGCATGAAGAAGCCGAAAGGCGCATCCGCTGGTACGACAGAGAAGATCATGAGCTGTTCGACGTCTGTGCGGATGACCATTGCCAGCGCTATCAGGGAATGACCCGGGCATCGACACGTGCGGTGGCAGAGGCGGTGCGCGCAACGCGCGGCCTCGTGCTGATGTACGATGGGCGCGTCTGCGACGCGCGCTTCTCCAAGGCGTGTGGCGGTGTGACGGAGGCGTTCGAAAACGTCTGGGAGCCGGTTCACCATCCCTACCTGACGGCTGTTGCAGATGCTCCCGAAGCCGTCCCTGGCCCCCTTCCTCCGCTCGAGGGGATTGAGGCGGCCGAACGATGGATCAGAAGTTCTCCTCCCGCTTTCTGTAACACCCGCGATCCGGAGATCCTTTCCCAAGTCCTTGTGCACTTCGACCGTGAGACCACGGATTTCTTCCGGTGGCGGGTGGAATACGGGCAAGAAGAACTGGCGCAGCTTTTGCAGCGAAAAAGCGGCACAGACTTCGGAAGGATACGCGATCTCATTCCGGTGTCACGGGGTCCTTCGGGCAGGATCATCGAACTGAAGATCGTGGGATCGAAACGGACGATGGTGGTTGGCAAAGAGCTGGAGATCCGAAAGATGTTCTCGCCCACACACCTTTATAGCTCGGCTTTTGTGATCGATGCCCTGGATCCCCGGAACGGTATTCCCGGACGGTTTGTGCTGACCGGGGCGGGGTGGGGGCACGGCGTCGGGCTCTGCCAGATCGGCGCTGCAGTGATGGGAGAAATGGGATATTCGCACGAGCAAATCCTGAGACACTATTTCAGCCGGGTTGAAATCAAGGCACTCTACTGATGGCGAAGCGGACTCAGACACGCGTCACATCCCGGTCCCCGTGGGCATGGATTCCGACTCTCTACTTCGCAGAAGGGCTCCCCTACGTTGTCGTGATGACGGTCTCGGTGATCATGTATAAACGGTTCGGCATCTCCAATGCCGACATCGCTCTTTACACGAGCTGGCTCTACCTCCCCTGGGTCATCAAGCCGCTCTGGAGCCCATTTGTCGACATCTTCAGTCGGAAGAGAACGTGGATCGTTGTTACCCAGCTGCTGATAGGCGGCGCCCTCGCTGCGGCTGCCCTTGCGATTCCGCTCCCCGCCTTTTTCAGAATGACGCTGGCGATCTTCTGGCTCATGGCATTTGCCTCGGCGACGCATGACATCGCGGCGGACGGCTTCTACATGCTTGCTCTTCCCGAGCATCACCAGTCGGCTTTTGTGGGTGTGCGCAATACGTTCTACCGCCTGGCCATGATCGCCGGCCAGGGAGCAATTGTTGTCCTCGCAGGATCGATCGAGGGATGGAGCGGCGGGAATATTACGCTCGCGTGGTCTGTTGCGTTCGCCGTCCTGGCAGTCCTCTTCCCTTTGTTTGCTCTCTACCACAGGTTCTTCCTTCCGGTGCCGGACAGCGACGAGCCGGCACTGGACCACACGTCGGGCGGCATTCTCCGCGAGTTCTTTCGCACCTTTTCGCTCTTCTTCAGGAAGAAGGATATCGGGTTCATTCTCTCCTTTCTGCTCTTCTATCGTTTTGCCGAGGCCCAGCTGGTGAAACTGGTGCCTCCCTTCCTGCTCGACGTGCGGGAGAAAGGAGGACTGGGGCTCTCCACGAGTGAGGTTGGCATCGTGTACGGGACGATGGGAATTATCGCGCTCACGCTTGGCGGCCTGGCAGGGGGATATGTTGTTTCGCGCGGGGGGCTCAAGCGATGGCTCTGGATCATGGTTCTGGCCATTCACCTTCCGGATGCGGTGTTCGTCTACCTCTCCCAGGTGCAACCGGACCATTTTGTTCTCATTACCAGTGCAGTGGCGATCGAGCAGTTCGGGTACGGGTTCGGATTCACCGCCTATGTGCTCTACATGATGATGATCTCTGCCGGTGAGCACCGTACGGCTCACTATGCCATTTGCACCGGCTTCATGGCGTTGGGAATGATGCTGCCGGGAATGTTCAGCGGATTCATTCAGGAAGCACTGGGATATAAAGGGTTTTTCCTGTGGATCCTGCTCTCAACGATTCCGGGTTTCCTTGTGGTGGCGCTTGTGAACATCGAGCCGGGGTACGGGAAAAAGAGGGAGGCATCGAAGGGGTACGGCCGGGGAGAAGTCAAACAGGACGCAGACAAGAATGTCGAATATTGAAGGAATGTCAGGGACGAGGCAGAGTTGACCCAATCCATTACGGCATATCTTCCCTGGATCGAGAACGCCGGGGCGGAGGCGACGGTTGAGCGCCTGAGGGATTCTGAGACTGTGGAGAGGATCATCCTGCTCGCCGGTGATGGGAATGTCCGTGTGCCGGGATGTGAGACCATGACGGTGGCCTCTCTTCGCGGCACCAAGACGATCAGCTCGATTGTGTCGCGCGCGAAGACTTCGCACATCCTGCTGATCCTGCAGGAGAGTGGCATCGAGTTCGGGCAGAACGCCATTGAGCGCATGCTTGCAGTTGCCGCATCGACCGGCGCAGGACTCGTCTATGCGGACTATTACGATCTGAACGCCGGCGTGCGGACACCGCATCCTGTCATTGATTATTCCATCGGTAGCATCAGGGATGATTTCGATTTCGGACCGGTGCTGCTGGTTGATACCGCAGCTGCCCGGTCTGCGCTGAAGGACATACTTGCTCCTGAGTATCGTCATGCAGGTCTTTATGCTCTCCGTCTGACGCTTTCCCGGCGATCCGCCCTGCTGCGGATCCCTGAGTTCCTCTCCAGCAGGATCGAGAGCGACCCCCGGAGGTCGGGAGACAAACAGTTTGATTACGTAGACCCGCGGAACCGCGGGGTGCAGGTAGAGATGGAACAGGCTGCGACGGAGCATGTGAAGCGGATTGGCGCTTTTCTCAAAGTTCCCTTCAAGACGGTCGACCTCGGCGAAGGGAAATTCGAGGCGGAAGCCTCGGTTGTCATTCCCGTCAAAGACCGTGTGCGCACCATCCATGATGCAGTCAACTCGGTGCTGAAGCAGGACGCGCCATTTCCGTTTAACTGTATCGTTGTGGACAACCGCTCGACCGACGGCACGACCGACATTCTCCGCGAATACGCGGAGGGCGACGCGCGGGTCATTCATCATATTCCCGTCCGTGACGATCTGGGCATCGGAGGATGCTGGAACGAGGCGATCGACCATCCGCGCTGCGGCCGGTTCGCCGTGCAGCTGGACAGTGACGATCTGTATGCCGATCCGACCACATTGCGGCGCGTCGTGGAGCTCTTCCGAAAGGAGCAGTGTGCGATGGTGATCGGGAGCTACCGGATGACAGATGTTACTTTGAAGGAGATCCCGCCCGGGATCATTGATCACAGGGAATGGACGCCGGAGAACGGACCGAACAATGCTCTCAGGGTCAATGGCTTTGGCGCGCCCCGGGCATTCTTCACGCCGATCATCCGGCGCATCCGGTTCCCGAACGTCAGTTACGGAGAGGACTATGCAGTAGGATTGGCGATGTCGCGCGAGTACAAGATCGGGAGGATCTACGACCCGATCTACCTCTGTCGGCGATGGGAGGGTAACTCGGATGCCAGGTTGAGCATCGAGCAGCAGAACAGGTTCAACACCTACAAAGACAGGCTCCGCAGTATTGAGCTTCTTGCCCGACAGCGGAAGAATCAGAAGGCATGAACGAGCGCTTCGTCACTGCCGATATGCTTGCGCCATATTTGCGCGGCGAAACCCTTGCCGACCGGGCTCAGGCATTGCTCCTTCAGCAGAACGACGCCTGGGACCTCGCGCGTGAAGGATACCGCGTGCTGGAGGCGGTGAAGACAAAGACGTTTCTCTTTGATAGCTTTGTCGTCAAGGTCCAGTACAATCCCGGGCGGCTCGTCTCGACCTCCGCGAGAGTTGACTCGGGATCCATCAGCGGCCGTCCCTGCTTTCTCTGTCAGCGGAATCTTCCCCCCGAACAAAAAGCGATCCTCTTCGGGGGCGCCTATTTGATCCTTGTGAATCCCTTCCCGATCTTCAACGAGCACTTTACCATCGTCCATGCTGAGCATCGTCCCCAGCAGATTGCCGGCTCATTCGCGACGCTCGTGGATCTTGCGGGCGCCCTCGGTTCGCGCTACGTGGTTCTTTATAATGGTCCGCGCTCCGGGGCCTCGGCGCCGGACCATTTGCATTTTCAGGCTGGGGATCGGTCGTTCATCCCGATTGACTTTGATTATGCGTCTGTCAAGGAGCGGTTCGGGCGTGCCGTACGTGTATCGGCGAGGCTGAGGGTGCACGCGGTAGGAGGATATCTCCGGCGGTTTGTTGGGATTGAGTCAGAGGAACGAGGGGTGGTCGTTGAGGCCTTCAATCGAATTTACGAACGGTGGCTTGCCTGGAGCGGGAATATTGAAGAGCCGATGATGAATATTCTTGTTTTTCTTGACTTGAGCGGTTGGAGGGTGGTCCTTTTTCCCAGGGGCAAGCATCGTCCCTCTCATTATTTTCGCGAAGGGGAGAAGCGTATTCTTATGAGTCCCGGTGCAGTTGACCTCGGCGGGACCTGCACGATCCCCATGCGGGAGGATTTTGACCGGATCACGAGGGAGGATGTTGCGGAGATTTTTGAGGAAGTGTGCCTGCCGGCCCCGGCGTTCAACGAGTTCATCGAGTTTGGGGCTGAAGCATTGAGAGGGTTGTAGGTCGGCGCCCGTGGGTCAAATGGAGAGGGGAGCCTGGCACATGCCTGGCTGGTGTCAGGCTCGGCACCCCGGACAGGTCAATACAGCAAATACTCACCCGACTTCTTTCGAAATTCCTCAACATCCTTCTGCAGGTAAATCCGGATGTCATCGTAAAGCATCCGTTTGACAAAACGCAGACGAATCGCGTTCGTGCCAACCACCTTGTCAAACATCGCCCGGTGCGCCGAATCTGCCATCAGTATCGGGTTCCGGGAGGGGTATAACTGATTGTGGGCCTCCATCATGAGAAACTGGAGACTCATGAGATTCGCCGATGACGGGTCTGTGATGTGCACCTGCACCCCGCCCAACTGCTTGCCTTTCAGGCCGCCATAGAAGGGAGTGAATGTCACGGGCCTGAACAGGACTCCTGGAATCTGCATTGCCCTGAGGCGGGTACAGAGGCGCTGGGGATCGATCCACCACGCGCCAAAAAGGTGAAACGGCAATGTATAACCGACGCCCTCCGAGATAACCCCGAGCTCTCCCATAATGCCGGTGCTTGCATAGTACATGGGGGATGACGCGAAAGGAATATGCGGCGATGTGGGAACCCACTGCAACCCGGTCTCCTCGAACGTCATGTTTCTCTCCCACCCTTTCATGGGGACGACCGTGAGATCGCACTTGACGCGGTTGGCGAGCATCCCTTCTCCGTTGAGCATCGTCGCAAGCTCTCCGCAAGTCAATCCGTAAATGTACGGGATGGGATAAGGACTCACAAATGACCGGAATCCTTCCTCAACAATGTTCCCTTCCACGCGTTCTCCTCCCAACGGGTTCGGCCGATCGAGAACCACGAACGGGATGTGTTGCTCCGCGGCCGCCTCCATCGCGAGGCCGAGCGTGCTGATGAATGTGTACGACCTGCACCCGATGTCCTGGATGTCATAGACGAGAAGATCGATTCCTTTAAGCATTTTGGGTGTCGGTTTCCGGGTCTTTCCGTACAAGGAAAAGACCGGCAGACCGGTACTGGAGTCCACGGTCGATTCGATCTTTCCTCCTGCGGGCACATTTCCTCTCACGCCATGCTCTGGCCCGAAGAGTGCGACGAGCGTTACGCCTTTCGCGGTGAACAGGATATCAGTCGTCGACCGCAGCGATCCATCCACGCCGGACGGATTTGTGATGAGCCCGATGCGCTTTCCCCGGAGGAGATCGAAGTCCCGCTCGCGCAGAACATCGATGCCGGTTTTGACGGCGGGCACCTGGGCCATGAGCTCCGCGCCGATGAGGAGAGAGGCCAATAGCGCAATATGCTTCATTCTTGCTTCTCCTCTCTCTCTTCCCGCGTAATCACCGCGCCCGGATTTGCAGGCGTTGTGATCACAAATCCGGGCCTTTCAAGCCCCAGGAATTCCACAGCGCCATTGGCATCGGTATATCGCGTTACTGTCCCGTCAAGTGTCACAGGGACACTCTCCCATGGAGATCCGTTCGCGGTGTGCACATTGAATCTTGCGACCGAGGGCGGACGATATCGCTCGAGGTCCAAAAGCCCTTTCAATATCCCCCACGCGATCGCATCGCTTCTGCCTGCTGGAAACGCCGCATAGTACCCGGTTTTTACGGACGGAAGGATCAGGCTGATGGTGGACATCGCCACATCTTTGAAGAATTGGTCTCCCGACCCGGTAGCCGCAATCGTATCCAGCCCGGTGGATGAGGCGATACCAGCAAGGAGTGTCGAGCCGATGATCCGGTTAGCGTGATTCGGGTACATTTCACATGCAACGCTCTGGACCGGAGATGAGGCATCAACGCGCAGATAGATGCCCCGCGGAAGAGTAACCGAGCGCCTGGCTCGCTCCGCCTCCGGAATCTGTTCATCTGCCTTCCGCATGAGGATCGCATTCGCCCCCAGCGCACTCAGCAACTCGTGGAGCCTGCGGGCGACGGCAAGATTGATATCCGATGATCGCTCGGTCCCCGCCACATCCCCCGTCTGTATTCCTCCATATCTGGCATCGATAACGTAGGTCTTGCCAAACAGCTTTCCATCAGCAATGGACGTCAGAGATATGTCGTGGAGCGTGACGGGATCGGAAGGCTGAACGACTTCCCTTTTCACAAAATAGCCGGCGCGTTCGACCCGCAGCACCGAGAAATCCGGCAATGTGCCCCATGCAATGTAGCGGCCGTCCGGCGGCGTGATGTCCAGGGTGTCCAGGACCGGCACGGGAGCCCCCTTCTCGAGACTGATGAGAGCGCCTTCCACCGCCCGTCCCGTGTCAGACGCGACACGGCCGCTCAGGTATCGGAGTGCCGATTCGCGGACGGGAATTGATCCACGCGTACTCGCTTTTCCGGATTCGACTGTCATTGTCATTTTTCCGGGTGCATCTGTAGCGGCCAGGTACATTGTAGCAATCCCGCGCATGGTGGTGAGGACCGTGTCGATGCCGGGTTCCTTCACCAGCAGATGCACTGTGGACCCATCGGCGACCGGTTGTCCCTGGGCGTCGTACGCATGGACCGTAAGGCGTGCGGCGGCCAGCGAAGAGACCGGAAGCGCTGAAGGATGAGCCGCAAGTGCAAGCTTCCCTGCAGGGAGCATGGCAGTGATCGTCCGCCTGAACGGCCAGGAGAAATTCCCCTGCCGGTTGCAGATCCACGCGCTGATTTGATGGTTGCCGCTTGCAAGGTCGCGGTCCAACAAAACGGAAACAATTCCCGGCGCCAGCGTATCCCGGCCGGGAAGCTCCCGGTTGTCCATGAAAAGACGCAGGGATGGGCGGTCGAGTGTCGGCGCGGGCTGCGCCTCGATCAGAATCACCGGGCGTGGCACTCTGACGAGCGAATCCGAACGGAGCGCCAGTGTCGGGATACCGGCCCTGAAGTACTTCCCGATGCCAAGGAAGATCCCCCACGCTTCAATTCTATTGAACTCCTCAACGGCGAGGCGCAACTCTTCAGGCGGATGCGTGTGGAAGGATGCTTCGATGAGCACGGCAGGAGTGGGGTTCTGCCGGAGGACAGAGAACCCGCTATTGGGATAGATATCGAAGTCGGAAAGCGTGCCGTCGAACGTGGGCGAGAAGGGGGCGCTTGCGTTGCGCATCGCGTAGCTCATGTCCCGCTCGATGTAGCGCGCGAGGTCATGATTGGCCGGGTGATACTCCGGGGAACCTTCGCGGGCATGGTAGTAGACGGCAGCATAGTTCGTGGAAGGATCGGAAGCCGCCGTGGCATTATGGTGAAGGGAGATAAAGATCTCCGCGCTGTCCTGGAGCGCAAGCAGGGGACGGTCGCGCAGGGCAACAGTGGTGTCGTGGTCGCGCGACATAAGGACCTCGGCTCCCGCGCCAAGCAGATACGAGCGGAGGGCCAGCCCGACCCGGAGGTTCACGTCCGCCTCGATTGCTTCCTCACGCGGGCCCCGGTTGACCCGGTCGTCTCCTCCATGACCGGGGTCAAGAAAGATGCGGCGGCCTTGCAGCACCGGGCGATACGAGGCGATGACCGAATCCACCGCTGATGCGGTCGCCCATTCCCGAGGCTTGACGTAATACACCGGCGATGCGCAGCCGGCAAGGAGTATGAGCGTCAGAAGGAAAGGCCAGAAGCGGGCAGGAGGGTGCATTACAAAAGCTACTCACAGGCGGAGAGAGATGCAAGCGCAGGGAGGTGGGTGCCGAAGGGTGCACAATCGTTTATACATTGAGGGTATGCGCGCAGGCCTGCCGAGCTTGCTTTTGTCCCCGGCGCGCAGTACCATTCTCTCGCTGTTCAACTTCCTCTCCGGAGGTGCCCCGTGTCACCACGACATGTCAGGTTCCTGGCGGCACTCCTTGTTTCCTGCGTCTCGAGTGCCTTTGGCCAAATTCCACCGTTTGATCTCGAGGCCTACACGAGCTTTCTGGCCGCACACAAAGAGATGAGTGCCGGACAACTCCTGGCGCTCCACCCGGCTGGCATATTTGCCCACGCCGCGAGGACAAGCATTTCCTCGGCTCTTTATGGCGATTCCATTGCGTTGAAATATAATCTCACTGCATACGAAAAGTCTCTTATCGAACAAAACGGTTTCATGGCGAGCGAGCGGCTTTCGTCATCGTCCCCCGCAGTGGCATTTCTGGACATTTACCATAAAGACTTGCCGGTGTTTGTGTCCACCGATGCCGTGCTTCATGCATGGCATATGTCATATGACGAGATCCTGAAGAGTACCGAGAGCCACCTCCTGATTCGTCGGCTTGATACGCTCCTCGCCTCCCTTCATGCCCAGCTTCCCGCGCGAGCAACAGCCTATGCAGGGAATCGCGGAATGCGGCAGATGCTGCAAGACGTGGACCTCTACCTGACCATCCCGCGGAAACTCTTGGGCAGCAATGCCGATCCACTCTTTGCGGAGAATGTGGCTCCGGTGTCACAAATCCTGGGACTTATTGCAGCGCAGCAGCCTGCGAAGATCTCATTGTTCCAGTCGGTCGCGCGCTCCGTTGACTTCAGCCAATTCACTCCGCGCGGCCACTACACGCAGAGTCCTGAGCTCACCCGATACTTTCAGGCCATGATCTGGCTCGGGAGGACGGAGCTCACCGTACTTCCGCCTGCCCAGGATGATATCCCGCCGACGGAGGCAGATCTGCAGCGGCAGACAATTGATGCCGTGTTGCTCCATGAGGCTGCGCTCGCTTGTGACGGATACCGGAAGCTCGATCAGGTCGATCAGATCATCCGCTTCTTTGTCGGAGAATCAGATAATATCACGATGCCGCAGATTCAGGCGGTTATATTAGTTATAACAGGACCGGGATTAACAGTCACAGTTACAGTGAATGCAGGACCTGTGCAGGTTCCTGTTGTGGGTGTAACTGTGTATGTTGCAGTAACAGGAGCATTTGTGGTGTTAGTCAAAGTACCGCTGATGCTGGAGGGATTGCCGCTGCTTGCTGCTCCCCCTGTAAACCCAGACCCACCTGGTGCAGGCCAGCTGTAAGTTGTTCCTGCGGGGACTAATCCATTGGTGAACTGAACAGGTGTTACCGAAAAGGAGGTGCCGCTGCAGCTTGTGGCTGTCATTGCTGTGATTGCAGGCACGGGGTTGACAGTTACAATAACAGTGAACGTTGGACCTGAGCATGTTCCTGCTGCAGGTGTCACAGTATAAGAAACAGTTGCGGCAGCATTAGTTATATTGGTCGGTGTATGACTGATGCTTGTTTGCGCGGTTCCCGAGCCAGTACCGGTGATGGCTCCATTAGGAGTTATAACAGGGTTCGCCCATGTGTAGGTTGTTCCTGCAGGCACAATACCGTTTGTGACATTTTCAGGTGTTACTGTAAAGGTACCTCCGCTGCAGATTGTGGCGGTTATATTAGTTATAACAGGACCGGGATTAACAGTCACAGTTACAGTGAATGCAGGACCTGTGCAGGTTCCTGTTGTGGGTGTAACTGTGTATGTTGCAGTAACAGGAGCATTTGTGGTGTTAGTCAAAGTACCGCTGATGCTGGAGGGATTGCCGCTGCTTGCTGCTCCTCCTGTAAACCCCAGACCCACCTGGTGCAGGCCAGCTGTAAGTTGTTCCTGCGGGGACTAATCCATTGGTGAACTGAACAGGTGTTACCGAAAAGGAGGTGCCGCTGCAGCTTGTGGCTGTCATTGCTGTGATTGCAGGCACGGGGTTGACAGTTACAATAACAGTGAACGTTGGACCTGAGCATGTTCCTGCTGCAGGTGTCACAGTATAAGTAACAGTTGCGGCAGCATTAGTTATATTGGTCGGCGTCTGACTGATGCTTGTTTGCGCGGTTCCCGAGCCAGTACCGGTGATAGCTCCATTAGGAGTTATAACAGGGTTCGCCCATGTGTATGTTGTTCCTGCAGGCACAATACCGTTTGTGACATTTTCAGGTGTTACTGTAAAGGTACCTCCGCTGCAGATTGTGGCGGTTATATTAGTTATAACAGGACCGGGATTAACAGTCACAGTTACAGTGAATGCAGGACCTGTGCAGGTTCCTGTTGTGGGTGTAACTGTGTATGTTGCAGTAACAGGAGCATTTGTGGTGTTAGTCAAAGTACCGCTGATGCTGGAGGGATTCCCGCTGCTTGGCTGCTCCCCCTGTAAACCCAGACCCACCTGGTGCAGGCCAGCTGTAAGTTGTTCCTGCGGGGACTAATCCATTGGTGAACTGAACAGGTGTTACCGAAAAGGAGGTGCCGCTGCAGCTTGTGGCAGTCATTGCTGTGATTGCAGGCACGGGGTTGACAGTTACAATAACGGTGAATGTTGGACCTGAGCATGTTCCTGCTGAGGTGTCACAGTATAAGTAACAGTTGCGGCAGCATTAGTTATATTGGTCAGTGTATGACTGATGCTTGTTTGCGCGGTTCCCTGGGCCTGCCTCCGGTGATGGCTCCCATTAGGAGTTATAACAGGGTTCGCCCATGTGTAGGTTGTTCCTGCAGGTACAATACCGTTTGTGACATTTTCAGGTGTTACTGTAAAGGTACCTCCGCTGCAGATTGTGGCGGTCATATTAGTGACAGCGGGTGTAGGATTAACAACCAGTGTAACATTTCTGGTGAATGTCTGTGAGCAGTTAGGTGCAGTACTAGTAATTGTAATACCTGTAATCTGCAATATCTGACCATTGTTTTGATTTGTAAGAATGGGTGTAGTGAAGCTTGAAATGCCTGTGCCATCGGCATTCAACCCCGTGACAGGTGTCTGATTAACTCCGTTTATTGAATAGTTTAATGTAAAGGAAGAATTAGGTAAAAGTCCTGTAAGGTTAATAGTAGCAGCAAAACCGCCACAAACGATAGCCGCCTGACTAGCACCGGTCAAGGTTGGCAGCGGATTTACAATCACAATCACACTGCCGGTCATATTCTGAACGCAGGTTGTTGTAGCGTTAGTAGCCACGACAGTGTATGTGCCTGCAGTTGTCTGGTTGCCAAATGATATAGCAGCACCGGTACCAGGAACAGGAGAGCCAACGGTGGTTGCACCTCTGAAAAGCTGATAGTTGACGTCGGTCTCTGAATTTAAAAGGCCAACAGCCACGCCTGTGCCGCCGGAGCAGTAAGCGCCACCGCCGGGAACATTATAAGCAGTTGGTAATGGGTCAATTGAAACCGTTGCAGATCCGGTCATATTCTGAACGCAGGTTGTTGTAGCGTTAGTAGCCACGACAGTGTATGTGCCTGCAGTTGTCTGGTTGCCAAATGATATAGCAGCACCGGTACCAGGAACAGGAGAGCCAACGGTGGTTGCACCTC
>CAWEKI010000007.1:0-445000 GCA_963809695.1 uncultured Bacteroidota bacterium
TGAAGCAACCCAAGGTCCCGGTCGTCATTCTCGGGGAATCGGAAATCGACCGCCTCCTGAGCAAGCTAGCCAAGCCTATGCATGACCAGGTGTGCTTCCTGTCGATGACAGGATTCCGCGTTGGGGAGTCTTGCGAACTCAAATGGGAGCATGTCGATTTCAATCAAGGAGTGATCCGAGTGTGGAACCACAAAGCCGGCGATGGCGGCGCCTGGGAGACCTGACCGATGGACGAGGAGATCTTGAACTTCATGGCCAGGCTGCCACGCGTTTACGGTGAATTCGTTTTCAAATACAGGAACGTGGGATCGATAAGCCGGAAGGTCAATGAGCTTATTAAGTCGATGGGCTTGACGAAAGGGACGAAGCTGCACACGCTCCGGAAGAACTTCACAAGCCGGCTGGTGAACAGCGGCGCCACGGAGAGCGAGTTGCAGGCACTCACTCGCGATTCCATCACGACGGTCCATAAATACTATACCGCGTTTAGCCACGAGGCAGGAAGGGAAGCACTCCGGAGGGCACGGAGGACCGGGAAAGGAAGAGCGCAGCAATAGCCGCACCCTCACTGATGATTCGACTCGTGGTGCATTCAAGGAAGACGTGGGAAGGATTCTTGTGTTTATGTGTACAGTTGGTGCAAGCGTCGTGCTACTGCCTCAGGTAAGGCAATCGGGCTATTGCACTGTCCACGAATAGACGGAGGAGGTTGTTGGGCCAATCCAGTATCTTCCGTCGGCCAATACTCGACGGATTTTGTCAATGTTTCTAGGACCAATGAACTGAAACTCGCCCAGGTATGAACCCGAGGGAAAGTGCGGATACCCGGGGACGATGACGGTGCGTTCAATGGAAGTGCCGCTGGCCAATCGCTTGAACCACGCCTGACTCCAGGAATCGAACGGTACGGGCTGAATCACACTACTGTGATTTGTTATGTAGACCGTGGCAGTGGTGCTGTTGGCGATTTGGGGACCGAGGTTGAAATAGTTGAATAGACTCGCACCCATCAAATCGGGGTCCAGGACGTAGAGCGCATCGATATCGGTGTTGGTCACACTGAACGTATAGGCAATAGTAGCCGAATCGCTGTTCTGCAGCAACTGAATCGCCTTCAAGGTAACCGCAACCCCGCCGTGGTAGAGTGCGCCCTGTTCCAGACTTCGCCTGACGGTCTGATCGTTCCGAGAGTCCCCATTGTCGCGCAGGAGCCAGATCCAAGAGACGTGCAGTACGTCTTCGGGATACATCTGCGTGTTCTCGAAGTCTTCGATGTACGGAACGGGCCAATTCCAATTGGAAAAGCCGCCATGGAAAACGCCGAGATAGCGGCGTTGACCATTGGCCACGGCGACGAACGGCCTGGCCCACCAGCCGTGAGGGAACAAGCCGCGATTAAGAGCGGGAAAGAACATGCCCTTGTCTGCCTTCAAATAAATGCAATGCGACGAAAAGTCATAGAAGTCAATGTCCTGGGCTGATAGCCATGGGGTGCTACAGAGTTTGAGGTCATTGAGGTTCTTGCCAATCGCGTCGGCAATAGTAATCGTCGAGTCCTCTAGTAGGTAAATTGAGAACCCTGAGCCATCATCAGGCCCGATGGGATCCAAATGCTTCTCGCAGGAAGCAAGCATGAGGACCAACACGAACGATAGGATCAGTTGACGCATAGTCACAAGAGACCTCGGGCTGTTATTGATCGTGAGGCGATGGAGTTGCTCTAACGTCTGGGGGCTGCCCGCCCTGCCGCGACTTTCCCAATGACCGCGGTTTTTACACACGATAGACGCGCACCAGCTAGCAGGGAGCGGCGCGCCATGGAGCGAGTACACTATCTCTTGCCAACCTTTGATCTACAACGGCCTATGCAAAAGGACGAGCGTCGGGGTCCGGCCTGTTGCCTGCAGTTGGCATTCGACCAAGTGTACATCACAGTGGCAGCGTATAGACCAAATCAAGGGCGGCCAGGGCGTAGTTGCGGTCCTTTCCGCTGCCATGCCACAAAAACGCGGGCTGGAGAGCGAACCGGGAGGACAGCCGTGCAACAATCCCAATTCCCATGGTGAAGGCCCATTCGTGCCGATACTCTGGTGACCTCTCCGTGGTATAGAGCGACCCTGTAGATCTCTCTTGCCACTGCAAGGTGACCTTTCCCACCTGCTCAACTTCATAGCCTCCATCGACATCGAGATAGGGCGTGATGCTATTATTAACGTCGGAATCGTGAAGCCGCAAGCCAAGGCCCAGGAACAATTGTTGGATCGGCTCTCCACTTGATGATATGAACGGGTCGCCAGTTAAGGTGTAATCTTGAACCCCCTGGAACGGATAGATCTTATATGCGAAGGAGGGATCAAGGAGCATCCACGGCGTAACAGGAATCCGACCCATTGCACCAACATTGAAGCCTAAGGGCCAGTAGTTACGAAATAACTCCTCTTCCCTGAATGAGTTTGCCGTCAAGGGAGCGTTCACACCTACGCTCACCGAGAGAGTCGGCTGTGCAAGTGTCGGAGAGAACCACACTAGGCTGTTGACAAGTGCAGCCAGGACGATGACTTCTTTCGATTTTATCTGGATGTCCATGATTAATACTCTCTTCACTATTCCAGGGCATAGACGACACCAATATTTTTCTGAACACCTAACACGGTCCGAAGCAGGAAGGTCTTCTTGATGATATCACCGCTGCTTTTCGACACGGCATATTCATGCCGTAACAGCAACACACCATCTTGAACACCGAAATCTCCTGTACGGAGTTCGGTCTCATAGAAAGCGCAGTAAACAGTATCGGCGGAACTTACCGGAGCGGTCGCAAGAGCTTTGTTTCCTCCCACCTCTGAGTATTGCCCCATGAACCACAGATACTGCACGAGGCTCTCCACCGTCGGTTCATCGATGGGACGAGCATTCAGGCGGCCTATGAGATCGGCCCTGCTCGGGAGATTGAACATGGATCTGTCGATATAGGATAGTTTGTGCACGCGTAAAAGTGTGACGATTCGAGTGCTCTGGGGATTATGACTGCGAAATTCAAAGAACCGTTCTGTTTCCCGTTCGCTGTCAATCTCATCGTGACTCGGATAATACTGGAAGCTGTGCACGATGGATGACTCTGCCCACGCACGCGCCTCCAGTTTGCTATTGCTGGAAAGCTCGAAAATGGGCTCCTGCCGCCGATTGGCTGGGAAAAGCGCCCAATTGCTAAGATAGGCTGGTTGAGCACCCTGGAGGTCTTCGTGGTAGAATCCCGCAGGTCTTTTGTAGGCTGAATAGGTCACTCGAAGCACTTCGGCGTCTTCGATCTGGATACCCCAGAAACTCACCTGCATCGTAGGAGGAGTGTAATCCAGCGGTGGTGCAGACCCAAGATCCGAACAGCCAGAGAGACCCAGCGCAATCAAGAAAAACACGAAGGTCAATCGAAGAGTTAAGAATGACATGTCTTTACCTAACTGCCGTTGTTTGTACGTTGACGATCCGAGTCCATAGTAGGTTATAGCTACAAGACTTCAAAAAACAGGCTTACATCAATGGAAAGACTATTAAAATATGTACTTAACCAAGGGTTAACTTCTTGGTGATTACCAATCCTGGTGAAATTATATCGAGCGCCGATGTCCAGGGCAAGGAATGAGATCAGATCAAACGCAGCGCCACCGAGCAGGGCAAGGCCCCAATAGTCAAACCCGTAGATTGAGACCTCCTTGTCATTGATCCCTATGAGCCTGAATCGACTCCACAAGGCTCGCGCCCCGACGTAGGGATGAACGGGGCCGGAAAGGAAAGACCATTGGGCTCCCGCCGACACTGTGTAAAGTCTACCCTCATAATCCGAATACAAAGCATTATCGCCCCACCACGGAAACCAACTCATCCAGCCGGACCCGGTCAGTCTGGAGTAGGAAGCATCGGCAGCAAAGGCGAGGCCTTCCGAAAATGGCGAGAACCTGACCTCAGCACCTACTCGAGGCTCCCAGTGGTCGAATCCGAAACCACCATTGGATCTTGTATAGATGTCTGGATGGTGGGAGGATTCCTCCGGAAAGGCCAGGGATTCTGTCGACACAGGATGAAGAAATCCCCCCTTCAGGCCAAGCTTCAGCGATTGTGCACTTGTGGGAGACCATCCCAGAACGGTAGTGACCAGAAAGATGAGAAAGTATCGAGAGTTGTGTGGTGAGTTCATTGTATTCCTTTATGCCTTGGCTTGCTGTGCTAGCAGTGGAGAATCACCTTTCACAGGACTTCAAACAGCAGGCCGGTGCCAATATACAGGCTATTGAAATACGGATTGTAGCCTCCAGGACTACTGATGTTCGTGAAATTGTACCGGACGCAGATATCCAGTGCCAGCGGTGAGCTGAGATCGATAGTCGTGCCACCAAGCAGCCCAAGGCCGAAGCGATCGAACCCGCCAACGGGTGCAATCGGCGCATTATTGCTCACATCCTTCAAATGAGTCCATAGGAGCCGGAATCCGAGATATGGCTGTACTGGTCCTGTGAGAAAATCCCACTGCGCTCCCCCGGAGACAATGTAGAGATTGCCCTGGAAGTCTTGCCCGGTGTAATCACTGCCACTGGATTCGACCCATTGAATGGTGCCATCCCCGTTCAGCCAGGAATATGAGGCGTCGGCTATAAGTACGACGCGTCCCCGAGGGGGCGAATACCTCACTTCCACCCCGACCCAGGGTGCCCACGGGCCAAATCCGAAACCACCTTCTTGCTTGGTGTAGATGTCTTCTCTACTGTCGGAAGACTCGGTGGAGACGAGGTAAAGGACTCCTCCCTTCAACCCGAGTTTGAGGGATTGGGCGTCCGTGAGAGAGCATCCAAGAAAGGCTATTAGCACTGGGACAAAGAAGCGGGATGTAAATCTTGTGGAGGTCATTGCAGTACTCCCTTCAAAGTTGCAGGCTTGTCAGATAGACTTGTGCGACAAGAGAAGCAGAACGTTAAGCGAAGGGGCGCTACAATGTCCTTTCAGGTGGTGAGGGGATAGAAAAATGGACAGAAAAGGACCGTTCGGATCCGTCAAATATTACGGCGATTCTCGACCAATGTCAAGGCTCATAAGGCAGCTGTGTGATTGCCGATATGCTGTGTCACTGATGTCCGTTCCGCTAACGCAGCAAGACAAGTTTTCTGACCTGCATATATTGGTCCGCAACCAAACGATAAAAGTAAACGCCTGACGGGAGTGCGATTCCATCAAATATGGTTTCATGGTAACCTGCTTGGACCTGCCCTTGGGCCAATTGTGCCACCTTTTGCCCCAAGGCGTTGTATACGGCGAGTGAAACGGACATACGGCGGGGCAGGGTGTATCCAATTTTCGTAGACGGATTAAAGGGGTTTGGATAATTTTGAAACAACTGATAGACAGCAGGGGCACTGGGCGCAGTGGATAGAGAGTTGACAACCAGAGTCGTATCACCAATTGTTTTCCCCCCGATTCTTCCAGCAATAAGGTGAAGTCTACCTGGCATCGCATAATCACCAATATGGGTGACCATCCCCATCCCGTCCGCATACCATTCACCATATCCTTCCGTACCCATCCGATGTTCGATGTGTTTTTCCTTGGTCGGAATGCCTAGCTCGAGGGTATCAGTGAGCGCCTTAAAAAAAGCCGTATCGACGTCAAACCCCGTTGCCCATCGCTCGCTCAGTGCTGCATTGGCTTTGAATTGCAGATATGGATACGTTTCACCGTTTCCCCAAAAAACATTACCAATACTGTCAACCTTCTGGTGCTCATGCCAGTAACTTGAAGGGGGGTTAAGCGGATTACGGGTGGAAAGCGCGTACTGCAAGTGGGCGGATCCTTGACTGTCACTGCTGTCAGATATGATAATTACCTCGAGAGTATCGACAATCCCAAAGTCTTGCACATCATAGACCCATTTATCATTTAGATGGTGAGGAAAGAAGTTCTGTTTCAAGGAATCAGGCTGCCCCTGGAGGGTGCTGGGCAGAATCCCGAACAGGAAGAAAAAGGCAGATGCTGCTCTTGCATAATTCCATCTCATGGATGTACCTTCTGCGCTTTGGACGAAGAAGACCAGAAACAAATTACCGCATCCCACGAATGCTTAACAAGTGGGACAAGATATGCTCAACTCCAGGAGCCACTTTGCATGGGGCGGCCGGCGATGGCAACCAACGTCTGGCGCGGCCACGCCGTGCTGCGGGCCGACTTTTACAACGAACGCGTTATGGCTACAATTAACGCGTACGAACTCACCAGGGAGGCCCGCAGCATGGAGCGAGCACCAACCAATGCAAACTACGGATCAACTTCGCCTTTCACAATGAGCGAGCGTCGTGGCCCCGCCTGTTGTGCGCAATGGCCCGCCACCCCATGCGAGCCTCAATGAACGCTGACGACCCGCCAACTGATGACGACCAAGGCAATGGCCGCAGCCGAAATCACCAAGAACAACGGCCCGGCATGATAGATGCTGGGTCGGTAATGCCCTTGAATGCTATCGACGGCCGATGTGGCCAGATCGCCCTGGAAAGGCTTGGATTCATCTGGATGCACACCACCCTGTTGGATTCCTTGAACGTGGAGAGTGCCTTGCGAATCCGTCACCGTGAAAGTGACGCTGTCGGGATGACTCCGAATGATCCGCTGATCGCTGGTGAACAGTATGACCTCATCGGCCTTGGAGTCGGCAATTTCCTCCGGCTGAAGCAGCCGCACCGACGGTGAACAGGCCGAGACACTGAGGGTCAGAATGATGACGAGGAAATAGTATGTCGTAAAATGTGCGCGCATCGATGTCGAAAATTAGAAGATCATGAGGGTACAGCACACACGGCCATCCACGGAACCAGGGGTGGCGGGCCATTTAGTACAACGTCTGCGCCACACCCGCCGTGCCGGGCGAGTGGTTTCACAATAAATGCGTTTCTTGCTACTAATGACGCATACCAACTAACGCAGCGAGCCCGGCATGGAGCGAGTTCTATACCTTTAGCCAAACTCTGCTAAAACAACGCCTATGCAAATGAACGAGCGTCGGGTGTGGCGATGTTGTGCGCCGTGGCCGCCTCCCCGGGATCTGCTATGTGATCCAGGTACGGCCCCACCGGTAAATCGTCCACCCGGTTCCAGATCTGGTGAGCCAATACCAGCGCCCCTCGCCATACCTTAAGGATGAGAGGCTCACCCCAAGCAAGGCCTCGTTGCCTGTAGAGTCAAAGACGACCCGAGAAAAGAACAGCCCGAGAAGTTTGCCCTGCACGTAGAGGGCCGAATCGGCCGATGGCATCCTCTTGTGCCAGTTCAAGAAGCCTGACCGCACACGGGAAGGGAGCCGCAGCGAGTCGATGAGAATCTTCGATGGCTGAAATTCTCTCGTCTCGAAATACGACGGAAACCTCACGACCATGGAATCCCGAAGGGGACTGCTGTTGCCTTCACGGTGGACGCGAGGACTGACCGTGCTATCGATGACGACGACGGCGGCAAACTGTGTCGAGTCATCCAGACTGGTGACCAGGAATCGATAGACCTCGTATTCCCGCGAGGAAACGACATCGGTCGATTCCGTCGGCCGGTGACAGGCAAGACCGGTGACGGCGATCAGGACCATAGCAAGCATGTGTCGCATAGAGGATCTCCGGCTCCCGTGGAGGCGGCCATGGCGTACAACTCCTGGCTTTGCGCAACGCCTCTACCCAGCCAACCAGGGTCGGTAGCCGCATGCGTTGCGTCTATTTCTTGCTTTGTAAAATAGTTACTCCCCAGCTTCCTCGTTCAACACAAAAGCCTCCCTACCAAACGTCCGGTAAGAAGGCTCTGTGTCAAATAGCAATAGTCAAGTGTACTGCGAATCTCCAAATAAAGCAAGGTGCTGCGTCACATGTGTTACCCATGTCGTCAGCGCAAAATATGTGCTAGTTGCACCGATGAAATAAAAGGCCCCACCCGAACCGGCATGGGGCATAAGAGTCTTGTGATCGAATTTCATCTGACTAGCAACAGCTTCCACGCAATGCTATTGCGTCTTTCTTGGGCATCTTCTATCTGTCCCCCAAATCCACATCAGAACAGGCCTCGATGTAAGCCAGCATCAGAAACTAAAATGCCTGGCTTAGTGATCTAAGCCAGGCACCCCAAGTGGTCAAAATTCTTGGCTACGTCGGGCCCACCTTCTACCAGGCAAGCCGATCTGAGCGCCGATCGTGCTTGGTATCCTCCTCCCCAATATCAAATCTTAGGTCACAATTAGGGCACACTGTAGTCGCCGTAGTCTCAAAATTGCCCTTTCTGAGTGGACAGGGAGGGAATCGAACCCCCGACACAAGGATTTTCAGTCCTTTGCTCTACCAACTGAGCTACCTGTCCCAAAATTTCGTTACTTAACGTTTCTTAGTTAAGTAACAGAAATTTTGAGGATCCCCGCTGCTTTCTAGCGGGATCCAAAACTATATTCCCGGGACTAGCGAGTCCGCGAAGCGGGCGAAGCTAACTGCGTTTTGAGAAACTTAGGATCCCCGCTCGTTCTTTGAGCGGGATCCGAAATTCTGAACTTAGCGAGTCCTGCTTATGGACGAACCTAAGTTCATGAAATTTTCAGGATCCCCGCTCGTTCTTTGAGCGGGATCCGAAATTCTGAACTTAGCGAGTCCTGCTTATGGACGAAGCTAACTTCATGAAATCTTTAGGATCCTGTACGCTTTCGGACGAGATCCGAAATGATTGATTTTTGCCGAAGGAGCGCTTCGGCAAAAACCAATAATACGAAATACCCCCAACAAAATCAACCGCTCCGCGACAGATTACACCTTCCCATTCCTTTTTATCACTTCGCGGGCTATTACGAGCTGCTGAATCTCGTTCGTCCCTTCAAAGATCCTGTTGATGCGCGAATCACGGTAATAGCGCTCAATGGGAAGCTCGCGGGAGTATCCCATGCCGCCATGGATCTGCACGGCCATGTCGGCGACCCTGTCCAGCGACTCCGAGCAATACCATTTTACCGATGCCGCCTGCCGGGAGATCGGCCGGCCGGCGTCGTAATCCACAGCCGTCCGGTATACCATCGACTCCATCGCGTAGACCATTGTCGCCATCTCCGCCAGCATGAACTGGATGGCCTCAAACGAGGCAATCGGCGCATCAAATTGCTTCCGTTCCTTGGCATACACGGCGGAGTACTCCAGCAGCTGCTTCGCTGCTCCCATGCACGCCGCGCCAAGGCCAAGCCGTCCGGCATCCAGCGTCTTCATCGCGATCAGGAACCCGCGCCCATCCTCGCCAATTATGTTCTCTTTCGGCACACGCACATTATCAAACGTGATCGGGGTGGTGACGCTCCCCCGGATCCCCATCTTTTTCTCCGGCGGGCCGGCACAGTATCCGGGCATCTTCGTCTCAACCACGAATCCGGTGATCCCGCGTTCCGTCCGGCAGAACGTGGACACGACATCCGCGATCCCTCCGTTCGTGATCCACATTTTTTCGCCGTTGATAAGCCAGTCGTCCCCGTCCCGATGGGCTTTGGTGCGCAGGTTGAACGAGTCCGATCCGGCGAGCACCTCGGTAAGCGCAAAGGCGCCGATATATCTTCCTTCGGCCAGCGGCACGAGGTACTTCTTTTTCAACGCCTCGCTCCCGCCAAGGTAGATCGCGTTGGCGCCGATGGATTCGTGAGCCCCGATAAAGGTGGCCGTGGACATGCACCCGCGCGCGATCTCCTCCTGCATCAGGCAGTACCCCAGTTCTCCGAATCCTCCTCCGCCATACTCGGGCGGGAAGGCAGCCCCCAGGAGTCCAAGATCCTTAATCTTCTGGATCAGATCGGCGGGGATCTTTTCTTCTTCATCAATCTTGTGTGCGACAGGCTTGATCTCACTGTTCACAAAATCGCGAACCATATCCCGGAGCATTTTCTGCTCTTCGGTAAACTGAAAATCCGACATAGAGATGCCCCTTGATTGGTCTACAAATGCATCAATTGTGATTAGCTGGAAGGCACACGCTGCCGGATTCCAGCATCTGTCCGGCAGGATTCAGGAGAGACCTGGTCTTATAAGCGCGGTTCGTGGTGCTGCTGGCCGATGTAGCTGACAACGTCCTCGCCACCGTCGACACCAATGACATTGCCCGAGACCCAAAACGCACTTTCGTCGGCGAGCAGTGCAATCGCCTTTGCCACATCTTCCGGAGTTGTCAGGCGGCCACCCGGGTTCTTGGCCCTGGCGACTTCGAGCATCTTCACCGCACCGGGAATCTTCCGGAGCGCCGGCGTGTCGGTGACACCCGCCATCATGGCATTGGCAGTGATGCCCAGAGGCCCCAGCTCCATGGCTAGTTGACGAATATGCGACTCCAGCGCCGACTTGGCCGCGGAAACGGCGCCGTAGTTGGGGAGCGCCGTGTGCCCGCCCGAACTGGTCATCGCAAAAATCCTCCCTCCCCGCTTCATCAGGTTCCGCTGGAGCAGGCCCTGCACCCAGTAGACCAGGCTGTTGGCCATGACATCGATCGTCATTTCCATTTGTGCCTGGTTGAGGCCTTCATCCGGCTTCTTCGCGATGAACGGCTTCAGCGTGCCGAAGGCAAGAGAGTGAAGCAGGATCCTCACCGTGCCCGGGGCCGTGACAAAGCGTTCCTGCACTTCGTCGAGTATCTCGTTGCGCTTGATCGCGTCGGCGGCATTGATGTTGAAGAAAATCGGCTTCGCGGCCGTGGTGTTTGATCTCTTTGATGACGTGCTGCACTGTCGGCATCGTGGCCAAACGATCCAGGTGCACCCCAAAGACATTCATCCCGAGCTTGGCAAGTTCAATCGACGTTGCCCCGCCGAAACCGCTCGACGCCCCAAGAACAAGCGCCCAATCGCTCGACTTGAATCGCGGATCCTGTTTCATACTCTTCCTTTTATCGTTGAGGCGTGAGGAGCTTATTCCACCGTTACACTTTTTGCAAGGTTGCGGGGCTGATCAACGTTGGTCCCGCGCGCCACCGCCATGTAGTAGGCCAGCAGCTGGAGCGGGATGACGTTGACAATGGGCCCAAAGAACCCGTAGATCCGGGGAACGCGGATCACGAACTCGGCAAGCTTCTCGATCTCGGTATCGTCTTCATTGGCAATCGCAATAACCCGCCCCCGCCGCGCACGCACTTCCTGAATATTGCTGAGCACCTTTTCGTAAATGCTGTCCCGTGGGACAATAAAGACGACCGGCATGTGCTCATCAATCAGGGCAATCGGTCCGTGCTTCATCTCTGCTGCAGGATACCCTTCCGCATGGATGTACGAAATCTCCTTCAGCTTGAGGGCACCTTCGAGCGCCACCGGGAAGTTGGCCCCCCGTCCAAGATACAGAAAGTGGCTCACATCCTTGAACTCTTCCGCGACAGCCTTTATCGTCTCTGTATGCCGGAGGACATGCGCGACCTTTTCCGGCAGGCTATCGATCGCCTCCGCAAGGATCTTGCCGTCCTCCAGGGACATTCCCCGCGCGCGCGCGAGCATGAGCGTGATTTCCGCAAGCACGGTGAGCTGCGAGGTGAATGCTTTTGTCGACGCAACGCCGATCTCGGGCCCGGCATGCACATACACACCGCCGTGCGATTCCCGGGCGATCGCGCTCCCGACAACGTTCACAATCCCCAGCACCGTCGCTCCTTTGCTCTTCGCCTCACGCATCGCAGCCAGCGTGTCGGCCGTCTCACCGCTCTGGCTGATGAAGAATACCACGTCGTCCTTCGTGAGCACCGGGTTCCGGTACCGGAACTCCGAAGCGTACTCCACCTCGGTCGGGATCTTGGCGATCTGCTCCAGCATGTATTCTCCGACCAGCCCCGCATGCCACGAGGTACCGCACGCGGTGATGATGAAACGGCGGGCGTTCAACAACTTGTCTTTCACATCCCGGAGGCCGCCAAGCACGACATCTCCTTCTTCCACGCGGAGCCGGCCCCGCATCGCATTCCGGATCGTCTCCGGCTGCTCGTTGATTTCCTTGAGCATGAAGTGCTCGTAGCCGCCACGCTCGATCTGTGTCAGCTCGAACGTCACTTCCTCGACAGCTTTTTCCACCGCGACATCTTCGATGGTCATGGTACGGAACCCGTCCGCGGTGATCTCCGCGATCTCGCCGTCCGAAAGGTAGACCACGTGCCGCGTGTGGTCGATGATCGCTGAGGCATCGGACGCGACGAAATTTTCCCCTTCACCCACGCCGATCAGCAGGGGACTTCCTTTTCTGCCCACAATGAGTTTGTCCGGCTCATGAACGGAGAGCACCACCAGGCCGTAGGTCCCTTCCACCTCTGCAAGGGCAAGCCGAACAGCCGAACAGAGATCGTGGGTCCGCTTGTACATCTCCTCGATGAGATGAGCCAGGACTTCCGTGTCGGTCGCGGTGTTGAAACAATGTCCTTCCCGCTGAAGCTTGGTCTTGATTGCCGCGTAGTTCTCAATAATACCGTTGTGGATAATGGCAATTTCCTTCCTGGAGTCCCAGTGCGGATGTGCATTCACGTCGTTGGGCTCTCCGTGGGTCGCCCACCGCGTATGCCCCATCCCAACCTGCGCGCTCAGGTTCCCGTCCAGAGCGTGCAGAGTAGCAGCGAGCTGGGCAACCTTCCCCGCCTGCTTCTTGATCAGGAACTTCCCCTCTTTGATCAAAGCAATGCCTGCGGAGTCGTACCCCCGATACTCGAGCCTGCGGAGCCCCTCAAGAATAATGGGGACACAGTTTTTCTGCCCAATATAGCCCACAATTCCGCACATGAATTGCCCCTTTCACTCCAAAGAATGAGCTGGATGATAACGAAAAACGATGAAAAAATCAACGAATGAGCCCGATCACTCCTAACATCCTGCCGGATTTCGAGCCGTCGCGTCTGTAGGATTGGAAAAGAGCTGGCTCGCAGATCGTGCACAAAGGATTCACATCAATGGATGCCGGTGGGATCCCTGCTGACAGAAGCTGGTCCAGGACCGCACTCTTGAGGTCGACATGGGTCTTGCCGTCCATTTCGTGGACAAATCGGGGGTCGAACCGCGAAGCCACGTCAGGACTCACGGCGTAGCAGCAAACCGAAGCTGCCGGACCTACGTAGGCGATCATTGCCCTGGGGTCAGAACCATACTCTTCAGTCATTTTTCGGACCCCTTGCACCGCAATCGCGGCCACTGTCCCTCGCCAGCCAGAATGGATGGCTGCGACCACTTTCTTTTCCTTCTCAAGAATAAAAAGGGGGATGCAATCAGCAGTGGACACGCTCAGAATGACCCCGACCTTGTCGGTGACCAGGCCGTCGCATTCCGGGTAGACCCCGGGACGGTCAGCGCGCATGACCGTCGAGGAATGGATTTGTTGGGGAATGGCGAGCGCTTCTTCCGAGATGCCAAGCCGGTTCAGAAAGAGCTCCCGGTTAGCTCGCACGCGGGCCGGGTCGTCTCCTACGTTAAAGGAGAGGTTCATGCCAAAGGGGGAATCCGGCAAGCCCCCGATCCGCGTGCTCAAGGCAGTCAGAAGGGTGGAAGAATTGAGACCCACCGGACGAAGAATCCTCATGCACCACCCCCGCCCGCCCCTCGATCAGCCCCGGGCAGGAGAATTGACACGGTTGTCCCCTTCCCTGGCGCACTGCTGATATCGATTATCCCCCCGAGATCATCGACGGTCTTTTTCACGATCGCAAGTCCCAGCCCCATCCCTTCGGTTTTCGTTGAGAAGTTTGGCTGGAACAGCTTGGCCTTCATCTCTTCCGGAATACCCGGCCCCGTGTCAGTGATGGTCACGTGCACATTCTGACCAACCTGCGCCGTGGTCATGTGCACCACTCCCCTGTTTTCCATGGCCTGCAGCGCGTTCCGCACCACATTGATAAAAGCCCTCCGGAGCTCCTCGCGGTCAGCAAGAACAGGGGGCAACCCTTCCGCCAGGTCGGTCTTGAACTCCAACCCTTCCTGGCGGTCGAACAGTTGCATCGTCTCGGTAAGCACCTGGCTCACATCGCACGGCTCGAGTTGCCGCTTCGGCATCCGGGCAAAATGGGAGAATTCGGAGGCAATACGGCTCAGCGTGTCTACCTGCTCGATGATCGTCCTGGTGACATCGTTCAGTACTTGATCGAAATTCTCCACGCGATCCTGGTAGGTCATGCGAAGGTGCTGAATCGCCAGCTTCATCGGTGTCAACGGATTCTTGATCTCATGAGCCACCTGCTTTGCCATTTCCTTCCATGCCAACTCACGTTCGAATCGGACGAGCTCTTCACGGCTTTTCTGAAGATCCTTCGTCATCGTGCTGAACGATGTGATGAGTTCGCCGATCTCCCCTTCCCCCTTGATGTCGTGCAGGTCAACATTCAGGTCGCCGCGGGAAACCCGGCGGGTCGCCTCCGTGAGCCGGTGCACTGGCGACGCGATGCGGCTGGCAAAAGCCGTTGCTATCGCCAGCATGGAAAGGAACACGACGAAATAGACGCCGAAGAGAAAGGCGTTCCGGCTGGACAGCTCTGCATCCAGCTCGTCTTGCCGGAAGAGCGTTGGAACGGAAACCACCCCGACGATCGCTCCGTCATCGTTCAGGATCGGCCGGTACCCTACCGCGTACTGGTACAAACCGATACTTTCCTTCTCGAGAACGAATCGTTTGCCCTCCAGGACAACGCTGGCGTACGCGGTCCCGCTGATGCGCCGGTCCAGGATCCCGGCCTCGAAGAGTTCCGGTCTGCTTGTCGTGCTGAGGTAGTCCCCGGCATAGAGATTGAAATCGGTGCTGATGTCTGCGGCGATCTGCTCTGCGACCGTGGAGCTCACCGCAGCAGGGTTCGCTGCCACGCTGTCCGGCATGTTCGCGAGCACCGCTGCGGTCTCGTTCCCCAAGCGTTGCACGGTGCGGGCCATCAGCCGGTCCCCCGCGGCAAACCTTCCATACAGGGCGATGAGCGCGAGGGGGACAACAGCGGTAAGGATAAAGGCAACCAGAAGCCGGTCTCTGAACGTGAACGTGAACCGTCCCCCGCGTGCCATCAGCATGGCAATGTATCCGATAACGACGACAATAGAGAGGACGGTATAGTAGAGCAACACTCGTACGATCCCGGTCAGATACCACCCGATTCCCGGCTCGGGCATTTCCAGGGAAACAGCATCCGCTTCTTCTCCCGTACTGTCCCGCACAAAATAGCATTCGTACGGCATCCCATTGATTTTCAGTTCAGTCCAGAGCGACGCCGTGCTTGTTGAACGGAGGCCCTCCCGCACCGATTCAGGAAGCATGTATCGGACTGGAAGGTTCTGGTTTGTCGTTGTGATCAGCATGCCGTCGAGATACTCGGAAATCGTGACAGGACGATAGAACATCTGCGGAGTTTCCGAGGACGCACTGCGCAGGATCGCCGGATTTTCGCCACGGAACAGTGCCTGCTGTCCCGCGACAATGATGACTCTGGCATATCCCACGACGGAGCTGTCGTAGCCGCGGATCGCAGCCGAGCCGGCATAGACCTTCAACGCATTGACCCCCGTGCCGAATTCCCTGACCAGCGTCCCGCCCGACCGCCGTGCGGCCATCGTAGTTTCCACCTGCGCGGTCACCGTGCTTTGCCCTCCGATGGCAAACCGGCTGATCTCTCTTCCTGTTGTATCCGACACCGAAAACAGAGACGTGTACCCTTCGCGGCAGGCAATGCTTTGCGCCCAGCGGGTGAACGCAAGCCGCCCGGTCTCCTCCTCATCCTCCCGGAGCAGTACATCAGCGGTATCTTCCGTCCGAAAGCGCCCCAGGCCGTCGTCGACGACAAATTTGAACCAGCCGTCGACCGGCTTGAGCAGTTCTTCGGCAAACGCTTCGATACGATTCCGGTCCTTTTCCCTTACGTCGCTGTCCAGCAGAGGAAAATACAGGATCGCGGAGAAAGCAAGAGGGATAAATATCAGGCGCAACCCGATGGCCGGCGAAGCATCAGTCTGCCCGCGCCTGAGAAAGATAAGCAGC
The DNA here is from genome assembly GCA_963809695.1 of uncultured Bacteroidota bacterium. Lineage (GTDB taxonomy): Bacteria > Bacteroidota > Ignavibacteria > UBA10030 > UBA6906 > JAGDMJ01. The sequence goes on from CAWEKI010000007.1 coordinate 15,987, forward strand.
GCGAGAACAACTCCCGCGAAGAAGAGCCGATAGCCCATAGACATCAGCCGCGTGTCCTGGATGACCTCGAACACAATCGCTGACCCGACCAGCAAAGCTGAGAGCAGAGCCCAGGAACGCGGAGTCCATTTTCCGCTGCCGCCGGAGAGCGCCTCCATCATGAACCATCCGCTAGCGGCAGCGATCACCACCAGGCAGAACCCGATGATGAACAGGTCAACGACCATGACGCCCAGCTCAAAGGATGGAAGAATAATTCGCGGATCGCCGTATCGAAGGGTCGAATCAAACACTGCGCTCCTGATCACTGCCCCGTAGCCGCGCAAGACCCAGAACAGAAGCAAAGACACGACTGATGCGAGCAGGAGGCGGAGAATCATGCTTTGCGGAAACCAGGGGGCGGATGACGGACGGGCGACGTTCAAAAGCGTTTTCGCCGCGTAGACAATTGTCAGCCCTGTGGCGACCGCAGTAATGGTCATCTCACCGATGGATTTTCCCAATCCTCCGCCGAATTTCGACGCGAAGTACGCGGGGTCGAATATGCCCGACAGCAGGATGGAAGATGGGATGTCGATCCAGAGCAGGGTGTACCGAACGAGCCAGATGAGTGCGGTGATCGCCGCCACGCGCGCGACCGAGGGCAGATGAAGGCCCGAAAGGTACCGCCAGATGATAACGGCGACGAAGCCAAGGAGCAGTGCCAGCACAATGGAATCGAACGCCTGGAATGAACCGGCGACGCCTTCAAGAAAGGCCGACCGCGCGGGCTTCAAGACGCTCACCACGCCGACAGCACTGCTATCGATGCCATACAGGATCGACGACTGGTACCTGCCGTCCTTCTTCGGCTCGGCGTTGGGGGAAAAATTGAATTCGATGTTCACGCCGAGGCGGCGGGTGAGCTGCTCGCTCAGTCCCTGCCGGCGGATAAAGCGGTTGTTGAGAGGGTAGTTGACATCGATGGTCTGGCGGACCAGCACGGAGCCGACGATAGCCCCGTTTTCCCGGACGGGGATGGCAACGAACAGCTGGGATGAAATCGGCGTACGATTGACATAGGAGATCATCTGCCCATCCAGGGCGATTCGCACCTCGCGCCGGTGGATTGGGCCGCTTCTTCCTTCCCATGCCACAAGGTGGGCGTCACGATCATAGACCTCCACACCCACGTCCTGATCGCGCGCAATGCGTATGACGGCATCGAAGAGATTCGCGCGACTCGTGTCGCGGCGTGAAAGGAAGTCCAGCACCGCCGGCATCTGAGCAACCTCGGTGGCAGTGCGGCGCGCTATCCGCTGTATCCCGCCGAACTCATTCGCGGCCATGGTCAAATAGTCGACACACCGCCGGCTGATCACCTCGGGGAAGTTTTCCTCATCATGACGAAGGATGAGCGTCTCCGTTAATCTGGAGATGGCAAGAACGGCACAAAGAATAAAGACGATCCAGAACAATCGGGACCGTCTTTTCTCCGAGGCAAGCGACACAAGCCGGCGCAAGTCCGCGCTCATGTGAGGGTCAATAAATGTTGATTTGAGTGATCAGCCATCTCCGTCCGGACCGCGACAAGGAGACATACACCTGGGCGTACTCCCGGCTTCCCTTGAAATTGAAGCTTGCGCCCCCCGTGGCATACGGGTTGGAGTCTGATTCACCGATCGTTGAGAACTCGAACCCGAGGACTTTCCGGGAACGGAAATAATTCTCCAGCAGGTAGTACGCCTGGCTGGCGCTGTAATAGCCGTTCTCCCCTCCCCGGAAATTCACCTGCACCTGCGGTGCCAGGTGCTGCGCAAGTGCGCTGATGTTGCCACTGGTTAAACTGCCCTGGATGGTTCCAAAGAGCTTCCGGTATTCTTCCCGGGGCGCTTCCTGTCCTGGCCGCGCCGACAGCTCCTGCTTCACCGCCCCGATTGCATGGTCGGCGAGCCGGAGGGATACTACGGCGAGAATGAACAACAAAACAATAAGAACGGAGGAACCGGACTTCGGAAATTGAGTCATCTTTTGTAGGCCGCATTAATGAACAATAATACTTCATAGCGGCAAGAAAGTCAACAAATGACAATGGAGACGGGCACCACCCGGACGGCCACCATCAAGTCCGCCCGGGCAGCACCTGGCGTCTCCACTGTAGTACCTGATTAATGTGTCTTATCACTCTGCAACGAGGGCCGCTCTGTCCCTGAACTGCTGCGTTTCAGCAGTGTCGTCGACGGCTTGGTCTGGTATGCCCAGTCAAAGACCACCCTGCTGGGCGACAGAGACTGAACCCGGAACTTCGCGAAGTGGTCGTCCCACGTCCAGATCACGTAGGTATGTCCCGCTTTCAGGCGGACGTCGTGCGTTGGCGACCACCCGTCGGAAGGGGCTGCGCCGATATCAAGGATCGATGCCGTGGCACCCATATCCTGAATGTCCGTATCGGTCCGCACGTTCATGTACATCAAGCCATTGTAGTTTTCCAGATACATGTCCGCATTGTCGTCATCATAGCGTACGATGGCGTAGCCCGAGAAATCGTACCCTGCCGTTGCGGGGTAGAGATGATAGTCGGTCATTTGGACGTCATACCCTTCGGGCCGCGGGATGTCATAGGCAACATCCCTGCTCAGCTCGCTCTCATTTCCATCGTAATCGTAGGCTGTTACGGCATAATAGTAGATGTTTCCGTTCACTGCATCCTTGTCCAGAAAGTACGGCGTTTCCGTCGAGCCAATCAATTCATACCTTCCATCGTAGGATGCGCTTGCAAAGACATTGTAGCCCGCGACGTCACGCTCTGGATTCTTCCTCCAGAAAAGCTCTATAAAATTGTCCCCCGTGGCGGTACTCAGGCCGGTCGGAGGAGTTGGCGGGTTCATGTCGGGATGGTTGATTCCCTCCACGCATCCAGCCATCGCAATGGAGGCGGCAATGATCAGGAATATCAAGGGTTTCATGGTGACCTCCTTCGAACTCTGCACTGGTGGAACTCAAACCGCGTGCCAGTCAGGAGGCGGGAAAACCTTTAGAAAATCGCACGTTCTATGCACATTTCTGGGAAGGCATGTAGCGGTAGGTGTGCAGTCGTCCACAAATGAGGACGGTCTCAGAGACAACAGAAAACGAGCCAGCCGCAGGTGGCGGTCAAACAACTCCGGTGTCTTGCCGCTCGAAGGCCGCACCTACCCTCGATCTGGCCCTGTCGAGGAGAGAACATTCAGTTCCAGTAGCTTTGCCCGTTGTTTATCACTCCCAGGGCCCGGCCGGTCAGCCGCCTGCCGCCGAAGGGTGTGTTCTTTGAGAGAGACTTGAACACGGTTGGATCCACCACCCATGGCCCCGCCGGATCAATGATCGTCAGGTTCGCCGTTTCGCCCTCTGAGATCTTTATCGTCGGCAAGCCCAGGACGAGGCGCGGGTTTGTGGACAACTTTTCGACCAATTGGTAGAGTGTGATGATGTTTTTACAGACGAGCTCCGTCACCGCAAGCCCCACCGCGGTCTCCAGGCCGATGATGCCAAACGGAGCCGACGGGTACTCTACCTGCTTCTCGTCGAATGAATGCGGGGCATGATCAGTCGCGATGACGTCCACTGTTCCATCCCGCAGTCCCTGTTTAAGCGCCTCCACGTCATCGGCCGTGCGAAGCGGGGGATTCATCTTCGTGTTCGTGTCGAAGGTACGGACGGCATCATCAGTGAGCGTGAAGTGATGGGGAGTGACCTCACAGCTGACCTTTTGTCCCGCGCTCTTCGCCTGCCGGACAAGCTCGACGCTGCCCGCCGTGCTCAGATGCGCGACATGATACTGCCCTCCTGTATAGCGCACAAGCTTGAGATCGCGTGCAATCATGATCTCCTCGGCTATCGGGGGCATGCCCGCAAGTCCCAGCTCTGTGGCCGCGAAGCCTTCATTCATTGCACCTCCTTTTGTGAGAGAGAGCTCCTGCGCGTGCTGAATGATCGGTTTCCCGAACATGTGCGCATACTCCAGGGCGCGGCGCATGATCTCCGCGTCGTGCACCGGATCCCCGTCGTCCGAAAAGGCGACAGCTCCGGCGGCCGCCAACTCTGCGAGCGGCGCGATACGTTCCCCCTTTCGACCGATCGTCACGGCGGCCACGGGATGGACGTCAACGAGCCCGCCGAGCACGGTTTTCGCCCTTGCCTGAATGAACCGGATGACTGATTCGTCGTCGATGGGGGGATTGGTGTTCGGCATGCAGCACACAGACGTGAAGCCGCCTGCCGCGGCCGCAGTACAGCCGGTAAGGATGGTCTCCTTGTATTCGAACCCGGGCTCTCGAAGATGCACGTGCATGTCCATGAAGCCGGGAGCCACAAGCATTCCTTTCAGCTCGATCACCTGGGCAGCAGAGGCACTGACGCCCTTGCCCATTGTTTCAATCTTGCCGTCCCGGATAAGGATGTCGATCTGCTCGTCACGCCCTGAGGGGGGGTCTATGAGGGTGCCACCTTTCAAAAGGATTTGCATGGTTGCCTTCGGGTTTGATGGTCATTTCGTTGAGAGCAGATAAAGAACGGCCATGCGTGTGGCCACGCCGTTGAGAACCTGCTGCAGAATTACGGAATGCTCGCTGTCGGCCACATCGGCGGAGATTTCCACATCCCTGTTGATGGGCCCGGGATGCATGATCGTCACTGCGCGCCCCGCTTTGTCCAGGCGCGCTCGCGTTACGCCGTAGCAGTTATGATATTCCCTGATCGACGGGAAGAGGCGCCCGGCGTCGCGTTCCAGCTGGATGCGCAGCACGTTCAGCACATCGACGCGCGGCAGGATATCGTCCAGATGGTGGTAGACCTCCACTCCGAGCTTTTCAATTTCGCGCGGTATCATGGTCGCCGGCCCGCAGACGGAGACGTTGGCACCCATGGTCTTGAGGCCGTAGATATTGGACCGGGCCACCCGGCTGTGCGAAATATCGCCGACGATACAGACGTTCAGCCCCTCAATGCGCCCGTGCCGTTCCCGGATGGTGTACATATCCAGCAGCGCCTGTGTAGGATGCTCATGGCCCCCATCGCCGGCATTGATGACATTCGACTCGATAACCCTGGAGAGATAATGAGGAGCGCCGGCAGCCGAGTGGCGCATCACCACCATGTCGATCTTCATTGCCTCGATGTTCCGCGCGGTATCCTTGAGCGTTTCTCCTTTGCTGACACTGCTGCCCGTTGCCGTGAAGCCAAGGACATCAGCTGAAAGGCGCCGTTCTGCCAGCTCAAAAGAAAGACGCGTACGGGTGGAGTTTTCAAAAAACATGTTTGCGACAGTCTTCCCCGTGAGCGGGGGCACTTTCTTGATCGGCCTGTCGAGGACCTCACGGAACGACACCGCGGTATCGAGAATCAGCTGGATGTCTTCCCGCCTCATCCCGTCAAGGCCCAGGAGATGTCTACTCTGAAGAGGCATGTGTTATTCCTTTACTTTTCGTTTTCATCGGGATGCATGAGCAGCACAGAATCCTCGCCGTCGACTTCCTTGACGTGCACACGGATGGACTCTCTGGACGATGTCGGCACGTTCTTTCCCACAAAATCCGCCCGGATAGGGAGCTGGCGGTGACCCCGGTCGATCAGCACGGCAAGCTGAATGGTGCTGGGGCGCCCCAGGTCGATGAGCTCATCGAGCGCTGCCCGGATCGTCCGGCCGGTGTAAAGCACGTCATCAATAAGAATGATGTTCTTGTCGTTGAGGTCGAACAGGATCTCGGTGGCCTTGAGCTGCGGCTGCTCCAGCTTGCCGAGAAGATCATCCCGGTAGAGCGTGATGTCCAGCGAGCCGATATTCAACGTCACTTTTTCCACTTCCTCGATCTTTCTGGCGATCCTGCGGGCGATGAACTCACCGCGCGTCCGGATGCCGACGATCACGATGCTTTCCGCACCCTTGTTCCGCTCCAGGATCTCATGGGCCAGGCGAGTGATGGTGCGGTCCAATCCCGCCTCGTCCATGATCTGCGCTTTGAGTTTCCGCATGATGGAGAATCCTCCTATTGATAGTCAATGGGCGGGCATAAAAAAACCTCCAGACCCGAGATGCGGGCTGGAGGTCAACGGCGAGTGGGCTCGCCCAACCTGTCGTTTGCAAGATACTCTGCGTGGTTGATCATCGATCCCTTGTCGGCCTCCCGTGCCGAATTAAAGGGTTGGTGGGCGATATAGGACTTGAACCTATGACCTCACGGATGTGAACCGTGCGCTCTAAACCAACTGAGCTAATCGCCCAACAGGGGCAATATAGCGAATTTGGTTCTGAGAAACAAGAAGTCGGAAAATGTTCACGAATACGTGGTTCAGTTTTTCAATCTGTTGTTTCTACCGAGAGTCAGTCGGACAAAACAACAACGACTTAGCATGAAGTGCTAAGTCGAGTTGTTTTGGAACTTGCGACTGATCTCTTCCTACTTGGTCTCGGCGGGCTTCGTCTCTGCTGGCTTCGCAACTTCTTTCTCGTTCGTCGTCCCCTGCTTCGACATAGCCGGGCAATCCTTCATGTCCGCACACGCTTTGCTTTGAGCACAGCAACCCGTCTTTTTCGTCGTCGATGTCGTCGCCGTGGTGCTCTTTTCCTTCTGGACAGTCTTGTCCTGAGCCATCGTGAAGCTCAGCGCGAACAGGGCAATGAGAGCAGCCGTCAATACGTGTTTCATTAATTGTCCTCTTGATTATGTGTTGTGGGGAGAACCCGGTTTGGTGCAAGAACGATACGAAGAAATATCAACAAATTCAACAACTGATCCCCTTTCTTTGCCACAGACACATCACACTGTTATCACTAACCCCAAGCACCTGACCCCCAGCCCCTTCTCTCTTGCTACTTCAAGAGAACCAGCCGCTTCGTCTCCGTGGCATCCCTTGATTTCAGCCTGTAGATATAGACCCCGCTGGGAAAGCCTCTTGGATTCCAGGAGACCGAATACTCCCCCGGCTCTAACCAGCCATCCACGAGGACTGAGACCAATTCCCCTAACACGTTGTATACTTTCAGCGTTGTTGGCGCCTTCTCCGGAATGCTGAAGCGGATCCGGGTGGACGGATTGAACGGATTGGGGAAATTCTGCCTGAGGAAGAAACCCGGAGGGGGTGACGATCCCTGTTCCGATGCCACGAGATCAACGTAGATGAGCTTATTGGTGGCAAAATTCCATGGCCCGGATGCTCCTCCGGACAGCCCCGCGGCATACAAGGTTTGGGTTCCCGGCGTGCCGGGAGCTGTGTAGTCAAAGACATAAACCCCAATGCCGGGTGATGGATGCGTCAATTCGCCGTTGACCCCCAGCAGACGAGCAACCGGGTCAAGAACACCGTCTGAGGCGGAGATGTCGATTCCGGTACTGGTCCCGACGACCAGCACAGTGCAACGAGCGACCTCGTTGATTCGGAGGAAGGCTGGCGCTTTGATTGTCACCGATGCATTTTCAGAACCTGAATGGCATCCATGCATGGCACATCCGGGCACAGAACCCGGCTTGAGCGTTCGTCCTGTAATCCCCGATGGAAGGCACAAGCAGTCGAGAATGGTGACGGCCGTCATCAAAAACAGGGTAAGGATAGATGAAAGTCGAATTCTCATGGCGCCGAAGAGTGGACATCGTTCTCCAATCCTTTACCAATTCCGTACCACAAACCTTCCCCAGTGCGGCAGCCAGAGAGGTGAAAGAAGGAGACTGCTTGCGGGCACCAATTTGGCCACCTGGCCGTCAATCCGACAAAAGAGGATGTAGCTGAAATACCGGGAAAAGTATCAAGAGGAAAAAAGGTAGTTTGGCGGGTGTTTTGTCCGACCACATTTGTAGAATTCTCAAGTCTGTTCTACCGGAAAGTGGTCCCGGCTGGGTTTTCGAAGGAAAAGATGCACTTCATTGAGGACGGAGAAGGGCACGGAGCTTGTTGCTATACTCTCTCAGAAATCACTTCAAAGTGATCATTGGGGGGGACAACATGACATTCTTAACAGGCGCTTTCATTTACCTGGCAGTTATGGCTGGATTCCTTCTGTTCTTCAGGCATGTTCGCTCGTGCGATGACAGCATGAGAGCGGCCTTTCTCGAGTCGCTCATCGCAAAGCAGGGTTCGCCCCAGGGCAGCGCCCCCCTCATCCACCGCGCAAGCTGAAAATTCGAAACCCCTGTGTTCCGCGCTCCGAACCACTCCCCTGTTCGGAGCGCACGGACTTGACCAGCGCGCGTTGATCAGCCTTCAAACCCCACTGAAAACATCGCTTCCAGGTCGTGGCGTGAATAAGCCCGGAACGCAATGAGTGTTTCGGTGCTCTCGATCCCTTCGAGTTTCGCAATCTGCCTCGTGACCATGTCGGCAAGATCTTCATTGCTCTTCACCCGAATGATGGCGACCAGGTCAATCCTTCCGCCGACGGAATAGACCTCTGATATGCCGCCCATCTCGGCAAGCTTTTCCGCTATGTCATTGACCTTTCCTCTTCCCACTTTCAGCAGCACGATGGATGTGACCATTCGAACCCTCCTCATGTCCTTTGTCAAGCTTGGCGACTGTCTCTCCCCACTTCTGCCTGCCCCCCGGCGCGATTCCTGGGATCAGGTCAATTCGCGGCAACTTTCTTCAGTATCTCCGCCGCCATATCTTTGTGCACCGTGAAACCCATCATCTTGAGCTTCACATAATCTTCACGGTAGAAATAATACCCCGGATGGGAATTGTTCCGCGATCCGGAACCGGAATCCTTGATCAGGTACCAATCGGTTCCCTCCTTTGCCGTGTATCCCACGACGTGAATGCCGTGATCGTCGCCGGTAGTATGATTGCTGAAACGGAACTGTCGCGCGTACTCGTCGATATACGCGCCTGGAATATCAAACGATGGAACGACCGCGAAACCCGCATGTCCTTCGTACCCGGGCTCCGAAGTATCTCCGCCGATGCAGAGCGTGTACCCGTTCCGAATCGCCTTCTTCAGCACCGCCATGAAGTCGTCCAACGGCACGTTGTAATAGTCCTTGCTGTGCCACCAATTGTCTCCGACCTCATACTCGACCTTCTGATAGTACGGCTTCTCCATCAACGACATGATCTCCACATAGTCGTCGAGACGGAGCCGGAGGACATTTGCCAGATATTCGGCAGGCGTCATAGACTTTCCACCCACCTGGATCGACTCGGGCGGCCGGCCAAGGTAATGGTCCAGAATGCTGCGGATGGTGGCAAGTGCTGTTTCTTCATTCCAGGCATTGTTCTCTTTGAGCGAAGTCAGATAGCCCTGCATTTCCGCGATCAGAGCCCGGTGGTCGTGGAATTTCTGCCCGGGGAGCAGACCGGTGTATGCGGAGGCGGGCACGACGCCGTATTTTCTCCAGATTCTTGGAACGGCATTTGCTTCGGACCCTTCACTGAATTCCGAGTTCCCGCGCTCCGCCACAAACCGGCGGGCTTTCTCAACGTACTCCCAGTAGACCGTGTAGAGCTCGGAGAGTTTGACCTCTTTCTTTGTCAGACGATAAACTTCCGATTCGAAGAATGATGTGGCTGAAAAACACCAGCACATTCCTGAAAATCCCTGGGACACCGGCGGCGTGTGCCAGGAACGGGTGAACTCGTTCACGGATTCCGGGTGAGGGATTCCAGCGAAGTCCAGCCGGAATGCACGTTCCGGTTTTTCCTCCTTCTTGTTGAACCTGTCCGCCTCAGTTCTCATGCTGTCCATAAATTCATTCTTTGGTTGGACAAAAACGGCACGGTCCTTCTGCTGCGTCCCTTGGGCGGAAAGGAGCACGGGGACAATCGAAAGCAGCGACAGGCAAAGTACGACACGCAGTGTTCTCATGAATGATCCTTTCAGAAATCGATGTAGTGTGTACCGGGCCGTTGACGACCTGGCTTTTACGGTTCCAACCTTACTGTCGGGAGAAACGCGGGAGATTTCCTAACCCGGGTCGCCTGCTCGAACGCAAATGCCAGTCCGATCAGCTTCGATTCGCTCCATGCCCGGCCAAAGAAGGAAACGCCGACGGGCAGGCCAAAGATGAATCCAGCCGGAACGGTGACACTCGGGTAACCGGCAACAGCCGCGGCTGTGGAACTTCCCCCAATGAAATGATCACCGACCACCAGGTCGGTCATCCAGGCAGGCCCGTCCGTCGGGGCGACAAGCGCGTCGAGCTTGAACTTGTCCATCACGGCATCGATCCCCTCTTTCCGCGACATACGCATGTCCTTCTTGAGCGCATCCAGGTATTCCTTGCTCGTCAGGGGCCCTTTTGCTTCGGCTCTCAGGAACAGTTCCTGCCCAAAATAGGGCATCTCCTGCGCTGCGTTCTTCTCGTTGTATTCGATGACATCCTTGAGCGTGCGGACAGGCGCCTTTGGACCAAGACGGGAAAGATACGCATGCAAATCCGCCTTGAGTTCATACAGCAGGACGGTGAGCTCTGAATCATCAAACTTCCCGATGGTTGGAATATCCGCCGGGTCGACCAGGATTGCACCCTGCTGCTTCATCACATCCAGCGCGCCATTGATGATCTTGTCCACCGCGCCCAGGAAACCGAAGTACTTGCGAACCACTCCGATCCTGGCTCCCGAGAGAGCGCGAGGGTTCAAGGATGCAGTGTAATCCACAGATGCTCTTCCGCGGCCAGGGAGAGTGGCTGGATCGTCGGCATCCACGCCTGCAAGAGCCCCCAACAAGGTCGCAGCGTCGCGAACCGTCCGTCCCATGGGACCGGCGGTGTCTTGCGTGTGGGAAATGGGGATGATGCCGGTGCGGCTCACAAGCCCCACCGTGGGCTTGATGCCGACGATGCCATTGATCGACGACGGAGACACGATTGAGCCGTCCGTCTCGGTTCCCACTGCAGCCGCGCAGAGGCTTGCTGACACAGCGACGGCCGATCCGGAGGACGAACCCGACGTATTGCGATTCAATGCATATGGATTCTTCGTCAGCCCTCCGCGCCCGCTCCACCCGCTTGTAGAATGGGTGGAACGGATGTTAGCCCATTCGCTCAGGTTCGTCTTCCCGAGGACGACCGCACCGGCCCGGCGCAGTTGTTGCACGGCGAAGGCATCGGCGGGAGGTTTCGCCCCAGCCAGCGCCAACGACCCCGCGGTCGTAAACATGCGGTCCGCGGTATCGATGTTGTCTTTGATGAGAACCGGAATGCCATGCAGCGGGCCACGGGGCCCCTTCTCTTTCCGCTCCTTGTCCAGGTCGTCCGCAATGGAGAGCGCATCCGGATTCACCTCGATCACACTGTGAAGAGATGGTCCCTGTTTGTCGATGGCGTCAATGCGCGACAGGTAGATCTCTGCCAGTCTCCGCGCAGTGTACTTCCCTGAGGTCGTCCCTTCCTGAAGCTCGGCAATGGATATCTCGTCCAGCTCGCCGCTGTCAACAGCGTCTTTTTGCACGAAAGGAAGAGCGGCAGCTTTCACGTTCGTGAGCGCGGGCAGTGCGGCAGCCGCGAGTCCGCCGGAGATTCCGGATTTCAAAAAGCCTCTGCGGCTCAGTGCATGGGGCATAAGAGTGCCTCCAGTGAATGGTAGAGAACAATCCCCCGGGGGTTCGGGACGCCTGAGGGAGCCTTCAGATGACCGACTGCAAGAGAATTGAAGTGGCGCTGGCGGCTGGTCCGTTCAGACCAAATATCATGGTGGCCGCTCTCTTTCCAATCGTCAGTTGCGTGCCACCAGCTCCACCCGCCGGTTCTTAGCCTTGCCATCGTCGGTTTTGTTCGAGGCAGCCGGACAATAGGAAGCCACTCCCGCGGATGCGAGGCGGGATCCATTGATTCCGCGCCCCACCAGCGCCTTGACCACAGCGGCTGCCCGATCCGCAGACAATTTCAAGTTGAATTCGAGCGCGCCGTCATTATCGGTGTGTCCCACAACATAGAGCTGTATCTGCGGCTCCTGCGTAAGCAGCTTCGTGATCTGTTCCAGCGTTGGATCGGATTCCGGCTTCAGCACCGATTTCCCGGTGTCAAAATAGATACCATACACGATGGCCTTTCCGGTGGCTGCAATACTCTGGCTGAGTGCCGAAGCGTCAGCGACAACTTCCTGCTCCATCGGCTTCGGCTCCACCACGACGATCTGATAGTCTCGGCCGTCGTTGAAGGCGGAAATCTCCACCCAGGTAGTGGCTCCTGTCTTGATGATCTTCGCGACGACAATTCGTTCATCGTTGTACAGGATCTGCCCTCCGATCTTTTTTATCGCGTTCTGATAGTTGCGCGAGATCTGGACCATACTCACTTCTTTGGACCCCGTCGTCCGGGTATATCCCAGCGTGGTGCGGTTCCCTTCCCACTGCGCATCTTTGCCGTCGAGGTATGCTGTTGAGTAGACGTCGAAATCTTTTGTTCCGTAACTGGAGAGATAGTACCCAGGCATTCGGGAAAGGAGCGGATGGTCCTTTCCCCCTTCAATGTCCTTCTCCGCCTGTGCCAGCGCTCCCACGACTGTTGCAACAATGAGGATGAAAAGACCCGCAGAGGTTCGCATTGGAATCTCCAGTATGTTGTCGAATCGTTTTGTCGACGCCGATCAGGCCTGGTGTTCGGCTTTTTTTCCTTTCCGGGACAAGGCAATGCCGCCGAACCCTGCGATCACCGCGATATAGAACCCGAAATCGTACCACCATCCCGTGTTGTACGGCTCGTAGATTCTCACGCCGTCCTTGAACAGCCCGACGATGAGGGAGACCGGGGCGATCCATCCGTGCCAGACGCCGGAGAAGAACCCTGCGGGTTCCTGTGTGGAGTAGGTCCCGCCGCCGGGAAAGCAACCGTTCAGGAGAAGGGCAAGCACGGGTACAGACGCGAGCAATATTGCCTTTTTCATATGTATCTCCCTGTTTTGGAGCCAGGCATTTGCCTGGCATATGCCGGGCAGGACTACAAATCCGCCGTTCGCGCTCCCCCTGAGAGAAACGCCTCCCCCCTGCGACTTCGCAGGGGAAAAACTTCGCTACAGTGGAAACCTGTCCATGCTGTCACTCAGCTCGACGCCTTCACCATCACGGCTACCTGTTGCGCTTCTCTTGAGTTGTATTCGAAAGCGAGCTTTTTGTGATTGACCAGATCAACGATGGTCCCGATGAAGCAGAGACCCGCCGTGAAAAGGAACAACAATCCCATCCCGATCTGGCCGAGCAGGAACCGGTGAACTCCTGCGATGACAATGAATCCCAAAACGGCCGTCAGAAGAATTATTTGCGGGTCCCTTCTCCTGCCGAGATACATGTTTGCAAAAAGCTGCGCCTGGTTGTCATTCATGTCTTTGATCAGACCCTGGACGAAAACCATTTCATCCCCTTCGAGTGTCGGCATCAACTGCATGGCGTTGGGCATACAGGTTCCTTTGGTAAATGGCAAAGTGATCTATCATGGTGTATCGTTTGCATGCATCTCTTGCCAGCGTGGCGATCCGGGCCGCGAGAATAACGATCGCGGGAATTCCCAGAAGATGTTGGTGGAACGATTCGACAAATTGCCCGTGAAGCGCATAAGACACTGCCATGCCCAGGCCGCAGCCAGGACAGAATTCGATTCCCAGGATTCTGAGCGGACAAAGTGTGAAGTGCGATGCTCCCACCGGATCAGAAAGAGCCAGCCACACTAACGCACAGGACCAAATGATTGCTTCCAGGTTCTCCGCAAGCACTTTTCTGGCCATAGACTATACGAGCACCGTCCTCCCTGGAACGGCAACCTCGAGCGGCGGCAGGGCCTTCCACTCGTAGTGAGGAGGTGTGAGATCGAGCTTTGAGCTGTTCAACACCCAGTCCCAGCCCAAGGAACGGCCGGTATAAGCACTCATCCGGCCCATGATGGCAGTCAATGTGCTTTCGGCAACCTGTCTTCCCTCGTTGAGCGGTATCCCGGCTTTGATGCTCGCAATCAGGTCGATATGCTCCTGGACATACGGGTTCGGGGATGCTTTCTCGGTGGCGTACGGTTTCGCCCCTTTGATATATCCATCTGCCCCGTCTGTATACGAGAAGCCCTTCGTCCCCACCACCCGTTCCGAGACATTGTCCGCAGCCCCTCCCGTCTGACGGCACATGCTCAGGATCCGGGCTCCATTGGGATACTCGTACTCGACTGCAAAGTGGTCGAAGACGTTGCCGTACATGGGATCGGTACGTGCGGCCCGCCCCCCCATCCCTGTACACTTCACGGGATGCGTCCCCATTGCCCAGTTCATGACGTCAAGATTATGGACATGCTGTTCGCAGATGTGATCGCCGCCGCACCAGACCGTGAAGAGCCAGTTCCGAACCTGCCACTCCATGTCTGACCAATTGTGGATGATACGGTCGGCCCAATTCTGCGCCGCCCGTTCCACCCAGAGCGAACCCATGTTCCAATAACACTGTCCTGCCACGATCTCACCGATGTCGCCTCCCCAGATTCGCTTCATGATCTCGACATAGTGCGCCTGATGACGGCGCTGCGTGCCGGCCACAACCGACAGTCCTTTTTGCCCCGCGAGGTCTGCCGTGGCCATCACCGACCGTATACCGGTGGGATCGACGGCGACAGGTTTCTCCATGAAGATGTGTTTCCCCGCTTCGACGGCTGCCTGGAAGTGTTGCGGCCTGAAAAACGGAGGCGTAGCAAGGATCACCAGATCCACATCCGAAGCGACGACTTTCTTGAATGCGTCAAAACCGGAGAAACATGTTGCAGGAGTCACGGCGACATTTTCCTTGGCGAGTTTCTCCTTCAGACGGTTCAGCGATTCTTCCACCCTGTCGGGAAACAGATCGCCCAGGGCTGCGATGACAACATCGTGTGAAGCTTCGACGCAATCAATGGCCGCGCCCGTCCCCCTCCCGCCGCACCCGATCAGACCGACCCGAATCTTTTCCGCACCGGCGGCGTGGAGAATACCGGGGCCGGAAACCACTGCCGTAAGAGATGCCACGGAAGCTGCCTTGATGAACTCGCGCCTGGTGATTTCAGGATTGTCATTCATTGTCATCCTCATTCATTAAGAAATGTCGCAGGTCCGGTACGCGTTGATGACCGCAAGTTCTCCTTCTTTGCCCTTCTGGCTCTTCCCATGCTCCATGCAGAGAACCCCTTGATATCCTTTTGCCTGTATATGCCCGAAGATCGTCCGGAAATTGAGCTCTCCGGTGCCCGGCTCTTTCCGGCCGGGGGTGTCTCCGAGATGAAATGCCCCGATCTGATCCCAGCAGGCATCAATGTTGGGGATGATGTTCCCTTCCGTAATCTGTTGGTGATAAATATCGTCCACGATCTTGCAGGCCGGGCTCCCGACCGCACGAACGATCTGATATGCCTGGGACATCTTTGTCAGAAAAAGTCCCGGATGGTCTTTGGGATTGAGCGGCTCAATCACGATGACAAGGCCTTCGGGTTCACAGAGCGCGGAGCAGCGTTTGAGATTTTCAACGACGTTGGCGGTCTGGTAATCCCAATCCAGGCTTTCATCAAAACGGCCAGGGACAACAAGCGTCGTCCTGGCATTGGTCCGCTTTGAAGTCTCCACTGCAGCTTTGAGCTTTGCGCCCAACATTTCGAGCACCGCGTCGTCCCGGGTGACAAACGATTTCACTGGAAAATCCGCGTAGGCGACAAAGGGGCCGACGTCCATGCCGAGGCGCGCGGCTTCCCTGGCAATGGCTTCCTGCTCGGCGACGGGGCGATTCATCAATCCGTTGTCAAACACCGCGCGGAAGCCCTGGTCGGCCATGAATTTCAGCTGGTCCAGGGGATCCTTGCCCGCATGCTGCTCAAACATGCCAAAGGGCGGGGCGTATTTGAGTTTGAATGCGGCGGGATTCTTCTTGACCGCCGCGGCGCCGCTTCCTAGCGACATCAAAGCCGCGGCGCCAAAAGCTGCGTCTCGAAAGAAGCGGCGCCTGGACTGGTGGAGCGTTGGGTCGCTCATAGCGTCTCCTTTAGTTCGATATCTTGATCCTGAGCAATTCCAGCATCGTGGCAACCTTGAAGTTGTTCCTGGTAAACTCACAGAGCGTGCCTTCCGGGTATTTCTTCGCTCCCCGAATCATGTCGTGTATATGTTTTGGAAAGGCCTCCCCCCTGATCTCTTCGAGGGCGCGGTCGTTGAGGACCATCTTGAGAAGGAAATCGCCATTGGCCGGGAACAGATAGAAAAGGCGCCTCTTCCCCCGGCTG
This sequence comes from uncultured Bacteroidota bacterium, assembly GCA_963809695.1. Lineage (GTDB taxonomy): Bacteria > Bacteroidota > Ignavibacteria > UBA10030 > UBA6906 > JAGDMJ01. The sequence continues at coordinate 32,147 of CAWEKI010000007.1, forward strand.
TACGTGATGTACCATCCGGAGTTCTTCGTATACTTCCACTCGCAGGAAATATTCTGAAATTCCGACTGCAATCCGGCGAGGACCTCTTCGACCAGGAGAAACGGCTGTCCGATCGTTTCCCTGAGGTCTGTGCCCGTCGGCTGCTTCTTCTGATCGGCAAACGGTTTCGTAGACATAGTGCCTACCAGTAGTGGTGGACGAGGGGACGGATCCGGCGATCGTACAGCTTTTGGATTTCTGCCATTGTCGATTCGGGTAGTGGCGGGAGCCCCGCCGCGGCAACATTCTCCTCGACCTGTATTCGCCGCTTTGCGCCGGGGATGGCACAGGTGACCGCGGGAAACATGAGGATCCACCGCAAGGCCATCTGTGCGAGCGTCATCCCGGGCGGCACGAGCGGACGAAGCGCGTCCACCGCCTGTAGTCCCGTCTCGAAATCAATTCCGGAAAAGGTCTCTCCCCGGTCGAACGCCTCCCCGTGGCGATTGAATGAACGGTGGTCGTCAGGGGAAAACGTGCTTGAACGTGTGAGCTTCCCGGCCAGCATGCCGGAAGAGAGGGGAAGCCGGGCCAGGATTCCTACGCGATTTCGTTCTGCCTCACGGAAGAGAAGGTCGGCAGGACGCTGGCGGAAGATATTGAAGATAATCTGGACGGATTGGACGCCCGGGAACTCGATGGCTTTCAGCGCTTCTTCAACTCTCTCCACGCTGACGCCGTAGTGGCGGAGCTTCCCCACCTTTGTCAGGTCGTCCAGCACGGCAAAGACCTCCGGCATGTAATACACCTCCGTCGGAGGGCAATGAAGCTGCAGCAGGTCGATCGAGTCTGCCTCCAGGTTTTGCAGGCTTCGGTCGACAAATGCCGTGAGGTTCTCCCGCGTGTAGCCTCCTGAAACGTGAGGGTATATCCTCCGGCCGGCTTTCGTGGCAACAAGAAACGGTTCCTTGCGCTCTCTGCGAAGCCGCGCCAGCAGACGTTCGCTCCGCCCGTCACCATAGACGTCGGCAGTATCGAATAAATTCACCCCCAGGTCAAGTGCCCGGTGCAATGCCGCCAACGATTCCCTGTCATCCACCTCTCCCCATGTGCCGCCGATCGCCCAGGCACCGAAACTGACCGCAGACACCTTCCATCCTGTGCGTCCCAGCTCACGATATTCCATGGAGGTCTCTCAAAAATGAAGAATGAGGACGCTGCTATCCCTGACTCAAAACCATGTGTGGGACTGATAGGCAGCGTACTTCTCACCAAACGCCGATCGGAGCAGACCTTCCTCACGCTTCGCCTCGATGACGTGGACCACAAGCAGAATGCCCCAGGCCAGCAGAGCCCACGGAAAGTTGAAGCAGACGATCAAGCCCCACAGCAGCGTATCGAGAAAGAAGTAGAGCGGATGTTGAATTCGCGAGTAGAGCCCTTTCGTTACCAGCTCGCGCACCTCAGGCTTGATCGAGAATGAGGAGCCCAGATGAACACGACTGAGAATGAGCAGAAACAAGGACGCAACTGCCACAGAAATGCCGATGGTTCGCCTGACATCATCGGGCAACGTCGTTGTCGCAAGAGCCAGCCCCGCCAGTACGGCTCCCCCTATGAGTCTGTGCACAATGAGTTTCATCGTCTTGTCCTTGATTCGATGGCAGCGAGGTACGTGGCGACCGCTCGGTTTGAGAAAGTACAGTGGGAAGGAAAAATCAACATAATGTAAACCAACAGTCTGACAAAAGCAAAGCCCTTCGACCCTTCGGCAGCCGCAGGGGTTGATGTGATGAGCCTGTGACGCCTTCCTGGTCAAGGGACTTAGTCAGTCCGGCTGATCCACTGGCTGGGCGCCCGTAGGAGGAAGGCATTGTGACTTCCGTCGAAGACCCGCACAACAACGTCAACCGCAACTCCTGGCCCCCAGTTGGGGCCCTCGCGGGCAATCTTGACCAACCGATATCGTTTGTTCTCCCCGGCTGCGGGGTCATCGCGAAGCCATGACTTCCATACCTGATTGTCATAGACAATCCAGACCGCATCGGCGGATATGGAACCCGGGAGAGGTACCGTGTCTGTTGCAGTGACGTAGAGAACGGCGATCAACGGTTTGCCATCAGGCGGGCTCACAGGCATGAAGTCTCGCCAGATGAATGTCGCGAGAAAGAGCTTTCTGCCTTCCACGGTGATGGTGTCGCGCGCAGCCTGAAGCTGTGAGGGGGGAAGGTCAGGCGGCGCGGAAGCACCCTCGTCAGAACACCCGGGCATCCAGGGAAAGCTGAGAAACAGCAGGCACAAAGCACACACTGCCCATGCGAGTCGTCTGCTCTCCGAAAGAAAGAGGAAGAATTTCACGAAGAAAGGTAGCAGAAGATAAGCGAAAAGTCAAAAGGCCGGACCACGGTTTTGTTTTTCTCCATGATCTCAATCTTTCTCTCTGTGGCCCTTTGAGTTCTCGGTGCGCTCTGTGTTCGTCTTGTCCCCGGCCTCAGCACCAGGTAGTGATCCAGTAGTGTCCGCCGAATCGAAGTACTCTCGTATCTTCGCCGCAGTCTTCTCATCCACAATCTCGGCAAGCTGGTCCATGGTGGCGAATTTTACCCCCTGGACGGAACCGAAAGCCTCCAACAGATCCTTCGCGCGCTTCTCTCCCACCCCGCCAATCTGATGGAGTTCGGTCTGCAGGGTGCGTTTCGTGCGAAGAGAGCGATGGAACGAGATCGCAAACCGGTGCGCCTCATCCCTTACCTGTTGCAGCAGACGGAGCCCTGTGGAATTCTTGGCAATGAGCTCCGGCTCCCCCTTGCCCGGGAGGAACACCTCCTCCAATCGTTTCGCCAGGCCTATGATACACTGATTGTGAATGCCAAGGGAGTCGAGCACTTCAACCGCACTTGAGAGCTGTCCCTTGCCTCCATCGACCATGATCAGGTCCGGCAGGGTTTGGTGCTCTTCCAGAAGCCGCGAGTATCGCCGGCGGATGACTTCTTTCATGCTCGCAAAATCATCGGGTCCGGCCACCGAAGCGATCTTGAATTTCCGGTACTCGCTCTTCTTGGGTTTCCCGTCCACAAAGACCACCATGGAAGCGACGCTGTCGGTACCCTGGATGTTCGAGATGTCAAAGCACTCGATCTTCCGGGGTAGCTCCTTCAGACTGAGGTCTCGCTGCAGCGAGCGCACCGGGTGCGGGATGTAGTCGGCCCTCTTCATCTTCTGCACTTTCAGCTCATCCAACAGGTACTTTGCGTTTGCATTGGAGAGCCGGACGAGCTTTCCTTCCTCCCCCTCCTCCGGGTGAGCTACTATCACCTGCTCGCCCCGACGGTCGGAGAGCCATTTCTGGAGCGCTTCCATATCCTCGATGGGCGCCGGAATCAGGACTTCCTTCGGAATGTAATCAGCCTCCAGATAATACTGCTGCAAGAGCGTCTCCACGACCTCGCTTGCCGGCTTCCGATCCACATTGCCCATATAATAGTGTTGCCGGCCGATCATTTTCCCTTCACGCAGCTTGAAGACGACCCCGCAGGCATCGTCACCGTCAACAGCAAACCCGATGATATCCCTGTCGGTCCGGTCAAGATCCACCACCTTTTGCTTCTCGGTGTACGCCTGCAGCCCTTTGATCCTATCCCGCAACAATGCCGCCTCCTCGAATTTCATCTGCCCGGCAAGCTGTTCCATCTCCCCGCTCAGACTCTCAATCAGCGAGGCGGTTTTCCCCTGGAGCAGAGCCGCGACCTGGTCGATCATGGCGTTGTACCGTTCCCGGGAAACCAGCCCTTCGCAGGGACCTTCGCATTTCTTGATGTGATAATCCAGGCACACCTTGATCTTGCGCTTGCGAATACTCTCCTCGTCGATGAAGTAGTTGCAGCTCCGGATCATGAAGATATCGCGCACGGATTTCAGCGCCGCGCGGACGTTCTTGACGTCCGTATACGGTCCGAAATAGCGCGATCCGTCACGGCGGATCTGCCGCGTCACAAACACACGCGGGAACGGCTCGTTCGTAATCACGATGTAGGGATAGCTCTTGTCGTCTTTCAGGCTGACGTTATAGCGCGGCTTGAGCTTCTTGATCAGGTTCGCTTCGAGAATCAGCGCCTCAACCTCGGTCTCCGTCACGATGATCTCGAGATCGGTCGCTTTTGACAGCATCACTTCTATGCGCGGATCTACGGAGCGGGATTTTTGAAAGTACTGGCGGACCCTGTTCCGGAGGCTTTTCGCCTTGCCGACATAAAGCACCTTTCCCTCGGCGTCTTTATGCTGATAGACGCCCGGTCCGGAAGGCAGGCTCTCGATCTTCTCATCGAGCGTGATGTCTTCCCGTGTGATGCGTATGTTGAAGGATTGCGGATTCACTGGATTGGACGCGTTTCCATTAAGATTTACAGCATCCGATGCTCCGAAGCCGGGTCAACTTACTTCACCAGAATCATCGGTCTTGAGGCAACAAAAGATCCTGCTGTTAAGCGGTAGATGTACACTCCACTTGCCAGGCCACGGGCATCGAATGTAGCCTCATAATTTCCTGCCACTTTCCTCTCATTCACCAGTACCGCCACCTCCCTGCCAAGCATGTCATACACGACCAGTTTGACACTACTGAGCCCTGCCCCCCCCGCGAGACCGCCGTGGGGCTGGTGAGCCCTGGCCCCTCCAATTGTGTATTTGATAACTGTCAACGGATTGAACGGATTCGGATAATTCTGATCGAGGCCATATGTCAACGGCGCCGGGGCCTCCTCCACGCTATTCGGGGCCGCCACGAGCTGTTTGAGCACCCAGTTGTCCGGGTCGAATTTCGCGCTGTCCGGATTGAACGCAAGAGGTATGGAGTACACCTGCTTCACCGCGGAATTCTGGACAACGACCGTCGTATCGACGCCGCCGTGATAAAAGCGGATTTGGATGGGCATGCTGTATACTGGTCGTGGAGCAGACTGCTGCTGATAAACGCGCAAAGTGATCGAATTCGCGGCCCACGTATAGCTGAAGGCATACACCGGCCAACCGGGTTTGTAGATCCACTCATCAAAGAACCACCCCAGGCTGGTGCCGGAGACAGAATCGGCGACGGCACGCAGATCGTCTGTCACCGCATTGCCTCCGGAAAATTTCTGCCGGTAGGCGCGAAGCGTCCTGAAGAAAACGGAATCACCAAGCACGCCGCGGAGGGTGTGGAGCACCCAGGCTCCTTTGCTGTACACCACGTCGTCAAACAGATTAAACCCCTGCCCCTCCGGATCATACACCGCTCCGCTCCAGGAGCCGGAGTAGAAATGCAGCAGCCCCTGCATATAGCTCTTCAACGCGTTGAAACCGCCCAGATGCTCATGCCAGATCGCTTCACTGTAGGTGGCAAAGCTTTCATTGAGCCAGATGTCCGGCCAGGTCCCGCACGTCACCAGGTCGCCCCACCATTGATGGGCAAGCTCATGCGCAACAACGGTCTCGCTCGTTTCAATCGAGCGGAGGAGCGTTGTCATGGACTGGTGTTCCATCCCGCCATAGTTGAACGGGGTCACGCCGCTCATCGCGTATTTGTCCCACGGGTAGGCTCCATACACCTGACTGTACGCGCCAATCATTTGCGCAACTGTGGGGAGATACGCCGCTGCCCGTGCCGAGTCGGGCCGGAAAACATAATACTGAACCGGCACCGTGTCGTTCACGGCCCGGAGGAAGGGATAGGTGGAGACGGCCCACTTCGAAATCGTCACGCACATGAGGTATGGCGCAATCTGATGGTCCTCCCTCCAGTGCCATGTTACCGTTCCATCACCTTTGGGAGTAACTCCCAGGTACTGCCCGTTGGATGCGGCGATATAGCCCACAGGAACTGTGGCATTGATCTCCGCAGTCCCCTTCTCGGATGGGTCGTCGAAACAAGGCATCCAGAAGCGTGCATCCGATGGTTCTGACATCGTGTAGCCAAGCGTGTCAGGAAGATCTCCGGTGACCGATTGGGGTGTAAAATAGTAGTACCCACGCCGGCCACTGGGGCGCGCAATTCCCGGGAGCCGGCGATAGGTGATGGCAATGTGCAGCGTGTCGCCAGCGTTGCGCATGGCGCCGAGCCTGATCGTGAAGGTCTCCTGTGTGGCATCAGTGGTAAAACTCTTGTGGAGGCCATCGACACGGACTGTGTCGAGCGCGAGGGCGGCCTCATGCAGGATGAGCGAATCCGTAGGAGCTTTCAGAACCATCGTCATTCCCACCGTTCCCCCCATATCCTCGGTAGTCATGGCGAACGAGAGATCCAACGCGTAGTGCAGGACGTCGAACGGCTGCGGACCGGTATATTTCAATGCCGCGATCGGGTTGGTTTTCCCCGGGACGGCTCCGCGATCCTTCCCGAAATCTGCGGGCTTCTCCTGGGCGAGAAGGGCAGAACAAAGAGAGGACAGAAGAATGGAACAAGCGGCGGCAAACGCGATCCGTCGGCCTTCACGTCGTGGCACGTATCTTCCCATAAAGCACCTTCCCGTTTGAGACCAGAATGCCGGTGAGCACCAGCGTTGCCCCCGCCAACACCGTTGATGCCAGCCGTTCATCAAGAATAAGCGCCCCAAGCACGACAGCAACAATAGGGTTGATGAAACTGGTCAATGAAAGATACACGGCGTCGATACGTTTGAGCAGCCAGTAGTACGAGACAAATGTCAGTACCGAACCGATGATTGCCAGGTAAAAAATGGACCCGACCGCCTCGCCGCTCCACACGATCGAGGAGGTAGGTTCAACGAGAAGCCCGAGCAGGAGGAGGAGGACCGAGGCCATGGCCATTCCAACAAAAGTCATTGTGAAAGGGCTGATGGCCTGCCCATGCTTTTTCGTCACAACCAGCGCATACGCCTGCATCGTCGCGCTCAGCAGGATAGCCGCCATCCCGGGAATTGCAGAGCTATCCGGCAAACTGAGGTCCGGAGAGAACACAATCAGGATCCCTATAAAACCGAGCAGTGTTCCCAGGGCCTTGAAGAAGTCTAGACGCTCATTGACAAGAAAGAAATGCGAAAACACTGCCACCCAGAGAGGAAACGCGCAGAAGAGAATGCTGCCAAGCCCGCTCGGTATGAACTGCTGCCCCCAGTATGCGAGCGCAAAAGGGATAGCAAAAGAGAGAACCCCCAGCGCAAAATACACTCTCCGTGCGTCGGGCGTGAATGGGATTGGGAGCTTGCGCATCCGGATGATCCCGTAGAGAACGGCGGATGCCACGACAAACCTGAAGCCAGCTGCAAAGAACGGCGGCATGGTGCGCAGACCGATCTTGATTGCAAGCCAGGTGGATCCCCAGACGGTGCTGATAATGATGAAACCCAACCAGGTCAGGAAGCGAACGTTTCTCATGTCTAAATATAACGTTTTTTAAGGACATTCCATCCAATTTTCCCCACTGGGAGATCATAATCTATGAGCGGGACGGAGCATAACAGGAGCAATTCGGGACACGAGAACTGTTGCTGCGGATGGCCAGGGTGTGGGGGAAAGCAGGGAAAAGGACGGATGTCCATCTTGGGTAGCAGCTAACTTACGATTGTCGCGTCACGTTCGGATAAATGAGAGTGCAACGGCAGCTGAGCGCAGCGTCATTCGGTCTTGTAGCCGAGCCGTATCAGCCAGTTCTTGTCACCTCTCCAATTCTCCCGCACCTTGACGTGCAGCTCCAGGTACACCGGGTGCTCGAGGAACTGTTCAATCTCTCTTCGCGCAAGGAGACCGATCTCTTTCAGCATTCCGCCTTTCTTGCCGATAAGGATCCCCTTCTGGGACTCGCGCTCGACATAAATGTCCGCGCTCACGAACCACTTGCCGGTATCTCGCTCCTTGAAATCCACAATGTCGACCGTCGTAGAATACGGGATCTCTTCCTGTGTCCGGAGGAAGATCTTCTCGCGGATGATCTCAGCGACAAAAAACCTCTGATTCTGCTCGCTGACGATATCGAGCGGATAATACGGGGGATGCCCGGGGAGAGCACGAACCACGGCAGCCACAAGGTCGCCGGTCCCGTCCTGCTTGAGGGCAGAGATCGGGAATATTTCCCGGAAAGGGAATTTTTTGGAATAGAAATCAATGACAGGGAGGAGCGAACCTTTCTGAACGAGATCCACCTTGTTGATCACGAGGTACACCGGTTTCCGGAGTCCCTCCAGTCGACTGAAGGCCTCATCGTGCGCCAGTTCGTTCTCTTGCACCCCGGCGGCGGTAGCGTCGATCATGAAGAAGAGCAGGTCGGCATCCTTGATTGCCGCCGAGGCGAATTGCATCATCACCTCCTGCAGCATGTAGCGAGGCTTGATGATGCCCGGTGTATCCAGAAAGATGATCTGGTAGTCGGACGCGGAAAGAATGCCCAGGATCTTATGGCGCGTGGTCTGCGGCTTGTTGGTAACGATGGAGATCTTCTGGTTGAGCAGAGAGTTCATCAACGTGGATTTACCCACGTTCGGTTCACCGATGATGGTCACATAGCCGGCGCGGAACGTATCCGATATCTGCTCCTGGTTGTCCATCAGCATCAATTATCCATAATCCTTGCATTATGGATAATTACAGGGCCTCCTCCCCGGACTCCCCTGTGCGAACCCGCACGGCGTCGTCCACCGGATAGATGAAGATCTTTCCATCCCCCACCTGGCCGGTCTTGGCAGCCTTGATGATGGTGTCGACGACCTTGTCGACCATCTTGTCGGCCACGATCACCTCCAGCTTCAGCTTCGGGAGAAAATCGATCTGATATTCGGAACCGCGGTAGAGTTCCGTGTGCCCCTTCTGCCGGCCGTACCCCTTGACCTCCGTAAGCGTCATCCCCTTCACGCCAATTTCTGCAAGTGCCTCGCGGACATCGTCGATGCGGAACGGACGGATAATCGCCTCGATTTTTTTCATGCGGGAGATCCCTTATCTGCCGTGACATTGTTTGTATTTCTTTCCGCTGCCGCACGGGCAGGGGTCGTTGCGTCCAACTTTCTCGCCGACATGGATTGGCTGCGGTTTGCCGGGCTTTGCAGGAGAGGGGCCGGCAGCTGCGCCAGCCACAGGTTCCCGGTTCGCCTGGAATCCCATGCCGAGCGCGGAATCGTGCGTCGTGCGCATCTGCTGGGGGCGCTGCAGAGCGCGAACCGGCATCTGCTCGGCCTGCGCCGGGAAGAGGCGGAACACGGTGGTGATGATTTCCGTGTTGACAAGGTCAAGCAGCTCCATGAACATCCGGAAACCTTCCGTCTTGTACTCCACCAGCGGATCCTTCTGCCCGTACGCGCGGAGATGAATCCCTTCCTTCAGGTCATCCATCTCGCGGAGGTGATCCTTCCATTTCTCGTCGATGACCTGCAGGACCACCATTTTCTCGATCTTTGCCATGATCTCGGAGCCAAGCTTCTCTTCCTTGCGTTTGTAGAATTCCGTCGCGGCTTTGACGATTTCCTGTTGTACGCCGTCATGGCCGATCTCCTGGAATCGGGCGGGAGTAATCTGAAGATCAACGAGTAGCTGCGCGCGCAGATCATTCTTGAGGCCCTCGATGTCCCCGTCATCGTAATATTTACCCACGATCTTCTGGGCAAACTCCTCCAAAAGGTCAATGATATCGTCCTTGATGCGGTCGCTTACCAGGGCCCGTCGCCGGCGCGAGTAGATGACCTCGCGCTGCTGGTTCATCACGTTGTCATACTCCAGAAGCCGCTTGCGGATCCCGAAGTTGTTCTCTTCCACTTTCCGCTGGGCCCGTTCCACGGAGCGGGTGATCATCGAGTGCTGGATGACCTCTCCCTCTTTCAAACCCATCCGCTCCATGATGGAAGCGATGCGATCGCTTCCGAAGAGGCGCATGAGGTCGTCTTCGAGCGAGAGGAAGAAGAGTGACGAGCCCGGATCTCCCTGCCGTCCGGACCGGCCACGTAACTGGCGATCGATCCGGCGCGCTTCATGGCGCTCGGTGCCCACGATGTGCAAACCGCCCGCCTCCCGAACGCCCGGCCCGAGCTTGATGTCCGTACCGCGCCCCGCCATGTTGGTGGCGATGGTCACAACACCCGGGAGCCCCGCATGCGAAACGATCTCCGCCTCGCGCTGATGCTGTTTGGCATTCAGGACGTTGTGCGGCACGTTCTTTCGCTTGAGCATCCGGCTGATGGTCTCGGAGACCTCGACGCTGGTGGTGCCGACAAGCACCGGCCGGTTCTGTTCCTTCATCCTTTCGATTTCTTCGATGACGGCGTTGTACTTTTCACGCTTCGTTTTGTACACGACGTCGTTGACATCCGCGCGGACCATCGGCTTGTTGGTGGGAACCACCACCACATCCAGCTTGTAGATATCGAAGAACTCCCCGGCTTCCGTTTCCGCCGTACCGGTCATGCCCGCCAGTTTTTTGTACAAACGGAAATAATTCTGCAAGGTGATGGTCGCAAGCGTTTGCATGTCCCGCTCGACCTTTACACCCTCTTTCGCCTCGATGGCCTGGTGCAGACCATCCGAATACCGGCGCCCGGGCAGCAGCCGTCCCGTGAACTCATCCACGATCTGGACCTTGCCGTCATCGGTCACCACATATTCGTCGTCCTTCGCATACAGCGAATAGGCGCGGAGCAGCTGGGTAACGGTATGGATCCGCTCGCTTCGTTCGGCATAGAGCAGGTTCGCCTCGTCTTTCCTTTGCTGCACCTGATCCTTCGTCAACGCATCGTTGTTTTCCAGGAGGCTGAATTCGGTCCCCAGGTCGGGGAGCACAAAGAAGTCCTTGTCCCCCACCATCGGCGCGAGATAACCGCGCCCTTTCTCCGTGAGATTGATCTGATGGTTCTTCTCGTCAATCGCGTAGTAGAGTTCGTCGTCGATCTCGGGCATTCGGCGGGACTGGTCGCGAAGATACTCGCTTTCCGTATGCTGGACGAGTTTCTTGTTTGCAGGTTCGGTGAAGACTTTCAGCAAGCGTGGATGCTTCGGCAGACCGCGCGATGCACGCAGGAGCAGGACTCCTGCCTCAGCCTCTTTCGCTTCCGTAAGAAGCTTCTCGGCATCGGCAACGATCTTCGAGATGAACGTTCGCTGGGCCCCCACGATCCGCTCCACATACGGCCTCATCTCGTCGAATTTGTGGTCCTCGCTCTTGACCGGGCCGCTGATGATCAGCGGCGTCCGGGCCTCGTCGATCAATACCGAGTCTACCTCGTCCACGATGGCGTAATAGTACTCCCGCTGGACAAGGTCCTCTTTGTCCACGACCATATTGTCGCGGAGGTAGTCAAACCCGAATTCGTTGTTGGTGCCATAGGTGATGTCGCAGGCGTATTCCTTCCTGCGCTGGAAAGAATCCATATGATTCTGGATGCACCCCACGGTCAACCCCAGGAACTCGAACACCTGTCCCATCCAGACGGAATCACGCTTGGCAAGGTAGTCGTTGACAGTCACCAGGTGCACGCCGCGACCCGGGAGGGCATTCAGATAGAGAGGCATCGTAGCAACAAGCGTCTTCCCTTCCCCTGTCGCCATTTCAGAGATCTTCCCCTGGTGCAGTACGATTCCGCCGACAAGCTGCACATCGAAGGGGACCATATCCCAGATCGACTTGTTCCCGAGCAGATCGAAGGAGGTCCCAACCAGCCTTCGGCACGCGTCTTTCACGACTGCAAAGGCTTCCGGCAGGATTTCCTCCAGTGTTTCCTTGGTAATCTCATCACGTTCCTTTTCGAGATCATCCTGCTCTTCCAGCAGCTTCTCTCGGACAGCTCCTTCCGGGTCCGTTTTCAACTCCTCGCGAATTGCCGCAAGCCGTTCTTCAGTCTCCTTCAGGGCCTCTTGGATACGGGTCCGGAATTCGACGGTTTTTCCCCGGAGTTCTTCGTCAGAGAGGTCTTTCAATTTCTCGAAAATCTCGTTGATTTCCTCGATGACGGGCAATAACGCCTTGACATCTTTCTCGTGCTTGCTGGGAAAGAGTTTTTTAAGCGCACCTAACATTCATCACCTGATTGTAAATTGCAAAATATTGTTTAATATACAGAGAATACCCATGTCAATCAACATGATGCGGACGCATGGGTAAATCGTGGAACGTGCAAAGCAGGAATCCCAATGGTAAATCGCGTGTCACTGAAACCGGGGTCAGACCGGGGTCAGACCGGGGTCAGGTCAGGGTCAGACCCCCGTCTTGCGCTTGCGCATCGCATGGCGTGGGTACTCGTGCTGTTCTGGAGTTTCTCCGCCGTCCTCCCCGGCTGCTCTTCGTCGCGTCAAACCGTGGAAAACAGAACGACACCCCCGGCCCGACAAATTCCCAGCATATCGCCCTCGCCGGAATTTAAAGCCCGGATCGACCAACTCCTGCCTGACTCCCTCTTTCCACCGTCCAATATCGCGATGATGGTGATTTCGCTCAAGGACAGCCAAATTCTCTATGCATTGAATCCCGATCTCCTTCTCATGCCTGCGTCCAACGAGAAATTGTTCACTTCGGCGGCCGCACTTTCGGTTCTCGGGCCCAAGTACCGGTTCCTTACCCGCATAAGCGTGGACACGACCGACGTGCCGAGCATCTATATACAGGGAAGCGGCGATCCACTTCTCTCAACGGCTGACCTTGATTCACTGGCAGGCGCGGTGAGCACCATGTTGCCACACGACAAGGCCTGGCTCCTGGGGGGTGATGTCTCCTTGTTCGATGATGTTCCCTGGGGATCAGGTTGGATGTGGGACGACGAGGCCGACCCTGACGGCATGGCGATCACCCCCCTCTCGCTCAATGGCAACACCGTGCGCATACGGATACGCGGCGGAGACAATCCTGCTGACACGCTCCAGGTGATCGTCGAGCCGGAGACGGGATACGTGACCATCGATAACAGAGGCACGACCGCGGCGGACACCGCCGGGCAGCCCCTTCAGGTAACGCGCCGTCTGACGGAACAGTCCAACACCATCGTTATTGCCGGAACGCTCAGGCCCCGCGATACAGCCTCAGTGCGTGTCAGCGTCCGGGAACCGGCATGGTACACGCTGAGAGTGTTTTCCGAACGCCTGGTCAAATATGGAATCCGCTGCACAGGAATGGTCCTCGACACCATTCCTCCCACGGCCCAACCCCTCTGCACTTTCTCCCGCACCCTCGACACGGTGGTCACGAATATGAACAGGGTGAGCGACAACCTGTCGGCGGAGTGCCTGTTGAAGGCCATGGGTGCCGTCAGCAGGGGGGCGCCGGGCACGGCGGCATCCGGGATTTCTGCCATCAAGAATTTTCTCGCCGGGCAGGCCCTGGACACGACTCGTATGGTGATCGCAGATGGCTCCGGTGTGTCGAGGTATAATCTGAATACAGCGCGCCGCATTGCGGAGCTGCTCCAGGCCATGTACCGGGACCAGGGCCTTTTCCAGATTTTCTACAATTCCCTCGCCGGTCCGGGGGAGCATGGGTCGCTTTCGCGCCGCATGAAAGGAACAACCGCGGAGGGGAATTTGCGCGCCAAGACTGGCACGCTGCGAGGCGCCGCGGCCTTTTCCGGGTATGTAACGGCAGCCGACGGAACAATGCTTGCCTTCTCCGTTATTATACAAAACTTCTCCGGGGATCTTCGGTCATACCGGCTGGTCCAGGACAGGATCGGCGTGCTGCTCAGCCAGTGGAAGGAATGAGTGAGACCCGCACAAGCCGTTCCGGTCATGTGCGGGTCTCTGGGGGGAGTGAGGCCTCGGTGAGGCATCACAGGCATTACGATTAACTAATGTGTTGTTATGAAGGGGGATTCCGTTTCTTCCTTCATCGCTGCTTTCGACACGACGGCAAGCAGGCGGTCCTTGTCAATGGTTTCCTCTTCCAGGAGCACATCACGCAGATCGGCTAATGTCTGGCGCTGCGACCCGAGGATGCCCCGGGCACGCTCCATCTGGGCCAGCAGGATCGATTCCACTTCCTCGTCGATCCGTTCTTCCGTTCGAAGGCTGAACTCGCTCAGGAAATCGCCATGGCCCCTGTTGGACGAGCGCTCCAGGCAGACGACCGGGCCAAGCCGGCTCATGCCAAGCTGACGCACCATTTTTCGCGCAAGAGAGGTGGCACGCTCGATGTCGTTAGCGCTGCCGGAGGCAAATGACCCCAGGAGCAGTTCCTCCGCGATTCGCCCGGCCATCAGAACGGCAATTTGGGCTTCCAGGTACTCGCGAGAGTACATCAATCGGTCCCCTTCCGGCAGTTGCATCGTGACGCCCAGCGCCATCCCTCGCGGAATGATGGAAATCTTGTGGACCGGATCGGAGCCGGGAAGGTTGAGTGCCACCAGCGCATGTCCCCCTTCGTGGACAGCAATCCGGATCCTGTCCGCTTCTGTCAGGACGGCAGAAGTACGTTCTGCACCCAGGATCACCTTGTCACGCGCCATTTCGAAATCGTCCATGATCAACTCTTCCCGCTTCGAACGCGCGGCGTGGAGCGCTGCCTCGTTCACAAGGTTCGCCAGGTCCGCCCCGCTGAGACCGGGAGTGCCTCGCGCAATCCTGTGGAGATCCACTTCTTTCGCAAGCGGGGTGTTGCGGGTGTGCACCTCCAGGATCAGCCGGCGGCCCCGGATATCCGGACGATCGACGGTCACGCGCCTGTCGAACCTGCCGGGACGGAGCAGCGCCTGGTCCAGGACGTCCTGGCGGTTGGTCGCGGCCATGACCACAATACCGACCGTGGGATCGAAACCGTCCATCTCCACGAGCAATTGATTAAGTGCCTGTTCACGTTCTTCATTGTGTCCGCTGGATGGCCCGCCGCGCTGCCTTCCGATCGCGTCAATCTCATCGATGAACACAATGCACGGAGCGGCTTTGCGGGCATGGGCGAAGAGGTTTCTTACCCGCCGGGCGCCCACACCCACGAACATTTCTACGAATTCTGACCCCGACATGGAGAAGAAGGGTACGCCAGCTTCCCCTGCCACTGCACGTGCCAGGAGCGTCTTGCCGGTTCCCGGGGGCCCCACGAGAAGCACCCCGCGAGGGATGCGTCCTCCAAGCCGGGTGAAGCGCTCGGGCTTGGAAAGGAACTCCACGATTTCCTGAAGCTCCTGCTTCGCCTCGTCGACGCCGTCGACATCTTCAAATTTCACCATTGTACGCTCGACGTTGACGGAGCGTTTCTGCTCCTTGCCAAAGTAGTTCGGGCTCCGCTTCACGAGAAAGAAGAAAAGCGCAACGAGCGACAGCCCCATGAACAACGAGGTGATGGCCTGAATTGTGTCAATACCACCGGTCGCGGCAAACCGGACCGGGATATGCGAACTTGCGAGCTTGTCGGCAAGCTTTGACTGCGTTTCCGTGTTTGGAATATCACTGGAGAATTTGGAGCCGTCAATGAGTTCCCCGGTCGCCTTCGCATCTTCCAGAAGCACGTTCTTTATCTGGCCGGCTTCGACCTTGCCCAGCAGCTCAGTGTAGTCAAGTGTCTGGATCTTTTCGGGAGACTTGCGGACAAAGAAATACAACGAAATCATGAGGGCGACCAATGCGACGGAAACAATCAGAGGGATCCACCTCTTCGTCCTACCGCTCAAACCAGGCATATCCTGCAGTCCTTGGTAAGTATGATCAGTGAGAATCAACCTGAAAAGGTACAAAGCCCGTACCACACTTGGGTTACAGGAAACTGGGGTAAAATTGCTGGATTAGAGAAAAAGTGCCGACAGGAAAGCGGGAGGATTGGGCAGTTTGTAGATATTTCTACACATGCGAAGACAGAGAGCCCTACCTTACCCACCATGGCCATTATAGAAACAGGGCCGGGGTTCTCCCGGCCCTGATTGCTTACACCTGCTCGAGGAATGGATTGGACCTATTCCAGGGCGTGGATCCTTATGTCTCCGCCGCTCGTGCGTGCATGAACGGTCTCTCCTCCTCCGTTAATCGCTCCCTTGATTCGGTTGTCACTGATCTTTCCGGACATGGTGATTGGCAGGTCGCACGTCACGTCGCCGCCGCTTGTGGAGGCGTCGATATTCGCGCTCGAATTCTTGGCCATGGCAAGGTCGATGTTGCCTCCGGAAGTTTCGACAAACACCCCTTTATTCGCATTTTTGAGCCTGACCGCCACATCCCCCCCTGAGGTTTCGGCTCGGACTCTTCCATCCACCTCACTCAGCCTGATGTTACCGCCTGACGTGCTCACATCCACATCGCCGGCCACATTCGCCACTTTTACTTCGCCGCCGGAGGTCTCCATATCCAGTTTTCCCGTAATCCCCTCCGCATGCAGATTGCCACCGGAGGTGTGCAGATCCACCGATCCGTCCACCGTGACCACATCTATATTCCCACCCGACGTCCCGCCCTTCACCGTTCCTTTCAGTGTTGATACGGAGAGATTCCCTCCTGAAGTGCTCATATCCAGATTGTATTCGCGCGGCACGGATATCGTGTACCTAATATCCAGGTCGTGACTGTTGAACCCGAAGTTCCAGAATCCATGCCCTCTTTTGCTGCGGCCTTTTACTTCAACGCCCGAACCGGTCTGGTCGGCGGTAATTTCAAAATCATTGACGTCTCGCTCGTCACCCCGGAGTTCGGCAACCACCGATACCTCGTTGTTTGAGCTCCCGGTTACCGTAACCGACCCGGCATCCGTGCTCAATCTGAATGTGCCTCCCGGGCTTACCGAAAATTTCCTTTCGAAGTGGCGGTCTGCTCCTGATGACGTTGCGGTCAGGAGGACGGAAAGGGCTATCAGCCAGTATGCTTTGGTCATTCGTTGCATGGTGGTGCCTCCTAGGGTAATGAGCGCGATACAACAGTGGCATTTCAACTTATTAGTTAGACGCCCCTTCGCTCGAAAAAGTTGCATCTTTCAGAGGCATTGCTAAATTGAGGTGGATATCCACAAATGTCCCGGTGGCACCGACCATGCTTCGCCTCCCCTTTGCCAGTCTGATGCTTCTTTCGCTTTTGGGCTGTTCGCACGAACGGCCAGGACCGGCCCTGGTGGACCGGCAGGCGCAACATCCCCCTCTTCCCATGATGACCAGCGCAATTCCGGAATTCAACGGTAAGGACGCATTTGCGTTCCTCCTGCGGCAGACCTCGTTCGGACCACGGAATCCCGGCTCACCGGGACACAGCAGCTGCCTGGAATACCTGGGCTCGACCTTACGGGGGCTTGCCGATACTGTGAGGCTGCAGGAATTTACCTATCCCGGCTATGCCGGCGAGCAACTCCACCTGACCAATATCATCGCGTCCTTTCATCCGGAACTCTCAGACCGGATTCTCCTGTGCGCGCATTGGGACACGAGGCCGCGCGCAGAGCATGACCAGAACAAGAGCCTGCGCGACCAGCCAATCATCGGGGCAAATGACGGCGCAAGCGGCGTCGCCGTCCTGCTGGAGATCGCGGCCCTCTTGAAAAAAACACCCCCCCCTCTCGGCGTCGATATCGTGCTCTTCGACGGCGAAGATTACGGGAAGGAAGGGGATACGGACATGTATCTCCTTGGCTCACGCTATTTCGCTTCGAATCCGGATCACGGATACACTCCCCGGTTTGGCATTCTTCTCGACATGGTCGGCGACGCATTTCTCGAAATCCCACGGGAACAGAATTCCATGCGCTTCGCGCCTGATATCATGAATATGGTCTGGAGCAAGGCGCAGGAACTTGGCGTGACACAATTCCTGGATGCGCCAGGCGAAGAGATCATGGATGATCATCTGCCGCTCAACCAGGCGGGGATCAAGACCATCGACCTTATTGACTTCGACTATCCGGACCAGACCAATCGCTACTGGCATACTCACCAAGATACGCCCGACCACTGCAGCGAGGAGAGCCTGGAAGCCGTGGGTACCGTGATTACCAACGTTCTCTTCACGCAACAACCCTGAGTCATGCCCGGGACATACATCGAGGTCGAGATCACGACCGATCCGCTTCTCTTTGACGACCTGGTCGGCATGCTCTCCGGCAGGGGATACGAAGGGTTCTGGGAAGAAGGGACGCGGCTTCGGGCATACATCAGGAGCGGATTCTGGGATGGGGCCCACCGCAGCGACCTGGAAGGATTCGCCTCCTCCCTCACTCACCTCCACGCACTTCCTCCGCCTGCCATCACCACGCGCCTCATCGAAGATCAGAACTGGAACGCGCTTTGGGAAGCAGGCATCCAGCCCATCCGGGTCAGCGACCGGATTATCGTGGCTCCGACCTGGCATCCATATGCGCCGGCGCCTGGAGAGATTGTTCTCATCATCGACCCGAAGATGTCATTTGGCACAGGGCATCACGAAACGACGCGGCTGATGGTACAGCTGCTGGAAAAGCACCTCCGGCCGGGCGACACCATGCTCGACGTTGGAACAGGAACCGGCATCCTTGCCATCACGGGGGTCAAGCTCGGGGCTGCAGCAGCAATCGGGCTGGACAACGATGAGTGGTCGTTCGGCAACGCGCAGGAGAATGTGAAGCTGAATGGAGTCCAGGGCACCGTCTCCATCGTGCTCGGAGAAATCGCTGGTCTTCCCGGGAATGGATTCGATCTCGTGGCGGCGAATATCCAGCGCGGAGTCATCGAACAGATCCTGCCGGAGATGCACCGAAGGCTCGCTGCCGGCGGGCGCATGCTTTTATCCGGGCTTCTCGATGTCGACCGGGAACCGATCCGGGCCGCGCTCGCTCCCCTTCACCTCCGCGTCGTTGAAGAACTTCATGAGAAGGAGTGGATCGCTCTCACCGCAATGCACGGGTAAGAAGTGCGCCATGATCCTTTCTGTAGTTGACATCGGCACAAACACTGTCCTTCTGCTCGTCGCAGATATTGACGCGGCAGGCCGTCTCTCCACGCTGGAATACCGGCAACGCGTGCCCCGGCTCGGGCGGGGCGTGGATGAGCGGAAGATCCTGCAACAGGACTCCATGGAGAGAGTGGTGACTGTGCTCCTTGAATACCGCTCCGTCGCGGCAAAGCATCACCCGGGTGTTGTGGCGGTGTGCGGGACAAGCGCGGTACGAGACGCGGCCAACAGGGAAGAATTCTCAGCGCTGGTCAAAAGCAGGACCGGATTTGACCTCGAGATCCTGACGGGGGAACAGGAAGCGTTCTGGACCTACCGGGGTGCGATCAGCGGCATCCCGGGAATTAAAAGCGCCACGGTCGTGGACATCGGCGGAGGAAGTACGGAGTTCACCAGGGGAACTGCAGAGGAGATCACCGCGAAGTTCAGCTTCAACATCGGTTCGGTCCGTCTGACCGAACGGTTGCTGCGCCATGATCCTCCGCTCGCGGCTGAGATCGCGGCGGTACGCACTGCCGTCGATTTTTCGCTTGCTTCTGCGCCGCCATCCTTCCCTCAGGGTCCGGGCCAGGTTGTGGGGGTGGCCGGAACAGCGACCACACTCGCGCTGCTTGAACAGCAACGCCAGAGGTTCGACATGCAAGCGGTCAGCGGATTCGTGCTTCGTCGCGACGCGGTCAACCGGCTGGTGATACACCTTCAGCAGCTCTCCAGCGCCGAGATCCTCGAGATCGCAGAATACATGGAAGGCCGGAACGACATTATCACGGCAGGCGCGATCATCCTCGAAGAGGTGATGGGCTTCCTCGGCGCTGAAGACATTATCGTGAGCGAGAGAGGGGTAAGGTACGGAATTGCGATACGAGAGTGGGAGAGGAGAATAGAGAGCCAGGGAATAACGTGAGAGCGTAGCACAAGCAATTTGGTATGTCAGTCTTTCTCTTTTTTCCTGCCCATCTGCTCCAACACCTCCCCGAGACTCTCCACCACGTACTCAACATCCTCTTTCGTATTACTCCTCCCAAACGAAAAGCGGATGGTGGCACGAGCCGTTCCGGGGTCTCTTCCCATCGCAAGGAGAACGTGGGACGGCTGGATACTCCCGGAGGTACACGCCGAGCCGCTCGTGACGGCAACGCCTTTCAAATCCATGTTCATGACCAGCATCTCCCCCTCCAATGGCATTCTTCGGCTGTCCACCGACATACTGAGAATGTGGGGAAGCCGGTCAGAGGGATCACCATTGAACATGATATACGGGAACCTGGCCCTGATCGCTGCTTCGAGCGCATCCCGCAACGCGGCCAGCCTTGACGATTCCTCTTTTTGGGAGGAGCAGGTGATCTCCATCGCTGTGGCAAAACCCACCGCCAGCGCCACGTTTTCTGTTCCCGGACGCTTGCCCCGCTCCTGTCCCCCCCCGTGAAAGAGCGGATCCAGGCCCGTCCCGCGGCGCACATACAGTGCGCCAATCCCTTTCGGCCCGTACAATTTGTGTGCCGTGAACGTCATCAGATCCACGCCGAGGTTTCGCACATTGACCGGAATCTTGCCCACAGACTGGACCGCGTCCGTATGGACGAGAGCACCAGATTCATGCGCGCCTGCCGCAATCGCGTCAACGGGGTTGATGGTCCCCACCTCGTTGTTCGCATGCATAATCGAGACCACCGATGTCGCATCGCCCGCCAGGGCGCGGATCTGTTCCGGACTGACTTTCCCGTGCTCGTCCAGGTCGGCCAGCGAAAGCGAGAATCCCTCCGTCGCAAGCGCCTCGCAGGTATCCAGCACCGCATGATGCTCTCCCCGGGAGGTCACGAGACCGGTTCGGCCTGTCGTTTTCGCGCAGCGCGCCGCTCCCACGAGAGCGAGGTTGTCCGATTCGGTTCCGCCGCTGGTGAAGAACAGTTCTCCCGGTTCAGCCCCGACGCATTGGGCAATAATGGCGCGTGCCTTTTCCAGTGCGGACTTTGCCTGCCGGCCGTACGAGTGCACGGAAGAGGCATTGCCGAACACTTCCGAGAAATAAGGCTCCATCGACTCGCGCACGCGCGGGTCAAGCGGCGTCGTTGCCGTATGATCGAGATAGATCCTTCGCATGCAATTTTACCTTACGGGTGCTGCTTGGTGCTGTCCATGCGCGCCCGCAGCTCGTCCATCCGCTTTTTGAGACCCGGATCTCCCGGGAATCGCGCAGACAAGCGATTCAGGACATCCAGCTCATTCGCGTAGTCGTTCCGGGCATCGTAGATATCCAGCAGCACTCTATAGGGATTATAGTATGAATTCAGATTGGCCTGTCCCTTGTCGATCATTGCTTTACAGATGGGTTCCAGTTCTGCCGCAATTTCGTTGAACCGGTCTTCCCGTCCGAGCCGGCGGTAGGAAACCGCGAGGTCCGAGAGCATTTCCCAGGACATGGGCGCATGCGATCGTGGGATGACCTGCTCCATCCGATCGAGCACTTGCAGGCTTGTTGCCTGGTCGCCCGCCGTGTTGGCGTAATAGAGAGCCAGGCGCATGAATGCATATCTATAGTTCAGCAGGAGCCGCTGGATGTTGTCATCCAAAAACACGCCGGGGTCAGCGAGCCCCCGGAACTTGAAACCGCTCATGGGGGTTCGGGAGAAACCTGCAGGTTCGTGAAGCAGGTTGGCTTCAACGACCGCCGGATCCAAAGCAGTTTCTTCCTGTGGTGCTTTGCGCGGTTCGAGCCTCTGCGCCATCCCCTGAAACCAGAGGTAGTTATCCAGGCCGATCTTGCTGTCGGGAGAACAGGTCACCGCAAAGTAAATGGGGCGCTTCCATTGATTGGTCATCACGACGTCGAGCACAAGGATGTCTTGCACCCGGATGGCTTTTGTCGGTCCGGCCTGGAATGTGTTGTCCATGTGAAACGTGATCTTCCCGTGGTTTATCACCGCCGTATCCGTGACGCCGAATTGTCGCTGGACTTCCGGGGGCACGGGAATATCCATGTCCCGCGGCTGCCAGGCAACAGGCTCGATGCTCTGGATGCGCGCATTCGAGAGGCTGATGGGGACCGGGCGCGCTTCGGCGTAGTATGGTTTATCCTTGAGTTGTTGGATATACCAGGGAGTATTTGCCAGGCTCAGGCAGATGACCCGGACATCACGCCGCACCCCCTCGACGTCCTGGAGATACCAGAGCGGGAACGTGTCATTGTCCCCATTCGTGAAGAGGATTGCATCCTGCGTGCAGGTTTGGAGCAGATTGTACGCGTAGTCCCAGGGAACCCAGTTCTTCGACCTGTCGTGAGTATAATAGTTCGATGAAGCCATCCGCCCCGGGATAAGGATCACCACAAGAATCCCCACACCCCAGAACGCGGCCGGTGCAAGGCGGTGTCCGGCAAGACGCCGGGAAACAAAGGCGATCGTCTCCCGCACACCCAGCGCGATCCAGAGCGAGAACACAAAGAAAGCGCCCGGATAGAAATAATCCCGCTCTCTTGGCTGCATTTCCTGCTGATTCTGGTAGAACGCGATCAGGTACCCCATGAGGATGAACAGGACGGCAAACACCGTGGCCATCCTCCAGTCCCTCCGGAAGTGCATCCAGAGGCCGGCGAGCCCGAACAGGAACGGGATCCCGAAGAGCTGTTGCCAATTCACGCCGGTGTCCTGTTCTGTCGAGACCCTTCCGATGAAGTTCCAGAAGAGGTAGCGGTTGAACATGTGGTCGATCTGATAGCGCCAGGTGAAGTCCAGATCACTGGAATACCTGGTCCACGTCGGCTGGTGCTGGGGCTCGGCAGACCACCGCCGCTTGAAGATGGGGAAGTCTCCGTACTGTTCCCGGTTCAGGTAGGTCAGCAGCCCGCTGAACGTGCGGGGATTGTTCTCATTCATCGGCGGATCGGCGTGCGCCCGGATAATGATCATCGTGTACGTCGTAAAGCCGATGGTCGCGATTACGACCGCAAGCAAAACGACATGGAGCCAGGGCTTCTTGTGTTTCGCAGACCACCATGCGCCGTACCCGCCGGCAAGGAGCAGACCAACCAGGACAACCGTGCCCATGCCGATGTTGTCACCGGCAATCAGCAAGAGTAATGCGGGAAGCAGCTTGATGATCCCCGGATATGCCGCAAAGAGGCCTACGGCAGCCAGCCCAAATGCGACATAGAGAGAGTTTCGATGGAAGACCTTTTTCCGGAACATCACCATCACAAGGGCACTGGCGACCACCATGGTGATGATGAATTTCCGGTCGAAGGCCTGGGCCTCTTCCGGACTTGGCGGCTTCGACGCTGTCTGGCCTCCCCACAACACAGCCGCAATAATGAGCAGCAGCGCCGCGTGACCAAGGAGAACATAACCCGAATCCCGGCACTCCTCCGGCCGGTCGATGAATTTCCGGAATGCCACCACCATGATTGCGCCCACCACAGCGAGGACACTCATCAGGTGCACGCCGGCAGAGAGACCAACAAGAAGTGCGATGACCAGGAGGTACTTTGCATGGTCAGGCCGATCCGCATTGGCATGCCAGACCATCGTCAACCAAACGATCGCCGCAAAGAGAAAGGTGCTTGCGGCGAAGTAGTTCGACTCGACGCCGCTGAACCAGAACGTATCGCTGAATGAAAGGGCGAGCGCTCCGACAGCTGCAGACAGCACTGTCCCGTAGGTTTCCAGGGGGGTCTGCGGCACATTCCCCCGCATGAGGCGAATCACGCGCACGGCAATGAGATAAAGAAGAAGCACCGAGCAGGCACTCGCCAGCACGGACACCATGTTCATCCGGAGGCCGAGGTCGCCGGGAAAAGGGAGCATGTAAAGGATCCTCCCAACCAGCAGAAACAGCGGACCGCCGGGAGGATGAGGGACTTGCAACAGCCGGGACGCTGCGGAAAGCTCGCCAGGATCCCAGAAAGAGACCGACGGCTGGACCGTCAGGACGAACTGCACCAGTGAGATGAGAAACACCACTGCGCCAGTAGTCCTTGTGAACAGCTTCTCACGTTCGCGCGTGCGTGCAGGGGACCTTAGATCTGCGGAAGGGACGGTGGGTTCCTGGGCTTTCAAGACTTCGTTTCCTCCTGTTGATTCGACAGTTGTACACTTCAGTGCAGGGCGCTGCTGAAATCACGCCGGTGTCTCTTGGTCACTTCATTTTCTTCTCCCAGAAGCCTGAAGATGGCAAGGCAGGCTTTCCGGGCACCATCGTCATCGTAGGACCGGTTCAGACGGATGACGTCGATGAACTTGTCCAACGCGGCATCAAATTGCTTCGTCTTCATGTCGTAGATGGCAGCAAGGTAGGTCGCTTTGACGGATTCCTGAGGAAGGACCTCCGGGTGCTCCATCTTCCTGACCAATCCATCGAACGTCCGGACAGCATCGGCCAGAGGATATTGTGCGGAGTGCTCCTCAATTTTCTTGATCAGTTCCGCTGCTCTGGAACTATCCTGCCAGACAAGGATTGCCGCAAGCAAGGCCCGTACCCCTTCATTTTCGGGGTCTCGGCTCAACATGCCTTCGAGCAGTCGCTGGGCCTCGGGGTTCTTTCCCTGTTGAATCAGCTGCCGGGCATTCTCCAACTCCTTCCGACCCTGATCTGGCAGGGCTTTCTCCAGCCACTGAGCCACCGCACGTTCCGGGAGCGCGCCAGTGAATTCGTTGGCTACCTTGCCGTCAACGAAGAGCTTGACATTGGGAATGCCGCGCACGCCGTAGCGCACCGCGAGATCTTCGTTCCGGTCGGTGTCCACTTTCGCCAGAATCCATTTCCCATCGCTCTGGTTAGCGAGACGTTCAAGAACAGGTCCGAGCATCTTGCAGGGGCCGCACCACTCGGCCCAGAAGTCCACAACGACGGGAACAGTGAAGCTTCGCTCTATGACTTCCTTCGTGAAATCGTGCACCTCGTTGTTCATTTACGGTCTAGCCTCCGACTGATATTCTCCATTTTGTAATTAACAACGATCTTGCCGTACAAATTCACTCATATGTGATCTCACCCGCCTCATTTTTCTGCCACTTGTTCCAGCCATCGACCATACACGTCACACGTAGTGGCGCCGGGGGAATCATGCCCTTTGTCCGGATCAAGATGAAATTCCACAACGGCCCCTGAGGGGCTTGAAACTGAGGTCGACGTTCCGGTACTAGACAAAAGGCCGGCGGTTGCCCTGCTTGCCCGGGAGCTCTGGCGAGAACGCGAGGACAAAGAACTCGACGCTCCTTCCAGTGCTGGCGCCAGGCGATAATGTGCCTGGTGGACGAAGCAAGCGGGGTCGGTTTGCGCGACGGTGTCAAACTGCCGGGGAGACAGGGCGTAAAGATCCCGGTCGAGCCCTCCGTCGATGATTTGCCGACGTGACAGAAGATCAACCGGGGGCATACTCCCAAGCAGGGCGGTCATGGAAGAGTTCAAGCCCAGAAGGAGGCTGAGCAGGATCTGTCTGAAGGAGTGTGGTGGCATGCAATCCGGGGTTTTCGGTGGTCAATTTACGAAAATAATGGCGGGCGTGCAAAATTTTCCGGGACTCTTTCTAAGGAGCCTTTTTGACACAGGACGGGCAAAAATGCGCACCTGGCGTTGTGTGATTGGTCACATTGCAGTCCCGATCATTGTGAGTTGCTGCACGCATGCGAGATATCCCCGGGTGACCGGCGTCATCGTTTGAGAAATCAGACGGCTCCGGCCGGGTTGCATCTTGCTTCTATTTGCTGTATTGGCGACTTTGGGAGCGAAAGCAAGGCTCCGACTTGCATAACATCGATGCCGGGCTGCTTACCATGCACTGACGCCAGTCTCCGGCCACCTGGGACAAAGGGGAAGATAGTTTATGCGCAAAAGGGTCCTGGCAGTCGCTGGCTGTCTGCTTCTCTCCGCTACAGTCACCAGTGTTACCGCCGCTACAAAACTCTTTTTGACGCTGAAATCGGTCGGAGAAATGATCGTTTCGGTGGACCCATCCCTGCACCAGGAGTTCGGCCTCTCCTACCCTGTCACCTACAAACTCGGCATCCCGACCGGAAGCAGCGACCTGGTAGCCTATTGCAGGCATCTCGAGAGCGAGGCCTGGGCCCTATTCCCCGAGAAAACCACCGACAACTTCTTCAATGGAGAAGAGGTTGTTCGCTTTGACTACGACGCAAACGTCGCTTATGTCTCTGCGGCCTTTGATTCGTCGAGCGATGACATTTTCTTGCGGATCACCGATCGGGCGGGGCAGCCTGTCAGTATCGAGTTCCAGAACATTTGCCCGTACTACGACAACCGGCAGGCGGCCGTCACCATCACTGCCGATGACTGGCAGGAATCTACCAACCTGGAGTTCGTCCAGGCCGTGCACACCTTGCGCTCTTACCGGCTTCCGGTCACCGCCGCCATCATCACAGGCGGATGCACGCAGAACACCTGGCAGACGATCCAGCAGGAGTTGGACTCCGGTTCTGTGGAGGCCGCCTCCCACACACGGACCCATGTTAACCCTCCTTATGCTGACCCGATTTCTGAGATCCTCGGCTCCAAGCAGGATCTTCTTGCGAACCTCGTCATGCCTCCAACGTTCCGCAACGGCTCGCAAGGGTACGTGTACTCATGGATTGCCCCTTACGGCTCCACCACGCCCCAGACGGAGGTCGTGGTGGGGCAGGCTCGCTACCTGGTTGACCGGCTGACTTACACTTCCAACGGCAACTTCACTGTCTGGGATACCGCACAACGCAGGTACGCAGCCGATGGAAAGACTATCGAGATGGGTCCTCTGTATGGGGGTGTCACCAATGTAAGCCTGCTCAACAGCCTGTTTAACCAATCACTTGCCGGTGGGAACATCTATCATCTTCTGATCCATCCGCACGACCTGGCCGCCACAGATGAATGGTCGAAGCCATATCTGCCCGGACACCTCGCGTACATCAGCAACAGGACGAATGTCTGGTATGCAAACTTCGGGACTCTCTATGCATACCATCTACTGCAGGACGATTCCCCGGGAACAATCCAGATCGTCTCTGGCGCCCCGTCGATCCTCGTACAGCCGGTCAGCGCAACTGCACGCCAGAAGCAAACCGCCACGTTCTCGGTAACAGCCATCGGCAGCGCGCCTCTGGCCCATCAGTGGCAGAAAAACGGGTTGGACATCCCGGGCGCCAACGGCGCCCTCTACACCACACCGGCTCTCACACAGGCAGATAGCAGCACCTTCTTCCGTTGTGTGGTCTCCAACGGTCTCGGTTCCGTGACAAGCAACAGCGCCACGCTCCTGGTCCTCCCACCGGTGATCAACGTGCTCACCAATGGGAGCTTCGAATCTGGAACCTCGCCCTGGGTCTTCTACAGCAACGGCTCGGCCACTCTCACACAGGTCCCCTTTGGCATCGACGGCATCAATTCCGCCAGGCTGAACATTGCGCTTCAAGGCACCGACGTCCAGCTCTATCAGGCCAATCTCGCCCTGCAACCAAATACAGACTATCAGATCACGTTCGCTGCCTACTCCAACAGCGGCCACGACTTCGAAGTGAGCCTGAGCAAACACGTGAGCCCTTACACGGACTATGGACTGGCGGCCCGCAGATTCGATATTGGTGCCAGCTGGGAGAACTTCTCGGTTACGTTTACCACGAAAGGTTTCTCGGGCAGTGTCACAGACGGGCGTCTCTGGTTCTCCCTCGCTCCGTATGACACAACTGGCGACGTGTACTATATAGACAACGTGGTCCTCGCCCGCGTAAGCGATGTGGCAGCCCCGCGCTCTTTCGCCCCGACCATCACCGTGCAGCCGGTTGCACAGACGGTCACACCCGGACAGACGGCCACCTTCACCGTCGGTGCCACGGGCACGGCACCCTTGAATTACCAGTGGCAAAAGAACAGCGCCGAAATTGCGGGTGCCACGAGTTTCTCCTATACCACGCCAGCGATCACGGTTTTCGA
Organism: uncultured Bacteroidota bacterium; assembly: GCA_963809695.1. Classification (GTDB taxonomy): domain Bacteria; phylum Bacteroidota; class Ignavibacteria; order UBA10030; family UBA6906; genus JAGDMJ01. Next base: position 59,825 of record CAWEKI010000007.1, read on the forward strand.
CGGAGGCGTCCTTTACCGTTGCCATATCTCCAACACCGTTGGCGCAGTCAACAGCGCCGAGGTTCACCTTACAGTCATCAACCCGAAGCCTCCGGTTGTGACGACGGAGCCGCGCGACACCACCGTTGAGGAAGGACATTCCGTCCACTTCACGGTTGCCGCCGCTGGAGATGCCCCCTTGACCTACCAGTGGCAGAGGAACGGCGGGGACATTGCAGGAGCGGTCGCAACGTCGTACAGCATAGCAGCGGCGGCAAACGCAGACAGTGGTGCAGGCTTTCGTTGCATCATCTCGAACAACACGGGAACTGACACAAGCAGGGTTGCCTATCTGTTTGTGCGTTCGCCACTCCCAATCCCAAAGCTGATCGCTCCGGCGATGGGGGATACCAACCAGCCTGTCTCTCCAGTGTTGTCCTGGCATCTCTCCCCCGGCGGATATGCCTACGAAGTTCAGGTGTCAACCGACTCCACATTTGCCTCGCGGTTGATCGTCAACGATTCCACGATTGCCGACACGACGGACCATGTGAGCGGATTGTCCGTCGCGACGCAATACTTCTGGCATGTGAAAGCCATGGCGACCAACGCCCCGTTTTCCCTTCCCTGGTCGTTCACGACGATGGTCGGGCCTGCGTCGACTCCGGTTCTCGTTTCTCCAGTAAACGGAACCGCCGGCCTGGGGGTGGCCTCCATCGATTTCGTCTGGCAAAGCGCCCGCTGGGCCACCACCTACCGATTGCAGATTGCGGCAGATTCCTTGTTTGCCTCAGGTATCGTGCTTGATGACTCGACGCTCACCGAAACCTCCAGGACTGTTGCCACGCTGCACACCGACAGGCGGTACTTCTGGCGGGTCTCGGCCAGCGGGCCTGGCGGCAGCGGGAGCTATTCCGGTGCATGGTCCTTCGAGACTATGAAGACGGCGCCCCTGGCTGCCACTCTCGTCTCTCCGGCTAACGGCGCCTCAGGCCTTCCTGTGGTCGGTCTCTCCTTCCGCTGGACGAGCGTCCCCTCAGCGACCAATTACGGATTCCAATTGGGCACCGATTCGACCTTTGCCACGGGCCTCTTCAAGAATGACACTGGATTGGCCGATACAAGCAGGACGGTCAGCGGGCTTCAGACCGGCACGCGTTACTTCTGGCGGGTTCGGGCCCGCAACACAGCCGGATGGGGCATCTACTCTCCTGCCTGGGTACTGACCACGCTGGTCCCGCTCCCCGGGCAGGTCTCGCTCGTGAGTCCGCCGTCGGGATCGCTTGCTATTGCCGACAGCAGCACTTTTACATGGCATAGACCCACACCGGGGGCAAGAGTTTACTGGTGTGAGATTGGGATGGATTCCCTGTTCACTTCTCTCCGGGATATCGACTCGACCTTGACCGATACCACAAGAGTTTTCCGGCCACTACTCAACGGCCGTTGGTACTACTGGCGCGTTCGCGGATGGAATCCCGGCGGGTGGGGTCCGTTCAGTGAGACACGGTCCATCCAGGTGATCATCAGTTCAGTGGCTGATCGCCCCGGCGTGCCGCAGACCTTCGCGCTTGAGCAGAACCATCCGAACCCGTTCAACCCGTCGACCAAGATCGGCTTCAGCCTTCCCCATGCGAGCGAGGCCAGGCTCGAAATCTACAATATGCTCGGGCAGAATATTTCTACAATACTCGACCAGCACCTGGAACCCGGCTACTACACGGTCACGTTTGACGCATCGGCGTTGCCCAGTGGAGTCTACATCTACCGCCTGGTGACATACAGCGGAGCACTGGTTCGCAAGATGGTCCTTGTGAAGTAGCATCGGGCCCCCTGTACTCTCTTCTTTCATGGCCTTCCTTTCAAGCAGCCTTCGAGTGCTGTGTGCAATCCTCAAACGAACCAGTGGGTCAGATCAATGAGGGAAGATCACCCAACGGCTCGCATTGCATCGGACAGCAAAACAAAGGGGGGCAACATGGCAGTGTGCGTTCACTCACAGGGCAACCCCGACTCTCGTGAGTGGATGCACGCACGGTGAGCGTTGCCGGGTGACAGAGGTCACTGTCTGAACGAATTCACCGTTGTGGAGGGCCTCAGACATTGCTTGTCTGAATCGCATTGACGATTATTCTCTCGCGAGCTGAAGCCATCGTGCAGTATCAGCCACTCGGTTCCAGGATACAAGGGGGAGTATTCCATGCGTACAAGGACACTGGCAGTCATTGGCTGTCTCCTTCTTTCTGCCACGTTCTCCAGTCTCACCGCCGCCAAAAAACTTGCTCTGACGCTGCAAAGAGTCGGAGAGATGATCATCTCAGTGGATCCTTCCTTTCACCAGGACTTCGGCCTTTCCTACCCGGTCACGTACAAGCTCCGCATACCAGCGGGAAGCAGCGCCCTGAAGGTCTACGAGAAATACCATGAGGCGGCGGCATGGAGCCAGCTCCCCGAGAAAACATCCGGGGATCATTTCAACGGCGAAGAAGCTGTTCGTTTTGACTACGGCGCGGAGGCGGCCTATGTCTCCGTCGCCTTTGATTCTTCGAGCGACGACATCTTTCTCAACGTCGTGGATGGATCGGGGCAAGGCGTCCCCATTGAGTTCCAGAACGTATGTCGCTACTATGATGACAGGCAGGCCGCGGTCACCTTCACGGCCGATGATTGGAAGGAGTATACAAACCTCGAGTTCCTGAAGGCGGTTCACACCTTGCGGTCATATCGCATTCCGGTAACAACAGCCATCATCACGGGCGGATGCATCCAGAGCACCTGGCAGACGATCCAGCAGGAGCTCGACTCCGGATACGTTGAGGCCGCTTCACACACACGGAGTCATCTTGATCCTCCGTACCCTGATCCGGTTTCAGAAATTGTCGGCTCCAAGCAGGATATCCTGGCAAACCTCACCCTGCCTCCTCATTTTCGCAAGGGTTCGCAGGGATACGTCTACACGTGGATCGCCCCGTTCGGTTCTACCACGTCGGAAACCGAGGAACTCGTATCGCAAGCTCGCTACATCGTCGATCGGGGCGTCTTTGCTTCAAGTGGCGCGTTCAGTGCGTGGGATGCTTCAGCGGGGAGGTATGCGATGGACGGAAAAAGCATTGAGATGGGTGCTCTGTACGGAGGCTTTACTGATCTGGATGCGCTCAACGGCCGGTTTGATGCGGCCCTTGCGGGTGGAACCATTTACCATGTGCTCATCCATCCCCACGATCTTGCCGCTACGGACGAATGGTCGAAAGGGTACATTCAAGGACACCTTGCACACATCAGCAACCGGACGAATGTCTGGTACGTGAACTTCGGCACTCTGTATGTTTACCACCTGCTCCAGGATGACGCTGCCGGCGCAATTCAGACCGCTTCCGGCGCCCCGTTGATCGTCGCACAACCGGCCGGTGTGAGTACGACTCAAGGAGAAACTGCCATATTCTCAGTCACGGCCAGTGGCAGTGCACCGCTTATGTATCAATGGCAGAGAAACGGTGTTGACATTCCGGGCGCGACCAATGCCCTCTACGTCACCCCGGCTCTTACTCAAGCTGACAGCGGCGCCGTCTACGATTGTGTGGTGTCGAACAGCATCGGCTCGGTCACCACCGACAATGCCGCGCTGTCGGTGCTGCCTCTGGTAACGAATGTGGTCACCAACGGAAGCTTCGAATCGGGTTCTGCGCCCTGGACCTTCTACAGCAACGGTGCGGCCTCATTTACAATGACCTCCTCCGGGAGCGACGGTTCAAAGGCAGCGAAGGTCAGCATCACCACCGAAGGCACCAACGTGCAGCTCTATCAGCCCAACGTCACCCTGCAGCCAAACACGGACTACCGGCTCACGTTCGATGCCTACTCCAACAGCGGCCACGACCTTGAGTTGAACCTCACCAGGCATGTGAGCCCCTACACAAATTATGGACTGTCGTCTCGCAAGGTCGACCTTGGCACCAGCTGGCAGAGTTACTCGGTGACCTTCACCACGAGCGGTTTCTCCGGCACCGCCAGTGATGGCCGGCTCTGGTTCTGGCTCGCGCCGTACGGTGTCTCCGAGGATGAATATTATATTGACAATGTCACGCTCACCCGTGTAAGTGACCTGGCTCCTCCGATAAGTCCCCCTCAAATCACGGGTCAACCAGCGGCCCAGACTGTCATAGCCGGACAGACAGCCAGCTTCGCCGTCACCGCAACGGGCACGGCTCCCCTGAACTATCAATGGCAAAGGAATAATATCGATATTGTCGGAGCGACGAGCTTTTTCTACACGACACCAATCACGACCTCCGCGGACAGCGGTGCGTTATACCATTGCCGGGTTTCGAATTCAGGAGGGTCGGCCACCAGTTCCGAAGCTCCACTTACAGTGATTACGGCGCATCCTCCGGTGGTGATGCTTGATCCACGCGACACCACCGTTCAAGAAGGGCACTCAGTTCACTTTTCCGTTGCTGCGACTGGAGATGCACCCTTAACGTACCAGTGGCAGAGGAATGCTGCGGACGTCCCCGGCGCGAATGCCTCGTCGTACAACCTGGCCGCAGCAATCTGCGCTGATAGCGGCGCAGTCTTCCACTGTATCGTCTCCAATGCCGTTGGCAAGGACACGAGCGCCGCAGCCGTTTTGAGAGTGCTGTCCATTCCGCCAACCATCGCCGTGCAGCCTGTGGCCCAGACCGTCATGGCCGGGCAGACAGCCACGTTCTCTTTGACCGCAACGGGTACGGCACCCCTCTTCTATCAATGGCAGAAAGACAGTACCGACATTCCCGGGGCCACGGACACTTCGTACACCACACCAGGCACTGGTTCCGCAGACAGCGGCGCCATCTTCCGCTGTGTCGTCAGGAACATTGCTGGATCGGTCGCCAGCACGTGGGTACACCTCACGGTGATCACCCCGCGCCCGGCAAAAGTGGCCCTTGATCCGTGCGATACCACGGTTCAGGAGGGGCACCCGGCACACTTCACGGTCGCCGCCACAGGTACTGAGCCTCTGATATATCAGTGGCAGAAAAACGGTGTGGATATATCCGGGGCAACCTCACCCTCATGCAGCCTGGCAGCTGCAGCACGGAGCGACAGCGGGGCAAGTTTCCGCTGCATCGTCGCCAACGGCATCGGCAAGGACACGAGTGCCGCAGGGGTGCTGCACGTACTGCCGGCGCCGCCGGTTATCACGTCACAACCAACAGCCACGACGGTCATCGCCGGCCAAACGGCCACCTTCTCCCTGACTGCCAAGGGCTCGCTGCCGCTCGCGTACTTGTGGCAGAAGAACAGCATCGACATCCCGGAAGCCGACGACTCCTCTTACACCACACCGGCCACGACAACGGCGGACAGTGGCTCCTTTTTCCGCTGTATCATCTCTAATTCCGCAGGCAATGACACAAGCGCCCAGGCGCGCCTTACGATCATCACACTTTACCCCGCGGTCGTGATCGTCGATCCGCATGATTCGACTGTCGTGGACGGCCATCCGGCAACATTTTCTGTCATGGCGGTTGGGACTGCTCCCATTGCATACCAATGGCAAAAGAATGACACAGACATCGCCGGCGCGACTGCTGCCAGCTATACCACACCAGCCGCTATACATGCAGACAGCGGTGTTGCCTTCCGCTGCATCGTCTCGAACGGCACGGGGAAGGACACCAGCGCTGCTGCCTGCTTGTCAGTGCTGCCGTCGCCGCCGCTTATCAGCGTGCAACCGGTAGCCAGAACGGTGAACGTCGGGGGGACCGCCACCTTCTCCGTTACCGCCAGGGGCACGCCGCCTCTGATGTATCAATGGCAGAAAAGCAGCTCCAATATTCCGGGAGCCACGGACTCTACTTATGCCACGCCGGCGGCATCGGCTGCGGACAGTGGTGCCTTATTCCGGTGCATTGTCTCTAATCCGGTCGGCCGGGACACAAGCACCCAGGTGCAGCTTGCGGTTGTCAGTGTGTTCCCTGCAGTCGTGACCGCTGGCCCTCGTGACACAACTGTCGGGGAAGGTCACACGGCAACTTTTGCCGTCGTGGCCACCGGAACGGCACCTATGACATACCAATGGCAAAAGAACGGCGCCGAACTTTCCGGTGCCACGGCCTCCAGCTATACCACATCCCCCACCATGTATGCAGACAGCGGTGCAGCGTTCCGTTGCCTTGTCTCGAACAGCGCGGGAAAGGACACCAGTGGCGCCGCCTTCCTTCATGTGCTGCCCATTCCGCCGGTGATAACCACACAACCGACGAATCAGACGGCGCTTGCCGGCCAGACTGCCACATTTTCTGTAACTGCCAGCGGGAGTGCCCCGTTAGCCTATCAGTGGGAAAAAGACGGTCATCCGATTTCCGGGGCCGCCGGGACCAGCTACACCACAGCCGCCACAACGGCCACCGACAATGGTGCCGCTTTCCGCTGTGTGGTCGGCAACAGCGCCGGCGCGGTCACAAGTCAAACGGCTCTGCTGAGCGTAACCACGACACCACCGGTGATTCCGAATGCCCTGGCGAACGGCACCTTTGAAGGCGGCATTGCGAGTTGGAGCTTCTACACCAGCGGTGTTGGCTCCTTCTCTCCGGTCAGTCCCGGTTCCTCGGGCATCGGTCAGGCCATGCAGGTGGCGATCACCACTGAAGGGACCAACGTGCAGCTTTACCAGTCCGGCATCACGCTGCAGTCGAACACGAGCTATCAGGTCAGCTTCGATGCCTACAGCTCGAGCGGCCATGACATGGAGCTCTCGCTGCAGCAGCACGGCTCCCCCTACACCAACTATGGTCTCCCGATCCGGAAGTTCGATCTGACAACAACATGGCAAACTTTCACAGTCACGTTCACCACGAGCGGGTTTGCAAGCGCAGTTTCCGATGCCAGGCTCATGATCTGGCTCGCTCCCTACGGTGCTGCCGGTGACAGATTTTACCTGGACAATATTCTCCTGGCAAAGGTCACCGATCTTGCACCAATGCCGCCAGCCATTGCGGTCCAGCCGGTGAATCGATCGATTGCAGTCGGCCAGACTGCCACGTTCTCTGTTACAGCCACCGGGACAGCGCCCCTTTCCTACCAGTGGCAGAGGAATTACATCGACATCGCCGGCGCTACCAGCACATCATACACTACTCCGATCACGACCTCGGCCGACAGCGGGGCTCTCTATCGCTGCCGTGTCTCCAACATTGCCGGCTCCGCCTCAAGTGCCACGGCACAGCTTTCGGTTTTCACCCCGCAACCTCCGGTGGTCACGGTCGATCCGCGCGACACGACGGTGCAGGATGGCCGGGCTGCCCAGTTTGCCGTCGTTGCTATCGGCTCACAGCCCCTTGCATACCAATGGCAGAAAAATGGCACGGACATGGTTGGAGCGACAGCAGCAACGTATAGCATGGCAGCCGCTGCTCGCAGCGACAGCGGTGCCGCTTTCCGCTGCATCATTTCCAACAGCGCCGGCAAGGACACCAGTGCTGCCGCTCATTTGTCTGTGCTCGCTGCCCCACCGGTTGTTACTGCACAGCCATCCAATCAGACGGTGACCGCAGGGCAGACGGCCAGCTTCTCGGTGATCGCAACGGGGACGCCCCCTCTGACGTACCAGTGGCAGAACAACGGCTCGCCGATCTCCGGCGCAACCAGCTCCTCATTCACAACAGCAGCCACCGTCGCCACAGACAGCGGAAAGAGTTTCCGTTGCGTAGTTACCAACAGCGTCTCTTCAGTCACCAGCCAAGCGGCTCTGCTTATCGTGACCATGGCACCGCCGGTGATCCCGAATGCCGTGGCAAACGGCAATTTTGAAAATGGCACCACCGGTTGGACCTTTTACTCCGATGGGGTTGCCGCCTATGCAACAAGCACGCCCGGCTCCTCCGGCAGCGGCAATGCCATGCAGGTGACTATCACGACGGAAGGAACGAATGTTCAGATCTACCAGTACGGCATTATGCTGCAGCCCAACACCAGCTATCAGCTTAGCTTCGACGCCTACAGCTCGAGCGGCCATGATGTGGAGTTCTCGCTGCAGCAGCACGGCTCGCCCTATACGAACTACGGCCTCGCCAGCCGCAGGTTCGATCTTGGCACAAACTGGCAGAGCTTCTCGGTGGTCTTTACCACCAGCGGCTTTACCAACGCGGTCTCCGATGCCAGGCTCATGGCCTGGCTCGCTCCCTATGACGTTGCCGGCGACAGGTTCTACGTTGATAATGTCCAACTGGCAAAAACCAGCGATCTTGTCCCCACGCCACCGGTCATCACGGTGCAGCCCGTGACACAGACGGTCACCGCCGGGCAGACGGCTGCCTTCTCCATTACCGCTTCCGGCACTGCGCCGCTGGCCTATCAGTGGCAGAAGAACAGCGCGGACATCGCCGGTGCAACCAACTCGTCATACACCACGCCGGCCACGGCCTCTGCTGACAGCGGCGCGACATATCGCTGTGTCGTTACCAACCCAGCGGGCTCGCTCACCAGCCAATCAGCCCTGCTCTGCGTAAGCTCTGCTGCGCCGACTATCCTGACCAACGGCACCTTTGAAAGCGGCACGAGCGGTTGGAGCTTCTACACAAACGGCGCTGGTTCTTATTCTGCCGTCAGTCCTGGCGCCACAGGATCGGGCAAGGCGTTGGAAGTGGTCATCACCACGGAAGGAACCAACGTACAACTCTACCAGTACGGCATCACGCTGCAGCCTAACACGAGCTATCGATTGAACTTTGATGGTTACAGTACAGCCGGTCATGACCTGGAGGTCACCCTCTCACAGCATGTCAGTCCCTACACCAGCTACGGGCTTTCCGGCCGCGTTTTCAATCTCACCACCAGCTGGCAGAGCTTCTCGGTGACGTTCACCACGAGCGGCTTCTCCAGTACCATCGGTGATGCACGGCTCTGGTTCTGGCTGGCTCCCTATGATGCGGCCGGTGACAAATTCTATCTCGACAATATTGTCCTCACCACCACTCCGGGCATGGAGGTACTCGCGGGCATGGAGCAGCCGACACACATCACCACTATTGTGCCCCGGGAATTTCTATTGGAGGGGAATTACCCCAATCCGTTCAACCCATCTACCACTGTGCGGTATGGCTTGCCAGAACCGGCCACAGTGTCCGTCATCGTCTACTCCATCCTGGGCCAGGAGGTCGCCCGCTTGATCAACGGCTACCAGCAAGCCGGGATCTACCAGGTGCAGTGGGATGGTCGCCCGACAGAGCAATTGAGGGGAACGCTCAGCAGCGGTGTGTATCTCTGCCGCATGGTGGCCACCACCAGTTCAGGCAAAAACTATGTGGCAACCGGTCGAATGGTTTTGATGAAATGAGGCCGCGGAACTTTCCACGCGGGTGATCCGTTCTGTATCAGGTTAGCTCTGAACACAGAGGAGGATCTTGTGAGCACAGAACCGATGCCCGCCGAACAGGGCCTGAGGACAGTCTCAATCACCGGCGAACTGTCCAGGCCGGCCGTCTTTCTGATACCCGCTCTGTACCTGCAGGAAAGAACCCATCCCAACTCATTCAATCCGTCGAGAACCATTCGCTACGGCTTGCCTGAGCCGGCCCGGGTTTGCATCGCCATATGCTCGGTGCTGGGACAGGAAGTGGTGCGGCTGCTGGATGATGAGCAGCCGGCTGGCATACATGAACTTGTGTGGGATAGATGGGAACGTGGGGCAACAACGCTCAGCAACGGGGTTTACCTCTGCCGCATGGTGGCTACAAGCGCCTCCGGAAGGAGCCAGGTGGCCACCATTCGCATGCGGCTCAAGGAGTAACCCTTCGACTCGCACAACACACTCGCTCAGGTGAACCCGAGGATTACAGAGGAATCTTCTCGAAGGTCACGGATCCTGAGTCCCCCGGGCTGAACTGCGCGTAGTAGAGCTCAACCTGCAGCCCCGGCACGGCATAGCCAAGCAACATCTTCGCGACGGTCTTCAGGTCATTCGTCTGTCTTTCCCCCATTGATTGCACCCGCTGAAGAAAGAGCTTTCCAAGCAGTGATTTGAGTTTGTCGTAATGCCGACAATCTTCGTGGTTGATCAGGATGATCCTGTTCACCGTTTTGAAGTTGTCGAAGAGGAACTCAAGACGATCCTTCATGAACTTGAATTCTTTCGGGAGCTTGAATGGCTCGGTCAGTGACGCTACGCCGCCAGGCGTCGCAAGGGGGATGTATTCCCCATCCCCAAGTCCCAGGTCGGTCCGGATGAACTCAGCATACGCCTTTTGAAATCTCGGGTCACTGCAGTAGATCACGACAGCTCGGGGGGTCGTCTCTACAAGCGGATATCTGTGCGCACTCGCTGGCTGTTCCATGGGGCCCCCGTCACGGCTTCTTTGTCACTGTCGGCGCCTTGTCAGCAACCCCCGACGGTTCTGCAGGCGCGGTTTTTGCCGCACCCGACCCGTCACCGAGTTTCTGGAGCGCTTCTTCGATATCAATCCCAAGGAACTGCAGCATCTTTGTTATGTCGATACCTTGCGCCCTCGCTGCGGCAATCGTGCGGAAAACCGTGTTCGGGACGATCGAGCTCAGCTGCTCCAATCCTCTGCCCGATCCCATGTCCACGATCTCCAGCTTATCGATGCTGCCCAGAGGCGCTGCAACGCTCGAGAAGACCGACTCGGCAACCTTGGAGAGCGCTTCCCCCCCTTTGTCAAAGAGCAACGGGAGCCTGTCCAGGATCAGGATGAGTTTGGCATCCGTCGACATTTTCGCGAGGGCTGCAGCAAGCTGGCTGGTACCTTCGGCCTCTGCAAGGAGTGCCTGCTTCTTCTTTGCGGCTTCCCCTTCGGCCAGTGCAAAGAGGGTAGCACGCGTCTTGGCCGCTTCGCCTTCGCCGACCAGCGTGTCGGCGCTCTTCCTTCCTTCCGCCTCCTTGATGATGCGCTGCATTTCCGCTTCAGCCTCGAGGATCTTCTGTTGTTTGGCGGCATCCGCATCGATCACTTTCCGCTGGCGCTCCGCCTCCGCCTGCTTCACCATGGACGCCTCAAGCTCTCTCTGCTTGCGCACGGCTTCCATTTCCTGAACTTTGATCTGCGCCTCTCGTTCGGCAGCATCACGCTCGGCCTGCTTCACCCGAAGCGTTTTTTCCTGATCAGCGAGCGCAATGTCCAGCGCCTTGTCTGCCTCTGCCTTCTTGGTCTCGGTCTTGACCTTGAACTCCGCCTTCTTGATGTCTCGCCCCATCTCCGCTTCGGCAATAGAGGCATCGTTGGAGGCCCTCACCGTCGCCGCTTCTCTCTGCGCTGTGCTCACTTTGATTGCGGCATCCCGGTCCGCTTCGGCCACCTTGATGTTGGCATCACGCACCGCCTCGGCAACAGCCCGCTTGCCCAGTGCGTCAATATACCCGTATACGTCGCTTACTTCCTGAATCACCAGCGTTATGGTCTGAATGCCCAGCCGCTTCAGCTCCTCGGAGGATTCCTCTACTACCTGCTTGTTAAATTGATCACGCTCCCGCAGGAGACTGTCGATGGTCAGTTTGCCGATGATCGACCGCAGATGCCCTTTGAGGATATTCTGGACAAACGCCTTGATCTCATCGCTGCTCTTCCCGAGGAACGCCTGGGCCGCATTGATCAGATCTTCCGGGATCGATGAAATCTTGCACGTCGCCACGCCTTTCACGTTGATCTGGACATTATCCTTGTTCGGTATGCCCTTCTCATCGATCTCGGTCTGGAATGCCGCCGTGGACATTTCCTGATACGATTCCACAAAGGGGAGAATAATGCGCCCTCCGCCTCCGACCACTTTGAAGCCCAGGGTCTGTTCTTTGCCAGTCACTGTCTCCTTGTGCGTATATTTCCTGCCATAGAAGATGCCGACGGCATTGGGCGGTATTTTCTTGTACCTGCTCGCGATCACCCGGATGACGATAACAAACGCCAGCGCGAGCAAAATGATCATAAATGGAATTGTCAGTTCGCCGATCATGATTGTCTCCCTGTAAATGAGTGCTGATGCTCTGCTATGATACTTCTTCCACGATAAGCTCGCTCCCGACGATGCTCACGACCTTGACGGTCCGCCCTTTCGGAATATCCTTGCCTTCGGCAGACTTGGCCAGGTACGTCATATATTGCCCGGCGACATTCAGGCTCACTTCCCCGCTTCCCCCTGGCGCGATGCCTGTTTGGACAATCCCTATCTGGCCAATCGCGGAAGATGTCTGAACGAGGGATGACGCTTGCTGCTTGTAGATAATATCCAGGAGGAGGTACATCACCAGTGACAAAACGATACCGATGCCCAGACCGATTAACGAGGCGATCAGGTAATCCGCGCCATACAGCCGTGCGATGGCCCCGGCCGCACCGAAACCCATCGTGAGAGTCGCTATGACCTTCACTGAAAAGAAGCTGATCGTCGGCTCCATGTCATGTCCGATGTCATGACCGTCCACGCCATGGCCGGCATCGCCATGGTCGGCATCATGGTCATGGCCGAACAGAAATGACCCGGCAATAAGAATGAACGAACCGAGGGCTATTGCGAGAAAGATAAGCACGAGAGGTCTCCCAATTGTTCTTTGGCCAGGACCAGGAGAGAATTGCGCAGGAAAGAACTGCAGAAAAGCTGATGCAGGAATGTAGTTGAAATCCAAGTTGATTGCAAGGTGCCTGATGGTGCTCTCTGCTGAACGGCCAAAAATATAACGTTTTTCTTGATTTCTATTTGACCCGAACGGCGCGATTTCCTATTATAGAACATACCCCATTCTTTCCCATCCCAAAGGAACGATACATGAGTGAGCGCACGCGTTTCCTCCTCGACGAGACCAAGATGCCCAAGGCATGGTACAACATCAACGCAGATATGCCTGTACCGCCGCAGCCGGTGCTGCATCCTGCCACGCTGAAACCGGTAACGCCGGACTTTCTGGGTGTGCTGTTTCCCATGAGCATCATCATGCAGGAAGTGAGCCAAGACCGGTGGATTGAGATTCCGGAGCCAGTCCGGGACATTTACCGGCTCTGGCGTCCCACACCGATGTGCAGGGCAATCCGGCTCGAGAAGGCACTGGACACTCCCGCCCATATCTACTACAAATATGAGGGAGCCAGCCCCGTCGGTTCACACAAACCAAACACCGCCGTCGCTCAAGCATTCTACAACAAGGAAGCGGGAACGAAGGCGATGACGACAGAAACAGGAGCGGGCCAGTGGGGGACGGCGCTCGCGATGGCCTGCAATTTCTTCGGCATGGGCCTTGAGGTCTACATGGTCAATGTCTCCTACCATCAGAAGCCCTACCGGCGGGTCGTTATGGAGAATTATGGGGCATCGGTGTACTCAAGTCCGAGCAAACAGACACACTATGGGCGGAGGCTTCTTGAGGTGGATCCTGCATCGCCCGGCTCACTGGGCATTGCTATCTCGGAAGCCGTGGAGGCCGCCGCAACGTCGAACGGCGGCAAGAAATATGGCATCGGATCCGTGCTCGGACACGTGTTGCTTCACCAGACCGTGATTGGCCTGGAGTCGCTGGATCAGATGGAAATGGCCGGGGAATACCCGGACATTGTGATCGCTTGCGCGGGAGGCGGGTCAAACTTCGCCGGGTTCGCATTTCCTTTCATTCACAAGAATCTCAAGGAAGGGAAACAAACCCGCATCATCGCGGTCGAGCCGGCATCATGCCCCAGCCTCACCAAGGGAAAGTACACCTTCGACTACGGCGATACGGCTGCGATGGCGCCGGTGGTGAAGATGTATACGCTCGGGCACACGTTTATCCCTCCGGGGATTCATGCGGGCGGTTTGCGCTATCACGGAATGGCTCCCAGCGTCAGCGCGCTCGTTGACCATGGAGACATCGAGGCTCGCGCGGTGAAGCAGATCGAGACTTTCCAGGCGGCAGTGGCTTTCTCACGCGCCGAGGGGGTCATCCCGGCGCCGGAATCCGCGCATGCCATCCGCGTGGCCATCGATGAAGCACTCCGGTGCAAGGCGGAGGGAACCAAGAAAGTGATCGCCTTCAACCTTTCCGGACACGGGCACTTCGATATGAGCGCCTACGATGCCTACCACCGGGGAGAGCTGGTCGACTACGAGTATCCGATCCATATGGTAGAAGAGGCTATGCAGCATCTTCCCAAGGTAGGCGCTTAATAAACGTGGTTCCTAATTCATCGTTCCCAATTCATAGGTTCGATATTCAAAGTTCATGCGTTCGCTGTTCGAATAACAAACGACAAACCTTGAACAGGCGAATGATGATTTGGGAACCTTGAATTGGGAATAATTCAGGGAAAGCAATGCTCAGCTCCGATCCATGTTCAACCCAGAGGCGGCCGTCGAGACAAGGACGGCCGCCGCCGTTAAGAGCATGGCAAGCGCGAGCAAGCTGGCCGTGAACGTGCCGGTGAGGCTAAAGGAATAACCTGCAAGTATCGGTGCGCCGGCAGCAAGGATGTTGGCCGAGAACAGGACGCCGTACACCTGTCCAACATGTTCGCGCCCCCAGATTCTCGCCACGGATGAGGCATAGACCACGAGGACGCCGCCGTAATTGAACCCGGCGAGGAGTGCAAACACGAGGTACCCCTCCTCTGACCTGAGCAGCCAGACCCCGGCCGCGGCCACGACAGCTTGCAGCAGCAGATTTAACCGGACTACGGCGGCTGAACGGACCTTGTCGAAAACGGCCCCCCAGGCAAGACGTCCGGCCGCGTTGGCAAGTGCAAAGAACGAAACCGCCATGATCCCGACCTGCGATGCCTCTGCAGGTGACAGATCCTTCAAATTCGCGTTCACCGCGAACCCCGCTGCGAGCCCGGCAATCATCGCCAGGAACAGGATCTGAAATTCTCTTCGGCCGGCGAACGCAGAAAGTGGGAGCTGCGGGATGCCCCTTTCTTTGAATTCCTTCGCGAACTCCATCGCAAATCCTGCAAGCGGTACCAGCACAAGGAATGCTCCGCCCAGCAAGGCGAAGGCCATGAACGGGCTGAATCCTGACGCGAAGACGAGCAGCCCCGCAATCTGCCCCACCAGAGCCGCGCCACCTCCGAATCCTGCCACGGCAATCCCGGTGACCAGCCCCTTCCGCTCAGGGAACCATTGGACGCAGACAGCGATCGGGACCACGTAGGCCAGCCCAACCCCGAGACCAGCAAGGAGACCGATGCCAAGCACAGTGAAACCGAAATGGTATGTACCCAGCGAAGCAACAAGCCAGCCGACGCCAAAGAGCAGCCCTCCTGATATGGCACATCGGCGCGGGCCCAGGAGACGAAGAAATGTCCCGGACAGGATCATCGTGGCGGGGAATGCAAAGTAAAAAACCGAGAAGGGCAGCTGAACAAGTCCTTGCGATAACCCGGTGATCTCACGAATGGGCTTGACAAAGACGGACCAGGAATAGGTTGCCCCCAGACACATCTGCATCACCAGAGCGCTGACAAGGATCAAGTACCGCTTCACGCGGGGGCTCCTCCCTTGATGCGCACACAGACGAGCGAGACGTCATCTTCATATCCAGCGGGACCCCCGGCAAATTGCCGGAGCTCCTCGAGAAGACCCGTGACGATCTCCAGGGGAGTCCCTTCACTCTTGGAGAGACGCTGGGGCAATCCTTCGCCGAACTGCTCTCCCGAGGAGTTTGTCGCTTCCAGCAATCCGTCGGTGTACAACAGCAGGAGATCGCCTGCCTGGTAACGTACCGTTATGGCGCCTGAGAATGAAGCATCCTGCCGCATTCCAAGCGCCAGGTTCCTGGAGCGCAAAGGGGTCACGACGCGCGTTTTCTCAGCGCGATGGAACACTGGAGGATGGCCCGCAGTGGCAAGCGTGATGGCGCTCGTTGACGAATCGATCAAACCATACGCGAACGTCACAAATGTCTTCTCATCGGAAACCTCATAGACCACCTTGTTGAGATTGCTCAGCACAGATTCCGGATCCCTTTCATGGTTGAGCTGCAAATGCAGTGCGCTCTTTGTCATCGCCGAAAGGATCCCTGCCCCCACCCCATGCCCGGTCACATCGGCTATCGCCAGGGCAACCTGGCCATTGGTCAGTGGAATGATGTCATAGTAGTCGCCTCCTACCTCCCCCGCCGGGAGTGTGGCGCCATAAATGGAACAGGCTGGCGAATCAAACGGCGCTTTGGGCAAAAGGGATTGTTGTATGCCCTGGGCGATGCGCACTTCCGCCTCCAGGCGGGCACGGCGCCTGATCTCCCCGCGGATCACCGAGATGAACATCACATACCCCGTCACCAGCAGGGCGATAATAGCTATCCCAATAATCCCCCGCTGCACGTAGACCGCGTCAAGTTCCGCAGCGGTCAACACGGCACCGCTGCTGGAGGCGACGGAGGATGAATGGTCCTGAACCGGCCCCCCAAGGCGGACGCGGAACCCGTCATGTTCGGTGACGACAAAACTAATCCCACCACCATTGAGGAACATGATGCCGTTCCAGAAGACAATCACGATGACAGTGATCCACCATCGGCGGCGGCCGAAGAGGATGATGCAGGCGGGCAAGCTGCCCGCAGCCACAGCCTGGATAATCACGAAAGGCCAGGCAAAGACGCGAATCGATGATTCGATCAGGATGGAAACCAACCCCAGCGCACTGAACATCAAGAATGCGGCGAAGCTGAAACGCAGCAGCGCCGGAAGCGACATTTCTCTCCAGAACTTGACGGCGTTGATCTTACGTGGCATGCGGGCATTCCTTCTGCAGGTAACGGCTCAATATACTGAACTATTGACGGAAGGCGCAAATTCTTCTGTCTTCGGGAACACGCCTCACCGCAGCGTATCGGATTCGTGAGACATTGAAAAGATGGCCCATTCCCATATGTAGATGAAATGCCGAAGGCCCGGATTCCAGACCGGGCCTTCGTGCCATTTTCCAGATTTCAGAGGCTAACCACGGACAAGTTCTCCTAACGGCCCTTCTTTATTCGTGGTCACGTCCACCGCCTTCATGTCCTCGATCAGCTTGAGGCGGTCCTTTCCTCCCACGTACGTGAGCTTGCCTTCACGGTCAAGTGATTCCCGGTGTTGGCTTTCGACGTATCCTTCTTTCGCGGTAAACTTGCGCAAATCATGGGAGAGATCCTTTCGGACGAAGAAGGCATTGACACCTGAACTCGTAGAGCCAACAAAGTCATATCCTTTCTTTTCAGCGAGGAAGCAAAACGCTGCAAGAGAGGCTCCGAAGAAAAGGTCGGAATAGTGTGCGTTTCTCCGTACGAACTTCGGATCATACGGCACGCTTACGGCATGGTCTGAACCAAAAACGCTGTTGTATTCACATATAACGATGCGGGGTTGAACGATGTCTATGGCTTCCCACAGCCAGTAATCATTCCCATCCACGTCGATGCTCAGGAGCCCGATATCACCGACAAACCCGGCGTCCTCAAAGATTTTGTTGATGCTCTCTCGGGTAATAAATTGACACACCGCGGTGAGATTGTACCTTCTGTAAACATCTTCATCGTGTTGGATGTAGTTGACATACCGGGGATTTCCTTCGATCACCAGGCCACGCCAGTTGTCGTTCATGAGAAGGAATCTGGTGTTCGACTCAAAATAATAGCCCACGCCAAATTCAATGAATGACCGGTTCGGGGGGGGGGGATTCTGTTGATCAAATACTGGATAATTCCATCCTCACCCCATTGAGAGAAGACCTGAAACTCAACGTCTCGCAAAGATTGCGCCGTGCCTAGTGAGCGGATACGCTCAATGTGCATTTTTGCCAATAGAAAGGAATTGACTTCTGCTTGATACGCACCAGCCAGAATCCTGCGCAGTCTCCGCTCAATCTTGTTGAGCAGTAAATTCATCACTGTCTCCCGAAATGTGAGTTGAATATTGATGTACGGGTAAAAAGAGACAGCCGCATTATAAGAAAAAATATTGCTGATTGAAAGAGTAATAGAGTCTGACATCTTGCATGATAAGCTGGATTGGGTCAACACAGGAGAGAGTGTGGTTTCTCTTGCGGAAAGTTGATATATTCAGCATCAAAGAAATCGTGACGATAACCGCCACCAGAAAACGGAAGTGCAATTGAATCCTCCTGAGTCACTAACCCACCAGCATCTCGTCGCTGTCATGAACACGATACTCGCCCACAAGACAGAGCGCACGACGCCGGTGAGCATCCTCGACATGGGCTGTGGAAACGGTCACCTTATGGATTTCGTACTGTCTACGCTTTCTGAGCTGAGACCAGAATTTTGTTTCCTTGTTTATGGGCTGGATGTCAACGATTGGGGTGGCGACTTTGAACAGAATAGTGCTCGCACGCGCTCCTATCTCGAGTCAAAACATCCCACCCTACCATGGGATGAAAGGCTCAAATTTGTTTCCATGAGGGAAAAGTGGCCATTCAACGATAATCAGTTTGATTTCGTCATATCGAATCAGGTGATGGAGCATGTGAAAGACCATGACCTGGTATTCTCCGAAGTCCGTCGTACCCTGAAGAAAGATGGTGCTTCGATCCACCTCTTTCCATTGAGAGAGTCCTTCTGGGAAGGCCATGTGTACATGCCTCTGGTACACAAAGCCCTTAACTATGACAAGATGGTCTTTCTGATGCACACCTTTGCTCGGATGGGCTTCACGAAGCGCTATCGTCTCAATCGGGACAAATACGGGTGGAGATCGCTCAGGGAATTCGCGGAGGATATGTCCGTGGTAATCCTCTCGGAAACCAATTACCTGACCTATCGGCAATTTTTGAGAGTGGCAAAAAGGCAAGGGCTGGCGATCTCGTTCCGGTTCACGAAGAACTACTTTTCCAGCAAGCTGCTCTCGTATTTCGGCCGAAGACCATACATCTACGGAAGAGGTTGGGCCATCCCTGATTTCCTGGCGTTCTTTTTCTGCAAACATCTCTCGAGCGTAACACTGGTTCTCAGGAAGTTTGAGCGGAGAGATGCGTTGCACTAGCCCAAACCAATGAGAGCTAGCACTTTTTGCTGGCTCTGTGTCGTTTTGTCCAAAGTTGCAATGGTTTGATTCGATATGAAGAGTGGCGGCGCTAATCCCTCGGCTTATTTCTTTCTTGCCACTACCACTAGATTTGGGGCGAGGTAACCAACAGAACCAAGGCGAAGTAGCCGCTCTGCGCTCGACAACCTATAGGTTACTGTGCGCACAAGTTTTCTTCTCCAATCCATCATCATTGGTGTCGGGTATTGGTAGTAGCGTCCAACGTATTCGTGCCAATTGGGGATTTGGACAGGCGGGTCTACACCAATACGAAGCACCTCATATCCACCCTTGTGCAACATTGCCGTGAGCGTCTTGTCGCTGTAGTGCACGACGTGCTCGAAAGAATCCCATATGCCTTGTTCAGGATGACGCCCAGCCAGATTCAGCATCTTCTGTTTGAACATAGACCATTTTGCATTGGGCACTTTCACGAAGAGTATTCCGTCCGGCTTGAGAAACCGCGCAGCTTGCCCAAGGAACGGGAGCGGTTCGGTGATATGTTCAAAAACATCTGAAAAGGTAACAACGTCAAATAATCCAACGTCGGCCGATAATTGATCCAAGAAACAGTTGTGGACCGTAAACCCGAGTTTTGTACAAATGTTTGCCTGTGCGGTTGCGGGCTCAACTCCCACCGCATCCCATCCTCGCTTCGTAGCATGTCGTAATATCATTCCGATGTTGCAGCCGACGTCAAGCAATCTGCCTTCCCTTTTGAACCGCTCGATCGTCGCCATTTCATGCTGATAGTTCGGGTCGCGATGATGAGGAGCTTTTCCCTCGAAAATTAGCCGCGCCTCTTCATAGATAGCTTCCGCATTACCCCAATAGGCCTTCTCAGGTTCCCGTACACGCGGAGAGGTATATATGAGTGAGCAAGAGAGACATTGAGAGATGCCAATAGAAACGTGCTCAGTGTAAACGCGCTTTCGCTTCTGGCCTCCGCACATTGGACACGGGACTTCGATGACTTCGTCAGGCAAGTAAGTATTCTTTTGAGTCCCACCATGCACAAAATCAAATGACTCAGCAATCAATGGCACAGCAACCTCGGTTTGTAAGTGTTCTGGTGAGATAATAAAGGACGATTTCAATATACGCCCCCCCCCCCCACAAAGTCAAGGGGATCCCTTTGGCGGTCTACGGGAGAGTGGTAAGCAAAGTGCTGAGTGTTCTCTCCGCATTGTGCTCGTTCTTTTACAGATTTTTCAATCGAGTAGTCACTTAAGATATTCAGACGTGCCATGATCACCAGTTATTTCCGGACGAGCCCAAAACACGCTCTCGCGATGGGATCCGCTGCGAAAGCCCAAAGGGACATTTGCTTGTGGCTGGTTATTGATAGATCGGCGGGGTTTTAGTATATTTGAGCGATTGGAGAGCTGGCAGAACGGCTATTGCACCAGTCTTGAAAACTGGCGCCCGCAAGGGCTTGGGGGTTCGAATCCCTCGCTCTCCGCAACAGGTCCCGGCTCGCCCTCCGGGCGAGTCGGGATCCTCGTTCCGACATCGAAGTTGTCATCAGCTCCGCCTCGACAACTTCGGTCGGAACGGGATTCGAATCTTGTGCTCTCCGCACTACCCACGTGTAAGGGGGCAATTCTGCGGCCCTGCATCAGTTGTAGGTCGGCTCTCTAGAGCCGACCTAAAAAGCATTACCGCCCATTGTTGCATCCCACGAATCTCGATCTGTAGCGCTCAGGGGGACGGGTCTCGACCTGCATCTGGCGCCTCTCCGTTTTTTTCCGTACAATCAAGAGTCTACCCTAACCTCGCAGTAAATCACCAAGAGGAATTCACTGATGACAAATCTCAACCGCAGAACCTTCCTGAGAAACACGATCGTCGGAGCTTCCGGCGCCTTTTTTGCCGCACCCGCCTTTGCCCACATAAAGTCACAACAGGCCGATACAACGCCAAAGAAACTCATTCGGCGCACGCTTGGACGGACAGGGATCGTCCTCCCGATCGTCAGCATGGGCGTAATGCGCGCCGATAACCCGGCCCTGGTGAAGGCAGCGCTCAAAGGGGGCGTGGTGCACCTGGATACGGCCCACGGCTACATGCGGGGGAAGAACGAAGAGATGCTTGGGGAATTGCTCAAGGACTACCCCCGCGACTCCTTCGTCATCTCCACGAAGCTTCCGCCCGGAGATCACGAGGAAATGGTTTCAAGAATGGACATAAGCCTGCAGCGGCTGAAAATGAAGCAGGTGGATATCCTCTATCTTCATGGACCCGATTCGAAAAATGCTGTGCTCGACCCGGGGTACCTGGAGCTCATGAAAGGATTCAAAGCCTCAGGTAAAACAAGATTCATTGGGGTGTCCGTCCACAGGAACGAACCCGAAGTGATCCAGGCGGTTATCGAAGCAGGCGTCTACGACGTCGTCCTGACCTCGATCAACTTCAAACAAGACCATTATGCCGACGTCAGGGCTGCGATCGCCAAAGCCGCAAAAGCCGGCGTCGGAGTGGTCGCTATGAAAACGATGGCAGGCGGATTCCTTGACAAAGACCGATCCAAGCCGGTCAACTGCACGGCAGCCCTGAAGTGGGTCCTGCAGGATGAGAATGTGACCACGGCTATTCCCGGAGTCACGACGTTCGATATGCTTGCAGAGAACCTCCGTGTCAACGAGGACCTCGCGATGAGCGAAAAGGAAAAGGCCGACCTCGCGTACGCTGGATCGGAAAAAGGGCTGTACTGCCAGGGATGTGAGCAATGCCTCCGAGATTGCCGGAAAGGACTCCCTATCCCCGAAATGATGCGCGCGTATATGTACACCTACGGCTACGGGAGCCCGGCTCTGGGGCGCGAGCTGATGGAAACCGCAAAAGTCCAGGCTGATCCCTGCCGCGATTGCGGCGATTGCCCGGTCGTGTGCAGCAAGGGCTTCAACATCCATGAAAAGATCGCAGACATTTCCAGACTGCGTAACGTCCCTGAGGAATTCCTTGCATAGGGGGCATTGCAGAATTGACCCTTGTTGATTTTCGCACCTTGCTTAATCATGACGCGCGGACTTAGCATTCTCCTGATTCGCCTTGTACTGGCCGGTCTATCCGTCTCGTCGGCCTTGTCGGGGCAGCCTGGCGATTCTTTCCCCCCGATCAAAGGGTGGTCCCTTGCCATAGATTCGATGGTCTACACCCCGAACAATCTCTGGAATATCATCGACGGGGCCGCCGATGCGTATCTTTTGTACGGCTTTGTGGATCTGCATATTGGGGAGTACCTGAATCCCGATAGCATCGATGTCCGCGCGGAGCTGTATAAGCATTCATCTGCAGCCAATGCGTTCGGGATCTACTCCCAAGAACGAAAGCCCGAGTATAGCTTCATTGATATCGGGACGGAGGGGTATATTGAAGACGGAGTGCTGAATTTCCTCTGCGGCACATATTACGTGAAGCTCACCTCCCACACTATGGGGCCAAAGGGGCTCGCCGCCCTCCGCTCTGTAGCCGAAAGCCTTGCCTCTCACCTTGATCAAGAGAAAGCGTTCCCTCCTCAGCTCGCCCTCCTCCCTTTCGAAGGGAAGAGCCGTAGAAGCGAGTCGTATATTGCCGATAGCTATCTTGGCTACTCGTTCTTCCGTTCAGCATATGTAGCGCAGTACGACAGTGGCGGGAAGGTGCAGTTGTTTGTGATGGAGTTTGAATCACCTGCGGCGGCCCGGGCGGCCCTGGAGCGATATGCCGAAACGCTCAAGATCTCAAACACCAGATTTGAAGATGGGACATGCTCGCTCGAGGACCCGAATATCGGAACTGTCGGGATGCTCCTGAAGGGGGGGGTTCTGTGCGGAGTGGTGAATTGCGCAAACGCGACATCAAGGGAAGGATATCTCAAAAGCCTGGGAAAGACAATCAAGATAAAAGCAGAAGACAAGACCGGAGGAAAGTAGCCGGTTTCAGGTACTTGGTTTCTTTTCCGTTCCGGGGGAACTCGATTGAGCCGGTTTGCCTGCTGCAAATCAAGCCTCATCCCTCGCTGGATGCGAGGGGCGGCACTCTCGTCCCGCCACCACTCAGTCGCGGCGGGAGTGAGCTTCCTGCTTCTTGCCTATTGCCACTCCCCTCTACCTTCTACACTCTTCCGTCTACCCTCTAGTAATCCACTCTGATCGTCCCCCACACGCTCACAGGCTTCTCCTCCGTCCCCTCTGCAGGCCGGCGGATCGATTGCGCGAAGACTTTCAGGTCGATAAAATACTGCCGGATGGGCTGCCAGGTTGCTGTGAAAGATGCCAACGTCCGGTTGACGAGATTGCCCTGGAGGAAGTAATTTGCATGAGCAAGATGGTTTTCGCCATGCAGAAAATCCGAACCCGCGTCAAAGATGATCTTGCCCGACGCCGGATCGACGATGTTCTCGCCTGTCCTCTGAAATTGCACCTGGCCGCTGAGCAGGAGCCGGCTTGTCACAGCGTAATCGGCACGGAAGCGCCACGCGTCCGAATTAGGCTGCAAAGCCTCTCCAAGTGGAAGGTTCCAGCTGGTATAGGAATTCGCGTTCGTCCAGTGGGTTTCCACAAACGGGTTGATCCTCGAATACTCCCCGCTGAGCAGAAGCCCGGGCAATGTAAATGCATCATTCCACAGGACCCCCAGCTGCCATCCAAACTTGTTGGTGTTCCGGGTGACATCCGATGCATTGATGGTGCCAAACTTCAGGTCATCGATAAGGAATGACCCGAACAATCGCAGGTTTCGGGCGGCCATAACCTCAAGATCGACCCAGATCAGGGAGTTGTGAGCATCGTCCCCTGTGTTAGGCAGTTCCGTGGAAAGCTCCGCGCTGGTAAGAAAAATCAGCGGGTTCATCATGGTAAAGCTGATCGGCTGGTTGCTGTACAGGATGGCTTCGTTCAGCCCGATCCGGACACGCTTCCCCGCGTTGAATTCCAACCGATGCGCCGCAATGTATTTGGCTGCAAGGGTCTTTCCGTTCGAGTCCGCCCCCACGAGGCTCCCATGCAGAAAGGAATAATGAACGCTGTTGCTCCGCAGGTCGATCTTCGCGAAATCGAACGGCACGGTATTACTGGAGATTACCGCCCTGTCCTGGTACCCCATGCCCCAGTTAAGTTGTTCCCGGCCGAATGTGATCGCCAGCCAATCTGCGTCGTAGCGCAGATAGCCGTTGGTGAAATCGAAAAAGTTCTCGCCACGATTGAACTGCGCGTTGGCCTGGAGGCGGGGATCCAGGAGCGCGAACTCTTTGGAGCCGCTAAACTGGACGCCATTGGACGCCTGCACGTAGTATCCCATCCGATCGAACAGCGTGCCGCGCAAACGAATTCCGATCTCCCCGAGCGACGCGAAATGCGGCTCCGGCGTCTGGTCGTTCCCGGCCCGGTAGCTCCAGTCGGCAAATCCGTCTATGAAGACCGACGATGAGGAATCCGAGTAGTTATACAGATACTTCTGCCGCGTGTCATCGAAAACACCGGAGAATTCAAAACCCGGGATAAGAGAAGAGGATGGGTCGAGCGTATGATCGAGGTCGTAAGAAAACTCCACTCGCAGGTCACGCAACCAGGCGTCATCCGCAGCGGGCAGGCGGTCACCGACAACAGCGCGCATCTGGAGCGAATCCAGGAAGCCGGCAATGTCCTTCCGGGACAAGGGAAGCATTCCCCAGTGGAAGCCGTGAATCGCGCCTCGGAGTTCCTGGCGGAAGAGGAACTGATACACCGGGTTGGTCACGGGAACCAGCTCACGCTGTGCCAATGCAGTGGCCCCACTCGCAAGCAGAAGGATCAGGGAAACTCGGAGGATGCGCATTGGGTGAGAAGGGCACGTTGCGAAATTGACCACTTTACCTCATTGGATTATCAGAAAGGTTAATTAATTCTGACAGCCACATTTAGCCGACAATTGCGCCGACATCAATGAGGTGAATCTGCCGCCCTGTCCCGTTGTAGGGAGAATCCATTATGACCTTCTTTCCATCCCGCGTAAAGCGCGGGTGGAGGTCGCACCGCCACTCGTTCTGCGGCGGAGCGCCCCAGTACGGTTTGGGAGCTTCAAAGGCGCCGAGGTGGACACGACGTTTCCGAGCCAGGTGATAGAGATACACGTGCTGCTTCATGTTCTTGTCCGGATAGGTGTCGTAGAGCACCCATTGCTTGTCCGGAGAATACGTGCAGTGGCCGTCTGACTTCACGACCCCTTTAGCAATTTCTTCCACGTTCTTGTCCGGCGAGTCCTTGAAGAGATAAAATCCCTGCCTGCCGCCCGGAGCCGTTTCCGCATACGCGAGGATGTGCTCCGGATCGCGCCAGATGAAGTGCGAGATCCATCCGGAATCCGCGGGAATCCGGATATCGGAGCCATCCGAGGCTGCGGTGACCATCCGTGTCGTATGCCATTTGTCGCCGGGCTTCCGCCAACGATGGAGGAACACGAATCGTGACCCCTCGGGATTGAACAACAAGTGGTTGAACCAGTGCTTTGCTCTGGATATGTCGCCGTGCGGGTATGGCAGGCGGACGACATCGGCAACGCTGAACAACATTACTTGTTTGCCCGTATTGAGATCAATCTTGAAGATCCCGGAGTCCTTCGGAGCGAGCACGTCCCGATTAGGATCGGGAATTCCGACGTACCCATACCCCGGCCGGGTGTCCCCCAGCCGTCGGAAGTCCGGGGTGATCGCCCATTGACCATCCGGGCTGATGGCATAGATGGGATGCGGAATCGTCCGCCGTTTGCCAGTCTTGACGTTCAACAGGCGGCTGACGTATTCGCCCTTTTCCCGGTCGTTCCAGATAACCTCATTCTCCGTGCCCGGCCGCCACTGGAGCATGCATCCCTGTTGCCAGCACCAGGCACTCGATGTGCCCAGTTCAGTCCATCGATCCTGATCGCCCAGATCGATCATGCCCACACGGATCACATCATCAGGCCGTGGCGCACTATGCTCAAAATCGATCTCCATACCGAGGACATAGCGGTCGGTGGGATCAGATTCAAACTTATCATAGTACCCAAACCAATGGAACTGCGGTCCGCGCGTTATCTGGCGCACCGGAGGAAACGGCTCCGGCTTATTGCGGACCATTCGATAGACACGATCAAGCGAGCTGGAGCTCGCCACTACCGACTTGGCGGATTCTTTGAGACGCCGACGAAGGGCGTGGACACTGGGAACCATGGTATACTTTCTCTGCATGAACTGAGCTAAGAATATACCGTAGTATGCCCCGATTGTCAAGCCGATTCCACGTCAATTCAAAGAAGTGGCACGGACTGGTTTATGTCCTCAAGTTTCGCTAATTTAATCAATTATGCGCATTGCCGTAATCTCTGATATCCATTCGAACATACAAGCACTCACGCAGGCGCTGTCGATCATCGACGAGCGGCAAGTAGACAAGATCTACTGCCTTGGGGACATCGTCGGGTACGGCGGCAATCCGAACGAGTGCCTCGATCTCATCCGCGAACGCGCCAGCCTGTGTATCCTCGGAAACCACGACCTCGCCTCCATTGACCCGGCCAATGCCGAGTTCTTCTCCAGGCCAGGCCGTATCGCCATCGAGTGGACACATAGCGTGCTCACGCCTGACAATGCCAACTTTCTCTCTTCTCTCCCTTACACCGCTTCGATCGACATCTGCACGCTTGTGCACGCAAGCCCGCTGGATCCCGAGCAATGGCAATATGTGTTGTCGCTGCAGGTTGCCAAAATGCAGTTCCCGGCTTTTCCCACGCAGCTCTGTTTCATCGGGCACACCCACGTCCCGGCGGTCTGCGGAGAAGACCTGAAGACTTTTGTCCTGAAAAAGGAAAAGCGATTCCTGATCAACGTGGGCAGCGTCGGACAACCCCGCGACGGAAACCCGCAGCTCAGTTTCGGATTGCTGGATACCGGGACCTGGAAATATGAGAATGTCAGGGCAAGCTACGACATCGACAAAGCGGCGCAGGCCATCCGCAGCATGGGCCTGCCTTCAACTCTGGCAGCAAGGCTGTACCAGGGTGCATGAGTCAGGTTCACCATTCACCGGTCACCGATAGTCATTCACCATTCGGGGCTCACGGTTCGCGGTTCTCGATTCATGATTCGCCTGGCGTAGCCAGGAAGGCCCCAGGCGACCGGGTGATAGGTCCTGTGTAAGTGCATCTCAGAACGGCGAACCGAGAACCGTGACCGGCGAATTGAGAACACCGAAGTATGAACGCTGAATGGCGACTGGCGAACGGTGAATCACGCGCAAGGAAGACTCATTGATGACAGAAGACGAACGCTGGATGGAATACGCGCTGAAAGAAGCAGAACAGGCGTACAAACGGAACGAGGTCCCGATCGGGGCAGTGGTAATCCTGAAAAACAGGATCATCGGGAAAGGGTACAACCAGATCGAGTCGCTTCACGACCCCACGGCACACGCAGAGATCATTGCCATTACGGCGGCTGCGGCCCATACGGGCAACCGAAGGCTCGAGCTGTGCACGCTCTATGTGACCCTCGAGCCCTGCACCATGTGCGCCGGGGCGATCGTGCTCGCGCGCATTCCGCGGCTGGTCTATGGCGCCGTCGACCCCAAAGCGGGCGCCTGCGGGACACTCTACAATATCGTCAATGATGCAAGGCTGAACCACCGTGTCGAGACGATCAACGCTGTGCTGGAGGAGCGGTGCGGGGGAATGCTCAAAGAGTTCTTTGCCAAGGTGAGGACTGGCGGGGCGGCGAAACCGGGAAACTGAGCCCTTTTCCCATCAGGCGCTTGCCCACCCAATCGTCTTCACTGACTACTGCTCTTGAGCTTTTCTGCTCTGTCAGCGATCTTCAGCTGCTCCAACAGATCCCCCAGCTTGCCATCAATGATTTCCGAAAGGTTATAAAGCGTCAGCCCGATACGGTGGTCGGTGACACGGTTCTGAGGAAAATTGTAGGTTCGGATCTTCTCGCTCCTGTCCCCGCTTTTCACCATCATCTTCCGTTGGGCGGCAACGTCACCGGTTTGCGCCCGAATTTTAGACTCGTACAGCTTGGCCCGGAGCATCTTCATTGCCCGCTCGCGGTTCTGGAATTGCGACCGTTCCTGGCGGCAGGCCACGATGATCCCGGAAGGCCTGTGGGTGATGCGGACGGCGGTTTCCACCTTGTTCACGTTCTGTCCCCCTTTCCCTCCCGACCGGAACGTATCGATCTCCAGATCGGCCGGGTTGATGTCGACTTCGACCTGCTCAACCTCCGGAAGCACGGCCACCGTGGCGGCCGAGGTATGGACTCGCCCCTGTGTCTCTGTCTCAGGAACGCGCTGCACCCGGTGCACGCCGCTCTCAAATTTCATTGAGCCAAAGACGTCGTTTCCGCTCAGGGCAAAGGAGATCTCCTTGATCCCGCCTATCCCCGTGTCGCTCAGGTCCAGCACTTCCACTTTCCACCCTTGCTTCTCAGCATACCGGGAATACATGCGGAAAAGGTCGGCGCCGAAGAGTGCCGCCTCGTCCCCCCCCGTTCCTGCCCGGATCTCCACAATAACATTTTTGCTATCATTGGGATCCTTCGGGATGAGCAAGGTTTTCAGCTCTTCCTCCAGCCTCTGGAGGTTCGCTCTTGCCTCCTCCATTTCCCCGTAGGCAAGCTGTTTCATTTCCGGGTCGGACGAGGTCTCGGTGATCTCTTTCAAGCCCGCCAGCTCGTCTTTCATCTTCCGGTAGCGGTCATACGCGCGGATGAGCGGCGTCAGATCGCTGTGCTCCTTGCTGAGTTCCCTGAATCTTTCCTGGTTGGCGAGGACGTTCGGGTCGCTGAGCAGCGCCGTGATCTCGTCGTATCGTTCCTTGACTTTTTCGAGCCTGTCGAGCATACTATTAGTTTTGTGAAAGTCAACGCTTATCCGATGGCGGCGACTGTTTCCTGGGGCGCCGGGGCTGCCTCTTCCCGTCCAAGTGCTGCCCACAGAGCCGCGAGAGCAACTTCGAGCTGGCTCTCGTCAGGTTCTTTCGTCGTGATCTTCTGGAGCCAGAGTCCCGGGGCAACGATCATTCTTCCAACCATCGTCGAAGAATGCCGCGCGGAGACCCTGATGAGCTCGTAAGACACGCCTCCCACCAGGGGTAAAAGAGGAAGGTGTGTTACCAGCCGGGTAACCAGCGATATCGGCCCGAGCCAGCCTATCAACGCCGCATCCAGCATGGCAAAGAGAAGAATGGAAACAAGCATCACGATCAAAAGAAAGCTTGTCCCGCACCGGGGATGGAAGCGTACCTGTCGTCCGGCAGACTCAACGTCCAGGGATTCTCCCCGCTCGAAGGCGAACACAACTTTGTGCTCCGCGCCGTGATACTGAAACAAACGGCGGACGTCCCGGAGGAACGAGATGGACCCGAGGTATGCAAGGAAAATACTCATCCGGATTCCCCCGGCGACAAGGTTGAACAGGAACGGATCCTGGTCAACGCGGAAAAAGGCCGTGGCCACGAGGAGCGGAGTGGCAAAGAACAGTACTGCTCCTGCGAGAAGCGCAACCAGGACCGTGAGTCCAAGCTTTACCTTCTCGTGCGACGAAGATGCCGCTACGGGTCCGGCCCCGCTCCGTTCACCATCGGTGAACGAGAGTCTCGTCCCGTCTGGCAGACGGGACGGATCCGGGGCGGAACGGGGTTGCGCCGGCTGCTTGTCTTCCCCTTTGTCAAGATCTTCCATGGCGATTTCACCGGAATAGTTCAACGTCCGGACCCCGATAACGAGCATCTCAACGAGGCCGACGGCGCCGCGGATCAAAGGCAATTTGAAAATTGGGTAGCGTTCGGCCAGCGAGACAAAAGGGTCCCTGCGGACGATTATTGTCCCATCAGCCCTCCGAACTGCAGTCGCGACCATGCCTGGACCCCGCATCATCACGCCCTCGAGCACCGCCTGCCCTCCGACCTGCATAGGCCGGGTCATATCAAAGCGATTTTCCACAGAATTCTTCTCCATATAGACAGGAAGACACAAAGAAAGGTTCGCTACGGCCTGTTCTTTGTGTCTGGGTGTAAAATACGAAAATATCTATGTAAAGTCTAGTGCCCCACCAACGATCATTTCCTATAAACGACGGGGCACAGTGCTCGCTCCAACTTGAACTCAGTCCGAGCATTCGCTGCAATTGAAAGTTGGAGTGGCACTAGATGGAGCCACGGACGCACGTTGGCTTTGTGGGACGGATCGCTGATCCGTCCGCTTGGACGGCCTACCTCCCGGAATTCCCCTCATCCTCTCGTTCTATCGGCACTTTTCCCTCCATGCTCAACAATCTTCGCGCCCACCCAAGCTCAGAGGGCACGAAAAACTTCATCCAGTACATGAGCAGGCCAAACAGCACCAGCAGGCCTGATTTCCAGATGAGATGGTGGGCTTCTATTGGCAGCACCAACGAAAGAACGTAGACAACCGCAGATGCGGCGGCAATCTTGCCGATTCTCCCCCACTCATATTCGACCGGGTATATTCGCTGCACAACCACGTAAAGGAACGCCGCCATGGCGGCATAGCTCAGGAGGGTGGCAATGGCAGCGCCCATCATCCCCATCACGGGAATCAGCGCGAAGTTTGCCGCCACGTTCGTGGCTCCGCCCGCCATCGTAATTCCGGGCAGGTAGTGCGTTTTCTTCTCGATATAGATCCCCGCCATGAGGTTGTTGTAAATACCGAGGAAGACATACGCCAGCAGCACAACAGGAATGATGGCCACTCCCCCCCAGTAATCGGGGGCAATGATATGGCGGCCGAAGACCCTTAACCGGATCAGGTCAGGCACGAAGAAGGAGAGCACCAGGAACACGGCTGCCATCGCCAGGACAAAATAGGTGAGTATGCGGGAAAAAAGGCGCTTTGCCCCGGGATCGGCGGCATTCGTGAGAAAAAAGGGACGCCAGGCGTAGTCGAACATGGAAACCATCAGCATCATGAAAATCCCCAGCCGGTAATTGGCCTGATAGATCCCCACGGTGTCCGCGTTGGTCAGGACCTTCAGAATGGGACGGTCTACCACCTGAATCATCATTGCCGCAAGCCCTGCTGGAATGTACGGGAGTCCAAACCGGAGAAGTTCGCGGTACAGTCGTGCCGAAAAGCGCGGAATGAAATGCCGGACGATCGTGGGGAGCAGCATGAGTGAAGTCGCGGCAGACGCAATGAGCCCGCTCAGGAAAATCCCCTCCACTCCCGCGTGATAGACAAGCAGCAATACGAGATTTGCGGCGACGTTTATGGCGATGTTGGTGAATTTCAGAATGGCAAAGAGTTTGGCTTTCCCCTCCATGCGGAGCGACGCGAACGGAACAAGGGCGATGGTATCGAAGAAGAGAATCCACGCGGTATACGCCACGACCACCGATCCATCGGCCGGCAGATCAGCCAGGCGAGCAACCGCTGGCGACAACAGCGACATGATCCCCGAGAAGAGCGCGGAAGTCGCCAGGAGCGACAGGAAGGGCGTGGTAAAGTTTTCGCGCGGCGTGCCGGCTTCAAGCGTGGAAGAGTACTTGAAAAAGGCAGACTCCATGCCGTAACCGTACAGCACGTTGATGAATGCGATCAGCGAGTAGACATAGGCAACGATTCCATATTCGCCCGGCATGAGGACGTTGGTGTAGAACGGGACGAGGAGGAAATTCAGAAAACGTCCCAGGATAGTGCTGATCCCGTAGATGGCGGTGTCGGCAAAGAGGCGCTTGAGCTTGGTGAGCATATGGCATTAGTGAGTAACAAGCTCGAGAGAGATATCCAGAGCGGTCACCGAGTGGGTGAGGGCACCTACAGATATGAAATCCACTCCTGCTTCTGCAACGGAGCGGACCGTGGCAAGAGTGATCCCCCCGGAAGCCTCCACCTCCACGGCGTGCGCGATGATTCCGACGGCTTCGCGGATGTCAGGCAGAGGGAAATTATCCAACATGATCCTCTGGATTCCGCCGCAGGCGAGGGCCTCGCGCACTTCGTCCAGGTTCTTCGTTTCTACTTCCACGGCTGCACGGACGCTGTGTTCGTCGAGGTAGGCACGGCATACGATCACTGCCGGGGTGATTCCCCCGGCGGCCACGATATGGTTGTCCTTGATGAGCACCATATCGTCCAGCCCGAAGCGGTGGTTGACTCCTCCGCCCAGACGAACAGCCCATTTGTCCAGGACACGCAGACCCGGCACAGTTTTGCGTGTATCGGTAATCTTCGCCGAGGTACCCGTAACTGCGTCAACATAGTCCCGGGTGGTCGTCGCGATGCCGCTCATTCTCTGCAGGAAGTTCAGAGCCGTCCGCTCCCCGCGCAGTATCCCCTTGGTGCTGCCATGAAGTTGCGCGATCACCAGACCCGAGGGGCAAAGACCTCCGTCTGCCACAAGCGGATCAAAGGTGATGCTGTCATCGCAATAGCGGAACACCAGGGCGGCCACGTCCAACCCGGCAATCACCCCTCCTTGCTTGCAAAGCAGCTCGCCCCTGGAGAGAGCGCCCTCATCAACGACGGCGTCGCTGGTGACGTCTCCGAGCCCTACATCCTCCATCAACGCCATCTCGATCAGCCTGGCAATGCGGCTGTCATTCAGCATGTTACCTGTCATGTTCCACCACCATTACGGGGATGTCGTTTCGCACGGGATAAACCGTCCCGCATTTCTTGCAAGTCAGGGTGCTTTTGTCGTGCTGGTAGAGAAGATCCCCCTTGCACTTCGGGCAGCAAAGGATGTCAAGAAGCTCTTTCTTCAGCATAGGATATTTGTCACCCCCGCACCGGTTTCGCATTCATATTCCGCTCCACAACCTCCAGGAACTGCGCAGGCGCCCGGGTGGGCTTGCCAGTCTTCGCATTCACAAACGTGTGGATCGTGTACCCGTCTGCAAGCGGCTCCTTTTCCCCATCCTTGAAGACCTCGTAGTCCAGACGCACACGAGCTACCGGAACGTCGCGGAAGTAGGTTATCACGTGCAGAAGATCGTCATAATGTGCCGAGCGCTTGAACGACGCGTGCGCCTCGATCACGGGAAGGAGGAATCCCATTTCTTCTATGTGGGAATACGGGAGGCCAATACCCCGCAGAAGGTCGGATCTCCCCTGCTCGAAGTACTCGAAGAATTTTCCATAATAAACGAACTTCATCTGGTCGGTATCGGCATACCGCACGCGGATGTCGCAGACATGCTTGATCATGATGTTTCCTCCTTAGCCCACCCAGACGCCCATCTTGGAGAACTTCTCAATCCGGCGCTCCACAAGTTTCTCCGGCTTCAGCTTGAGCAACTGCTCAAGCTCGTCAACCAGCGTTTCCTTGAGGATATTTGCCATCTGTGCATGGTTCCGGTGCGCGCCGCCCAAAGGTTCAGGGACGATCACGTCGATCACTCCCTGCTTCTTCAAATCGGGTGCGGTCAGCTGCAATGCCTCGGCGGCTTGCTCCTTGAAATCCCAGCTTCTCCAGAGAATGCTGGAGCAGGACTCGGGCGAAATGACCGAGTACCAGGAGTTTTCCAGCATCAGGATCCTATCGCCTATGCCAATGCCCAATGCCCCGCCGGAGGCTCCTTCGCCAATGATCGTCACGATGATCGGAACGCGCAGTTTGGACATTTCGAACAGGTTCCTGGCGATGGCTTCTGCCTGCCCGCGCTCCTCCGCTTCAATGCCCGGGTAGGCCCCCGGTGTATCGAGCATGGTGATGACCGGGCGCTTGAACTTCTCAGCAAGCTTCATCAGTCTCAGCGCTTTGCGGTATCCTTCGGGATTCGCCATTCCGAAATTCCTGAAGACATTGGACTTTGTGTCGCGCCCTTTTTGATGACCGATGATCATCACGACATGCTTGTCCAGGTGCGCGAACCCGCCCACGATGGCCCGATCATCCCTGTAGGCCCTGTCCCCGTGCATCTCAAGGAACCCCTTGGTCATCAGGCCGATGTAGTCCAGCGTGTAGGGCCGGTCGGGATGGCGGGCAAGCTGGACCTTTTGCCATCGCGTGAGACCGGCATAGACGCTCTGCTGGAGCTGGTTGACTTTCTTTTCAATCTTGCCAATCTCAACGGCGATGTCGGGATTGTCGGCATAACGCCGCATCTCCTCCACCTTCTGTTCCAGCTCGATGATCGGCTTCTCGAAATCCAGTATCATTTTTGCCACCGGGGATGCCTCCTGTTGTTCTTCAGCACCATGAACAGCGACTTGAGGATAATTTCCGCGTCCAGGACAAGGGATTGGTTCTTTGCATAATACAGGCCGTAGCGCTCCATCTCGTCATATTCCAGATCATCACGCATATTGATCTGAATCAGGCCTGTCAGCCCGTACGGCCCAAGATAGTTGCCGGGATAGCGCGCAGCCAGGCGCTGCCCGAGCGGGGAGCTGTGATCGTCCGGCAGGCCGACCAGGCTGCGCTCCCCCGACAAAACAAGAGGAAGCTGCAAAATGCTCGCCGCCGTCCCTGCCTCCGCCTTTCGTCGCCGGATTGCCTGAAACAGCCAGGCCGGGATATACAGCAAAAGCATGAGAATCCCCCCGAGCATGAAATCAAAGACACGCTTCAGGATGAGATTGGAAGTCTGGTGGATATTGTAATCGATGTCGATCAGGGGAAGCGTGTCCAGCTGGTCGATCCGCGTCTTGCCCAGGATCGCTTCAAGACTGTTGGGAACGAGCCGAAAGTTGACGCTCCGGTTCCGGCTTCGTGCGATTACCCCGAGGATGTCCGTATACGAGAGGCCATCGGTGGAGAAAATCACATCGTTTGCACGCTGCTCGTCAATGACCTTTCCGGCGCTCTCGATGCTCCCCAGCACATCAAGTCCGGCAATTTTCTCGCCGACCTCCTTGTTATGGAGAGCAATGAAGCCCCGGACATCGTAGCCATCATCCACGCGCGCCCGCAGCTTGCGGAGCACCTCCTGTGCGGAAGGGCCGGTCCCCACGATCAGCGTCCTGCTCCCGAACAGACTCTTGTGCGATACCTTGTGGAGACTGCGACGCCAGCCCGTTCGCACGATGAGGCGCCACCCGGGGATGAGCAGGAAGCTGAGCAGCCCCGAGATCAGGACAACCGCACGGCTGTACCCCAACGACTTCGCAAAGTACACTGCCGCGGAGATGCCCACGTACCCCGCAATGACAGCAACGCTTGCCCTGCCCACTGCATAGCGGTGCTTCCCATAGCCGCCGGCGGCAGAGATGGCAAGGACCACGATGAGTGATGGGACGAACCAGACCACGGTGCTCGCATTCCTCGGGAACAGGAGGAAGTGGCCGAAGTACAGGTAAGCGCTCAGCAGCAAAGCGCAATCCACAAGCAGAAAATCTGTTGCCGCGATCAAGAGAGGCTGCACGATTCGTCCCAGCCACGCGACGGCTGCCCTGAACAGAATCCCCGCGTTGAGGACCAGCTTTACAGTGCCCGAACTGCCATAGTGCTTCTCCACAAACACC
Source organism: uncultured Bacteroidota bacterium (assembly GCA_963809695.1). GTDB lineage: Bacteria > Bacteroidota > Ignavibacteria > UBA10030 > UBA6906 > JAGDMJ01. The sequence continues at coordinate 95,198 of CAWEKI010000007.1, forward strand.
TGCATCGCGCCGTAGAAGATCCTGACCTCGTCGATCTCGCTGCGGCGCGTGCTTTCCCCCTTGAAGTGGATGATCTTCGTGCTGTGCACGTAGTAGACCTTGTATCCCGCCTGCTGAACCCTGTAACACCAATCCAGATCTTCTCCGTACATGAAGAATTCTTCGTCAAGCCCTCCGATCTTCTCGTACACTTCCCGGCGGAGCATCATGAAGGAGCCGCTCACGGCGTCCACGGGATATGTCTCATCCGGGCTCAGGAAGGTGAGGTTGTACTTCCCGAACAAGCGAGAACCCGGGAACAGAGCGGCCAGACCGAAGACCTTGGTGAAAGCAACCCACGGAGTCGGAAAACTTCGCCTGCACGGAAGCTGGATCGAGCCGTTGGGATTAAGGATCTTGCACCCGGCCAGACCGGCATCGGGGTGTTCTTCGAAGAACCTCAGCATCACGCGAAAGGTGTCTTCCTGCACAACCGTATCGGGGTTGATCAGCAGCAAGAAGCGGCCACAAGCCCGTGCCAGTGCCAGGTTGTTGGCCCGGGCAAATCCAAGGTTCTCTTTGTTCTCGATCAGGCAGACATCAGAAAATGATGCCCGCACCATCTCGACGCTGCCGTCATCGGAGGCGTTGTCGACGACAAAGATCTCCCCCTGCAATCCATCCATCGCGCGCCGGATCGAGGCAAGCGAGTTCTCGAGGAACTGGCGCACGTTGTAATTGACGATGATAACGGAGAGATCCATTGTTACAGTCTGTGGAAAATGCTCTGGAAGCGCAATTTCCAGAGCATGAAGATCGCCTCGTAGACGATGTGCTTCGACATCTTCGACGTCCCCGACCTGCGGTCAAGGAAAATGATCGGGATCTCCACGATCCGGAATCCTTTCTTCCAGGCCTTGTAGGTCATTTCAATCTGAAACGCGTAGCCGTTAGACTTGATCCGGTCGAGATCAATCGCCTCGAGGACCGAACGCCGATAGCATTTGTACCCGCCGGTCGCATCATAGACTGGCAGACCGGTCATGAACCTTGTGTAGACGTTGGCACTATAGCTGAGAAGGAGCCGACTGATCGGCCAGTTCAGCACGCGCACTCCATTCGTGTACCGGGACCCGACGACAAGATCAAAATCCGCAATTTTTTCCAGGAACACGGTGATCTCCTGGGGATTGTGGGAGAAATCGGCATCCATCTCAAAGACACAATCGTAGCCTTTGCTGAGCGCGAACTTGAACCCGGCCACATAGGCGCTCCCAAGCCCCATTTTCGATTCCCGCTCCATGAGCTGTAGCCGGGGTTCCCCCTTCATCATCTCGCGAACCAGAGACGCGGTCCCGTCGGGAGATCCATCGTCCACCACCAGCACTTCGATCCCTTCGGACTGACGAAAGACCACCGGGAGGAGACGGCCGATGTTCTCAGCTTCGTTGTAGGTTGGAATAACGACGAGAATCCTAGACATTTCGGTGGTTGCGGTAGAATTCCTGAATAACACCGGTGACAAAGGACTGTTGCTCTTTGGTCAACTCCGTGTGCATGGGAAGGGAGATCACATCTTCTGCCGCCTTTTCGGTAACGGGGAAATCCCCTTTCCTGTTCCCCGAAGACGCATAGGCCTTCTGCAGATGGAGGGGCACCGGATAGTAAATACCGTGTGGAATGCCTCTCTCCTTCAACAGGGCCGCCAGCGCATCCCTCCGGGGAACCCGCAACGTATACTGGTGAAAAATATGCTGACACTTCGCGTCGACATACGGCGTCACGACAGGCGTTCCCTTCAACAGGGCGTCGTAACGGGAGGCCGCGCCCTGACGGAGCGAGTTGTATTCCTCGAGATGGCGCAACTTGACCGAGAGGATCGCCGCCTGCACCGTGTCGAGACGGCTGTTCACGCCGAGCACCTCATGATAGTAGCGCTCCTTTGACCCGTGCGATGCGATCATCTTCATGCGCTTCCAGAGCTCTTCGTCATCGGTCACCACCATCCCTCCATCACCAAAGCAGCCCAGGTTCTTGCTGGGGAAGAAACTGATGCAGCCGATATCTCCGAAGGTGCACACCTTCTTCGCCCTGTAGGACGCGCCCATCGCCTGTGCCGCATCTTCAATGACCTTCAGCCCGCGCCGCCGGGCAATCTCCATGATCGGATCCATGTCCGCAGGCTGGCCGTAGAGGTGCACGGGTATGATCCCTTTGGTCCTGGGCGTGATTGCCTTCTCAACGAGAGCAGGATCGAGATTGAACGTCCGGGGGTCAATGTCAACGTACACCGGCCGGGCACCGAGGATGGCAATGGTTTCGGCCGTCGCCACGAAGGTGAACGGCGTCGTGATCACCTCATCCCCTGGTCCGATCCCCAGGGCCATCATTGCGATCTGGAGCGCATCGGTCCCCGAGGCGCATCCCGCCGTGAACCGGATCCCCAGGTATTCGGCGACCTGGCATTCGAACTCCCCTACCTCTTTCCCCTGAATGAACTGCCCGGACTCCAGCACGCGATGCACGGCTTTGTCGATATCCGGTTTTATTTTCATGTACTGACCGACAACATCTACCATTTGGATTTTCATACAAGCCTCGAATGTGCATGGGAAACCCGGCGGTATACTCCGGGGTATCGGCTCTCAGCAACAGCATACCGCCACTTCGATAGATCTGTTCTTCCGCTCTTCGCTCTTCCCTCTTCATTCTACCCTCTACCCTTTAGTGTGTTCCCTTGCCGCTGAGCGCCACAATCACTGTGCGGAGGAGGATTTTCAGGTCAAGTGTGAGAGACATGTTTTCCAGGTAGAACAGATCGAACCTGATTTTTTCTTTCACGTCTTCAAGCGAAGTGTCGTAGCGGTGCTTCACCTGGGCCCAACCCGTGATGCCGGGACGGACGAGAAGCCTGCGGGTATAAAAACGGACTTCACCCTTCAGTTGATCCACGAAGAACGGGCGTTCGGGGCGGGGGCCCACAAGACTCATTTCACCCTTGAAAACATTGATGAACTGCGGCACCTCGTCCAGCCTGAGCTTTCGGATCACCCGCCCGACGCGCGTTGTGCGCTTGTCGTCCCGGGTTGCCCAGACCGGCCCGGTATCCTTTTCGGCATCGGGGATCATTGACCGGAATTTAAACAGCTTGAAAATTCTCCCCTTCTTGCCCACCCGTTCCTGAGTAAAGAAGACCGGCCCCGGAGAATCGACGACAATGCAGATGGCAACCAGGATCCAGACCGGCATGAGAGGAAAAAGGACGATGAGCGACACGAGAATGTCCACGACCCGCTTCACGATACGCTGCCACGTCTTCAAATTCGTGGGATAAAGACGGATAAGCGGATGCCCGATGATCTCCTCAGTCTTGAAGCCGCTCAGGATCTCCAGGGTTTCCGATGCAACCTTGACGGCCGGGACCATGCCGTTGCACCGGGCTACGATGTCCAGCATTTCTTCCCGGGAATCATACGTTGTGGCGATCAGCACTTCCTCGACGTTGTGCTTCTTTACCACTCCCGGGATATCGTCATGGCTCCCGAGGACCGGGTAACCACAAAATTCGGCTTGCGAGCAATTCTTGTCGATGACACCGACAAGCGTATATTTCAAACCGGGGCGTTGCTCGATCTCCCGGATCAGGCTTCCCGCGATCTTCGATGTTCCCACGACGAGCGTGTTCCGCCGCCGGTAACCCAGGATCTCATGCTTGCGCTCAAATCCCACGATCAGCATCCGGACACCAACCATACAGAAAGCCACGGCAGCGCCGTAGACAAAGATCGTCATTCTTCCTTCCATGGTGGGGTTGTTCACGTCAAGCGTAAGAATGAAGAGAATGAACGTCCCGGCCATGACCGCTTTCATGATCAGGAATGAATAGTCGATCCGCGAAACATCCCAGGGCACTTCGTACAATCCGGCAAGCAGGAAAATGGCAAGCCAGATTACGGTCAGGACAAGCAGGGCCGGCCCCTGGACATACATTTCCAGCGGCACATAGCCATTCACGGCGAAGATCCCCGACTGGAAGCGGAACCAGTACGCAAGCAGGAATGCGGACACGATCGCGACAAGGTCGCCGGACACAAGGAATGTCCTGTCGATCATCCCAGCAACGCTGAGCGGCTGAATCGGATGGGGGCCCGATTTCTTGTGTGCGACCATGTCTTCAACATACCCCAGCCGCCTGATGCTGAAGTAGACTGACAGCGTCACAATCCCCAGGAGAATGCTCGCATAGAGGCTGTCCAGCAAGACCAGCAACAGAGCCACGATACCATTGAAGAGAGAGACCGCGTAGATGACCACAACGGTCTGCCGGTGCGACAGGCCGAGATCCATCAGCCTGTGGTGTATATGCTCTTTGTCCGGCTTCAGGGGATGCATACCCTTGTTCAGGCGGCGGAAGAACGCAACCGATGTGTCTACGATGGGAACCGCCAGCGTAACGATCGCCACCAGGAGCGAGATCTTGGAAAGGTCGGCCGCAGCATGCTGCATGACTGAGAGCGACAGACAGGCCAGCAGAAAGCCGAGGAAAAGGCTTCCTGTGTCCCCCATGAAAATCGATGCCGGGTGAAAATTGTACCGCAGGAATCCCAGGCAGGCGAAAAAGAGGCTCAGCGAGACCACGACCAGGAGGACATCGGAGGTGAAAACTCCGATCGCAAAGATGGTCGCGGACACGATCGCCGAAACGCCCACAGCGAGCCCGTCCAATCCATCCAACAGGTTCACGGCATTGGTCACCCCGACGAGCCAGAGGATGGTCAATGGAAGGGAGAGAACGCCGAGCGAGATCGGGTCTGAAAATGGCAAGACCAGGTTGTCGATTTGCAGTCCTGATGAGATCACGATGCTCGCGGCCAGCACCTGCACGATGAGCTTGCCGAGCGATCCGACCCCATGGATATCGTCATAGATGCCGAGACCGATGATGAGCAGCAGACACAGCAGGATTCCCCTGAGGTTGAAAGGGGATTGGCTGAACGCGGCCGGCATGAAGAATGCTGCAACGATGAGACCTGCCACGAACCCGGCGATGATGCCCACTCCCCCCATCCGGGGAATGAAGGTCTTGTGGATCTTCCGCACACTCGGGTAATCCCCGATCTCGAACCGAATGGCAAGGGCCCGAATCCCAGGGGTCACTGCCAGGGAGACTGCAAGCGCGGTCAGGGATATGATGAGAAGTGGGAACATCGCTTCGAATATACGAAAAAAAGAGATTCGATTGCCATTTCCGGCGAAAACGGCTCAAATATGAGGCTTCAGAGCCTCCAGGAGAATGGCATTGACCACCTTTACGTCAAAAAGCTCCGAGGCGATTTTCCGCCCCTCCTTTCCCATACGCGTACGCCCCTCGGGATTCCGAATCATATTCTCCATTGCCACCGTCAGACCTTCTATATCGCGAGGGGATACGAGAACTCCGTTCCGGTCGTCAACAACAGTCTCTTTACATCCGGGGGCATTCGTGGTAATAATCGGTTTCCCCATTGCCATCGCCTCGAGCAGCGCTTTGGGTACTCCCTCCCGGTAGGACGGGAGCACGACCACGTCCGCCTTTGCCATGACAGCTCGGACATCGGGCAGCTCGCCAAGATACTCGACGTACCCTTGGCGCCCCCATTCCTCGACGACCTTGGGGTCGACTCCGGCCGGATTGCCGGGATCCAGCCGTCCCAGCAGCATGAAACGCGTCCCGGCATGGTGAGGCTTGAGGATCTTCGCTGCTTCAACAAATTCTCCAACCCCTTTGTCCCAGAGAAGTCGGCCAACAAACAGGAATGTACAGCCCCGCCGGTCCGGCGCGGGCTCGACGAAATAGAACCGGTCCAGGTCCACGCCTGATCCCAGCGTAAGGATGGCTCTCGACCTGTCCACGAGGCCCACGGATGCAAAATACTCCAGGTCATCCCGGTTCTGGAAGAAGACCCTGTGGGAATTCTTCAACGCAAACCTGTACATCAGCTTGACCAAAGGACGCAGGAGCCGGTGGAGCCCTCCTTTCCCGATGAAGACGTAGCCGAGTCCCGGGATCATATTGACGACGCACTTGACCCCGGCCCATCGCGCGGCTGCCGAGCCATAGATGACCGGCTTGATGGTGTTATGAAAAGCAAAGTCAGGGCGTTCCCGCCGATAGATCTTCAGAAATCGCACCATCAGGCCGAAGTCCACCAGAGGATTGAGCCCCCGCCTGCTCATCGGCACCTCGATGTAACGCACCCCCGCCCCGCCGAATTGTTCGGACCAAGCATCGCGCGGGGCAAGCGCCACCACCTCGATGTTGCGGGCAAGCAATTCCTGAATGAACGGCATGCGGAAGTTGTGGAGATACCAGGAGGTATTTGCCACAATGAGCATTTTTTTTCCGCGCTGTTTCACTCCGGCTTTAACCACGATTGTCAATGTACCGGCGGTTCCACAACTCGAAATTCAGAAGAAACCAGAGCGCCGTATCCTGGACTTCCTTACCATCATGATGCAGCCGGTACAGCTTTTCCACATACGCAGGATTAAAATACCCTCTTCGCCGCGTGCGCTCGTCCGTCAAGATGTCAAAGACATACTTCTTGAGAGGACCGCGAAACCAGGGATCGGTTGGCACGGCGAAACCATGCTTCGGTTTTGTCAGCACTTCCGGGGGCAAGAGGTCTTTCACGGCGCGTTTAAGCACAACCTTTGTCGACATTCCCTTGATCTTGAACCTGGCGGGGATCTGGTATGCAAGTTCCACGAGACGATGGTCGAGCAACGGCAACCGTCCTTCGAGGCTCCATGCCATGGTGGCTTTGTCCACTTTCTCCATGTAGGTATCAGCCAGCCATGTCTTGAAATCCACATACATGATCCGGTTGAGGTGGTCGGGCACCGATCCGTGTTTCAGCTGCCGGTAGTAATAGTACGGATACTGCCAGGCGGGATCATATCCGGAGATGCCGTTCAGGATGGCCTGGTCCAGGAGCTCTGCTTGCATGTCCCGCGTGAAAACCTCCAGCCAGGCAGCGTAGCGGCGGGCCGGATCGGGAATCGGAAGCGTTCGCAGGATCTTCTTGATTCGCCGCACCCGGGGTAAGGCACCGGCAAGATCCGGCAACCGCCGGGTGATCACGCCGGGCAGCTTCTGGTACATGCCGGCGGTCTGGTCTGCCATGTAGCGGCGGTAGCCGCCGAACAGCTCGTCACCCCCTTCACCCGCAAGCACAACTTTGACCTGCTTCACCGCAAATTCGCTCAGGAGAAAGAGTGGAAAGTTTGCGGCATCGCCGTACGGCTCGTCATAGAAATACACGAGCTTCTGGAGGGTTTCGACCATATCCACATGGTCCACCTGCAATTCATGGTGCTCCGTTCCCAGGAAATTTGCCACCCTGCGCGCATCGGAAAGTTCATTATACGCTCCGCCGATGCTGAACCCGAGCGAAAAGGTCTTTACCGGTCCGCTGGCATGGCGCTTCATAAGCGCGACAACAGCGCTGGAATCAACACCGCCGCTGAGGAACGCGCCCACAGGAACGTCGGCGATCATCCTTCGCCGCACGGAATCATCAAGCAACGAAAGAACGCGTTCGGCATATTCGCTCTCGGATAGCTGTTCCCCCTCTGCAATCTGCGGCTCATCCCCGACATCCCAGTATTGCGTGGTCTGGATGCTTCCCTCCCGTGCGATCAGGTAGTGCCCGGGGAGGAGCTTGAGGATGTCCCGATAGATCGTTTCGGGAGCAAGGGCATGGCCAAATGCCAGGAAGTTCGACAGCCCGCGCGGGTTGACCTCGCGCGGAATGGTCTGATCCGCCACAATGGATTTGATCTCCGACGCGAAGACGAGCCGGTCCGGCGCTTTGAAATAGTAAAGGGGCTTTTCGCCGATTCTGTCCCGGGCAATGAAGAGCTGGTTCCGGGGCCCGTCCCAGATCGCAAAAGCGAACATCCCGTTGAAATGGCGTAGGCAGTCTGTCCCCCACTCCTCATAGGCATGAAGCACAACCTCCGTGTCGCTCCGGGTCCTGAAGAGATGGCCGCGGGCTTCCAGAATGGGACGCAGATCCAGGAAGTTATACAGCTCGCCGTTGAAAACGATACAGCAGTTGTTCGTCTCATTGAAGATCGGCTGGCTTCCCCCGGCAAGATCAATAATGCTCAGGCGTCTGATCCCAAGATAGACGCCGTCGCCCTTCCATTTCCCCTCCTCATCGGGCCCCCTGTGCGCAATGACACGGAGCTGTATATCTGCATGGGTAAAATAACGCGGATCTTGCGCAAGGATTCCGAAAATACCGCACATGTCGTTGCTTTCCTCTCCTGTAATCTTGGCGGCAGCTTATCGCACCGCCTCCGTCAGCAATTCCTCCAGCACCGGTGCCGTAACAGCCGTGCAGAAGTGCTGCTCCACGATTTTCCTCCCCTCTTTCCCCATCATGCGGGCCAGGGAGGGATTATCGCGCAACAGCGATAATGAGCGAACCCACTCTTCGCTGCTTGAAGCGAGAAACCCATTGACCCCATGCCGCACGATGTCCATGTTAACCCCCACGGGTGATGCAACGACGGGAAGGGCAGATGCCATGTATTTGACGAGCTTATGGCCGCACTTCCCCCGTTCCCATGGAGAGTCGGTCAATGGCATGATGCCGGCATCGAATTTGCTCATCAACTCTGCTTCGTCCTTCTCACTCCAGGGCTTTATCTCAAACGGAACCCCGGCCATATCGGGGTTCCGGGCGCCGATGGCCACGACCCTGGCCTTGCCATCGTCGCAGAAGATTGCCAGGGGCTCCCGGGCCAGAGATAAGTAATGTTCGGTCGACGGAGATCCGATCCACCCGACCGTGAAGGTCTCATGATGATGTTCTGGCTTCGACGGGAATTTGCCAAGGTCTACCACTGTCGGGAGTATCTCGACGTGCCGTGCACCCGCATCCCGGGCACGCGCGGCAAGATAGCCGTTTCCCGCAATCACCAGCGCCGCATTGCGCATTACATGATCAATCTTTCGTCCCAGCAATGTCCGGACAACACCGAGGGAATGCATGTCGTAACGATGGAAGACCGCATCATCATAGTCAACGACACATGGGACGTTCTTGCTGAGCATGACAGACTCAAGCGGAAATGGAATCCATGGAAGGGCTTCATACTCGATCCAGAGAAGGTCATACTGTCGCGCTTTGAGCAGGGAGCCTACCCGCCGGATGTATGACCTTGTCACGTCCGGAACGGACGTCCCATCGCCGTTGTAGAGCCGTTGCAGGTACAGGTCGCTCAGCAGCGGGGCGACCGTCACCTGAAAGCCCTTGGAGCGAAGATATGGAAGGTACTGATAACTGCGATACCTGCTGCTCGCGCCCAATGAGGTATACCGGCTCAGGAGCAGCACGTTCATGTCGGGCGCTCCTGCATAAGGACCTTCCTGTAGACTGCAAGGGTTTCGCGGGCAGTCCGTTCCCAGGTGAACATGTTTGCACGGGCAATGCTCTGCGCCCGCATTCTGCCCCTTTGCTCTTCATCATCGAGGAGAAGGCCCATGGTCTCGACCCAGGCATCCTCGTCGTCCGGCCGCAGCATCACGCCGGCATTACCCAGGACTTCGGGAAACGAGGAAACATCCGAGGCGATCACCGGTGCACCACATGCCATTGCTTCGAGCAATGGCAAGCCAAAGCCTTCATACAGCGATGGCATGGCCACAAGTGCCGCTCCTGCATATAAGGATGCAAGTTCCTCTTCAGGAACGTACCCCCTCAGGTGGATCCGACCCGCATGCGGCCCCTCGGCGGCTTCCTCCTCGATCGGTTCCCACATCCATCCGCGTTGCCCCACGATGATCAGCTCGATGGGGTCTTTTCTGCGGCCGCATAACTTCTTGAACGCCCGGATCAGAAACTGGAAATTCTTCCGTGGCTGCAATGCGCCGACACTCAGAATGAACGGAACAGGCCTCCGGGCAGGGGGCACATCCGGCCGGAACCGTTCATGGTCCACTGCCAACTGCACCGCGCTCACTTTCTCCGGAGGAACACCGAGCAGATCGCAGACGTCATTCCGCGTGGAATGCGAGATCGTGATCGCGTGGGTGGCACGCATGACGGCATCGCGCGTGAACCAATTCAGGCGCTCCCTGTGCATTGGCGTGAAGCTCTCGGGAAATTTCAAATAGGCCAGATCCAGGATCGTGACGACGGTCCGGCATGGAACCCAGAACGGCAGTTTGTGGTCCGGCAGGTGCAACAGATCGTACCGCCGGCGAAGTAGATGGAGCGGAAGCCGGGCCTGCGTCCAGACGGTGCGGTATGTGGGGCTGCGAAGGAGACGCAACGCGTCTGGCCGCACATAACCGGCATCGGTGTCCCCGGCGCGGATTCCCAGAACCCATAGCTCCTCATCGAGCTTCCACGAGAGGAGAAGCCTTACGAGGTTTCGAACATACACCCCTGTTCCCGTCAACCTGGGCCAGAAACTCTCCGTGGCATCGATGGCAATTCTCATTGTGCGGTCCTTACGCGAGTGAACCAGAGAATCGCGGCGAATGCAGCCACAGTGTACATGTACCAAAGGTACGCCAGCGGGTTATTATAGAAGGTGAAGAGAATGACAAACAAGCAGAGACCATACGCTGCGATGTTTTTCACTTCGGGTTTCCTGCGCATTGCGTAATAGATCGAACCAAAGAGCAACCCGAGGAACAAGGGGAAAAGAAACACGCCGATGATGCCAAAATCGCGCAGGTAGATCCAGTATGAGGTATACGTATTGTATCCACTGATAAGGTATGGCGTGTCATCGAACGCAAAATACCCCTGGATCCAGTGTTTGAGACCGACAATCGCGAGAACGAAATCGAAGGTGTAAAAGCCGAACGTGTGATGATCGAGCTTGTCACTCGCTCGCGCAAAGTTCTCCAGATTCATGGCGAAGTACATGTACGGCTCCGTCAGGAGGGCATACTTGGCCGGGAACTTCATGCGGGAGGTTTGATACAAATAGAGGATGAAGAATTGGATGCCCGAACGGAGGGTCGAGACCCAGTAGAAAAACCCCACGGCAACCCCCAGGTACAGTCCCATAGTGGCGGCACGGAGGTGCCGCGTGGCGTAGTAGATCAACAATATGCACATGAACGCCGTGAGGATCAGCTGAAACCTTTGCAGGAGAAAGAAGTAGAGCAACATGGACGCTGCCGACATCAGCTTCAGCAGCCACTTTCTGTTCCGATGCCCTTTGACCAGAAGGTGATACACGACGGTGAAGAAGACGATAATCACCACGTTGTGCAGGAACATCCCAAGGCCGAACATTGTGAATTCGTACCGGGAAAGGCCGGGCCGAAAGCTGAAAAGCGGGGGGACAACGCCTTTGATATAGCGGATGACCATGAAGGCTGTCACAAAGAGCACAAACATGATTGTCACTGCGGCGAAAAGCTTGCCTTCATCCACGCTCTGGTTTTTCCACTGCTCCCGCATGGTCTGAAGAGACACGAGCGGCTTGTTGATGTTCAGGACATACGCCCCGAAAAGGCCTGTGAGAAACGCTGAGGGTCCCAGCAGCAGGATGATCCAGCTCTGCGTCGACCATTCGTTTTGCATCCGGCTCAGCTTCAGCTGGACAAGCCCGAGGATGAGAAGCCAGAGGATGCTGAACACCCGCGCAGGGGAAAAAGGATCGCTACCCTTGCGCAACGTGAAGGCGATCACGACGAAGCAGCCCAGGAAGCAGAGTATGGAAAGAGTAGTCATGGCGATCACCGAAAGGCCACGGCGCCTTTGTCCCTGGCAAACACCAGTGCCAGTTGTTCCCGCGAAAATCCCACGAAATAGAGAGCGACTGCATAGAGGCCGACAACCACCGGTGCGGTAACCCAGAACGAAATAGTCCTCATTTGCCAGAGCACGGCCAGAATCACCGCGGTGAAGGCGAAGAGCATCAGGTTCCGTATTTCAAAGGTCCAATGCAGGATCGATTGCCGAGAGGCCACAATGAATGCGACACCCACGGCAGCGTTGGTGATGAGAGAGACCACCGCAGCACCCAGGGGGCCATACTCCGGAATCGCGAAGACGTTCAGGGCGATATTCAGCGCTGTCCCGCCCATAGCGATGAACATCCGGGTCTTTTGGCGGTGCGACGTGGTGAGCATAATGCCATAGGTGTCGACGCAATACCGGATGAACACGGTCACTGCAAACAGACGCAGCAAGGGGGCGGCTTCGCCGAATTCCGTTCCGCCATAAAGGAGCGTAATAATCTGGTCGGGGTAGGTAAACATGAGGACGCACATGGGAAGCGCCACAAGCGTCAGCGTTTTGTTCAGCAACCGGCCGAGATGTTTCCACCGCGCCGCATCTGCTTCGTTCAGGCGTGCAAGGGCCGGGGCCATCGTCGTCACGCCGATGTCCACGGGGATAAGGGCGAGGGCCACGATCTTGAATACCGACTGGTAAATGCCCACGGCATGATCTCCCTTCCAGAAGGCCAGCAGCACGGTGTCAATCCAGAAAAAAAGCGCGCCGAAGACGAAGTTCAATCCGAACACGACCACCTGGCGCCAGACCAAGCGCCATCCCGTGAAATCCAGAACGGTGACCTTCGCGCGGGCAAGGCGGGATCCGATGCGCGCGCAGGAGAGCACGCCGATGATCCGTGTGCCGACGAAACAGAGCGCGACTGCATAGAGCGGCGCATGGACAAGCCCGAGCACGATCAGCAGGACAAGGAGCGTAATGTTTGTCCAGAATGAGATCTTCGTTTCGTGCTGAAACTCCTCGAAGCCCTTGAAGAACGCGAAGAAAAAGGTGTTGAGGGACGAAAACAACACGTAGAAGGAGAAAATCTCCACGAGGAGCGTGGTTGCCGGCGTGAGCGTCTTCCAGAGCGGCAGCGTCATCATCGCCACCGTGGCAGCAACAGCGAAGAGGAGCTTCAGCGAATAATATCGCTGGGCGAAGACCGCAGCATCCGCCTTGTGGCGCGCGATCTCGGTCGGCAGGAGCATGTCGAACCCGAAATCGGCGAACAGAAGAAAAATGGTCGAGAGCGTGTGCGCTGTCGTGAATTGGCCGAACGCCTCCACCCCGTAGAGCCGTGCGATGCCGACAAACATCAGCACATTGGTCAGCAGGCGAATCAGTTGTGAGAGAAACGCGAAGAACGAGTTTCTCTTGATGTGTGCACCCTGGGCCATCGGGCGCTCCTTAACGGCGCCGCAGGCGCAGGCCGAACCAGTCGGACCGCCAGGTGGAAATCAGTGAGGCAAACCTGCCGGGCTGCGCGGCATCCAGCCGGGCAATCATTTCACGCACGAAGATCACCAGGAGCGCAGCCAGGGTGGAAAGTACCAGAGCCATCATGGCGTACAACGACACCTTGGGTTTCGCCTTCCGCTCTGCCGGGCCCGCACGATCGAGGACTACCACGGAAGGGGTCTCCCGCCGTTCCTCGACCTTCGCCTGTTCATATAAAGGAGTGATAAACTGCAGGATTTTGTATTGAATCTCTACATCCCGGAAGCGCCTGACATATTCCGCTCCAAGATCGGGCACTCTGTTGAACGGCACAAAGACCTTCATCTCTCCGTCCGCCTTTCCTGCGCCGGAATTCATTTGTGACAACTTGTGCCGCAGCTCGTCGATCTCGATCTCCATTGCCGCCACCGAGGGGTTATCCGCCGACTGGGTGCGCCGCAGCACCGCCGCCTGCACTTCCTTGAAGGCAAGCTGTGCGGTGATCTCGGCAGCCGCCTTGATCGATGCCTCGGTCTGCTCAGGCATGGCAATAATTCCGTAGCGCTTTTGAAATCCCGTCAGGGAATCTTCCGCCGCGGCAAGGTCACTCAGGTTCTTCTTGTATCGCTGCTCGATAAACTCACGGTTGCCCCGCGCGTTCTGCACCTGCAGCTCTGTGTTGGCCCTGTTGAGCTCGTCAACGAAGAAATTCGCCATATTGGCAGCACGCTGCGGATCTTTGTCATAGACGCTGATCGTCAGGTTCCCCTCGCTCTCCACGCTGAACTCGACGTTGGAGAGAAGCTCTTTCATGGTCTTTTCGCCCGGGTAGGCGGTGATGTCGTAAACGTGCACCAGATCAAATTTCTGGATGACGGCGTTCAGTACCGTCCCGCTCTTGAGGATGGCCAGGTAGCGGTCGGTTTCCGGGTTGCTCCCCAACGCAGAGAGAGCCCGCCCCGGAGAAAACGTCTTTGCCAGCGATGCAATGCCCTCCAGACCCCCCAAGAGGTCCGCCTTCTCGGCCGGGAACACCGAGGCAGTGGATCTGTACCAGCGCGGCGCCAGGAATGCTCCCACCGTGACCACGAGTGTCGTCCCTAGAACGAACCAGGAGAGGAACCTGCGATACCGTGTGAGCACGGCAAAAAGATCAAGGACCGTCGAGGATGGCGCGTCATGTTTGTCTGTTTTCGCTTCCCAGTAGGATTCAGGTTGTTCCATTATTTCCTTCTTGTCCACTGTTCATGTCCTCCCATACAGCTCACTTTGGCGTCCGGATTAAAATCACCATCGTGGCTATCGTCGCAAGGATACTGGCAATCTGTGCGTACAACGTGATGTAATGCGAGAAAGGGTACGAGATATCTTTGGGGACCCAGATATAGTCGCCGTCGTCCACCGTGGTCTCGCTCGGATCAAGCCACGTACGCGTCCCGGCCTTAATGATCATCACCTCGGATGTGCGAGCCTCGCCGGTGAATCCACCCGCTTCCCTGATATAATACTCGAAATCCTTCCCGGTCGAAAAGTCGACGTTTCCCGGTGTTGCCACCTGGCCGAAGACAAACACCGTACTTTCATGCCCCGGGATCTGAATCCTGTCGTACGGCCGGACGATCACATCCTGGGAAGAATCTCCCTTGACGAACAGGTCATGGAAGTCTACCGCCACCATCTCACCTTTCAGGCGCAACGCGGTCTCCGTCATGTAGTAGCTGGTGTCCTGGGTGGAAAGGCTGGACCGCATGCTCAGGAGTTGTTCCCTCTCGATTTCGCCAAGCGTGCTTTCTTCGTGGATGCGCATTCTGGTCATCGTGGCTGCCCGGAGGTTCGCGCTGGGAAGCAGGCCCCCCGCATTTCTGATAACGTCAGACACCTTCGTGGCCCCGCGTGTAATCGGATACTCCCCTGGGCGTGCCACAGCCCCATCAACCCGGACCCGGTAGTTCTGCCGGAGTTCTTGCAGCTGAGGAATGATCAGCCGGTCCCCGGGTTGCAGGGCCATATCCGGAATCGTATGCTCAACAATTCCACGGGCATTGACGAGAAGGGTATCCATTTTTTGGCCATCCATGGAAAGCCGAGTGAGAATGGCATGTTCCGGATCGGCATTTTCGGGATATCCCAATGCCATGGCGATCAACCCGGACAGGCTGTCCCCTGGCACATATTCGAAATTGGCGCCGCTCATGACGCCGCCAAACACCCCCAGCGAATTGTCGCTGATCAACCGCTGGGGAACGTACACGTTGTCCCCTTCGCGAAGGTACGGATTATTTGCACCCACTCCCATAGCCCGATACTTCGCAAGATCAACGCGCCGGAGGGAACCGTCACGCCCCCGGACCACGATCCTGCGCTCAGACATCCCAAGCCTCTGTCTCAGCAGTTGGGCGGAATATTCCTCGACCGTCATGCGGTCCGAAGGGAACGTGTTGCTCATGGCGATCAGGTTATCCACCCTCTGCACGGCATAGACCTCTTTTTTCCCCTCCTGAAGCACATACCCGTTGATGTTGACCGTCACCTTTCTCGGCGTCAGAAGCGTCAGCGAGATCTCTGCGTGGATGTACTTCCTGGAGGTTACCAGCGTGACCTTTTTTTTGAGCTGATCAAGCGTCAGGCCGTTAACATCCACCACGCCCACATTGGGAATGAGAAGACTTGCTTCAGGCGTCACGGTGAGCTGGAGATCCACAGGCGAGGCCGACCAAATGCTCAGAGCGAGCACATCACCCGGCCCAACGACATACTCGGACGGATCAACGGGCGCATCAAGCGGGACCGGCGTTCGCAGATCCGCCGCCTTTGGTTGTTGGGTCCGGAGGTCTTTCAGAGTATTGAGGTCCGGAAAATTCAGAGCGTCCTTCATTTGTGCTCTGCTCGCACCCGACAGCACAACGCACGCAAGGAAAAGAGAGAGGAAGATCCTCATCGGCTATACCTCGTGGTACTGTTTCTTGTAATAGGTCTGATACTCGCCCGTCATAACGCGCTTCCACCACGGCTCATGCGTCGCGTACCACTCGATGGTTTCGGCAAGTCCCTGTTCGAACGTGTGTGCCGGCGCCCAACCCAGCCCTGCCATGACCTTCGACGCGTCGATCGCATAGCGCCGGTCATGCCCGGGACGGTCCTGCACGAAGCTGATCAGACTCTCCGGTTTCCCCAGGTGCTTCAGGATGAGCTTCACAATGTCGATGTTCTTCCATTCGTTGTTCCCGCCGATGTTGTACACCTCGCCGGCCTTCCCCTTGTGAAGAACGAGGTCGATCGCGGCGCAGTGGTCGTTGACGTGGAGCCAGTCGCGGACATTCAGCCCGTCGCCGTAGACAGGGAGAGGCTTGTTATGGAGCGCATTGATGATCATCAGCGGGATCAGCTTTTCGGGAAACTGATATGGTCCATAGTTATTCGAACAGCGCGTCACCACGACGGGGAGGCCGAAAGTGTGATGGCAGGCCAGTGCGAGCAGATCCGAGCCAGCTTTGCTTGCGGCGTAGGGACTGTTGGGATGCAGCGGAGTGGTCTCCGTGAACTTCCCGGCCGCACCGAGCGAGCCGTAGACCTCATCCGTCGAGACATGAACGAAACGGCTCACGCCGGCGGCCCGCGCCGCATCGAGCATGATCTGTGTCCCTGCAATATTGGTCTGGACGAACACGGCACTCCCCATGATGCTGCGGTCCACGTGAGTTTCTGCGGCGAAGTGGACAACCGTGTCGATCCTGAAGTCCCGCATTGCCGCGCCAACCTCGTCCGGGACGCAGATATCCCCCCGGACAAAGCGGTACCGGGGATTCTCGGCGACATCCTGAAGATTCTCGGGGTTCCCCGCGTAGGTGAGCTTGTCGAAATTGACGACCTCGAAGTCGGAGTGTCCGCGCAGGAGATATCGGACGAAATTGCTGCCGATGAATCCCGCTCCGCCGGTGACCATCACATGTTTCATGCGCTAGTCCAGGATGAATATGGTGTTGGGATCCGCTTCATGACGAACCTCGTCCACAGGGTCCTTTTTCCCCTTGCCGCCATAGAGTCTGTTCGGAAGGTTGATTACCATGCCGGATTTCCCACCGACATTCCTGTACGCATGCACGACCCCGGGAGGAATCACAATGGAGCGCGGGGAATTCTCACCCGCATAAATGACCTGCCGGGTCAGGTATGTGGGGGAATCTCTTCTGTTGTCCCAGAGGAAAATCTTGAAATCCGAGGGTCCGATGAAGGCAAAGTTGTCGGATTGATCCACATGCTCATGCGGACCCCGGGCCACGCCCGGATGCGTCATCGAGACGTATGCCATGACAGGCAAGTAATGCGGATCAATGTCATCCTCGCGGAACAACTCGGTAAGCCAGCCCCGATCGTCAACATACTTGGGGAGGTCCCTGACGATCACGTCCTTGATAACGCCCCGTTTGAACATACTTCTCCTTCTCTAAAAGGGAATACCAGTTGGAAGGGCATTCGACCCTGCCAACACCATTGGTACAAGTGGCGGGAGGACGGTGGAACGTATTCCTTGGTAGCAAAAGGTGAGGTGGATTCCTTTCGGGAGCCCTGGCCAATACTCTCTAATTAACACCGAAAATACGAAATCCGCGGTCGAAAGTCAATTAACCCCCTTGCGCCCTCATGGTCCTCTTGAGGTATAGAGGTGCGATTGACCGGGTCAAGAACCCGGGAACAAGCCCCGCATTGAAGGCGCGCAACCCCATCCGCTGCACAAAGGAGGACAGGCTATCACGCCGGGAGGCATGCTGCATCCCGACAAATGCTTTCATTGCTTCCCGCTCTGCAATGGCTGCCATAGGTTCCCCCGCTTCCGAGGAACGCAAGAAAAACGATCGGATCCTGTCGAAATTCTGCCGCCTGATGAATGATTCGATGAATTCCTCATCCACTCCCAGGGTTTCCACTTTGTTTCCGATAACCCCACCGCAATTGGCCGCAAAGTGGGGGATCGACATAATGTTCCTGCGAAACAGTATCTCTTCGGCAGCGGGAGTAACCGGGTTGTTCGCCCCCGGACAAACAAGCGATGCCACTACCCGGTCCGCATTCTCACCTGTGATGGGAAACTGGCGCGCACAGGGAGAAAGAATATCGACATCGAGGAGGAGCAAATCCTCGTTTTCGATCCTGTCGGCATCTTCGTATGCATTCACCAGGGAATTGCCATGCTGCTCTCTGAGCTTCAGGAGCAGTTCGATATCAAGGCCTTTCGGGTTGTAGATGGCCCCCCTTGTCGTGGAAATGGCAACGACGTAGGCTTTCTTCTTCCTGGTCATCAGCATGGCAAAGGCGCTCCCGACGGACCCGAATCCTTCGATGGCCACGGTTTTCCCTTCAAGAGTCGTTTGCATCGCAGACGTCGCCGCCTCAGCAGCAACCATGACTGCCATGGCGGTATACAGGCCGGATTTTTTCCCCCTGCCCCTTCTCGGAGACGGAACCCGTACTCCGGCACCCTTCAGTACATGATCAATATCTTCAGCGGTGACATTCATATCCGGACCGGTATAGTAATACCCCTGCCGGAGGATCGGTGCAATCAACTGGCCAAACCGATGGAGGAGGCGCTGCCTCTCGTCCAGCGGCAGATCCGGGTCTGCCCCAATCCCCGCTTTGGCACCACCCTGCGCCATATAGCTGAAGCCGTATTTCAGCGTCATGGCGCGTGCCAGAAGTCTTAGTTCATCGATAGAGACCTCCTCAGACATGCGAAGGCCGCCGCAAGCGTGCCCGCCTATCGATGCATCCACGACCAGATAGCCGCGTAGCCCGGCGGACTTATCTTGGACCGTGCAGACAAACTCAGGTTCATACTCAATCGCGACCGCCGGATGGGTTGACATTGCTGGCCCCTCTGGAAATTTCTCTATCTGGGGATAAAGGGTGCGTTACGAGAACAGATTGTCGAGGACGGCCTTCTGGTCAATAGACGACTCGATGAATCGGGACTTTCCATTTGCCGTCCGCGGGATGCTCTCGACATACTCGAAACGGATGACGATGGACCGCCCAAGACGAGATCGGGCCGCTGCCACCAAGACTTCTTCATCCTGGCTGCAATAGCGGTCATTCCTGACGATCCGCAAGATGATCTCGTCCGTCGAATGCTGAATGATTTGCGCCTGCTGGACGTTTTCGGTTTCCTTGAAAATGTGGTCAAGACGGCCAACGAGCCGGCCATCCGGGGTAACGACATAGTCCTCGACCCGGCCAATGAGACCATCGAGCAGAAGACCGGACCTTCCGCAACGGCACTCTTGGTTTGCGGCAAGAGTCACCGTATCACCAATTTCGTAACGGATCAAGGGAAAAGCTTCATTTCCGAAACCGGTACAAATCAGGCGGCCCGCCTCTCCGGGCGCGCAAGCTTTGTTCCGGGCATTGAGGACCTCCACAAAACTGTATTCCATCTTCAGATGGAGTGTCCCAAACTCGCACTCCATCCCGTTGGCGGACACCTCGGTATTCCCATAGTAATTGAGAACCTTCGTCCCAAACGCCGAACTGATCTTCTGCCGCTGGAAGTCAAACAGAGTTTCAGAAGAGGTGAATGCCGACCTGAGGTGCAGCTTCCCTGTGCCGTATTTTTCGTAGGCCAGCGCCAGGAGATACAAGGAGGATGGATAGCCCGAGATCATCAGCGGCTGGAAGCGCTCGAGCTCCCGGATGTAATGTGGAAGATTCTTTCCTGTGAGATGATAGGAGGAAAGCATCAGCATGTTGTTTGCTAGATCGTAGGTCCAGAATGGGGGGTGTTGTCGTTCGATGAAAGCCACCGGGTGGCCGGCACAAAAGGCAATCTTGTCCCTCCCATGCAGGCTCACACCTCCCCACGAATTGTGGAGCGCACGATATGCGTACTCGCGTTGAAACGCGTCCATGCTCACAGGAAATCCAAGCGACGTTCCGGTCGTCCCGCTGGTATGTGCCCAGCGGTGGGGTGTGCTGCGGAGGTCCCTCCTTGCGATCTCATGCACGTGCTGGTGCACTTCGGCCTTCGGCAGCAGCGGCAACCCGCCAAAATTCCCACCGGAAAGCGCCCCGGCGTACGCCGGACGGGTCCGGTAATATTCCGAGATTTCCAGAGCCCGACGAAGAAATTCATCGCGCCGTTGAACCTGATATTCGCGCAACCTGTCGTTCGGCCAAAATTGGGACTCCTGAAGGAACGACAGCGTTTGCCTGAACACCTTTCTGTATCGCTCGCGGCGCTGTTTCCACCCATAGAGCGTGGCCATGAGAATCTTCCCCGGGTACGGGGAAGCAACATAGAGGGAGTGGAGCGGTCCGGATGTATAGCTCATCCTTCTCTCCATTCAATCGTTCCCGTCCAGCCAAAATGGGGCTGGAAACCCAGTTGCTCTTCGGAGCGCCATTCCTCCAAAGGTCTGTTCCAGCAGGGCACATTGCTCAGGGGATGGATCTGTCCGCGACTCCCATGGAACAAGGGAAACGCATGCGCATCATACGCGCGCGCGATCAAAGGAAGCCGGTTGTCATCGAACCCCATCAGGCGGGCGCAGACCGTATCGACCCCGACCGGGTCACGGCCGCCAATGAGAAGCCCCGCCTCCCGGCGCGTGCCCGCAACCGGACCGTTTCCTTCCATGGCCGCGATCCCATCCACCACGGACAGATACCGCTTGGGTGGACTGCCTGGATGCATGACTCCATTCGCATCGGAGTAGAGGAGAATGCGGTTCAGGTCTAGCGACATTCTCCACACGGTATCGTTCCCGTGCCAGTTGCCTGACCGGACGACCTTTTCGGTATCTCCGAAGACCTCATAGCCGACGCGCTTGGTCCTCCGCGCCACGTCTTTGAACCAGGAAAGCTCCTTCAGAAGAAGCTTTTTGGAAGAACGCACGACGACGTTCTCCAGCGAACGCCGCACGGACGACCGTTCGAATTGATCCCCTCCCGTCCTCGGCGAACCGAACACATAATGCGGCAGCCAATTCTTGTTGGCATTGATACCGACCAGGCTCTTCAGGTTGACGGTGATTCCGCACTTTTTATGCGTCTTCAATTTCGGGAGGTTGATGAAGACATCTGCAACCAGGGGGCTTTTGCTCACCGCATATTCATGCCGCCCCTTGCGGTGATGCTCGTTCGTCTCCTTCCAGTTGTAGTCCGCTCCATAGTAGACTTTCCGCGCGTCATCCAGTTCCGCAAACATGCTGTGATCCCGGAGATCTACGTTAACGCTACCGCGGGGATCGCCCGGAAGCTGCACCGATCGGACATAGATGCCATCCTTGTCAACGTGGTGTGTCTGCCGCATGTCCAGCACCTCGATGGGAAAATGCAGGCTGTCCGCATACATCCGGCGAATCTCATCCAGGCCCATGCGCTCACGGATAATGTCGAAGAGCGAATCCGTCTGGGGCGCATCGCCGATGATGATCTTCCCGCGACCCTCGAGAGCGATGTACACGTAGTCCGCCACGGCACGGATCACCGAGCCGTGCGTGATCACATAGTCCCAGTCGTCGTTGAGCCGGTGCTTATGGGAGATCATATTCGGCTTCAGGAAGACCGTCTCCCCGGGATGGATCAGCCAGCCAAGAGGGTTCCACGCCGCGGTTCCGAAATTCCCTGCATCGTATCCCATCAACCGGAACAGCTCCCGGAGGGACCGATACACTTCATTGTGAGGATCGGTACCGGGGGCGAACCGTATCTCGGGAAAAACTTCGGGGGGATTGAATGGTGGCAGGTCGGGATACCTCCCCCCGGCCTGTCGCAGTACCCCAACATCTGTCATCCCTCTGATCATATCGACTCCGACTCCAGGCGGCCGTCGGGCTTTGCTTTCAACCACCTCCGCTTTCCCCGTGCCACAGCATCCCGCATCGCAAGTCCCCCCCAATAGAGATATCCCTTCGTACCCTTCGCTCCGGCCGCAATGGCCGTTGCACGGGAATACCACCGCGTGGTAATGCCGGTGTATTGCTTGTGCTGATAGTCGCCTCCCATAAGGTCGCTCGACACAGATCCCTCATCGAACGCGTCTATGGTCGCCCGCATCGCGAGCACTTCGCCGACACTGAATCGCATCAACGCATGGCCGGGATCACGGCCGATCAGGTATTGGTAGTTTCGGCGATGCATATCGAACACAAGAAGGCCACAGATACGCGCCTGCCCACTCCGCGTGAAGTAGATACGCGCACTCCCTTCCGGCATGAGACATTCGGTCACACTCCGGAGAAATTCCGTGAACCTGGAACTGCCGAAACGCCCGGATTGGCCGTCACGCACCCAGCGTGTGGTATGCAGGCGAACAAGGTCATCATAGGCCTTCCCTCCATCCCACCGGGTCACCACTTCAACTTCCGCTCCTGCTGCCTCGAGCAACCGCTGATCTCTCCGAAGCCCCCGGCGCCTCCGCTTCGACAGCATTTTGAGATACGTCTCCCCGTTCGTCGCACCTTCAATAACGAAATGAGGCCTGGAGTGCGGAACATGCCGAACGTGCGCCGCCACGCTCAGCCGGCCGACGAACGCCTTCATGAACTCCGACTCCTGTGGAAATCCATGAAAATCCACGACGTCAACATCGCCGCGCTTCAGTTCGTCGGAACACAGGGAAGCTGCAGCTTGTGCGATCTCCTCGACACACCTTCCGTCTACCAGGGGGAAATACTCGCCATACGTTTCCTCCTCCCCCAGGAGGCTCATCCGGCGGAATCGCACCGGCCCAGCCTGCTTTACCCCTTTGAAACCCGGGATGACTCCGACAAGCAGACCCTCGTTCCAGAATGTGTAGACATTCAGACTCCCCAAAGCCCCGTACACTTTCCACCATGTGGCAAGCCAGTCGTGCAACTGGAAGAGTGAACCATCGGTCTCGCGGTGAAGTTCCCCCCAGGGGACCCGGAGCTTGAGGAATTCATCATACGTGGTGACGATCCGGCTTTCCATCAGACATCCTCTCCATAAACGAGTCAAGGAGAGAAATCCCTTGGTCATTTCGTGTGACCGCGCACACGTGGATACATGTCACCAGAATGACTTCAAAAGGCTCCCCCGATACTAACACGATCCGCCCCCTCTTTGGTTCTCACTTGAGGTACAGGAGCCGTCTTGTTTGCACATAATCGCCTGCTTCGAACACGTAGAAATACGCGCCGCTGGCCAGCTGACCCCCGGCGAACGCCACTTCGTACCTTCCTGCTGCCTGGTCTGCGTCCACCAAGGTTTTGACGAGCTGACCAAGGGTAGTGTAGAGTACGATGCGGACATGAACATTTACCGGGATTTCATACCGGATTGCCGTGGTGGGATTGAAAGGATTCGGATAATTCTGCTCAAGGGAATAATCCCGGGGAACAGCGGACGACGAACCGGACCCTGCTGTGGTGAACACCAGCGTGGAACTGAACGCGCCCACCCCTCCTGTCCCTTTCGCCCGTACCCGCGCAAAATAGCGTGTCGACGGATCCAGAGAGGCGATGGCCCTGACAGTGTCCATGAGCGTTGAATCGTTGACAGTCAGAGTAACGAACAGCGAATCCTTGGCGACCTGGAGGTGATATGTAGTTGCGCCCGGTGTTGTCGGCCAGGACAGCGTAGCCGATGTCGTCTGGGGCAGAGACGCCAGGACAATTTCCCGGGGAGCGGAAGGGGGTGCCGGTACCGTGGAGAATCCATAGGGCAGGCTGAATGCGCTCACCGCGCGGTCGTTCATTGCCCGCACGCGTGCAAAGTACGCAGTAGCATAGTCAAGCGGACCCACGTGAGTCAGAGTGTCGGTAAACGTGGAGTCATTCAGAATAATCACCTTGAACTGCAGGTCCGTTGCCAACTGGAGTTGGTAGCGGACGGCACCTGGTACCGACAGCCACCGGATCGAAGTCACCAGAGGGAGGTTAATGCCTTGCCCCGGCATACTCACGATAGAAGGTACGGAAAGCTGCCCTGCGCTCGTTGAGAACACCAGGGGGGTCGAGAACGGACTGTGGCCGATAGTGTTCCAAGCACGGAGACGGAAGTAGTATGTGGTGGCATCCTGCAGCGGACCCAGATGCCGGACAGTATCCGTCACCGTGGAATCATTCAGGAGGAGATTGTTGAACAACGAATCCAGGGACAGCTGAAGATGGTATGACGTGGCACCGGGAGATGGATGCCACACAACGGTGATGGCAATTGGTTGCTGATCCACCTGGCCCGGCAATGGCAAGAGGACCGGTACCGTGAGCTCGGACGCACGCACGGTAAACTGAACCGGGACACTGAACGCACTGCTCCCCACAGGACTGGTTGCCCGGATCCGCAAAAAGTACCGGGCTCCAGGCTGCAGTGGTCCCACAACACACGACGTGTCCGCAAGCGTGGAATCGTTCAGAACGAACGCCGTGAACTTGTCATCGGTGGCAACCTGCAAGTGATAGTGTACAGCTCCGGCGACCCGTCTCCAGGCAACCGTAAATGGAACAGGCTGCAGCGTATCGGGTTGGGGTGTCAGCACCGGGGTGGAGAGAACTGCCGGCACTGTCGTGAACGAGTAAACGGGGCTGAACGAACTCAGGCCCATCGCGCCCCTTGACCTCACGTGCCAGTAATATGTCGAGAGATTGTTGAGTGAGGAAAGTTGGTATTGCGTGTCCACCACGGCGGTGTCCGACACAACGTTGACAGCGAAGCCGCTGTCAAGCGCGACCTCCACCGCATAGGAAAACGCTTCGACGGTCTGCTGCCAGCGCAGCGTAACCTTAGTCGGTTGATCGGTTGACCATCGTGGAGGAGCAACAGGAAGCGGCCCCGGAAGCGCGGGAACGGCCGGGGTCAGCATAACATTGTCAATATAGTATTCATCCCCCGCTGCTGCATAGGGAGCGAACCAGAACAGCACGCGCGCGTCGTTCACCGGAGAAGTGAAATTGGACGTCGTGAATTCGGTGGTGAAGACCTTCCAGGTGGTGTCCAGGTTGAACCGAACCGCGCCCAACCCGTAATTCGTGTAGGGGGGTGAATGCTTTGCCACCGAAACGTCGACGTCATCTCCGGATTTCGAGAAGGCGGCAAAACTGAAGATATACTTCGTGTTCGGCTCAAGAGGAACATTGTACTGAAAGATCTGGGTATTGTCTCCGGTGGCAATGATGTGAAGCTTGCCGGCGTGATCACCGGTAAATCCCGGAGAGGCAACCAAGAACTCCGCCTGGCCATTGGAGTATGACCACCACGAATTCAGGCCATTGTCAAACTTCGGGTTTGACAGAATATTCGCCGGTGGATTTCCCGGATCGATCGTGGTCAGCGACCAGACTTGAGACCAGTCACTTGTTCCCGCCGCATTCGTCGCGTTGACCCGCCAGTAATATGTCGTCGCGGATTTCAAAGAAGAGAGACCAAAGAATGCATCTGTGGTAACAACGTCGAAGTCGCGCGTCGCGAAATTCGCATCGGTGGACACCTGCACTTGATAACTCAGAGCGGAACTGATGGGGCTCCACCGCAAAGTAACGTCGGGATTCAGCGAGCCCGCACCATTATCCGGCGAGAACAGCAATGGGGGCGAGGGACGAGTGGGAGGAGGAGGAGGAACCTGTCCACCCAGTTCGTGTGCCCCGATGTCTGGAGCATTCCCCTGGAAGCGATCGCTGCGATAGTAGAATATCCGTGCCCCTTGTGTCCAGCTGCGGGAACCATTCAAAGTGATCGTATTCGTGCCATAATCGATGGTGTTGATTCCCACCGGCGGCCCCGCTTCGATCTTGATGGAATCTCCGTACACACCCGGCACCCCCCAGCCGTCTATGAAGTAACCTGCATCGGCTACCACCAACGTCGTCCCACTTCCGGCGCTGGCAGCAGTGCTCAAATGCACTCCGGCGTCAATCGCGGGACTCCCCTGCCGCAAAGTAAAGTCCTTGCCCGGTCCCTGTCCCGTGGTATTGACAAACAGGGGGTCCCCCTCCCGGTTGGAAGCATCCCACTGGTCGGGCTTGAGGCGTTTGATGTCAGCGAGAGACCAGATGCCGATTTCCGTGCTGGATTCATAGCGGACCTTGGGTGGTTGTCCGTTCGCGCCGGCAAGGAGATTGCCTTCATAGCGATTGTTCATCGAGGCAAAGCTGTGGGCCACATCAATGTCATCCACCTGCACGTACGGTGAGCCGGCAATGATATTGTTCTTGAGCACGTTGTCGTTTTCGGTCAGATCGCTCCTGTGGTTGTCGAAGCGCCAGCCTTCCTTCTGCCACTCTTTCTGATCGTTCTCGCCGTAGATCGTGTTGTTGTAGACTTTGTTGTACTGCAAGGAAGGGTTGCTCCCGTTGGCCGAACCGGTCATCGTCCCGACAACACCCGGCCATTGCCGATTGATGTAAACGGTACTCGTATCGTCATACAACGTATTGAACCGGATAATGCAGTTGGTGCCGGTAAATTGCAGCGACCACCCGTTCCCTCCGGTCCAGACCAGCCCCGGATAGTACCCCTTGTTGTTCTCAAAGACGCAACGCTGGACGCCGTCTTGCAGCGAAAAGTTCGTGTGGTTCTTGTAGGAGGTGTTGTTTCGCCAGATGTTATAGCTCTGATACGCACCGTCTTTGCTAAAAGAAGATGCAAAAGCAACATGTTCGCACCGGGTCGCGGTGTTCCCGTCAATCAAATTGTGATGCGAAGTGCCAATCAGTCGAAGTCCATCCCCGCCTGTGGGTTCGTCACCTGTCTGGCTCGCACCATCGGGGTCCTGCCGGTCAAGATAGTTGTTTTGGATGACACAGTAGCTCGCCCCGTCCACGCTGAATGCCGAGTAGTTGCCCCGTCCACCATAGAATGAAGAGTTGCGAATGGTGATGTAGGAGGAGCCGACGAGTTCGGCCATCCGGTAGGATGCGTGGACCTCGAAACCGTCCACGACGATGTAACTGTGCTTGGGGCCGAGTTGGATACCGATTGCGGCATTGAGCACCGCATGCTCTCCAGGTGCCACCTGGTAGGTGATAGGGTTGCCTGGCTGGCCGCTGTTGCGGGGTTGAACGCCTTCGCTATATTGTCCCCCATGAACGATGACTACATCGCCGGCAACGACTGCGCCGTTGGCCTTGGCCATCGTCCGCCAGGCCGAACTGGGACTGGTTCCGCTGTTGGCGTCGGTTCCATTGGAAGAGACGTGATAGGTGCCTCCTTGCACAGTACATACTGCTCCAAGGAGAAACACAACTGCCAATGCGCAAACCCGAAGGTTCATCAGCAAACAATATTAGTACATTCGTCATCCGGATTCCTCCCCTCCTCACCCAGCACTGCCTATCTCTGCTGCCAATCCCTTCTTGAACTAGCCTACTCTACCCCTCCCCATCACCGGTTCGAAGATCCTTGCCCCGGTTTTCCACCCGACATCTTCTTCGAACTCCACGGGCTCTCGTGCGCGCCGACATCCGGTGCATTGCCCCGGAAACGGTCGCCGCGGTAGTAAAAGATCCGCGCCCCTTGCGCCCAGTTGCGGGGACTGCTCAAGGTCACGGTGTTGGTCCCGTAATCGACCTTGGTGATGCCCACCGGCGCTTCCGCTTCAATCTTGATCGAATCCCCCTCCACCTGAGGGATCCCCCAGCCGTCGATGAAATACCCTGCGTCGGCCACCGCCAAACTTGTGCTTGCGCTGCCGCTGCCTGTGGCCGTGGTCAGGTGCACCCCGGCATCGATGGCAGGACTGCCCGGCCGCAGATCGAAGTCCTTGGACTGCCCCTGACCTGCTGTGTTGACAAACAATGGATCGGCCTGTATGTTGGACGCCGTCCATTCTTTGGGTTTCGCGAGCTTGACTTCATCAAGTGTCCAACGGTCATTGCCTCCACGATGCCCGTAGCGGACTTCAGCTGGACGCCCATTCGATCCATACAAGAGGTTTCCCTCGTACCGGTTATTCATGGAAGCCAGATTCCGCACCGCGTCGATATCATCAATCTGGACGTCTCCGGTAGCAGCGATGATATTGTTCTTGAACACGTTGTTATTCTGGTACATGCTGGTGCCGGTATTGTGGTCAATGCGCCAGCCTGCCTTCTTCCAATCCTTCTGGTCGGTCTCGCCGTAGACGGTGTTGTTGTAAATCTTGTTGTACTGCATGGAGGGCTCACCACCGTTGGCCGAGCCCGAACCCGAACCCACAAGAGCCGGCCAGCGCCGGTTGGTGTAGACCGTGCCCGTGTCGTCGTACAAAGTGTTGAAGCGAATGATGCAGTAGCTGCCGGTGAACTGCAGGCAGTTGCCGTTGCCGCCTGTCCAGACCAGACCCGGGTAGTAGCCCGTGTTGTTCTCAAAGAGGCAGCGCTGCACGCCGTCCTGGAGCGAGTAGTTCGTGTGGTTCTTGTACGACGTGTTGTTCCGCCAGACGTTGTAGCTCTGGTAGACGTCCGCTTTGCTGAAGGAGGAGGCAAAGCCGACATGCTCGCAACGGGTGACGGTGTTGCCCTCGATCAGATTGTGGTTGCTATTGCCGATGAGCCGGAGCCCGTCGCCGCCGGTGGGATTATCACCCGGCTGCGATGAACCGTCCGGGTCCTGCCGGTCCAGGGAGTTGTTCTGAATGACGCAATAACTGGCACCGTCCAGACTGAACGCCGAGTAATTGCCCCGGCCGCCGTACATCGTGCAGTTACGGATGGTGATGTAGGAGGAGCCGGTGATCTCCGCCACCCGATAAGTGGCATGAATTTCAAATCCGTCAATGACAAGGTACTTGCTGTGTACACCCAGCTGAATACCCGTCGTTGCGTCAAGTATTACCTTCTCGCCTGGAGCAGCGCGGAAGATGATAGGACTATCAGGTTTGCCGCTGTTGACAGGGCTGATGCCGTCACCGTAGTGCCCCTCGTGAATTACGATGACATCTCCAGCTGTTGCGGTTTTGTTGGCCTTGTCAATCGATCGCCATGGCGCGCCCTGGGTTCCCGGATTGGTATCCTTGCCATTTGATGAGAGGTAGAACGTGGAAGGCGATGGCGAACGAGGAGCCTCAGACTGGCATGCAAACAGGGCTAGGACAATAAGCGGTGCGGCAGACAGCCTGAACCTCATCACTTCTGCAACAATGTTCATACTACCACGAACATAACCATAACTTTAGAAAAAAGAAAGTAAAAATGACGGTGATAACCACAAAAAAAGTTATAGGGGTACGGCAGATATTCGCCGCACCCCTATGTTCGAGGTATGAGAACAACAGTGGATAGCTGTTACCGATGTTACTTCATGAGCAGCATCCTTCGAGTTTCCTGATAGCCCGGAGCCTCCAGGCGATAGAAATAAGTTCCGGAAGGGAGCCCTCCTGCATCAAAGCGCACCGAATGTGTTCCGGCTGCCTGCTCCTCATTGACGAGGGTGGCAATTTCCTGGCCAAGGAGATTGAATATTCCAAGAGCCACCTTGCCAGGAGACGCCGTAGAATACTGGATCATGGTCGAGGGATTGAACGGATTCGGAAAATTCTGGAGAAGCGCGTAGCTGCACGCGGTCGTCCCGCTGGAGGAACTGGATGCCGTTGAGCCGACCTTCTCCAGGACAATGCCGTCGACCCAGTATTGATCGCCGCTTGTGGCCCAAGACCCGAGCCAGAACATGAGCCGCCCGTCCGAGACTGCGTTCTGAATGGTGCTGTTAAAGTCCACGCTGTAAAGAGCCCAGGAACGGGAGAGGGTGATGTGCGTACGGAGCCCGTAATTGGCATACGGGGAATCGTGCTGCTGGAGTACGACGTCCATCCCGTCGCCGCTGTTCGAATAGGCGGCAAAACTCAAACGGTACCTGGCGTTGGCCTCCAGGGGAATACTGCTTTGATAGAGCTGCATGTTGCTGCCGCTCTGATTGATAACGATGCTCACCGCCTGATTGTCATCATAGCCGGGGCTCACCTGTTGCATCGAACCCGTGCCGTTAGTATAGAATATCCACGCCGAGGTACCGGCATCGAAATCCGAGTTGTCCAGGATGTTCTTTCCCATGCCGGGGTCAGTGCCTGCTGTGAAGCGGCGCACGGTTGACCAGGCGCTTGTCCCTGCACCATTGCTTGCCGTTACATGCCAGTAGTAGGCAGTGCCGGTTACCAGTCCACCTACAGTGGCGCTCGGGGTAGACAGACCCGCCTGATCCGTAAATACGTTGGCAATCGCAGGATCAGTGCCAACCTGCACGCGGTAGCTGGTTGCACCCGCCGCCGTGGTCCACGAGAGTTGCACAGAACTCGGAGGCTCAGTGGCCCCGTCCGACGGGGAAACGAGAACCGGCGTCGAAGGAGATGTTGCCACGAACTGCCCGCTGCCATACTCGTGCGCACCGATATCCGGGGCATTGCCCTGAAAGCGGTCGCTGCGGTAATAAAAGATCCGCGCCCCTTGCGCCCAGCTGCGAGGACTGTTCAAGGTCATGGTGTTGGTTCCGTAATCGACCCTGCTGACGCCCACCGGTGCTTCCGCTTCAATCTTGATAGAATCCCCCTCCACCCAGGGAATCCCCCACCCATCGATGAAATACCCTGCGTCGACCACCGCCAGATTCGTGCTTGCGCTGCCGCTGCCTGTGGCCGTGGTCAGGTGCACCCCGGCATCGATGGCCGGACTCCCACTCAGTAAACCGAAGTCCTTGGCAGGACCCTGCGCGTTGGTGTTCACGAACGATGGATTGCCCTCTTTGTTCGTCGAAGCCCACTGATCTGGCTTGGAGCGCTTCCACTCATCCAGGGTCATAATGGAGTTTCCGCCACTGTATTCGTACCGGATCATTGCCGGTTGCCCGTGCGCGCCATACAGGAGATTTCCTTCGTAACGGTTGTTCATGGCTGAAAGGCTACGCGCTACATCGATGTCATTGATCTGGTTGGCGGCGGCAGCGGCGACGATATTGTTCTTGAAGGCGTTGTCGCTTTGAATCAGCTCTGTCCGGAAGTTTTCCCAACGCCACCCATCCTTCAGCCAGCCTTGCTGATCGGTTTCGCCGTAGACCGTGTTGTTATAAACCCTGTTGTACCTCATCGAAGGCGTGCCGCCGTTGGCCGAGCCGGTCATTGTCCCTACGGCTCCGGGCCACTGCCGGTTGGTGTAGACCGTGCCCGTGTCGTCATAGAGCGTGTTGAAACGGAGAATGCAGTTGGTGCCCGTAAATTGCAGGCACCATCCATTGCCGCCGGTCCAGACCAGACCCGGGTAGTAGCCCGTGTTGTTCTCAAAGAGGCAGCGCTGCACGCCGTCCTGGAGCGAGTAGTTCGTGTGGTTCTTGTACGACGTGTTGTTCCGCCAGACGTTGTAGCTCTGGTAGACGTCCGCTTTGCTGAAGGAGGAGGCAAAGCCGACATGCTCGCAACGGGTGACGGTGTTGCCCTCGATCAGATTGTGGTTGCTATTGCCGATGAGCCGGAGCCCGTCGCCGCCGGTGGGATTATCACCCGACTGCGATGAACCGTCCGGGTCCTGCCGGTCCAGGGAGTTGTTCTGAATGACGCAATAACTGGCACCGTCCAGGCTGAACGCCGAGTAATTGCCCCGGCCGCCGTACATCGTGCAGTTGCGGATGGTGATGAAGGAGGAGCCCACGATCTCCACCACCCGATAACTGGCGTGAATCTCAAAACCGTCCACCGTGATGTACCGGCTTGTTGATCCCAGCTGCACGCCGGTGGCAGTATTCAAGACAGCATGCTCGCCCGGCGCCACCTGAAATGTAATAGCACTCCCTGCCGTCCCACTGTGTGCCGGATGAACGCCGTCCACATACTGCCCTCCATGCACGATCACCACATCACCAGCTGCCGCTACGCTGTTGGCTTTCGCAAGGGTCCTCCAGGGAGATGTGCTGCTGCCACTTGCCGCGTCACTTCCACCGGTAGAAACGTGGTACTCCGTCGCCTGCATTCCACTCACCGCGATCAACATGGTCAACCCGACAATGCCTGTAAGGAAACCCATTCTCATGGTGCGCCCTCCTGGGGAAAAATGATTGGTTCCGCGATGATGGGGGTCACATAGGATGCCATCTTTTCTGGTGCGGCATCGCATTCCGATTCCGTTGTGGTTTCAACGAATTTTTTAAAACATTGCACACTCAAGAGTTACAGGAATTGAAAATTGCAGGAGGGATTACTGAGCGATTGTACAAATGGAGGGACAAAAGGGAATGCAGCAAACAGATATTTCCTTCAAGAGAAAAATAGCTCAGATTGTTGGGAATCGGCGAATATTCCTGCCGCCGTCAAATTTCCGGGTGCAATGATAAGCATGATGAACAGTCATGGATGACATGATGAATGGGCGGGCCTAACAAAAACGGGATGCAGCATCCTTGTGCTACACCCCGTGACGATGGAATCCTGCGTAACGAGCTACTTTATGAGCAGCATCTTCAACGTCTGGGCAAACGTCGCCGTCTGCATGCGGCAGAAGTATGCGCCGTTCGGCAGCGCCTGCGCATCGAAGCGAACTTCATGTGATCCAGCCGGCACCTCTTCATCGACCAGCGATGCTACCTCCTGACCAAGCACGTTGAAGACTTTCAGGGAAACGTGCCCGGCTGAAGCTACTGAATAGCGGATCAAAGTCGAAGGATTAAAGGGATTGGGATAATTTTGCTGCAAAGCAAACACCCCCGGTACTTCGGTCGGGTCCTTCGGTACAGCGGCGAGCCCGCCGGTAGTGAACCTGTTGCAGCCGGACCAGGAACTCGTGCCTTGGACGCTGATTGCCGCCACGCGCCAGTAATGTACCGTGCCGGCCCTCAAACCGGCTGCAGGGAAGCTCGTGGCGCCCACAATAATCTCATCGGTCACAAGGCTCGTGAACACAGAGTCAATCGCGAGCTGAACGTGGTAGTTCGAGCACCCGGCCACTGGCATCCACAATAACGTCACAAGGCCAATCGACCCGGTGACGCCATCGGCGGGCGCGATCAACGATGGAATTGCAGGCGCCATCGAGATCTCGGAATTGTTGCCGTACTCATGTGCCCCGATATCAGGGGCCTTGCCCTGGAAACGGTCGGTGCGGTAATAGAAGATTCGTGCCCCCGCGCCCCAATTCCGTGGAGCGTTGAGGGTAATCGCATTCGTGCTGTAATCGACTTTGATGATCTGCACAGGGGCTTCACTTTCAATCTTGATCGAATCTCCTTCCACGCCCGGAATGCCCCACCCGTCGATGAAGTACCCCGCGTCAGCTACCACTAACGTCGTGCTTGCATTGCCACTGCCTGTGGCTATAGTCATGTGCACGGCAGCATCGATAGCCGGACTGCCTGCCTTAAGATTGAAATTTTTTGCAGGCCCCTGCCCGATGGTATTCTCAAACATGGGATCTCCTTCTTTGTTGGAGGAGACCCACTGGTTGGGCTTATTACGCTTCACGTCGTCCAGGGTCCAGACGGAGCTTCCGCCGCTGTATTCATAGCGTACTGTTGCACGCCCTCCTTGCGCTCCACAGAGGAGATTAGCTTCATAGCGGTTGTTCATCGAGGCCAGGCTGCGCACATGGTCAATGTCATCCACTTGGGCTGCATTCGCCTTCGCTATGATATTGTTCTTGAAGACATTGTTATTCTGGTACATGGCGGTACTGGTGTTATTGTCGATGCGCCAACCTGCCTTCTTCCATCCCTGCTGGTCGGTCTCGCCATAGACCGTGTTGTTGTAGATCTTGTTGTATTGCATCGAGGGTGTCCCGCCATTGGCTGAACCGGAGCCGGTACCGATCAGCGCCGGCCAGCGCCGGTCGGTGTGAACAGTCCCCGTGTCATCATAGAGCGTGTTGAAGCGGATGATGCAGTTGGAGCCGGTGAACTGCAGACAGTTACCGTTCCCGCCGGTCCAGACCAGGCCCGGATAGTAGCTTGTATTGTTCTCAAAGACACAGCGCTGCACGCCATCCTGCAGGGAAAAATTCGTATGGTTGTCGTATCC
Organism: uncultured Bacteroidota bacterium; assembly: GCA_963809695.1. GTDB lineage: Bacteria > Bacteroidota > Ignavibacteria > UBA10030 > UBA6906 > JAGDMJ01. Next base: position 129,329 of record CAWEKI010000007.1, read on the forward strand.
CCTGTTGTTCCGCCAGACATTATAGCTCTGGTAGCTGGTCGCTTTGCTAAACGAGGAAGCAAACCCCACATGCTCACAGTGGATGACCGTATTGCCTTCGATCAGGTTGTGATGAGAACCGCCAACGAGCCGAAGTCCATCCCCACCTCCTGGATTATCTCCAACCCTCGTGAAACCGACCGGGTCTTGCCTGTCAAAGTAATTGTTTTGAATGACACAGTAGCTCACATTATCCAGGCTGAAAGCCGAATAGTTACCCCGGCCGCCGAACATCGTGCAATTGCGGATAGTGATATAGGACGAGCCCACAAGCTCCACCACCCGATAGCTGGCATGAATCTCAAAACCGTCAATCACGATGTACTTGCTGCTTGCACCTAAATGCACCCCGGTTCTCGTGTTGAGCACAGCACGCTCTCCTGGTGCCACTTGAAACATGATGGGACTACCTGCCCTGCCACTGTTTGACGGATGAATCCCATCAGCATACTGGCCCCCGTGCACAATTACTACATCACCGGCCACCGCTGCGCTGTTCGCTTTTGAGAGCGTCCTCCACGGAGAGGTGTTGCTCCCGCTGGCGGCATCAACTCCGCTGCCAGCGACATGATAAACCGTCGCATCCACCCTACTCACCCCAAAGAATACCACTAATCCTATCAGCACACACATCACATGTCTCATCATCACGAATCCTCCAATGACTAGGTCTTGAGTTCGCAATGATATGGGTCACACGACATGCCACAGGTCACTTGGAAGGGCTAAATGAGCGAAAGGGGGCTAAAATCATCGATTTGTTTCGGTGTCACACCTGCAAATATTGTAAAATCAATAAGTTAAGGAACCTTTTTCAAGGCAATTGTAGAAACGGGGCACTTCTGCAGGTGACGAAGAGAGAGGGGAAAAAGGCCAAAAACGTTGGGAGTATTGCAAGGAATTGTGGAGAGAGGCGTTCAGGCGTGTGAACACCATTCTCAACTGTGACTATGTCTATTCATAGGTGACAGTGGAATCCAAGGGAGGAAATTCACGATTGGGGACACACGTATGAGGGTACTCGATCTCTCGGCGAACCAGAAGAGCAGGGTGTGGAGCAATATTCCACCGCCATGGGGGAATCTCTGAGCAGCCTCGATCGCAGAACGGGTCAGGCCACAAGCACCTCCGCCTTCACGCCCAAGCCTTCCAATTGCCCCCGAATCTCATCACGGTAGATTGGGTTCATGATGATGACGGTATCCGGCCGAAATTCGAGCAGAAATTCCGGGCTCACGATCCTTTGTCCGGTTCCCGCAACGAACATCCCTTGTTTCCGCGGGTTAATGTCCACCATGTACTCCACGGCTTTCTCCGGCCGAAGCGTGTTCAGAAACGTGACTCCCTTTGATCCCCCTCCCCACACCACCATCCTTCGTTCATGTGTCCGCGTTTCGAAGGTCTTCCTCCAGCCGTCCACCTTGCGACGGTAGTTTTCAGCAAACGCGGCGCAATCTTCTGCCATGGCTGCCACACGGCCGCTGACATCGGGCGCCGGTTCGCCGGCGGGATTTCCCGGCGCCACGTCGATCCCCAAGAATTGTCCTTCGTAGAGTTCAGACGGCTCCAGCACTTTGAAACCACATGCGCTGAAGAGCACCGCAAGCGAGGAGGCACTGAAATACGAACAGTGCTCGTAAATCAGATCCCAGATCCCCATGTCCCTCAGCGTGTACATGACGTTCGGAACTTCAAAGAAGACCACGCTGGAAGTCCGGCTGCCGATGGATGCGCGCACATTGTCGACGAACTCCCGCGGAGCCTTGATGTGCTCGAGCACGTGCCGGCAGGTGATCAGGTCCGCCTGGTACCCGGCGTAGCGGGGGGAATAGAAATCCTGAATGATCGTCATCCGCTCGGCGGACGCTTTCTCCATGATCTCGGGGACGAAGCTTGGATCGAAACCGTAACCCCGGTTGCCCCCCATGTTGCAGAGCAAGGCAAGGAAATCCCCTTTACCGCAGCCGATGTCAATAACTTCCTTTCCCCGGATATCATACTGGCGCATCAGCCGCGCGGCCAGTGCCTCCGCATAGGCCTGGAAGCGCGGAGAAAAATGAAGCGAATTCTCATACGCCTGGGTATATTCCATCAGCGATGGATCGAAGGCCAGGTTGTAGACATGCCCGCACGTTCGGCAGAAGCCGAGGCGCAGGTCTCCCCGGGGCGCAGCCAGCGCTTGCGCCCTGCGCTCCCAGAGCAGGTTGCAGTGCGTTGGAACGCCTGAGAGAAAGAGAAATTCCTCCATGGTATCATGGCGGCACACCGGGCACGGGTGTCCGTTTTGTCGGTCTGCCATCAGCGTAACTCTTTCTTGTTCGCATCATCCTGGAAAATCGGGACAAGTTCGGGTGAAAGGCCGAGCTTGTCGAGATCCGCCTGAATTTCAGGACAATAGATCGGGTTCATGACGATGACAATGTCGGGCTTGTAGCTCTTCAGGAATTCCGGTGATACGATCTCCTGTCCGGTTCCCGCCATAAATGTCCCGTGCTTGTACGGATTGATATCCACGCAGTACCGCACCTCGTCGCGGACATTCAGCTTGGTGAGAAATGCCACCCCTTTTGACCCTGCCCCCCAGAGCACAGCGCGCTGTCCCTTCTGCTTGATCTCAGCTAGCCGGCGCTTCCACTGCGATGTGGTTTCCGCGATGGCATTGGTAAATTCCACGACCAATCGCTCGATGTCCTTCAGATCACTTTCCTGCGGCAACGGCGCCGTCCCGCTCCCGGTACCGGGACGCGCTTCGATCATCAGATACTGATCATCGTACTCCGTCCCCAGGTCGACGACATCGAAACCGCAGCTCCGGAACAGACGGGCCAGCGATCCCTGGCTGAAATACGAACAATGTTCGTAGTACACATCCCAGAATGCACGCTCATGCAGTATACGTTTGACGTCCGGGATCTGGAAGAAGACAATCGTATCCAGCCTGTCCCCGATGGAACGGCGGACGGTCCGCATAAACTCCGCTGTATCCAGGATATGCTCCAGCGTCATCTTGCAGCACACGAAGTCGCCATGGTAGTGCGAATATTTTTCCGAATAGAGGTCCGTGATGAAGGTCATCCGGTCCTTTGCGGGACTGGTGTTGCGATCGCTGATATACGCGGGGTCGAACCCGATACCGCGGTTATTCCCCATCTCGCAGAGCATGGTGAGGAACTCCCCCTTCCCGCAGCCGATCTCAATGAGGGTCTTATCATGCAGATCGTATTGATCCACGAGCCGTTGCGCGAGCGCTTTATGGAAGACGCTGAAGGTGGAAGAAAAGCCCTGCGTCTCCTCATAGCGCGAGGAGTACTCGTGCACTGCCGGGTCGAACACGGAATTCCAGATGAAGCCGCAGCGGTGACAAAAAGCCAGCTTGATATTTCCCTTCGGATAGCCGAGCGCTTCATCCCGGGTAGGCATGAGCAACACGCTATGCACCGGGGCTCCGGCAACCTCGTAGAAGAATGTCATTTCTGCTTTGCCGCAGCTCGGACACGCAGGGGTGGGCGTTGTTCGGGATGGTTGTTTCACGTATATCTCTCGGTAGTTGTTAGGGTGTTGTTACTTGATCATCAACATCTTCTTAAGAAACGTAACTTCACTCGTGGACATCCGGTAGAAATAGATGCCGCTCGCCAGGCCCGCGCCGTCGAACTTCTCCGCGTAATACCCCGCCGGCCGGCTCTCATCCACCAGCGTCGCGACTTTCCGGCCGAGGATGTCATACACCTCAAGCCTCACATGTTCCTGCCGGGGCAAGGCGAAATCGATCGTTGTGGACGGGTTGAACGGATTGGGATAATTCTGCTCCACCACGAACGTCGCAGGAATCCCGGGGCGGTACGCCACCGAGGTCGGTCCCGTCACACTGACCGCCGGCGCTAGCTGTTGGGAGACCAGCACACCTGTGTTGGGATTGTTGCCATGGTTGGTGTAGAGGCTGATGGCATTGGATCCCGGAGCAATGGTCAGTGTGAGGGGTCCGGACGCCGCTGCAATCGTAAAATTCAGATGCACCCAGGTTGTGTACGTGCCGGCAACGTCGAACCCAGCGGCAGTCCCATCATTGTTCTCGTTCACCCCTCCTCCGGTGATCGCAAGTCGGATAAACGAGGTGTTGTTGTTGGCAGAGCGATTGTACCCATCGGCAGAGCCGAATGCCCAACCAGTCGCATCAACGTAGGTGAGTTTGGTGTTGTCAAACTGCACATCGATGGTGGCTGAGCCCAGCGTATTGGCCGCCGGCAAGCCGGTGCCTTTGACCTGCACGGCAATGGTGAACTGCCCGCCAACACTCGTGTCTTGCCGCACGACTACAAGTTTCTGGTCAACTGTCGTTGCCCGCGCGTAGTCTATCAATCCCCCTCCCACAAGCATGAGGAGTGTTGCCACCCACAGTTGTGCCACCCGGTTCATAGGCTATACTCCTTCTTCACAAAATGTGATTTAACAACATATTCCCAGGAATAATAGATCCTCAGTTTGGGACGCGGCAAACAGCCGCTGCACGGAAATTCGGGTTGAACAGATCGAAATCCGGGCTGGTCACCTGCCCGTCCAAATTCCAGTCGACAGCCTGGTACCCCGTGGCGGCGCCGCGGAACTTCGGATTGAACTGATCGAAGTCTAGACTGGTTACCTGTCCGTCCATGTTGGCATCCCCGCCAAAGAGGGCAAACCTGCTTCCCACGGATTTCATGGCATTGGGGCCGAAGGCCTTGTTCTGCGCTGTGCTAAAGTCATAGAGAACCGCGTTACTGTCAATGGTCACGGGCGCAGCACTCATGATGGCAAGGTGATTCCGGTGACGTGCGACTATGTAGAACTGGCCTGAACCCACTTCCGGGAATACAAGCGGGCTGGAGCCATTGAGATCGACGACCGAGCCGTCCTTCTTCAGGAGGCCTGCACGGCGGGTTACCGTCGAGGGATTTGTTGTATCGGCCCTCAGTTCCACGAGAATCCAGTCCACGACGGAACCTGGCACAGAGGTGATCGTCTCAGTCCCGGGGTAATTCCACGGCGCACCGCTGTAGGGCTGTTGCAGGGGCATGACAGATGTCAGCCGCGTACGCATGGTATCTAACGATGGCGCATAGGCTCCTTCCAGGAGCACCTTGATGCTCACCCTCGCACTCGAACCCCCTGCTCCGTTATTTCGGATGTAGTCCACGATGGCATCAAACGTCGGTGGCGATGACCCTGCATTTCCGGCAAAGATCCCGATCTTCCTCGCCGTCATGATGTGATGAAACGACGCCACAGTGGTCCAAAGCGTCCCGTTGAGCGAGTAAGAGAGAGTCCATCCGTTATCTTCGCGCTTAATTCGCATCATCAACGGAAGAATGCCGGTCCCCCCGACCAACGAATCTGCAAGAACAACGGGAGAACTGAATCCGCCCGTAAAGGTCGCTGCGAAAATTCTTGTCTGGGTCCCGTTGCCGTTGAAATCCAACCGGATGACGTTTGCGCTGTCCTGTTCAATCACGAGCCCTTGCATTTGGTACTGCGGCCCCAGCGGTGAATCGAACTTGATTTCAATATCGAAGTCGGTATTATTGACCGATTGCACGAGCCTTGGTACTGCATACCCGTTTGTCCAGAGATCGTGCGCAACCCCGCCGGGAACGTGAAGGGAAATGGTGGTCGGTTGTTTGGCGATCGTGGCTCCCCCGGGAGGCGGATTAACAAATGTCCAGATTGCGGGATTAAGTGAATCTGCGTCGAATTCATCAGAGACGAAAGTCGAGGGTGGTGGAGACGCCAGCGTGGTAAATACGCTGTCGGCAGAAACACTCCGGTTCCCGGCACTGTCTGTCGAGATTAGCACGTAATGGTATTGCGTGTTCGGGCTTAGTCCGGTCAGCAGAACAGCATGTGCATATGTCAGCGAACTTCCCCCTGACACAGTGTCAGCGTGCGCCGACGTGGTGCCGTAGGCCACCCTTGTGGTTCCGGGTTCGTTTGTCCCCCAGGTAATGTAGGCACTGTGCGCGCCGGGGTCAGCGTGAATATCGCCAAACAGCGGCCCGATGGCATCGGGTCCCAAAGGCGTCACCGTCACACGCCCGATGGTTGCCTCAACGTGGTGTGCCAGGATGAGTATTGATCCGTACTGTGGGTCTGTGGCCGATTCGAGGCCGCTGAGCAGCCAGGAATCCGGCTCGGCCAGTCCGGCCTGCCAGAACTTCAAGCGGTAGAACCCTTGGGATCCGGCAACCGTGGCGACCTGCATCTTCAGGACATACTTGGTGTCGTACAAAAGGGCGTTCGATGGATCCGCGTTGGCATCACGCAGGGTCAGGTTATTTCCGTTGAGCTCCCAGCGGTTTGAATCCGTGCTCGCAAATGCATTCCGCCAGTGGTACCACCCGATCGCTCCGAGAGGGAGATAACCGGTCAATGGCTGTGTGATCGGCGGCGTGAATATCGGGTTGTCGGTATGACCCACCCAGCGCAGCATAATGCCGATGGCTGGGCCGCCATTTCCGGGGTCAAACGCCTCCGCTGTCGAGTCGATACGGTGGACAGTAAGCTCGGCGCTCACCTCGTAGTCCGTCCATGTGGTATCCCCAATGACAATGTCCCTGTCATAGCCGGACTGGATAATGTGGGCCCCCTGCCCGGTACGTTCCCACTTCCCATCCACAACCTGAGCGGAATCCGTCAGGCTGGTCGAGCCGGACCAGTTCACTGCGTACGGAAGCGGCCAGACCGCGGAGGCAGCGCGAATCACTGTCACTGTGTCGCGTGACAACGCACTCAGCGAGTCAATTGCCGTGATCACGACTGTATTGGCGCCGTTCTGAAGGCTGGCATACGGGAGGTTGATTTTGAAATCCCCCGGTAGTTCCAGCAGGTGGCCATCCGGGCCGATGGAGAGGTCCTTCGATGCACCCCCATTCAACGTATAGGACAACGAAACGACCCTGCGAGGTCCGGAGACATTCCCGAGAATATCCGCATTGCGCTGCGGGTTTCCCACACTCCCGAAGGTCTGTGACTTTCCGTACCAGACATCAATCGTCGCAGCCGCGACCGTGGTGGCGATGAAGTTGCCGGTCGTCGTGGCATTATTGGGGTGATTATCGTTGGATGTGATCCGTACGTTGTAGAGTGTCCCTGGTGTAAGGTCGGAAAGGACAACCTCGTGTGTGATGCCGGTGCCCAGATGGCTCTGCGCCCCCCCTTCATAGGTGAGCGTCTTCCCGAATTCCACCGAACCGGTAGCAGGCTCGTCAGTTTTCCATGTGACTCGAAGGCCTGTGCCTGCCGGCACGACTTTCACGTCATACACAAGTGGGCCTGTGTTGTCGACTACAGAGCCCGGATCCTCCGGACTGACTGGTGAGACAGTGTTAAAAAAATAATCGACGACCGCTGTGTGGGCCGGCGCCGCACCCCCGCCGCTGTTTCCGGCGAACACACCGATCTTATTGACCGTCATGGTATGCGCGAAATTCCCGGCAGGCGTCCAGACGTTTCCGTCAGTAGAATAACTGATAGTCCAGTTGCTTCCTGTCCGATTGATGCGAAGGTAGAGCGGCTGGGTAAGAGTACCAAGTGCCGATGAGAGACGCGTGACCGGCGAGCCTAGCCCACCGGAGAACGAGGCGGCAAAGATGTTCACGCCAGCGCCGGCGCTGTTGTACTCGATGCGGAGAAGGTTTGCCGAGTCTTGCTCGACGACGACCCCCTGCATCTGATAAAGCTGCGTCACATCCGATTGGAACTTGACCTCAACCTCGAAGTCGGTGTTTGGGGCCGGCTGCATGATGCGCGGAATATCGTAACCGGTGGTCCAGAGTTCATGGCTGGCACCCGCAGGAACAGTAAGGGAAAGCGTGGCGGAAGACGTCCCTGTCCCGTTCAGCGTAAGTGTCGCATCACCCATCGGATCGGTGAACGTCCACAGTGACGTCTTCAGATTGTAGGCATTGAAATCGTCTGAGACTATCTGCGCCACAGCGAGAGAGCTGCCGGCCAGGCTCAAACAGATTACCGCCGTAACGAAAGGGGAACCAAGCCGCATGGGGCCTCCAACAAGCGTGTTCAGAAATAGCGTACGTGACGACAAGTTCGAACGGAAAACTCCTGCACTTTCGCTGCATGCCGCTCAAAATGCGGAATTCTGTCCACTTGCAACGTGTCCGCGGTCACATTTTGAGTTGGACGAAGTGATCTGTTGGCACAATATACTTCAAAATTCCATGATTTCCGAGCAAGAAGGGGGTGTCCTGGAAGGACAACCGCAACGCCCGATTCAGAACTTCCGCGGAGCAGCGAGACCGACGCTTCTCGAGGTCAACCCGCGATGATGGCAATGGTTTCTTAACGCAAAAAAGAAAGCGACACTCGAACTGCTGGTGTCGCTTCGGTGCTTCATTGTGTGCAGAGCATCTCTGCCCTCAAGCAGGCTTTCCTTCACCCCCGGTCCGATAGAACTCCACGGTGTTGCGCAGCCCCTCCTCCCAACCAACGACGGGAGAATAGCCCAGAAGTCGTTTTGCCAAGTCGATGGCAGCCCTGGAGTGTTTGACATCCCCGGTCCTGGCGGACTCAAACTTCGGGTCCACCTTTGCCCCGATGCTCCTGGAGAGCTCCTCATGCAGCTGTAGCAGTGAATGTTCGTCACCACAGGCAACGTTCATCACTTTGCCGATCGCCTCCTTGCACGTGCAGGCCAGGAGATTGGCATGGACGACGTTGCTCACGTACGTGAAATCGCGCGACTGCAGGCCGTCACCATAGATTGTCGGCGGCGTGCCTTCGAGCAACGCAGTGATGAACCGGGGAATAACCGCCGAGTACTGGGAGTTCGGATCCTGCCGGGGGCCAAACACGTTGAAGTATCGGATGCAAGCGGTAGGAAGCTTGTATGCGAGATGAAATGCGATACAGTAGCGCTCGCCGGCGAGCTTGGACACCGCGTACGGAGAAAGAGGATTGGTTGGCAGCTCCTCATGCTTGGGCGACACTACACTGTTTCCATATACCGACGATGAGGAAGCAAAAACCAGGCGCTTCACTCCCGCCTCGCGTGCGGCGAGGAGCACATTGAGCGTCCCCCGCACATTCACCTCGTTCGTGCTGATCGGGTCTGCGATGGAGCGCGGAACCGACGGCAGTGCCGCTTCGTGCAGGACGTAGTCCACCCCTTTCATCGCCGCACTAACCCCCGCAGCGTCACAGATGTCGCCGGCCACGACGTCGAGATTGTGCCGCGCCCCCGCGATCCCCGGGAACAGCAGGTTTTCTTTTTTCCCGGTGGAGAAGTTGTCGAGGACTCGCACGTGTTGCCCCTTGCGGAGAAGCTCCTCGACAATATGCGAGCCGATGAACCCTCCTCCTCCTGTCACCAGATAGTGCATTGAAGTTCCGTTTGTCATGAGATGCCTCAGGCTCTATAGCAGAGCGGATTGGAGTCTGCCAGCAGGTGCCTCGTATCGATGACGGGCACGCCGAGTTTTTCAAAGTCTACGTCGCGATACTCATCATGTGCCGTAGAGACGACGATCGCATCGTAGGCATTCGTGATCGGCACCGACTTCCGTCCGGCAAATTTCGCATACTCCCGCGATGGCCTGATCACCGGAATGTACGGGTCGTTGAAGCTCACGACCGCTCCCCGGTGCTCGAGCTTTTCGATCAGCCGGTACGAGGGGGATTCGCGATCGTCATCGACGTTCGCCTTGTACGAAAGGCCAAGCAGGAGAATGCGGGCGCCCTTTAGAGGTTTCCCGAGCTCGTTCAGCACTTCCATCACTCTGGTGACGACGAAGTCCGGCATGGAGGTATTGATCTCGCCGGCAAGCTCGATGAACCGTGTGCTCACCTCATACTCGCGGGCCTTCCAGGTGAGATAGAAGGGATCGATGGGGATACAGTGCCCGCCCAGCCCCGGGCCGGGATAAAACGGCATGTAGCCGAAGGGCTTGGACTTGGCGGCTTCGATCACCTCCCAGATGTCAATGCCCATCTTCATGAACGTCACTTTCAGTTCATTGACCAGCGCGATGTTCACGGCGCGGAAGGTGTTCTCCAGAATCTTGGTGGCTTCTGCCGCTGCGGTACATGAAACCGGGACTGTGCGCACGATGATCTGTTGGTACACTTTTTCCGCAATGGCCAGCCCCTCGGGAGACGTGGAGCCGACGACCTTCGGAATCGTTTCCGTTGAATAATCCTTGCGTCCGGGATCCTCCCGTTCGGGAGAAAAGGCGACGTAAATATCCTTGTCCACCTTCAACCCGCTCTTTTCGAGGATGGGCACCATCACCTCGTCCGTCGTGCCGGGATACGTGGTGGACTCAAGCACGATCAGCTGGCCGCGCCGCAGATGCGGGACCAGCGCCTCGCACGTATTCACGATGAAAGACATATCGGGTTCCCGGTTCCGGTTCAGCGGTGTCGGGACGGCAATCAAGACGGCATCGCACTTCGTGACGTTCGTGAAGTCCGTGGTCGCACAGAGCAGTCCAGTTCCCACGGCGTTCTGAATCCGCGTGGCGGGTATGTGCTTGATGTAGGATTGTCCCTTCATCAATGCGTCGGCCTTCTTCGCGTCAATATCCAGCCCGATCGCGTTGAACCCCTTTTCCACAAAGCAAAGAAGCAGTGGCAATCCCACGTACCCCAGACCGACCACCCCCACGGTCGCAGTCTTGTTATCGAATTTTTCCAGAAGCATCGTTTTCATAGCCAACCTGTCAGTTAGTGAGTAATCACAGCAAGCGCGTGCACGGTTCGTTCCAATAGTATTTCACCCTTCAGCCCCCGGCAGAAAAAGTACAGACAAATCTCCTCATACTCAAGGGAAAGGGGTTCCTCTGCCTCACGTCGCTCCAATTTTACCTCCCACGATAATGGACGTGACCGCCTGAAACCCCTGTGCGTCCGGGATTCCCCGCCCGAACCCTTTCACGATATTTACCAGGATGAGGAACCTCGACCTGACGAAGAGGGAGACTTGCTTTCCTCCCTTCAAAATAACTAGCAATGATCCGAGCAATATTCCGGCGCCGAGCATAAGAAAGGCTAGCAGCACCAATCCTGCTGCGATCAGGGCGAGGAGCAGAAGACCGGCAACAAGCCCCAGGAGATACACAGAGAATATGCTTTTGTGCGCTGCCAGGAGATTGCGCGAAATGCGCTTCAGGCCGTAATGACGAAAGATCTGGCCGACGCCCGTGAAGTACTTGGACTTCTCGTCCAGCTCAGACTTCGTCCTGGCCTTCTCCATATGGAAGACCATCGGGACGTCCAACCTCAGGATCGAAAAACCTCCCTGAAGTACTCTGAAACCAAGCTCCCGTTCCTCCTCCCCTTTGACAAACGGGTTGAAGGTCCCTACGCGATCCAGCACGTCTTTCCGATATACCCCGGATCCGGCGAGATAGAGAACCCTGCCAAGGACATAGCGATTCTGATGGGAGTAATTCAGTTCTTCGCCCGGGTAGACCCTGTAGAGTCTCCCCGCCACCGCAGCAACGGTCTCATCTTTGAAGTGCGCCAGGGCATGCTTGATCCAGCCGTCAATCAATATCATGTCGCCGTCAAGGAAGAAGATGAACCTGCCCGTTGCCTGAAGAGTACCCAGGTAACGGCCTGCGCTTGGTGAGAGCTCCCCGCACTGTTCGATGCGGACGATCGTGACCGGATACTCGCTGGCGATCTGAACGGTCCGGTCGGTTGATGCCGAGTCCACCAGAATGATCTCCGTTTTGAGATCCCTGGTCTGTTCGCGAAGAGCCTTCAGGCAGGCGCCGATCGCGGCTTCCTCGTTGCGGGAAATTATCACAATACTCAGATCCATGAGATCTCCGGACTCGTTATGCTCGCCGACGGAAACGGGCCATGAGCAGCCCCTTCACTTCAAGTACCTGGTCCCGCTGGACGAAGTACAATGTCAGTATGTACACCAACGCTCCGGCAAGTACCATGGCAATCACGGTGGCAATACCATGCGTTCCCCCGCCAAGGAGGCGGAGCGGCTCTTTGCTGAACTGCACGGCGGCCATCATGAGCAAGCCGCAGCCAACCGCCGGAAGGGGGACTAGGACCATTTTGAGGGCGATCCCCTTGAGCACGGTCTGCATCTGATACACGTTGAAGGCAAGCCCGATAATGTGTGCTCCGAGGACCGCAAACGCGATCCCGACGATTCCGTCAGGAAGAAGCAGCGCAAAAAGCGGGAGCATCGTAAGGAGCACTACCAGGCCCGCTCGGACGTTGTACACAGGCCGGCCGGTCGAGAGAAAGAGGGCAGACGTGCTTGCCGACAAAGGCTTCACCAGTCCGACACAGGCCAGCACCTGAAACGCCGGAATCATCGGAAGCCACTGCGGCTTCAACAGCGTGGAGACGACTTCCGGAGCGGCAACAACCATTCCCATCGATACCGGAACGGTCACGAACGATATCAGCCGTATGCTCTTCAGATACGCGCGGGCCAGACGATCGGTCTCCCCCTGCATGCGTGCATAGGAAGGAAGCAAGACCGCGCCCAAGACATTGTTGATGCTATCGACGGAGCGGCTGGTGAAGTCATACGCTTTCCCGTAGAGTCCCAGGGCGTTGGTTCCCAACCACCGGACGACGGTCAGGTTGTCAATAATGGAATAGACATACGTGATGACGCCCCCTCCGGTGGCATGGATGCCGAACGTCAGAAGTGCTTTCATCAGAGAACCATCCCATGGCTTCCGGGCGAGCCATTCGCGCCGCGGGGACATTGACCAGTAAAGAACGACATTCAGAAGCGATTTTGAGAGAGATGCCCAGACAAGGCTCCAATATCCAAATCCAAGATAGGCAAGGCTGAGGGCAACACCGATGTTCCATAGTTCGGAGGCCAGGACAATCCTGCTCAGTCTGCCAAAGAGCAAGTCCTTCTGGAGCAATGCCTCCGGCACAGTGGTGAGCGAGCCGAGGAAAATCAACAAGGACATCCATTGGAGTACAGGCGTTACCTCAGGATGGTCCAGAAGGCCAGCGAAGAACCGCGCATTGATCAGGACAATTAATGTCAGGACAACCCCCGTAGCCGTATTGACCACAAACGACTGGTACGCAGCCTTTCCCCTATCCGCTCGCGTTTGAACCAGGGCCATGCCGAGACCAAGACCCGAGAACAGATTGGTTGTGGAAAGGACGATGCTTGCTGCCGACACGATGCCGAAAGCTACAGGATCGAGGAGGTTGGCGAGAAGAAACGAACTCACGATGGAGATCGCGCGAAGGGAGATCGTGGCGCCCCCCATCGCCAGAGTTCCTTTGAACGTCTGTGTTTTGAGGTCAGAGGCTTCCCTTTCCGAGGGCATGGTCTTGTTGACGATCTCTGGGCTCATTTGCGCCTGCTCAGTTTCCGTGCTGATGCCTCAAACGCAACCATGGGATCAAGCATGAGAGAACGGCTCAGCGACCCCGCCGCTCCAAGAAGGTTGTTCTGTTTCGCCGAAACCATACCCCTCCGCCAGTACGCATCAGCGACGCGCCGGACGAGGAGACGGCGGTGGCGGGGCGAAAGATCGCTGGACCTGGCCAGGATGTCTTTCCACAGAAGGATAGAACAGTCCCAGTGCTGAAAAGAAGCCGGGCCGAAAGTGCTCGTCAGCCGGCCTGCGTCTTCACGTCCCCCTTTGACGATCCCGCCGAGCACAGACACAGCACAGATGGGATGTCTCAAGCCAAGGCGCACGTTGAGATGTGTGTCCTCTCCTGCAGACAGGCGCTCCCACAATCCACCCTCAGCGAGAAACGCTGAGCGCTGAAATATGGAGAAAGGGAGCAGCATTGGCTGCCCCTCTGCCAGGACAATGTCCACGGCGTTTTCCAGCAACTCGTGCGGGGCGGCCGCCTCAAATCCGACGCGCGCCCATCGGTTCTTCGGAGGAGGGGACTCCTCAAACTCAGCGTCGGAAAAATACAACACTGCCGCACCGTCCGTCCCCGCAATTGCGCGGGCCATGTGTTCGAGATAGTTGGGCAACCAGAGATCGTCAGAGTCCAGGAATGCAAGCCAGGGAAAGCGGGCTTCCGCTGCACCACGGTTTCTCGCAACGGCGGCCCCCGCATTCTCCTGATACGTGTACCGGACCTGGCTCCCGTAGGCCTGCACCCGCTCCCGTGTGTCGTCGCGTGACCCATCGTCCACGACGAGAATTTCCCCCGCCGGATAAGTCTGGTGCAGGACGCTCTCTATCGCGCGGCAGACCAGGTCGGCGCGGTCATACGTGGGAATCACTACGCTGAAACGTGGGGGATGTCCCTGCTCCGGTCGGCTATCCATGCACTTCCGCGGCACGCGGTCTATCCTCTCCCCGGGGTCCTGCACCGAAGAGCTTCCGGCGCATACCCACCACGAATTCTCCGGTCAGGCTGCCGACACGGCGCCGGTAACTGGTGCCAAGCCAGAAGAGGCATTGGCTCTTCACAGGCAGGCTAATTGGTGCATGAGAGACTGCCTTCACATATTCCAGCATTTGGCGCCACTGCGGAAAAAGAACGCGACCCTGGAGGAGCGGATCAAACCACCCCGCCCGCAAATGCCACCCCCCTTTGATGGGGTGCGCGCGCCCGGAGGATCCGCCGTGATGACGGTGGTAGAAAAGCGGCTCGGGAATCTCGTAGAAAGGACCGTAGAGGCCGAGTTCTCCCAACAGCGTTCGGTCGGAATCGGTGTAGTTCAGGATGAGCTTGGTCCGGCGCAAGACATCCAGCCGGATCAGCCCGAAGACCTGTTCACAGTCGTAGTCCATGAGCACCAGCCGCCGGAACCTCTGCGCAACATCGGGCAGGCTCCCTCTTTCGCGGCTCGGGATATGGCTTGCCCGTTTCCTGTCGATCGTGTTGCCATGCTCATCGATATCTATATCATCGGGGTATACCAGGATCACGGAAGGATTGCTGTCGAGCACCTCCGCACACCGCTCAAGGTACGCGGGCGCACAGAGATCATCGTGGGCAGCCCACTTGAAATAGACCCCTCGGGCCAGATCAACCACCCTGTTGTAATTCCACCCCGCACCGCGGTTGATCTCCTCCCGGTAGTAACGGATCCGTTTGTCGCGCGCCGCGTACTCCCGGCAAATCCCCTGGGTAGCA
Source organism: uncultured Bacteroidota bacterium (assembly GCA_963809695.1). GTDB lineage: Bacteria > Bacteroidota > Ignavibacteria > UBA10030 > UBA6906 > JAGDMJ01. Next base: position 144,473 of record CAWEKI010000007.1, read on the forward strand.
TCCGTCGACCCGTTGTCCGAAATGATCAGCTCGAAATCCTTATAGGTTTGAACCAGGAGCGAATCGAGGGTTTCGCGGAGGAATCTCTCCCCGTTATACACGGGCATTCCCAGGCTTACCTTTGGATTCGACGGTCCCTCACCATTCATCATATTCTCCGCTTTATTTTACTTGAGCAGGATCATCTTTCTTGCGAGCGTGAATTCGGGTGTAACAAGGCGGTAGATATACATCCCCGCCGCAAGCGGCCGTCCATGGTTGTCACGGGCGCCAAATTCTACTCTATGGAATCCGGCTTCCATTCCTTCATCAACAATCGTCGCGACCAATTCTCCCAGGATATTATACACTTCAAGCCTCACGTGCGACTGTTTGGGCAGCGCAAAGTGAATCCAGGTGGACGGATTGAATGGGTTCGGGTAATTCTGATCGAGGGCAAACGAACTCGGCAAACCGCGCTCTGCCACAACTACAACGGGCCCCACGTGGAAATGGCGCGTCTGGCTGAAGGGACCCCAACCTTCGGTATTGCCCGCTCGCACGCGCCAGAAATACGTAGCGCCCTTGATGAAGGAATGGACCACCATCGTGCTCTCCACGACGGAGGAGTCGATGCTCGTAAGCGAAAAGAGCGAATCGAACGCAATCTCGAACCAGTACCGATTAACGCCTGGTTGCGACTGTGTCCAGATGAAGCGTGCGCTGTCAGGCGGCACCATCACGCCATCGGCCAATTGAATCAATGTGACCGGATCTGGCAAATGCGGGATCGTCGTAAGCTTCCAGGTTAGTGACCACGGACCGTTGAGCGTACCCTGCCGTACACGCACGTGCCAGTAGTAGGTAGTCTTGTAAGATAGACCCGCCACGAAGCGGGTCGTGTCCGCGACTGAAGAATCGTTCTTGACGAACCCCGACGTGAACGTAGAATCGGTTGCAAGTTGGAACGAGTACGCCGTGGCGGAGGCAACCTTCCCCCACCGGAAGCTCATACTGAGCGGCTGATCCACGCTCCCGTTGCCGGGGGCAAGCAGCTGCGTAGCGGCCAGGCCGGTCGAAAACCACCATGCCAGGGAGTACTGTCCCGCGCCGGACGCATTGCGCGCCCGGGCTCTCCAATAGTACACAGTTCCCGGGGCAAGACCGTTCACGGATCGAGACGTGTCCGCCAGCATGGAGTCAGAGAGGACAAGACCCGATGCAAATGTGGGGTTGGTACCGAGCTGAACGTCGTATGAAGTTGCCAATCCCACCGAGCTCCATTTAAGCGTCGAGTTCACCGACTGATTGGTCGATCCGTTGGCGGGACTCACGAGGGCTGGAGCCGCGAGCCCGGGAGTGAACGCCCACGCCGGGGAAAATGTCCCGATCGCCGCACTATTCTTGGCACGAACGCGCCAGTAATATTTCTGCCCTACCTGCAATCCAGACGCCACCCGGAAGGTATCAACAACGGTCGAATCATCAAAGGTTGGCACTCCACCCAAGGTTGAATCAGTGGAGACCCGCACGCGGTAAGTCGTCGCGGATGCTACTTTGTACCACGAGAGGGTCGGAGTGGGAGAGATGTTCATAGCTCCGTTGACCGGAGATGCCAATGCGGGCACACCTTGTGCGGTGGCAAACATGGACACGCTGCTGAACGAACCTTCTCCTCCGGTATTACGGGCGCTCACACGCCAGTAATAGCGTGTCCCGGGAAGGAGCCCGGACACTGCTTTGAGCGTATCGGTCAGCGTCGAATCATGCACGATGATGCCCGTGGCAAATGTGGCATCAGTACCAAGTTGAACCCGATACCCTGTTGCTGTCACAGAGCGGTTCCACAGCAAAGTGAGGGCTGCCGGATTGCCGGAGCTTCCATTGCCCGGCGAGACGAGCACCGGCGCCAATGGAGGAGTGAGAATGGTGGTCTGGAAGGTGTCGTCAGAGGACGTGGAGGAAGCGCCTCCCCAGTCTGCCGAAGTCACCGTATAGTGGTATGTTGTGCTTGGTGTAAGATTTTGCAGCTGGATGGAGTGACTTGTCACAAGGTTGACGAGGTCGCTCGCGATACTCCCGTGCGAGCTCGTGAGGCCGTAGGCAACGCTGCTGGACGCCGGTTCATCCGTCGTCCAGGTAATTGTTGCGGTGGTCGCCGCAGGAGTAGCGTTAATGTTGGTGATGACGGGGGGAATGCCGTCGGGCGTCGGGGTAATTTTCACAACTCCAAACGTGGCCGAAACATGATGCGCCAGCAGCACGAGAGACCCGCCGGCCAGACCGGACGGCAATTCCTGATAGGTCATGAGCCAGGTTGACGGCTCGGCACTGCCCACCTGCCACACCCTGAACTTGTAAAGAGAGCCTATCCCGACGATCGTCTTGACCTGCATCTTGAAGTAGTATTGCGCTCCGTAGTAGAGGGGTGTGGTAGTGTTTTGCGTGCGCACAGCCAGGTCGGTACCGCCCGGGGTCATGATCTCCCATTGGTTCGGACTGGTGTACCCCCACCCTTTCCTCCAATGAAACCATCCGATCGCCCCAAGTGGAATATAGCCCGAAAGCGGCTGTGTGATACTGGGATAAAACACCGGCGAATTCGTATGCCCTTTCCAGCGCATCAAGATCCCGATCCCCGGCCCGCCGCTGCTGGCATCCCATGCCGCCTGGGATGAGTCGAGGCCATGCACGGTGACTTTCACAGTCGCTTCGTAGTCGGTCCAGGTCGTGTCCCCCAGGGCGATCAGCCGGTCATACCCGGGCTCGAGAATGCGCACTCCCCCCGCCAGGAGACTCCATTTGCCATCAACAAGCTGAGCGGAGTCCACGAGTTGAGTCCAGGCGCATGAATATGGAAGCGGCCAGACCGGCCCGCTCAAGTTCCTCACGGTCACGGTCGACTGAGCGGTCTCCCCATTGTTCGCAACGGCCGTGATCACCACGCTATTGTCCCCGTGGGTGAGCTCACTGAATTTCAGATCAATATTGAAATCCCCCGAATTAGCGATGCGTCGGGTGTCAGGGATGAAGGAGAGACTTCTGGCAGCTCCCCCGTTGAGAGTATATTTCAGCGTTGAAATCCCCGTCGGATGCGACACCGACCCGAGGATGTTGGCCCAGCGCTGAGGTGTTCCGATGGCGCCGAATCGCTGATCATTCCCGTACCAGACATCGATGATTGGGGGAGCGACACTTGCTCCAGCCTCTTTGAGACTGGAGCCGCCGGAGGGGACCGCCGCACGCAATGCGGAAGAACCAACGATACATACCAGAGCAAGGGCAGCGCCAACTGTTTGAAACCTCATATTCCTCCTACGTGGATGTCGTGGTCCCTGTGCCATCGTTACTTAACCAGTAACATTTTCTTCGTAATCGAAGATTCCGGTGTCACAAGACGATAGTAGTAAACACCGCTTGCCATGTGGGTCCCATCCATATCGATCGTGTACACGCCCGCCGGCAACCGATCATCCACAAGTACTGCGATCCGTTCGCCAAGCACAGAATAGACCTCGATGCGAACCTGCTTCTCCATCGGAAGGGCAAACCGTATCCTGGTTGACGGGTTGAAGGGGTTCGGGAAGTTCTGATCCAGGCTCAGTTGTCTGGGTAATGCATTCTCCCGTCGCAGACCCTGGGACTGATCAGCATAAAAGGTCCAAACGGAACTGAAAGGTCCCCATCCCCCATAATTCTCCCCCCGCACCCGCCACCAATAAGTCCTGTTGCGCAGGGGAACATACACCCGGCCAACAGTGTCGACGATTGTCGAATCGACAAGCGAGAATGAGAAAGCGGAGTCCATACCAACTTCAAGCCAGTAACGGGTGACCGCCGGTTGGACTTGGTTCCAAATGAACGTCACGCTGTCTGTGCCGACGTGCGCTCCCTGAAAGGGTGAAGCGAGAACCGGCTGGCCAGGCAGCTGGGCCGCGGTAGTGAACCACCAGGTTGTTGAGTATGGAGTATACCCGGTCGCAACCCTGGCCTGGACGCGCCAGAAGTATCGGGTACCGTGCGCAAGACCGACCACGGTCCGGAACGAATCAACAATCGAAGAATCATTCTTGACAAATCCTCCGGCGAAGGTTGAATCGGAGGCAACCTGGAGCCGGTACGTGATTGCCCCGGTGACTTTCGTCCACCTGAAAATTTCTACTGTCGACAATCCTGTCGCACCGTTCAATGGCTGGAGTGTGACTGGCGCCACGAGCATCTGGTTCGTACGGAAGCGCCAGCTGCCCGAGAACGTGCTGGTCACCTCCACTGTCCTCGCGCTAACCCGCCAGAAGTACGTCGTTGATTCTGTCAAAACCGGGAGGACACGCACGGTGTCGCCACTGTTCCATTCGTCCACAAGAGCCGCTCCAGCAAAAGTGGAATCCGTGCTCACTTGTAGACGGTATCCAAGAGCCCACTGGACCGACCTCCAGCGCAGCGTCGGTGTGAGTGAAGAGACATTCGCACCGTTTAAAGGGTCGCTCAGCGCCGGCGCCGCAAGCGCGGTCCTGAAGGTAAGTCTGGCGGACCATGGCCCGGTCAAGCCCGCGACCGTCGCCCTCACACGCCAGAAGTATGCTGCTCCGCCATGCAGGTTGTTCAGACTTGCAACAGTATCAACGATGGTGGAATCGTCAAGCGCCAGCGCAGTTGCAAACGTGGAGTCGAGGCCTGCCTGGACACGGTACGTAGAAGCACCTTGTATAGCCATCCATCGAAACAGGACTGCCGTAGGCAGTCCTGTTGCACCTCCGGCCGGGTACAGCGTTTGAGGTGCCCCAACCTGTTCCTGCTCCGGAGAACCTGCGGTGACGGTCATGGGCCGGTATGCACCGTTGATGATCTTTGAGCTTTGCGCAAACTGCGTGCCATCCATAAGACCCATTGTCAGGTGCTGTGGCACACCGGTGAGGAGCGTCTGGTCGGTACCATTGCGGCCAAAACCGAAAACGGTCATTTGCGCGTTCATCGGCCAGTAGATATCCGTGGCCGTGTCATCTTCGTTGTGGATCATGAAGAGCGAGCGACCGCCTGTACCGACATTGGGATCGCTGAAATACGCCCACTCATTCGTTGGAATGTCTGCAGTCCAGGTCGTCGACAGCGCGGTCTGGGTCCCGTCTGACCTGACCATGAAATCCGTGGCGGGTTGGAGCAGCCCGCCCGGCGTTCCTTCATAGAGGAGCCAATAACTTCCGGCTGCCTTGGTCATCGTCATCCGCGCAAACCGGGGATAAATTTCCCACACGCATTCCCACAACCCGTCATTCGTCATCGAATGAAAGGTAGCCTTCACCGGACCTGTGTGGACGATGTCACTCGTGGAGTTCGTCATGCCAGGATGAAAAGACCCAGATCCAACAGCTGGGTGTATGGCATTCGGGATGCCGCGATACTCCCCTGCCGATCCGCTCCCCGGCGTGGGGTCAAAGCTAAGCCAGTCATTGCCGTTAGCATCGACCCAGCTTGAAAACCCCGCACCCTGTTTATGGTAGTAATAGGTGCTGCCGGTAGCCTGAATGCGAAAGCTCGATTGCCCGGCGTCAGTGATATTGTCTGTCAGTATCACCTCTGGCATGACCTGGGCCGCCTGGAATGTCCCGGACCCGCCTTGGAAGTAGACATGATACGTGCGTGTTGTTCCCGACGCAGTGGTTCCTCCTGCGATCAGGACGAGCCGCCCGGATGCCTTGGAGGTGGCATTGTAGTCGGTGTCCTTGTCAAACTGGAACGCAACTGCAGTATCGATGATGCCACCCGTGCCATCCACCTCCACCACGCGCAGGGAATTCTCCAGGAAGGTGCCGCTGAAGCCGAAGCCGGACATCAGCTGGGTGAAGTTGAGTTGAACCTCGGCGGGCATGTCAAGGCGCTCATAGCTTCCCACCGAGACCGTGACAGGAACGCGAAAACGCCAGGCGGTACCAAGCCAGGATCCAACTGCATGCGCCGTGGCAAAACCGGCCAGGAGAATCAGCAGCAGGACAATATTCCTGCCGACAAACGTCCGATTGGTCATTCCAAAAGTCCTCACAGTTGTCGCTCCTTTCACAGGCAAACACTTATTTCATAAGGATCATTTTCCGAACGAGTGCACCACTGGACGTCACAAGGCGGTACAGGTAAACGCCGCTCGGCAAAGTGGCTGCGTCAAACGTCACCGTATAGTAGCCTGGTTCCATGTGTTCATCCAGAACCGTTGCCACCTTTTGGCCAAGCATATTGTAAATTTCAAGTCTGGCCTGGGTCTCCCGGGGCAGACTGAAGCCGATCTTCGTCGAAGGATTGAACGGATTCGGGTGGTTCTGCTCGAGGACATAGGACTCCGGCAGGCCCGCATGCTGACCGACTGAACTGATGATGACGTGGATCGTCCGGATTTCGCTGAATGGGCCCCATCCCCCGGCATTCGACCCACGCACCCGCCAGTAGTACCACTGTCCGTTCAGCAGAGGCCGGAACACCTTCACCGTATCGGTGAGGGACGAATCGATGCTTCGGAACGAAGTAAACAATGAATCGAGTGCGATCTCGAACCAGTATCGATTTGCTGCCGGCGTCGGTTTATGCCAGAGGAAGATCCCGCTGTCTGCGGTCGCGAGTGATCCCGAAGGGGGGCCAAGAAGCGCGATCTGCCCCGGAAGCGGGATCACGGTGGTCATCGACCAGGCGGGCGAGTATGTTCCCCATCCGGCCGTGTTGCGCGCGCGAACCCGCCAGAAATACCGCGTCGCTACCGAGAGCCCGTTGACGGTTCTGGCTGTGTCCACCAGCGCGGTATCGTTCTTGAAAAGACCGGTGGCAAACGTGGAATCGGTGCCGAGCTGGAAACCATAATGGGTGGCCGAGAGAACGCTGTTCCACCGGAAAATCAGCCCCACCATCTCGAGACCTGAAGCGCCGTTGCCAGGATACACAAGCGAAACAGCCAACGGCACGGTTTTGACCGTCTCGAACGACCATGCTGTTGAAAAGTTACCGCTGCCGCCGGGACCCTTGCCGGAAACCCGCCAGTAGTACTGCCTGTCCGTATGCAGAGCAGTGACACTCTTTGTCGTCCCGGTTATGGTTGAATCATCAAAGGCAATCCCCGTCGCAAACGAGGGATCCGTCGCTATCTGCAGCCGGTACGTTGTCGCCCACTGGGCGCTCTGCCAGACAAAATCAATGGAAGCGATAGACAGTCCTGCCGTCCCATTCGCTGGAGAAACGAGTGCCGGGGTCGCCGCGGGCCCAACAATGGTCGTGAACGACCAGGGCAGAGAGAATTGCCCGCCGGCCACCATTGCCTTGACCCGCCAGAAGTAACGTGCCGCAAAGGACAAGCTACTCACCTGGTATGTGGTGTCGGTGATCGTGGAATCGTTCACGATCAACCCCGTGGCAAATGTGGAATCAGCTGACAGCTGAAGTTTGTAGGTCGTTGCCCCCTGTGAGCGCTGCCACCGGAGCGGCACAGGCATGAGCACGCTGCTGGCCGAGTTTGCCGGCGACACGAGAGAGGGAGCCGCAAGAAGCGTGGTGAAGTTCCATTTCGCGGAATATGGCCCGGCTCCGCCGGGGCCGGACGCCCGAACCCGCCAGTAGTACTTCGTCAGGCTCGAGAGAGCGCTGACCTGTTTTGTCGTGTCGGTAATGTTCGACTGGTCGAAAACCGTCGTCGCAAAATTCGAATCGTTGGAGACCTGGAGCTGGTATGACGTTCCGCCCGGGGTCAGATACCAGGATAACACCGGAGCGGTAGCCTGATTTGTGCTGCCCAAGGCCGGACCGGCCAGGTCCGGAGTGAGAGGCACAGGCGAGGAGTAGCTCCCTGTGTATGCCACTTCCAGTGCGGGACCGGGCCAATGAATCTCGATTCCGTGGGCCGAAGAGGTTTGCGAATAGAAGGAGAAGGTGTTGGTCCCTTGGAGCAATTGATTGGTAGGGACAGTGCGTATATCGTACGAATAAAAGTGATTGGCACCGAAGTCTCCGTCTGTCCAGCTGTTCAGCCGCCGGTAGCGGGTGGCTGTCGGCTCATGATCGCCATCGATCCCGTTCCACGTCCGAAGATGATAGACAGCCGCCGTCGCGTCACCTACATTGTCCCCGATTGGAATATTCACGTGACACACCACGGGCGAAAGATCCAGGCGTGCCCAGGCACGCTCGGGAACGTCTGTCGGCGCATACAGCTTCACAGCGTGACCTGTACGTCCAAGTGACAGGCTTGTGACCTCGTCACTGCAATACCATATCCCATTGTTGTCACGAATCCGCGCAATCAGCTTGATCCCCCCTGCCGTCTGATCCGGCACCCACTGAGTGTTCCAGACAACCTGGAAGGGGCTTCCGGTCGCTGTTCCGACGTGATTGCGGATGTCCATGCTCGCATCCGACGTGGTCAGCGGCTCGTAGTCATAATGGTACCCGGTGTAAATGCCGTCCCCATCCGTGTCATACCCGTAGTATGACGCCAGAAAATCCACCCGGTTCGTGCCGGCACTCACCGAAGCTGTAACGGTGGGATTCTCGTTCAAGATGATTCCACGAGCCGGCGACGTGATTGAGCCGGTCGGGTGGGCCTTCTGTGCCGGATCGTAGTAAATCCGGACCATCATGCTGTACCAGCCATGCTGTCCCCACTGAAACGTGTAGCAGGTCTGCCCTGTATTTGTCCCCTCAAAATAGTTGGTGCCTTGGAACAAATCGGAAAGCGGGACATTCACCGTGATGTTCTCCTCGTTCAGGTAACACTGCCCGTTGTGCCCCGCCGGGATACCGTTGATCGTGCCAAGCTCGGGGATTGTTATCCAGCTGTGCCCGTTGAATCGGATCTTTTTTCCCGTGGTCCCGACATGGCCTCCCCAAAGCGTAATGACCGCCTCGGCCCGGATGGCATTCTGGAGATCTCCCACGACTAGAGGGACAGACGGGTTCGGCAAAAACGGCGCGGCCTGAGGATAGAGCGTCAGGCTGACGTTCGGATCTTCCACCCTCCATACTTCTGTGCTGTTCGGGGGCATGGTGCGGGAGTATTCCCGGTACACATCGCCGGGTTGGGGACCGGAGAAATTAATCTGCCCAAATGCCGTCGCCCCGCACAACACTGCGAGAAGGCATGTGGCCAGCAGCCGTTTTTGAGCCATAGCACCGAGAACCATTGAGCACCTCAAAGAGTGAGACTTTGAAATTGGTCTTGAGCCACAACGGAGAGAACCGGATCGTCCGGTTCTCTCCGCGAATTGAAAGCGTGGATCTTCAGACCAGGATCACTTCACCAGCATCATCTTGTGTACGATCGTCGTGGTTCCCGCAACCATCCGGTAGAGATAGAGGCCGCTGGACAGCTGCGACGCATTGAACCGGACAACATGGTACCCTGCGCTCATGGATTCGTCAACCAGTGTCGCGACCCGTTCGCCGAGGAGGTTGTACACTTCCAGAGTCACATGGCTCTCCTTCGGCAATCCGAATTCGATTTGCGTGGACGGATTGAACGGGTTCGGGTAGTTCTGGCTCAGGCTGATCGTCACCGGGAGCTCGCGCTGGGCTGCAATACCCACGGTGGTTGAGGCCGTGAACGAGAGAATAATGCTATACAATCCCCAGCCGCCTGGGTTATGGGCGCGGACGCGCCAGAAATAGCGCTGGTTGTTGATAAGGGAACGGAACATCTTCACAGTATCGGTCACGGTGGAATCGGACACCTTGAATGTGAACAATGAATCCGCAGCCAGGTCGATCTGATAGCGATCAACAATCGGGCTGCTGCTTCGCCACACGGTCAGCGCACTGTCCACTGAAACGAGGGCATTGTTGACCGGTGACCAGAGACCCACCATCGCAGGTAGCGGCACGCTCACGCGGAAGCTGAATGTGGGAGACCAGGGGCTGACGCCGCCAACGTTGTCCGCATTCACCCTCCAGTAGTAGGTTGTCAGGTAGTTCAACCCGTTGAGCGTTCTCGTCGTATCCAGAACGGCCCCGTCGTCAAGCACGACGCCCGTGGCAAATGTTGGATCGGTGGCCACCTGAAGGTGGAAGGAGCTGGCACCCGTCGGAGCGGTCCAGCGCAGCGTCACTGTTCTCTCCGTGCCCGTGGAACCGTTCGGCGGAGCAATCTGGACAGGAACCGTCGGGTCCGAGGCAAGCGTGTAGAAGTTGAACACGGCCGATGATGGACTGTTGCCTCCCGCGTTCTTTGCGATGACTTTCCAGAAATATTTCTGTCCGTATGCAAGCGGGCTTACCAGCCCGAGTGTATCGGTAAGCGTTGAATCATTGAACAGCACATCGGTCAGGAACGTGGAATCCGTTCCCACCTGCAGGCGGAAGGTTGCCGCGCCCGCGGGCCGGTTCCAAACAAACACAATGTTGGAGAGCTGTCCTGTCGCACCATTGGCGGGAGACACAAGGGTCGGCTGGACCGGCGGCCCGATGACTGTCGTGAAGCTCCAGATTTCCGACGGAGCACTGGAGCCGCCCGGATTCATCGAACGGACGCGCCAGTAATAGACGGTGCTGTACGCCAGGCCGCTCACGACGCGCGAAGTTCCGGTGACCGTCGTGTCATCGACCGTGAGCGGTGCGGTAAAGAGTGTGTCCGTATCCACCTGGATCCAATACCCGGCAGCACCCTCAGAAGCGTTCCAGGAGAGGGTCAGCGAGACCGGCTGGTCCGTCGCACCCTTTCCCGGCGAGAGCAATATCGGCACCGGCGGGGTTGCCAGCCGTGTCGTGAACCGGCGCAGAGTGGTGAATGTGCTGTACCCTCCCGCATTTTTCGCGGCCACCCTCCAGAAATAACGCGTGTCGTACGCCAGCGCAGCTGTCGTAGCAACCGTGTCGGTCAGCGTGGAATCATTGACGGCCAACCCCCCTGCAAACGTGGAGTCGGTGCCAACCTGGAGCCGGTATGCAGTAGCTGTCGCCGACCTGGTCCATGTCATGGTCGGGGTAATAGATATCCCTGTGACGTTATCTGCAGGTGAGACCAGGGACGGCGTTGCCGGGGCCGAGATCGATGTCGTGAAGCTCTGCCCGGCCGCATTGGGACCGCTGAGCGTGCCGTTGACACCCCGTACGCGCCAGTAGTATTGCGTCGTGGGCTGGAGAACGCTCACAAATCGGGAGGTTTCCGCGAACGTGGAATCGAACACAGTTGAAGTGAAGCCCGCCGAGGTCGAGACCTGCATGCGGTACGTTGCCGCACCGGTCGCCGTGTCCCAACTGAAAGCCACCGGGCGCAGCACGTTCGTAGCACCCGCAGCAGGCGTGTTCAGGAGCGGTTTTGCAGGCAACGCGGCCTGGAAATAATCGACAAGCGAGGTAAACGCCTGGGGTACGGTGCCCGAGTTGCCGGCGAACACACCCGCTTTTTTCACGGTGATCACGCGATAAAAATTGCCGGCTGTGGACCAGCTCGAGCCGTTCGCGGAGTAATACACTCTCCAAAGAGCGCCTCCCCTGGTCACCCGGAGCCAGATAGGCGCACTGTTGTACGGAATCGGGACGTTGATATACACATCCGGATTGGTCAGCCCGTCGGTGAATGAAGCCGAGAAGACGTACACGCTATTGCCGTCACTGAAGAGATCAGCCCGAACGAAGTTGAGCGAATCCTGCTCCAGGTAAATTCCCTGCATTGGGATGGAACTCGACGAGCCTACAGGAACGGAGTTGAATTTCGCGATCCATTCGTTGACGTTCATCGACGAACCTACATTCTGAACCACTCTGGGGGCGGTGTTGCCCGATGTCCAGGGCTCATGCTTGATTCCGCCCGGGACCGCGATCGAAAGTTGCTCGCTTCCGACCGAGATTGTTGCATCTCCCCTCGGGTTGACGGACGTCCAAAGGCCGGCGTCGAGCGACGGTGCGTTGAAGTCGTCCGAAATGGAAGTGGTATCTACGATATACCCGGAAGATGTAGCGGTCAGGTCCCCCGAGTTGTCCGAATGGCCTGACCCGTCGGTCCCGGAGACGCGGAAATGATAGAGCGTGTTCGCCGACAGGCCGATGGCATTCAAACGATGCTCGGTGGTGAAACTGGATTGTGTGACGGTCGCACCGTACGACGTGGTTGTTCCATAATCAATGCCACCATTTGCGGGTTCGTCGGTTCTCCAGTCGACCTCGATGGCATCCGGCGCAGACTTGAATCTCACTGCGTACACCATCGGCCCCTGCGTGTCGGTGACGTTGGTCGCACCGTCTTCGGGCACTATGGGAGAGTCAACATTGAAGAAGTAATCTGCTATCATGGTAAACGCAGGGGGTACCGTCCCGGCGTTGATGGCGTACAGACCGATCTTCGAGACGGCGAGTGCCTGCGTGAAGGTCCCCATGGTGTCGAAGGTTACCCCATCGCGGGATGTCATCATGGTCCAAACGTCCCCCGTCCGATTCACCCGTAACCAGAGCGGGGCAATCCCATAGGGGCCGATGCCTCTGTCTATCTTCACCTGGGGATTGGAGATACCCCCGATGAACGCCGCTGCGAATGCCTTTGTGCTATCCTGGTTGCCCGTGGTGAAATCGAAGCGTAGGAGGTTGTTGGCATCGGCCTGGACAATCATACCTTGCGCCTGGTAGGCAGAGAAAGAGGTGCCGGTGAGAGACGACTCGAATTTTGCCTCGGCCGTAAAATCTTCATCCGCGCAATTTTGCAGAATCCGCGGCGCGGTATTGCCGTCGCTCCAGATATCGTGTACTGTTCCAACCGGAACCGTCATGAAGAGCCGGGCGCTCCCGCTGTTGACTCCCTGCAAATTGAGTGTCACATCGCTCCTTGGATCGACCAATGTCCACAGCGGACGCTTTAAATTGAAAGCATTGAAATCGTCGGACACGAATGTCGAGGGTCCTGCCATTGCCGCCACCCCGCCAAGCACGGTGAAAAGCAGCAACAGGGACGCCAGACGATGCCCCGTGGTTTGAACTGAGTTCATGATCGACTCCCTATAAAGTGGTGTGAAGAATGTAGACAAGAATCATCAAAATTGCAAAGAAGTTGCGATTTTCGGCTGGAATAGGCGATTCACATTATTCAATTCAAAATAGTGACTGCTGACGTAAGAGTATGTGACCATCGTCACGCGGGAGTGCCGGGTGTGTATGCTATGACGCAATAAGAGATGGGAAGTCTACAGATGTGGATAGAGGGTGGATTGTAGTTGAGGTAACCAGGGAAGAACCAGAAGAAGCCCTCCGACAACTACCACGCCAAGTTGGGCAATCTCCCCGACCCTCTCTGGTGAGATATGGGAGGAAACGGCGAGAACGATAGTAACCAGAAGAATCGGGATGATGGTGACCGCATATACCCGAAGCACCATTGTTCGGCTGGCGTGTGTGAAGAACAAGACTCCCAGAATGACTGCCACCCCCAGGGGAGCGACAAGCCGCCCAAACGCAAGCCAATTCCCACTCTGACGGACCACGCTTCGTGCCTGAACCTGGGCTGCCACATAATTGCCACACCAGTACGACTCCAGAGCGAGCCGATGCCGCCGCTCCAAATCCTGAACATGCCCACGTACCAGCGGAAGGCGGGAGAAAAAGCTGAGATAAGGCTTGGCGGACTTCATGGCGTTCTCCGCCTCAATGATGTTCCATCCGGACTCACTGCAAGGCTTGAGATAGCCGGCATAGCGCCCGGCAATTTCACCAAGGGACAGTATTTCCACTTTCGGATCTGCGCGAAGCGAGGTCAGGAGGCTATCCACGCGTCGGAATGCGCCGGGATTCTGGAAGTCGACGCGAGAATGGTAAAACACGTTCACAAAGCGGGTCCCGCTTCCCGACCTCGCCAGGTCGAGCACACGATCCATCGGTGGAATCTCACCCGGACTGAAGAAGAGTCCCGCATTCGTATTGACTGCCATGATGCCGCGGGCGGGCGGGGTTCCAATATACCCGGAGATCTTGTCAATTCCGGCCCGGGAACAAGCCTCAACGGTGTACTCGTCGGCCTGGTTCCAGGGAGGAGCAAAGATCCGGACGTTCGTCCCGAGGGTCGAATCAAGGATGGCCTTCCCCTCGCGAATCAGCCTGTTCTGGGTCTCGGCCGGAAGCCCGTCGAATTCCCCTGCCCCGACATTGTTCTTGAGATGTGTAAACCCATGCAGCGCGAATTCGACCGATCCTTCCCGTTCCCATTGACGGAGCAGTCCCACGATACGCTGATTTCCGGGAGGCTGCTTGATCGCACCACCGATGTACCCCGCCGGATCCGGAATGAAGGCAAACGTCTGGCGCACACCATGGGCTTTGAATAGCGAGAGGACAGAATCCTCAAGGGCAGGATTGGAATAGACGGAGAGGTCGTCGTTTCGGAACGAGACGATAATCTTGTCCGGACCGTGCACCGGAAGCATTCCTCCCCATTCGGTGAATGCCGAGGCACGGGCAAACCAGAAGAATTTGACGAGGAAAATTCCGTATGCAACAGCGCACAGCACCCAGAGCACACGTGTCCTGACAGGCCAACGCCCCGGACCGGCCTGCCTTGATCGATTGGGTCCGGTGGCAGGGCCTTCTGCGGAACGATCTGTCATATGCTCAGACGATGACTGGTTTGGGGATCGGGATGATGAACTTCCCTCCATGGTTCCTGTATGCTTCCTGCTGCTTCATGATCTCTTCGGCGAAGTTCCACGCGAGAATCAGGACGTAGTCGGGCTGATCCTCCGTCAGCTTGGAGGGCGGATGGATCGGCAGATGATTCCCTCCCATGTAGCGGCCATGCTTGAACTTGTTCAAGTCAACGACATAATCCACCAGCGATTTGTCGATTCCCACGAAGGCAAGCATCGTGGCAGCTTTTGCCGCTGCGCCGTACGAAGCAATCCGCTTGCCCTGGCGTTTCAGGTCGTGAAGGATCTCCAGGAGCGATCGCTTGATCTCATGGACGCGGTCTGCAAACTCCATGTAGTAGTCGATGCGGTCGACTTTCCTTTCGTGTTCCGTGGTCAGCAGCGAGCGGACGATTTGCTGGACATTTTCCCGGGGCTCCACGAACAGGCGGAGCGATCCGCCATGGATTGAGGTTCTCTTGACATCGTTCAGGTACAGGCCGTGCCGCCGGAAAAGCTTGTCAAGAGCATGAATGGAGAAATAGCACAAATGCTGGTGATAGATGGTGTCAAACTCGCAATCGTCGACCAGGTCCACCAGATAGGGAGCTTCGATGACGGCAACGCCTGTATCCTTCAAAAGGATCTTGATCCCTTCGACAAACCCGTTCAGATCGGGAACATGCGCGAGCACATTGTTTGCCAGGAAGACGTCGGCCCGTCTTCCCTCCTCGTTCCGAAGTTTTGTGGCCAGCTCTTTCCCAAAGAACGTGCAGAGCGTGGGGATGCCCGCTTCTTGCGCGATGCGTGCGGGCCCGTCCGCCGGGTCGATGCCCAGCACGGGTACGCCGTGCTCCACGAAGTTCTTGAGCAGATATCCATCGTTGCTCGCAGCTTCGATCACCAGGCTAAGTGGTCCCAGTTTCCTGGTCTCGATCAGGTATTCCGCGCTATCACGGAAGTGCTGCAGGAGCGACTTTGACACCGAGGAGAAATACGGATAGTCGCGGCAGAAGAGTATCTCGGGATCCACTGATTCGGTGATCTGCACCAGCGTACAGTCTGGGCAGAAGACCAGGTCGAGCTGCGCAAAGATCTCCGGTTTGTCCAGATTCTCTTTCCACACGAGAGCGTCGGCCAGCGGCGTTCGGCCAAATGAGATAATGAGTTGGAGATTGTTGCCGCCGCACGAACGGCATGGCGGCATGGAGTTGGTGGTCATGGGTCCTCTGTCGTTATTTCACCGGCACCGCCGCCTCCTGCTTCCATCGCAGGTCGGGGCCCAAACGTCCGGAGCTCAAAAGGGATTTGATGTGGTCGATCCGCTTATACTTCGGCCCCTCGAAATCTTCGAGGCGGAGCCCTACGCGTTTATAAGCGTCATAAAGCTCCTGGGCCCCTTTCCGGGCGTTCCAGCGCGGCTTGAATGCCGGAAGAACGCGCAGGATCTTGCTGCTGTCGACTCTGTAGCAGCGCTTGTCGGGGCCGGCATCCTTTGCATACTCGATCACGCACCCGGGCACAGTCTCCTTGACGATGTCCGCCAGTTCGCGAATGCGGTAGTTGTCTTCATTGCGCGCAACATTGAAGGCATCATTGTGCACCAGTGACCGGTCGGCATGCAGCGCCGCAATGAAAGCCCGGGAGATGTCTTCAATATGCACAATCGGGCGCCAGGGAGTTCCGTCGCTCTTGATGTAGACGCGCCCCGTCGTGAATGCCCACGCTACCAGGTTGTTCAGCACAAGGTCAAACCGCAGCCTCGGTGACACCCCGAAGGCGGTCGCATTCCGTAGAAAGGTGGGACTGAAGTCATCGTCTGCCAGCTTGGCCACGTCCTGCTCCACGCGTACCTTCGAAATGCCGTACGGGGTGACCGGATTGAACGCGGAGTGCTCGTTCAAGAGATCTTCTCCGCCCGCACCATAATTGCTGCATGAGGAAGAGAAGATAAATCGCTCGACACCCGCCTTCTTCGACAGCTCGGCAAGCCGGACGGAAGCCAGGTGGTTGATCTCATACGTGAGTGACGGATTGAGATCGCCGAGAGGATCATTGGAAAGCCCGGCAAGGTGTATCACCGCATCGAAGCCGTCAAGGTCGCTCAGTTCTACGTCGCGAATGTCTTTCTTGATTGAAGGAACATCGACCATCCCCTCTCCAAACGTGGATGCCGCATACAAGTCGGTATCAAGCCCCACCACTTCATGCCCCTCTGCAAGGAGCATCGGGACCATGATCGTACCGATGTAGCCGCAATGACCCGTCACAAGTACGCGCATATCAATCCTCCCAAATTTTCCAAGGTGCTTTACCAGTGTGCCAGAGTTCTTCCAACAGTTTCTTGTCCCGGAGCGTGTCCATGCATTGCCAGAACGACGAATGGCGATAGGCCATCAGCTGCCCGTCGGCCGCAAGGCGTTCCATCGGTTCCTTCTCCCACTGCGTGTCGTCACCGTCGATGTAATCGAACACACCGGGTTCGAGCACGAAGAACGCCCCGTTGATCCATCCTTCCATGGTCTGGGGCTTCTCGGAGAACTGCGCGACCTGGTCTCCCTGGAACTCGAGGTGCCCGAACCGTGCCGGGGGCCTGACAGCCGTCAGCGTGGCAAGTTTTCCATGCCTTTTGTGGAACTCCAGCAACTCGGTCAGGTTCACGTCTGAGACGCCATCTCCCCAGGTCAGCATGAAGGTCTCTCTGCCCAGATAGGGCGCCAGTCGCTTGATACGTCCCCCGGTGAGGGTCGACATGCCCGTGTCCACGAGGTCAACGGTCCAATCAGGCCTGAAGCCGCCATGAATGTCCACCCGGCCGGTGTTCAGCTTCACCGTCAGATTGCTGTTGAGGGACGAATAGTCGACCATGTACTTCTTGATGACCTCCCCTTTGTATCCCAGGGCAACGACGAAGTCTTTGAAGCCATAGTGTGCGTAGTGGCGCATGATGTGCCAGAGGATGGGCCTGCCACCGATCTCCACCATCGGCTTTGGTTTGACCTCGGTTTCCTCGACGAGTCGCGTGCCGACGCCGCCAGCCAGTATTCCTACTTTCATTGTTTCTTCCTCGGATGATTGACTCTCGTGCTATGATGAATGCCGCTTCAACTTATCCACAACACAAGTCGAAGCGGCACTCGAAACAGGCTACTCATGCCCCTCCAATTTCATTTGCCAATATACGGCGAGGAAATTGGAGCGGCGCTGATCCCTGTCACTTTCCACCTTTTCCCAGAACCATCACTGGGATGGTCTTCAGCAACAGCCACAGGTCCAGGTGGAAGGACACGTTTTGGCTGTAGAACAGATCCAGGATCACCATGTCCTGGAATCCCACCTGGCTGCGCCCCAAAACCTGCCACATGCCAGTGCACCCGGGCGTCACACTCAGGCGCCGCTTGTGCCACTCCTCGTAGTGTTTCCACTCGTACGGCAGGCAGGGACGCGGCCCCACCAGGCTCATATCGCCTTTGAGCACATTGAACAGCTGCGGCAACTCATCCAGGCTGGTCCGCCGCAGGATCCGCCCCACCTTCGTCACGCGCGACTCATCCACAATCTTGGTCGGATTGACCCCGGATTCGGCCCGCCAGGTGCCTTTGATCAGATTGGCGTAGCTCACTTCCCGCAACGGATCGTTGTCACTGCCTGAGCGCATCGAGCGGAATTTGTAAAAGTCGAACGGCTTGCCGTTCTTCCCGATCCGCACCTGCTTGAACAACACCGACCCCCGCGAGTCCAGCTTGATGGCTGCGGCAATCGCCAAAAAAGCCGGCGCCAAAAAGACCAGGCCCAGGGCCGTCACCAGTGTGTCAAAGACTCTTTTGTATGCTTCAAAAATCGGGCCAGGACCCACACGCGAAATGCCTACGACCGCGATATCGCCGTATTTTTCCATATCCAGTCTGGCCGGCACAACATCGTAGAGCGGAGATGCCACCTTTACGGTTGCGTTCGTCCCCACGCATTCTTCAAGGACCGAAATCAGACGGGCCTGTTGGACGTTCTCCATCCCGATAATGATCTCGTGAATATCGAACACCCTGACGATGTCCTTTACCTCGCTTGTCCGGCCAATGACTTTAAGCCCGTTGAACACAATGCGGCCAAGAGGAAGCTCGTCGTCGAGGAAGCCTACGACCCTCAGGCCGAGGTCATCATGAAGGAGGAGATCGGCGGCCAGGTTGATGCCGTTTGAGCCAGCTCCGACGAGAAGGACATTGCGCTGGAGAAGCTTGTGACGCGAAACGAAGAGGAAGACATTCCGGAAGATCACCACCCTCCCGCCAAGCATCAGCAGGAAAGCTACCATTCCGAAGTACACAATGGCAAGGCGGCTATCAACGATGAACGACGCCTTGGTGAAAAAGGACAGGATGGCAATGCCGATGATCGTATAGAACAACGCCTTGACGATCCGGAGCGTATGCTCCATGACCGTGGTGAAGACGTTGATGTTGTACAGGCTCAGGTAGTTGAAGATGACGACGGAGGCGGCGCCATAGAAGATCAGGAACACCACTTCTCCATACAGGGGCGCGCCAAACAGTGTCAACTCGCCGGCAAACGACCTTCCTCGTAGAAGAATAGCAATGATGAGAGACGCTACAATCGTCACGCCGTCAAGAATCGGGAGAATAAACGAATACAGCGGGCGCTTCCGTAAGTACTCCATGCTCGCAGACCTCCTGGGTTCAATGCACAACAAACTCGGGGCTTACCGTCCAGGCATCCTCAGACCACTCAATGCCTCTCCTCAGTCCACACATACTGCCCAGGGCATTCTCCTCAGCGATCAAAATGTACGAAAACAAAGAGCCCAAAAGCAACCCCTGACATCTTTGCCCTGGTTATATCGTCAACGGTGCGTGTGTAGAATGTAGAAAGTTCCGGCTGCAAAACCGTGTTCTGCGTCACAACTGCGGAACGAGATCAAACGTACTGGATTCGCCGGATCCATATGACCTGTCCCTCGGCGCAGACATGGGTAACTTCACTCATTCACTATTGACGCCGGAAGAACGCAGGAAGGGAATGAATCCTCCACCCCTGCTAACGACAGACAGGAGGAAAATGTTCCTTGGGAACAGGGAATGGAGAAGACGAGAGGAGAAAGAGTCCGGAAAACGGAGCCCAGAAATTCGGGCCGTTGGTGGTACAAAAAAAATCCGGCAGGATCAACCGCTCCGCGGTCATCTGTGGAAAAGTACATGGTAGGCTTCGCGCAAGATCTGTTCTGAAAACTCCCAGGCCAAACTGTTCTCGACCCGCTCCTTGCCATAGCACCCCATCGTTTCTCTTCGGGCCGGGTCATCGAGGAGCTCAAGGATCTTGTCGGCAAAATCCACAGGGTCATTCCTTCGCGCGTACAGCGAGGCGTCCAGGGCCGATCGTCGCCCTTCCGTAAGGTCAAACTGCACGATGGGTTTCCCCAGCGCCATGTACTCCATGATCTTGTTCATGGTGGATTTGTCGTTCATTTCGTTCGCGACGTCGGGGTTCACGCAAACGTCGGCCGTCGAAAGATATCCAATCAATTCATCGTCCGCGATCCTTCCCGTAAAGCGGACATACGGCCCCACTCCAAGATCCGCAGCGTACTTGCGGATCTCATCAAATTCCGTTCCGCTCCCGATCACGACGAACAGGATATCCTGGCGCCCGCTCTTTTCCACGATCAGCTTGACTGCATCCAAAAGATAGTTCAGCCCTTCTTGCTTGCCCATGACCCCCACATAGCCCACGAGATGCCGGCGCCCTTCCCTGAGACGCTCCTGCGGAGGCACGGGGCGAAATCTCTCCAGGTTCGGACCGCTTCGCACGATGAAAACCTTGTGTGGATCCATGTGGCCCCGGGTAACGGCGATCTCCTTGTAGGATTCGTTTGTAGCAATGGAAATATCCGCTGTCATAAAGGTAAGACGTTCCGCAAGGGTTATCAAATGGTACAACATCCCCTTCCGTCCGAATTTGGCCACGAAGAGCTCGGGGTTGATGTCATGATGGTCGAACACGAATTTCTTCCCGAGAAGTTTGAACACCAGCCCGATCAGAAAAATCGTATCCGGAGGGTTGCAGGCATGGATGGCATCGAATCCCGAGGTGAAATAGACCCGCGTGGCCAGCGCGAGTTCCCAGAACAGCGCCGCGGAATACTCGACGAAATATCCAAACGCACCATTCCCTTCTCCGGGAAGCGGATGCCGATAGATGCTGATGCCGTCAATCTCCTCCCTGCGCTTCTCCGCACCTTTGCCCACGGGGCCAATGATGCTGACTTTGTACCCCGCGCGCGTGAGCGCATTCGCTTCGTTCCAGACCCGTTTGTCGAACGGGACCGAGAGGTTCTCGACAATGATCAGTATATGTTTACCAGGCGATCCCAAAGTAGTTGTTCCCTGACCTCTTCCCTTTTTTGACTCGGACCAGATCCACTATGATCGTATCTGCAGGAATGGTTTCTACCACCTCGGCAAACTCGTCTGCCTTGTTTCCCACAACGATCAGGTCACTCTGCGATATCACTTCTGCAGGGCTGGTGCACATCAGCGCCGCGATATGGGGGATATGCTGCTCGATGTAACTCTGGTTCGCGCCCATAAGCCGCGCGGTGCTCACGTTCTTGTCGTACAGACAAACCTTGTAGCCCTTTCCAAGGAGCATCTCAATGACCGTGACCATCGGGCTTCCCCGCAGGTCATCTGTTCCCGCCTTGAAGCTAAACCCAAGGAAGCCAATGTTCTTGCGGCCGAAGGCAACGATCCTCGCCACCGTGCGCTCGATCTGCTCCTCGTTGCTCTGGAGCAACGAACGCAGGAGCGGCGTCTCCAGGTCCATGATCTTTGATTGATAGAGCAGGGCATTCACGTCCTTCGGCAGACAGGAACCGCCAAAGGCGAACCCCGGCCGCAGATAGTACGGGGAGATATTCAACTTCTTGTCGCGGCAGAAAATATCCATCACCTCATGGCTGTCGATCCCCAGGCCCTTGCAGATCGCACCGATCTCGTTCGCGAACGTGACCTTCACGGCATGGAAGTTGTTGTCCGCATATTTCACCATCTCGCTGACTTCAATGGATGTGACGAATGTCTCCCCCGGCAATTCTTTGTAGATTTCACGCAGGATCGATGCCGGGCGCTCCTCATCTGCGCCGATGACGGTCTTGGGAGGGTTGAAGAAATCCTGCACCGATGTTCCCTCGCGGAGGAACTCCGGATTGAAGCAAACGCCGAAATGGGAACCCGCATGCTTCCCCGAAAATCTCTCCAGAGCCGGGACCACGACGTTCCTCATGCTCCCGGGCAGCATCGTGCTCCTGGCGACGACAACATGGTAGGACGGTTTTTTCTTGAGGGCCGTCCCGATCTGTTCGCATACCATCTTGACGTACCGGAGGTCGATGCTTCCGTTCTGCTGCGACGGCGTCCCTACGGAAATAAACGTCACATCGGAATTCAGAATGGCCTCGTCCGAATCCTGTGTGGCGCGCAGGCAACCGATCTGTACTCCCTGCGTGATCAGCTCGTCGATCTCGGGTTCGATCACCGGAGAATGCCCCGCGTTAATCAGGTCCACCTTCACGCGCGAGACATCCACCCCGATGATTCGGTTTCCCTGCTTTGCCAGGCATCCGCACGTGACCGCCCCGACATATCCGAGTCCAAATACTGAAATGTTCATGCTGTTGTTCTCCTGTTCAACGCAATGTAAGTGTAGTTACCAGTTCTGTCCCACCGCCAGCCATCGCGGCCAGGCGGAGAGTGGTTGAAGGGATTTTCCTGTCATACCCCGGCGAGTACCATCCCCCTCGGGGCGAGAGGCTCCCACACAGGACGGTCCGCTCCCTGAGTCGCCCGTCGGGACGAAGGATCACCGTTGCGGGTCCATTCGTAAGGACATACGTGCCTTCCGCCTCCGTGAGCGAGCACGCGGGAGAGAGGTGGAAGAACAGCTCAACGGAATGCTTCCCGTCGCTGTGAATTCTATCGATCACGGTATAGCTTCGGTCAGAGGCATCAAAAATGACTTCCCGTTCATGGCGCACGGGATGGGTGAGTCTCATATACCCGTCATGCCAACCCATCACGCTGACTGCATCGTGCCGGAGCAAATGACAGCGAGCCTTCCGGAGCCACATAAAATTCCCTCCGATCACCGACTGATCCATCCCGTCGACCCGGAGCGTGTTGTGGGCGGCTGTCCCCCGAAAGTAATCCCGCCATTCCCGCTGCGTATGATATGCGTACGTTCCGGGGTCAATCAGGAACCTCCGGTCTTTGTAGTCCATGAGAATACTTAACGCATCGGCATGACCATGCGCCGCAAGGCTCAGGTAACCGAGCGGACCGCAATCAAGGGTCACGGCCGCCCCTTCCCCCTTTACAATATAATACCCACCCTGAGGAAAGGAGAGCGTAGGCGTGCGCTCCTGGTCCCTCGTGCAGAGCGCCTCGAAGTCCTGGAACCCGAGGAGCCAGAAGGATTTCTCGTCGTAGGAGACAGCCCGGCGGGCAAAGTCGCCGCGCCGGAACAACACACCCGCAGTGGCAAGCAGGGACCGAAAGAGCTTGAATTCGGGCTCATGGGAAAGCACCGCAACATAGCCATCGTCCTCATCGCCGATTTGCGGAACATCCCCCTTGCCATCGATCAGCGACGAGACAAAGTCAGCCATTTTTTCAAGTCGTTCCCAGTATCGGCCGGAAAAGTCGCGCCCGTTCCGCCGTCCAAGGAGGGCGGCGATCAGGAGAAAATCAAACACAAAGGATTGGTAGCTGATCGCCTGCTCTTTGTCTACCCCATCAGCCCAGACCTGCCTGAGTACTTCTTCTTCAAGAATGCGCGTGCTCGTCCCTATCCATTGAGCACTCTCCTTGAACGTGAAGCAGAGCGCTCCGACAAAAAGGCCGCACGCTTCGCCAATCAGGTGATTGTTGGCAGAAGAGTGCCGGGAGAAATTCCGCGAGATGAAGACCAGATGTTGATGCACTGACCGGCTCCAACGGGCCGCGAACTCCGTATGGCGGTCAACATACCCGCCCCCCCCGGCGAGAAGGAAGTGGTATGCAAAGCACCAGTTGATGACGCGGACGGCCGATTCGAGCGAACTGGACCAGTGAACGCCTTTGAGGTACGGGCATTGGGCGATCCAACTCTCAATCTGCGTCCGGACCTCGTCTGCGTATTCCTGCCTGCCGGTAAGATAGTACGCCTTCGCCAATTCCAACAGATGGTGGTGGCGGTTATGTTCCCAGACGTACTTGATGTCGCCGCAAAGCGCGGCATTCCGGTAGTCCATCCCGGGCCCGAAGCCAAGAGGCGGGGTGATCCCGTTCAGGTAGTCGTGATTCCACTGGATCGTCGGGCCGAAGTCCGCGCGGTCAAGCCGGAAAAAGGAGAAGCGATGCCCCAGGTATTCAGCAGCCACCGATTCGTTCCAATGGAACTGCTCCCGCAGGCAGGCCCGGACCCTCTCCTGCTCATCCAGGTTCCCGAACCAGGCAATCGCTGCAGGCGCCCCTTGCGCTCCCGCAGCGGGAGGTGCGTAACGCCATGCCTTGTTGCGCAGCGTGCGGCTGGTCCGAAAGATGATTTCGCCGGGAGACATGAGGCGAAGCCGCCGCACCATCCAGACCACGCGGGGGAAGAGCCGAGAGCTGTGTCCGGGTGTTGACATCCTATTGTCCCGCGGAAAGATGGGAGGTCATCCAACGGAATTTGCTCCGGCCGCCCGTTTCAATCTCTTCCAGCAAGCGGAACTCGATCTCCATATCCTTGCCTAGACAATCGGACAGGTTGGCCCTGAGGCTGGCCGTATCTACCTGCCGTGCCGGGTCCTCACGCAGAAGATTTATGACGACGTAATCCAGCCGCTCCTGGACGACCTGTGACCGCTTGATATTGGCGATGCCATGGAATGCGCCCATGAGCCCATTCCCTGGGACGATCCGGCCGTCGGGCGTCCTGATCACATCCCCTTTCCGGCCCTGAATCCCCGCCAACAAAGGCATCTGCCGTCCACACGGACAAGGTTTTCCGGCCATAGTCGCCAAATCGCCTGTCCGGTAGCGTATCAGGGGCATGACATAGTTGTTCAGCCCCGTTCCCACCACTTCGCCCATCATACCGGGGGGCACATCTTCCCCAGCGTTGAGAATCTCGAAGATCCCGTACTCCGGGTTGATGTGAAGACCCGCGTGATGCTCACATTCGGTTGCGGCAACCACCCGCTCGGCCTGACCGTAGAGGTCAAACACCCTTGCCGCAAATGATTCTTCGAGCTCTCTGCGGTGCACATCATAGAGCATCTCTGAAGATGTGAAGATGGCGGTCAGCGGAATGACCTTCTTGACCATCTTCAGGTATCGAGCCAACACCAGCAAGGTGGATGGAAACCCCTCGATAAATTCGGGAGCGAACGCTTCCAGGCGTCGGATATACGCCGAGAGTGTCACACCCGACATGTGATAATAGGACAACAGGAGCTGATTATCCGCTCCATTGATTTGCCAGAATGGCGGGACGCGCTGATGAGCCGGGACTATGATATTTTCCCAGATGGTCCCCCACACGGCAACCTTTCGGCAGCGGAAACTCAGCCCTGCAAGCCGCCGCTGGCGCCAGAGCATGGCGTTCTCTACAACGATTGACTCCCGGCTTCGGAGGGCATTCAACGGAGTACCGGTTGTGCCCGTTGTCCATCCGGGAAATACCCGTACGTGGGAAATATTCCGTGCAACGAAATCGTGCGGATTGTTCCGCAGTGTCGCTTTGTCCAGCAGAGGCAGCTTCTTGAGGTCGGATGGGGTCGTGATGTCGACCGGCTTGAGACGAAGCTGATCGAACACCCTGCGATAATAAGGAACGTTTTCATAAGAGTGCCGGATCAAAGCCCGGAGTTTCCTGCCTTGAAGCTCTTCAAACTGCTCTCTGGAATTCCATTGCGAGGTTTCCAGCTCGGCAAGGATCCGGGAGAACGGCGGACCGAACTTGATTGCATCGACGGACAGTGCCTTCACAGAGATGAAGGTGCTGCGTGCAATATGCGCCAAATACCCCTGGAGCGAATTCATTCAGCGGTCAACTTCCTTGTTGCGAAATTTCGGCGAATATCCTCAGATACTCTTCTGCAACCTTCTCTATCGAAAAGCCGGTGGCCAGCTGCCGGTTGTTACGGGCCATGTTTGCCAGAACGTCAGGATGGTCGATCAAAAACAATATCTTCTCGGCAAGCATTGCCGGGTTCTTTGGTTCCACCCAGAGACAATGATCCGGCTCGCGAAGGTAATCAGCGGAGGCGCGGACTTTCGTCGTGATGATCCCCAGTCCTGCGGCTGCCGATTGGAACACCGTCATCGGAAATCCTTCCTGGTGGTACGTCGGGAACACCAGCACATCCGCACTCTTATAGTAACACAGAGTCTCAGGTTCAGGAATATACCCTGTAAAAGTAACTTTGTCTGTGACGCCGAGCGCATTCGCGCGATCCCGTGCTTCCCTTCCCTGGGGACCATCCCCGACACAGTCGATACAAACATCCTTCCCACGGTCCAGGACGATCCGCACAGCCTCAAGCACATCGAGAAGGCCCTTCGCCGGGATGAAGCGGGCGATGAACAGGAGCCTCAGCCGCGAACCTGGACGTGCACGGTCATCGTTATCCCGGCCGAATCTCCGCCAGTCCACTGCATTCTTGACCACATAGAGATTTTTCCCGCTGAAACCCGCCCGGACAAAGTTCTGCCGCTCCTCCTCCGATAGCAGGCCGATGCCCTGGGAATTCCTGAGCACGAAACGGACCGCCCATTTCCAAAAGCCATTCCCCTCGGTCAGAATCTGCGCATCCGTGCCATGCATTTTCACAAATAGCCGTGTGCCCGTAAGCCGGGAGAGTGCCGCGTACCCCAGGTCGCGCAGGAGAGCGTGCCGTGTCAACGCGGAATTGAGCTGGACGATATCTGGCCGCTCGCGGCGGACCAGCAAGACATACCTGATCCAATCGGCAAATCTTCCTGCCACCTTCTGGTAGACCTTTTCCGAAGGCGATCGTCCACCGTATTCGAAGAGAGTCACCGAAGCGCCCCTGCGTTTGCATTCGGCGATGAACTTCTCTTCGGTGACATAGATCCCCCCGGTTAGCCCCGGCCGTATGAGCCCGATCAACAACCGCATCACGGCTTCTCCATCAGTGAAACCAGGTAAGGGGTAAGCTGGTGATCGATGATGTAAGACCAGCTGTACTTCGTGCTGGCCGCGCTGATGGCCGCCGAATCGAAGCGATGCCTGGCTTCCACCAGCTCGTGCAGTCCTCTGCAGAAGTCGGCGGGAGTGTCAGAGGTCAGGACTCCGTTGCTGCTATTGATCGTCTTCGCGTTCTCCAGCGTATTCGTTGCAATAACCGGCATCCCCGCCATCAAATATTCAAAGACTTTTGTCGCGGGTTGGACCTGGAAATGATCTTCCAGGGGAATGAAGGCGACGCCGAAATTCGCCTCCTCCAGGTATTTCCCCAGATCCTTATGGTCAACCCACCCGACGTAATGGATGTGCTGAGCGCATGTCGAACGCTGAATGGCGTCTCGCAGCCGCTGCTGGTCTCCGGGACGCCCCCCGCCCACGATCACATAGAACATGTTCAGACTTCCCCGCTTCTCATCATAGAACCGGGAGAACCCCTCGACGGTCTTCTCAATGAACCGGTGTTGCAGCGTACCCACATAGAGCAGACGCATGTCTTCGAATGTTTTCGGGGCAACTTGCGCGTGCGTAGCCCCCAGGGGCACCAGGCAGCACTTGCGCGACGATATCCCCAGGTCTTCGCGGAGGCTGTCCGACAGGATTGTCACGGACCTGTACAACAGGCTTTCAAGGTGGATCAGGCGATTGCTGAGCCAGCGCTTCAGGCCGGGCGAGCGCACATAGCCGGTACGAATATCCAGGACCATGCGATCGCGTCCTGTAAGAAGCGGAAGGATGAAGCAGCCCTGGAAATAGACAACAAATACCAGGTCGTACCGTCCCCGCCGGATCTCCCGTATCGATTCCCGGATGAGGCGGAACAGGCGTTCGAGCTTTCCTCCCTGGCGCGGGATATACATGACGTTGACCCCAGGCTCATCGACCCGGGGAAACCCATAGTCCCAGCACAGGTAGGTGATGGCGAACCGATCCTTGAGATATCGGCTGTACTGATAGGGCGCAATCACCGAACCAAATTGCACCTGAGAAAGTATCAGGATTCGTCTCGTCACCCTGCCCCCGGCACTGTTGCAGGTCTGAGGGTGACAAGGTTTGGCGGAGGTGCCTCCTCGCTCGCTTTGTTCTCCATTCCCCCGAGCCCGATCCAGATGATCATGTATCCCGCGATCATCGCGAAGGGGCGGTTGTAGAGAGCCTCATTGTACAACCATGTCGAAGCAATGAGCAACGCAAGGAACGTGTGAAAGCGGCGCATATTGGTGCTTTGCAGTATTGAACGCCGCCGGAGAAACCAGAAGCTGGCAGGAAGCAGCAGGACCAATGAGAGCAGCCCGCCTTGGATCCAGACGGTCTGAACCTGGATCCGGGTTCCCTGGAAATACCAGAGAGAGCGGCCGAAAGAAGACGTACCGAGGATATTTTCTCCGGCAAACACGCCGTAGCCAAGGCCGAGCAGCATCTGGAGGATATCCCCGTGCATGAGCCGGAACATCAGCACAAGCTTCTGGAACCGTGGTACGTCAACGTTTTCGCGCGGATCATAGAGCAGATAGCGCTCGAGGAACCGCTCGTCGAAAATGTTCTGCGTGTCCTCGACGGTTTTCCCGTAGTAGTAATTCAGGAGCAGGATGAGTGCGACCCCGAATGCAAGGATGGGAATGGATTTGAAAATCTTGCTGCGTGACATCGTCAGCAGAATGATGAAGATCGCCAAATAGACGAAGGAGATCTTGGTCTCATTGACCGTGCAGGGAAGCAGGAACAGCGAGTAGACGAGGACACTGCGGTAGCGGATGCCGTCTGGATCCTTGTACCAGCTCGACCGCGCGATGAAAAAGAACGCGATCAGGAAAACCAGCTGGGTGAGGAAACCGCTCCCTCCCATATAGCCATAGGTGCCTCCTACATAGTCTCCCGCCCCGAACTTGAAAAACTGGATAAGAGAGAGGGGTATCTGAAGGAGGGCAAAAATGACCAGGAAGGCATTGAACATTCGTCCGAACGCCTCCCAACGGGAGGATTGTGCAATGTCATACAGGACAATCAGCGTCGAGAGAAGGAACAAGGGTTGGCGCAGCCCGTTCAGATGGGTGGCAATAGCCACCGAATGCACATTCAAAAAAAAGGTAAGGGTCGAAACGAACAGAAACAACGCCAGGTACTTGACCACTGAAAACGTCCTGTTTCTCCAGACAACGGAGACAGCCATGGCGATCATGATGCCGTCGCAGGCAAAAATAGCCAGGCGGAAGATACGGTCGGCAGACGGCACAGCCATGAGCACTGCGCCATAGAAGGAGTTCAAGAGCAGGACGAAAAAGAAAAGGAGGATTCTGATAATCATATCTACCGCTACCTGTCAACCAGTGCCGGTCCATTCACGGCCAGCGGTGCAGACCTGCGTATGACGACAGGCCGGGTCGATGATGTCATCACAATATGGGACGGGCAGACGGGACAGCCTTCCATGGCGTGGGGCGCTATCTCATCACGAGTATGATGTTCGCGGCTGCCGTGATCACGATTGCGGCTGTCGTGATAATGCTGAAGAAGTCACGCCACTGGAAAGGGATGTTATCTATGAAAATCGTGTCTCCGGCCTGCAGGTTCAACGCCATATCGTCAATCTGGTCCAGGTGCTTGAGATCGACGATGAACTCCACTTTGCGGATCTGCGTATCTCTTCTCATGACGCGCGTGATTTGCACATTGCTGAGACTTGCTTCCGCAAGCGGGCCGCCGGCAAACGACACCAGCTGGACCAGGTCTGTGGATATGGGGACCTCATAGCGTCCGGGGTTCTTGACATATCCCCAGAGGTTGATCGGCATCGTAATTTCGCCGGACTTGGAGATAAAATAGTAGGCAGCCGGCGACGATCCGGTCAATGCCGGACCGATGCCGCTCTCAAGCTGGGCGCTTCCCTCAGTGGGAACCAGGAGAGCGAGCATGAGGATGCATGGAAGGACCGAGGAAAGGGTTCTGATTCGCATGCTATATCCTGATTGATGAAACGAGCTAGACCTTCTGTTGCAGACTCTTTCCGTCGTTGTCGTGGCCGGATTTTGCACGCACATACGCTTTGGAGCTGTACCCTCCATAGCTCCCCGCCCGAGCCTTTCTGTACGAAATACCATAGGCTCGCTTCAGATCCAGGTTGTTCAGTATCACTCCAAGGACCCGCCCTCCGATCGCCTCCACCAGCTCCACACTGCGCTGCAGTTCCTCCAGCGTGGTTTTTCCGGCCGAGACCACAACGACCACACCGTCCGACAACGTCGCCAGAACTGCCGGGTCCGTGACAGCAAGGACAGGAGAAGAATCAAACAGAATCACATCATAGTCAGACCGCACCTGTTCCACGAGCGCGCGCATTTTCTCCGATCCAAGCACTTCCGCCGGATTTGGAGGAATGGCGCCGCACACCATGACCGACAGGTTCTCCACGAGCGTCTTCTGGGTCGCACCGGCAAGGGTCACCCTCGCCGTGAGCAACTCGGAGAGGCCCGGTTCCTTTTTCAACCCGAACAGACGATCCTGAATCGGCTTGCGGAGATCGGCATCGATCAACAAGACCCTCCTCCCGTTTTGCGCCAGTGCGATGGCAAGATTTGCCACTGTCGTGGATTTTCCTTCCCCGGGGGCCGGACTGCTCACTACGACCACGCGGGGAATGCTTCCGAGCTTGGCAAACTGCAGGTGCGTCCGAACCTGCCGATACGACTCTGCGACAGCAGAGAAAGGATACGAGTGTGTAATAAGATGGGGGTCAAGTCCCCTCTTCGCGCCCCCTCCACCCGCAATCTTGCCGCCGCTGGTCAGCTTCTGCAGCTCCCTGTCCATTCCCACCACCGCCGCAAGCGGCGTATAACCGTGGCGCTTCAACTCCTCGGGCGACTGGATCCGAACATCAAGGAACTCCTTCACAAACACAACGACCAGTCCGAGACCTAACCCGAGAACAATGCCAATAGCGATATTGATGAGGAGCTTGGGACTTGACGGGCGGATCGGGATGCTGGCGCGCTCGATGATCTCGATATAGCCGATGTTTGATTGCTCCGTGATATTGGCTTCGTTGAACTTCTCCTGCAGCATCAGATAGAGCTTCTCATCGCTCGCCCGCGCCCGCTGCAGGCGTGCAAGTTCCATGCTCTGCTGGGGAATTTTGTCGAACTGACGGTTATACTGTTGGATGACCTCTTCGAGGGCTTTCTTCTTCGCCTCGAGTGACTGAACCTCGATTTGTGACTCGATGATCTTCTGTTTCACCGACTTCAGATACGAGGCGGCATCTTGCCCGGTACCAGATTGCGGCGTCAGGTTGCTCAGAAACGTGTCCGTGCGTTTTTGAAGCCGGGCGGTAAGTTGAGCAATCTGCGATTCGATTTCCTTCACCTTTTCATTGAGTATCTCCCGGCCAACCGACGAAGGATTCTGCGCCATGGTCACGTCACGCTGGACTTCGAGCTTTGCAATTTGCTCCTGGAGCAGGCGGATGTACGGGTCACTTGCTTCTGCCATGACCCGTGCAACATTGGTCTCCTGCTGGGGGAGTTGCTCCTGGTAGGACGCAAGCGTATTTCTCAACTTCTTGAGATCAATTTCCGCGGCGTCACGCTGCGCTTCCAACTGCGAGAGCTTCTCAATGGTTGACTTCGCCTCATCGTCCAGGGAGACAATTCCTTGCTTCTCCATGTACGCTTCGAGATTGTTCTCAATATCACTCAATTCCTTCTTCTTGGAAGCCGCCTGGGCATCCAGGAATTCGCGGAAGGACCGTGTTTTCGCCCGGCTCATGTAAACGTTACGATCGCGGTAAGATTCGGCAAACGTGTTGGCAATCAAGGCCGCCTCCGCGGGGTCCTTGCTTTTGGCCGAGATGGTGATCACATCAGATTCCCGAACCGGATCGAAATCGATCACCTCGCTGATCGCACTTGACACCTCCCTGAGCGTGGCGGTCGAATCGGACGTTCCCTCTCCCTGGACGGGAAGGGTAATCGGAATGGGTCTCTTCGAAACAGGATTGAGGTACCGCAGGTCAAGGAGCCGCTCGGCAACCGTGTCCGCCAGGGATGTAGAGTTCAGAATCGCAAGCTCATTCTGCGTGATATTCTTCACTCCATCCGGCCTGACGGCATCAAGGAAAATGGTGGACTGCAGCTCCTTGGTATTCAGAAGGACCTGCGCCGAAGCCTTGTAAACAGGATCGACGAGTTTGGTGAAAAGGATTGTGCCGCCAAGGACCGCGAAAAACACCCCGAAAACGATCCATTTCCCGCGGAGGATGATCGCCAAATAATCCTGCAATGTCCGTTCGTGCACAGTGCCGTTTCCCGAACGATTTCCTGCGTTACTTGCCATGTCTCTCCTCAAAGTGCAAATATAGGTAAATCATTGAACAAATGCGACACGCGACCTCTCATCCCCCTTGCAATTCTCCAGAAAGTTCGACACTTTGACTGCGGATCCTTGCATCGCTGGAGGGCACGTGATTCTTTTCTTATCTCTCTTCGTCTACCTTATGCTCACCTGGAGTATTCTACGCTTTTTTCAGGTCCTTTACAAAATTGACCATCGCATGCGGGTCATCTCCAGCGCCTTCATCGAAGAACGGGCAAACCCGACCGCCTAGCGTGCTTTGCTGGTCGAGCGCCGGCTCCGCGTCTCAAACGTCAACAACCGCGGATCTGGTTCTTGGCCTCCCTGCTGATGTACTTCCACCCCGATCGTGACGACCTGTTGCGGCACATCGTCCGCCGCCGTAAAATAGAATATCGCGTACTGTGTTCCGCCGGCCGGGACGTTGCCGACATTAATGGAATCATTGAACCGCACGCCTACCGGAATATCAATAGGAACCAGCTTGGCCACAACATTACGAACCGTCACATCAGAAGTATTCGTGATGACAAGACGCAATCGCCCAGTTTCTTTGGCAGTAAGAATTTTCTCCGACGTCTGCCCGGAAAACTGCATCTCAAAGAAGAGGGCCCGTGTCTTGAGCCGGTTCTCCACATATGCAGAGTCTGACGGGGCGAAAGGAAGAGATCCCATATTGCTCCGGCCGACAGCTGTCTGCGCAAGAGCGGACGCAATCGCCATGCAGGCACACGCCAGGAAGAGAATCAATCTCCTCATGGGCGGTGCGGGAAGAAGGGATTGTTGAATCATTGTGGTCTCCCCGGAGGTGTAGGAAAGCCCGGCGGAGGAGGTGGAGGCGGAGTCTCTCCCCCTTTCGAGAGCAACACAATTGCGAGGACGCCTCCGACGACGGCCGCGCCCCCTCCAATCCAGTACAGAGGATTGATACCAGGGGTCTCCACCATCTCCGCTTCAACTGTGAAGTAGAAGTCATCTCCCTTCATACCCTCGGGGAAATCTTTCAGGAAGTCCCATGTGATACGGCGTTTCTCACCCGGGAACACAATGCTCCCGACATCCCCCGTCAGATACACAGGTCGATAGGCAAACGTAGTGTCTCCTGCCCGCCGCAGGTAAAGCGAAACCTTGTGGACCTTGTCGAGCGGACCAACCAGGTCATAGTATATTCTCACCAACTCGCCTGTCACTTCATAATTGACATTTTTGACCGCGATCTCATCCCCCGCGTAAACCACTGCAGGAACCAGCTCTGCGAAGAGGAGCCCGGCAAGAATATAGCAAAGCGCCTTCGTTCTTCCCAAAAGTGCAATCATGCCGCCTTCACCCTATTTCATGAGTAGCATTTTCCCTACGAAACTTGGGCCTGAATTAGCCGTGAGTCGAACGAAATATACTCCGGAGGCAACGGGGGAGCCTGCACTATTTCTTCCCTCCCACGTGAATCTGTGTCTTCCCTGCTCCAGCGTGCCGGAATACACAGTCGCCACTTCTTCACCGAGAATATTGTATATCTTCAGCGTTACATCCGCAGCATACGGAACCGATACCGGGATTGTGGTTGAGGGATTGAACGGATTTGGATAATTCTGTTCAAGAGCAAACGCACGAGGCACCACCTTTGCCACTTCCTGTTCAAGAGCATCCCTGGTTCCCACAAGCAGCTTGAAATGCGCTGTGGGCGCCGGAGGAACGAACTTGTAGGATGCCCCCCCCTTGCGCAGGTCCCGGTAACTCGCCCCTGCCTCGTCTACCAGATAAACCCCAAATTCCTTTGGGACGTTCTCAAGACCGCGGAAGTTCAGGTCGGCGCTTCCCCCTTTGGGGCCGGCGGTGGAAACGGTCATTTCCCAGACGCCTATCTTATCGAAAGGAGACCGAATATCGCTGGCAAAGCTGCTGCAGTAGCGATCCCATGCCGGACGGTCAAAATAGACAGCGGGGAGGTTCGCGAATGGACGTGGTTTGTTGTAATCAAACCTGTCTTTCCCTTCTCCGGCGAGTGGACTGACGCCAAGGAAAGTGGATTGATCCTGATACTTCCCTTCGCGCAGGTCCACCGAAACCCGCCAGGAACCGGAATCCGCCGCAGCCCCTGCAAGAGCCGGCACTTTGCTCAGGCTGCTTCCAAAGGGAAATCTGAGCGTATCGATGGGATTCGCAGGATCGTTGTAGAGGTAGTACCCCGTATACGGCTTGGCTTCCGTGCTGATGGCGAACATCTTGTTTCCGCCATTGTCCACAATATAGCCCCAGATAGGCTGGTTGAGTGGTTTACTTGCATCCTGCACCTGATTCCACCGTGCGGCCTTGTCAAAGGGGTTGGTGATAATATTCCACCCACTGTGTACCTTCACATGAACCGCCGTCGTCAAGGCCTGAAGAGGCGCCGTGGGAACTTGTCGACCGGTCAAGATCCAGGGCCCCATGTTGATCAGCCAGAACCCCCTTCCCGCAGCGAACGTGAACCTGGCGTCGCCCTCAACAAATGGCACGAGAAAACCCGACTGAGCTCCGTTATCCCAGTATGCCTGCCAATTCGTTCCTGAAGTGCCCGGGATGAAAGTGCTGAGTGATGACTTGCTGTCGCCTGGCAACCCTATCAACTGATAATCCTGTGCAGTGTATTCCGCAACACTCGCATGGAACGGGAAGCTAATGGTGTCGTTCAGAGTGTAGTGGTCAGCATAGAACGGCGCGTTACTGAATGTCCAGGGACTTGACCAGGGAGAGACGCCGTTGCTGTTGCGCGAGCGAACGTGCCAGTAGTATGTGGTGGCCAGGGTCAAAGGCCCCACCTGCCTGCTCGTCGCTGTCAGCACAGAGTCGAAGACAATGAGACTCCCAATGAAAGTCTCCGATGTCGCAACCTGAATATCATAGCTGGTCGCTCCAAACGCAGTCTGCCAGCTCAGAGTGAGCGTGGAAGGCTGGTTCCTGGAACTATCGGGGGGCGAGAGAAGCACGGGAATAACCATGTCGCTTCTGCTCACCGTGAATCCGCCCTGAAGCGTATCCGCACCGCCTCCCGGAGGGGAGTTCTTGACGATCACATCACGCGGTCCAAGCGTGGCGGAGCCGGAAATTGTGACCTTGATGCTGATCTGGGTGGAACTGTCGACAACCACGCTGTCCACGGTGATGCCTCCTCCGGAGAGGGACACCTGACTTATCCCTCCACCCAGGAAATTCGTTCCGACGACCCTTACCCAGAGTGACTGCAGCTGTGTAGCACCGGATGGAGTGATACTCGCCACAGTTGGGGCTGGATGGTCCCCCACGGTGAAGCCTCCCACCACTGTGAAAGGCGGGGACCCTCCGGGAGGCGAATTGAAGACCGTCACGTTGCGGGGTCCAAGCGCCGCGGCGGGATCAATTCTGATAGTCACGGTCATCGTGGTGTCGCTTGTGACGACTGTTGACGTCGTGATCTGGTCCCCGAATGTCACCGAGGTGACTCCACTGATAAATCCACCTCCCAGAACGGTTACGTTGAGGGTTTGACCGGCAATACCATTCGAGGGGGTGATGCTCTTGACGGTGGGAGCAGGGTTCTGCACCTCGAATGAATTGCTCTTCCCTGACTCTGCTCCGCCTGTTCGCGTAGCCGTCAGCACAAACGTGCCTGCCGCCTGGGTACGAACCGAATGAGAATCAAGAACACCGGCGACAAACGGCGCGGTTTTCCCGCCTCCTGACAAGAGCGCGCCGGTTGACGTTATCGACGCGGTACTGTTGAATCCTGTGGCGATGTTGTTGTACATATCTTTCGCCGTGATCTTGATTGCGAAAGGCACCCTGGCAATCTGCATCGCAATGTTGCCACCGGAAACAGCTTCCACAAAGAAGGTGTCGACCGGCCCGGGCAGATTCGTCAAAGCGAACACTGCGCTTGAGGCAATGCCATCAACCGTCGCCAGGACGTTGTACGAGCCTGCGATGCTATCAGCAGTGAAGACCGGGGCCGTGGCAATTCCCGAGGTGTCGGTGCGTATCGAGTCGACGAGTCCTCCCACGAACTTCCCACTCGGCCCGGTCGCTGGAGCAGTGAAGCGAACGAGGACATCGCTGACCACATTGCCGGCGCCATCTTTCACCAACGCCTGAAATCGCTTGGTGAACGAGGTCGTCACCTGGGCACTTTGCGGAGTTGTTCCACCCGTTGCCGTAACACTCCCGGCTGCACCGGCATTGTTTGTCAAAAAGAAACTGGCGGGTGTGACAATGTCCGAAACAGTAGCGTGGACCGTATAGGTTCCTGCCACAATATTGGCGACAAACACGGGTGATGTTGCGATGCCCTGGGCATTGGTGTACGCGCTGCTCGCTGACACACCTCCCGGGAACGATCCACTGGCGCCAGAGATCGGCGAGGAGAATGTTACGAGCACACTGTCTGCAGGATTTCCGAAAGTGTCGCGCACCGCCACAGTAAGCGGAATCGGAAAAGCGGTGGCCACCCGGGTCGTCTGTGGCGTGCCGGTGATCGGTGTAATTGTCCGCGCGGGCCCGGCTAGGTTCCGCATTACGAACAACGCCTGCCCGGAAATCCCCGCCACCCGTGCCGTGTCACTGTACTGACCGATGACCGTGTTCGCCTTGATCGGCTTGGATGTGGCCTGTCCGAGGGAGTCGGTCGTTGCCGTGTGGACAGCGTCGTCAAACAAACTTGACGCTCCCGATGCTGGAACAGAATACGTGACGAGGACATCCCTTACGGGGTTTCCCGAAGAATCTCTCACGAGTGCCACAAGCCTGGAGCCAAAGTACGTATCGACCCGGGCGCTGTCGGGCGACTTGGAGCCCACGGCAACGTTTGCCGGTGGTCCATGAACCACGCGAAGCGTGTCCGAGGCCACTTGCGTCAGCGTTCCGAGCGCAGCAACAATCCGCGTCTTGCCAACCTTGTGGGCGGTGAACAGCGCACTCTTTTTGTCAATGGCGGGGGCAAGATCGCCCGAAAGGATGCCCCCGGCAAGGACTTCAAGCGACCAGCTCTCGGCCGGGATATTGGCAACGAAATTGTTGGCTGCGTCCCGTTCCACCGCGTACACCGTAATTGAGCCTCCTGATGCAAGACTCTGGCCGGGTACGATCGTGCCGGTCCCGTTCGGGGCCGTCTCAACAAGGATCTTCGTCGGTGCGCCGGGCTGGACAACGCTCAGGATCCCCGATGTGTCGGAGATTAGGCCGGAGGTCATCGCAAGAATTCGGGCCGAAGACCCGGTCGCGCCCCCTGTGAACACGGCGCTCTTCTTATCGGCAGCAGCCACCAGGTCTGATTCCCTTGCTCCTCCGGCTGGGTCTACCAGTTTCCACTGGTCTGCTGTCACGTTTGCAACAAAATTGTCAAGCGAGTCGCGCCCGATCGCATACACAGAGATGGGGACTCCCGAGGAGACATTCTGGGTGACGAGAACTGTCCCTTTGCCGTCGGCTAGAGTCTCCACCCGGATCTTCGTCGCCGCGCCCGCCGTGATCGTGATCGGCTGGCTCAAAACAACACCGCGCGCTGTGTCGACACTCGACCCGACCGCTGTGAGCGAGTATCCGATCCCGGTTTTGTCTATGGACAAACTCGTGAACGCCGCCGTACCGGTCGCCAGATCAACCGGGATGGTTCTCACTCCGCGCAAAGTTGCTCCCGGCCCGGCCGTATCTTTCAGGGACACTGTGACATCCTGGGGGGTCCCTTTCACCGTATTGCCAAATGGATCCTGGAGCGTTATGATCGGCTGGGGACTCAACGGCTGTCCGGCCACACCGCCACCCGGTTGCGTTGTGAAAGCAAGCTTGCTTGCCGGCGCCGGGGAGATGGTGAATGGGACGCTGAACGCTCCCACGAGTCCGCCTCCCGCAGCCCTGAGGACTTTCGTTCCCTCCTTGTCGATGCGCAGATCATTGAACGTGGCGCTGCCCGCAATCGTTGAGCGGGTGGTGTTCCCACCCAGGCTGCCCGAGCTATCCATTGAAACCGTTATGACCGTGTCATTGATGCTGACAAGGTTACCGAACCCATCCTGCATCTGCACGACAACCGCCGGGTTGATAGCAGCGCCGGCAATAGAGTTGGAGGGTTGCACGGCGAAGCTCAACTTGACCGCGGTCCCGGACGAAATGTCGAATGGGGCGCTCACGACCACGCCCGGAGTCGTGGAAACCCCAAGCCCTGTCGCTGTAAGGGTGTATCCGATGCCCGTCCTGTCAATGGAGATATCCGTAAACGCGGCCTGGCCGGTGGCCGTGTTGATCGAGACAGTGCGGGTCCCGCCAAGCGTTCCAAGGCCTGGATTGGTCTGGATGGCAAGAGTGACGGTTTCCGCTGTCCCTGTCACCGTGTTGCCGAACTGATCCTGCAGCGTGATCACAGGTTGAACCGTCAACGGCGCCCCCGCAGTGCCCGCACCCGGATTCACCGTGAAGGCCAGCCTGGCGGCGGCCCCTGCCACGATGACGAACGAATCGCTGACTGCAGGAGTGAGACTCCCGCTTCTTGCCCGAAGCCTCTTGGTCCCCACAGAATCAATGAACAGATTGCCGAAGGTGGCAAGCCCCGACGTGTTGGTCGCTCTCGTCTTCGTCCCGCTCAACACGCCGGTACCTGAGAAGAGCTCCATGACGATCTGGACGTTGGCCAGAGACACGTTGTTCCCGAGGGCATCCTGTAACTGCACGGTGATCGCCGGAGCGATGAGAGCACCGGCCACGGTATTCGTCGGCTGCTGGAAGAATGCTACCTGGCCCGGGGCGCCCGCGGCAACCTGGAACGTATTGCTTGTCCCCACTTCAAACCCCGCACTGTTCCGCACGGTCAGAGAGAAGCTGCCGGTATTGCTGAACGACAGCGTGTGCGCGGCGAGCACACCGTTGGTGAAAGCCAACGATGTGCCTGCTCCCGTGGCCAGGATTCCTCCTAAGTTGGCAGAGACGGTTACAGTCCCCGTGAAACTCCTGACAACATTGCCCGCCTGGTCGCGTGCGGAAATGCGTACATCGAATGGGACGCCGGCATTCTGTGCGGGAATCTGACCTCCGGCTGCCGCCTCAACGGTGAACCCGGCGAGAATACCCGGCTGGACGATGAACGGATTTGACGCAGCGGTTATGAGAGCGGGTACGCTCGACGCGCGCAGAGTATAGTTCGAGTCCGCCTTGTCAACCGTCAGGTTATTGAACGTAGCAACGCCCCCGATCGCCGTGACGGTTGTCGTTCCGCCGAGGGTAGCTCCGGTCGGATTGTTCAGAAGCGAGAGTGTCACGTTTCGCGTATCACCACTCACAAGGTTGCCGTTGGCATCTTCAATTCTCACCGTCACCGGTGGGGACATGACGGCCTGTGACACAACGGTGCTGGGTTGCTGGACAAAAACTAATCTCGCTGCCGCGCCGATGCTCACGGTGAGCTGGCCGGAAGGGACTACCGGCAAGACGCCGGACGTGGCCTGGATCCTGGCAGAGCCGAGAGCATGACCCGTGAAGACCGCACTCTTCTTATCGCCGCTTGCCACCAGATCTCCATCCACCACCCCACCAGCGGGTGGCACCTGGGCTGTCAGAGACCATGCACTGGCCGCAACATTTGCGACGAAATTGTTGGCGGAATCACGGGTGACAGCATACACTTGGATGAAATCACCAGACGCGATCACCTGATCGGGGACGACAACACCGGCGCCATCGGCCCTGGTCTCAACACGCACTCTGGCAGTGGTCCCGAGCGTCACATTGAGCAATCCCGAAAGCACCGGTGCAAGCGACGGGGACGTCGCACGGATTTGACCCGAACCTATCGCATGACCCGTGAACACGGCACTCTTCAGGTCGCCGCTCGGAACGAGGTCTCCATCGACGACACCGCCGCTGGTATTTTGCATCGACCAGGTCGATGCCGCGACATTGGCCAGGAAATTATCCGAGGAGTCCCGCGAGATCGCATACACGGTGATCGACCTCGACG
This sequence comes from uncultured Bacteroidota bacterium, assembly GCA_963809695.1. Classification (GTDB taxonomy): domain Bacteria; phylum Bacteroidota; class Ignavibacteria; order UBA10030; family UBA6906; genus JAGDMJ01. The sequence continues at coordinate 184,559 of CAWEKI010000007.1, forward strand.
CCAAGATGCTCTGCGCAGGAATGATCACTCCCGTCCCATCTGCCTTCGTCTCCACGCGGATCCTTGCGGCAGTGCCAAGGGCAACGGTGATTGTGCCGGAGGGTGTCTTTGTGAGCACTCCCTCCGTCGCCTGGATCTGTCCGGTGCCAAGAAGATGCCCTGTAAAGGTCGCACTCTTCATGTCCCCGCTGGGGACAAGATCTGTCCCGGTGACCCCGGCTGTGGCATTGAGCATCGCCCAGGCGTCGGCGGCAACGTTGGCGATGAAATTATCGGCAACATCCCGGGATATGGCGTACACAGTGATCGACCTGCTGGAAAGCAACGTCTGGTCAGGGACGACGGTCCCGGTTCCGTCCGCTTTTGTTTCAACCCGGACTTTTGTGGCCGTGCCAACTGTGACGGTGATCGTGCCGGAGTTCGTCACCGCCAGAGCACCGGATGTTGCACGGATCTGGGCCGAGCCACTTGCATGGGCGGTGAAGACCGCACTCTTTGCGTCGCCGCTTGGGACAAGATCTCCATCCACGACCCCCAGGGTCTTGTTGACCAGCGACCAACTGTCGGCCGCGACATTCGCTACGAAATTGTTCGAGGCATCGCGAGTGACAGCAAACGCGGTATCCTTGGAACCGGAAGGGAGGCTTTCCGTTGGGAAGAGAACTCCGGTGCCGTCTGCCTTCGTTTCCACTCTCACTTTCGCTGCGGGGCCTGCTGTAACGGTGATCGTCCCGGAATTGGTCGGCGTCAGGATGCCGGATGTCGCACGGATCCGTGCGCCGCCAAGTACATGGCCGGTGAAGACCGCGCTCGCCCCTCCTCCGACGAGGTCTCCACTCACCACGCCACCCGTAACGGACACAAGAGACCAGGTTGCGGACACATTGGCCACAAAATTGTTGAAGGCATCGCGCGAGATAGCAAAGACCGTCAATGCACTGCCGGAAGGCAACGTCGTGTCAGGCACAACGTTCCCCCCTCCATCTGCCCTTGTCTCCACGCGCACTTTTGCAGCGGGTCCTACTGTAACGGTGATCGCCCCGGAATTGGTCGGGGTCAGGATGCCGGATGTTGCACGTATCTGCGCGCTGCCAAGCACATGGCCGGTGAAAACCGCACTCGCCCCACCTGCAACGAGATCCCCACTCACCACGCCGCCCGTAGCGGACACAAGAGACCAGGTTGCGGACACATTCGCCACAAAATTGTTCAGGGCGTCGCGCGAGATTGCATACACGGTCATCGAACTGCCGGAAGGTAACGTCGTGTCAGGCACGACCTTGCCCGTTCCATTTCCTTTTGTTTCAACACGTATGTCGGTTGCGCTTCCCGCGGTAACGGTGATCGTGCCGGAGGGAATCTTTACAAGAATTCCTTCTGTCGCCTGGATTTGTCCGGTACCAAGAAGATTTCCTGTAAAGGTCGCACTCTTCATGTCCAGGCTGGGGACAAGATCTGTCACGGTTACCCCGGCTGTGGCATTGAGCATCGCCCAGGCGTCAGCGGCGACGTTGGCGATGAAGTTGTCATTCGCATCCCGCGTATTCGCAAATACGGTGAGGCTCGTGCCCGATTGGATGCTCTGGGGAAGCAGCACGGTACCAGTCCCGTCGGCGAGAGTCTCTACCCTTACCTGGGTTGCGGGTCCTGGATTCGCTGTGGAGGTAAACACCACGGGACTGCCAGTGAGACTTCCCGAGGAGGCCGTGACCGTGTATGTGCCCTTCTTGGTCCCCAACGTCAGGACACTGCTCGCCTGTCCGCTTGCGTTGGTGTTGACCGAGGTCCTGCTGAGGCTCTGCCCGGTTGCCCCGCCCGGGAACGTGGCAATGGCAAAAGTTACTGATCTCCCAGACACGGGGTTCCCCCCCGCGTCGGTGACAGTCACCACAAAGGGACTCGCAAGTGCCGTCGTCACCAGACCGCTCTGGCCGTCGCCCGAGGTCATCGAAATATTCTTGGCGGGACCGGCAATGGCCGTAGCGGCAAATGGGATTGGGCTGCCAATGAGCCCGTCGGAAGTCGCAGCGACACTGTATGTCCCAACGATGCTGCCAAGGGTGAGGGTTGTGCTGGCCTGACCGTTCAGGTCGGTGGCCGTGGATGACACGCTGAGGCTTTGGCCGGTGGCGCCAGTGGGGGTGCCCGAGATGGTGAAAGCCACCGTCACTCCTGCAACCGGAGCGCCGAGCGAATCGGTGACTGTGACGATGAAAGGCTGGGAGAGCGAAGCATTGACGGTATCTATTTGCCCGGTTCCCGATGTCAGCGAAATGGTCTTCGCCTGTGCGAGCGCAGGCGAGAAGCCCAACGCGATCAGAAGTTCAAACAAGAACAAAAGGGCAAGGGTCTTTTTCATTTGACCATCAAGGAAATTCACGCATTACAAAGATCGGACAGGAAGGCAACACAGATCCCACCTTCGCTATTTACAGGATCCGAATCACCATCGTTTTCATCTCGTGTGGGGTGTGGGCGCTCCCCCGCGCGACTCTCTCTCCAGAAAAGGACAAATTGAAGGATCCTCGGGATATGCCTAGCAAAAAAAGATACAAAGAATCACCTGTTGTGTCAAGGTAATGTCCCATTTCCGCGAGCAAACTCTTGTCCCTGAGGGAAGTGCACGAGAAAGGGTTCCATGGACCCGTTTCGAGCAAATCCGACTACGCTAATATACCTACCGGGGGAAAACGGAATGTGCTGACCGTCACAAGCAGAAAAATGGTAAACTGTTAAAGAAATGGAGGGTGGCCAGACTGCCCGGACAACGGGGCAAGCGGGGAACGATGTGTGCTCACATTTGCTCCGGGGCCGAAATACCCAGAACGCACAGGCCGTTCCGGATGACGATCCGTGTTGCGTTGCAGAGGGCCAGTCGGGCTTTTGTGAGATCCGCTCTTTCGGAAACCACCCGGCATTCATGGTAGAAACGATGAAAAATGGCAGCCACCGAATGAAGATATTCCGCAAGCCGGTGAGGCTCATATGCCGAGGCGCATGAAGCGACGACTTCGGGCAACTGAAGCAGGCTCTTGATGAGATCCATCTCGGCACCGGTGTCGAGCAGCGCGTAATCCGCATCCGGAGACAATGACGCATGCCCTGCCTGCTCGGCATACCGCAGGATGCTGGAAATGCGGGCGTGTGCGTACTGAAGATAGTAGACGGGGTTCTCGTCCGACTGTTGCCTCGCAAGTGCGAGGTCGAAGTTGAGGTGGCTTGTGATTGTCCGCATCAGGAAGAAGTAGCGGACGACATCCGCGCCGACATCCTCGATAAGTTCGTCCAGCGTAATGAAGTTCGCCTTCCGGGTGGACATTTTCACCACCTCGCCCCCCTGCGTGATCGTGACAAACTGATGGATAAGCACCTTCACCTTCCCGGTATCGAAGTCCAGCGCTTTGAGTGCGGCCAGGACATCCGGATACGTGGCCACGTGGTCCGACCCGAACACGTCGATCATCAGATCGTAACCCCGCCGGAATTTCTCGCGGTGATACGCAATATCAGGAAGCCTGTAGGTAGGTTCGCCGGTGCTCTTGACAATCACCTTATCCTGCTCTGCGCCGAGCATGGAGGTCTTGAACCAGAGCGCCCCTTCCTTCTCATAGACCAGGTCCTTCCGGCGGAGCTCATCAATGACCTCGGCAATCTTCCCGTCTTCATAGAGAGAATTCTCATTGAAGAAAGACTGGAATTCGACTCCCAGAAGCTTCAGCGTCTTCTTGATGTCGGCAAAGATCTCCTGCTCCGCCTGTTCTTTGAACTTTCCTGTGGACGGTTCATCCCGCAACCCGTCCCCGTGTTTCTCGACGAGGTGACGGGCAATCTCCTTGATGTACTCCCCCTGGTAGTAGTCCTGTGGAAATTCGATCGGATCCCCGAGCAGCTCGAGGTAACGGAGCCGGACGGAATCTCCCAGGACCCGCATCTGCCGGCCGGCGTTGTTGAAGTAATATTCTCGTTCCACCCGGTGGCCGGTCCATTCCAGGAGCCTGGCAACCGTGTCGCCGAACACCGCGCCGCGGCCATGCCCCACGGTTAAGGGGCCGGTTGGATTTGCGCTGACGAATTCCACCTGAGTCGCCATCGCCTTCTCCTGCTCGGAACGGCCATACCGGTCTCCGCAAATCACAAGGTCTCTGAGCTGCTGCTGGTAGAACTTCCGGGTAAAGAAAAAATTCATAAACCCGGCACCCGCGACCTCGATCTTCTCAACGAGCGTCGGGTCGACGTCCAGGCGGCCGATGATCTCCTGAGCCAGCGCCCGGGGATTCCGCTTGAGTTTGCGCGCCAGAACCATGGCGATGTTGGTCGTCAGATCGCCATGGTCCGGCTGCCGCGGTGATTCAAAGATCGGCGGAGCTTCCGTGGCCATGTCAAGCGAGGCCAGGGAAGCGAGGAGTTTTTTGAGCAGATACTCTTTCATGAGGCAATTCTTCGGCGCGACCTGGCCCCGGGCGAGCGGCGCGCGCGCCGCGGAGCGCTCTTCGCTGCGGAGAATTTCTCGTCGGCGACGTGCGCAAACACGGCATCACCCCAGAGCTTTTCCAGGTTGTAGAACGGGCGGGTGTTCTTGTGAAAAACGTGCAAGACAACATCGACATAATCGAGCAGTACCCAGTTGGCGCTTCCTGATTCCCGGTGCCACGGGGCACTTCCCTTCTTCTCCATCCCTTCTTCCACTGCATCCGCGATCGCCCGGACCTGAAGATCGGAATCGGCCGAGCAAACGACAAAGAAATCCGCTATGGACGTCAGCCCGCGCAGGTCCATGATGACAACGTCATGCGCCTTCTTGCTCAGCGTCAGCTCTGCGATTCTCTTTGCCAGTGTTGGTGCTCTCAATGCGAGCCCTCCTACAATGAAGGTTTGAGTGATTTGTAATCCTTGCCGATGACCACGGAGACGTCCACATAATAGTCCTGGTTCATCTGCTGGATGATGTGTTCCTTGCCGATGCCCAGCGCATAGGCAACTTTCCGTGCGTTGTTCATGTCGCCGGTCCTGTCGATCACCAGGGACTCGTCGACGTCGAATGTCTTGTAGTTTCTAATCTCCACCACATCGAATCCCCGGGCGCGCAGATAGGATGTGAACTGTGTACCCGCATTCGGAATGCCGCAGCCGTTCAGCACGTCAAGCTGAATGGTCGTTCCCGCCGCAACGCCGGAGCGCTCAGTATCCACCGGCGGGCTGAGGACGGTCCGCGAGAGAAGAGAATAGAGGAGGTAACCCACAATCAGCGTGAGGGCCGCGATCAGGACATTAAGGAGCAGCATGCGGGGGTCCCGCCAGGACGGCGATCCAGGGGGCGCTTTCGGACGCTCCTGAAATGCTCTCCCGCTCATCGGGGAAAAAGTAAAAGACCGAAACGCCTCCCTGACAGCGCATCAGAGGACGCTCGGTCTTTGTGAAGATCGGTTCTTTTCATTCCGCGTGCGTTGAGCACTCTCTGTTTGCTCAGAATCCGTCCTCCCTGGACCACGGGCTGTAGAACGGGGAGTAGTAATAGTTGCCGTACGGGATCTGACGGTACTGCAACTTTACCATAACATTCTCCCATGGTTTGTAGTTGACCTCTGCCCTGCTGAGGTAGATCGAGCTGAGATCGTTCTTCTTCCCCCCCAGCGTGGAGAACGTATTGTACGGCGAGTAGCTCATGCTCACGTCTGCTCGCGCATTCAATTTCTCGGAAAAATCGTACGTCATGCTGTTGGTGTAAGTCCCCAGCGACATTCCCTGTCCGCCGAATGTCTGGTAGGAGAGGTCGAAGGAGTGGCGCATGTGAAAATTCTCCGGATTGAACCACCCGAACAGGGATGAGCCCGATTGAGATGACACACCGTCAGACACGAGCGGTCCCTGATCCACTTGCGATTTGAACTGCGCCACGGATGCCGACGCGCCCAAGAGCGCGACCGCAACGGCAACAATGATACGCTTCTTCATGACAGAACCCTTTCATCATGCCAAACAAACCCGCCCACACGCATAATACAGAAAAGCCTTACGATTGTCAACACCACCCTCGTTCTCAGTTCCCGGTTCCCAATTGGTTCCCCATCATCCCCCGCGCCTCTTCCAACTGCTGCAGCGTGTTGATTCCCTGCACTTCGCTGGGATTCTCTGTTTTAACAGCCCGTACCGGAGTTGCGTTCCGCCAGAAGTGTTTGAACACATCAGTCAGATAGTACTCCTTTTGCGCGTTATCCGGGGTAATATGGCGTAGTCCCTCAAACAACCTCACTTTTTCGAAGACGTAGATCCCCGTATTGATCTCGCGAATTCCGCGCTGCTCCTCCGTGGCGTCTTTGTGCTCAACGATCCCTACGACGTTGTCTCCGGCATCCCGAAGGATGCGCCCGTACCCCGTTGGGTCGCCGAGAACGGTCGTCAGGACAGTGGCCGCCGCCTGGTGGCCCCGGTGCTCTGAGAGGAGCGCGGTGATTGTCCCGTTGGAGAGCATGGGCACATCCCCGGAGAGCACCAGCACATCCCCTTCGACGTCCAGAAGCGCATGCTCCGCCTGCATGACAGCATGCCCGGTCCCGAGCTGCGGGTTCTGCTCCACCCATCGTACCGAAGGCGCCTCTTTGAGGAGATGCGCAATGACGGCATCTTTCTGCCAACCCACGATGACAACGGTGCGGGCGGAATGCATGCGCAGCGCAAGATCGACCACATAGTCGATCATCGGTCTCCCGTTGATCGGGTACATGACCTTTGCCATATCAGGATTTTTCATCCTGGTGCCCTTCCCCGCCGCCATCACCACAACCGAGAGCGTTCTTGTCATGAGAGAACGAACGGTATGTTGTCGATAAGCCGGGTCGATCCGAACCGGACCGCCAGAGAGAGCAAGAGTGGGTGTGCCAGCTGTACATCCGCTGCTTCCTGAAGCGTCACGCCGTCGGCAATCGAAACGTAATCGATGGTGCCGGAGGAGCGGGACGTGATGAGCTCCCGCATGGCATTGCGTACCGTGTCGCAACGGCGTTCTCCGGCACGGAGCAGCTGCTCGCCGAGCTGGAGCGCGCGATAGAGGACGGGTGCCTCGCTGCGCTGCGGCGCCGTCAGATAGACGTTCCGCGAGCTCAGTGCCAGGCCGTCCGGCTCCCGCACCGTAGGCACGACGATGAGCTCGACCGGAATATTGAGATCGCGCAGCATCTTTCCCACCACGACCACTTGCTGTGCGTCCTTTTGGCCAAACACGGCCGTGTGTGGCTGCGTGATATGGAACAGCTTCGCCACCACCGTCGTCACCCCTTTGAAGTGCCCGGGCCTGGACTTGCCTTCCAGCGGTTCGGTAATCCCTTCCACGTCAACGAACGTCGAGAAACCTGCCGGGTAGATGTCTTCGTTCGTCGGTGCAAAGACCATGTCGGTGCCCGCCACGGAGGCAAGCTCCACGTCCCTTTCAAGATTGCGGGGATAGCGAGAGAGGTCCTCGGACTTCCCAAACTGCAGGGGATTCACGAAGATGGTCGTCACCACGACATCCGTCAGCTCCCTGGCCCGGCGGATCAGCGCTAGATGGCCCTCGTGCAACGCGCCCATCGTGGGAACAACACTGATTCTCCGCCCCGCCCCTCGTTCGGAGAGCGCCGCATGCTGCATTGCCGCGCTGCTGGAAATCACCGATACACGATGCGGGCTCATGTAACTTTCAATGCTCAAGGAATGTCAACAGTTGGGACACTGTACCCTTGAGGTCCTTGCGATGGACGATCATATCCACGAATCCGTGATCGAGGACAAATTCCGCACGCTGGAACCCGGGCGGGAGGTCCTTCCCGATGGTCTGTTTGATGACACGCGGCCCGGCGAAGCCGATCAGGGCGCCCGGTTCGGCAATGTGCACATCCCCCAGCATGGCAAAGCTGGCAGTTACACCCCCCGTCGTCGGGTCAGTGAGGATCGAGATGTAAGGAACACCGGCCTCGGCAAGGCGTGCCAGCTTCGCGCTGGTCTTTGCCATCTGCATCAGCGAGAGCGCCCCTTCCATCATGCGCGCGCCGCCGCTTGAGGACACGACCAGCAACGGAGACTTTGTCTTCCACGCTTTGTCGATCGCCCGGCCGATCTTTTCCCCGACAACCGAGCCCATGCTCCCACCGATAAAGGAGAAATCCATCGCGGCGGCAACGGCCGGTTTGGCGTCGATGGCCCCGGTGCCCCAGCGTACTGCATCACTCAACGTGGTCTTTCGGATCGCTTCCGGAATGCGGTCGCGGTACCGTTTGGAGTCGACGAATTTCAGGGGATCCCCGGAACGCATCCGCTTGTCGAATTCCTTGAAGCTTCCCGGATCGAAGAGAATCTCGAAGTACTCCTTGCTGCCTATCCGAAAATGCGCGTTGCATTTCGCGCATGTGTACAGGCTTTTTTCCAGCTCCGTCTTGTGGATGATCTCGCCGCACTGCTCGCACTTTGTCCAGAGCCCGTCGGGGATCTCCCGTTTTTGCGTTTCGGACGCAATGTTCTCTTTCGATCGTTTGAACCAGGACATGGTGGTATCCTAATGGTGTGTCGTGCTGACAAAATCCCTGAGATAGTGCGGTTCGAGAAGACCCGGATCTGTGCTCTTGCCCTGTCTGAGCAGCTGTTCGCCGATGTGCACAACCGCAGCCGCGCTGCAACGCGCAATGGCATCCGTCGCGATCTGGAGGTGCTGCGACGATTCCGGGAAACTCGCCCGGACCAATCGCTCAAGCCCGCGGCGCGCATCCCCCGTCACCAGTACCTGCCACCCTTGTACCGCTTTTGCTACTGCCTCCAGCCCCATGATCTGCTGGTCCCATACCTGCACGAGATTTCCCTCCGTGATCCGGTACAGCGCGCAGTACACATCGCCCCGACGGGCATCAAGCAGAGGAAGAACGAGGTCGGCCCCACCGGCACTCCCGGCAGCATCAGCCGCTTTCTGCGCCATCGCCTGAAGCGTTGGTACCGGGAGAAGCGGCTTCCCGCTCGCATAGGCCAGGCCCTTGGCTACGCTCAGCCCGATCCGAAGCCCTGTGAACGACCCGGGCCCGATCGACACCGCAATGCCCGCCATCTGCTCCAGGGTCGACCCGGAATGGCGGAAGGCGGCATCGATCATGCCCATGAGTTTTTCCGCGTGCACGTTCCGTTCGTCGACGAGCTCCTCAGCCAGCAGCACTCCATCCCGCATAACCGCCGCGGCGCAGACGGTCGTCGCGGTCTCTATCCCGAGCAGCATCACTGGCCGCTCCGCGAGATGGTGACCCTACGCTCCTGCTCGTTCGCGCCATGGGCAATCTCCACCCGGTAGTATTCCGGCGGGAGGAGATCCAGGACGCTTTCGGCCCATTCAATCAGGCAGACGTGCCTGTCGTCAAAATATTCTTCAATCCCCAGTTCCCGCAACTCTCCCCGCGAACCGATCCGGTACATGTCGATATGGACCACAGCCCCAAACGGCGCAGGGTACTCATTAATAAGGGTGAAGGTGGGACTGGCAACGTGGCCGCGGGCCCCCAGCGCATCGCACACCCCCATCACAAAGCGCGTCTTCCCACTACCGAGGTCTCCCAGAATGGCGACAACGTCGCCCGGATGCAATTTGGATGCGAACGAACTGCCGAGTTGAGTGGTCTCCCCTGGCGATGTAGTGGTGACCGTTTCGCTCATGCCTTGGGTTCAAGCTTCACAACGGGCAGGATCATCTCTTCCATCGATACCCCCCCGTGCTGGAAGCTGTCGCGATACTGGTTCAGATACTTGTGATAGTCCGTTGGATAGACGAAGTAGTAGTCTTCTTTCGCAAGGATATAGTTAATGGCCACTCCGCGCTTGGGCAGCTTATACTCGAGCGGGTTCTTGACATAGATCGACGCTTTCTCGTCGCTCTTCAAATTCCTTCCGTACTTGTACCGGAGGTTGGTGGAAGCGTCCCGGTCTCCCAGGACCTTTGTTCCCCGGAGGCTCCTGATGCTCCCGTGGTCGGTTGTCAGCAGAATGGTCACGTTCGGATTCCTGGCAAGCGTCTTCAGCATGCCAAAGAGCGACGAATGGAGGAACCAGGAACGCGTAAGCGACCGGTAGGCAGACTCGTCCGGAGCGATCTCTTTCAATAGAGACGAGTCGGATCTCCCGTGGGCAAGCATGTCAACGAAGTTGACCACAATCGAGGTGAGTTTGCTCTGCGTGTAGGAATTGATGGTGTTTTCGATGCTCCGTCCGAATTCGGCATCCAGGATTTTGACATACTTTGCTTCGGGTTTCAAGACGATCTTGCGCCGCTCCAGCAGCTTGTCCAGGAACTGGCGCTCAAAACGGTTCCGGCTGTTCTCGTCATCCTCGCTCTTCTCCCAGAGCTCCGGAAAACGGACTTCCACGTCGCATGGATAAGAACCGCTGAAAATCGCATTGCGCGAGTACGGGGTTGCTGTCGGGAGGATGCTATAGTAGTACTGCTTGGTTATCTGGAAGTACTCCTGCAGCACGGCCTCCATCACCATCCACTGATCAAGCCGAAGACAGTCAATGACGAAAAAGAATACCGACTTCGAATCCTGGAGCTCGGGGATAACAAAGCGGTCGACAACTTCGAGCGATAGCGTGGGACGGTCGGTGGATTGCTCAACCCAGTCCCTATAGTTCCGCTCAATGAACTTCCCGAATGCAAGATTGCACTCGCGCGTCTGATCCTGAAGGGTTTGCTTCAGCCCAAGCTCGGGGTGCTCGTCCAGTTCCCTCGCCCACCCTGTCAGGCGAGTATAGATGTCGACCCACGCCGCATACCCCGGGCCTTCCATCAGTTGGAGCGAGATCTGGTTGAATTCCTGGATGTAGTCTTTGGAAACGGCGGCGCCGGTGATCTTCTTCCCTTCCAGGAATTTCTTGCAGGCCATCAGGATCTGGCTGGGGTTGACCGGCTTGGTGAGGTAGTCGCTGATCTTCACGCCGATTGCCTCTTCCATCAGCGATTCTTCCTCGTTCTTGGTGACCATCACCACCGGCAGGTTCGGACGCATCTCCTTGATCTCGGCCAGGGTCTGCAGTCCCCCCATCCCGGTCATCATTTCGTCCAGAAAGACCAGATCAAACCCGGTTTCCCGGACCAGGTTCACGGCGTCTTCGCCATTGGCAGCGGTCTCAACGTCGTATCCCCGCTCTGTCAAAAAACGGATATGGGGACGAAGCATCTCAATCTCATCGTCCACCCAGAGAATTTTGCCTTTCACATCGTCCATACAGCTGCCTTTTCGGAAGAATACGCATTTCAAGCGTGAGAATCAAATAAGCCAATTATTGGATGGCAATGTGGATATCAAGCCCGGCCTCGTTTGTGGTCGTGCCCGGGATACGGGAGCCGGAGTCGTCCGGGGCAATCTTTGTAAAACGGTAATATACAGCGGCAGTGACCCGGGAGCTGAGCACGTATTTGATGCGCGGCTCCAGCACCGTGCGGGTCGTTCCCTCCAGCGGGGTTCCTGTCACGTCAACGTCGAGTTTCGCGACATCGTACGTTGTGCGGGAGTTCTTGGTCACCGAATACTGGGCGCTGATGTCGATGTCATTGTTCAGCGCCAGGCCGAAGAAAGGAATCTCAAATCCTTTCCGCGAGTAGGACGCCGTGACGGAAATTTCCTGCGACAGGGTCTCGACGATGTTTCTGGCCGAGAGGGCGAGATCATAGGAAGTATTGGTATTGTAGCGGAGCGTTGCGCCGATGTTCCCTTTTGCGAGCTCTTTGAATGTGAAGTTCAATCCCACCAGCGGAGCGAAGCCATAGCCCACATGTTCGCCATCCGTGCGCTCCCCCACGCCGCCCGGACGGTTCTGGTACTGGCGGGTGAAGTTCGCCTGATATGCGTGATCGAGCGAGAGCCGGCTGACAAATTTGGCGAAAAGCGGCAGCTTCTCCAGCCCGTCCCAGCGGAAACTCCAGTTGACACGGGGATAGAACTGCCCGAAGATGTTGCGCATGAAGGGGAGCGCTTCAAACCCCTCCTCGAACGCCTGGGCCAGTTTTTCCTCGTCGCTCTTGGATGAGTCGGGGACGCTCTTCAGTTCCGCATACCGCTTGCTCACTTCCTTCAGGCCAGTCTTGAAGACACCGAGGAAGAGAACGTCCGGAAAGGTAAGGAAGGACCGGTCCAGGCTCCCGGTGCTGGCAGTATTGGCGACGGTCGGGTAGCCGAGTGAATCGGTGTTGATGTTCTGCGTCCTGTTGTAGTTCCAGCCGACATTCCAGTTCAGGTCCAATCGGGCCCCTTCCCAGAGCGCGCGCGATGTCTTAAACGTCAGACGGTTGGTCTGCCGGTAGGAATTCACCAGCACCCCGTTTGCCGCCCTGATGCCCGGCACTACATCCCACCCAAAAAACGGCGGCTTCCCCATGAAGTGGAAGTTCGTGAGCTTCCCGGTGGGATCAGATATCAGTCCGAGCTGATATATGCCGGACGGGCCGTCGTATGGATCCGAGGCCTGGACGAACGGGATCTTTCCCCAGAAGTTCGAAAAGCCCGTGGTCCCGACAATCCCGGAGTTCTGCGAGTTGTTGCTTTCCGTAAACGTGATGCTGACGTTATCATAATCCAGGAAGGGGATCTTAATGAACGTTCGTGCGAGTATTTTCAGCTGTTGCAGGACTTTGGCCCCTGGCCCCAAACTGCTCTTGCCGGTACTGTCGGCACTTCTCGTGGAGTCGGGTGGACGCTCACCGCCCGTTTCGGGTCCTCCTCCACGCCGGCCGCGGCTGGGTGCCTGCTGCGTCGGTGCGGACGTGCCGGGGGCATCTTCGAACAGTGGATCGAATAGCTGCTTCAGGCGGACATTCATCGAAAAATTGATATTGTTGTTGAACCCGGCCGATTTCCCCAGATCCCCTTTTGTGAGCGCGTTCTGCCACCCGTAGTCCACACCATAGCTTGCCGTGAAGTCAATATACTTCTTGATGTTGAAGATATTCGGGATGTTGGGCTTGCTGTTGAACTGGTTGCGCTGCTGATAACGCGTATCCTTGCCGAAGTCCACAAGCTTGTCCCCCAGGAAAATGTCTCCCATGATCGCTGACCACGGGCGCTGGTTTCCGTAACGGTCAAGCTCGAAATCGAGCAGGCTCGACTCGATGGAAAGGGAGTAATCGCCGGAGAGATTGGTGAGCCCACCTTCTGTGGCTTTCCAGGAAAACCCCGTGCTGCGCGATGCGGTGAAGTTCCGGGAAGTGATCTGCTGAGCGCCCACCGAGCGTTGCAGCGAGACGTCGCGCGAGCGCACGGCAGAGACGGCCCAATTGAAGCTCGAGGGCGTGAAATAAATCTTCATGTCCTTGTATTCATCGAGCAGCCAGACCCCGTCGAAAAGGTTTTTGAACGGCGAGATGAAATTGTCTGGGGAGAAGTTAAACGCATAGTTGATGCGCGCGTTCCAGGACCAGGCAGTGTGGGTGACCACCGCGGGACTTCGGTCCCGAGCCTTTGTATAGGTAAACCCGAAGCCGAGCTTGTTGAACAGGTCGCGGATGAACCACGCCTGCGACGGAAAACCGATATGGAAATTCGGCGCGGCATAGGTGTCGGTGATCCGCCGGGTCTCGGATTCGTACACCAGCTGTGACGATTTGGCGTTCGCATCCTCGATGGTTCCGCCCTGGCGAATCACCTTGTCGCTCAGTTGAGTGGCCGCCTCAGTGACCAGAACATCCGAGTTCGGCAGATAGAGCGGCTTGGTGAGGCCTTCGGTGTGGGAGTACGAAAACGGCAGCGAGGTGCCCATCCAGTCCTGCGGGAAGAACTTCTCCAACTGCACGTTGGCGCTGAGCGCCCAGGCGGTAGAGAGCTGCCGCGAACCGAAGCGCTGCTCCAGGGCGTGGAAGCTGGGATCCACGCGGGAATAGTTGAATGCCACGGAGCCCAGGTCCGCCAGTTTGAGTTGCGTGTCAAACCTGTAGGCCCATCCTTTGCTGTCGTCCACCGACGTGAGGCGCAGCTCATTGGCCCACACTTCGCCAAAGAGGGGTTCCGTCGTCCCTTTGCCGAGAGGATTGGTCACGCCTATGGCGAGATAGACCACCTGTGTCAACGACGGATTCCCAAGAACCCGGTAATAGGCGCCCGGCGGCCCCCCCTTGACCGGAATGGGATCAGAGATCTTGGTTGTCGAATCGCGCCCTTGCTTGATCGCAGTCACGTCGGCAAACTTGATGACCACATCGTTCAGGGGGTCCCATTCGGGGTGCACGGGAGCACGATATTCGTAGTAGTTCAGGCTGTCCAGCCCGAAGCGGAAATAGACCTCCGCATCATAGTTGTTCTCATCGATATATTTGAACTTCAAATCCCCGTAAATGAACATTTTCATGACCCTGTAATCGAACAGGTCGAGAGCTTTGTACGTGTAGTATCGCGCCGCCTCCCCCGACTGGCCGTCGGCCAGCCCGTGCAGGATCAGGTCGAGCGATTGCTCGTTGGCAAGCACCTGCTGGTCGGGCTGGGTCTTGTCCCGCTCGCGGATAACGCCGGGAGGACTGACGTAGTCGAGGTTGTCCTCGATGCTTACCACGCTCACCGCGAAGTTGGTGTCAACGGGCACATTGGCATTCTTGATCACTTTTTGCCACTGGTTCCCGACCAGACTGAAGTCCGCGATGCGGACGGCAATCGTGTCGGTGGCGTTGACGAAGAGCACGCGGATGTATTCGATGTTCTCCTGTGTCGGCGAACCCACGGTGCGTTCATAGTCGCGGATCGGAATGCGGAACTGGAACCATCCCTTGTTCCCCCCTCCCACGATGCGGGGATTGCGAGAGCGCAACGTGTCGAGCGAGAGTTCATATTCAAAGTACGAGTTCGCCTGATCACACGTGCCGTTGGAATTCAGATCCTCCGTGTCAGGAATGCGTCCGCTGGGGCCGTCCTTGTTCCCTTCGGTGCCGTTGATGTGGCTGAAGTCTTCGGCGGCCGTGTTCACCGTCTGATTGTTGAAGTAGTAATCGTCGCCGCTCGGGTCGTTGGCGAGCTCAGGGTACTGTGCGACGAGAGCTGCGTGCTCGGCTCGCTCCTGGACGTCGCTGCGCATGTCAATGCCGACATCTTCGCCTTCCTGCAACGTGCCGTTCGGGTATGCGCTCAGGACCAGATCTTCTGAATTCGGGTCCGATCCTCTGGCTTTCGGGCCGGCGGGGTCCGCACGCTCAGAAACTGCGCCCAGGTCGATGATCATCTTCCCGCTGCCGTCGAGCGGCGCCTTCTCGACCTGCATCCAGATCTCGATGAAGTTGATGTTTTCCTTGGCGAGGTTGATCGCCGAAACGGAAAGGGGTTTCATGACCCCACCCCAGTTCTTCAGCGGGGTCAATGTATTTGCGAGATCCATGCTGTAATTGAACGTCCCGCGCAAATTCGGGTAGTAGCGGAAGTCCAGCACGGTAAGCTGATTGTTCGCCGGATTATTGCCGACCTGTTTGTTCGGATACACATCCGTGACCGAAACGTTCGTCGGCAGCCGGTTGAACCAGACCATTTTCCCTTTGGAGAACATCTTGGTGGTGTCAGGCGTAAAAAGGGGAAATGAGACATTATCCTCGGGCGGACCTGCCATCGTCCACGCGTTGAATGCAACGCCGACGGGGATTGGGCGCCGCGATCCTTCAAAATCGTCAATGTACGCGATCCCCTCTCCATTGTCGCTGGGGATCGTGCTCTTCTGGGTATTCGGATCAGGGATCATATACGCGGCTTCGCCTGTGACTTTCAACTGCGACGGCTCACGCGTGGAAAGCAACGGCAGGGCATCCAGGGCACGGGTAAGAAAGGGAAGGTCAAACATCGTTGACCCGTCGACGCCAAGGATGGTGTTGTTGCTCGGCTCCTCTCCGAGGCGCACCTTGTCGCTCAAAGTTTGCGAGTTCAGGTTCATGATCGTGAAACCGAAGAGCGTGTTCTGGCTGATGGCCAGGTCGCCCCGCGCGCCCAGCAAGGTCTTGGACGCGAGTTGGAACAGGTCGTTCTGTTCGTACTTGATGGAGAGGTTCGCCCCGGGCACCAGGGCCCGGTCGTTTTTGATCACTACCTCGCCGAGGATGTAGTCCACCGTGTAGTCGATATTCTGCACAAGGGTCCTGCCATCGAGGAGGACCTGGACGCTTCCTTCCACGACGTTGAATCCCAGAGAGTAGCGGGAAGATGCTTCGCCGGTCGCTTTGCCCCTGATAACATACCGGTTGCGAAGGCTCTGCTGGGCGAAGGTCTGTGTCGTATCGTAGACCTCGTGGAAGAGCGCGAGGCTGTCGGTGATGGTGATCCCTTTTTCGTCGAAGTACTTTTGAATTCCATCGCTGAACGGCTTCAGCGTGGGAAAAATAATCTCGGCCCTGGCCTGATTGATGGTGCGCCCGGGGCGGAAGTCGAATTGCCCGTCCGGAGTCGCGGTCTGCGCCTCCTCTCCCGTATACTTGTCGAGACCCATGACCCGCAGCAGCGGTTCATTCTCGAGGCTGTTCTGATCTTCTGCTCCCGGAATGCGGCGGACAATATCCAGCGTGAAACCGGCTTTCTTCAGATTTCGGCCAACCCCCTGAATGGGATAGATGTTCTTCAGGAGCATGTTCCAGGCTTTCTTATAGCTTGGTCCATTGGAGATCAGGTTCTTCGGCTTGACCATTTTCAGAATGAGTTTCCCTGCGGTCGTGTCCGCCTGGTCTCGCGCGAACTCGCCGTATTGCTTCCCTTTTCCGCTCACCGCACCGGCTGTGCGGTAAGCAATGGCCACGATCTGCTGATCTCCTACGTTTGCGTTCAACGAGAGCACGCCAAGATAGCCGTCCCCATCGAGCTCATATTGTGTCGGATCAAGCTTGATGAAGGGTCCAACCTCCACCTGACCGGGTATTTCCGGATCATTGCGCAGGACAGACCGGTATCCGCTTCCCCGTTCACCAAGGTCGATGAATGCGATCGCCTGGCGCTCAAGCGGATCAGGAATGCTGCCCTGTCTCGACACCCAGACTTCTTCTTCGATCATCTGAGTCTCCTGCATCGGGGCGGTGATCGTCGGAGGGTCATTCGCATAGTACGGTTCATAATACTCGCTGTACACACTGTCGTCAACGAAGTAGTGGTTCGTCGCATACTCGAAGGCACGCATCTCGAACGTTTGTTCTTTGGCGCCGCCGGAGACCGCAACCTCTTTGATCTGTCCCTTCTTCTGCGATGCCAGTGCCGTCATCGTCAGGGGGCCGGCCTGGAATTTCGCTTTCACGCCGAACAGCGCCTGGCTGCTGCCGATGAAGGACGAAGGAGTCTGCAGCGAAACGTTGCCGGCCTCGACGCTCTGCACAATCTCGTCTTCGTATCCGGTGTATTTGATTTTGAGCTGGTTCTCGTATTCGAACGTTCGCTGCGTGTTCCAGTCGGCAAGGATGTTCAGTTTGTCCCCGATCGTCCCGTTCACGCCGACCTGCACTTCCTGGCTGAAGTCGGGTTCGTTCCTGCTCTGATCGAGGTACGAGATGGTGGTCTGGTCGGACTTCGTGTTGCGGAAGCCCGCCTTGATGTCCACCGATCCGCTGATATTCAGATTGATGACAGGCTTGCCGAAAATGCTGAAGATCGGGTTGGGAGGAATCGGGATCTGGATCTTCGTGATGTTGCTCAACAACTCGCCAAGGTCGTTTCGTTCGGTGAGCTGCTTGGGCCGCCGGGCCTCGTCAGCCAACATCTTGTGCCACTCGTACCTCTGCCGCTCCTGAATGTAATCCGTCAACGGGATGGAGACCGGGACTTTCACGTTGACTCCCCCGACGGTCTCCTGTACGCGGAGCGTATTGCCGGTGGAATCCAGCACCAGCTCGCGGCGGTAGCTTGGAGAGTGATTGGCTCCGAACAGCGGATAGATCCGTCGGGGAAACAGAGACACCTGAGGGGAATCGGCTCGGCTGTACGTGAATTCCTTGAGTCGCGCGGTGGAGTCGAGGTACACGACGTAGGTCGTATCGGTAACCTTGAGCGGGCGTGTTCGTGTCAGGAGTGAATCCGAAAAAGTGGAGTCCCGCCGTGTCGTATCTGCCCAGACAAACCGCATTCCTGTTGTGTCCACACCGGCGCGGTAGAGAGAGTCCAGTCGCTGCCTGAATGCCGCCGAATCCCGTCCGCTTGATCGCGTCGTGTCTCCGGGAAAGAGCCAGTTGCGCCCGCGCGTCGTGTCCTGCCCCTGCAGCGGATCACGCATGGCGGACGAAAAAGCCAGGAGTTGCATCGGAGGCGGCCCCCCCGGGGGCGGCATTATCGGCATTATAATAGTGTCGAGTAGCGCGGCAGGTTCATGAACCGGGGGAAGAGAGAGATCCGCGGCGGACAGCGGTTCGGGCATGAACCGGGTTTCTGTGACGCTATCGGAAGCATCTTCACAGACACTGTCGGCAGGGAGAGGGCCGGGCCAGCACACCGAAGTCAGATCAGACGAAGGTCCCGCAAGCGAAAAAGGAAAAGGATCAACACCACGCCGGGAATAGCCAGCGGCATTTTTCGGCCAGAAGAGAGAGAATCCCAGGCCCAGAATGACCAGGACAAGATACACTACTCCGGACAGGGAAAAGCCTACGGAAAACCAATGCCGTTGGGTGGAGGAGTCCAATTCGATTCTCTACTGGTGAAGACCATTGCGAGGGAGTCATGCCGGACACATATTGCGACATCGGCCGGACCGCCCTCCAATCGATAGCAAAAGAAATCGATATTGCACTCCTTCAAAGGATTTGATGTTCTAAGGCAAAAATAACATAGAGAAATCCCGGGGGAAAATCAAGAGTCCTTCGACTCCTGCCGACGCGAAACGCCGTCAGTCGCTCAGGGTCACAAATATGTCAAATGACCAGCGATAATCGACGTGCGGTTCATGTCAAGTGGCACAAACGCGTGCTCCTGAGCGACGCCCGTCATGCCTGACGCAAACTCATTGGTGAATGGCAACCGTAAGGAACGAATTGTCTGAGACGAAGGGGGCGAAGGACGGTCCTTAAAAAAACTGGCGGCCCTGAGTGGGCCGCCTGTTCAACTGCGGAACGAATGCGATGATGAAGGCTTATTTCAACATAAGCATCTTTTTCACGGTCGAGAATGAACCTGCCTGGAGTCTGTACAGATAGACGCCGCTGGCTACCTTTGCGCCGTTCTGGTCGATGCCGTTCCAGACCACCTGGTACGTGCCGGCACCCATCTCCTGGTTCACCACGGTCTTGACGAGATTGCCGAGAATGTCATAGACTTCCAGCCTCACCTGCTCGTTCTTGGGCAGCGCAAAGCTGATGGTGGTGGACGGGTTAAACGGGTTCGGATAGTTCTGGTTCAGGGCGAACTCCTTCGGGATCTCGCCGCCGACCGGCTTCACATCCAACGGATACGTGCCAAGCGCCTTCTGCAATAGAGAGACCGCATACTTCGTGTTGTGGACGCCCATGCTTCCGTCGTTCATCACAAAGTAGTAGTTCCAGAGCGCCTGGACGAGATCAGGTCTGTTTTTATACGCAAGCGAGTCATTCGTTGACGTGCTCGGTTCGCCGGTGGTGGCGTCGATTGGGAGTATCGCCTTCACCCGGTCGAGGAGCCCCTGAACTTCCGTCTGCACGCCCTCGATCTTGCCGTTCCCGTCATAGTCATAGACGGCCTTGACGCCGTTGAAATCTTCGATCTCGCCATGGCACCCTTTGCACACCGTAACTGGCTGGAAGCCGCCGGTTGTATCGGTCATTGACCAACCATGGTTGGCAAGGGTGTTGCCGCTGCGCGTGCGTCCTTGCATATGGCATGTGACGCAGCCATCTTCAAGTCCCTTGTGCGTGGTGATGCCGGAGATGACAGGGTCGCCGTACTCGTAGCCGTTTCCGCCGACGAGCATGTCATACTGCGGATTCTCGTGCGGGCCGTAGCGGTTGGTAAACCCGTAATATGGTGCCTTCGTGGTCACGCGCACAGTCACGCTGTAACGTGACGAGTGGCAGTAGGAGCAGACCTGGCTTTTGCCCGACGGTGTGAATTTGAAGCCGTTGCGCAGAGAATCCACCGAAACCTGGCGGAGTTGTGCCGTGTGAGGATCGTGGCATGCCGCGCAGGTGATCGGTGTGTTGAGTTCTGCCGTCGTAACGCTTGCGGCGAACCCGGTGGTGTCCTTGCCAGCCTTCACCCACTTCACGAACGTGGCACCCTGGTGGCAGGGGGAGCAATTCACGCGTGCTTCGCTGGGCGGCAGCGCGTGTGCGGAGGTGTTGAATGCTGAGCCGAGGCTGTGCCGGCCGGATCCATTATGGCACAGGTTGCAGACCGCGGCGTCCATGGACTTGTCGATGCTCTGCCGGAAGTTGCCAACGCCGCCGCCCATCTTGTGACCGGTGGCCGGGCCGTGGCAGTTCTCGCAACCGATCGTGGCCAGCGGTACCATCGCCGACGGAATTCCGTTCCAAATGGTGGAATCACCCGGCGTGATCATAACATCGCGTCCGTCAGCCGTAAGGGGCAGGCCTGCGAACCAGGTGGAATCCCATGACGCCGGAGCAGGTGCAGGCAGAGTATGGGCAAGATACCCGAAGTTGCCATTGTTCAGATTCGGATCCCAGCCCACTGTATGGCATTGGATGCAATTCTTTGCATACATCCCTTTGTTGATCGTGGCATCGACTTCGAGCTGCCCGGTGACACCTTCAAAAAAGATCATGGAGTGTCCGGAGGTCTGCCAGGACGTCTTGATCGTGGTGGCATTGCCCGGAGCAAAAGCCGAACCATTGTGGCAGGTGCATCCGGCATCAGCCGTGGATGCAACTCCGCCATACGTGCTGGCGTAGATCGTATCCTTAGCAGTTGACGCGCCAACGGTGACCGTAAGATAGTAGAAGCCGGCGACATCAGCCGTGAAACTGGTCCCGAGCAAGTTCGTGCTGTCGAGTATTGTTGCGGAGCCGGCGGGTAGTGAGCCTGCGAAAGACCAGGACGGTGTCCCGGTCTCGCCGGAGCCGACCGTATCGGCCGCAAGGAAAACTTTTGAGCCCACACCGACAACGCGGAGGCCATTGGCGATCGTCCATTTGGACCCCGGATAGTCGTTGAGTGCGCGCCCCACGGTTTTGATCTTGATCGCTGCAGAGGCGTCTGTGGACACCAGCATCAGCACAGCCAAGACCAGGATGAGACAGGTTATACCAATGTGTTTCATATTGGGTTGCCCTCTATTGATTGAGTTGATTGCTGCACGAAGAACTACATCTGCAGTCGGAGAACAGGTGAAGCCTTGGAAGGGTGGGTATGTCCTGTCAGTGGCTCAGACAGGGAAATACCGCGGTGACTCAGTCCTTCATAAGTCAATGTTCATGCCAAAAGGCGGTCAATTTGAAGGGATTTGAACAAAACGGGGGTTGCGGAAGTTGTTGAGATGCAACGCCTTAAGAGCGCGTTGGAAACAGGGTGGGATAGGGCACCGCGCATTGTTGCATTTTTCTACATTACAATTTCCACAAATGCGAAAATTGGATGCAGGAATGGGAAAAGATGAGGGGAAAAGTTTTTGTGTTGCGAATTACTACATGATGAAGATGGCCGAACAATCAAGGGGTCTGCGGCGGATCGCCACGATGACGCATGCGCACAGCCTCGCGCATCGCCTCCCGCAACTCAACTTCAAAATGCCGCTCGAAGAGCAGGTATTTTCCGCGCTGCTCCGGGGTAAGGATGTCTTTCAAGCTGTCGAAGAAATTCCAGTTTTCTTCTGCGACCTCGGCGTCAATGGCGCGAACCCCAGGGTATTCCTTCTCGAACTCCGCGTCATCGGCATGATTCCGTACGAGCCGCTCAATCCGATCGAGCACTTCCCCCTTTTTGCGCTTCAGCTCACGCCGGACCTTCTCATGATCATTCATGCGCGCGAAAAACCGTACCGATTGGTCTTCCTTCATATCCAGCATTTCGATGAGCCGCACCTTTCGCAATCGTTCAATCCGTTCCAGCGGGCGCTGGTCAGGGGAAGGCATACTGGGCTGGGCGGCGGCCAGTTCGGCACAGCAGAGGAGCGTTGCAATCGCAATAGTACGCGTGAGGTTCATGAGAAGCTCCGGGAGATGGCGTTACTTTCCTTTCGCAAGGAGGTCCAGCATTTGATCAGCTTGCTGTTCGGGCAACAGTTCCACAAGCGTGGTGGCATTGCCATTTTCTATGAAATACTCGCCGATCTGCTCGCTCGACACATCGAACAGATGCTCGTTCGCAGCGACGGCAACGAGCGTCTCTTCTGAAAGCGAGGAGTCTGTCAACAGCGAATCTACAGCCCGGTCAGGAAGGCCGAGCACGATCGATTCCACATCGCTATGCTGGCGGGTCTGCACCGGCACGTAATAGTGGAGTGCGATAAGAAACGAAACAATGGCAACGACGCCGGGGATCGCAACGCGCGCCGCCCAGCTTATCGATATGGCCTTTCCGCTGGCTGCCTCGTCGACCTTCCGGTTCGTCCGAACGATCAGGTTCTGCCAGTACGCCTGGGGCACCCCGGGTGCATCCTCCCCCCTGTTCGCGTTCCAGCATCCGAACCGCATCCACAAGGTCCCGTTCATCACTTTCGGTTATGTCCGGATGTTCCTGACGGAGTTTCATCGGTCATATACTCCCGCACTTTGCGCAACGCATGAAAGAAGTTGGCCTTCAATCCGCCAACCGAGGTCTTCATCACTTCACTGATTTCCTCATAGGACATCTCGTCGTAATAGCGCATCACAAAGACCGCCCGCTGTTTCTCGGGAAGCCGGGCGATCGCTTCCTGGAGTCGGGATTGGGTCTCTTTGAATTCCACTTCCCGCGAGGGATCATCCGATGACGGGAAGATTCTGTTGATGATCTCATTTTCCTTCAGGTAGCTCACCATCTGCCGTTTCCGGACCGCGTTCAGCGACAGGTTGATTGCGATCCGATACACCCATGTGAAGAAGCTTGACTCCCCCCGGAAATCCCCCAGAGCGGTGTATGCCTTTACGAAGGTTTCCTGGGCAATGTCATCAGCGTCTTCATGGGTCCCAACGATGCGCCGCGCGGCCCAGTACACTCGCTGCTGGTACCGGCGCATCAGTTCGGTGAATGCCCGTCGTTTTCCGTTCCGAACCTCTTCAATCAGTTGGAGATCCGATAATTCTTCCATTCACCGGCCGACAGGTTCAATTGGTTAGACAAGAGCGCAGACAGAATGTTTAATCGCCAGCAGCAGGCTCCCGAAAAGCTTTCTGGAGTTTTTTGAGTGTTTTACGCATATCCTCGGATATCACCTTTGCGTCCGCGAGAACAGGCATGAAGTTTGTATCCCCGTTCCATCGGGGGACGAGGTGGAAATGGATGTGCCCGTCAACGCCGGCACCGCTGACGCGTCCGAGGTTCGCGCCGAAGTTGTACCCGTGCGGACGCATGGTGACGTCCAACGCCCGGATCGCGCGCTGCACAGTGCTCATCATCTCTCCGAGCTCGTCGGGGGTCAATTCCTCGAACCTGCCCGTTTGCCGGTACGGGACAATCATCACGTGCCCGCTATTGTACGGATAGCGGTTCATGATCACGAAGCAATGCCGCCCGCGCCAGACAATGAGATTCTTATCGTCGGCACGCGATTCCCAGGCATCCGTAAAAAGGCTCTTCTTCTTGCGCTTTCCTTTCCCGGCGTTCCCTTTGAACGTGTCGATGTATTTTGAACGCCAGGGGGACCACATTCTTTCCACGGAGTAGCTCCTTCACGCTGAAAAAAAAGGTTGAGGGGGGAGATCCATCCCGACCCCAACCTTTACAGACCCCTGTCGCAATCCGGATGAACGCTCAGGCTTCCTGCTCTTTGTTCTTGTTTTTCTCCGACGCGGCAATGACTTTCTCGGCTTGCTCTCGCGGCATTTCTTCATAATGCGAAAAGCTTGCCTTGAAGATGCCCCGTCCTCCGGTTTTTGAACGCAACACGGTGGCATATTTGTGCAGCTCGGCAGCAGGAACCTGCGCGCGGATCAACTGGGAATGACCGACCCCCTCCATCCCGGAGATCTTCCCCCGGCGCGACGAGATATCTCCCATCACTTCTCCCATCGCGTCTTCAGGCACTTTCACTTCGATGTCATAGATCGGCTCCAGGAGGATCGCCTTGGCCTCGAGGAATCCCTTGCGGAACGCCTGCGATCCGGCGATCTTGAACGCCATTTCTGAGGAGTCGACGTCGTGGTACGATCCATAGTGCAATGCGACTCGCACGTCCACAACCGGGTAGCCTGCCAGCACACCCTCCTTCATCGCCTCGACAACGCCCTTCTCCACAGCAGGGATGAACTTGCCGGGCACGACGCCGCCGACGATCTCATCCAGAAATTCGAATCCCTGGCCTCTCCGGAGCGGCTCGAGCCGCAGGTGGACATGGCCGTACTGTCCGTGACCGCCGCTCTGTTTCTTATGCTTGTACTCGGCGTCCTTCACCACCGCCTTGATCGTTTCGCGGTAGGGCACCTTGGGTTCGCTCATATCCACGTCCACGTTATAGCGCTGCTTGAGGCGCTTAACGATGACATCCAGGTGCAGCTCCCCCTGTCCGCTGATGATGGTCTGGTGGAGCTCCGGGTCCACGCGGAACATGAACGTGGGATCTTCCTGGTGGAGGGAATGGAGGCCGGTGGAGATCCTGTCTTCATCCCCCTTGGCTTTCGGGAGGACGGCAGCGTGGAAGACCGGCTCGGGGAACTCCGTCGCCGGAAACACGACGGGGAAACTCTTGCTGCTGAGCGTGTTGTTCGTGTGGGTGTCCTTGAGTTTCACGACCGCACCGAGATCTCCCGCCATCAGCCTGGGAGCTTCCTTGCGCTCCTTGCCGTTCACGACGAACATCTGGGCGAGGCGCTCTGACTTGCCGTTGGAAAAATTCACCATGTCGAGCCCCGGGCTGACCGTCCCCGAGTAGAGGCGGAACAGCGAAAGCTCCCCCACGTGGGACTCGGAGATCGTTTTGAAGACAAAGAGTGCAGGAGGACCATTCGGGTCCTGCTTGACCTCGACCGTCCCGTTCCCGTTTGTGGCACCGGGCTGAAGACCGGGGATCGCTCCGAGATCGGCAGGTGCCGGGCTGTAATCCACGAGGAAGTCCAGCAGGCTGGAAGCACCGATGTTCTGCGTGGACGACGCGCAGAGGAGAGGGAACACTTTACGCTGGCGTATGCCTGTGCGCAGTCCCTCGCGCACCTCGGCATCGCTCAGTCCTCCCTTTTCCAGATAGTTGTTGAGAAGATTCTCGTCGGTCTCGGCGATGAGTTCGAGCATCTGTTGGCGCAGCTCCTGCGCACGCGCCTGCACGTTCGGGGGAATTTCGTGCTCGGTGTACTTGCCGCTTCCGCCCGGCGCAAACTTCAGCATTTTCATCCTAACCACATCCACAATGCTGTCGAAACCAAGTCCTGCGTTGAGCGGAAACTGCAACGCGATAATGTCATGGCTCAGCGTGTCGCGCGCCTGCGTGAGCACTCTGTCGAAGTCGGCGTTCTCCTGGTCGAGCTTGTTGACCAGATAGATCACGGCGTTGCCCCGTTCGGAGGTATACCTGGTGACGATTTCCGTTCCGACTTCCACTCCTTCCACCGCCTTGAGCAGCACGACCGCCGTATCTGTCACCCGCAGTGATGCGATGACCTCGCCCGTGAAGTCGGTATATCCCGGCGTATCCAGGATATTGATCTTGACGCCTTTCCATTCACAGAAGAGGAGCGAGGTGGTAATCGAGATCTGTCGTTCGTTTTCGTCGGAGTGGTAATCGGAGAGGGTATTGCCTTCTTCAACTCTTCCGAGGCGGGTGGTGCTTCCAGCGGAGAAGAGCAATGCCTCGGACAGCGACGTCTTCCCCGCACCTCCGTGGCCGATGAGGCTCACGTTGCGGATGTGATCAGCCGTGTATTCCTTCATAGCAAAGTGAATTCCTTCCATTCAATTGTTGTGCACAGGAGACAGCACAGCACGTGGCCGGCGCCCATGCGGGCACGGCCAGTCCTGTCCGGGAGTTGCACTGCGCTCAGGCGCGGACGCGCTGAATGAATGTTCGAATGCCGGTGACGATCGCGGAAAGATAGGAGACACCGTCGAGCACCGGCCCTTCGATCCGCTCCTGGATTTTCCGCTCGAGCGCGACGACGTTGTCAGCGATTTCCCTGATCGACGCGATGGACTCCCGCACGGTGAGCACCTGATCGTCAACGTTTTCGGCAACACTCTTCAGTCGCGCCGTGATGTATTCGGTGTTCTCGAGAATTGGTAACGCGTGGGCCGCCAGGTCATTCACATCCCTCTCCACATGGCCGAGGGTCTCCTTCACACGCGCAAGCACCACGATCAAATAGACGCAGAGTGCTGACACACAGAGGAGAGCCAGAATTTCAGCGATGGTGAGCAGATCTTGCACGGAAGACTCCTGTCTGCGGGGCCCGGATCAAGACCGGCGCCGCTCCTCTTTGAATGCTTCGACCCCCGCCTTGACCGCCTCCTTCACCTTGACTCCTTCCTGCACGATCGGTCCCACCTTCTGACGGGCGTCGGAAATGACTTTATCGGCGTCTTCGAGCAACGAGTCCGCCTTCTTCTTTGCCTCCGAAATCAATTGGTCGGAGCGCCGCTTTGCTTCACTGACGATCTCGCCGGCTTTCGACTTTGCCGCATGGAGGTATTCCTCCGCTCCTCCTACCAGGTCATCCGTTTTTTCCCGGATGTCCGCCCGCAGCTCCTTCCCGCTCTTGGGTGCATACAGCAACGCGACAATTGCACCGATCGCACTTCCCGCCAGAAGACCGATGACCAGGCCCTTCACCATCCCGTTGTTCTCTGCCATACCGTATCCTTCGGAAAAAGGAGTGAACAAATTATGATATCAACTTCCACCGAAAGAAGCAACCTAGCGCATCTTCTTCTTATGGCGCATCTTTCTCAAGCGCTTCTTCCGCTTGTGCGTCGCCATTTTGTGGCGTTTGCGTTTCTTGCCGCTCGGCATGAGACCTCCTTTCCTGTTCGACCTGAGAGTTATTGGGAAAATGAGTGTTGTTGCAGAATCTTCTGGGCCCGCATCCCCAGCTCGGAAGCGCCGTCCAACTCCACCGCGCGCTTGAACCATTTGTTGGACTCTTCCAGGTTTCCCATGTGAAGGTTCACAATGCCAAGATTGAATGCCGCGGGCTGATGCGTCGGAGCCTCTTTCGCGGCTATTTGCATTTCCCGGACCGCGAGGGCAAAGTACCGCGGGGCGTTGGACGAATCCTGCAATGCGAGCTGATCATAACAGATGCCCAGATCCACGCGGGCGTTGGGATCCTTGGACTCAAGCGCGAGGTACTCGTTGTAGTTGTCGATCGCACGGGTGAGCATTCCGTTGTCGTGCAGGACATTCGCCAGATGAAGCCGCGCGGCCGCGTCACGCGGATTGGCATCCACCGCTTGCTGCAACGACTCGATCTGCGCCATCGATGCAGCGGCCTGGGGCTGCGGAGAAGCGACCTTCCCCGGCGCCGGGCCCTGGTCACGCGACACCAACAAATAGACCACCACGACGATCAATGCGAGCACGGCCACACCCGAGATCACCTGCCAGGGCTCAACCCGCGATCCCCTCTCCTTCCGGGGGGCTTTGCTCCTGCCACGCACGGGCACCGCCTGTCCGGATTTCGACGCGCGCCCTCCCCGCGGAGCGGGTTCGGCTGCGGCAACCCCTGACAGCTTTGCGCCGCACGATTCACAGAAAGTCGCCGTTGCCGGATTCCGGTAACCGCACAGCGTGCAAACCCGGCGGACATCCTGGGAGCCGGCTGCAGGCAATTCCACGGAAGCGCCGCACCGGGGACAGGCCGCTCCGCCGGAAGGAATATCGGCACCGCATTCACCGCACACGATCCGTGCTAAAGCCATGTCGAAACTACGCGCTCCCTTTCTGCATGTTCTCGTTCACCAGGGCTTTCACTTCCTTGGAAACCTTGAACAGCGGCACCCAGTGCTCGCTCACCATGACCTGCTCGCCAGTCCTCGGGTTTCGGGCAACCCTTCCCTTACGCTTCTTCACCTTGTAACTGCCGAAGCCCCGGATCTCGATGTTCTTCCCCTCTTTCATCGCGTTGATCACCGTGGAGATGAATCCGTCCACCACCGCTTCCGTTTCCACTTTGGTCAGCCCTGTCGCGGTGGCAATGGTGTCGACAATATCCGCCTTAGTCAACGTGCACCTCCTCTGTTGTTGTGGTATCGGAATCCGGCTTAGAAGGGACCGGCAAACCGGTAAGAGAGAATGGGCCTGTCTAGAATTTCCTGCGTCAGATCTTTCACCGTCTCTCCCATGTCGCCCAGGAGGGAAGGCAGCCAGGACTGTCGCTTTCGCTCCTTCACGATCGCAGGCTCGCCGCGGACCCCCCCAAGGGAGGCCGCAATCTTTACCGCATCTTCAAACGTGCCGAGCGTATCGACAAGCCCCATGGTCACGGCCTGCTCGCCCGTGAAGACGCGGCCATCGGCCACCGCCACCACCGCATCATGGCTCATTTTCCTCTCCCGCTCCACCACCGCGATGAACTGACGATGGACATCATCCATCAGGCTCTGGAAATAGCGCTCATCTTCATCGCTCATCTTGCGGGTGGGGGAGCCGGCATCCTTCAACCGGCCTGACTTGATGGTCTTGACGTCAACGCCCAATTTTGTCAGTGCATCGTGCAACTGAAGAAACTCCGAGATCACGCCGATGCTGGCGGTCAATGTGCCCCGGTTGGCCACCAGGCGCGAGCCGCCGCAGGCAACGTAGTATCCCCCGCTTGCAGCAAGGGATCCCATGGATACCACGACCGGCATTCCACCCTCGCGGGTCTTGCGGACTTCTTCGTACATTTCCTGGCTTGCCACGACCCCCCCGCCGGGGGAATCAATATGCAACAAGATCGCTTTGATGGAATGATTCTCCCGGTACTTCTTCAACTGGCGATTGACATCCTCGGAAGAGGAAATCACCCCCTTCAAGTCTATGACGGCGATCTTGTCCCCCGAGCCGGTCGTGACCGTCTCGGTAGATTCACTACTTTCGCCCAAAATGGAAATGAAAAGGAGAATGAAACCCGCTGCAATGATCGCAAGGATGCCGAGAATAATGAGGAACCACTTCGTGGATTTTGACATGGCGGAGTACCTTCGAAGGGCCGTAAGTCGTTGATTTTACGCACCATAATACGAAAGAAAGATGGCAATGTCAATCGGCATAGGGGCGTCGGGTAATCCCCGACGACCCCTGCCACACCACCCGGCATGCGGGTCCGCACCGGGCGGTTCAGAAAGTGATTGTTTATCCAGCCAATCGAGGAAGCTGGAGTTGGTCGAAGTACGTGTTCGGGAGCGCTAGATGGATCGCCATGGCGGAGTTGTTCCACCAACTGCGGCCATGGGAGGCAACCTTGGCGGCGGAGTCGCGCGACATGCCGCGGGAACGGAGTTCCCGGTAGATGGTCGTGCCCCGTTTCCACTGCTTCAGGTGTAAGGCTCTCAAGCGGTGGCGGATCCATTCGTCAAGTGCGGTGAAGATCTTTGGAGTATCTGCAAGCCGGTAGTACTCCTTCCAGCCTACGAGATAGCTTCGCAACTCCGCCACCACTTGTCCGATGCTCCTGCCCCGGTTACGTTTCGTGATCTCCCGTACCCGGTCTTTCATCGCTTTGATCGCCTTCTTGCTTACCCGGCGTTTCACCACTTTTCCCGAGGCTACCCAGAACGAGTACCCCAGGATCTTGCGGCGTTGCGCCAGATCAACCGCGCTTTTCGATTCGTTGATGCGGAGTTTCAGCCCTGTGAAGAGCTTCCGGAGCAGGCGCATGACCCGCTCGCCCGCATGGCGTGATTGCATGTATACGTTGCAATCATCCGCATACCTGACGAACCGGTGTCCACGCTTCTCCAACTCCTTGTCGACTTCATCGAGCAACACGTTGGCCAATAGCGGTGACAGGGGTCCACCTTGCGGCGTTCCCTCATAACGTTCTATCACCACCCCACCGTGCTCCATGACGCCCGCCTCCAGATAGCGGCGGATAATCATGAGCACCCGGCGGTCCCTTACACGCTTGGCGAGTTTGCCCATCAGCACATCGTGATTGACGCGGTCGAAGAACTTCTCTAAGTCCACGTCCACCACCCATCGGTATCCTTCCTGGACGTACTTCTGCGCGGTGCATACTGCCTGATGCGCCCTCTTGCCCGGTCGGAACCCGTAGCTGTGCCGCGAAAACCCACCATCCAGTTCCGACTGCAGGACTTGCAGCATCGCCTGCTGGATGAACCGGTCGAGCACGGTCGGAATGCCAAGCTCCCGCATCCCTCCCCCGCTCTTGGGAATAAGCTGTCGCTTCACCCTCTGGGGCTGGTAGGTCCCCGCGAGCAGTTGTTCGCGGATCGTCTCCCAGTGTCCCTTCAGGTGTGCGCTCAGTTCGTCCACGGTCATCCCGTCGATTCCCGGACTCCCTTTGTTACTCTTGACGCGCTTCAGTGCAGCCTGAAGATTTGCGCGGCGTACCGCCATTTCCATCAGGTCGCATCTTCCCGAGCCTTCGGTTGCGCGAGCCGCCATCGGCACTTCCTCACTCCGCTGAACTCTCGGGGCTTCACCCCTGCCTTCCAGTGGGAGTTCCAGTTGCCCGGACATCTGAGGCCATGTGTCTTTGAGGCGCATCGTTTCCTCTGCTCTTCTTTCTGTTTGGCCCTTCGCCGCGGGGCACCCCCCGCACCTACTACGGCCTCTGCTGACTTCTCGCACCGCTCATCGCGTCACCCTTTCAGGCATAAGGCGAGATCTCCCCAGATAAGATGTCTACCCTTCGCCGCGCGACCGCCGGATTTACAGCGCCTGATCGTTGACCATGGGAGCTTTGCGGTCAATTGCCCGCTCGCCCTGATCGGCACTGCCTCCTATCCGGTTTCTGTTCGTCGGCCCGCGGTTGCGCTCCACGCTTCCTTCCCACAGTCGGTCACCCTTCTGCAGTTGCGCTTTGCTTCAGTCGCCATGGTCGGCTTCTGGGAGGACTTGCACCTCCAAGGTATACGTCATGCTGGGCGTACAACAAAAGCCCCGCCCCTTTACGCAGGGGGCGGGGCGTCACGAACAGCGATCGATGGTCAGTTCATGGCAAGCGGTTGAAGATCCAGCCGGGACATCGCCTGCTGCTTTGATTCTTCCTCGGAAAGAAGCGCCAGGTCGAGCACGTGACTCATCTCCTTGACGAAATGAAACTGAATCGCGTAACTTCCGTCATGCGCGGCCTTCGGGATCTCTTCGAGATCCAACCTGTTCCGTTCGGGAAGAATGATCGTTTTGATGCCCGCCCTGTGCGCTGCAAGCACCTTTTCCTTCACACCCCCGATGGGCAGCACTGCCCCCCGCAACGTGATCTCACCGGTCATGGCGAGGTCACTGCGCACCAGCCTCCCGGTGAGCAGTGAAGTCAGGGCTGTCAGCATTGTGACGCCGGCCGATGGACCGTCCTTGGGAATCGCCCCTGCCGGCACGTGCACGTGTATGTCCGTCTTCGACCGGAAGTCAGGAGAAATCCCGAGCTTTCTCGCGTTTGCGGCAATATAGCTCAACGCCGCCTGTGCCGATTCTTTCATCACATCCCCCAGCTGACCGGTCAGGATCAGCTTGCCTGTCCCCTCCATTTGCGTCGCCTCGATGAAGAGGATGTCTCCTCCGACCGGAGTCCAGGCAAGACCCACAGCCACCCCCGCCCGGTTGATGCGCTCGGAGACTTCGGGGAAGAATTTCTGCTGACCCAGGTAGCGCGTGAGCGTATCTTTCTTTACTCCAACACGCTCCCTCGTCCCCTCGGCGATCTCCCGCACCACCCCTCGTGCGATGGTAGCGATACGGCGCTCGAGATTGCGAACGCCTGCCTCCCTGGTGTACCCTTCGATGATGGCCCGCATCGCGTCGTCATCGATATCAAGCTGGTCGGTCTTCAGGCCATGTTCGGCCAACTGTTTGGGCAGGAGGAAGCGCCGGGCGATAGACAGTTTCTCTTCGACGACGTAACTCGGAATCTCTATGATCTCCATCCGGTCCCTCAACGCCGGGGGCACCGTCTCGATCATGTTCGCGGTTGCGATGAACATCACCTTGGAAAGGTCAAAAGGGACCTCAAGATAGTGGTCGCTGAACGAAAAGTTCTGCTCCGGATCCAGCACTTCCAGAAGCGCCGACGAGGGATCTCCCCGGAAATCCTGCCCCACCTTGTCGATCTCGTCGAGGACAAAGACCGGGTTGTTCGATCCCGCTTTCTTCAGGCCCTGAATGATCCGGCCGGGCAACGCTCCAATGTATGTTCTCCGATGGCCGCGGATCTCCGCCTCATCATGCACGCCTCCAAGAGAAATGCGCACGAGTTTTCTGCCGAGCGCATTTGCGATCGAGCGGCCCAGGGATGTCTTGCCGACACCGGGCGGGCCCACGAACACCAGGATGGGGCCCCGCATATCTTGCTTGAGTTTCCTGACGGCCAGGTATTCCAGAATCCTCTTCTTCACTTCCTGCAGTCCATCGTGATCCCGGTCCAGCACTTCCCGCGCTTTCACGATGTCCAGCGTGTCCGCGGTGCTCACGCTCCACGGAAGGTCCAGGATCCAGTCGAGATAATTCCTCGTCACCGTGTACTCCGGGGATGCCTGGTTCATCTGGGAAAGTTTTTTCGCCTCCTTGTTGACCACCTTCAGGACTTCCCCCTGCAGGTGGGCATCGTCGATCCGCTTCTTGAGCTCGTTCGACTCCATGTTGCCTTCGTCTTCGCCGAGCTCCTTTTTGATCGCCTTCATCTGTTCACGGAGGTAGTACTCCCGCTGCGACTTGTTGATCTCCTCCTGAACCTCGGACTGGATCTTGGTCCCGAGTTCTAGTTTCTGAACGAGCTTGGTAAGAATCAACATGACGAGCTCCAGCCTCTTGCGAACGTCGAGGCTCTCCAGAACCTGTTCCTTTTCCGCAACGCTCACCGGCAGCGTCGACGTGATGATGTCCGCAATGGCATCCGCTTCGTTGATGTTCAGGATGACCGAGAGTTGCTCGTCGCTCAGATTTGGCGAAAGCGCGACGGCCTTCTTGAAGAGGCTCTTCAGGGTGGTCGCCATTGCTTCTATTTCCACTCCTTCACTCTGGGTATCCTCCCGCTCCCGGACGACAGCACGGAGATACGGATCTGCATGGAGGATGGAAATGAGCTGGACGCGCCGGATCCCCTGCACCAGCACGCTGCGCGTGCCATCCGCCAGAGTGAATGTTTTCAGGATCTTGGCCAGGGTCCCGAACCAGTGAATATCCGTTTCTTTCGGCGTCTCAACGCCTTCGTCTATTTGGGCAACGATGACCAGAAGGCCTTCTCCCTGCGCAGCTTCCTCAATGACCTTGATGCTGCCTTCTCGCCCGACCGTCAACGGCATGACCTGACGGGGGAAAAATACCGAGTTGCGGAGAGGCAGGACAGGCATTGCCTTGGGAACCGAAGTCGGCCCCACTTCCACTTCCTT
The DNA here is from genome assembly GCA_963809695.1 of uncultured Bacteroidota bacterium. Classification (GTDB taxonomy): domain Bacteria; phylum Bacteroidota; class Ignavibacteria; order UBA10030; family UBA6906; genus JAGDMJ01. The sequence continues at coordinate 218,089 of CAWEKI010000007.1, forward strand.
CTCTTTTTTCTCTTGCGCCATTTTCTCTTCCTCACGAGTGATAAAAAAAGACAAAAAGACGGGACGCTGCAGACTCCCACCCTCCCTGCAGGTCCCGCCACATTCAAGGCGAACGTCAATCACTTCACCTTGACGTCAATGTGTTTCGGTTTTGCTTCTTCCGCTTTCGGCATGCTGATCGTCAGGATGCCGTCCTTGTATTCCGCCTCGATCTTGTCGCTCTTGACGGACGTCGGCAGCGTGAACGACCGTTGAAACGAACCGTATTGGCGTTCGACACGGCGAAGGTTCTCCTCTTTCCCTTTCTTCTCGCCGCGGATGGTCAGGACATTGTCCTGCATCGTGATCTTCACGTCATCCTTGTTGACGCCGGGCAGCTCCACCTTCGCCACAAATGCGTCGTCCTCTTCGGTGATGTCAACCGCGGGCCTCCAGGCTTGGGCAAGGAGCGAAGACTCGTCGCGGTCACTGCGGAAGAAATCATTGAACAGTCTGTTGATCTCGCGCTGCATGCTCAGAATGTCTGCGGGAACCGTTGCGAGTTCCCGCGCAGGGTTCCAACGTACGATCGCCATGGTTCATCCCTCCTTCAACAATATGTTTCACCTGATGGAAATCTCTCGGGGTCTCAACTCTTCATTTTTGAAGAGCTTGATACTGAGAACCCCGTCCTGAAATTGAGCATCGACATTTTTCAGATTGATGCCTTCGCCAAGAGAGAAGGCACGCGAGTACCCGGCTGTCCGGCCCTCTTCATGAAGAACAGTTCCGCTCCCGTCAAAGTGCGTTCCTGCTTCAGCCGTGACAGTGAGCATTCCCTTCTCCACACGAACCCGCATGCCCTCTTTCTGCGCCCCCGGCATGTCCAGCATCACCACATAAGCTTCTGGGGTTTCATACACGTCCGCGAGGGGAAGGCGATACTCTTCTTCTCGCCCTTCCATACGCGCCGCGGGCTCGGACCCGCCTTTCGTCACACTCATTTCTTTGTTGGTTGCCATGGTTTCCTCCTTCGGGATCTTACTTTATCGAGACTTCGCGGGGTCTTGCTTCTTCGGCCTTCGGTAAAACCACTCGAAGAATACCGTTTGACAACTCGGCAGAAATCTGGTCGAAGTTCACCTGCCGGGGCAATTCGATCACACGGGAGAAATTCCCCGTCCTGATCTCATTGCGCAGCCATTCAGCCTTCTCCGGCATCGCCACCATCTTCCGCTCGCCACTGATGGTGAGCAGGCCATTGTCAAGCGTCAGACGAATATCTTCCTTCTTGACCCCCGGAAGCTCGGCTACCAGCACGATCTCTTCGTTCGAGTCAGAGATGTTCATGAGAGGATACTGCCCGCCAGAATGCAGGAAATGCGCTGGATCCGTTCCTCCCGTGAACCCTTGGAAAATATTGCCAATTTGGCGCTCGAGACTGAGAATATCATCAAAGACTGTAAGTGCCATCGTGATCCCTCCTTATTGATAATGGAATTGTTATTGGTAATATCATTGTCTTACTGGATGTCAAGCGATATGCCAAAACCTGCCTACGACAGTAACCTATTGAGGTATAAGAATTTATGAATGGAGGTAGAAAGCCTTACTTGTTGACCATGCCATAAAGACACACACAGTCTGCCATTCTCTCGTGCACGGTGTGAAAATTCGTCGCACCGGTCTGCCATATAGACAAACAAAGTCCGGCACCCTGCAATGAAGGGTGCCGGACTTTAGAGTCTGGGGGACAATATGGAACAACGAGCTAGCGCAACTGCATGTTGAAATCGACCCGGGAAGTTTGTCCTCTTTCAATCGTCAGTTGATTTTCTGACACATAGGGGTCCTCGTATTCATAACGAACGGTCTTTGTCCCTTCCTTCACGACTTTTGTAACCCTTACTCCCTCGTGCCACATGACGAGCCGGTATTCCCCGGGCGGGATATTTTCAATCGCATAATTGCCGTCAGTGTCCGTCATCGCAAAGTACGGTTGATCCGCGACCATAATGTAGGCATTCATCCAGGGATGGCCCGCATCGCACGTTGCCACGAGGAAACCGGTTTTTTTGATCTGTGATCCCTGGATGACGCTCCTTTGTCCTCTGATCGGCTGGGCGATGTTCAGCAGCGACATCCTCCCCGAGCCAAGTTCGGACACATGCACATTATGCAGGACCGGATCGTTGTTGACAATCTCCAGCGGCGACCCGAACGGCAGGACCATGACATGCGGCTCGTACTTGCACCCGTGTTGATCCAACAGGTATTTCTTGTCCGAGGCGAAGGGTTTGCCTCCCTCAATGTTTTGAATGTAGACGACCGCGTTTTTCACGCCCCCGTTCCGCCCTGTCGATAGTCGGGAGAGCAGGACTGTCGGGCCGCAGATCTTCTCATCCTTGCCCGTCGGCACAGTCATATCCGAAACGCTGCCGGACAACCGCACCATACCGCGGACCAAGCCGCCTCCTTGCACGTGAATGATCTTATACCCGGGTTCTCCGCATTGCAGGACATTCCAATTCAGCAACAGAAGGAGCACGACAGCCCCGGCGTAGCAACGAATCGCCGTTCTTTGCATCAACATAGAGCGGACCTCTTCAATGCGATTTTTTTGCTACTTCTGTCCTTTATTCCCGGCAGGTGGAATAGGATCATGAATCGGGTTATGGATGGGCTTCAATGATTTTAGATAGGCGAACATCGCTTTCAGATCCGAATCCGTAGATTTGCCGATGTCTTCCCAGGGCATAGGAGGCAAGATCGGGCGCCCCTCTCCCATATCTTTCCCTGTACGGAGAGCCTTGATAAACATGGCCTCAGTCCAGCTGCCAATTCCAGTTTCTTTGTCAGGGGTCAGGTTGCGCGAAAAACTCACGCCCCATGGACCTGCCCAGGTTGTGAGGTCGTTGGTAGTCAAAGCTCCCCATTTCTCCGGTCCAAGAACACCTTCCCCCACTGTCAGCACAGGATTCGACGCTGGGGATCCGGAAAGAATCTTCGTGGTATCGACCATGGGGCCATTTGGCCCAAACACCTTCGGTGAGTGACAGTGGTTGCAGCCGCCAAGCACCACCAGGTATCTGCCCCGCTCGATGAGCGATTTCGTCCCCTTCTGTGCAAATGACTCCTGCGGAAGAATCGTCGCCAGAACCGCAGAAGCAAGAAAGACCCCAACAATGAACACAATCCCTACCTTCATACTCCCTCCAATGATTGATGGAACAGATGATGGAATTGAGACTTCCGGAGACGTTCAGGTAACATAACGACCCGTGAAATGGTTCTCCGAAAGCGAAAAAAGAAAAGGGGGGGGGGACGGCTATATCAGTGGTTGGGGTGCGAAGAGCAGCGGTCAACTTAACCGAATTTCATCTGTGGCAATGACCCTAATCGTGCTGGCTTTCCAGCCAGCGCTCGGCATCGATCGCGGCCTTACATCCCGAACCGGCGGCCGTGACAGCCTGCCGATAAACGCTATCGGCAACATCTCCGGCGGCAAACACGCCCGGAACGCTTGTCCGCGTGCTGCCTTCCCTGGTAATGAGGTAACCGACCGGGTCCGTTTCAAGCTGCCCGGCGAAGAGCTCGGTGTTCGGCTTGTGACCGATACCCATGAACACACCATCTGTCCGGAGAACGGTGCTGGTACCGGTTTTTACGTTTTTCAGCCTGATGCCGGTGACCGCTTTCTTTCCTTCTTCGTGCGTCCCCAGGATCTCTTCGATCACGGAATCCCAGACGAATGCAATCTTTGGATTTCTCTGCGCCTTGTCCTGCATGATCTTCGAAGCGCGAAGCATGTCTCGCCTGTGGACAATCGTCACCTTCGAAGCGAACTTGCTGAGGAATGTCGCCTCTTCAATGGCCGTGTCTCCGCCCCCGACCACCACGACCTCAAGGTTCCTGAAGAAGAAGCCATCGCAGGTCGCGCAGGCTGAAACACCGTACCCCATGTATTCCATTTCCGAAGGGATACCGAGCCACCTGGCAGAGGCCCCTGTTGCCACGATAACGGCGTCGGCACTGAATTCATCCCTGTCCGTCCAAAGCCGGAACGGCCGTGTGGAGAAATCAACCTTGACGATGTCCTCGTAGATCGACACCGTTCCGAACTTGTGCGCCTGCTGTCGGAAGAGTTCCATCAGCTCAGGGCCCAGAATCCCGTTGGGGAATGCGGGGAAGTTCTCTACCTCTGTCGTGATGGTGAGTTGCCCGCCCGGCTGGACACCCTCGAACACGACGGGCTTGAGGTTGGCGCGAGCGGCATACAGCGCTGCAGTGAGCCCCGCAGGTCCCGAACCGACGATGATGAGTTTATGATGCTTGGGCATAGTCACTCCGTTAGATGCTCAGGGCATTCTCAAAGGGTCACACTTTCCACCGGGAAAAATAATCCCGGACGATGCCGATATTTCTCATCAACCCTTCCCACTTCGTCCGCTTAACGGGGCTCCCCCGGAATTTCCGGGAGAACTCCTCTCTGCTCATGCGGGACCAGGTATCCAATCTCGGCTCCGCGTGATCTTCTCGCGGCATGAAGGCTCGCTCCGATGTCTCCTGCGAGAACTTTTCATCCCAGGGGCAGACATCCTGGCAGACGTCGCAGCCGTAGATCCATCCATCGAACTGCGCGGTGATCCCACCGGAAATCTCCGTCCGATGCTCGATGGTAAGATACGAAAGACATCTCCCTGAATCCACGACATAGGGCTCGACAATGGCTCCCGTGGGGCATGCTTCGATGCACAGGGTGCAGGTTCCGCAATGGTCGGTGGCCGGAGCATCAGGCTCCAGCAAGAGGGTCGTGATAATCTCTCCGAGGAAAACCCACGACCCATACTCCCTGGTAATAAGGTTGGAATGTTTCCCCTGCCACCCGATGCCCGCCCGCTGGGCCCAGGCCTTCTCCAGAACCGGTCCGGTGTCGACATACCATGTGGCTTCCGAGCCGGTAAATTCCGTGGTCATCCACGCGCGAAGATCCTCGAGACGCTGGCCGAGGAGGCGGTGATAGTCATCCCCCCATGCATAGCGTGAGATCTTGCCGTGCTCGTCATCGTCCCGGTGCGCGAACGGCGTATAGTAGTTGACCGCCACACACACCACCGACTTGGCGTCGGGCAACACGACCCGTGGATCCGTTCTCTTCTCAACCCGCCGTTCCATCCATGCCATCGAACCCTGGTATCCACGCCGAAGCCACTCCTGCAGGCGCGCCCCTTCTTCCTGAAGTGCCCCGGCGGGGGCGATGCCCACCAGTGAGAAGCCAAGCTCGCGAGCTTTGGCCTTGATTCTGTTTTCCGCACTCCCAGTTCCCATTTCTTGCATCTTGCCTTTTTCGTCCGGCTTCCGCATCATTCTGCCCGGTATTCCACCAGTATATCATCCCCCACCACCTTCACCGCGTACGTTCTCACACTGCCGCTGCCGGAGATCGCTTTTCCAGTCTCCAGCGAATAGGTCCATCCATGCATCGGACATGAGACGAGAAGGCCGTCCAGGGTCCCCTGGTGAAGGGCTGCGATGTGTTGATGGGCACAGACGTTGTTGACAGCGTAAATCTTCCCCCGGACACGCCAGAGTGCAAGTTCCTCATCTCCCACCGTGACCCGCTTGCTTTTTCCTTCCGGGATTGCGGACAGCTTTCCGACCTTCACAAAAACTTCTTCCATGCACTACTCCATGTTCACGGTAGTCCCGAGCGCGAATCCTCTCTCGGTACGCTGCACATATCCCGCCTTGAGGATGGGATCGTGCTCAAAGAACATGATCCATTGCTCGTCGGCGGCGGCATCGAGGGTCTTCCGTTTCTCCTCGAGCGTGACCAACGGCCGGAGGTCATAGGCCATGATCCAGGGGAGGTTTACGTGGGACGCAAGCGGGACGAGATCGGCACAATACAGGAGGCTTGTCTGGCCGTCGCTGATCAGGGGGCACTGTAGAGCGGTGGTGTGACCGTTCACGATGCGAAGCCGGATGCCGGGCAGGATCTCCCTTTCTCCGTCGATCAGGTTCAACACGCCCGCGTCATGCAGCGGCATGAAGTCGTCACGGAGGAAGCTTGCGCGATCACGCTCCGATGGATGGAGCGCCGCATCCCAGTGCTGCCTTTGCACGTAATAGGTGGCGTGAGGAAAGGCGGGCACCACGCGGTTCCCCTCGCGGTAGGTGGCGCCTCCGGCGTGATCAAAGTGAAGATGGGTAAGGATGACATCGGTGATGTCGTCGGGGCTCAGCGTATACTGCGCGAGAGAAGCCGCGGTAATCGACCTGCCGCTTTCCATCTTGTAGATGGAGGCGAATTTCTGATCGAACTTCTCACCGTTGCCGGTGTCCACAAGGATCTTTCGTCCTTCCCCCACAAGCAGGAGTGATCGCGCTGCCAGGGTGATGCGGTTCCGTTCGTCGGGCGGGTTGGTCTTTTCCCAGAGCGGACGCGGGATTACCCCGAACATGGCACCGCCGTCCAGGGCGAAGCGCCCGGTCTCAACTGCATGCAGCTCGTAGCTTCCAATCTTCATGGCAACACCCCCGCTCTTGACTTTTGTGGAGGGAACAGGCGTTGACATTCTTTCTGCAAGAGTCAACAAAAGGAAGGTCGGTGCTCATCCTCCGGGTCGGTCTGACCCGGCCGGACAGGACACCGACCTTTTACATGCAGCCAGAATCGCTGTAAGAGCGATCAGGCCTTCTGGAAATGCGAAGTTGAAGCGCTCGGCGCAGTGAATTCCTTTTCGGGGTGCATAGCTTTTGCGCGCTCAAAGAGTGCTTCCTCGCTCTCAACCCGGTTCGGATCAGCGATACAGCAATCAACTGGACATACTGCCGCACACTGCTCCTGATCGAAATGTCCCACGCACTCGGTGCATTTCTCCGGAACAATGTAGTAGAAATCATTCGACAGCGCATCAACCATTTTTCCCTGATACTCGTACTGGACACCACCTGCATAAATTGCCGTATTCGGGCACTCGGGCTCGCACGCGCCGCAATTGATGCATTCTTCAGTGATCATCGTTGCCATACTAATCTTCCTTCCGATGAAGTGTTGAATTCCTCAATAACATAAGCAAAACCCAAAATAATTGCAAGCGCAAAGGAAAACTCCAGAGCATTCGTTCCAGCCTTTGGTGAACAACTACGCCAATTCCCGTGTTGCGATTCAAATTCGCCTTCTGGGCACTCAAGAACAACCTCATCGTCGTTCCTGGTGATCCTATGCCAAGGCCACCGCGAAGCAGGCGTCGCACATGGCGGAGTCGCTCAGGGAGCCCGTGTGAGTCAAGCGTCAACGGTCAGATGGGCAGGGAGGCGGCAAAGCATTCGTGGGCTGCCGCATCATCCCGCCAGCGCTATTTGACAATGAAGTATCGCGCCTCCGGGTGATGCACGATGATCGCATTCGTGCTCTGCTCGGGATCCAGCGAATACTCGTCGGTAAGACGCACCCCGATCCGCTCTCCGTCAAGGAGAGCAAAAAGCTTGGTCTGGTCTTCAAGGTTGGGACACGCAGGGTACCCGAAGCTGTAGCGTGAGCCCTGGTACCCCTGGGCAAACAAACGCCTGATATCAGGATTGTCCTTTCCCGCTATGCCAAGCTCCTCCCGGATCTTCTTGTGCCAGAGCTCCGCAAGGGCCTCTGCCGATTCCACGCTCAAACCGTGGAAGTACAGATAATCCTTGTAATCGTTTGCCGCAAAAAGCTTTGCCGCATGTTCCGAGGCTACCCGCCCCATTGTCACCAGCTGGAATGCAACAACATCGATCTTCCCTGATCTCACCGAGGAAAAATAGTCGGAGAGGCAGAGGAAACGGTCGTCTGTCTGGCGGGGAAACGTGAAACGGAGACGCTCGCTTTTCAGGTCGTCCTGATAAATGATCAGGTCGTCCTCCTCCGACTGACAGGGATAGTACCCATAGACCACTCGCGGCTGAAGCAGCCGCTCGCGTTTGATTTTCTCCTTGAGATCGGCGAAATCGGGATAGACCTTTTCTTCGAGCAGCTTCCGGTATTCCTCTTCCTTCATTTTCCCTTTCCGCACCTGCCACTGTCCCCTGATGAGCGCAACCTCGTTGACGAACCCGAACACCTCGTCCAGAGGAAGGTCGTCCACCATCCTGGTTCCCCAGAAAGGAGCCGCGGGAATCGGCACGTCGGTGCGCACGCGATATCGCTTTTCCCCGGCTCCCTGCCCCTGCGCAACTCCCGCACCTTCCTTGTGACGGCCGGCCTCCTTTTGTGCAAGAGCAATTTTCGCCTCTGTGCCGGTCAACCTCTCATCCTCTTCCGCGGCTGAAGGCACTTCAGACGTATACGCCAACTCCCCCGCTGAGATTTTCTCCATGAAATGGAGTCCGTCAAATGCATCATTCGCATAGAAGACATTCCCCTTGTACACCCGGCGCAAGTCCCCTTCAACGTATCTTCTGGTGAGCGCCGCGCCTCCGAGCACCACAGGGATCGTGATTCCCTGCTCGTTCATGACCTCGAGGTTTTCTTTCATGACCAGCGTCGATTTTACCAGGAGCCCGCTCATGCCAATGGCGTCCGCCCGATGTTCCTCGGCGGCATGCAGCATCGACTCGATCGCGCACTTGATCCCGAGGTTAACCACCCGATACCCGTTGTTCGTGAGGATGATGTCCACGAGGTTCTTGCCTATGTCATGGACGTCTCCCTTGACCGTCGCGATGACCATTGTACCCTTAGCACTACTCTCCGCTTTATCCATGAACTGCTCAAGGTATGCCACCGCCGATTTCATCACCTCGGCAGATTGGAGCACAAACGGAAGCTGCATCTGACCGCTGCCGAACAGTTCACCGACCACCTTCATGCCGGCGAGCAAGATCGTATTAATGATATCCAACGCCGAATAGCTTTTGCGTGCCTCGTCCAAGTCTGCCTGGAGGCCGACTTTGTCCCCATCGATAATCCTGTCCTTGAGACGCTCTTCGATGGGCCCGGCCTTGACCGCCTTCCCTTTCTTTTCCCCTTTCTGTCCTGCATAGTACCCCATCAGCTCCGTGAGAGGATCATAGACCACCTTGCGGATTTTTGTCGGGTCGGTCATGCGGAGGCCTCCTCGAACCTTCGTTCATCAAAGATCAATTGCCGGGCAAGCTCTCTCCCCTTCGCATCTATCTTATAGAGGGGCATGATCTTAGATGCGTGGACGATGGCCATATCCAGTCCGGCTTCAATGGCATAGTGAAGGAAGACGGAGTTCACCACATGCCGGACCTGCGGGGAGAGACCGAACGAAATATTGCTCACGCCGAGCAGTGTCTTGACCTCCGGAAACTCCTTCCTGATCAACCGGATCCCATTGAGCGTTTCGATCCCCGCCCGGCGGAACTCCTCATCCCCCGAGCCGAGCGTGAATGTGAGCGTGTCAAAGATCAGGTCATGCGGACGCATGTTGTACTTCCCCACAACAAGATCATAAATGCGCCGCGCAACTGCCAGCTTGTCCTCTGCCCGCTTTGCCATCCCGCGCTCGTCGATTGTGAGCGCGATGACCGCGGCGCCATACTTTTTGCAGAGCGGGACAACCCTGTTGACGCGCTCTTCGCCATCTTCAAGATTGATGGAATTCACGATCGCCTTGCCACCGATCAGTTGCAGGGCCTCCTCAATGACGGGCGCCTCGGTGGAGTCGATGACGATCGGCAGCGTGACTTGTGTATTGAATCGGTACATGATCTCCCGCATGTCGCACGCTTCATCCCTCCCAACGTAGGCGGCGCACACATCTACCATGTGTGCCCCTTCCTTCACTGCCTCCCGCCCCATCGCAACGATGCCCTCCCAGTCCTCCCGGGCCAGAAGATCACGGAACTGTTTGCTCCCATTCGCGTTGGTGCGTTCGCCTATCAGCACGGGCGGCGGTTCGATATGGAGTGGGGCGGACTGATAGAGACTGGAGGCGCTCGGGATAAAATCCACCTCGCGCTTCTTGGGCGCGAGCCCACCCACGGCATCGACAAGCGTTCGGATGTGCTGCGGCGTGGTACCACAACATCCTCCCACAACGTTTACCCCAAGATCCCGGACAAAGTGCGAGAGATACCCGGCCAGGTCCTCCGGCGTCAGTGAGTAGTGCGCATGGCCACCGACGTTCTCCGGGATACCCGCATTCGGCATGACAAAGACCGGCTTGGGGCTGCTGGAGGTAAGCACCCGTATGTGCTCGGACATCTCCCTGGGACCTGTCGCACAGTTGATGCCGATAACGTCAACGTCATACGGCTCGAGCGAGACCAGGGCCGCCGAAATTTCCGTGCCGAGCAGGAGCGTGCCCATAGTCTCAACAGTAACGGACACGATGACAGGAAGCCGCCTGCGGGATTCTTCGAAGTACTCGAAGATCCCACACAGAGCAGCCTTTGACTGGAGGATGTCCTGGCAGGTCTCCACACACAGGAGGTCTACCCCCCCTTCGGCAAGTCCGCGCACCTGCTCTTTATAGGTGTCCGCCATCTGTCTGAACGTGATGTGGCCGAGCGACGGGAGCTTCGTGGTCGGTCCCATGGAGCCTGCCACAAAGCGGGGATGGTCAGGGGTGGAAAATTCCCGGGCCATTCGTTTGGCGATCTGGGCTGCCTTTATGTTCAGCTCGTGGGCGCGGGGACCCAGGCCGTATTCCGCGAGGACAATGGAGGCGCCGCCGAAAGAATTCGTCTCAATGACATCGCACCCGGCCTGCAGATAATCCCTGTGGACGTTCTCCACGGCCCGGGGGCAGGAGACCACCAGATGCTCATTACAGCCGTTGAACTGTTCTCCTCCGAAGTCGTCCGCGGTCAACGCCTGTCCCTGAAGATGGGTGCCGGTTGCCCCGTCGAACACGATGATTTTTTCCTGCAGAACGCTCAAGAATGATTTCATGGCAGCCGCTGCTTCACTCGTTGATATTCTTCCATCATCCTTCTGACAACATCGCCGGCAGGCGGAATGTCCCTGACCAGTCCGGCACTCTGGCCCGCCTCGAATTCCCCTTCTTCCAGGTTCCCTTCAAAGATTCCTGCTCTCTCCCGCTTCTTGCCAAGCAGCTCTTCGAGCTCCTCACGCGTCGCACCGCGGCGCTCAGCTGCAAGAGCCTTCATCGCAAATGGCGTTTTCACCAGGCGCACAGGGGTAATCTTCTTCAGTGTCAGCACGGTATCCCCGTCGTGCGCTTCCAACACCGCCTTTTTGTAGTTCTCATGCGCGGAGGACTCCAGAGTCACTGCAAACCGGGTGCCCACCTGAACTCCATCGGCCCCGAGGGCCAGCGCAGCGGCCATGCCACGACCGTCAGCAATTCCACCCGCCGCAATTACCGGGATCTCCACTGCATCTGCGATCTGCGGCACAAGCGCGAGTGTCGTGATCTCGTCAATTCCGTTGTGCCCGCCTGCCTCGAAGCCTTCGGCAACAACGGCGTCGCATCCGGCACTCACGGCTTTGCGTGCATGTTTCACCGCGGCAATGACATGGACCACGATGCATCCCGCCAGCTTCATCCGTTCCGTGTACTTCATCGGGTGCCCGGAGGACGTGAATACGATTTTTACGCCTTCCTCGAGGGTCACCTGGATCAGCTCCGCGGCATCTGTACGCATGAGCGGAATGTTGACGCCGAACGGCATCGATGTTCGGGTCTTCGCTTTGCCGATGTGCTCGCGAAGCAATTCTGGACTCATCGATCCTGCGCCGATCAGGCCAAGCCCCCCGGCCTCAGAAACTGCAACGGCGAGCTTGTTGCCCGCCGTCCACACCATCCCCGCCTGAATGATCGGATACTCTATGCCGAACAGCCGCGTGACGCGGGTATCCAGCCCAGCTCCGGCCTTGAGGCCGGGAGCCTCGGCCGCTGCCAGAGGCAGAGACCGGACCGGCCAGGCGGCCGACGAGATGTCAGTCATAAGCTACTGTCACTAATTCGATACCAGCTCAGGGATGACTGCTGTGAGAAAGGCGAATGAATATACGGCAAAGGCGTTGCTGTGCGCGGTGAGCATCAGTACGTGCTCTCCGTATTCCCGGTTCTTGACAATGCTGTACAGCCGGGGTTCCGTCACCACCAGATAACTCCGTCCATCAGATGCCAGACGCACGTCCTCGCCCCGAGTCTCGGACGTGAGGAAGTGATCGTCCTGCCTGACCTCCACCTCAACCTTCCCCTTACCTTCCCGTCTGAGCACGCCCTGGACTTCCAGTGCCTGGTAGTCCAGAATGATACGACCTTCGCCCCCCCGAGGTTCGTCCAGGCGGAGACTGTCTCTGCCGTTCATCCAATCTCCAACCGCATAGAACCGGCCATCGAGGTAGATCCCCGGGTCTGCATAGGCCACAACTGATTCCGGGCTGTACCCTTCCACGTTGCCGATGCTTCCGCGAAGATACCCCGTCAGGATTTCGGGTGTTGCACGGTAACACACGGCACCGACCTTGTCGATGTCGCGTACCGCTTCCATGGGGAGCGGCAGCTCCTCTCCCACTCCTGCATCATACAACAAGCTCTGGATGATGTGCTCCGTGGCAGCGTAATTCCCTTCCCCCTCCTTTCTGAATCGGATGAACCCGTTCTTGTCAACGAGAAAGAAGGTCGGCCAGGTCCGACTGTCGTAGTTGGCCGCAATGAGCGCAACGTTATCCATGACCACCGGGTACTTGATCCCGAACCGGTGGAGAGCCTTTTCCACCTCTTCAGGATTCTGGCCGAAGGGGAACCTTGGCGTATGCACGCCAACGACAGTCAGCCCGTAGGCCTCATATGTCTTTTGCCATTCCTTGACATACGGGAGCGAGCGGATGCAGGAAGCGCACGTGTAATCCCAGAATTGGATCAGAATCACCGACCCGCGGAGTGCGGAGACCGGCACTGGCTCAGAGTTGAACCAGAAGTCACCATAAAGCTCGCGGGCACGAATTGTTTGAGGTTGTATGTCCACCATAGTGCGTTAATTATATCCAATTGGGTCGAGAATTGCAATCCTGGATGAACTCTTCGTCGCAAGCCTAATTAAGTCAAAGACTTATCAGCGCAAGACACCTTTCCTTCCCCGTATGTTGAAACAGTCTGCAGCGGGAAAAATTCCGTAAACTCACTCACATGGATCCACAGAGCGGGACTCTTTGGCAAAGGAACGACAAGTTCCGCGGGAGGGCAAAATCAAGAAAACCGATTGTATAGAAGCTTCAGCGTGGTAAGGATGACTATGACAACGAAGATCGGCTTGATCAGCTTCACCCCTTTGGCGATCACCATGCCGGATCCGACGCGGGCACCCACGATCTGGCCCACAGCCATGACCAACCCGGCGGTAACCAGGACATGTCCTCCAGCCATGAAGAGCACAAAAGAAACAATGTTGCTTGTAAAGTTCATGACCTTGGTATAGCCCGTCGCCTTGAGGAGATCGAGGCCCAGGAGTCCGACAAAAGCGATCGCCCAGAATGATCCTACACCCGGGCCGAAGAACCCGTCATAGAACCCCAGGGCAATGCCAAAGACCACGAAGAACGAAGTCCGCGACAGCCGCGGGCGTTGTTCAGACTCTCCCACGGAAGGAGTGAAGAGCATATAGATGGCAATCCCGAGCAACAGAAAGGGGATCACGATGCCTAGCACGCTCGGATCGATTTGCTGCACCGCCCAGGTTCCGAGGGCAGAACCCACGAGCGTGCAGACAATTCCCAGCCTTGCCTGCCGCAGCGGGGCCACTCCTTTGCGGACATAATAATAGGCCGCCGTGAAGCTGCCGAAGCTTGCCTGAAACTTGTTCGTCCCCAAAACCATCTGTGGGGGAAGTCCCACCCCAAGCAGGATCGGTATCGTGATCAATCCCCCGCCACCGGCAATAGAGTCAATCCAACCTGCGACAAGACTTGCGGCGAAAAGCAAGGGGTAGAGCCAAACGGATTCAAGCATCGACGATCAGGAGGTGTGTGAGGAAGAGAAGATAGGAGAACAAGAGATAAATTGCCAATCCGGAAAGCAGCGGCTGGTAGTCAAGGAAAGAGAAAAACAAAATGCGGCACCGGCGGCGGACCGGGAGGAGAAATTCTTGCCGGCAAGAATAACGTCTGCGGAAAATCCAGGGAGAGGGTTGGTTTGAGTATTTCTTTTGCCGTTGCAGCAACGCGGTGGGTCTGGATTTTCTCGAGGATGGCCTGCAGGTTCGTCTGGTCGAATGCCCCCCGGACCTTGAGCATCCGTTCACTATGCCCCCCCTGGACAACTGAATTTGTCTCACCTGGCTGGGGAAGCACCACGTCCGGAGGAGGAAGCGGAGCAGAATAGAGATATTCGTAGCCGGTGAACCAGACCACATGGGACGGTGACCAGACATACCCGGGCAACCATGTCCATCCGATGCCGGGGTCGTATTCCCAGTGTCCGAAATGGTAGTTGAGCCAGCCGTACTGCTCTCCCGCCGTCGGGGAGGAAGAATCGGGATTGGCGGGGGACAGTGTCTCCTCCGAGTTCACCGTTAGAACGCTCGTCCCACACCCGGCAATTGCAAGGCTGAAAACCGCCACAACGGCTGCAACAAAGTAACTCAAACCCGCCCCTTTTCACTATCTAGTGAAATAGCTCCTCAATGGATAAATATCGCTCTCCGGTGTCATAGCAGAAGGTCAGAATCCGTGCTCCCCCGCGCACCTCCGGGAGCTTCTTCGCGACAGCAGCCAACGCGGCTCCCGTAGAGATACCGACAAGGATGCCTTCCTCCTTTGCACACCGAACCGCATAATCAAACGCTTCTTCCTTTGTAATCTGGATCGTCCCGTCGAGCAGAGCCACATGGAGGTTCCGGGGAATGAAGCCCGCCCCCAACCCTTGCAACGGATGCGGCCCCGGCTTGCCCCCGCTGATGACGGCGGATGCGGCAGGTTCGACGGCGAAGACTTTGATCCCTTTGAACTTATCTTTGAGGACCTCTGCCAGCGCCGTGATGTGCCCCCCGGTGCCCACACCCGTAATAAGGTAGTCGATCCCTTCAGGGAAATCTCTCACCACTTCCTGGGCTGTACCTTTCCGGTGAGCCTCAATGTTCGCCTCGTTGTCAAACTGCCCGGGCATCCAGGAGTCGGGGGTTTCCTTGAGCAGGTCGGTTGCCTTCTGGATCGCTCCCTTCATACCCTGTTCGCGCGGGGTGAGCTCGAACGATGCTCCGTACGCCGACATGAGCTTCCGGCGTTCGATCGTCATGGACTCAGGCATAACCAGAATCAGCTTGTACTTCTTGACGGCACAGACCATGGCCAGTCCTACGCCGGTATTCCCCGACGTAGGTTCAATAATGACGCTCCCCTTCTTCAGGATTCCGCGCTTCTCCGCATCCTCGATCATGGAGAGGGCGATGCGGTCTTTGATGCTGCCTGCGGGATTGGCCCGCTCCAGCTTCATCCAGACCTCTGCCTTCGTCCCGAAGAGACTGGTGATGCGTACTTCCGGCGTTCCGCCGATGGTCTCAAGTATGTTTGTCGCTTTCACGATAACCTCCTGTCAGAAATTAGCAGCGCGTGATCTTCCTATATGCTGAAATCCAGGGGTGTGATGCTCTCACGAGAGTCGCGTACTCTCACCTCGCTCTTATGATACACCACGGAATAGGGCGGCACGCTTTCCGTCAGCCAGACGTTTCCTCCGATCACGCTGTCGTGGCCGATCACGGTTTCTCCGCCGAGGATCGTGGCATTCGAATAGATCACGACATTGTCTTCGATCGTCGGGTGGCGCTTGGAGGAGGCGAGGGCCTTGTCCACGCTGAGCGCGCCCAGCGTGACGCCCTGGTAGACCTTGACGTTGTCTCCGATCACTGTCGACTCGCCCAGAACGATGCCGGTCCCATGGTCGATGCAGAAGCATTTCCCGATCTTCGCGCCGGGATGGATGTCGACACCCGTCCGATGATGAGCACTCTCGGCGAGGATGCGCGGGAAAATGGGAACCTCCATGCGATAAAACTCATGAGCAACACGGTAGGTGGCAATGGCAAAGAATCCGGGATATGCAGAAATCACTTCATCAACGCTTTCTGCCGCCGGATCGCCGCGATAGATCGTCTCCGCATCCTCGCACATTTTCCGGTAGATTGACGGCACGGCGTGAAAGAACTCTTCTGCCACCTCTTCCACCGTACAGTGCATCTGCGAACGGAGCGGCTGCAGGATGGTCTGGAGATTCCTTCGAAGGAGCGTGAACTGTCCTGCGATCTCGTCCGGAGAATAGAAGACTTCCTCGGAGAAGTGGGGGAACAGCAGGCCCAGCAGGTCCTCGGCAAATTGCGATGCGCGTGCCTTCACTGGCAGCACGAGCGATCGGGATTGCCGGAACTTCAACAGCTCCTCATTGAAACCCTGGTCGGTCATCTTATCCATGGTGATTATTTCAACAGCCGGCACGGTGTCAAAGTTCACCCGTCAACGCCGCTGAGGTCCTTCTTTATCCCGTATCCTTCCCTCGATTACGACCACGAATTCTCCCTTCAGCGCTTTAGCAGAGAGTACCTTGTACAGCTGCTCCGCTGAGCCATAGAACATATGCTCATCGGGCATCGTGAGATTGTAGGCAACGCAGATGTTACGGGTCGATCCAAATGTCTCTGCCAGATCACGCATAAGCGGTATGAGCCGGTACGGCGTATCCATCAGCACGATGGTCCGCCGCTCGTTCATGAGTTGGCGCAGCTCCGCACGCCTCCGCTCTTTCTTCGGCGAGAGCCACCCGTAGAACAGGAATTGGTCGATCGAGAAGCCGGAGACCGTGAGAGCAGGCATCAGCGAGGATGCTCCCGGCACGGGAACGACTTTCACCTTTTGGTCGATCGCCTTTCGCACGAGAAGCTGCCCCGGGTCGGAAAAAACCGGCGTACCGCAGTCGGACACCAGGGCGACCGTTTTGCCCTGCTGCAGATGCCGGAGGATGTTGAACGAAGCGGCAGCTTCGTTATGTTCGTTCAGCGTTTCCACCGGCTTCTGGATCTGGAAATGTGTGAGGAGCCGATCCCCCTCGCGCCGTTCCTCATACACAACCAGGTCAGCCGAACGGAGCACGTCCAGAGCACGGAGTGTGATGTCCTCGAAGTTGCCGATCGGGGTTGCAACAAGATAGAGTGTTCCTGGCATTGCGTTAAGGCTCTTACTGTTAGAAACTCATCGGATATCCGATAACGCAAGATTGCTCCCAAGGACCAGCAGCGCCCGGGAGCGACACAGGGCCGAGAGACGGCTATGCCGGAGGGGATACAAACGCACCAAGGGGGACCAGGAGGATCAACGCGGTGATCAGGATAAACACTTCTGCCATGAGCTTTTCAGCGCCCGGTGTGGCCGAAGCCCCCCGACCCGCGCCCCGTCTGATCCAGCTCGTGCCGCTCTTCCCACTGGGCACGCGCATAACGGGCGATTACCATTTGGGCAATACGGTCTCCGCGACGGACAACAAAGTTTTCCGCGCCAAAATTCGTAAGGATAACCTTCACCTCGCCTCGATAATCGGAGTCGATGGTGCCGGGCGCGTTCAGAATACCGATCTGGTGCTTGATGGCGAGACCGCTCCGGGGACGGACCTGGGCTTCGTACCCCTGCGGCAAAGCGATGGCAAACCCGCTCGGAATGAGCGCCGTCCGGCCGGGCTCGAGCACGACATCACTTTCCACCGCAGCGCATACATCCATCCCCGCGGAACCCTCGGTGGAATACGACGGAAGCGGGATGTCCCCGGCAGAATCGCCGACCCGGGTTATCTGCACGGTCACGTCTGATGACAAACCAATCCCTTCCTTTTGCTTCACTTGACCCCTCTTCGTTGGAACCATTCATGACCGCCCCTCCCCCTTCGGAGAGCCGAGGGGCCGCAGGCAGTGGACGAGAGTAGCATTCTCCGCATGGCGTGTGGAGACCGGACCTTAATCTACTAGGCCAAAACCGCCTGCTGCGCGCCTATGCTCTGCGTGGCGCGTGTCTCAAATTCCTTCCGGAATTGCCTGATCATGCTCTGGACGGGCCAGGCCGCCGCATCGCCAAGCGCGCAGATGGTGTTTCCCTCGATGTTGTTGGCAATGTCCATCAGCAGATCGATGTCTTCCATTCGCGCTTCGAATCTCTCGAACCTATCCAGGATCTTGAGCATCCAGCCGGTGCCTTCCCGGCACGGAGTGCACTGGCCGCAGGACTCATGATGGTAGAAATGAGCGATTCGCGTGATCACCCGGATCACGTCCGTATCTTCGTCCATGACGATCAAGCCTGCCGTCCCCACAGACGAGCCGGCGGCTTTGAGACCGTCCGCATCCATGGTGACGCCGCCGATCGCCTCGCCCCGAAGGATCATGGTGGAGGAGCCTCCGGGGATGACCGCCTTTATCTTTTTCCCTCCCCACACGCCGCCAGCATACTTCTCAATGATATCCGTCAGGAGGACTCCCGTCGGCATCTCGTACACCCCGGGCTTGTTCACATGACCGCTGACGCCAACGAGGATCGGACCGGGATGCTTTGGCGCTCCGATCTTGGCATACGCCTCCCACCCCATCTGGAGGATGAGCGGCACATTGCAGATCGTCTCCACATTGTTAATGGTGGTCGGGCAACCCCACAGGCCATTCTGAGCAGGAAAAGGAGGCTTGATGCGCGGGTAACCGCGCTTGCCCTCAATGGAATTCATCAACGCCGATTCTTCTCCGCAGATGTACGCGCCGGCCCCCCGGAAAATAAAGAGATTCGTGCCAAAGCCGGATCCGAGGATGTTCTGTCCGAGATACCCTTTCGCATAGGCATCATCAAGCGCTTTCTGGACCAGATCGATCCAGTGCGCATACTCGCCACGGACGTAGAGGTATGCGGTGGTGATGCCCATGGCGTAGCAGGCGATTGCCGTCCCTTCGATCAGGAGATGGGGATTGAACTCGAAGATCTGGCGGTCCTTGAATGTCCCGGGCTCGCTCTCGTCGCCGTTCACGCAGAGGTATTTCGGTTTCTCTGTCTGTTTCGGCATAAAGGTCCATTTCAGCCCCGTCGGGAAGCATGCTCCTCCCCGCCCGCGCAGGTTGGACTTCTTCACCTCATCCGTGACCTCCTCCGGCTTCATACCCAGCGCCTTGCGCAGCATCCCGTAGCCGCCGTGCGCCTCATAGACCTCGATGCGCTGGTAGTCCGGTATGTTCGGGAGAATGCGGAGTTCCATGGTCACGTTAGCTCTTTTAAGATCGTGTCTACCTTGGCCGGATCGAGATTCTCGTAGTACGTGTCCCCTATCTGCATCATCGGTGCAGTCCCGCAGGAGCCCAGGCATTCGGCCTCCACCAGCGTGAACTTCTTGTCAGGCGTGGACTCGCCCGCCTTGATCTGCAGCTTTGACTCGATGTACTTGAGGATCTTCTCGCCGTCACGGAGCATGCAGGAGACATTTGTGCAGACTTCGATCTTGTGTCTTCCCACAGGCTGCTTGTTGAACATTGTGTAGAACGTCACGACCCCGTAGACGTGATTCGCCGGAATGCCGAGGAGGTCGGCGATGTACTTCATCCCTTCCTCGGAGACCCAGCCATGCTCCTTTTGCCACATCCAGAGCGCGTCGATCACCACCGACTGCGGGTGCTGGTAACGTGTCTTGAGCTCTTCAATTTTTTTCAGGTGTTCTGCAGAGAGCATAGTGTTCATTATGAAGTTAGGGCGCGCTGCGAAACTTACTATTCTGTAAACTGGAACATCATAACACAATCATGGGCACTTTCGCGGCGCACCCTACTTGTCCGCCTCGCCCATCACCGGATCAACGCTGCCGATGACGGCGACGATATCGGAGATCATGCCCCCCTTCAGCATGAGGGGAAGTGCTGAAAGGTTTGTCATCGAAGGGGAGCGGATCTTCATCCGCCACGGGTGACCGGATCCGTCGGACACAATGGTGAATCCCAGCTCCCCTTTGGACGATTCGACGCCGAAGTAGATCTCTCCCACGGGCGGATTGATCCCCGTGTCGATGAGCATGAAATCATGGATCAGCTCTTCCATGCGAGTGTAGATCCGTTCCTTTTTGGGGAGGACTTTCTTCGGCTCGTGCGCATGGACCGGGCCGTCGGGCAGGCGGTCCAGCGCCTGCCTCAGGATCTTCGCGCTCTCCTTCATCTCCGCGATTCGGACGTAGAATCTGGCCAGCGCATCGCTTTCGGTGAGCGTGATCACCTCGAAGTCCAGTTCGTTGTAGACCAGGTATGGATTGTCCCTGCGGAGATCGCGGGGAACGCCCGCCGCCCGCAACAGAGGACCCGTGAGCCCGAGCCCGATCGCATCCTCCTTGGAGATCCTTCCGACGTTCTCGCAACGGTCGATGAAAATGCGGTTGGTCCGCAGGAGTTGTTCCACTTCCTCCAGGTCCTGCTTGAACTCTCCCAGGAATTGGTTGAGCATTATCGTGCACTGCGGTGTCCAGTCCTGCTGCAAGCCGCCAATCCGTGCGTAGCTGGTAGTGAACCGCGCGCCGCAGAGGACATCGTAAATGTCCAGAAGTTTTTCCCGCTCGCGAAAAGTCCAGAGCAGGACGGTCAACGCCCCTACATCCATTGCCATGCTTCCCGTGGCCACCAGGTGGGACGCGATCCGTGACATCTCGCTGCAGAGCACGCGGATGTATTGCGCACGCTTCGGCACGTCAATCCCGATCAGCTTCTCCACGGCCAGGACGTAGGCCACATTGTTGGAAATTGGGGAGAGATAATCGAGCCGATCCGTGTGGGGGATAAACTCGTGATAGCTGCTATTTTCGGCGATCTTCTCATAACCACGGTGGAGATATCCGAGCTCCGGCACAGCCGCCACCACAGTCTCGCCATCCAACCGGACAAGGAGCCGAAGGACGCCGTGCGTGGCCGGGTGCTGGGGTCCCATATTGAGGACCATCTCGTTCTCGAGCGGGTCCTCCATCGTCACCGTCGTATCCTGGTCTTCAAGGGCGGCCAGGATCTGGCTCTTCTTCAACTCTTCCGTAGTGCGTGCGGGCATGCGGCTCTGCTTTCTTCTTCGGCGATTATCGTCTGGGCAAGGGCAGGGAATCAGGAATACCGATCAGCGGAAAATCTTTTCGCAAAGGATAATATTCGAATTCTTCCGGCATGTACAGGCGGCGCATGTCGGGATGGCCGGAGAACCGGATGCCGAACATGTCAAAGGTCTCGCGCTCGTGCCAATTGGCGCCCGGCCAGACCCCCGTGACGCTTGGCACGGTCAGATTGTCCTCGTTCACGAGCACCTTCACCCGGAGGTAACGTTTGTTGGCGAGGGAATAGAGTGTGTAGACCACCTCAAAGCGTTCTTCATCGCGGAATCGGTCCACGCCGCAGAGATCGATGATCATGTCAAACGCCAGCGCGGGATCCTCTTTCAGAAACTGCGCGACGGGAACGATGTCCGCGCTCCGCACCGTGACCGTCAGATCGTTGCGGAACTCCTCACTCCCCCGGATGCTGGCCGGGAACTGGGCCTGCAGCCGTTCGATGATCAGCTGGTTCATGATGCGGTCCCGGTTTTTTCCGGTAAGCGTTCGGGAATGTGGAGAGGCTCGCCGTGCATCAGGGCTCCCAGCGTGCGTTCTTTCGCCACCTTTTTCTGAAGCTCGATCAGAGCGTGCAGCAGATTTTCGGGACGGGGCGGACACCCTGCCACGAAGACATCCACAGGAAGGAACTGGTCGATCCCCTGCACCACCGAATAGGACCGAAACATCCCACCCGAAGAAGCGCAGGCCCCCATCGAGATCACCCACTTGGGATCGGGCATCTGATCATAGATCTTGCGCACCACTTTTGACATCTTGTAGGTGACCGTCCCGGCCACGATCATGACATCGCATTGCCGGGGAGTGAAGCGCATGACCTCCGAGCCGAACCTCGAAATATCGAAGCGTGGGGATGCCGTGGCCATCATTTCGATGGCGCAACAGGATATTCCCATTGGCATCGGCCAGAGCGAGTTCTTCCTCGCCCAGTTGATAACGTCGTCCAGGCGCGCCGTCAGAAACCCGTCGCGCTGCAGGGTTTCTAACGCCATTCCAGTGCTCCCTTCTTGAGAATATAGAGATAGCCGACCAGGAGGACCGCGATAAACACCAGCATCTCCACGAAACCGGCAAAACCGAGTTCCCTGAACTTTACGGCCCAGGGATACATGAACACAATTTCAATGTCGAAAAGGATGAAGAGCATCGCCACGAGGTAGAATTTCACGGAGAAGCGTTCACGCGCGCTCTTCACCGGCTCCATGCCGCTCTCGTACGTGGAGAGTTTCTCTTCCGAGGGGCGCTTTGGGCCGATCCACCTGTTGATATTGGTGAAGACGAGGCCGGCAATCACACCAAGCCCTGTCATCAAAACGATTGGGAGGTAAGCTTCCATGCAGGATCCAAGACTCAATGGTGAGAAAAAATGTACCAAAAAAAGGGGGCAATGTCAAAGCGACAGCCGGGTCGAAGTCCTTTGACCTGGCTGCCATCCCGAACCGTTATTGCCCCGTTCAGTGGTCCATCCCCGTCGTCATTTGTGTCCAAGCGTGGGTCTCAAAACCGGCGCCAGCTCCAGGCGCACGAGCTCGGCATACGACGGGTGGCAGGAGTAGAGAGGAGTAAGGTCGGGGATGGCATCACGGGCACCGACAAGGATCGTCACATGACAGTCCGTCCCGCATTCCGGGCAGACGACATCCCTCATCGCGCTGGCGATCAGCCGGCCCGACGCGGAAAGTGTGGCCCGCTGCCTGTAGTCTTCAACTTCGTCCAGCGTGACCCGCTTGCCGCTGAGCTCGTAGATAATGTCGATCATGGTCGTGCCTTTTCACTTTAGCTTACGCCTTCGTACATATTCTCGATAAGGCGGGCGTACCGCTGCTCCACCACGCTCCTCCTGATCTTCTGTGTAGGAGTAAGCTCCCCTTCTTCCACGCTGAACTGACGATCCAGAAGCGTGAATCTCCGCACCCGCTCGTAATTGGCCAGGTCCTTCTGGATGGCGTTGATGTCCCGCTCAATCAATTGATTGATCTCGGCAAGCCCGGTGAGGTCCGAGGGGCAGGAGTACGAGAGCTTGCGCGCGTCGGCATATTCCTTCAGCGCCTCGAAATCGGGGACAATGAGCGCCGTCAGATACATGCGGCGGTCCCCGATGAGCATAAGTTGTTCTATGTATTTGCTGGAAAGGAAGAGGTTCTCAATAGGCTGCGGCGCGATGTTCTTTCCCCCCGAGCTGACAAACAGGTGTTTTTTCCTGTCCGTGATGTGGAGGAATCCCTCGGCATCGATCATACCGATATCGCCGGTATGCAGCCAGCCCTCCGTGTCGACTGCCTGCGCAGTCGCCTCAGGCTGTCGCCAGTATCCTTTCATGATGTTGGGGCCTCGGGCGAGGATTTCGCCGTCCTCTTCGATCCTGATCTCCACGCCGGGGATGGCCTGCCCGACAGACCCGTACCGGTAGTTGTCGAGCCGGTTGGCAGCGATTACCGGCGACGACTCCGTCAGGCCATACCCTTCGATCACCTTCAGTCCCACGGCTTCAAAGAATTCTCCGAGCTCGGGCGCAAGCGCAGCACCGCCCGACACGAAGAAGCGCATGCGCCCGCCGGTTTTCTCGCGCAGTGTTCTGTAGACCAGCGCGTCGGCAACGGCATGCCGGATGCGCAGGTGCGCCGGCACGCTCCCGCCCCGGGATGCGGCTGCATGCTCTTTCCCGACAGCGACAGCCCAATGGAAGATCTTCTGCTTTAGCAGCGATCCGGCATCGACCTGTTTCATTACGCGGCTGTGAATTCTCTCAAACAGCCTGGGGACGGTGGTCACGATCGTCGGATGCACCTCCATCATGTTGTCCCGGACCGTCTCCACGCTTTCCGCATACGCAATCGTCGCACCGCACGAAAATCCCGTATAATATCCCGCCATCCGTTCGAACGTGTGACTGAGCGGAAGGAACGAAAGCAGGATATCGTCTGGACCGAATTCGATGACCTCCGCCGAGCTGATGATGTTGCTCACCAGGTTGCGATGCGTAAGCATGACGCCTTTGGGATTTCCGGTTGTTCCCGACGTATAGATCAGCGTGAGCAGGTCATCCGGCTTCACCGAGCGCACCGATTCGCGGAGAAGATCAGGATGTTGTTCGCGGTAGGTTTCCCCGAGCCGCATGACTTCGGAAAAGTCCGTTGCGGCCGGCTCGATGAGCGCCCCTTTTTCATTCATGATGATGATCGTCTCGAGCGAAGCGACGTTTTCCCGGACACGCATGACCTTGTTGAGTTGAAACTGGTTTGAGACAATGGCGACGCGCACTGCAGCATCGTTGAAGATGTATTCATTTTGCTTCGCCGACATCGTTGGATAGACCGGGACGTCGATCGCACCCAGCGCGACGATAGCCTGGTCGCTGATCACCCACTCGGGGCGGTTTTCCGCAATGATCGCGACACGGTCTCCCCGCCGGACACCGAGGGATGCGAGGCCAAAGGCGAAGCATTCCACCTGGCTCTTGAGCTCCGTGTAGCTGATCCCTGCATAGGTCCCCGCGGTCTTGTACATGAGCGCCGGGCGCGTGGTTGCCGCAAACTTGCCGGTAACCTTCTGAAACATTTCCGGAATGGTAGAGAAGTCTACCGCAACGGCCATGGGGAATTCCTTAGGTGAGACGGATGAGGGTAGTGTTCCTAGTATACCATCGCCCACGCTCAAAATCAAGCGAATGCTGAAAAAGCCAGGGAGACCGTGCCCGCTTCGCCCCGCGACAGGGCCTGCGCTGGAACGGAGCAGGTGCCGTGGAGGAGCACGGGGAACCATTCGGACGCGCTAAGTTGTTAAAAATGAGGAATGAACCTATGCAACGAAATTTTTCGCTTGACTTCTCCGAGGCTAGGTAGTATATTCTTCCCCGATACTTCGCCTTGGCTCAAGGATAAAGAGAAGTAACTGCACGAAGTAGCACTCCCTCCTCCTGCTAAGCTGAGTGCAACTTTCCATAAGTCGCGAGGAAGTAATGACCCCGAGAAGTTTGTTTTTCGCGCATTCTTCTGACTCCAGGGTCATTTCCCCTGGCAGCCGCGCATCATGCCGATGCGGGTCTTTTCTCTGTGATAACTAAAGTGTCCGGACATTTAGAAGGAAGTGCCACATGCCCCAAAAGGACTCAAATCCATCCTCTGTCGACATGAAGAAGGACCTCGGCGCAAAGACGGGAGCCAGCGTGTTGAACGAAGCCATCATGGACATCGCACTGGACTGCCGGGATTACTATGGCGACAACGATCTGGCAGCGGACGTGCTTCGCTCGAAGTACCTGGCGCCGAACGAAAAGGGACCGATGCATATGTGGAACCGCATCGCCCGAGCCCTCGCCTCCGTCGAGAAGGACCACGAATACTGGTACAACAAGTTCCTCGGTCTTCTCTTCGACTTCAAGTTTGTCCCCGGCGGCCGGGTCATGCATGGCGCCGGTCGTGAGGATGCCAAACGCCGTCCGACGCTTTCGAATTGCTACGTCATCCCGATCGAGGAGGACAGCCTCGAGGGCATCTACCGATGCATCTCGGAATCGGCGATGGTGTACAGGACAGGGGGAGGCGTAGGAACCGACCTCTCAACCCTCCGTCCCGAAGGAGCAGCGGTGAATGCGACGATCGATCATTCACCCGGGGCAACCGCGTTCATGAATCTGTTCAGCGAAAGCACGAACACGGTCTCGCAGGCAGGCAGACGCGGCGCTTTGATGCTTACCATGCGGGTTGACCATCCTGATGTTGAAAAATTCATCACCATCAAAAATGACCCCCGAAAAGTCAAAGTCCAATATGCCAACGTCAGCGTTCTGGTTACCCATGAGTTCATGCAGGCAGTCATCAATGACACAGATTTTGACCTTCGCTGGGGCGGAAAGACATACCGGAAGGTCAAAGCCAAAGAACTCTGGTTCAAGATCATAAAGAATGCCCACGCCTCCGCTGAACCAGGAATCATCTTCTGGGATACGATGAAGGATTACCACAACGTGGAATACGCCAATCCGCTCACCAGCACCAATCCTTGCGGGGAGCAGCCGCTGGCTGCATACACGGCGTGCAACCTGGGCAACATTAATCTGAGCAAGTTCGTGGACGAAGAAGGGCGCTTTGACTATGATCACCTGGCGGAAGTGACCCGTGTCGCAACCCGCTTCATGGACAATATCATCGACTATAACATGGACAACCATGCGCTCGACAAGATCAAGAAAGCCGTGGCGTCCGACCGCAGGATCGGGCTGGGGATCACCGGGCTGGCCGATGCGCTGGTCATGATGAAGATCAAATACGACTCGCAGGCCGCTCTCGACGCAACCGAGAGGGTTATGCGTGTGATCCGGGATGAAGCCTATCGGACATCGGTGCAGATTGCAAAGGAAAAGGGGGCATTCCCGTTGTTCCAGTGGGATGGATATGCGAAGAGCAAGTTTGTGCAAGCCTTGCCGGAAGACATTCAGGAGGAGATCAAAGCCCACGGCATCCGCAACAGCACCGTGCTGACTGTGCCCCCCGTGGGGACGGGCTCGATCGTTGCACAGACTAGTTCGGGCATCGAACCGATCTTCTGCACAAGCTACCGCCGGCGCGTCAAAAATCATGACGGCGACACTTTCTCCGAATACAAAGTCTACCATCCTCTGGTCAAAAGGATGTTCGGGGACGATGAGAAGCTCCCTCCCTACGTCGTAACCGCCCATGATATCGATCCCTACTTCCGGGTGAAAATGCAGGGAATCATCCAGCGTTACGTCGACAGCAGCATCTCATCGACCGTCAATCTTGCCGAAGATGTCAGCGTCGAGACCGTCGCCGATATCTATATGACCGCATACAAGGCCGGCCTGAAAGGCATCACGGTGTACCGCGAGGGAAGCCGCGAAGGAATTCTGCAGACAGAAGAATACATCAAGAAGCAAGCCGCCGCAGCGCAAAGCCAGAAACAGGCGGACGACAAGCACAAGAAGGGCCCGCGCAGAAGGCCGCAGCGCACGTTTGGCGTGACCGAGCGGATCAAGACCGGCGAAGGATATCTGTACGTTACGGTCAATGAGGATGAGAACGGCCTTTGCGAGATCTTCACGACCATCGGCAAAGCGGGAGGAAATGCCGCGGCCCAGTCCGAGGCCATCAGCCGGCTCATCTCGCTCGCACTCCGCTCCGGCATCGAGCCGCGCGAGATCGTGAAGCAGCTCAAAGGCATCTCCGGTCCGACCCCTGTCTGGGATGGCCACGGGGGACAGATTCTCTCTACTCCTGATGCCATCGGCAAGGTCCTCGAGCACTATATCGAGCACCGCGAGGAAACCATGGCCATGAGGAAGTCCGGCGCAGTTCCTCCTCAGGTTGGCGAATCCTCGATCCACCCCGCGAAGAAGGAGCATGGATCCGGCGGCGGCACATCGTCGCAGACAACATGCCCCGAATGCGGCTTCACGGTGGAGCACGTGAGCGGATGCGTCGTTTGCTACAACTGTGGCTGGAGCAAGTGCTGAAGCAGCAGGGAGTAGTGACAACGCAAGGATACGCAGCCCTGCATTTCATCTGTGGCAAGAAAAACAAAGCCCCGCGGGATCACCCTGCGGGGCTTTCTTGTGCCACACGGTCCAACAACATCAAAGCACAGCCTTGATCTGTTTCTCCAGCTGATCCTTCGAAAGAAAACCCACGTGTTTCCCAGCGATATTCCCTTCCTTGGTAATGATAAACGTTGTCGGAATTGCGTTGATCCCCCCGTACGCCTCACTAATCGCCTGGTCGCCAATCACGACCGGATACGGAATGTTCGTCCTGGCCACGTACGGCTGGACCACATCCCAGCCTCCCTCGTCCAGGGAGATCCCAACAATTTCCACTCCTTTAGCGTGATAGGTCTTGTAGGTCTCGATGAATCCCGGAATCTCCTGCCGGCATGGGCCGCACCATGTAGCCCAGAAATTGAGCACCACCACCTTCCCCTTCAGCTTCCCGAGGTCCACGGTATTCCCGTCATGCGTCTTCAGGGTGAAATTTGGCGCCTTGTCCTGCCGTCCTTCCGAGCACGTTGGCAGAGCCAGAAGGACCACCAGCAAAACAACCATCAACACCAGGATTTTTCTTGTCGTCATAGGTTCCTCCAGGTAGCGCGGATTGAAGTTTAGGTCGAAGAGCGGGTGAGGGTACCTTACGGCGCCCACTTTTTCAAAAACGCCAGCACTTTCTCCCGGTCATGGTGATTCCCGGATTCCAACTGGCCGGTATCCTGGGACTGCAGAAGCTTGCCCTTGCTGTCCAGGACGAACAGATGGGGATACCCGGGGATCTTCGGGTAGTGCGAGAGCACCCCTTCATTCTTGTTCTCCCTGCTCCAGTTCACCTTGACAACGACAAATCCCTGGTGAAGCGACTCCGCAAGATCCTTGTTCGCAGCGAACAACGAGTCCAGCCGCCGGCACCAGATGCACCAGTCGCCTCCAACGTCGAGCAGAATCCGTTTGCCGGTCCGCCCGGCCTCGACCACGGCATTCTGGATGTCCTTCTGTGCATCCCGGTTCGGGTCGAATTTGGTCACAGGAACATAGGTCGCAGCTTCCTGCAATTTCTCGCACGTGAAACCAGATGCATTGCCCAGGAGCATGCCGACCACGAGCAACAGCAATGAGCGATTCATCACGGGGATCTCTCTCTCCTTTCTAATAGAAAATGTACAGACAAAAGCGGGGAAATTCAAGGATGAGAGATCTCGGAAAAAGACAAATACAGAGGAAAGAATCCGCTTCTCTCCGTTCGTCTTGACCGGAGCACGTGTGTGGTCACTCATATCTCAACGACTCCACCGGGTCCACGGACGCAGCCCGGCGGGCGGGAAAGAAACCTGCCAGCAGACCGATGAGCGCCAGGATACCTGAAGTCATCAGCATGATGGAGCCCGAAAGCACCGGCTTGCCCATAAACTGCATCACTCCTTCGTTGGAGGGAAAGAGACGCACGAGGGACACAACGCCCCACGAGATGAGCATGCCAATGGCGCCGCCGATGAATGCGATGAGCAGGGCCTCGAAGATGAACTGGGAGAGGATGTAGCTCCGCCGTGCGCCGAGCGCCATCTTGATGCCGATCTCGCGCGTGCGCTCCTTGACGACCACGTACATGACATTGGCCACGCCCACGCCCGCAATCAGCAGCGTCAGAAGACCGACCGAACCCATGAAAATGGAGATCCCGGTCATCACCTTGTTGTTGATCTTTTCCCCTTCGATGAAATCCCAGATGAACAGCGTCCGATCGTCCGACGGATCGAAATGGTACTTCCTGGCGAGTACCCGGAAGATCTCCTTTTTGAGCTCTTCCTGTCTGCTGGGATCGGCCGGCCGCACGACGATGGAGTTGACCCGTTTGGGGCCATACGAAGTGCGGAACGTGGAATACGGCATGATGGCGCGGTAGGAGTCGGGCCCGTTGTTCATGCTCGTCTGGATCTTGTCCTGGATGATCCCGACCATTGTAAACGGCAGCCCGTCCACCAGCAGGGTCTTGCCGATGGGGTCTTCGTCCTTGAAGATCTCCTTGGCGATCTTTGCGCCCAGGACCAGCACCCGCCTTTGCTGGGCCACGTCCACCGGGTTCAAAAAGCGCCCCCCCGCGGCAGGGTACATCCGGCGCATCTCCTCAAAGTTGGGGTCGACCCCTTCACAGGTCGTGTTGGTGGAGTACTTCTTGTACGTGAGCGTGACCCCGTCCATGTACTGCGGCGTGATCATTGCGATCATCGGAATTGCCTGCCGCAGCATTTCCGCATCCTCCTCGACCATCCTGATCTTCCTTCCCTTGGGCATTCCCTCGAACTGCATTCCCGTCTCTCCGCCATAGAGAATCATGATCCGGTTGCCGGCATTGACGAGCCCGTTGGTCATTTGCGTTCCCAGCCCCTCGCCGAAAGCCAGCAACAGCACCACCGCCACCGTTCCCCAGACGATCGCCACAACGGTCAACGTCGCGCGCGTCCGCTGCAGCTTCAGGTCCAGGAGAAAGTCTTTGAGAAGTTCAAGCCACATAGTCGACCATGGTAGAATCACGTGCGCAGGCAATCCACAACATTCAGATTTGCAGCGCGCCTGGCGGGGAACAGTCCTGCAGCAAGTCCGATGGCGGACAGGACGAAGCCCGTTGCAAGCGCCACTTCGAGAGAAAGCTCCGGTGTTCCAACAAACTCCTTGATTGGAATGTATCCCATGATCCGGATGAGCAGCAAAGAGATCAGGAATCCGATCCCGGAGCCGAGGGCAATGATGAAAAAGGTCTCCATAAAGAACTGGAAAATGATGTTGGCCTTTGTCGCCCCTACTGCCCGCTTGACACCGATTTCTTTGGTGCGCTCCTGCACGACGATATACATGATATTCGCCACCCCGATCCCTCCAACTCCAAGCGTAAAGCTTCCGATCAATCCCATGAAGATGTTGAACGCCAGGAAGAAATAGAACATGAACTTGTCGAACTCCGCGGTGTCCCAGATGAACACAGCATCTTTGTCCTCCGGGTCGAACTTGTAGCGTTTCCCCAGGACCTGGCGTACCTGGGAGATGACTTCGTCGGAGCGGGTGGGGTCCTTCGGCGTGAAGATGATATTCCGCAGGTGCAGGGTGCCAAACACCGAGGCGAAGGTGGAGGCGGGGATGAACACCCTGTCCTGGTCCCGCCTGTTGTAGGAGGAGTTCTGCGTTTTCTTGATCATCACGCCGATCACCATGAACGGCGTTTCTCCCACAAAGATGATCTTGCCGATGGCCTGCCCCTCGCCGAACAGGAGGCGCTTCACCTCGTTTCCTATCACCATCACGCGGCGCCGTTCGCGCATGTCCAGGTCATCCACGAACCGGCCCCCCATTTCGGGGATCACATTCCGCATATCGCTGTAGATGGGATAGATCCCGGCGATGGATGTGTTGATGATGTTTTCCCCCACGCGGATGGGCACCCCGTCCCCCGAATATTCCGGGCTGATCTTCGCAATCTCACTGACCTGCTTGGCAAGAAGCTGGGCATCCTCCTCGATGAAGCTGATCGGCCGCCCCGTCCCGAAGCCTTCGAACGCCCGGGTCGTCCTTCCGGGAAACATGATCGAGATACTCTCGCCGATCCCGTGCATGTTGATCGCAAGCTGCCGCTTGAAACCCATCCCGAATGCGAGCAACACAATGATCGCGACGGTCCCCCAGACGATACCGAAGATGGTCAGAAAGGTCCGGAGCTTCTGTGCCCGCAGGTCGCGGATAAATTCGGTCAGCGTTGTTATAAACGATCCCATAGGAAGCAAAAAGTAAGATTGTCAGACGCAAGTCCCAGGCGACATCCCTTACTCGATCTTTTTCACCGGCTTTTCGAGGACCTCGTCACCTTCCTTCAGGCCGCTCAACACCTCAATGTTGATCGCGTCGCTCAGACCCGTCTTGATGAGGCGCTCCTCCTCCTTGTCGGGGCCGAGCGCCACTTTGACGAAGGCCGAATCATTCCTGAACGTCACGACGCGCTCCGGGATCGTCAATACGCTGTCCTTCTTCTGAATGATCACGTTTGCGTTCGCGGAGTAGCCGGCACGCAACGTGGTGTTGTTGGCTGCAGGAATGATAATCTCGATCGGGAACACTGTCGCATTCTCTTTCTTCTCCGCCTTGAGCGAGATCTTGGAAAGGTTTCCCTTGATCTTATCGGTCGGCAGCGCCCCCACCTTGATCTCGGTCTCCATCCCTTCCTTGAGCTTTCCTACGTCGATCTCATCAACCGTCCCTTTGAAGAGCAGCCGCTCCATGTTCGCCATCTTCATCAGCACGGTCCCTTCCTGATAGGAGGTGAGCGGCGTGACGGGGTCTCCGACCTCCACCGCCTTGCTCAGCACGAAACCGCTGATGGGGGCTTTGACGATCGACTCGATCTCGGTGTTCTCGATCCGCACCTTTCCGCTCTCCATAAGGGCAAGCTTTTCGCGGGCGATCTTGAGACGGAGCTCCGCTTCCTGGTAACTCCTCTGGAAACTCTCGTAGTCTTTGTCAGCGATAAGCTTTTTCTTTACAAGGGACTCCTGCCGGACACGGTCTTTCGTCAGGTTGTCCACCTCGACCTCCGAGAGTTGCACCTGGCGTTTTGCATCTGCCAGTTCCAGCGGCGTGGGATCCGGTTTCACTTCAAGCAGGGGTTGCCCGGCTTTGACCCAGGATCCCGCATCGGCAAATATGCGGCCGACGACACCGGAGACTTTGGATTTGACGGAAATCTCATTTTCCGGCTCGATCGTCCCCACGGCCAGTGCTTTGTCCACAATATCCCCTTTGACCACCTTGACCTTGGGGAGCGCGTTGTCCTCGGATTTCTTCGATCCCCCGAAGATAAGGAACGCCGCAGCCACGAGGACCAGAACGCCGATCGTGGAGAAGATGATTTTCTTTTTCATGGTGATGTCTCCGGAGAGCGGACAGTTGGTGAACGAGAAACTAGGTAAGAATACGTAGAAAATGTTCTAAATGTTCCATTAGTGACAATTTTTTACACCCTTCAACTCACCCAACCAAACACGTTGGGCTCGCTCAGGATTACTGGATTCCGGAATGCAGAAAAACGGTAATCCTGAGCGAGTCCCGATGCTTTCTGTCGGTACGAGACGAAGGGTTGATTCTTCCTCTCCTTTCCCATATTATCCCCTATGCCTGAACCCTTTGAGGCACATTCGCTTCAGGACTTCCATCCTATCGTCCGGCAATGGTTTGCACGGACATATGGCACCGCCACGCCTCCGCAAGTTCTCGGATGGCCCAGCATCGCCGAAGGGAAGAACACGCTGATTCTTGCCCCAACCGGTTCGGGCAAAACGCTGGCTGCCTTCCTTTGGGCCATCAATCATCTCATCGAGCAGCGTCTCCGCGAAGAGCTCGCCCCGGGCGTTCGCATCCTCTATATCTCTCCCCTCAAAGCCCTCAACAACGACATTGAGCGGAACCTGGAAGTTCCTCTGCTCGGACTGCGCGAGGAGGCGAGGAATGCCGGCCTCCGGCTCCCTCCCATCAGGGCAGCCGTACGCACGGGAGACACTCCGCAGTCCAAACGCGCCGCGATGCTGAAGCACCCTCCGGACATTCTGATCACCACGCCGGAATCGCTCTACCTCATGCTGACCTCGAAACAGGCAAGGAAAATGTTCAGGACAGTGCAGTACCTGATCGTGGACGAGATCCACTCCCTGTGCGGCAACAAGCGGGGAGTTCATCTCTCCCTGACACTGGAGCGCCTGCAGGAAGTGGCGGAGCAGGAGATGGTACGGATCGGGCTCTCAGCCACTCAGCGCCCTCTTGATGTCATTGCCGCTTACCTCGGAGGGCAGGAATGGTCCCCTGACGATCCGGTCGCTCTGCGTGCACGCGCGGTTACGATCGTGGATGCGGGAAGAAAAAAGCAGATGGACCTTCGCGTGGACTGTCCTGTGCCCGACTTCTCGCTCCTTCCCCAGGAGAGCGTGTGGCCCCTGGTTTTCGCGGAGCTTCTGGAGAATATCCGGCGGCACCGGACAACGCTGATCTTTGTGAACAACCGCCGGCTGGCTGAACGCGTGGCAGCCAAACTGAACGAGCTGGCACTTGGCGAAGAGAGCGACGAACCGCGAACGGCAACGAACTTGTATGCCGTCCCGGTCCAAACACGCGGCTGGCCGGATACCGACACTTCGCGGACAGCAGACAACGACGAGGGCCACATCGTCGTCCAGGCGTATCACGGGAGCATGTCCCGACAGGCGCGGGAACGAATGGAAGCCGATCTCAAAGCGGGAAAACTGCGTGCCCTGGTCGCCACTTCATCGCTCGAACTGGGCATTGACATCGGGAGCATCGACCTTGTGGTCCAACTCCAGTCGCCCAAGGGGGTGGCGCGCGGGCTGCAACGCGTGGGGCGTTCAGGCCACCTCGTCACGGCAACCAGCAAAGGGCGGATCCTCCCGACGTACCGGGAGGATCTTGTGGAATCAGCGGTGGTCGCACGGGCCATGCGGGAGCACGAGGTGGAGGAAACGCGTATCCCACACGACTGCCTCGATGTGCTGGCCCAACACATCGTGGCCATGGTCAGCGTCGAGGAATGGGATGTTGACCGGTTGTACGATTTCGTCCGGCAGTCATATTGCTACCGGACCCTCTCCAGGAAGCTTTTCGACGGCGTTGTGATGATGCTGGCCGGGCGTTACACCAGCGACGCGTTCCGTGAGCTGCGCGCGAGGGTATCGTGGGACAAGATCCACAACCGGCTCTATTCCCTCCCCGGGAGCGGGCATCTCGCGATCACCAGCGGGGGAACGATCGCTGACCGCGGCTACTTTGCCGTGTATCTTGAAGACGGCCGGACCAAGGTGGGCGAAGTGGATGAGGAATTCGTCTATGAAAGCCGCACCGGGGACACGTTCATCCTCGGCACCAATGTGTGGCGGATGACCTCCATCGACGCACAGCGGATCACCGTCATCCCGGCCCCCGGACAACCCGCCCGCATGCCTTTCTGGCGCGGCGAGGGAATCGGACGGAGCTTTGAGCTTGGCATGTCTGTTGGAGCCTTTCGCAGGGAGATGAGCAGTCGCGTTCATGAAGCCGGCTGCCTTGCATGGCTCCAAAGCGAGTTTCCCGTCGATTCGCGGGCAGCATGGAACATCCAGGAATACTTTCGCAAGCAGCAACAGGTCGCAGGCGTCATTCCGCACGACCGGCTCATCATGATCGAGGGATTCCGCGATGAGATCGGCGATCCGAGGATCACTGTCCACGCCTCATTCGGCCGGCGGGTCAACGGCCTGCTGGGCATTCTTCTGTCACACCGGCTGCATGAAAAGACCGGCATCGAGCCACAAATGTTCTACAATGACGATGGGATCCTTCTCCGTACATCCGATGCAAGCAGCCTCCCTCTGGATATTCTGAGTGGAATAACCATACAGTCGGCTCAGGACATCGTCTTGGAGGGTCTCCTCGCGTCTCCACTGTTCGGCGGCCAATTCCGCCAGAATGCCGCCCGGGCCCTTCTAATGCCTCGCCTGGCACCGGGCAAGCGAACTCCACTCTGGCTGCAACGGCTGCGCGCAGGCGATCTGCTCCAGATCGCACGCCAGTACGACGATTTCCCCATCGTGGTGGAAACCATGCGAGAAGTTTTGACCGACATCCTGGACTTCGAGCATTTCAAGGAAATCATTGGCGGCATCGAGAACGGCACGATCGGGATTCATCGTGTCGAGACCGAGACCCCTTCCCCGTTCTCGGCGGGCTTTCTGTTCGATTTCATCGCGGTCTACATGTACGAATGGGACCAGCCGAAGGCGGACCGGCTGAGCAGATACCTGGCGGTGAATCGCGAGCTGCTGGCCGAGGTGATTGATGTGGAAGCGATGCCCGGGCTTCTGCGCCCCGAGGCCATCGAGCAGGTGGAACAACAACTCCAGCACGCGGCAGAAGGATACCGCGCCCGGTCGCCGGAGGAATTCATGGAGATCCTTCTTCGGCTCGGGGATTTGAGCCGGGAAGAAATTAACGCCCGCTGCGCGGGCGACGCGCATGACCTGATCAGTTCCCTTGAGCAGGCGGGCAGGGTGGTGCGCCTCAACTTTCCAGACGGGCCCCGGTGGATTGCCGGGGAAGAGCAGGAGATCTACCGGAATCTCCATCTGCAGCGCAACGCCAATCACGTCGTGCGAAGATACCTGCAGAGTCATGGTCCGGTCACCCGTTCGGAACTGGCGCGCCGCTTCGGGCTCCGCATCGAAGACCTTACCGCACTGGAATCATCCTGGTCCTCCGACAGAGCAATGGTAGTAGGTCGATTCCGCCCCGCTGCCATGCCTGGCGGAGATGAACCTCAATGGTGCTACCGCCCCAACATCGAGAAGATCCACCGGCAGACGATCACGATTCTCCGGAAGGAGATCAAGCCTTCGACCATCGAGCAGTTCACGCGTTTCCTCTTATCCTGGACCCGTCTGCACCCTGTGAAGGAAGAACGCGGTCTTGCAGGAGTGCAAGCGGTCCTCGCACGACTCCAGGGACTTGCGCTGCCAGCTGAGATCTGGGAACGAGAGATCCTCGCGCGGCGCGTGCCGGGTTACTCATCCGAACTGCTCTCCTCACTCATGGCGGGTGGAACCATCGTGTGGGCCGGTGCGGGGCAGGGACGCATGAAACCTCTCTTCCGCGGAGAGGGTGCGTTGTTCCTCTCCGCCCTGCCGGAGGAACCCGCCCTTGGGGAACCGGCACATCGCGTCCTGCGGTATCTCCGTCAGAACGGCGCCTCGTATCTCACCGATATCCGAGGGGGCACGCACCTTGCGCTCGATGCACTGAATAACGGCATCGCCGAGCTCTTCTGGGGAGGCATCATCGCCAACGACGTTTTCAGCGAGTTGACGGCAGTCAAGCGGTCACCCCGCGTGAGCGAAGCCGCACCGATCGAACCCGTGCAGATCGTCGACCCACGGCACAACCCTCACCGGGCACAGCTGATGCACCGGGCACGGCGGGCCCTCAAGCAGGTTCCGGGGTGGACGGGCAGGTGGTTCGTACTTCATACTCCCGGCATCACGGGTGATCCCCTCCCAATCGAAGAGCAGGCAGCATCGCAGGCGCTCCAACTCCTCGAGCGATACGGCATCGTGGCACGGGAGTACCACGCGCGCGAGGATGTACTTTCCTGGCAGGTTCTCGCAACAGAATTCCAACGGATGGAGATGCGGGGCGATATCCGGCGGGGCTATTTCGTTGAGGGGCTCTCCGGGATGCAGTACGCCCTGCCTGGCGCTATCGAAGAACTCAGGCGCCTCCACGCCCAATCGGATTCTTCCGAGCCCCCAGTACTCCTCAATGCATGCGATCCGGCCAACCCGTACGGCCCCGGTGTGGAGATGCACCTTCAGGAAGAAACCTCCTCCGTGCGCGTCGCGCGACTGCCCGGGAATTATCTTGCATTCCATCGCGGAGGGCCCATACTTCTCTTTGAGAACGACGGGGCGAGAATCCGAACCCTCATGGACGCCGATCTGGCAGTCGTCCGCGA
The DNA here is from genome assembly GCA_963809695.1 of uncultured Bacteroidota bacterium. Lineage (GTDB taxonomy): Bacteria > Bacteroidota > Ignavibacteria > UBA10030 > UBA6906 > JAGDMJ01. The sequence continues at coordinate 255,155 of CAWEKI010000007.1, forward strand.
AGCCGTGAAGGCCTTCGCGGACATGCTGCGTCTTCCCGCGCCCCTTCGTCCATTCAGGGAATTGATCGTGGAATACTGCAACGGGGTCCGGCCCGTGGAGAGCCCTTTGGGAGAAGTCCTGCGTTCCCTGGGATTCATAAGAGACAAGAATCAGACCTTAAGAAAAGATATCTTCACATAACATCCATTGATACCCATGACCACCAGGAAGACCGGCGACATCTCCGACAGGCTTCGTTACAATGTCCTTGCAGAGACCTTGAGCAACCGTCAGTACGATGTGCTGCGGAAGCAGCTCACGGAGCGGCACTTTGCCGCCGGAGACACGATCCTGACAGACCAATCGGACGGCGAGGAACTCTTCCTGATCGATTCCGGCAGGGTCAAGGTTGTACAGCGGACGAAAGACGGCAGGGAGCATACGCTGGCCATTTTGCACGCCGGGGATTTCTTTGGCGAGCTGGAGCTCGTGGACGGGCGCCCGCGGATGGCACGGGTCCTGGCAATGGACGACTGCGTGATCTTCTCGATCGAAAAGAAACATTTCAACGAGCTGATGCATGAAAGTCACCCCTTCACCTTCAGACTGCTCCAGGTCCTGAGCGTCCGGCTCCGAGCGCTGAACAATCATTTCGTCAGAGAGCTGGAGCATGCCAGACAGAACACGCAGAAGGAGCTCGGCAAGATGGAGCGGCTGATCGAGGCATCGAAGAGCGTCAATTCCACGCTCGAGCTGGGAAAACTCCTGGACGTGATCCTTGAAACAGCCCTCGGCGTTGTGGACGGAGACCGGGGAACCGTCTATCTGGTGGATGAACAGAAGCACGAGCTCTGGTCGCGCGTCCTCAAGGGAGAGAGGGATATTGAGATCCGGCTCCCGATGGGAAAAGGAATCGCCGGGTACGTTGCTGCCACCGGCGATACGCTGAATATTTCTGACGCGTACTTTGATTCGCGATTCAACCCGGAGATCGACAAAGCCACCGGGTATCGCACGCAGAGCATTCTCTGTATGCCCATGAAGAACAACAACGGGAAGATCGTAGGTGCCCTGCAACTGCTCAACAAGCGCGCCGGGCCCTTCACGCGCGAAGATGAAAGCTTCATCGAGGCACTTTCCGTTCACGCGGCCATCGCGGTGGAAAACGCGAGGTTGTACGAAAGGGAGCGGGAAGGCATCAAGATGCAGAAGGAACTCCTTGCGGCCCGCGAGGTGCAGATGAATCTGATCCCGAAACAGATGCCCGTTGTTCCCGGCTTTGCCTTTGCGGCATGCACCATCCCGGCCCAGGAGGTGGGCGGGGATCTGTTCGATTTCATCCCCACCCCAAAAGGTAGACTGGCGTTCTGCCTTGGCGACGTGTCAGGCAAAGGGCTTCCGGCCTCATTGCTCATGGCGAACGTCCAGGCAACGATCCGCAATCAGGTGGCCTCCAATGAGGATCCCGGCGAGACCCTCAAACATGCCAACCAGCTGCTCTGTCACAACACCGCCTCGGAGAAGTTCGTGACGCTTTTCTACGCCGTACTCGATCCTGCCTCCGGAGAGGTGGCATATTCAAATGCGGGACATGAAGCACCTTTCCTGCTCGCCGATGGTGCCGATCCGGCGCGCCTGACAACAGGCGGATTGGTGCTTGGGATCATTGATGAGGCCATGTTTGAAGAAGCGCGGGTACATCTTGCCCCCGGGGACCTGCTTGTACTCTGCTCAGACGGTATCACCGAGACCCTCAATGCCGAGGGAGAGCTGTTCGGCAGCGAGCGGACCATGGAACTGCTCGCCGAACACCGCCACAAATCTGCACAAGAGATCCTCGACCTGCTCATTGCGGCTGTCAGGGAATACGCGGGAAGGATGAAACAGGCAGACGATGTGACGCTGATGATCGTGAAGCGGGAGAAGCAGGACGCTCTGCCACCCACCAGGTCTTGAGCTTCCCTATCTCTGGCACGTCAGAGAACGCAAAGTCCTCGGAAAGGCAAACCCGCAGACCGGCTTGCTCGAGGAGCATATTAACTTCAACCGCCGGAAACAACCGCTCTTCCACTGTCTCGGTCATCGGCTCCCCGCCGCTGCGCGGCGTTAGGATGACCACGGAGCGCGCACGGCCGCTGGCTGGATCAAAACTGTTCTCCAGCACCAGGGTGAAATCCTTGTGGCGGACCACTTCGTCGTGGGTCCAGAGAGTTGCGTAGCAACGTTCGTTGTTGAGGTCGAACATGAAGTACCCCCCGGGAAGGAGTGCATGGCGGATCCCCTGAAACGTGCCAAGGAGTTCGTCCGCCGAAGAGACATGATTCAGCGTATCGAACATTGATGTGACCAATCGTACCCGTCGGGGGGCCTGCAGCCTCCTCATGTCTTGCCGAATGAAAACCACCGGCAGGTGCTCTTCATCCCGCTTCCTTTCCGCCTCCTGCAGCATTCCCGCCGAAGCGTCCACACCCCAGGCCTTCCAGCCTCGGCGGGCCATCGCCAGTGCGAGAGTCCCCGTACCACAGCCGACATCAAGAATCGTGGACGTGGGAATGTGGAATTCCCGGATGGAAGCAAGGAGCCGCGGAAGGATGACCGCGGTGAAGTCCCGTCCGTAGGTATCCTGCCACCGGTCATAGACACCGGGAAGGACCTGATAGCCCGCTGAATCCGTCTCAGCCACTGGTCAGGAAGGTTGCGGAACAGAGACCGGCGCGCCCGATTTCATCATCATGACGAAATCCCTGAACAAATAGTCGCTGTCGTGCGGGCCAGGCGAGGCCTCCGGGTGGTACTGAACCGAGAATAAGGGAAGATCACGATGACGGAATCCCTCGTTTGTTCCATCGTTCAGGTTGACATGCGTGATCTCGATCCGGGTCTTATCCAGGGTTTCCGGGTCGACGGCAAAGCCATGGTTCTGGGAGGTGATCTCAATCTTGCCGGTCAGTAGATTCTTGACGGGATGATTCCCCCCCCGGTGACCGAACTTCAGCTTGAAGGTTTTCCCATCCAGGGCCAGGGCGATGAGCTGGTGGCCGAGGCAAATGCCGAAGATCGGCTTCTTGCCGATAAGCCGCTTGATGTTGTCGATCGCCACCATCACGGCTGCGGGATCTCCCGGCCCGTTTGAAAGAAAGATGCCGTCCGGATCGAGCTCCAGGAGATTCTCGGCGGAAAACGTTGCCGGCACCACCGTCACCGCGCAGCCATACCCCACAAGCCGGCGGAGAATGTTCCGCTTAATGCCGAAATCATAGGCGATGACGTTGAACTTCGTCTCCCCGGGTTGAGCGATCAGCGTCGGCAGGGCAAATGGAGTCCCATCCACCTCGTCCCACTCGAAAGGGATGCCGCACGAGACTTTTGTCGCGAGATCGAGGTTGAGCATCGGCGGAGCATTCATAACCTTCTTCAAGAGACTTGCATCGTCCATGTCCATCGTGGAGAGAATGCCCCGCATGGCACCATCGGTCCGAAGGATTTTGGTGAGCATCCTGGTGTCGATCCCCTGGATGGCGAGGATGCCTTGCTTCTTGAGCCATTCTCCCAGGCTGCCGGATGCCCTCTGGTTACTGTAGAAGTCAAAATATTCTTTCACGATAACGCCCGCCACTTGAGGCACCGCCGACTCCATGTCATCGACATTGATGCCGTAATTACCGATCAAGGGATAGGTCATCGTGACAATCTGTCCGGAATAAGACGGATCGGTGAAGATTTCCTGATACCCTGACAGGCTTGTGTTGAAAACGACTTCGCCGGTAACTTCTCCCGGAGCTCCAAAACAATCTCCGGTGAAGACCGTTCCATTCTCGAGGACAAGTTTAGCTTTCATAGGCTCCTGGCGCGCTTTTTTGCTTCCTGAGGGAGCAAATTGAAGTGACATTAGTTATCCACATTCCTGCATCTAACGATTGACAGGTAAAATAGCGAATTTTCGTAACGTTTCCTGTAAGTCATTATCCCATCTAAAGTTATGAGACCCCAATTGAAGCGAGAAGTGAAGCCAGTTCCCTGTTGATAATAGTGTGGATAAAAATGTGAATAATCAATGGCCTTAGTATCCAACAGCCACCCCTTCCTCTCGTGGATCTGGCGCCCCGAGGAAGCTATCGCGGCTGTAGTCAATCATGAGTGCGTGGCATCGGCCATTCGGATCCAGCGTTTCCTTCGCAGTATAACCCATTGTGCGCAAGTTCGCAACGACACCGGCTGGCAGCCCGTTGCGTTCGTACAGAAGCTCATCGGGACGCCACTGATAATGAATACGAGGCGCATCCACAGCATCCTGGAGTGGAAGTCCGAAATCGATCACATTCAGAATCACTTGCGCCACGGACGTGCTGATCCGGCTTCCCCCTCTTGCCCCGAGCAAAAGAACTGGTTTACGGTACTTCAACACAATCGTGGGGGTCATCGAACTCAGCATGCGCTTCCCCGGAGCAATGGCGTTTGCTTCTCCCCCGAGAAGGCCGAACATATTCGGCACATCCGGTTTTACGGCAAAATCATCCATCTCGTTGTTGAGAAAGAAACCTGCTCCCGTGACGAGCGTTTTGCATCCGTAGTTGTCGTTCAACGTATAGGTCGTGCTGACGACGTTCCCGAACCTGTCCGCCGTGCAGAAGTGCGTTGTCTGCTTAGGCTCCGGTTCTCCGGTTATGGACGAACTTGGCGTTGCGTGAAGGCTGTCGATCATCCCGGCATTGCGCATGCCATACGCTTTTCCGGTCAGCGAGTCAACCGGCATGGGGACGTAGTCCGGATCGCCCAGGTAACGGGCACGATCAGCATACGCGCGCTGGGCAGCAGCGGCAACCAGATGAAGGGCACGGGATGTATTGTGTCCTTTTCCTTTCATATCGAAGCGCTCAAGGATGTTGAGCATCTCCAGGAGCGTCACCCCACCCCCGGCTGGAGGCGCCGAGGTAATGATCTCGAATCCCCGGTAGGAGCCGGACAGAGGCACGCGTTCAACAGCGCGATACGCGGAGAGGTCTTCGCTGGTCATGATGCCGCCCCCTTTCTTCACCTCTGCGACGATGCGTTTGGCAACGTTTCCTCCATAGAACCCATCCGTACCTCGTTCCATAATTGTCTGGATGGTTATCGCAAGGTCAGGCTGCTTAAGTGTATCTCCTGCTCGAACAGGGATGCCGTTGGGCCTGAACACCGATAAGGCGGAGCGGGAAGCAAGGCTGTCAGGAAGAAATCGTTGCAGCGATTCCGCCAGCCGCTCGTTCACGGAAAACCCATCGCGGGCGAGCTTCAGCGGATAGCCGAGCACATCCGACGCCGGTTTGGTTCCATATCGTTCAAGGGCCATCAGCAATCCTGCAACAGTGCCCGGCACGCCTGCCGCGAGAGGTCCTCTCTGGCTCATGCCTGGAACAGGATTGCCAAGGGAATCCAGATACATGTTCTCGCTTGCTGCGGCAGGGGCCTTCTCCCGGAAGTCTATCATGGTTGCCCTGCCGTCCGACATCCGGATCAGCATGAACCCTCCGCCGCCGAGGTTCCCTGCCTCGGGATATGTCACGGCCATGACGAATCCCATCATCACCGCAGCATCGATAGCGTTTCCACCCCGTCTGAGCACTTCCGCTCCGGCGGCCGAAGCCAATGAATCGGCTGAAACCACCATGCCATGGGGTGCGCTCACTGCTTTCCGGGAGGCACCGCAGGTGTCAGGATGCCCGAGCGGTAATACCCCGAGGATCAGTGCAGTAAGCAGTACCTTGGGGGAGCGATGAACAGTGCGCATAGGAGATGTTACAGAAGTTCACATCCACAGAAAAGGGAAGGCGATCACACTGTTCGCCTTCCCTCTATCGAACCCGGGTCTCTATAGTGATAACACCATTTCAACCAAACGTGATCCTGTTTTGTGCTGCGAACGGGGGACGTCCCGCTTCAAAGCACTAGAATGGCAGATCGTTTTCTTCCTTCCCTCCTCCTCCTGTGCTTGTCGATGGAGTTTCCGGCAGAGGTGCATTTCCGCCGTTATCGGGAGCTGCCGCCTTGTAGTCCAACATGATCATATTGTCGGCGACAATCTCGGTGATGTATTTCTTGGTCCCCGTGTTCTTGTCGTCATAGCTGCGGGTCTGGATCCGTCCTTCAATATAGACCTTTTTGCCTTTCTTGAGCCACTCGCCGCAGATCTCGGCAAGTTTCTTCCAGGCAACGATATTATGCCATTCCGTGCGTTCCTGCAGATTCCCATCCTGGTCCTTCCAGCTTTCGTTAGTCGCCAGGCTGAACGTAGCCACCGCAACGCCGCTCGTGGTATAGCGGAGTTCGGGGTCCTTCCCAAGGTTGCCAATGAGCATCACCTTATTCAGACTCTTAGCCATTCTTTGATCCTCTTTATTATAATATGCCCCATTCTAAGGAGTTTTTTGGTAAGTGTCAAGGAGACGGGGCTTACAGCGCGAGCCGTGCGACTTCCGCTCATGGCCGAACCGTCCTCCTGCGCTCAAACCGTAAATGTAAATCTCGCTGGTTGGTGTTCACTTCCGCGGATCAGCCACCGTGTACACCCCGGATTCCGCGAGGAGATACAGGATCCCGTTGCTAGCGGCAATGGAGCGGATGTGAACGGATTCAGGAGCAACGATCGGCTGGATCTGCACAGCCGGCCCGGGACGGTTGTCCTGATCGTAGAAGAAAATCGTCGTCGAGTCCAGGACTGCAACGCCCTGCTCGTCCGCAAAAAGCGCGGTGGGAGAAATAAAGAGTCCGGGAGAGAGGTCTTGCAGATAGTTGCCAAAATTATCGAACACCAGCACCCGCGGCGCGTCCAGAACATAGACGTTGTCCTTTGGGCCTGCTTGCGCGCGCGATGGCCGAAGCAGCCGACCCTGGCCGGCGCCAAAGCCGCCGAACGGAACCGAGACACCGTTCAGCTGGTTGATCTTGACGATCCGGGAGTTCTCCGTGTCGCAGATGAACAGGTCGCCAGAACGGGAGAGTGAGACATCCGAGGGGTAGCCGAACCGCTCATCGGGGTTGCTGTTGTCCCGCGTGAAAAGTGAGGAAACAAAGGTTAGATTCCGGTCATACCGCTGGATACGGTGATTGCCATAGTCGGCGACGTAAACGTCGATGCCGTTCCGCGCCCAAATGCCGGCCGGCCGGTCGAAACGGTCATTTTCCCACCCCTGCCCCCCCACTTCGTGAACAAGAACGCGATCCTTGGAGTATATCCGCAGCGTGCTCGACTCGCTGTCCAGCACAAACATATTACCATAGATGTCGACACTGATTGCCGTACCGCGGATGGTGCTGGCCTGGACCATCAGCAGGTTGTCCCCTGCGGAAAAGCCGAGCCCGGCAATCACGCCGGCGATGAGGAGAGATCGAAGGGTCATGTGCAAAGATACGAAGGAAGAAGCAATTCAGCAACGATATACTATGGATAAGACACCCTTCTGCCCCGGAGGCGCATCCCTGCCTCGCCGGTCTGGGGCGCCTGTGGCGCCCCGAAACTCTCGGCTCCGCTCACCGTAAAGGTGAGCGCGATTCGAAGGGCTTTCATTTCCCCGCAATAAGATTCGCGAGAAGACGAAGGCTTCCCGGATGGACATTCATCAGTTGCGAGACAAGATCAAGTGCGACAATGGTGATTCGTCCCTTCCCTTCGGTGATCTCCGCCACCAGAGGAGCTCCGTCGTCTTCTGTGGTCACCGGCATGCTCACGCCTTCCCGGGCGGGAAGTCGCACCGAGCCGAGCGCACGCGCAACGACCCACCCCTTCCAATCATCTGCCCCGATGCCATTCGGGCTTTTGAGGAGTTGTGAGGTCGAATCGGTTCTCACTGCGCTTTCAGGAGCGAGCGCAGGCCAGGCGCTGAAACCCACTCCTCCGAAGGCTGCTCGACCATCGAGCTCGAATTGCGGCAGGACCACGAGGTGGCCCCCCTCACGAACCCATGGAACGAGAACCGACTCCATTCGTGAGGCGTCACTCCGTAATGCCAAGGCGTCCCGGTCGATAAGCACCGTGCGGATGCCTGCGAGAGACGCTGCGCTCACACCGGAGGAATCTAAGGCAACATACGGGACATGCATCCGCCGGAGGGCGGTTTCCGCCGGACTTGATTGCAGGGCGGAGAAAAGGCCCACCGGAGCAGACGTGTCGGCCGCCAACGGGAACCTCCTTGCGGTAAACCAGGCCACTTTTTCTCCATTAATCCTGACGTTGACGATGTATTCACCGTCCGGAGTGTCGGGGTTCCATTGCAACGCCAGTGTATCCTCAAGGATGAAATCTTTGGCTGGGAGAAACAACGGCTTGGGCCCGGCCGAAACGATAGAATCCTCGACTGCAATGCTGCCTTTGAATGCGTTCCGGGAAATATTAAGCAGGGAGAACGCCAACTTTTCCCCGGGATATGCGCGGACCACCGGCGTGAGGATTTCCAGGGCGCGCCGCGGCCCGGTCCGGAGTTGCAGATCACCGCGGAACGCAAAATTCCTGCTCCGAACCGAGTCCTTGTGAAACACGATGAATGGGAACGGCACTCGGGGAAGCTCGCTTTCAAGGCCGTACACGGATGCAGGAGTGTTGTACACCAGCTTGTCGGGCGTGATAATTGTAAATTCCTGAGGCTTGTTGAGTGGAAAGCGGAAGTCCTCAGACTCGTTGATCCACCATACTTTGTTCATGGCTTCGGGAAATACAATTTCCATGTTCTTCGCAGTGAGCTCTGAAAACCTGAGATAGAACACCTGCCGCTCGGTGAGCAGGCTATCGCTGGAATTGTATCTGATCTGCACGTGGAGGAGTCGGCACCGAACATCCTCAAGGATATTCTTCGCCGATGTACATACGCGCAGATCGACAGGGCTCAGCGACGGTAGTTCGTGGATAAGCAGATACTGCGCTTCGTCTATCGACCCCGATACCGACGAGAGCGCACCCGGTGGCGCCGATTGCACTGCTCGTTGTGCAGCTTTCAACATATCGCGGACCTTTGGGCTCAGGACGGGGAGCCCTTCAAGAAATGTCCGCGGTGTTCTTCCGCCCGCCGGATGGACGAGACTGTACACACGATCCCCTCCCGCTCTCCGGCCCATCACTCCTCGGAGCGTTTCGTACGTGGTTGCCGATTCCCTGGCAATCTCCCGGTAGCTCTTGTGCAGAGAGGGGTCGAGCCTTCCCGCATCGACATGGAACGTGCCAGTACTATCACCCCGGTCCACGAAGACCCTTCCGACCGTCCATGCTGTCTCTGCCCGCGCCAAAGCAGCGAGCATCGCCGACTGTCGGAGAGTCGTACCGGGCGCCCCCCGAAAGTCTCTGTTGACCAGGATCATATCGGGGCGGCAATAGAGGAGAGCACGGGTGAGTTTTGCCTCGACCGAATCGGGGATCCAGTACCGGTGAAGCGCCACAGTATCATCGATCACTCCCACGTCGGGAAGGTTAAGGAAGTACGCCTCCGCACCCACCTGTGCCGACGCAGCGTATGCTTCTTCTCTCCTTCTCCCGGCAAGGCGCATCGGTGAGTCACCGTTGAAATCGCTCAGCGTGGCCGCGCCATCGGTCACATACAGACTGAAAACCCGGGCACCTTCGCCGATTCCAAGCGTGGCAAGTGTCGCGAGATCTTCCTGTCCCGGCTCCATTGCCACTGACAGGACGACCGCGTGGGAACCCAACTCACGTGCCAATCGGGCGAGCGAAGCGCCGCCGTCCTCACGAATGCCCGGGCTTTCTGCTATCCCGCCTGCCAGAGCAAAGACGGAGGCAGTGACGATCCCCCATGCCAGGAACGGCAAATTCCTTCTGGCCCCGTTTGGTCCTCGACGTACCATGGATGCCCCTTAGCACTGACTTCTGCAAAAGTAACGGAAAAATAGGAAAGGCTGGCATGAACAGGCATGCCAGCCTTTCGTTCAACTGAGATCGGGATATGAGCGTGCGTAGGCCCCTAGATCCCGACTCGCAACGTGATGACGTTGTTGCTGTCAAACAGCTTCATATGGCGATACGCATAGTCGAACGCCAGGTCCAGGTCGCCCACCTTGTAGTGAAGACCTGCACCGAGGGTATAGTCGTAAATGTAGGAGTTCTCGCCGACTGCGTCTTTCGTCGCCTGGGGAGCGAAGGTATAGCCTCCCCGCACGAAGAAGAGATTATTGTAGCTGTATTCGCCGCCGAAATTGTATTCGTCATCCTGGTAGTTGTTGTTCCGGAACATAACCCCGATCGTCGCATTGTTCACCTCGTCGAACTTTCTCTGGTAACCCACGCCGATCTCCATGCTCGAGGGGAGTTCGAATGCGGCAGCCTGCACCTTGTAGAACTGCGAACCGCGCAACCCTTCCGCCGCGGTTGCAGTCTTCAAGAGATCCGAACCATCAAAGGTCATGTTCGACCCGATGTTCTTCACCGCGACGCCGAGGTCCAATCCCTGGATTCCCAGGTTATGGTACTGAAGTCCGACGTTGAAGGCGACTCCGGTGGCCGACGTGCTCAGGATCTTTTCGGTGATGAGCGTGGTCGTCAATCCAACGGAGATTCTATCCGTCAACAGCTTTGAATACGTGATCCCGACGTTGATGAACGCAGGCGAATAGTTCTCGCCTGTCCCATCGGGGAACTGTTCGGTGGTCAACGGGATATCGCCGAACCCGATCGACTTGACACTGAAGCCCAGGGCGCCGAACTCTCCGGCCGAGATAGCAAGGGCGCCATAGGTCACGTTGATATCGGCGATATACTTCATCGATGACAGGAGCGCCTCGACACCGTACTCGCCACGGCTCAGTCCGGCCGGATTCCAGTAAAGGGCTTCCGCGCCGGTTGAGAACACCATGCTTGAGCCGCCAATGGCGATGCCGCGAGCACCCACCGGGATCAGGAGCTCCTGCGCCCCGGCCGTTCCAATCCGGTCCTTATTACCGGCAAGAGCAGTCATGGAAAGCATGCCCACCAGCAAGACCAGGCATACAATCGACCGCTTCCATTTCGTTTCCATGGAATCTCTCCTTAGAATAAATTCATGTTTGGACATCGTGCCTCTTCCAGCATTACCAGCGATCGATGTACTGCTGTTCTGGAATCACACCCAGTTTCAGAATTTTTGTTTGTCCGAGATCAGGCATTTCGACGTACACGATATAGATGCCCGCCGAGGCCGGGAAACCGCCTTCATTCTTGAGATTCCACTGTATGAACTGTGTATTGTCATCTTTCACCAGTGTCCTCATCAGGATACCAGCAAGATTGAAGATGCGGATCGTCGCCTTTTTCGGCAGATGCGTAAAGGTTACGAACCTGTTGTACTTGTCGGTTTCCTGAGCATTGAACCCGATATAGGGATTCGGGAACACGTTCACCAATCCAATATCCGTCTTCGCGAGATCCGCACTCTGGGTGACTGTTGGCGCGGTGATCGTGAATTCATCATTCGGTGTATTGGGCTTCGTCGAAATGATGCGGAAGACGGTACCCACCTCAGGCATCTGTTGCGCATAGGTACCGCTTGCGACCGTCCCGAAGTTCCAGCCGATGAGCACCATACGGCGCAGCACATCTGTCCCGTCCGTAGCGGTGTCAAGGTACGGATCCGTCCCGGCGGCGATGTCTGCTTGCACCTGGGCCACAATGGCATCATATCCTGCATGACCCGGGGCCTTGTCCGCGGGTTGCACCCAGTAGAACCAATCCGTGAAAGGATCGTTAGCACCGCCCGAGATACTGTGCGTCGCCCCGCCGCCGCCATTATCCACGGCATCGGTGCCCGCCTGCGTCAGGAGGTTGAATGCGTCGTTCCCATCCACGTCCAGGATATTGGGGAACATCTGGTAGTCGTCCGACGCGTCGGTGGGTGTGCCGCTGCCGATGTTCCACAACTCAAACGGCACGTCGACAAGTTTGTCTGCTGCCGAACCGAAGGCCGTCGGGAACAATGCCTTACCGCCGGTCGCCGTGAAGCGAATCTCGAAGTCAAAGGGAACGATTAAGGGCCAGCGGGCACCCCCTTGTGTCACGCGAGAGACGAAAAACGGATAGTGGTAATCCATCGCTGGATCGTTCATGCCTGTATGAATACCCCAACCCTGACTCGCCGATAGGCCTTGCGATTGCTGTAATGTGCCGTCCGGGCGGTCCGCGGTGGGAGCCAGAGGCGGTCCAATCGGGAACCCGCTGCTGTTGAACGCGAACGAGCCAGGCTGCGGTTGAGCCAGCGTACCGCTGGCATTTGCCGTGACGAGGAAGGCCTTGAAGTCATTCGGCGCACCCGACACGGTGAACTCCACACCATCAACAATCACCGAGCCTGCAGGCGTGCCTGTCTGATCTGTCTGGTTCTTCGCCACTGTGTCGACCGTTGTACCACGGATGCGCAACAGATGCCACACAGGTTCATCGGCAAGGGTTCCGAACACCACCTTGTAGGTGGCGCCGGTCAGCGCCTGCGGATTCACAACCTTGGCAAGAACCGAGCCGTCGCTTACACCCTTGTGCGTAACAGCGGTCACCGTGTCACCGTAACCGGAAGGATAACGAACACCCGGAACCGGCAACTGGGGAATCACGGTGATCACCTGACCGGGCGATTCAAGGCTGTGCGTCCCGGCAGCAGCAGGTGGGTTGGCATTGTAACTGTATGCAGTGACGGCGAAGTAGTACTTCGTTGCGTTGATGAGATTTTGGTTGGTGATCTTGCTGGTGGTGATGTTCAAGGTGCGGGCGACGCCGTTGTCGCTACCCATTTGCAGAACCACCGGCATGTTCAATCCTGTCAGCGCGTCGAACACGGTGTCGGCAATGACTTTGACACCGTCGTTCAGATCGTACTGCGCGAGAAGGATGGGATTGGTAAACGAGGGACCCGCAAGCTCGTACACCTTATATCCCTGGAAGGCATATCCCTGGTCCACTGTCCCTTCTGTCTTCGCGATGGAAGCAGGATCACCCCAATTAAGGACGATCTCATTGGGGAGGGAGGCTACCGTCACCGCCGGAATCGGCGGAGGACCAGGCAGGACAAAGAGATTGTTATACGCTTGCTGCGCTTTGTCGCTGATGCTGCGCATCACGGTGACGCTGGAGAGCCGATCCGCGCCAAGGCCTGCAAGGTTCGCCACGACAAGCTCCTGCGTATCCCCGGGCGCCATCGTGAAGGGGCCAGTGGCAAGGCAGATGCGCCGATCCTGTGCAGGGATTGCGCCGCCGTCGTTCCAGCCGGTCCCCGTTACGGGATCTCCGGCAAAACAGAACTTTGTCGGCAGATTTGTGTTCGGGTCAATGAAATCTACGCCGCTCGCCGCGATTGTCCCCCTCATCAAGCGGTACCACTGCACGTCGCCACCGGTACCCTGGATGGGGTCGGTGTACGCAGGGATACCCTGTGTGAAGAATGCAAACGCGGACATCTTGAGATTCTTGAAGCCAGGACGGTATTTCAGCTGGAAAATGGCAGTGTCTCCCGGGGCTCCCTGAACGAGCGGTCCCTGGAAGAACGTGAAGCCTCCCGCAGGCACCGCCACGCCATAGGTCCCATCGACGCCGCTGTTGTAGATATATCCCAGGCTTCTTGAGGTATCGCAACCGGCAAAGTCATCGCCCGCATTGCCAAGGTCCGGGTCTGACCACTGCACCAGGTACATTGAATCAATCGGGGCACCGCTTTTGTTAATGATGAGCGTGCTTGCAAAGACGGTAAAGCCAAGCGCGCCGGCCCTGTTGTAGCCCCAGATCGTCCTCCGCATCTCAATCCCAATGGGGGGCGACCCTGCAAGGAGTCCCGTGCGCGAATTGCTCATATCGTTCGCAATGTACCAGAGAGTCTGGTCGGAGCCCGGTTGGCCGGGAATATCCACGGTCGGATCATAAACTCCGTTACCGTCCACATCCTTGAACGGCGCACCGTCGGCCGCTGGCCATTCATTCCAGTCCTGGATATACTGGTTATAAAGGTCTTGCGCCGTGTAGCCCTCGTAACGGCTGATGAAGGGTATCTCCGTGCTGTTGAGCTTTCCTTCTACTTCGCTGAACGGCGTGCTCGGGTTGACATCAGGCCGGACGCGGAACATCCGGTACTTGCCGAGGCTGGGATCATCTGCCACCGGATCCGTCGTTGCCGTTCCGTAGGTCAGGATCTTTCCGGCCTGCAGACCATGACGGTAGACCGAACCGCCTACTTTGGGATCTGATCTTCCTTTGTGGTAGCCGCCCCACACGACACCGTCTTCAAAGATGACGTGCTTGCCGGTACCCTTGGGAAATTCAAACCCTTCATTATCGCCGCTGAATTTATTGTATGAGCCGTCCCCGTTGTTCCCGTAGTAATTGAACACGTTGTTGATCAGGAACGGCCGGTAGCTGTCGTTGCTGTTCGTCTTCTGCACTCCCTGCGCTCTGTCCTTGTCGGACAGCCCGGCGAATCCCAGGCAGGCGAACAGGAAAAGCAGAATGACGACGCTTGCTAAGATCTTGATCCTTCGTTGCTTGGTCATGTGGATAACCTCCTCAGTGTTTAGTAGTCCAATTTCACGCCAAAACGGATCTGCCGCGGCGCCCCGAAGTTACCGGAATTCTCGCCGAGATTGAAGGCGTTATAGGCGGACAAGTATTGCCGTCCATTCGCCTGGAGATCAGCTTTCCCTGCGGCAGTCGCGAACCAGCCGTCGTCTTTCGCATTAGCTGACCGGATGAATGCGTTCACCGGGTTGTCCGTACCAAGCAGGTTGATGACATAGATATAGAAGTTCATATCGAACCCGCCAAACCGCACGGTCTTGTCGAGGCGAGCGTCAAGCTCGAAGAACCATGGGGTGGTCGATGCCCCGATCGGCTCGATCGGCGTGCGGAAACGCGCGTCTGTCGGATTCGGGCCTCGTTGCTGGGCATCCAACCGGGTCATGGCGTGACCGCTGTTGAACTGGAGGAGGATATTGGCGCCCAATTCCTGGAGGATCGGGCCGCCGTCGTCCCTGGCAAACCGGTAGTCGAACAGCAGGCTTCCGCGATGAGACTGATCGAATTCGGACGGGAAGACGTACTTCGGATAATCAACAACAGATCCTGCGGACCAAATGCCGGCGACTGCCTGCGGATTGGAGCCTGTTGATGCGGCGCTGGAGAGCGTGTAGTTTAACTGCGCAGCGATCCTGTTGGTCCTGCGCATGATGACCTTGAATTCGAGTCCTTTGGATGTCGCAAAATCGGCGTTTTGATACGCACCATAGTTTGCATTCTGGGAACCGGTGGCAGGAATAATGTACGTAAACTGCACCTGGTCCTGGATATCCTTGTAGAATGCGGTGATGTCGAATGACGCAAAGTCGGAGATCTGCTGTGAGAAGCCGATCTCGTATTGCGTTGTTCGCGTCGGCTTCAGACCCCAGCCGAACACGTCCGTCACGTAGAATCCCGCTTTTGCAAGACCCCACAGACGCCCGGCGCCGATGTATGAATCATTCAGCTTCGTCTGCTGGATGAATTTTCCGTACTGGGCGTGGAACACCGTCCTGTCCGAAACAGGGAAGGAGAACCCGATGCGCGGGCTGAGTTGCTGCGTCTTCTCCGTTTTGACATAGTCAGTCTTCAGGACCAGATCGTCAGGCCCGAAATGCAGGAAACTCGGATTCGGGGTATCCCAGCTATCCGGATCGATGTAATCATACCGGACGCCGAGGTTCAGGATGATATCGGAGAATTCGATCTTGTCCTGGATATACCCTGCTGCAAACACTGGCTGCATGGGGGCGAAATCGAGGACCTGACCGTTCACGACGTTTTCCTGATCGATCTTGTTTCCGTAGATGTCATAACCGTAGTTGTTGGCGCCGACGGTTCCGCCCGGTCCTTCATGGAGCGCAATCAACAGCTTTGCGGGATCCGGATTGTCCTGGGCAGTCTTGTACCATGCAAAGGCGCCGCCCGGTGCGTAACGCCGGACTTTGTATTGCGTGTACTCACCACCGATCTTGAACTCATGTTGCTGGAGTTGTTTCGTGACATCGATCCGGCCGCCAAAGGACCTGACTTCCCTGTGCTCGTAGGGGGCAATCTGGGTTCCGTACTGGTTTATGGTAAAAGCACCACCCCACAGCTGGTAAGCAGTGAAGTTCTGGGATGGTCCAAGGAGCGTATAGCCTAACGCTGCATTGGCCGCGGGGTCTCCATAGGCCATAAGATTGGCCCCGAGCTGCGGGTCCTGCGTCGTAAACGTGTTGGTGTAGTAATTAAAACTCGCTTCATAGAACAACGTCGGGTTGAGGACGTGCGAGATGCGGAATGTGCCGAAGCCGTCTCGCGTGGTGTTGATCGGTTGTCTCGACAAATTATAGAGATTTGTGAGAACTGTCGTGTTCTGGCTGTTCAGGGAGCTGTACGAACCGGCAGCCCGCAGTTGAACCGCTCCAAGGTCTAACTGGGCACTTCCAGTGAACGCCCAGAGATTCTGGGATCCCCCGAGCGCGTTCCCCCCCGGCAACACGACGTTCAATGTATCGCGTGACGACGTGGTCGGATGTGCCGGAGTGAATTGCGGATCTGCGATAATTGCATTCGCGCCCGAAAAATCCCATGGCGCGCGGACGGACGCAGACGGATCACGCCAGAACGTGTTCTCAAAGCTGCCGAAGAGTCTCAGCTTCGCACCGAAGATGTTCAGTGGCCCGCCCAATGTCCCGGTGATATCGGAATAGCCATATGAATAGCCGCCGAGCGCTTTCTTTCCCTGCGACGTATAATTGTCGGTCTCCGTGAGAACGGACGCCGTCCACCGCTCAGGGTTGCCGCTTCGCAGCTGGGACTGCACGATGCCTGCGTTGGCACCGCCGTATTCAGCGTTGAAACCGCCAGCTTGCACCTGAATCTGTTCGACTGCTTCCGCAGTCACAGTCAGTGCCTGGCCGCCGAAGAGGATATCATTGGCTGCGACACCCTCCACTCTGTAGCCCACTTCATCAGGACGGCCGCCGCGGATGTACACATTGTTGTTTTGAACGACGACGCCGGGTTGCACCGAAAGGGCGAGGTTGGTGCCGCGCCCCGGGATCTTGGCGAAGAATTCGCTGTCAATGATGCGGACCGCGTTGGTAGCGCTTTTGTTCACCAACGGACGCTCCGCGGTAATTTCCACGACCGCTACGGTCACACCTTCTGGAGGGAGCTGGAAGTTCTGCTCAGTTGTCAAATCGGAGTTCACACGCACGTTCGAGACGGTGATCGGCTGATAGCCGATATAACTCGTCTTGAGTGTGTATGTGCCGACCGGAACGTTCAGGATGATAAACTCACCTGCGGTGTTGGTGGCAGCACCTGTCGACGTTCCGACAATCACAACATTCGCCCCCACAAGTGCCTCGCCCGTTCCTGCATCCGTCACCTTGCCTTTGACCTTGCCGGTGGCGGCAAAGAGCAAGGATGGGAGCATGCCTGTGACTAACAAAAGAAACAAAAGCCTTCGTTGCATGTTGTGCCTCCTTCTGTGTTGGCTGGTTAACCTACCGCAAAAACTGCAAAGACCCACACCACAACTGTGCTGGACTTCACTCATGAAACTGAGCATGAACTTGGAATTACGAGGTTGAGGTTCAGTGCCAGTGGAAAGTCTTGTGTGCAACACGCAAGCCTGCACAAGGACGAGCGATACTGGAGAGACGTTAGTCTCGTCCCTGGATCATGAGGCTTGACACACGGGAAAAAAAAGGTATGGTATGTGGAAAGCCGTATCAAAGAACCCGATTACTTTCACCTCCTTTTGAGAGAACGAAATTAATAAGAAGAGCGTGGCAGGAACAGGCATTAAGATGGTGGAATCAATATAAATAGCGAGGTTGTTTTTGTCAAGTGCAAAAGCCAAAAAAAAGGGCAAAAATAGCTAAGAAAAAAGGGCTTGATTTTATTAGTGAATTCCTCCCTTCTTTGCCCTGCCGGCTCAACTAGGGAGTTTTTCAACACTTTCGCTATTCCAGATTCACCACCCTGACATCAGACACCCCCTCCTGCTCTTTCAGTGCCGAGAGCGCGCGAGCCGGAACATCGCTGTCGATATTCATGATCGTCAGGGCTGTTTCTCCGATGGCAGTCCGCCCGAGCGACACTCCGCCGATATTTACATGGTGTTGCGCCAGGATCGTTCCGACGCGCGCCAGCATCCCGGGCTTGTCGATGTTCTTATAAATGAGCAGGTGGCCTTCCGGGTTTACTTCAAAAGTGAAACCATCCATTTGCACCAGGCGGACAGCCGAGCTGCCAAAGACACTTCCCGCAACTTCCCGCGCTTCGCTCTCCGTCTCATAGCGCACGCTCAGAAAGTTCGAATAGTCGCCTCCCGTCATCCCGCGCCGATCCGTCACCGTCACGCCAAGCTCCTTTGCCAGGAACGATGCGTTGATGAAGTTCACCGGGTCAGGGGTCATATGGGAGAGCATTCCTTTCAGCACACTTGACTTCAGGAGGTCGGTCGAACCGGTCACGAGCTCCCCCGACGAAGAGACGGTCACATGCCGGAGCCGCCCATCCGTCGCCTGCGCGACAAGGCTCCCCAGCCTCTCCGCAAGTTTCACCCACGGGCGGATCTCCTCTTTGAGTGTCAGGTGCATTGCGGCGCCGTTCACCACCGCGGTGAACGCCCTCTCCTTGAGCGCGTCCGCCACCTGATGGGCGATCTGAATTGCTACTTTCTCCTGTGCCTCCTCCGTGGAGGCTCCGAGATGCGGCGTTGCTATCACGCGAGGATGGGCAAAGAGAGGATTCCCTTTCGGCGGCTCCGACTCGAACACATCGAGCGCCGCCCCGCCCGCCTGACCAGACTCGAGGGCGCGAAGAAGCGCAGCCTCGTCAATGATCCCGCCGCGCGCACAATTAATGACACGAACGCCCTTTTTGCATCGCCGGAAGACATCATCATTCAACAGCCCTTTGGTCTGCGCGGTAAGCGGCGTGTGCACTGTGATGACGTCCGCCCGGCGGTAGAGCTCATCCAGCGAAACAGGCTCGATCTTCATTTTTGTCATGACATCATTGCTCAGCACCGGGTCGTAGCCGATCACGTTCATGCCAAGGCCCAGGCAGCGCATCGCCACCTCGTATCCGATCTTCCCAAGCCCAATGACGCCGATGGTCTTCTCATGCACCTCCATGCCGGTAAACTTCTTGCGCTCCCATTCCCCCCGGAGCAGGCTCGCGTACGCCTGCGGAATATTCCGGACCAACGAGAGCATCATCGACACGGTATGCTCCGCCGCGGAAATGGTGTTGCCGCCCGGCGTGTTCATCACGAGGACTCCCCGCCGTGTCGCAGCGTCGACGTCGATGTTGTCAACGCCGGTGCCGGCCCTTCCGATCACTTTGAGCCGCGTCCCACGCCCGATCACCTCCGCCGTCACCTTCGTGGCACTCCGCACGATTAAGCCATCATAGTCGCCAATGACCTTTTTGAGCTCGTCAGCCGGGAGGCCCGGACGATTGTCGACCTCAAACTGTTCGTGGAGAAGGATGTCAATACAGCTCTGCTCGAGCGAGTCGCTCACAAGAATTTTCATGATTCTGTCTCCCTGGATTTGCAGCAACCTGGTTTTACTTCAATGAAGAAACGCCTTGTGCGCCGCCGCAACGCCATCACCGTGATCAAACTGATAACCCACCGCAGCCAGCGCACGCTCCAATCCTGCCATACACGCGATCATATCCAGCTCATCGTAATACCCGAGATGCGAGATCCGGAAGATCTTTCCCGCATACTCTCCCTGGCCGCCGGCAACGGTCACGCCGTTATCCGTTTTGAGCGCGCGGTTGAGGTCTGCCCACACCACTCCCCCGGGAACATACACCGCCGTGACGGAAGCCGTCGGCGCCCGGGAAAAAAGGCGGAGGCCCACCGCTTGGATTCCTGCCCGCAGACCGGAGGCCAGCCGCTCATGACGTTTCCAGATCAGTTCAATCCCTTCCTCCGTGATCATGTTCAGCGCCTCATCCGCTCCGATGATGAGCGAGATTGCCGGGGTCCACGGCGTATCATCCCCCGCATACGACTTCAGAGCCCGCCGAAGGTCGAGATAGAATCGCGGCATGGTGGACCGCTCCGCCGCCTCGATGGCCCGGGCGCTGAGTGCAACAAAAGCCAGCCCGGGGGGGATCATGAGCCCCTTTTGCGATCCGGCGACACACACGTCGATCCCCCACTCGTCGAACCGCATTTCCTGGGCCCCGAGGGAACTGATAGCGTCGACGCACACCAGTGCGGTCGACTGTTCGCGGACGAGGCGGGCCATCGCCCTGAGGTCGGTGAGGGTGCCGGTGGACGTCTCGCTCTGTGTCAGGTAGACCGCTTTCGCTTCGGGATGGCTTCGCAGTGCTTCCCTGAGCTGCTCTTCCCGGAGCGCTTCTCCCCAGGGCACGCGGATCTCCACGGCGTTCATCCCGAAGACGCGCGGCATTTGAACCCATCGTTCGCCGAATTTCCCGCCATTGACGGCGATGATTGTATCACCGGGGGAGAACAGGCTTACAAACGTGGATTCCATTCCTCCCGTCCCGGAACAGGTAAGGGTGATCACCGGCTGGAAGGTCTGAAAGAGGTAGCGAAGATTCTTATTGACGCGGGCCATGACGGCCCGGAATTCCGGGCTGCGGTGGTGGATCAACGGCTCCGCCATCCTGAGCATGACGTGGTCCGGCACCGGGGTGGGGCCGGGAGTGAAGAGGCGCTTTTTCATGTTCGGGGCACGATGGCCGCGTCAGGCAGCCGGGTTTCCGCTCTTCTGCGTAATCTCCGGACAGGTATGCCGGGCGATGGCTTGAAGGACCTCGACCTTCCCGAGACCGGTAATGGAGGAAAACGGAACCACCCCCCGGCAGTGCGCATATCTGCCGAAGGTTTCCCGGGCAGATTCCAGAAACCTGGGCATCTTGCTTGCGGGAAGTTTGTCTGCCTTCGTGAGAGCGATGAGAAAAGGGATGGAATAGTAGTCCAGCCAGCCGACCATCATCAGGTCGAGCTCGGTGGGTTCGTGCCGTGCATCCACGAGTTGCACCACCATGGCAAGCTGGCCGCGCATCTTGAGATATTGCTCGATCAGTTTCCCCCAGCTTGAGCGGATCTGGGCCGGGAGTTTGGCATAACCATATCCCGGAAGATCGACGAA
The DNA here is from genome assembly GCA_963809695.1 of uncultured Bacteroidota bacterium. Classification (GTDB taxonomy): domain Bacteria; phylum Bacteroidota; class Ignavibacteria; order UBA10030; family UBA6906; genus JAGDMJ01. The sequence goes on from CAWEKI010000007.1 coordinate 276,255, forward strand.
ATAGAACTGCTTGTTGACGAGATAGTAGTTGAGCTCGCGGGTCTTGCCCGGCTCCGCGCTGGTGCGGGCAAGCGACTTGCGGCTGCACAGCCGGTTGATGAGTGAAGATTTTCCGACATTCGAGCGTCCGAGGAAGGCTATCTCTTTCATGCCATCTTTCGGAAGCTGCCGAAGGTTCGCCACACCAAGGACGAATTCTGCTGTCGTAATTCTCATACGTTTGACTTCTGCAGAAGGAATGGCAACATCAGGACCACTTCGCTGCGGATTCCTCTCGTGAATTCAAAGTCAATGTCCCACCCAGTCCGGGACTCAGGAGCCGGCCTCCGGAGCAGCCTCCTTGGCTTTCTCGGGCGTCTTCGCGGTTTCTCCACCCTTCTCCGCCTTCCCCTTCCTTCCGGCAGTTTTCTTGAACTTCTTCGGCTGCGAGCTCTTCTTCTTCTCCGGGGTTTTGTCCGCAGTGTCTCTACCGGTATTGAAATCCACCAGCTCGAGAACGGCCACTTCGGCTCCGTCACCTTTTCGCTGGCCGAGCTTCACGATGCGAGTGTAGCCCCCCGGGCGGGATCCTATCTTTTCCACGATCGTGGAAAACAGTTCGCCGATGACCTCACGGTCCTTGATCAGGCGGCCCACTTCCCGCCGCGCATGGACAGCAACGGCCGGGGCGTCCTTCTGTGCCATGGCATTCTTCGCGCGCGTGATGATCTTTTCAACAAGCATTCGCGTCTCTTTTGCCTTGGCAACGGTGGTGGTGATGCGCTTGTGCCGCAGCAGCGATGTCGAGAGCGAGCGCAGAAGCGCGCTGCGGTGGCTGGCGGTGCGTTTGAGCTTACGGCCTGACTTGCGATGTCGCATGATCGTTGTCCAGAGAAAACTGTGAAATGTTCGCGGCTATTCGCCGTCCTTGAGATACTTGCTCACATCCATGCCGAAGGTGAGTCCCTCCGCCTCAATGATCTCCGAAAGCTCTGCCAGGGATTTTCGACCGAAGTTACGGAACTTCAGCAACTCCGATTCGTCCCGCCTGACCAGGTCCGCAATGGTACGGATGTTCGCCGCGCGCAGGCAGTTATGCGAGCGCACGGAAAGTTCCAGCTCATCAACGGGGGTCTGGAGGACTTTACGGATGCGCGCGAACTCGGCGTCCTGCTCCGATTCCTCCTTCACCGTCTCCGGCTCCATGTCGAAGTTGATAAAGAGCTGGATATGGTCGCGCAGGATCTTTCCCGCATACGCCAGCGCGTCATCCGGCGTGATGGACCCGTCCGTGTCGATCTCGATGGTCAGCTTTTCATAGTCGGTCTGCTGTCCCACACGGGTAGTCTCGATAAAGTAGCGGACGTTCCTGATCGGCGTGAAGATCGAATCGATGGGGATCACCCCCAATGCCTGGTCGGGCGCCTTGTTCTCCTCGGCGACCACGAAGCCGATGCCGCGGCCGATCCGGAGATCGAGCTCGAAATTGGCCTCCGGGTTAAGCGTCGCGATATGAAGCCCGGGGTTCAGGATCTCGATATCGGGCGACGCCTTCTGAATGTCCGCGGCCGTGAAGTCCATGGGCCCTTTCAGCGGAACCACCACCCTGTTGGTCTTCTTGTTCACGAGTTTCATCCGCACCTGCTTCAGGTTCAGCACCATATCGGGGACGTCTTCGACGACCCCCGGGATGGTGGAGAACTCATGCTGCACGCCGTCCACTTTGAAGGCGGTGATGGCATAGCCCGGCAGCGACGAAAGCAGAACGCGCCGCATGGCGTTGCCAATAGTGACCCCGAATCCCTTCTCCAGCGGCTGCACGATGAACCTGCCGAACGTGCTGGAGTAGCTCGCATCGTCGAGCTGGATTTTCTCCGGCATCTGAATAGTCCCTGTTGTCATGTCTCCTCACTCTCCTACTTGGAATAAAGTTCGACCACCAGCTGTTCGTCTGCGTTCAACGGAATGTCCGCGCGTGCCGGGACGTCGAGGAAGGTGCCCACCATCGCTGCCTTGTCCAGGCTTAGCCACGGAAGCATTCCCGTGTCCTTCATTCTCTTCATGGACGAATGGAGGATTTCCAGCTTCTTGCTCTTCTCGCGGACCTGAATGGTATCCCCCGGCTTCAGCAGATACGAGGGAATATCCACCGGTTTGTTGTTCACCATAAAATGCCCGTGCGTGATCAGCTGCCGCGCGGTCTTCCGGGAGGGCGCAAGGCCGAGACGGTACACCACGTTGTCGAGGCGCCGCTCGAGCAGTTTGACCAGCGTTTCGCCGGTGCGGCCGGTCTGCTTCAGGGCCTTTTCGAAGTAGTTATGGAACTGTGTTTCCATCAGGCCATACATGCGGCGGATCTTCTGCTTCTCGCGTAGCTGCACGCCGTACTCCGAGATCTTCGCGCGCCGCGTCTGGCCGTGCTGTCCCGGCGGAAACGCTCTGCGTTCGACCGGGCATTTTTCCGTAAAACACTTGGTGCCTTTCAGGAACAGCTTCTGCCGTTCCCGCCGGCACAAACGACAACTTGGTGCAGTGTACCTTGCCATGAATGTTTTGTCCTTGTTTTATACTCTTCGTCTCTTCGGGGGACGGCATCCATTGTGCGGAATCGGCGTCGCATCCCGGATGCTGCTGATCTCCAGCCCCGCGACCTGCAGCGCACGGATGGCGGCTTCCCGGCCCGAGCCGGGGCCTTTCACAAACACTTCCACTTTCCTCAGCCCGAGATCGTGCGCCGTCTTGGCCGCCGCTTCTGCGGAGACCTGCGCGGCGAACGGCGTGTTCTTTCTCGAACCCTTGAAGCCGTTCTTCCCGGCGGACGACCAGCTGATGGTATTGCCGTACACGTCGGTGATCGTCACGATGACGTTGTTGAACGTGGCCTTGACAAAGGCCTTTCCGCTGACGTCGACCTGGATCTTCTTTCTCTTCTTTGCCGGTTCTGGTGCTCCGCCGGCCTGCGGGGTGGTTTTTGCCACTGCATCCTCCACAAATAAACGATTGGGGTACTGCGCCGCGACTTCTTAGGTCTTCGCGGCGACCTTCTTCTTTCCGGCGACCGTCTTGCGGCGCCCTTTCCTGGTGCGCGCGTTCGTCCGCGTGCGCTGTCCGCGCACCGGAAGTCCCCGGCGATGCCGGATTCCGCGATAACACCCGATGTCCATCAAACGCTTGATGTTCATCTGTGTTTCGCTTCTGAGCGCGCCTTCCACTTTGTAGTCGGCGGTGATGATGCTGCGGACCTTCGCGACTTCCTCGTCGTTCAGATCGCCGATCTTCTTGTCGAACGAGATCCCCGCCTTCTGCAAGATGCTCCGTGCCGACGTCCGCCCGATCCCGAAGATGTAGGTCAGGCCGATCTCGGAGCGCTTCTTTTTCGGTAGATCAATTCCAGCAATGCGAGCCAAACTGCCTCCTTCGTGCTTAACCTTGACGCTGTTTATGCTTGGGGTTTTTGCAGATCACCCGGACGACCCCTTTTCTCCGGATAATTTTGCAGTTAATGCAAATCTTCTTGACCGATGATCGTACTTTCATGGTGTCACTTCCCTGAAGTTCTATTTATACCGGTACGTGATCCTGCCCTTGGTCAGATCATACGGAGAAAGCTCCACCGTCACCTTGTCACCCACGAGGATCTTGATGAAATTCATCCGCATCTTTCCCGAAATATGGGCAAGCACGTTGTGGCCGTTGTCGAGACTGACTTTGAACATCGCATTCGGGAGCGTTTCGGTAATCACGCCGTCGACTTTAATGGGACCCTGTTTTGCCATACGCGTCTCAGCCCTAGACTTGCCTGGTGAGGATCTCCGCTTCTCCTTTTCCCACGATGATGGTATGTTCAAAATGCGCCGACGGTTCCCCGTCGGTGGTTCTCACTGTCCAGCCGTCGTCTTCCATATGAACCCGGTACGAGCCTGCGTTGACCATCGGTTCGACGGCAAAGGCCATACCTTCTTGTAACAACATCCCGGTTCCCGCGGTGCCGTAATTCGGGATCGGCGGCTCTTCGTGCAAATGACGGCCGATGCCGTGTCCCACAAGATCCCGAACCACCGAAAAGCCGGATCCTTCCACATGGCGTTGGACGGCCGAGGAGATGTCATGCAGCCGCATCCCTGCTCTTGCCTTCCCGATACCTGCGTAGAGCGCCTCCTCGGTCACCTTCAGCAAACGCTCCTTCCCGGGGTCGATGGTTCCCACCGGAAAGGTCCTGGCCCCATCGCCGAAATACCCCCCCTTCTTGACGCCGACATCGATCGAGACGATCTGCCCCTCCGCCAGGATTCTTCCGTCCGGAATACCATGAACGACTTCGTCGTCGATGGAGATGCAGAGCGTTCCGGGAAACAGATTCGTCTTGTCCTGCCCGTATCCTTTGAAGGCCGGGATGCCGTCCTGGGACTTGATATACTCTTCCGCCATCTGGTCCAGCTCTCGCGTCACCATACCCGGCCTGATATTGGATCCCACCAGCGCCAGGACTTCCGCCACGATGCGGCAACTCTCCCGCATCAATTCCACCTCCTGCCTGGATTTTAGGCCGACTTTCCCCATAAGCTTCTTAGCGGAGGCGCCCCTTCATCTTTCCCGACTTCATGAAGCCATCGTAATGGCGCATGAGAAGGTGCGATTCCACCTGCTGCAGCGTATCCAGGGCGACGCCCACCATGATGAGAAGGCTCGTGCCGCCGAAGAACTGCGCGAAGCTCGAAACCACTCCGAACCGGACCATGAAGGCCGGAAGGATCGCGATGATCGCGAGGAAGATCGAACCCGGCAGGGTGATCTTCGTCAGAATGTTGTCGATAAAGTCAGCCGTGTGCTTCCCCGGACGAATGCCCGGAATGAATCCTCCCTGCTTCTGCATGTTCTCCGAGACGTCCTTCGGATTGAATGCGATCGCCGTGTAAAAGTAGGTGAAGAACACGATCATCAAACCGTAAAAGAATGCATAGGTGAACGACGTGTACTGAAAATAGCCGGAGAGGCTCTGCATGAACTCGCTCTCCGGGAAGAACGTCAGGATCGTGCTCGGGATGAACATGATCGACTGGGCGAAGATGATCGGCATGACGCCCGCGGTGTTCACCCGCAGCGGGATGTACTGCGTGACGCCCCCGTAGACTTTCCGCCCCACAACGCGCTTTGCATACTGGACCGGGATCCGCCGGGTGCCTTGTGTGACCAGCACGACGCCGGCGATGATCGCGATCATCACCGCAACAATAATGAGACCGATGATCACGTTCTGATTCACGCGGAACTGGTCAACGATCGAATGCGGGAATCGCGCGATAATGCCGATGAAAATGATCAGGGAAATTCCGTTGCCGATCCCCCGTTCGGTGATCTGCTCGCCCAGCCACATCATGAACATCGTGCCAGCGGTCAGGAAGATCACCGTGCTTATCGTGAAGCCGATGCCCTGTACCACGAGCGGCACGATCGGCTGGCCCTCGATGTTCATGCTCGTGAGCCGCACGCTCACGCCCCAGGCCTGCAGAGCCGCCACCACGACGGTGCCGTACCGCGTCAACTGCGTCAGCTTCTTGCGCCCTTCCTCCCCTTCCTTGGACAGCTTCTGGAAGTACGGGACCACGGCGCCCAGCAGTTGCAGGATGATCGAAGAACTGATGTAGGGCATGATGCCGAGGGCGAAGACGGCGGCGTTCTTGAACGCGCCGCCGACAAACAGGTCATACAGGCCGAACAGCGTATTGGATGCCTGGCTCGCTTCGGCGCGCGCGAGCAGCGATGCATCGACACCCGGCAGCGTGACATGGGCACCGATGCGGACCACGATCAACAGTGCAGCGGTGAAGATGATCCGCGTACGGAGTTCCTGAATCTTGAAAACGTTACGAAGACTATCGCCGAGCTTTGCCATTAGCGTTTAGAGGTTGAACTGATGGATTGAACCTTCCCCCCCACCGTTTCGATCTTCTGCACCGCCGATTTGCTGAATGCATGAGCGGACACTTCCAGCTTTGCCTTGAGATCGCCGTTGCCCAGCACCTTGACCGGCGCGTCGGCCTTCCTGACCACGCCCAGTTTCACCAGAATCTCGGGGGTAATGATGCCGTCCTCGAGCCTGCCGTCGGCAGCGAGCTTCTCGAGCACCTCGACGTTCACCACCTGATATTCCACCTTGAACGGGCTGTGAAAACCCCGCTTGGGCAGGCGCCGTGCGAGAGGCATCTGCCCTCCCTCGAACCATGCGCGGTGCTTTGACCCGGAACGGGACCCGGCTCCTTTATGCCCCCGTGTCGATGTGCCGCCATGACCGGACCCTTGCCCGCGTCCGATGCGTTTCCGCTTCTTGCGTGAGCCGGGAGCCGGCGTCAGGTTGCTTAAAATATCGTGTGCCATTGTTCGCCTTCGTTGCTGAATCGATTACTGAATTTCCTTCACGGTCACCAGATGGATCACCTTCCGGATCATTCCGCGGATCTGCGGGGTGTCTTCTTTGACGACGGAGTAGTTCGGACGGCCAAGCCCGAGGGCCTTGATGGTCCGCTTCTGGGGCTCGATCCTGTCGATGATGCTGTGCGTCTGGGTGATCAAGAGTTTCTTTGCCATCGTGTACCGCTCGCTCTCTGCTGGTTGTGGATCGTTTACGGTGCCACCGGCGCGGGCTGCGTGCCGAACAGTTCATGCATTGTCACGCCTCTGCGCGACGCCATGGTCTTGGCATCCACAAGGCTGAGCAGGGCTGCCATCGTCGCCTTCACGGCGTTGTGGGGATTGGAAGACCCCATGGATTTCGTCAGCACGTCGCGGACGCCCGCCGATTCCAGGACTGCGCGGACGCCGCCGCCGGCGATCAGGCCCGTTCCGGGAGACGCAGGCTTCAGCATGACCCGGCCGGCGCCGAATTTCCCGATCACCGGATGCGGGATCGTGCCGTTGACAATGGGGACAAACACCACATTCTTCTTGGCGTCGTCGACCCCCTTGGAGATCGCATCCGCGACCTCGTTGGCCTTGCCCAGCCCGATGCCCACGTGCCCCTTGCCATCGCCCACCACGACGATCGCGTTGAAGCTGAACCGCCGTCCCCCCTTCACCACCTTGGCGACGCGGTTGATGTGCACCAGCTTGTCTTTCAGTTCGAGTTCGCTTGCCTTGATTCGTGCCACTGTCGTTCCTCTCTGTAATGCCGTTGAACATCGCTCTGCTGTCGGGAGAGGATTCGAACCTCTACTCACGGCTCCAAAGGCCGCTGTCCTGCCATTAGACGACCCGACAATCCGTTGACTTTCGCAAAAGCCATGGAGTGACGATACGAGCAGGATCGAGATTTAGCCAATGAGTCTTGGAGCCTCTCCGACATTCCATGACTTTTGCGAAAGCCAGGAGTTGAAATGACGCTAGAACTTCAACCCGCCTGCACGCGCGCCGTCGGCCATCGCCTTGACAACGCCGTGAAAGACGTACCCGTTACGATCGAAGACCACTTCCTTGATGTCCTTCTCCATGGCCTTCCTGGCGGCAATCTGTCCCACCTGCTTTGCCCGGGTCATCTGCCCCTTGACGTCCTTCACCTGCTCCTTGACGTCCTTCGAGAGATCGGACACTGCCACCAGCGTCTTGCCGGTCATGTCATCCACGATCTGGATATAGACATGCTTCAGGCTGCGAAAGACCGTGAGGCGCGGCCGCTTTGATGTTCCGTTGATCTTCAGCCGAATGTGCGCCTTCACGCGTCGGCGGTTTTCCACTCTGTTCTTGGTGATCATGCTCTGGTTCCCGCTGGAGTCACTTATGCTTTAGCACCGCTTGCCGCGGCCGCCTTGCCGGCCTTGCGGCGGATGAATTCGCCCTCGTACTTTATCCCTTTGCCCTTGTAGGGCTCCGGCTCGCGGAAGGATCGGATCTTTGCCGCGACCTGCCCGACCAGCTGCTTGTCGATCCCGCTAATCGTGATATTGGTCTGGGTCGGGGTTTCGATCTTAATGCCTCCCGGAGGATCGAACAGGATCGGGTGTGAATACCCAAGGGCGAGCTGAAGCTTCTTGCCCTTCAATTCAGCGCGATAGCCAACGCCGACCAGCTCAAGCTTCTTTGAATATCCTTCGGTGACACCTTTCACCATGTTCTGCAGGAGCGCCCTCCAGAGGCCATGCAGCGCCCGCTGCACTTTGAGGTCGGAGGAACGACCGACCGTGATCCGGTTATCCTTGATCTCCAGGGTAATGTCGGGATGCACCTCGGCTGACAATTCGCCCTTTGGGCCGGTGACCGTCACATGGTGGTCTTTGGCCTGGACCTTCACGCCCTGGGCAATGGTTATGGGTTTTCGTCCAACTCGTGACACGTCTGTGATCTCCTTTGCTTACCAGATTTCGCAGAGCACTTCGCCGCCGACCTTGGCCTGGCGCGCCTCGGTATCGGTCATCAGCCCCTTCGGGGTGGAGATGACCGCGATGCCGAGTCCTCCGAGCACCCGTGGCAGCTCATCGGACGCCGCGTATTTGCGCAGACCAGGCTTGCTGATCCGCTTCAACCCGCTGATGACGGGTTGCCCGTCATTGTACTTCAGCTGGATCCGCAGGACACCCTGCGCGCTTTCCTTGATCTCCGTATAGCCGCTGACAAACTTGTGTGCGACCAAAAGCCTGGTCAGCTCACGCTTGAGATTGGAGGTCGGAATATCGAGCCGCTTGTGTCGTGCCTGCACGGCGTTCCTCAGCCGGGTCAGATAGTCGGCGACGGGATCGGTCATTGTCATGCTCGTACCACTTCATTTAGTAAGAGTAACTGAACTGCATAGGGGTTTACCAGCTCGCTTTCGTCACGCCTGGAATCTTGCCATCCAGCGCCAGATCCCGGAATGCGATGCGGGACAAGCCGAATTTCCGCATGAACCCTCGCGGCCTTCCGCTCATGCTGCACCGGCTGTGCAGCCTGGTCGGGTTGGAGTTGCGCGGGAGCTTCTGCAGCCCTTCATAGTCCCCCTTCTCCTTCAATTCCTTCCTCAGCGCTGCGTACTTGGCGACGAGACGCTCGCGCTTCGCTTGCCGGGCTTTTGCACTTGTCTTTGCCATACGTGTGTTGTTCCTGATTATTCTGACGGTATTACATTCCCTGGGCTTTTGTCGTTTCCAGGACTTCCTGCCGCTTCAAGAAAGGCATACCGAACGCCTTCAGCAGCTCATACGCTTCCTGATCGGTCTTCGCGGTCGTCACGAAGGTGATATCCATTCCGAACACTTTGACGATCTTGTCCACGTCGATCTCGGGGAAGATCGTGTGCTCTTTGATCCCGATCGTATAGTTTCCCCGTCCATCGAACGACTTGTCGGACAACCCCCGGAAGTCGCGGATACGCGGGACGGTAATGCTGATGAACCGGTCGAGAAACTCATACATGATATGCCGGCGCAGCGTGACCCGGCAACCGATCGGCATCTTTTCGCGCAGTTTGAAGTTCGAGATGGACTTCTTCGCGCGGGTGATGACCACCTTCTGGCCGACGATGGCCTCAAGATCACGGGCAGCCGCCTCGACAAGTTTGGGATCCTGCGTTGCCTGCCCCACCCCGATGTTGATGGCGATCTTGTCGAGACGCGGGACCTGCATGATGCTCTTATAATTGAAGCGCTTCATGAGAGCCGGGACGACGTCTTTCGGGTAGTTCACCGACAGCCGCGAGATCACTTTTTCCCTTGGTCGCGCCTGCTTCTCAGCTTTTTCGCCTTTCTTCGGGGCCTGCGGGGCTTTTGTCTTTTCCTGCTTCTCTCCGCCCCCTTTGGGCTTTTTCGGTTTTTCTTCGCTCTTGGGTTTTTCGTCGGCCATATGCGTTTCGCTTCTTCCTGGTTTCTACCGAATCGTTTAGAACATTTCCCCCGTGGCCTTGGCTACACGCATGCGCCGCTTCTTTCCGGTCGTCTCGTCTTTGACCACGGAGGTGCCGACGCGTGTAGGCTCGTTGGTCTTGGGGTCGATCAGCATCACATTGGAGACATGGATCGTGCCTTCCCGCTGCACGATTCCCCCTTGCGGGTTCTTCTGGCTCGGGCGGGAATGTCTCTTGATGATGTTCACTCCTTCGATGATGATCCGTTCCCGGTCGGGATACACTTTCAGGACTTTTCCCCTTTTGCCCCGGGAATTTCCGGCGATCACCATCACGGTATCATTCTTATGGATCTTCATAGGACTCCTTACGGCGTTAGAGCACTTCCGGTGCAAGGGAAACGATCTTCATATACTGTTTCTCGCGCAGTTCGCGCGCAACGGGCCCGAAGATGCGGCTTCCGCGCGGCTCGCCCTGCTCGTTGATCAGCACGGCCGCGTTCTCATCGAACCGGATGAACGAGCCATCCTTGCGCCGGGTTTCTTTCTTGGTCCGGACAATGACGGCCCTGGCGACTTCCCCCTTCTTGACGGCAGCTCCCGGGATGGCTGATTTGACCGCGACGACCACAAGATCGCCCAGTCCTGCATACCGGCGATCGGATCCGCCAAGGACCCTGATGCACCGGACTTTTTTCGCGCCGGAGTTATCGGCGACCACGAGATTTGTTTCTTCTTGGATCATTGTGCACGCTCCGTCTTACTTCGCCTTTTCCAGGATTTCCACCAGCCGCCACCGCTTGGTCTTGCTGAGCGGCCGGGTTTCCATGATCCTGACCAGATCACCGATGCCCGCCTCCCGCTTCTCATCATGCGCCGTGAGCTTGCTCGTGCGCTTGAAATACTTCTTGTAGATCGGGTGGGGAACCCGGCGTTCCACCGTGACCACGATGCTCTTTACCATCTTATTGCTGACCACCTTGCCGACCCGGACTTTCCGGCGTGTCGTGCGAGGGGCTTCTGCTGCGGGTTGGTTCCGGACTTCGTCACTCATGACTGCTTCACCTCGGTGTTCACTGATTCAGTTGCCTGTGGCGCGGAGGGGACCGGCGCTGGTGCGGCGGCGTGCTCCCGCTCCCGGAGAAGCGTCTTGATCCGGGCGATATCACGACGGACGGTACGAACCTTGATCGGGCTCTCGAGCTGGCTGGTAGCGAGTTGAAAGCGGAGGTTCGCGAGGCTATCCTCCTCGTCCGTCAGCCGTTTCTTCAGCTCCTCCACGGAGAGCTGTTTGATCTCATCCATTTTCATGCTCAGGCTCCTTCGTAATCCGGTCTGACACTGATCTTGGTCTTGATGGGAAGCTTATGCGATGCGAGCCGGAGCGCTTCCAACGCCATCGTTTTGGTGGTTCCGCCGATCTCGAACATGATGCGACCGGGCTTCACCACAGCCACCCAGTACTCGGGCGCCCCCTTCCCTTTTCCCATGCGGGTCTCGGCGGGCTTCTTGGTCACCGGCTTGTCCGGGAAGATCCGGATCCAGATGCGTCCTTCGCGTTTCATCATGCGCGTCAGCGTGACGCGGGCGGCCTCGATCTGACGCTGGGTGATCCAACCGGGCTGGAGGGCCTTCAGGCCGAAATCGCCGAAAGAGACGCTGGCACCGCGGGTTGCCTTGCCGCGCATGCGGCCGCGCTGCGCCTTCCGGTACTTCACTCGTTTTGGCATCAACATATGGGACTACTCCTGTGTTCTCTTGACTATTGCCCGCGCCGCGCCGGCGGAGGCTGCATGTTCTGCTGGGCGTCGAGCACTTCCCCCTTGCAGATCCAGACTTTCACTCCGATGGCGCCGTACACGGTGCGCGCCGTGGCCGTCGCATAGTCGATATCCGCCCGGAGGGTGTGCAGCGGAATGCGCCCTTCCTTGTACTGCTCGCGGCGGGCCATTTCCGCGCCGCCCAGGCGCCCCGAGGTCATCACGCGGACCCCCTCGGCTCCCATGCGCATCGCGGCGGTGATACCGTTCTTCATCGCGCGGCGGAAGGCAATGCGCCCTTCCAGCTGCTGCGCGATATTCTCGGCGACCAGGAACGCATCGAGTTCCGGCCGCTTGATCTCATTGATCATGATCTTGACGTCGGTGTTGGTGATCTTCTTCAACTCCTCTTCGAGCTGGGAGATCTCCTTTCCGCTCCGCCCGATCACGATGCCGGGCCGGGAGGTGTTGATCGTGATCACCACGCGCTTCGGGGTCCGCTCAATCAGAATTCTCGAGATGCCCGCCTTCTTCAGACGGTTCCGCACGTACTTGCGGATGGTCTGATCCTCTGTCAACTTGCCTGCGAAGGACTTCTCATCATACCAGTTCGAATCCCAGGAACGGATGATGCCCAGCCGCAGCCCGATCGGATTGACTTTTTGTCCCAAAGCTCCTCCTACTTCTGTTCTTGCGTTTCGGTGGTGTCGGCTTTGGCAGCCGGCTTCGATTTCCCTGCGGCGGTTTCCTTCGCGGGAGCTTTCGCCCTCCGGGTTCCCTTCTTCGGCGCCGCCGTTGATTCCACAATGATCGTCACGTGATTGGACCGCTTGCGGATCCGGTAGGCGCGCCCCATCGGCGCCGCACTGATCCGTTTCATCATCATGCCCCCATCCACAAAGGCCTCCTTCACTCTCATCTCTTCCGGCTCCAGGCGACCCGACTCGTCCTTGTTCTGCAGGTTCGAGACCGCCGAGCGCAGTACCTTTTCTGCCACCTTGGAGGCATGCTTCGGCGAGAAGTGCAGGAGGTGAAGGGCCTCATCCACCGGCTTGCCCCGGATCAGGTCGATCACCAGGCGCATCTTGCGCGGAGACGTTCCGATGTATCTGTTGATAGCTCGAGCTTCCATGCGTTAACTCGCCGTTGTTGTTTCTTCCTTCTTGATACCGGGGTGCACCCGGAAGGTGCGGGTCGGCGCGAACTCGCCCAGCTTGTGCCCGACCATGCCTTCGTGGATGTACACCGGGATGAACTTGTTCCCGTTGTGCACGGCAAACGTGTGGCCGACGAAATCCGGCGTGATCGTGGATGCCCGCGACCAGGTCTTGATGACCTTCTTCTGATTCGACTTGTTCAGCGCTTCCACCTGCTCCAGGACCCGTGCGCTGACAAAGGGTCCTTTCTTGAGCGATCGAGCCATGGCCGCTTACTTTCTTCGTTTGACGATATACTTGCTCGAGGGTTTTTTTCTCCAGCGCGTCTTCTTCCCCTTCGTATGCCATCCCCACGGCGAGACCGGGTGCGGATTCCCCTGCGGCGACTTTCCCTCGCCGCCGCCGTGCGGATGGTCCACAGGGTTCATGACGACGCCGCGCGACTGCGGGCGGATGCCGAGCCAGCGCGACCGACCGGCCTTCCCGACGCTGATGTTTTCATGATCGGCGTTTCCTACGCTGCCGATGGTCGCGATGCATTCCACCGGAATGTTCCGGATCTCTCCCGACGGAAGGCGGAGCTGGGCGAACTTCCCTTCCTTTGCCATCAGCTGCACGGCCATCCCTGCGCTGCGCGCAAGCTGTGCGCCCTTGCCGGGACGCATTTCGATGTTGTGAACGAATGTCCCGGCGGGAATGTTCGCCAGCGGCATCGCATTGCCTACCTTGATCTCCGCGTCGGGACCCGACCGGAGGACCTCTCCCACCTTGACGCCGTTCGGAGCGACGATATAGCGGCGCTCGCCGTCTGTATACTGCAGCAGCGCAATGCGCGCCGAGCGGTTCGGGTCGTATTCGATCGCCGCCACCTTCGCGTCCATCCCCCGCTTGTTCCGCTTGAAATCGATGATCCGGTAGAACCGCTTGTGGCCGCCGCCACGATGGCGCGAGGTGATCCGCCCCGTATTATTTCGTCCGCCGCTCTTGTGCAGCGGCTCAAGCAGCGATTTCTCCGGCTTCGTTTTCGTGATCTCGTCGAACGCCGACACTGACATCCATCGGGTGCCGGGGGTCATCGGTTTCAGTTTTCTGATAGCCATGGTCTCTTCTTCCTGGTCTCTAGACGTTCTCGAAGAACTGGATCTTCTCGCCTTCCTTCAGTCGCACGATGGCCTTCTTCCAGGCGGGAGTCCGTCCGGCAAACCGCCCCTTGCGCGTCATCTGCGACTTCTCTTTCCCCTTGTGGCGGATCGTGCGGACATCCACCACCGTGACGTTGAATTTCTTCTCCACCGCCCGGGCGATGGCGATCTTGTTTGCCGAGAGCTCCACCTCAAAGGCGTACTGTCCCTTTTCCTGCAGGAGGGTCATCTTCTCGGTGACGATGGGACGTTTCAGAATTCCAATCATGGGTCTCTTCCCGCCGGGTTAGTTCTTAAAGGTATTCTGGAGAACTTCGACGGCGCTCTTCTGGATCAGGAGCACCTGGTTGTTGACCAGATCGTACGTCGACGCCTTATCGGCCTCCTTGATATCCAGCCGGGGAATATTCCGTCCGGATTTCACCACATTGATATCGCTCTTCGGCATCAGCATGAGCGTCTTTGAGGACACAAGGTCCAGCGCTGCAAGGACTGTCTGCATCTCCTTGGTCTTGGGCGCCGCAAAGGTGAAATCCTCCACGATCTTGATCTGCCCTTCCTTCGCCTTCGCGGAAAGGGCGGATTTGCGGGCAAGCTTTCGCACGCTTGCCGGAAGTTTCGTCGTGTAGTCCCGCGGCTTGGGACCGAAGATGGAGCCTCCCCCCGTCATGACCCCGGACCGGCTGGAACCCTGTCGGGCCATGCCGGTATGTTTCTGCTTGAACGGCTTCTTCCCTCCGCCCCGCACCTCGGCACGTGTCTTGACCTTCGACGTTCCCTGCCGCTGGTTGTCCAGATAGGACCGCACCGCCTGGTAGAGCACATGCTGATTCGGCTCGATGCCGAAGATGTCGGCGGAGAGTTTCACTTTTTCTCCGCTCTTCGTGCCGTCCTTTTTATAGACTTCCAGTTCCATCGCCGGGCTTCTCTCGGTTATTGAGCTTTCAATTTATGGATCTCGAGGTACCCGTTCACGGCGCCGGGAACGGATCCCTTCACGAGGAGCAGATTCGAGTCGGGGATGACGCCGACGATCTGCAGATTCCGGACGGTCACCTGTTCGCCTCCCATTCTTCCTGCCATCCGCATGCCCTTGAAGACGCGCGACGGGTGCGAGGAGGAGCCGATGGAGCCGGGTGCGCGCTCGCGGTCACTCTGGCCGTGGGTGCGGAACCCGCCGCCGAAGTGATGCCGCTTCACGACGCCCTGGAAGCCGCGCCCTTTGGACGTGCCGATAACCGAGACCAGGTCTCCCTTGGTGAACACGCTGTCCACCTTGATCTCCTGTCCCGGCTGGACGTCCGAGACGCCGTTGCCGCGGAATTCGCGGACAATGCGCGTCGGCTTCGCTTTGCTCGCCGCAAAGTGCCCCTTCAGGGGCTTGTTGACCAGCCGTTCCTTCTGCTGGTCGAAGCCGAGCTGCACGGCCTCGTAACCGTCCCGCTCCTTCGTCTTGATCTGCGTGACGAAGCAGGGGCCGGCCTCAATGACCGTGCAGGGTATCACGTGACCAGTCTCGTCAAAGATACTGGTCATCCCGATTTTTTTCCCGAGTAGTCCTGTCATACCACCATCCATTTAAGAATACACACCAACAGCCGTCGGCACAGTGCAGCCGATGCCGATGCCCGCCCTTCCCGGAATGCGGTCACCCGGAACGGCGCATTGCTCTTATATCCACGAATGGGTTACACTTTGATCTCGACGTCGACGCCAGCGGGCAAATCAAGCTTCATCAAGGAGTCGACTGTCTTATTGGTCGAGTTGAGGATGTCGATCAGGCGCTTGTGTGCGCGCGTCTCGAACTGCTCTCTCGACTTCTTATCAACGTGAGGTGATCGAAGCACAGTATACACCGTACGCTTCGTGGGTAATGGTATCGGGCCCGAGACCACAGCGCCTGTTGACTTTACAGTCTTGATGATCTTTTCCGCAGACTTGTCGATCAGGTTGTGATCGTACGACTTCAGCTTTATGCGAATTTTCTGCCCGGCCACGTTTTGGGTAACTCCTTTATTTCAAAACATAGTGAAAAGGAGTGCGGAGGCCGCACTCCCTGTAATGGTCTTACTCCAGAATCTTCGTCACAACGCCGGCGCCGACCGTATGGCCGCCTTCGCGGATAGCGAAACGAAGCCCTTCTTCCATGGCAATCGGAGAAATCAGCTCCACCACCATGCCGTCAACGTTGTCGCCGGGCATGATCATTTCCGTACCAGCCGCGAGCGTTGCCACGCCGGTCACGTCCGTCGTCCGGAAGTAGAACTGGGGACGGTAACCGCTAAAGAACGGCGTATGGCGCCCGCCCTCTTCCTTTTTCAGCACGTACACCTGGGCGTTGAACTTCTTGTGGGGCGTGATGGAACCCGGCTTGGCAACGACCATGCCTCGCTCGAGCTCGTTCTTGTCGACGCCGCGGAGCAGCAGTCCTGCGTTGTCGCCGGCCTGCACTTCGTCCAGCTCCTTGCGGAACATCTCGGCACCCGTGATGACGGTCTTCTTGTGCGCACCGAGGCCGATCAGCTCAACTTCGTCGCCGACCTTCGCCTTGCCGCGTTCCACGCGACCCGTGCCCACGGTACCGCGGCCGGTGATCGAGAAGACGTCCTCGATGGGCATCAGGAACGGCTTGTCAGTCTCGCGCTGCGGGATCGGGAAGTAGGCGTCCACCGCGTCCATCAGCTCGTAGATGCACTTGAAGGCCGGATCGTCGGGCGAAGAATCCGGTTTGACTGCCTGTTCCATGGCCTTCAGCGCACTCCCCCGGATGATGGGAATCTCGTCCCCGGGGTAATCATACTTCTTCAGGAGGTCGCGCAGCTCCAGTTCCACCAGATCCAGCAGCTCCGGATCGTCCACGGCATCGACCTTGTTCATGAACACGATAATTTTGGGCACGCCCACCTGGTGGGCAAGAAGGATGTGCTCGCGTGTCTGGGGCATCGGGCCGTCCGTGGCGGCCACAACCAGGATGGCGCCGTCCATCTGCGCGGCACCCGTGATCATGTTCTTTATATAGTCGGCGTGTCCCGGGCAGTCCACGTGCGCGTAGTGGCGCTTCGCGGTCGAGTACTCAACGTGCGCGGTCGCGATCGTGATCCCTCGCTCACGCTCTTCGGGAGCGTTGTCAATACTGTCAAACGTCCGGATCGCGGACAACCCTTTCTTTGCGAGCACCATGGTGATGGCGGCCGTGAGCGTGGTCTTGCCGTGATCGACGTGACCAATCGTCCCCACGTTCAGATGTGGTTTATCCCGCGTAAATTTCTCTTTTGCCATTTGCGTTCTCTCCTCTGGATAGGGGGATATGGTATTACGGTCTTGGGGCGGTTACGCTGCTTTGCCCTTGATTCTCTCGATAATCTGGTCTGCGACGCTCTTCGGGGCCTCGTCATAATGCGACAGTTCCATCGAATAGATGGCCCGCCCCTGCGTCATGGACCTGAGCGTGGTGGAGTAACCGAACATTTCCGACAGTGGCACCATCGCCTTGACAACCTGTGCATCCTTGCGCGGGGTCATTCCTTCGATCTTCCCGCGGCGGCCGTTCAGATCTCCGATGACGTCGCCCATGTACTCCTCGGGCGTCACCACCTCCACGGCCATGACGGGTTCCAGGATCGCCGGGCCTGCTTTGCGCGCAGCTTCCTTGAAGGCGATCGAACCGGCGACCTTGAAGGCCATCTCGGACGAGTCCACTTCATGGAACGACCCGTCATACAGCTTCACCTTCACATCTTCGACGGGGTAGCCGGCAAGCACGCCGTTCTTCATCGCTTCCACGATGCCCTGCTCCACCGGCTTGATGTACTCCTTCGGTATGACGCCGCCCACGATCGCGTTCTCGAAGACAAACCCCTTCCCCTTTTCATTGGGGGAAATTTCGATCCAGACATGGCCGTACTGGCCGCGCCCGCCCGACTGGCGGACGAACTTCCCTTCCGCTTTGGCCGTCTTGCGGACGGTCTCCTTGTAGGCGACCTGGGGCTTTCCGATATTGGCCTCGACTTTGAACTCGCGCCGCATCCGGTCGATGATGATCTCCAGGTGCAGCTCCCCCATCCCGCTGATGATATTTTGTCCGGTCTCTTCGTTGGTCGACGCGCGCAGCGTCGGGTCTTCCTCGACCAGCTTGGAGATCGCCTCGGCCATCTTTTCCTGGTCGGCCCTGGTCTTGGGCTCGATGGCCACATGGATGACCGGGTCGGGGAAGGTCATTTTCTCCAGGATGATCGGATCGTCCTCGGAGCAGAGGGTATCCCCCGTGCGCGTGTGCTTCAGGCCCACCGCTGCGACGATATCGCCGGCATACGCTTCCTCCACATCCTCCCGTGCGTTCGCATGCATACGCAGGATGCGGCTGATGCGCTCTTTCTTCTCCGACACCGAATTATATACGTACGAACCTGAACTGAGCGTGCCGGAATAGACGCGGAAATAGGTCAACCGTCCAACAAACGGATCGGTCATGATCTTGAACGCCAGCGCGGCAAATTCCTCATCGTCGGCCACACGGCGCGAGATCTGGTCCTTCTGGTTGACGTGGTGGCCCGTGATGGACCCGTTGTTATTGTCAATCGGCGACGGAAGATAGTCCACAATGGAGTCCAGCAGCATCTGCACGCCCTTGTTCTTGAACGAAGAGCCGCAGAGGACTGGAATGATGCTCACCTTGAGGCATGCGCGCCGGAGCACGGCCATGATCTCCTTCGGGGTGATCTCCTTCCCTTCCAGGTACTTCTCGAGCAGGCTATCGTCCTCGTCGGAGACCGCTTCGAGCATTTTGGTCCGGTACTGCTGGGCAAGCGCCAGCATGCCGTGCGGGATCTCGAGCTCGTCCCACTCCGTGCCGAGCGTCGACTCCCTGTACATGTACGCCTTCATCGTGACCAGGTCGATGATGCCGGCGAACAGATCTCCCTCGCCGACCGGCAGCTGAATGGGCACGGCATTGGTGCCGAGACGATCCTTCATCATCCGCACCACGGCCAGGAAGTCCGCGCCCACGCGGTCCATCTTGTTGACGAATGCAATGCGCGGGACGCCGTACTTATCCATTTGGCGCCACACGGTTTCCGACTGCGGCTCGACGCCGCCAACGGAGCAGAACAGCGCCACGGCACCATCAAGCACACGCAGCGAGCGCTCCACCTCTGCGGTGAAGTCGACATGGCCGGGGGTGTCGATGATGTTGATGCGGTGGTTGTTCCAGAAACAGGTGGTAGCGGCGGACGTGATCGTGATGCCGCGCTCCTTTTCCTGCTCCATCCAATCCATCGTGGCAGCACCCTCGTGGACTTCACCCATGCGGTGGAGAACACCGGTGTAGAACAGGATCCGCTCGGTCGTCGTGGTCTTGCCCGCGTCGATGTGAGCGCTGATGCCGATGTTCCGCGTACGTTCTAAGGGGTACTGTCTGGGCATACTTTACGTTCTTCTCTCCTCTCCGAAGGAGACCTTCGGAAAATCCTTCACCACTTGAAATGGGCAAACGCCTTGTTTGCCTCAGCCATTCTGTGGGTGTCTTCTTTCTTCTTGATCGCGTTTCCTTCGCCGGAAGCGGCCGCAATGAACTCCGCCGCGAGCTTCTGCGACATCGACTTGTCTTTGCGGTCGTTGGCGTAGCCGATCAGCCAGCGAATGGCAAGCGCCACGCTCCGCTCACCGCGCACTTCCGTCGGGACCTGGTACGTCGCGCCACCGACCCTTCGGGCCTTGACTTCAAGCACCGGCCGCGTGTTGCTGACGGCCTTCTTGAAGACATCAAGGCCGTTCTGCTTCGTGCGCTCCTCAATAAGCGAGAACGAATCGTACAGAATCCGCCGTGCGCGGTGCTTCTTCCCCTCCTTCATGATGTTGTTGATGAACTCCGACACCAGCACGTCGCCGTACTTCGGATCGGGAACTGTCAGACGGGGAATGGATCTTTTTTTTCTCACAGACAAACCTGCTTAACTGTTAGGACTTCGCTTTTTTTGCGCCGTATTTGGAACGGCCCTGCTTCCGCTCGGCAACACCGGCGGTATCCAGCGTCCCCCGGATGATGTGATACCGGACGCCGGGCAGGTCCTTCACTCTTCCTCCCCGGATCATGACAATGGAATGCTCCTGGAGATTATGCCCTTCGCCGGGGATGTACGCGGTCACCTCAATACCGTTGGTCAGGCGGACGCGCGCCACTTTCCGGAGGGCCGAATTCGGCTTCTTCGGCGTGGTTGTATACACGCGCGTGCAGACGCCGCGCTTCTGAGGACTCGCACCCATGGCCGGGGCCTTGCTCTTCCAGGTAACTTTCCGCCGACTGGAGCGGACCAATTGGTTGATCGTTGGCACTTGTTACTCCATTATCCTGCAATTAAGGGAAGTATCAAAATAGCTTTTTAAGATATCAAAAAAAGATTGAAATGTCAAGAAGGAGGAAAACGAAAAGCGGAAGTCTGCCTGAACCACCCTGGGGACAGGGAACTGGCGCTCCCTGTCCCCCCGGTATTTTCCGTTACGAGGTTGCCGCTCGTTCCTTTTCTCTCAACCGTACTTTCTTCTGATCGCCGTCTTCCCCGGCCTTTTCGGCTGCCGGTACCGCCCGCACAACCTCTTCCTCCCCACCGCTCGTCACCATGATGTTCCGGAAGTGCTTCAGCCCGGTTCCGGCCGGGACCAGGTGACCCATGATCACGTTTTCCTTCAACCCGAGCAGGTTGTCGACCTTCCCTTCGATGGCCGCGTCGGTCAACACCTTCGTCGTCTCCTGGAACGAGGCGGCGGAAATGAAGCTGTCGGTGGACAGCGCCGCCGAGGTGATGCCAAGCAGCACCGGTTCGGACGTCGCGGGAAGGGCATCGCGGAACTCTACAACCTTTTTCGCCCGCTTGCGCAGATCGATGTTCGCCTCGCGTATTTTCTTCTTCGAGGCAATCTGCCCGTTCTTGTACTTGGAGTCCCCTTTGTTGACAACGTAGACCTTGTCCGTGAGGCTCTCGTTCTCCTCTTCGAAGCGGAGCTTATCCACGAAATCCCCTTCGAGGAACTTCGTGTCGCCCGAGTCGACCACGCGAACCTTCTGCATCATCTGACGGACGATGATCTCAATGTGCTTGTCGTTGATCTTCACGCCCTGGATACGGTACACTTCCTGGATCTCGTTCACCAGGTACTCCTGCACGGCGCCCACACCCTTGATGCGGAGCACGTCATGCGGATCAATGGCGCCGTCCGACAGCCGCTCGCCCGCGCGAACCACGTCGTTCTCCTGCACAAGCACGTGCTTGCCGAGTGCGATCGGATATTTGCGGATGTCCTTGCCGTCATGGCTCGACACGATCACCTCGCGCGAACCACGCTTTTGCACGCCGAAGCTCACCGTGCCGTCAATCTCCGACACCACGGCAGGATCGCTCGGGCTGCGGGCCTCAAAGAGCTCGGTGACGCGGGGCAGACCGCCCGTGATGTCGCGCGTCTTGCCGATATCCCTCGGGATACGCACCAGGATGGTGCCTGCGGCAATCTCCTGCCCGTCGTTCACCGCAAGATGTGCCCGCGTGGGAACAATGTAGCTGGCGATCTTCTGTCCTTTCTTGTTCACCACCACCAGCGTCGGGGCAAGGGTCCGGTCGCGGGAGTCGATGACGATCTTCTGGATGTGTCCTGTCTGCTCGTCGTCGATCTCACGGTACGTCACGTTCTCCCGGAGGTCATGGTAGCGGACCTCACCGGCATGCTCCGAGATGATCACCGCGTTGTAGGGATCCCACTCGTAGATTGTTTCGTTCTTTGCGACTTTGTCGCCGTCCTTCACCAGCAGCGTCGCGCCGTACGGAACATCGTAGCGCGCGAGCGTGCGGTTGTCCTGATCCAGCACGTTGACCACGCCGCTGCGGCCGGAGACGATGATCCGCGTTCCGTCGTCGCTCGGGACCTCGATAAGCTTCAACCCTTCGTACTGCAGCGTGCCGTCGAACTTGGACTGTACGGTCGATTGGGATGCAATGCGGCTCGCCGTGCCACCCGTATGGAACGTGCGCAGCGTGAGCTGCGTGCCCGGTTCGCCGATGGACTGTGCAGCGATAATGCCCACCGTTTCCCCCGGCTGTATCAGTTTGCCGGTCGTCAGGTTGCGGCCGTAGCAGAGAGCACAGACGCCGCGTTTTGCTTCACACGTCAGCACGGACCGGATCTCCACTGTCTCGATCGACGTCTCGGCAATCCGGTCGGCTTTCTCTTCGTCGATCACCTCGCCGGCCAGCACGATCGGCTGTCCGGTCAGCGGGTCAATGACGTCATGCACGGTCACGCGTCCCAGAATGCGCTCGGCCAGGGGCTCCTTCACGTCCTCCCCTTCTTTCAACGCTCCCGTCACCACGCCGCGGATGGTGCCGCAGTCTTCCATCGTAATGATGGCATCCTGGGCGACGTCCACAAGCCGGCGCGTGAGATAGCCTGCGTCTGCCGTCTTGAGCGCGGTGTCCGCGAGTCCCTTGCGTGCGCCGTGCGTGGAGATGAAGTATTCCAGGATCGACAGCCCCTCGCGGAAGTTGGCAATGATCGGGTTTTCGATCAGTTCGCCGGTGGCTCCGGAAAGACTCTTCTGTGGCTTGGCCATCAGGCCGCGCATCCCCGCCAGCTGCCGCACCTGCTCCTTGGAGCCGCGGGCGCCGGAATCCACCATCATGAAGAGCGAGTTGAATCCGTCCTTCGACCGTTGCAGCGTCTCCACCAGCTTGTCGGTAACGCGGTGGCTCGATGCGGTCCAGATATCGATGACCTTGTTGTACCGCTCCCCCTGCGTGATAATACCGTTGGAATATTGGTTTTCCACCTGGTCGACGGCCTTCTGCGCGCGGGCGATGATGTCTTCCTTCTCTTTCGGGATCATGACATCGTCAAGACCCACGGAGAGCCCGCCGGCAGTGGCGTAGCGGAAACCGATATCCTTGAGCCTGTCGAGGAACTCGGCGGTTTTCAGGTTGCCCACGCGCCGGAACGCCGAGGCGATGATCACCACAAGGCGCTTTTTGTTCATCAGCTCGTTGAAAAACCCGATCTCCTTCGGGACGATCTGGTTGAAGATGACGCGCCCGGTCGTGGTTTCCACCGCCTTGCCGTCGATCCGGACCTTGATCCGGGCATGGAGCCCGAGTTTGCCGAAGTTATGCGCAATAATGACTTCATCGGTAGACGAGAAGGAGAGCCCTTCTCCCAGATCCCCAACGCGCGACTTCGTCAGGTAGTAGCATCCGAGCACCTGGTCCTGTGTCGGGGTCACGATCGGGGCGCCGCTTGCCGGGGAGAGGATGTTGTGGCTCGAGAGCATCAGGATGCGCGCCTCAAGCTGGGCATCGAACGACAGCGGCACGTGCACGGCCATCTGGTCGCCGTCGAAGTCCGCGTTGAACGCGGTGCAGACCATCGGGTGGATGCGGATCGCCTTCCCTTCCACCAGCACAGGTTGGAACGCCTGGATGCCGAGCCGGTGCAGCGTCGGAGCACGGTTCAGAAGCACCGGATGCCCGTCGATAATGTTCTCCAGGATCTCCCAGACCTCCGGCCCTTTCTTGTCGACCGTCTTCTTGGCGCTCTTCACCGTCTTCACGATGCCGCGCTCGATCAGCTTGCGGATGATGAAGGGCTTGAAGAGCTCGACGGCCATATCCTTCGGCAGACCGCACTGGTGGAGCTGAAGCTCCGGCCCTACCACGATCACCGAGCGGCCGGAATAATCCACGCGCTTGCCAAGCAGGTTCTGGCGGAAGCGTCCCTGTTTCCCTTTCAACATATCCGAGAGCGACTTGAGGGCGCGGTTGTTGTCGCTGCGCACCGCATTGACGCGGCGCGAATTATCGAAGAGCGAGTCGACCGCCTCCTGCAGCATACGTTTTTCATTCCGGAGGATGACATCGGGCGCCTTGATGTCGATGAGGCGCTTCAGGCGGTTGTTCCGAATGATGACCCGGCGGTAGAGATCGTTCAGGTCCGAGGTCGCAAACCGTCCCCCTTCCAGGGGAACCAGCGGGCGCAGCTCCGGTGGGATGACCGGGATGATATCCAGGACCATCCATTCGGGCCGGTTGACCGGTCCGTCTTCGCGTTCCCGGAACGCTTCGACCACGCGCAGGCGTTTCAGTGCCTCCTGCTTCTTCTGCACCGATGTTTCATCCCGGATCTGCGAGCGGAGCTCTTCCGCCAGCGCGGCGATGTCCGTCTGCTTCAGAAGGCTCTTGATCGCGTCGCCGCCGATCTGGGCAATGAACCGCCGTTTGTCGGTCGGGTCGAGGTCGTCGTTGTTCTCCGGAAGCGTCGAGAGAATCTCGAAATACTGCTCTTCCGAGATCAGGTCCTTCTTCTGCAGCCCGGTCGTTCCCGGGTTGACAACCACATAGGACTCGTAGTAGATGATCTTCTCGAGGTCCTTCGAGGTCATGCCCAGGATGTATCCGATCTTTGACGGCAGGGAACGGAAATACCAGATATGGACCACCGGCACGGCGAGGGCGATGTGCCCCATCCGTTCGCGGCGGACGCTTTTCTGGGTCACTTCCACGCCGCAACGGTCGCAAATGATGCCCCGGTAACGAATTCTTTTATACTTTCCGCAGTGACACTCCCAGTCTCTGACCGGGCCAAAGATCTTCTCGCAGAAAAGTCCATCCTTCTCTGGACGGAACGACCGGTAGTTGATGGTTTCCGGTTTGGTCACTTCTCCATGCGAGCGCTGCAGGATCATGTCGGACGATGCCAGACTGATCGTGATCTTCGTGAAGCTTTTCTTCGCTTCTCGCGTGTGATGGAACAATGCCATTTGTACTCCTCCGAACAAGTGTCATAACCACCCGGTTGCCCGCCGCCCTGGCGGGTCCAGCGAATGACGTAGGGGCCTCCGGAGAGGCCCGCAGCCTTCTCTGCTAATCCAGTTTTACGTCCAGCCCGAGGCCCATGAGCTCGCGGATCAGGACGTTGAACGACTCCGGAACGCTTGATTCCGGGAGGTTCTCCCCCTTAACCACTGCTTCATACACCTTCGCTCGCCCTGAAACGTCGTCGCTCTTCACCGTGAGGATTTCCTGCAGGACATGCGCTGCCCCGTAGCCTTCCAGTGCCCAGACTTCCATTTCTCCAAACCGCTGTCCGCCGAACTGCGCCTTGCCGCCGAGCGGCTGCTGCGTGATCAGCGAATAAGGCCCGATGGACCGGGCGTGAATCTTGTCGTCAACAAGGTGCGACAGCTTGAGCATGTAGATCACTCCCACCGTCACTTCCTGGTCGAACCGCTCGCCCGTGCGTCCGTCATACAGCACAGAGCGCGAACCTTCGTTCAACTTCGCCTTCTTGAGCTCCGCCTGGACGTCTTCCCAGGTAGCGCCGTCGAAGATCGGCGAAGCAAACCGAACGCCGAGCGCTTTGGCTGCCCAGCCCAGCGCGGTCTCGTACAGCTGTCCCAGGTTCATGCGGGACGGGACGCCAAGCGGGTTCAGCACAATATCCACAGGAGTGCCATCCGGCAGGAAGGGCATATCTGCTGCCGGAACGATGCGGGAGACAACGCCCTTGTTTCCATGGCGTCCCGCCATCTTGTCCCCTACGGAGAGCTTCCGTTTCTTTGCGACGTACACTTTCGCGAGCTGCACAACGCCCGGCGGCAATTCGTCGCCAAGCTGCACCTTGTTCTTCTCGTGGCGGAACTCCTCCTCGATGCCGTTCAGCCTCTCGAAATAGTTCGTGAAGATCTTATTGATGATCCCGTTCTTTCTCTTGTCCTCAACCCAGTCGGAGTTAAAGTCAAGCTTTTCCAGGTTGTCATACGCCTCAAAGGTATCGGCCTTGAACGTCGTCCCGGCGCGAAAGGCAATATTGCCCTCCGTGTCCCGGACGCCGGTCGAGCGCTCATCCGCAAGCAGGATTCCAAGCTTGCGCGAAAGCCGGTCACGCAGGTCCGCCGTGATCTTCCGCCGCTGGCGGTCGAGCGCGTCGGTGCGGCGCTTGTCTTCCTTCTTGGATTCCGCGTCTTTCTTCTTGCGGCTGAAGAGCTTGGTCGAGATCACGACGCCCTTCATTCCCGGCGGCGCCTTCAGCGACGCATCCTTCACATCACCGGCTTTTTCGCCGAAGATGGCCTTCAGCAGCTTCTCTTCGGGAGTCGGGTCCGATTCTCCTTTCGGCGTGATCTTGCCGATCAGAATATCCCCTTCCACAACTTCGGCGCCGATACGGATGATGCCGTTCTCGTCCAGATCCTTGGTGGCATCCTCGCTCACGTTGGGGATTTCTCGGGTGAGCTCTTCCTCGCCCCGCTTGGTGTCACGCACCTGCAGCTCGAATTCCTCGATGTGGATCGAGGTAAACACGTCGTGCGAAACGACACGCTCGCTCACGATGATGGCATCTTCGAAGTTGTATCCGTGCCAGGGCATGAAGGCCACCACCACGTTCCGTCCGAGCGCCAGCTCGCCACCGTCGGTTGCCGATCCGTCCGCCAGCACGTCCCCTTTCTTCACCTTGTCGCCCGGTTTCACGATCGCCTTCTGGTTGATACAGGTATCCTGGTTCGTCCGGAAGAACTTCGTGAGCTTGTATTCCACGCGGCGCTTGTCTTCGAACGAAATGAGCGCCTCGGTGCTGTTCTCGTCGATGTCATAGATCACCACGATGCGGTCGGCGTCGACATATTCGACCACGCCGTTCCGCTCCGCCACGATCAGGGCACGCGCATCGCGCGCGATCTTTTCCTCAAGCCCGGTGCCCACATAGGGCGACTCGGGCCGCAGGAGCGGGACCGACTGGCGCTGCATGTTGGACCCCATCAGCGCGCGGTTGGCGTCGTCATGCTCCAGGAACGGGATCAGGCCCGCCGCGGGGCTGACGATCTGGTTCGGAGCAATGTCCATGTACTGGATCTCGTCCGGCTTCACCACCGGGAAGTCACCCTGGTAGCGCGCCTTGACGCGGTCCTTCTGGAAATTGCCGCGCCCGTCCAGCGGGGCGTTTGCCTGCGCGATCGTATGCGTGTCTTCCTGCTCCGCGGTCAGAAATTCGATATCGTCCGCCACACGGCCATTCTTGACCTTGCGGTAGGGCGTCTCGATGAACCCGAATTCGTTCACCCGCGCATGGATGCAGAGCGACGAGATCAATCCGATGTTCGGACCTTCCGGCGTCTCGATCGGACAGAGGCGTCCGTAGTGCGTGTAGTGCACGTCGCGCACCTCGAAGCCTGCACGTTCGCGCGTCAGACCGCCCGGCCCGAGAGCGGACATGCGCCGCTTGTTCGTGAGCTCGGCGAGGGGGTTGGTCTGATCCATGAACTGCGATAACGGGTTCGTACCGAAGAAGGCGTTGATGACGCTGCTGATCGTCCTGGCATTGACCAGGTCCTGCGGCGTCAGGTTCTCGTTGTCGCGGATGTTCATCCGCTCGCGGATCGTCCGGGCCATGCGGGCCAGGCCGATGTTGAACTGCTGCGCGATCTGCTCCCCCACAGTCCGCACACGACGGTTCCCGAGATGATCGATATCGTCCACCGAACGCTTCTTCTGCTGCAGCTCGATCAGGTAGTTGATGATCGCGATGATGTCCTTCTTCGTCAGCGTGGTGGTCGTTACCGGCACGTCGAGGCCGAGCTTGCTGTTGATGCGGTAGCGGCCGACGTCTCCCAGGTCATAGCGCTTCTCGTTGAAAAAGAGCCGGTCGATCAGCGTCTTGGCGGTGTCGAGATCAGGCGCATCGCCCGAGCGGAGCTGCTTGTAGATGGCGCCGAGCGCGTCCTCTTCAGAGCGCACGACGTCCTTCGAGATCGTCTTGGCGATGACGGATTCCTCGTTCCCCTGCTGCTTGAGCAGGCGCAGCTTTTTGATGGAGGACTTCCGGATCCTCTTGATGTGCTCCTCGGTGAGCGTCGCATCCTTGTTGATGAAGATCTCCCCTGTCTTCTTGTCGACCACATCGCTGCAGATGACCCGTCCTTCATAGTCCTTCAGGTCCACCTTGCCCACGTCGATCTCTTCGACGAGGTCGAACAGCGCCAGGATCTCGTCGTCGGAGGAATACCCGAGTGCCCGCAGCAGCGTGGTCACGGGGAACTTCTTCTTCCGGTCGATATACGCGTACATGATGTTGTTGATGTCGGTGGTGAACTCCACCCACGACCCCCGGAAGGGAATGATGCGTGCGGAATAGATCGGCGTGCCGTTCGGATGGATCGACTCGCTGAAAAAGACGCCCGGCGAACGGTGCAGCTGGCTGACCACAACGCGCTCGGCACCGTTGATGATAAACGTGCCGCGGTGCGTCATCGTCGGCAGGTTGCCCAGATAGACATCCTGCTCGATGGTGTTGACGTAGTCCTTGCCGTTCTCCGCCTTCTGCGAGAGGCGCAGTTTGGCCTTGACCGGCACTGCATACGTCAGCCCTCTCTCCTCACATTCCCCCACCGAGTACTTCGGTTTTTCGATGTAGTACTCGACAAACTCGAGCAGGAAATTTTCGCGCGCGTCCGTGATGGGAAAGTTCATCTTGAACACGGCCTGAAGGCCTTTGTTTTTTCTCCGCCCGGGCACCCCGTCCGTCTGGAGGAAACTCTCCCAGGACTCCAGCTGAATGTTGAGCAGATCGGGCGCTTCGATGATCTCAGGGATTTTGCCAAACGAGATCCGCTTCATGGAATGATTCTTCAAGCCCCTCTCCTCGCTAAATGGATGATAGAAAAACAAAACAGCAAGCCGATAACCGGAATGCGTTATTCCATATTATCGGCCTGCTTGCATGTACGCGTGTGTAGTCATAGTGAACAGAAATAGTTGATGCACGAATTGGGGTACCTTCGGTACCCCGGAAAGAGCATCCCGCACTACTTCAGTTCGACTTTTGCCCCAGCGTCTTCCAGTTCTTTCTTCAGCTTCTCGGCGTCGTCTTTGGAGATGCTCTCCTTGACAGCCTTCGGCGCGCCATCCACCAGATCCTTGGCTTCTTTCAGCCCGAGACCGGTCGCTGCGCGAACCACCTTGATGACGTTGATCTTCTGCGCGCCGGCTTCTTTCAGCACCACGGTGAACTCGGTTTTTTCCTCTGCTACCGGAGCCGCACCGCCTGCCGCGGGCATGGCACCGCCCATCATCACCGGTGCTGCAGCGGTAACGCCAAACTTATCCTCGAGGGCTTTCTTTAGTTCCACCGCCTCGAGCAGGGTAAGTTTCTCGATTTTTTCCACAATTTCCGCAACTGCTGACATTGTAGGTATTCTCCTATTAGTAAATAACAAAATTCGGTTCCCTAAGCCGCTTTCTTCTTCCCGATCTCATCCACCAGGCTGGCCAGGTCGCGCAGCACAGCATTGAGGATGGTCGGGACGGCAGCCAGTGGCGACTGAATGCTCCCCAACACGGACGCCATAATCTCAAGCCGTGTGGGAAGCTTGGCGAGTTCATCCAGTCTGGACCCTTCGTACACCTGTTCCTCGATCACGCAGGTCTTCAAGGAGAGCTTCTTGTGCTTCTCCGCGAATTTCTTTATGATCTTGGCCGGTGCCACCGGATCGTCAAAGGCAAAAGCGACCCCCGTGGGCCCGGCAAGGCTGGAAAACACCTTATCGTACCCGGAGACGCTCTCAAGCGCCTTTTGGATGAGCGTGTTCTTCACGACTCTGTAGTCGATGCCCGCCTTGCGGAACTCGCGACGCAATTCCGTCGCTTGCTCCACGGTCAGACCGCTAAAGTCCGTAAAGAACAACCCTCGCGCTCGGCCGACGGTTTCGGACACTTCCGCGATGATCTGCTCTTTTTCTGAACGTTTCATTGGTTCCTTCCTACTATGTGCCTAGGGAGAAGCCCCGGTCAGTTGGCTGCCGGGCGATAGACACGGTCGTACGGTGATGAGTGCGTAACAATCTGGCAGCGTCAGTGCGCCGCAACCTGCCCGCGGTCGATGCTTACGCCCGGCCCCATGGTGCTGGACAGGTTAATGCTCTTTATATAAGTCCCTTTCGCTGTCGCCGGCTTCAGGCGGACCACCGTCGCAAGAAATGCCTGAATGTTCTCCGACAGCATTTTGGGCTCAAAATTCGCTTTGCCGATGGAAGCGTGCAGGATTCCCGCCTTGTCCACGCGGAATTCGATCTTTCCTGCCTTCACTTCCTTGACCGCTTTTGCCACATCCGGCGTCACGGTACCGCTCTTCGGGTTGGGCATCAGGCCGCGCGGACCAAGGACTTTTCCGAGCCGACCGACCTCTCCCATCACATCGGGGGTCGCAATGATCACGTCGATATCAGCCCACCCCCCCTGAATCTTCACGATATAATCGGCGAGTCCGGCATGCTCTGCGCCCGCAGCTTTTGCCTCTTCGTCCTTCGGCGGTTTGGCCAGCACGAGCACCCGCACTTCCTTCCCGATCCCGTGCGGCAAGGCAACGGTCCCTCGGATTGCCTGGTCGGCTTTTTTCGGGTCGACGCCGAGACGGACAGCGATATCGACCGATTCCACAAACTTCGCAGTCGCCATTTCCTTCACCTTCGCGACGGCTTCATCAATCGTGTACTGCTTGTCGGCGTCCACTTTCGTGCGGACCGCCTTCATGCGTTTGCTCGTTTTCATGGTGCGTCCCTTCGTTGTGGTGCGATCGCCCCGGTCACGCTCCAGCGTGTTCGGGGCTCCCACGTGATTGAAATGTTACCCCTCTACGGTGATGCCCATGCTGCGCGCCGTACCCGCTACCATCTTCATGGCAGCTTCCACATCGTGCGCGTTCAGATCGGGCATCTTCAACTCTGCAATCTCGCGGATCTGCTTCTTGGTGACCTTGGCAACCTTGGTGCGGTTCGGCTCCGCCGAGCCCTTCTCAATCTTCGCGGCCTTCGCCAGCAACACGGCGGCCGGGGGAGTCTTGGTGATGAAGGTGAATGATTTATCGGAGAAGACCGTGATGACCACCGGGATGACCAGACCGGCCTGTGCCTGCGTCCGCGCGTTGAACTGCTTGCAGAACTCCATGATGTTCACCCCCTTCTGACCCAGTGCGGGTCCGACGGGAGGCGCGGGATTGGCCTGTCCGGCCGGGATCTGAAGCTTGATAAAACCCACAACTTTTTTCATGACTGTGTTCTTCCCCGTGACTGAATCGAATCGGTACTTACTTCTCTATTTCCACCTGGCTGAAGTCCAGCTCCACCGGCGTCTTGCGCCCGAAGATCGAGACCATGACCTTGAGCTTCATTTTTTCTTCGTTCACTTCCTGGACGAAGCCGCTGAAATTATTGAACGGCCCGTCGGTCACCTTCACGGCATCGCCAGACTTGAACGGCACCTCGATCACCTCAACGTCTTTCCGCTCTTCGATCTTCCCGATCAGGCGCCGGACTTCCGTGGCCTGTAACGGCGCCGGAGCATTCTTGGGGCCGACGAAACTGATGACGGAGGGGGTATTCAGAATAATATGCGTCACGGTCTTGTCCAGCACCGCTTCGACAAGGATATATCCCGGAAAGAATGTGCGCGTTTTGCTCTTCTTCTTTCCATCCTTGACCTCGAACACCTTTTCCGACGGGACAATCACGGATGTTACTCTGTCACTGAAACCGGCCTGGGCGATTTCATTCTCGATATACGCCTTGACCTTATTCTCATGACCCGAATATGTCCTGACTACATACCATTTCTTGTCCACCAGATCACCCTTCCCTACAGAATTTGACGAAGCACTTCGCCGATCACAGTGTCCACGAGGTACACGAACGCACTCACGATGAGGCAGACCACGAGCACAATGACCGTGGAGTCTCTCAGGTCATCCTTCTTGGGCCAGGTGACCTTATTCATCTCCTTGACCACGTCGGTGAAGAATGCAATGATTTTTTCTTTCATGGAGGATCTCACTCGCCAATTCACGTGACCATTGACAATTGTCAATCGACACTTGTCAATAAATTGCAGCACGTCAGGAGGGACTTGAACCCCCAACCTGCGGTTTTGGAGACCGCTGCTCTAGCCAATTGAGCTACTGACGTATTAGCCCAGCCGCTACCGGGTCTCCTTGTGCACCGTGTGCTTGGAGCAGAATCTGCAATACTTCTTGTACTCCACGCGGCCCGTCTGCTTCTTCTTGTTCTTCGTGGTCGTGTAGTTCCGCCGCTTGCAGTCGGTGCATTCCAATGTGATGATGTCTCTCATACGATATCCGGATATACTTGCGCTCTGTTCGTTTTCCTGTTTTTTTCAGCTGGAGCTTGCGACCGGGATTGAACCGGTGACCTCTTCCTTACCAAGGAAGTGCTCTACCAACTGAGCTACGCAAGCAACGTTTTTCTCACGGCCTACCCTACGTTCACCCGGCTTCTTCCCGCCGGCTGAACGTAGGGTGAGCGGGAGACGGGACTCGAACCCGCGACCAACAGCTTGGAAGGCTGTGACTCTACCAACTGAGTTACTCCCGCATCGTTGTGGGCAGGGAAGGATTCGAACCTCCGAAGGCCGGAGCCGACAGATTTACAGTCTGTTGCGTTTAACCACTTCGCTACCTGCCCGAACTGCAGCTGAAGAGTGCTCGTCCGTCTGCCTTCAGAGCTGGCAATGGAACTCCCGTCTCCGCCTTGGGTAGAGACGAGGCTCTCCCGCCTCTCGTATGAGCTGGCGGGCGGACTTGAACCGTCAACCTGCTGATTACAAATCAGCTGCTCTGCCAATTGAGCTACGCCAGCAGGCAATACTATCCCCCGCCAGGTTTCACGTCTCCCTGATCACAATGTCTCATGCAGTGGGGGCAGAATTGAGAGCTGAGCATATTAATATAACAATTCCAAGCTCAGAGTCAACAGGAATTGCAGTCTTTTTGATTGAATAATGAAAGGAAGTGCCCCCGAATTGGAAACCCCGCCTTGATTCATAGAACAAAGGCACCTGCGCTCCCGTTCTTCCCTTTCGGTGATTTTTTGATGATTCCGGGAAACCTGGCATTGGCGGGACTTGGCCCCTCTAGGGCCTGTTTTTTGTACCTGGGGAGGAAAGAAATGCACGTGCTTTGGCAAAATCTCTTTCGGCTTCTGCACGGTCGTGACCTATGTAGTAATACCCCCGGGCTCCAAGAGCCTCGGCATAGAGCCGCCGAATCATGTCCTCCTCCCTCCCATTCCCCGAAAAATCGCGGTAAACCAGCGGGGGCAAGGCCGTCGGATGAAAGAGCGTATCCCGGTAAAGACGATACGCCAACCCCTCCGGAACACGCTGCAAGCCAGGCGTGAACTCCCGCTCGATCTCCGAAGTCACGTACACGGGCCGATCTGCCAGATTCTTGCCGATGAAGCTGGTGATCATGCCAACATACCGTGCCTCGATCACGGAGGGGTTGTACGGAAGGTCGTGCTCGAACTTGTCCACTTCGCGAAGAAACCCGTCCACCTCCTCCCGGGAGCGTTGGATCAACCATGGGTAGCGCGATTCCACCTGCCGGAGGTACCATGAACGGCGGAGCAGTTCCTTGTCGATCACGATCAGGTCCGGCCGCATTCCGTCGACAAGTTGGAAGTAGTACGAGGCGGAGACCCAGTAGTCCCATTGGTAGGAGAACACCAACGCCCCGGGCTGCAGCGACGAGAACATGTTCATGGTATAATCTTCGACCAGGTGATTCTCCCTCTGGTTCACCTGGTTGAAGTGCACGAAAAGCGAGACGATGCCCGGCAGGAGGAGCAGCGCAGCGCGTCCCCATGCCGCACGGAGACGTGCACCCGTGATCCACGATCCGATCCAATAGAGGCCGCATCCCGCCCAGAGCGCAATGCAGATATATGCCAGGAGGAAATAGGAATCGATGTCGTGGATGTCGTAGTTGATGGAATAGAAAACGCATGTGACAAACAAAAGAAGAGTGCCGGAGAAGAGGCTTCGGTCCCTGCGCCAGAGCAGCAAAATCCCGGCAAGGGCGAGGACCAATCCGACATAAGCATGCTCCTGCGGCAGCGAGTTCAAGAAGTATTGAAATTGCTTCCCCGCAGCTTCCATGGAGGAGAAGATCCAGACCCTGTACTGTTTCCCGCTGACATGCCAGAGTAAGCGCTCCGCTGTCGCCGGGTAGCCCCAGTTGAGTGAGGGCGACTGTGCCGCTCTCACCGGGAGATATAAATAGAGTGAGAGCGCAACAGCGAACGGGACAGCCATGCGGAAGATGCGCGCCCATGACGCCTTGTTCCATCCCTGCGTGGAGAAGTAGAGATACATGAGGCCGGGCACGAGCAGGATCGTGGTCATATGGTTTGTGAAGCCGAGACCGAGGAGAAAGGCGAAGAGCAGCCAGCGAAGCTCCGCACGATCTTCCCCTGCCTCGCCGAACGCTGCCCGCAGAAAGCACAGCAGGATGGTGCCGAGGAGAAGGGCGTGCAAAGGATAGACCTCCACAGCCAGCGCTTGCAGCCAGTAGGTTTCCGAAAACGCAAGGACCAATCCCGCCCCTGCGGCCGCCGCCAGGCGTACCCCGGCGTCTCCGCCTGGTTCGCCACCGTGCCTGCGCGACATCCGCTGAAGAAGGAAGTTCACAACGAGAACAAAGAAGAAGACACCCGCCGCGCTGCAGAGGGCCGCCATCATGTTGAGGCGGGCTATCTGTTCATGGGCAATCGGCAGCTTCGAGAAGAGCCAGCCGACCAACGTGAAGAGCGGGTAGCCTGTCGGGTGTGCTATGCCGAGCGTGGAGGCGACCGCAGCAAGTTCCCCGCTGTCGATGAAGCTTACACCGGGTGTCAAGGTATACAGATACACAGCGACCGCCGCAACGCCTGCAGCCCCGGCAACAAATCCGGCACGCGTTCCCTGCACGTACGACAACACAGTCCTCATGCCCCCATCCTTGCCGCAACCTCCAGGAACAGGTCACGGGTTTCTTTCATCGACGAGGCGAGGCGAGTCCGCAGGGCATCACCCGAAGACCCGATGAGACAGCGGGTGAGGGTTTCCAGCGCCGCGCCGTCCGGGAGCACCGAGCCGCGTTCTTCGAGCGTGATGCGCATCAGCTTCTCGGTGTCTCTGTAGAACAAGTAGTGAGAAAGAAGCATTACTCGTTCCTCTTCCGACAACAGCGGAAGGCCAGCCATGCGGAGGGCATCCGGCACGCTTTTTCCCCGAAGCGCGAGGCTGTTTCCGCCGTGACGCATCTGGATCATTTGGACAATGAATTCGATATCGGCCATTGCCCCCGGTCCAAGCTTGATGTCCAGCAACTCCGGACCGCGCGTCCGGGTCCGGGTCTCCACCTTGCGCCGCATCGCGACGGTCTCCTGTACCCATCCGGGTGGAAGGGGTGTATCATAGACAAATGTCTCTGCCGCTTTGACCACCTTGCGGCCGAGGGCTTCGTCGCCACATACGAACCGGAGACGCGTCAGCGACTGGCGTTCCCATAGAGAGGCCCGGTCCTTCAAATACTTCTTGTAGGCCCCAATCTCAACTACCAGCGGGGAGTTCCGCCCTTCCGGGCGAAGACGCGCATCCACTTCATACAGCCTTCCGTGCTCCGAGACATCACTCATCCGCCCCATGATTCCCGATGCGACCTTCTCCGTTGCGTCTCCCTTTTCCACAGCCGCGGCATCCGCAACGAACAAGAGATCGATGTCCGCATCAAAGCCCAGCTCGCGCGTACCGAATTTGCCAAGCGCGAAGACGGCGAACGACGAGGTCCGGACTTTCCCCTTCCGAAGTTCCCGGGCTGTCACGGTGCTGACGATGAAATCCGCCAGACTGCTCAGCTCAACCGTGAGCTGCTCGAATGAAGACAGGCCGAGCACATGGCGCACCCCGGCCCGAAGCTCCTGCTGGGCCTTGAACGCCACCAGTTCTGTTGCGGGAGGAAAGCTGACCATTGTTCCCTCGGCAAGCGAGCTGATGTCCGAAGCAATGGTTTCCAGAAGGAGCGGACTGCGGGAGAGGCCGCGCGTGAAGCGGGGACTGACCGCACAAATATCGAGCAAGAACTTTCTGAACCGCGGTTCCTGCAGCTCCGTGTAGGTCTGCTGCGGAAAGGACTGGGAGGAAACAAGCAGGGTAAGATTCCGGAGCGTCATATCCGGATCGGGACTCTTCCCGATTTCCCGGAAGAGGTCAGGGGCAACGCCGCGAAGCGCGTCGCGCGCGCGGGTATCAAACTCGGTGTTTCCCCTCAGCGAAGTGCCGGTAAGACTTTTCAGATGGCGCGCGGCCTGGCGCAGGTCCCGCAGGCCGAGGCTCCGCAGCACCTCATCCCTTTGATCGTCCGTGAGGCCGCCATCGATAACGGCCGTGATACCCGCGGGCACTCCCTGGCCCCGGAGCGAAAGCACCAGATCGAAGATTTGCCGCACTGCCGTCAGATGCGCTCGAACTGTCTCCTGCAATACCGGAGACGAAGGAAGGTCCATGCGCCTGGCGATCCCGTTCAAAATCGCATCATCCGCGGGGAGTGTGTGCGTCTGGGTATTGAGCAATGTCTGCAGACGATGTTCGAGCGTCCGGTAGAAACCATACGCATCGGTCAGCGCGGTACCTTCATGGTCATCGAGCAAGCCGTCGGCCACGAGCGTTTCGATGGCACGCATCGTATTGGGCTCGCGGAGGTTCTTCTTCTTCCCGCCGTTCAAGAGCTGGAGCGCCTGGACGATGAATTCGATGTCCCGGATTCCCCCCGCCATAAGCTTGATGTTTGCCTCGTCTCCCACCTTGGCCTCGATGCGCGCCTTGATGCGTGCAATGGATTCGGCGGGATGGTGGAAAAACGTCCGAGGATACACGAATGGCTGGAGCAGATCGATGAACTGACGGCCGAGCGCCGCATCCCCTCCTACAGGCCGCGCCTTGATCAGCATCTGGCGCTCCCAGAGTTCGCCGCGCGATTCATAATACCCCAGAAAGCTGCGCAGGGAACGGGCAAGCGGTCCGGCACCGCTTTCGGGCCGGAGCCGCGTATCCACACGGTAGAGATATCCCTCTGCCGAGGCCTGCGAGAGATTCTGGACCAATCGTTCCGACAGCTTGTTGAAATACTCATGGTAGGACGTCGTGCGTCCGTCCGCTCCGCGCGTCTCTCCTTCTTCTCCGTAAACAAAGAGAATGTCGATGTCGGAGCTGTAATTCAGTTCCGATCCTCCCAGCTTGCCGAGACCGATCACGGCAAAAGGCGTCCGCGGCGGGGAAGGATACCTGTCCGACAGCTGCTGCATGGCAACAGCGAGCGCGGCATCCACTGCAAGGTCGGCCAGGTCCGAGAGTTGCAGCGTGACCCCGGCAAGACTTGCGAATTTCATGATGTCCTGTGCGCCGATCCGCAGAAGCTCACGCCGCTGCATGCGCTTGACGGCATCCAGTCGCCGTTCGGGCTTTTCGAATGTGCGGTGAAGCCGCCGGATCTCTTCTTCCAGCCGCCCCCTGCTCAAGGGCTCGTTCATTGCGCTTGAGGTCGTCAGCCACCGGAAGAGCCCCGGCTCTCGAACGAGGATATCGGCGAAATATCTGGAAAACCCGAAGAGCTTCATCAAGAGCTCCAGGTACGCCGGATAGCGCAACAGGTCATTGAAGAGCGATGCCTTGCTGAATGACGTCTCGGTGAACCGGAGCAGGTTGATAAGCGCCATGTCTGGATCGGGCGAAAACGCAAGCTGGGCATGAAGGGCACGGGAGAATTCCTCCACAGGCGCAGCTGCGCCGGAATGGATGAATTCCTCATGAATGACCAGGAGATTGCGCGAACCGGCTGTGCGATCGCGAAAAAGGCTGGTGGGGATATCGTGTTCGGGCATTGCGTATTGTACAAAAAAAGAGGCGGATCCTCAACCGGCCTCCACCGAGGAGGGAGGAGGCCGTGTGAGGGCTGTTAGAATTGCTTTTCCACGGCAACCTGTTTATATTTTCGGGCGAAGGGCGCGTTACAGAATTAACCGCTCGGTTAGTTCTGTAACGCGACCTAAACCACTGGTCCTCAACCAACCCCGGCGGAACCATGGTCAAGCTCATCGCTCTCTATAAGAGGCCGCCCGAACCGGAAGAATTCGACAAGCATTACGACGCGGTACACATCCCTCTCGTGCGGAAGTATCCCGGCCTGCGCAAGCTTGAAGTCACGCGCATCACCGGTGCACCGATCGGTGAAACGAAATTCCATGTCATGTCTGAGATGTATTTTGACTCAAGGGAGGCCATGGACGCAGCCCTCTCATCCCAGGAAGGCAAGGCCGTCGCCCGCGACTTGTTGAGCTTTGCTGCGCCGCTGATCACCGTGTTCATCGGCGAAGTGGAAGCATAATGGCGGCCTACACCGGCAAAAGCCCGAAGGAGCTCAACTTCAGGAATCTCCTGTATGACAAGGGAGACTGGCGCGCAACAATCACGATCAACCGCCCCGAGGTGTACAACTGCCTGAACCTCGACACGCTGCGCGAGATGAGCACCGCCATGCAGGATGCCGCCTGGGACGACCACGTCGCCGTGCTGATCATCACCGGCGCAGGCGACAAGGCATTCTGCACCGGGGCAGATATGAAAGAGTGGAAAGAAGAGTTCCTCGACTCCCCCAACGACTTCTACAAATGGATGGGGGTGTTCATCGAAACGTTCGAGCGGCTCCGCAACCTTGGCAAACCCACCATTGCACGGCTGAACGGCATGACCGTCGGCGGTGGAAACGAGTTGCAGATGTCCTGTGACCTGGCGGTGGCCGCAAGCGATGTCGTCATCAGGCATGCAGGAACATCGCGCGGGAGCGTCGCCGCTGCCGGCGCCACACAATGGCTGCCGCTCATTGTTGGCGAGCGGAGAGCGAGAGAGATTCTCCTGCTCAACGAGGCAATTCCCGCCCGGAAAGCGCTCGCCTGGGGACTGGTGACGGAGGTCGTCCCGCGCAAGCAGCTGGACCGCGCCGTCAACCGGCTTGCAGAAAAACTGATCGACAAACTTCCCGAGTGCACGCGTTATACGAAGCAGCAGCTCAACTTCTGGCGCGATCTCTCCTGGTCGCTCACCATTGGGCACCTGCGCGACTGGCTGACCGTTCATACGCCTTCGGCGGAGATCAGGGAAGGGATTCAGGCCTTTTCAGACAAACGGGAAATCGACTACAGGCAGCTCCGGACACGCATGGCAAACCGCAGTCGAAAGAGGAAGGAATGAAAGCGTCACTCGTTCTTTGCACAGCCTCAGTGCTCTTTTTCGTCGGATGCGGGACGGGCACGATGGCTGTCGCCCCGGAGTGGGAATCCATGAAGGGACCCCGCGCACAGGATGTCACAGCGCTTCTCCTTTCCGGAGGGCCCGCATCGGCACCGTTCGCCGGCACACAGGAGGGGCGCGTGTACACCGCCTCTGCTCCCGGTGCGGTGTGGACGCGGATCTCGACGATCCGGGAAGGAGCTGCAATCCATGGGTTCGTCCGAAACCCGGAGAAACCCGCGAGGTTGTATGCCGCCACGGACGCCGGGTTGTTTGTCTCGGCGAATGAGGGCGCGTCATGGGCGGAGATTCTTCTCATGGCAGGGGAAACAACGCCAGTCGGGTCGCGTACGCTGGCCATCGACCCGTGGAACACTTCAGTCATGTATGCCGGGACCAAAAACAAAGGGATACGCAAGTCGAGCGATGGGGGCGAAACGTGGAACCCTGCAAACGAAGGGATTCCCGGATTGGACTCCGCGGATGTGCGCGAGATCCTCATTGACCTCTCCAGACCTGACCGTATCCTGGCTGCAGTGTCACCCATGGGCGTGGTGCAGTCAAGTGATGCCGGGAAGAACTGGAGCAGACTGACAGAAGAGTTTACAAGTTCAGGTTCGGCCGTCACGCATCTAGTGCAGAACGGGCAAGCACCAGCGGCCATTGTCTATGGTACGAACGCGGGAAGCATTCGCAGGTCAACCGATGGCGGCACGACATGGAGCCCCTCGAGAAACGGGTCTGCGGAAGGCACTATCCTTTCTCTTTCGACAATTCCCGGCCGACCCGATGCTCTGCTTGCCGGCACAGAAAGCGGAATCCTGTTCTCCAGTGATTTCGGGGCAAGCTGGACGAACATCACCGGATCCCTCCCACATATCCCTGTTGCGGCAGTGCCTGCACCGGATGGTCGGGCGCTCTATGCCTTCGGAGAAGGCATCGGATTGCAACGGACGGCTGACAGCGGCGCGACCTGGACACACGTCGATGCCAACCTCGGCGGGGCCGTGGTCAGACTGGTGACCACCGACGAGAAAGGGGAACGCCTCTATGCCGCCCTCGGGCATGCGGTCCTGGCATTCGATTCATCGACCAGTTCGTGGCGATCAGCAAGTTCCGGCCTGCCGGGC
This sequence comes from uncultured Bacteroidota bacterium, assembly GCA_963809695.1. GTDB lineage: Bacteria > Bacteroidota > Ignavibacteria > UBA10030 > UBA6906 > JAGDMJ01. The sequence goes on from CAWEKI010000007.1 coordinate 316,369, forward strand.
GGGACGATCACCTCGCTTGTCGTCGACAGCGACTCTCCCCTGCATCTGTTCGCCGCGACGTCGCTGGGCGGGTTCCAATCCAGCAATGGCGGGGAATCCTGGGAGCTCGTAACGCGGAACCTGCGAATCACACCGAGAATCCTGGAGCCGCACCCGCGCATCAGGACCCGGATGCTGGCGGCGGGCACGCTCGGCCTGGACATCTCGACCGACAAAGGAAGCACGTGGCAGCAGACCAAGCCTTTTTCCGCCAGGTACCAGATCAGCGCGTTCACCTTCGTACCTGCAAACACCGGCATCATCTACGGAGCCACCATGCACGCCGCGGTGATCACGAAGGATGGTGGATTCCTCTGGGAGTCCTCCCGCTATGGCCTGCACGACGAGAATGTTGTTGCCATCACGCTCGACGACCGGGAACCTGCTATCGTCTACGCGTGGACATCCCGCGGCGGGGGCTACCGGTCTTTGGACGCGGGTTTGGAGTGGAACAGCTATACCCCGCCATGGAAGCAGACCGACACCGTGCTCATCGCCTACGACCGCTACCAGCCCTCCAGTGTGGTCGCGCTGGTCAACGACAGAGACATCTATTTTTCCCGGTCGGGCGGCGGGACGTGGGTCTCACTTGCGCCGGCGAAGCTCAAGGGACAGGCACAGTCGCTCTGGTGGAATGCCGCGAAAGCAACGCTGTATGTCGGGACGAAGGCGGACGGTGTGCAGCGCATCGCTCTCGGCATGAGCTTGAATGAATTGCTGGGAGAGCAGGAATAGGACACATATCGTGGACAACTCCATGCACATCCTCACCTCTGTCGAAAACGGCTATGCCATCGTTCAGCTGAACAGGCCTGAAGTCCTGAACGCGCTGAACATGGCATTGATGGGAGAATTGGTGGACGCCCTGGAGACACTAGACAAGGATGACCGGGTTCATTGTAGTATCGTCACGGGCAACGAAGCGGCGTTCGCCGCCGGGGCGGACATCAAAGAAATGGCAACTGCCACCACCGTTGAAATGCTCCTGCGCGACCATTTCGCGCGCTGGGATCGTATCCGAAAGATCAAGAAGCCCCTGATCGCCGCGGTCAGCGGGTTCGCGCTCGGAGGCGGCTGCGAGCTCGCCATGGCATGCGATATCATCATCGCTTCGGAGACCGCACGATTCGGACAGCCCGAGATCTCGATCGGCGTAATGCCCGGCGCGGGTGGCACACAGCGCCTGACACGGGCCATCGGGAAAGCACGGGCAATGGAGATGGTTCTCACCGGCCGGCCGATGACTGCCCATGAAGCTTTTGAAGCCGGCCTGCTCACGAAAGTTGTCCCGAAAGAAATGCTTCTTGATGAAGCAAAGCGCATTGCGGAAGACATCGCCGCCAAACCCCCGATCGCCATCCGGCTGGCAAAGGAATCGGTCCTCAGAGCTTTCGACTCGATGCTGGAAGGCGGTCTCGAATTCGAGCGAAAGAATTTCTATCTCCTTTTTGCATCCGAGGATCAAAAAGAAGGGATGAAGGCCTTCACCGAAAAACGTAAACCCGCATGGAAGGGACGATGATGATCCGACGGGACTTTCTGAGACGTACCCTTGCCGCGGGAGTTGCGGCGCAAGTCTTACCCTGGAGCTTCACAGACATGGCACCCCAACAACCCATCCCACGCCGGCGCTACGCGGGCGACATTGACCTTTCTATCATTGGCTTCGGCGCGATTGTCGTGATGGGTATGGAACAGCGCGACGCAAACCGGATCGTCGCCGAGGTGTTCGAGAAAGGGATCAATTACTTCGACGTTGCTCCTTCATACGGCGACGGCGAAGCGGAGACGAAGCTTGGACCCGCTCTCGAGCCGCACAGGAAAAACGCATTTCTGGCATGCAAGACCATGTGCCGGGACGCGAAAGGGGCGCGCGAAGAGCTCGAGCGTTCCCTGAAGCGGCTGCGCACGGATCATCTGGATCTGTACCAGTTTCACGCCGTCACCCGGATGGACGAAGTGGAACAGATTTTCGCTCCGGCAGGAGCCCTTGAAACATTTGTGAAGGCCCGCGAAGAAGGAAAAGTGCGGCACATCGGCTTCTCCGCGCATTCGGAGGAAGCCGCACTGTCCCTGCTTGATCGCTTCCACTTCGATTCCATCCTCTTCCCGACCAATTTCGTGTGCTTCACCAGCGGCCACTTCGGCCCCCGCGTGATTGCCCACGCAAAAGAAAAAGGAACCGCACGCCTGGCACTGAAAGCCATGGCATACACGCCCTGGCCAAAGGGCGAAGAGCACCAATACCCGAAATGCTGGTACAAACCCATCAGCGATCCCGAGCTTGCCGGGCTTGCCCTTCGCTTCACGCTTTCCGAAGACGTCACCGCAGCCATCCCGCCCGGCGACGAGAGGCTGTACCGGATCGCTCTCAACGCGGCGGGAGGATTCAAACTCTTGACGGACGCGGAGCGGCGGCAGCTCACTGCACGGGCAGATACGCTCGATCCGCTCTTCTCATCGCAGGAATGACGCCATGAGCCCATCTTCCGGCACCTCTCCTTCCGTCATCGTGCATCCGGCTGATGGGATACTGACCATCACGCTCAACCGGCCGGAAAGCTACAACGCGATCAACGAGCGCATGAAGATCGGGCTGAAAGATGCACTCAAGGACGCCTCGCGCGACCCGGCCGTCCGTTGCGTCGTGATCCGCGGCGCGGGAGAGAAGGCATTCTGCACGGGACAGGATCTGAAGGAACACCAGGGAGAGAAGCGTTCGCTGCGCGAATCCCTGGAACAATTCTACAATCCCATCATCCGGAGTATCCGGGACATGGAGAAACCGGTCATTGCCATGATCAACGGCGTCGCGGCGGGCGCCGGGTGCAGTCTTGCGCTTGCATGCGACATGCGTGTCATGGCATCGACGGCAAAATTGATCGAAGTGTTCATACGCATCGGCCTCGTTCCCGATTCCGGGTCACACTGGTTTCTCCCGCGACTTGCCGGCATGGCGCGCGCTTTCGAGTACGCTGCAACCGGCCGCGATATTTCCGCGGAAGAGGCGGAGCGCGTCGGACTGGTCAACAAGGTCGTGCCGCCCGATCAATTGGACTCCGCAACGATGGACCTGGCCCGGTCTCTGGCCGGGGCACCAACACGCGCCATCGGGCTCATCAAACGTACGCTCAACAAAGCCCTGATTTCAGATCTGGACGCGCTGCTGGACTACGAGGCCATGATCCAGGAAATCGCTTCAAAGACCACGGACCATACAGAGGGAGTGACCGCGTTCCTGGAAAAGAGGCCCGCGAAATTCACAGGTCGGTGAGGTCGCAGTGACCCTGAGCGAACGCTTTTTTGTGGGTTGAAGAGCTGTGTTCGTCTTGTCCTTAGCTCCACCATTTCTTCCTTTTCGAAGGATTTCCTATGCACTTCTGCTTTCTCACAAGAGTACTCTTTTGTCTCGTCCCTCTCTCCTCTCTCCTCGCCCAGGATCCTCCCTATTACCACAAACAATCCACCTGGCAGGAGACCATGCGAGTGTCGCGGGAGGCGCGACTGGCAAGCATGACGCAATCGTTTCTGAAGCTGGCCCCGTGGCATGCGGTTGGTCCGTTCAGGTCGTCCAGCGGTGATGCTTTCCTTGAAACGTTCCCGCCTGAAATGGAGAGTGCGCTGGATAGTGCGTACAACGGCGGACGGCTTCACTGGATGGCGCATCCGGACTGGAAAGACGGCGCGGTGATCCCGTTCGCCTCGGTGGAACAGAGTGCCATGTACCTCCAGAGGACTATCAATGTGCTCCAGGACACGACGATCGTGGCCTATTTCGGAAGCGATGATGGCATTCATGTCTGGGTGAACGGGACAGCCGCACTGGCGCACAACACCGCTCGTTCCTGCGCTCCGGACCAGGAAGCAGCATCACTTCATCTGCGCAAAGGCTCGAATATCCTTCTGCTGAAAATCAGTAATGGCGGAGGAGGCACCGGCTTCTATTTTTCCCTGTCTCCCACCGAGCCTCTCGGAACGTGGCGCCGTCTTGAGCGAGACTTTCCCGATTCGGCCAGTATGCTGCAAATGACCTGGGAACGGCAGGACAGCGTATGGGAAGCCGATTGGGAACCGGGTGATTGGGCAGAGTTGGGAAGAAGGTATGAGAAAGGTTTGGCTCGCTCACTGGAGTCGCGGTTCTATCATTTTGAACCGCAACCGGTCACTGCGACCGACGAACATTCCCTGGCACGAGCTCGCGAGTTTTATCTTGATTCACGGCGGAAGGAATATGTCATCATGACCCCTCACCCCTCCCGCCTGCCGCGCATCAATAGCCCCCGCGTATTCGGCGTTCGCCCCGGTCACCCGTTTCTCTTCACCATTGCCGCCACCGGTGATCGCCCTATGCAATTCGCCGCGAAGGGACTTCCGAAAGGATTGACCCTCGATAAGAAAACAGGACGCTTCTCCGGTACGGTCAGCAAACCCGGGAAATTTCCGGTGGCATTGAGTGCGAAGAACGCCCGCGGGACAGCGTCGCAGAGTTTTCTCATCGTCGTCGGTGACACGCTTGCGCTGACGCCACCCATGGGTTGGAACAGCTGGTACGTTCTCGAAAACCGCGTGACGGCTGCAGACATGCGCGCCGCAGCGGACGCCATGGTGGCAACCGGAATGATCAACCACGGATATGCCTACATCAATATTGACGACTGCTGGGCCGTGAAGCCTGGATCGGGTGATCCGACACTCGGCGGAGATCCCCGCGACGCCACGGGACGTGTGCGCTCCAACGGGCGCTTTCCCGACATGAAAGCACTCACCGCGTACATCCACGGGAAGGGACTCAAGGCTGGAATTTACAGCTCACCGGGGCCGCTCACGTGTGCGGGTCACACGGGGTGCTATCAGCATGAGGAACTGGATGCCAGACAATTTGCCGACTGGGGATTTGATTTTCTCAAATACGACTGGTGTTCTTACGGCTCGATTGCCAAAGATCAGAGCATCCCGGAATTGAAGCGCCCGTATGCCCTCATCTCGCCCCTTCTCCGGTCGCTGGACCGAGACGTTGTACTCAATCTTTGTCAATACGGAATGGGTAACGTTTCGGAGTGGGGCGGAGAGTTCGGACAGTGCTGGCGAACCACCGGTGATCTCGGGGCCACATTTGAAGGGATTCCGCAGTCGATGTTCACCATCGGGTTCGGGCAGAACGGTTTGGAGCGCTGGGCCGGGCCGGGGCGCTGGAACGACCCGGACTATTTGTTGCTTGGCTTCATCAGCAACTGGCGTGGCGGCACCTCGTTGACACCGCTCAGCCCGAACGAACAATACACGTACGTAAGCCTCTGGTGCCTCCTGGCATCGCCTCTCTTCTTTTCGGGGGACATGACCCGTCTTGACCCATTCACGATATCCCTCCTGACGAATGATGAGGTGCTGGAAATTGATCAAGACCCTCTGGGCAGGCAAGGACACCGGGTCGCGAAAAACGGGGATCTTGAAGTTTGGAAGAAAGAGCTGCAGGATGGCACCGTCGCCATCGGATTGTTTAATAGAGGGGAGAAGAAGGACAATGTGCTGGCGAATTGGGACGATGTACAAATCAAGGGAAAATTCCGCGTCCGGGACTTGTGGAGGCAGAAAGAGCTGGGTATCTACGAGAGCCAATTCTCGGCAATTGTACCCCGGCATGGGGTGGCTTTGGTACGCTTGTTTCCTGCCAAGTAGACGACGAGCTTCGACTCGTCTCAATTGGATCGCAACGACTTCGCTTCTCCCCTCCCGAATGGGGCTTTTTCCGTCTTTTTCGCTGTTGTTGATTATGTCCTAATTATTTCCATACTTCTTCAGATATCGACAGGAGAGGAAGCCATGCACAACCCGCAGAGAGCTACGCTTCCGGCGGCAGAGCGAGAAGAGATCATGAAGTCCAAACTTTCAAAAAAGGAATCGATCGAAAGCGTGGACGAGATGAGCGACGAGTATTACGATCTCCTGGTGAACTTGATGACCCAGCAGGCGGACTCGGAGCTTGCCGGCGGGTTCGGATATGTCCCCTGGATCATGAAAGCGCCGACCACTGAGGAAAAGCTTGTCGTCTCGAACATCGTGCGGGACGAGGTTCGGCATGGAAGGGCGATGTACAGGCTCCTGGAGGATATCGGCATCCCGGTCGATGACTATGTCGAGCAGTTCGATTTCACATTCCGGGTCGATGATCATGCCAATCTCGGCCAGACCCGGGCAGGGAGCGACAAACGGGTCAACATTTTTTACTACTCGATCGACAGCTGGGCAGATTTTGTGATGTTCAATTTTCTGATGGACCGCGGTGCCGGCCATCAGCTGGAAGACGTCAAGCAATCCACCTTCGGTCCATGGAGGCGGGAGATCGACCGGATCTTCAAGGAAGAACAGACGCATGTGGCGCATGGAGACTACTGGGTGAAGCGCCTTGCCCTGTCTCCGAAAACGAAACCGGAAATCCAGAAGGTGCTTGACCGTTGGTGGCCGCGGGTGATGGCGATCTTTGGACGCCCGGGGTCCCGCAAGAACGCACGGTATCGTTCTCTGGGATTGAAAGTTCGCGACAACGACCAGGTGCGCAACGCCTTTGCGAAGGAAGTCCGGGAGAAGGCGGAAGCATGGGGCCTGGTCATTCCGAGATGGATACCCGATTGGGAACGGCTCCCCGAGGACGCCGTCATTTCGGGCTGAGCATCCCTTTTCCATCTCCTTCAGGACCCCCACGGGTCAGCCGCATGCCAGCTGCCGGTGGAACGAGCGTCACCCTTGATTCCGCATTTCCTATTGCCATTGCATTCAGGTCATTCTATCCACCTACGCACACAGGCACATGATCAAGACCATTGCTATTGTCGGGTCCGGTACCATGGGGACCGGCATCGCGCAGGCCGCCGCCCTGGCACACTTCGATGTCCTCCTGAATGATGTCTCCGCCGAGATCCTCAAAGGAGCCATGGAACACATTAAGGAAGACTTGCGCAAGGGGGTAAGCCATGGGCAACACACGGCAACGGAAGCAACCGAGGCGCTCTCGCGCATTCATCCCCGCAAAGGATTCAACGACCTCGGCGAAGCTGACCTCGTTATCGAGGCCGCGGTCGAGATTCTGGAAGTGAAGAAGGAGATCTTCAAGAAACTTGACGACATCGTGGCACCCGAGGCAATCCTGGCCACCAACACCTCGTCCCTCTCCGTGACGGCAATCGCTTCCCTCACCAAAACACCCGAGTCGGTGGTGGGCATGCACTTCTTCAATCCCGCCCCGCTCATGAGGCTCGTCGAGATCGTGCGGGGAGCACTGACATCGAACGAGACCGTCAGGCTCGTGAGCAGTGTCGTCACGCGGATGAAAAAGACTCCGGTGATCTGCCGGGACACCCCGGGCTTCATCGTGAATCGGGTTGCCCGGCCGTTCTACGGCGAGGCGCTCCGGCTCCTGGGGGATCAGGTCGCGTCGGCCGAAGAGATCGACAGGATCATGCGGGTAGGAGGAGGATTCAAAATGGGCCCGTTCGAGTTGATGGATCTCATCGGCATCGACGTCAACTTCGCCGTGACACAGTCGATCTTCGAACAGTTCTTCAACGAGCCCCGCTTCAGACCTCATCCCATCCAGCGTCAGATGGTGCAGGCGGGAATGCTCGGACGAAAGACCAAGAGGGGCTTTTACACATACAAGTGATCGGACCTCATCCATGGCACGCACGCGCGTCTGCATTCTGGGCGAATCACCGCTGGTTGAAGAATACGCGTCGCTCTGTCTGAACAAGGGCTTTGACGTCTGTCTGCGTTTTAATGCAAAGGCGACCCCCGGCAAGGTGCCCCGCGGCGCCCGCAAAGTCACCCGTCCACCCAAGACCGTCACCGTTGTCCTCGAACTCACCAACATCAGCACGGAGTCCAAGCAGCGGAATCTGGTTGAACTGGACGCCGTCCTCACACCGCGTACGCCCATCATTTCCTCCTCTGTGACCGTCACGGTCTCAGAGCAGTCGGCATTGCTGCGCCATCCGCAGCGCCTTGTGGGAATCGGCGCGCTCCCGTCACTTCTCGAAGGAGGATTGATAGAGTTCGCCTATTCGCCCGTCACCGACGAATCGGCCTTGAAGGCGGCAGAGCAATTTGCCAGGGATCTCGGCAAAGAATCGGCGCGCGTCCAGGACAGCATGGGACTGGTCCTCCCCCGTATCCTCTGCATGCTGGTCAACGAGGCATACTTCGCACTGACGGAGAACGTGACCCTCCCCGACGATATCGACACTGCCATGAAGCTAGGAACCAATTACCCCTTCGGGCCTGTTGAATGGGCGGAACGCATAGGAGTGCGCCAGGTCTACGCGGTCATGACGGCGCTGCATCGCACCCTCGGCGAAGACCGGTACAGGGCCGCCCCTCTGCTTCAGAAGGCTGCCGCCCTGGCCGGGTTTGATGTTCGGGTTCCTTCACGGAATGGCCCGTCGAAAGGATAGGGTTCAACCCTGGACGCGACTCTCTCACATATATATTACAGAATATGAACAAATCAGTTATTCTTCTCGCGGCGCTTCTGGCTGGCGGTGCTTTGTTGGCGAAGGCTCAGCCGAAGCTCGAGCTTGCGGGCGAGTCAAAGTTTGATCTGGGATCCGTGTACCGGGGGATCATCGCCGAGCGGCACATCACGTTGAAAAACAGCGGCACAGATACGCTGATCATTTCCAGAGTCGACGTCTCGTGCGGGTGCACGGGAACCATAGTCTCCAACGACCATATTGCCCCGGGGGATACCGGATCGCTCCAGGTCACATTCAATTCGAAGAATTTCCGCGGCCCGGTACACAAGACCGTCACCGTTAACTCCAATGACCCGGCCCAGCCTCAGTCCCTCATTGAGTTCGAGGCCACAGTCGTGGAGGATGTCGTTGTCACACCGGAATACATCTGGTTCCAGGATGCCGAAGTGGGGGCCAGGAACACCAGGATGCTTACGATCAAGAATGACGGAAAGGCAGAACTTCTGCTGAGGACCTTTTCCTCAGAGCTAAAGGGATTGGCTCTTGCTCTTCCCGCTGAAGCCGTGCAGCCGGGGAAATCAGTGCAGCTGCCGGTGGTGTTCACCCCTGCGACGGCGAATCCGGTATTGGCAGAACGCATGACCATTACGACATCGGACCCGCATCAACCCGAACTCGTCATTGCCGTGTACGGGAACGCCAAGCCCGGCCCGACGAACAAAGGAGGGAACCAGGAGAAGGACCCCACGGTCCAGCATTAGTGGTATAGATGATCTGTGAAGCCGGCGCTCTGACATCCAGGGACCGGCTTTTTGTTCTTTCCCGTGCATCCGCTTATGCGCCATTCGAGGAACGCCTGCATTATCCGTGCACTCAGGACCCCCATCGGCAAATTTGGGGGGGTCCTGCATGACGTGCGGCCCGATGATCTTTCGGCGCTGGTGATGAAAGCGGCCGCCGCCGGAATCCCTGCCCATCAGATTGATGACGTCCTGTGGGGATGCGCGAACCAGGCTGGTGAGGACAATCGAAATGTGGGACGCATGAGCGCGCTTCTGGCGGGTTTCCCGTACTCCGTGCCCGCTTCCACAATGAACCGCCTCTGCGGATCCAGCCTCGATGCCATCATGCATGGCGCGCGTGCGCTCTGGACCGGCGACGCTGAAATCATTCTTGCAGGGGGCGTTGAGAGCATGTCCCGCGCACCCTACTCCCTTCCCAAATCCTCGTCTCTCCTGTACGGCAATCTCACCGCCTACGATACCGCACTCGGGTGGCGCTATCCCAACCCGAAAATGGCGGAGTTGTTTCCTCTGGAAAGCATGGGTGAGACGGCGGAGAACCTTGCAGACAAGTACAACATCAGCCGCGCAGAACAGGACGCCTTCGCGTATGAAAGCCACCGGAAGGCTGTCCGGGCCCAGGAGAACGGGCGATTCGCCGACGAGGTCCTCCCCGTGGAGGTGATCAAGAAAAATGAACGTGCCCTGGTCACCCGGGACGAGGGCCCGCGGCCCGACACTTCGCTGGACAAACTTGCAGCCCTGAAGCCGGCCTTCCGGAAGAACGGAACAGTCACCGCAGGCAACTCATCGTCGTTGAACGACGGCGCTGCAGCACTCCTGATGATGAGCGAGGAGAAGGCCGCTGACCTCGGCCTCACTCCACTCGCCAGCATCATGGCAACAGGCGTTGCCGGCGTGGATCCACGCACCATGGGAATTGGTCCTGTCCCTGCTTCCCGCTTGGCACTTCAAAAAGCCGGGCTGACGATGGACCAGATTGACATCGTGGAACTGAATGAAGCGTTCGCGGCCCAGGCGATCGCCGTCATCCGGGAATTGAACATCCCCGCCGAAAAGATCAACCCCAATGGCGGCGCCATCGCACTTGGCCATCCCCTGGGATCCAGCGGAGCCCGTATTGTGACAACCCTTGTCCATGAGATGCGTAGGCGGAACGCGCGCTATGGCCTTGCTACGATGTGTATCGGGGTGGGACAGGGAATCGCGGCGGTGCTTGAACTCGCCTAGAGTCGAACGATGAGGATTCAAAGGGCCCCAATGCCCTTCTAATCATGGCACTGATTAAACTCCTGCCAGGCGGGATTGTCTAATTCAAACGTTGTCAGTCTTTCCACCATCACACGAATCAACGGCATGAAACGATACTGGAAATATGGGGTGCTGGGGGTGGTGGCGGTCGTGGTCCTTGGGCTTCTTGCATTCAGGATCTTCTTCGGTAATGCGGGTCAGGATAACCGCCGGGTGCCCGCCCCGCTCGTCAAAGTGGAGAAGCCATCTCTTGAGAACATTACATATACACTCCGGTATACGGGCAATGTTATCCCTGCGCTGCAGGCGACCATCTTCTCCAAAGTGAGCGGAACGCTGGAACACGTATACGTGGACATGGGGACACCTGTACGCCGGGGGCAACTCCTCGCATTGATAGACACCACGGAGTTATATCAGACGTACCAGCAAGCATCCGCCACATTCCAAAACGCGCAACTCAATTATCGGCGCACCAAGGACTTGTTCGAACAGAATCTTGTGGCAAAGCAGGACCTCGACAACGCCGACGCGGCCGCAAAGATCGCTCGCGCCAATTATGAGGCGGCAGGGACGCACCTCGACTATGCGCGCATCACCGCCCCCTTTGCCGGCTATATCACGAAGCGCTTCCTGGATCCCGGCGCGCTGGTGGCGACGACAAATGCGTCTCTCTTTACTCTGATGGACCTTGACAATCTGAAAATCATTATCAATGTCTTGGAAATGGATATTCCCCAGGTTGCACAGGGCAAGCAGGCGACGATCACCGTTGATGCGTTCCCGGGCAAGGAATTCAGCGGGGTTGTCACGCGCTACAGCGAGGCGGTCGATCTATCGACCCGGACAATGGCTGTCGAGATCGACATCGCAAACCGCGAGCATATTCTCAAGCCGGGGATGTTCGCCAATGTTACGCTGGTCATTGGCGAACACAGAAGCGCTCTGATGGTGCCCACGGTAGCACTCCTGAAGGACGATCAGGGCTATTTTGTCTACACCGCAGTGGCAGACACCGCACGGAGGATACGTACCCGGATCGGGACAGAACAGAACGGCCGTACCGAGATCCTCGCCGGACTCGATACAAGCAAGGCGGTTATCACCACGGGCCAGCAATTCGTGAAGGACCGCGGCCCTGTTACGATTCAGTATTGACGGATTTGTTTTATGTGGCTCACCCGTTTAGCCCTCCGGTACCCGATCTCAACGTTCCTGCTGGCCATGACCATCCTGGTATTCGGGATTGTCTCTTTCCAGCAGCTTCCGGTGGATCTCCTCCCCGATATTTCTATCCCCGTCGTCACAACCATAACGTTTTATCCCGGCGCCGGTCCTCTGGACATGGAGCAATCTGTCACGCGGTTGATAGAACGGACAGTAAGCTCGGCCAACAACGTCGACTATGTGCAATCCTCGACCAAAGAAGGTATCTCACAGGTTCGCATCAATTTCAATTGGGATGCCAACCTTGACGTGGGGCTTGTCGATGTGATCCAGCGAGTAAACCGCATTCTCAGCCAAATGCCCACCGGAGTCTCGCAGCCCCAATCACTCCGATTTGATATCACGAACCTCCCGGTCTGCGTGATCGCCGTATCGGGAGAGATGGATGAACGGGACCTTTATGACCTTGCATTCAACAGCATTGAGCCGCAGATCGAGCATCTTCCCGGTGTCGCCTCGGCCCAGGTCCTGGGAGGGAGGATCCGTGAGATCCATGTGACACTCGATCGCAACCGGCTGGAAGCGCTTGACCTGCCAGTGGCAACCGTGCTGACAGCCGTTGCCAATGCCAACCTGATCATTCCTTCCGGGGACCTCAAAACCGGCAGGTTTGACTACTCCTTGAAGACAGAAAGCCGCTTCAATGTTGTGAAGCCGATGGAAGACATCGTCATCAAGACGGTGAGTGGCGTGGCGGTCCGTGTGCGCGACGTGGGCCGGGTTGAGGACAGCTACCAGGAACAAACCGAGATTGTTCGAGTCAACGGCAGGCCCGGGTTGATGCTCCGCGTGCAGAAGCTTTCCAGCGCCAACACCGTGGAAGTCGTGGACAACGTTCTCCGGGCTATTCCCAGGCTGACAGGTATTCCGCAGGGCGTTCATCTCAGTCTCTCGTTTGACCAGTCCCTCTACATCCGGCAGACGATCTCGGGACTCCAGCGGGAGGCAATGCTCGGCGCCGTGCTCGCAATGATCATCATCATGCTCTTTCTGCGCAACATGCGCGGAACCCTCATCATCATTGTCGCCATCCCCCTTTCGATCCTGATCACATTCATCTGGTTCCGGTTCGGGGGCGTAACGCTTAATATTATGACGTTCGGCGGCCTTGCCCTTGCGGTGGGGCGTTTGGTGGACGATTCTATCGTGGAACTCGAGGCGATTTCGCGCCACTACAATCATCCTGAAGAGCGGCAGACGAAAATCCAGCAAACGCTGGCGGCAGCGCGCGAGGTGGCCTCGCCTATCTTCGTCTCCACGCTCACGACCGTCATTGTATTTCTTCCGATCGTGTTCCTGACCGGCATCGCGAAACTGCTCTTCATTCCGCTCACCATTACAATCGCCGTAGCTCTGTTTGGTTCCTTTTTCGTGTCGCGGACGGTGACGCCGCTGATGTGCCTGAAATTCCTCCCTCCGGAGAAGCCCCTTGCTCCGGAATCGCCGAAGCTTTCCGACAGGATCAGGGTTAAAGCCCATGACGTGCTGGAAGGCATCGATGAGGCTTACGAGAACCAATTACGGTGGACCCTTGCTCACCGTCGCCCAGTGGTCATCGGGATTGTGGTCATCAGCGTCCTATCCTTCGGCCTCATCAAGTTCATAGGCACAGAATTCTTCCCTGACCAGGATGAAGGGCAGTTCTCACTCACGATCAAGCTTCCGGTGGGAACCCGGTCGGAAGAGACGGACAGGTTCGTCCAGAGGATTGAGCAAATGCTCCAGGCAAACATTCCCGAGATTCAGACCATGATCTCCGATGTGGGAGTGCCGTCAGCGCAAAGCGGGAATGCATTCAGCCGGAACTCGGGAAGCCACTCGGCAAACATTCAGGTGGCACTTGTTCCCCTTGACCAGCGAAAACGTGATGTCTTTCAGATCGTGAAGGCTGTCAGGCCCAAGCTCGCCCAGCTTCCAGGCGCATCGATCTTCATTGCTCCGGGGGGCTTCCTTCGATTTCTGCTCAACTTTGGATCATCGGCTCCGATTGACGTGGAAGTCCGCGGCTTTGATCTGGACGCCGGTTCTGCACTGTCGGCGCAGGTTGCCCAGGTGGTCCGCTCCACGCCGGGTGCCACCGACGTGCAAGTCAGCCGCGAAGATAATCTTCCCGAGCTGCGCGTTCAGATCGATCGGGACAAGGCGGGTACGCTGGGTATCAACGTCGCGCAGATTTCCAATACCATCAACACCTGCATCAACGGCTCCGTGGCATCGCTGTTCACCGACCCGATCACCGGAAACCAGTACAATATCCTCGTTCGCCTGGGCGAGGACTATCGTTCCCACATCGATGACCTGAAAAAGATCGTTCTGACGTCGTCGGATGGGCAACCGGTCCTCCTGGGGAATATTGCCACGATCGAGCGCGCGAACGCACCCGTGCAGATTGACCGCAAGTATCAGCAGCGCATCGTGGATGTGACTGCGAACGTCACCGGGCGCGATCTGGGAAGCGTGGCCGCAGATGTTGCCAGGGGGCTCTCCACGTTGACCGTTCCCCCGGGATTCGAATTGAAGCTCGGCGGAAATGTGGAACAGCAGCAGAAGGCTTTCCGCGACCTTCTGCTGGCGTTCGGTCTTGCCATCCTCCTGGTTTACGTGGTCATGGCGTCCCAGTTCCAGTCGCTGATGGATCCGTTCATCATTATGTTTACTGTTCCTCTCGGCATTGTCGGCGTGTTCTGGATGCTGGTGCTCACGAACACGACGCTGTCTGTAACCTCGTTCCAGGGGATTATCGTCATGGTCGGCATTGTGGTCAGCAACGGCATTCTGCTGGTGGATTATACCAACCGCTTGCGGATGCACAAGGTCCCGCTGCATGAAGCGGTGATCCGCGCCGGGCGGACGCGATTGAAGCCGATCCTGATGACGTCGCTGGCCACCGTGCTTGGTCTGATCCCGATGGCGATCGGCATTGGAGGCGAATCCACACAGGCGCCTCTCGCTATCGCAGTCATTGGTGGCCTGTCGGTGTCGACAACGCTGACACTGTTCTTCGTTCCGGTGCTCTACACGATCTTTGAAGAGAAGTTCAAGCGTGAGATGGATGTGGAGAATGTGGAAAAAGAGATGGAGGCGGTAAAGTGAAACACGCGGCAAAAATCGTTGCAGCGCTCACCTTCGTCGTCTCCCCCCTTATTGCTCAGGAAGACATCGTTGCGGTTGACAGCTTGAGCCTTCAGCGGGCGGTCGCACTGGCGCTGGAGCATCACCCTTCACTTCGGGCCGCGCAGGCAAACCTGAATTCCGCCGAGGCGGCGAAAAAAGTGGCTCTTTCGTCCTACTTCCCTACCATCTCCGCAAATGCAACGGCAACGCACACGGAAGGGGTGTTCGTCTTCAATCCCTCCATTCCGAGCCGTAATCAGATCTACAACAATTACTCCGCCGGACTGACCGGACAGCAGCTCATCTATGATTTCGGCAAGACCAGTTCGCGGGTGGGGGCAAACACCGATTTCGTCAAAGCCACGGAGGAGGACTTCCGTTCAGCGCGTGACAATGTGGTCATGGATGTGCAGATCGCCTACTTTGGTTTCCTTCAGGCGCGGAGCGTTGTGACCGTGAACGAGGAGGCCGTGCACCAGGCTGCCCGTCACCTTGCACAGGCCAAGGCGTTCTACAGTGTTGGCCGGCGTCCGCAGTTCGACGTCACCCGCGCTGAAGTAGACATGGCCAATGCCAATGTGAACATGATCAGTGCACGCAATCAGCTTGCGTTGGCGCGCGTCCAGCTGAACAACGCCATGGGCATCCGCCCCGCACGACCCTACGACGTGACCGATTCGCTCGGCATGACGCCGGTGACGTTGAACCTGGATTCCGTGCGCACGATTGCCGCAGCCCACCGGCCCGATATTCTCTCCGCACGCGCACGGTATGAGGGATTCCAATCTCTGACCATCGCCGCACGGAGCCTGCACCTTCCCACGCTTTCGGCGAACGGAACGTGGAACTGGAGCGGCTTTGACATCCGGCTCTACCCCCGGTGGATCGCGGGACTCACGTTCTCGTTGCCGATCTTCCAGGGGTTCAGCATTAACGCGCAAGTGGAGCAGGCGCAGGCATCCGCGGAGATCGCGCAGGCCAATCTGAGTGTCCTGACGGAAAACGTCATGCTCGAGGTGGAGCAGGCATACCTTGGCGTGACCGAAGCGAGGGAGCGAATAGACGCGACCACAAAGCTCGTGGAGCAGGCGGAACAGAACCTGAATATGGCAGAACGCCAGTATGCCGCGGGGGTCGGCACGCAGCTGGATGTCACCGATGCACAGCTCACCCGTTCTAACGCCCGGATCACCAACATCCAGGCGGTCTATGATTATAATAGCTCTCTCGTGCGGCTGCAGAAGGCAATGGGCATGATTGCGGAATAGGTGAGAGCTCGTGAGCCCACCGTATTCTGAGTTCCCGATTCTCATCCATTGGCTCGGGAGTGGTTCTGAGCCCCGGGGCGCCCAACCCCAGCTTTGTTTTCTCATGAGAATTCACTAAGATACCCCAGTCCTCCTATTTCCCACCTTCCGGGATCCTTCTATGGTCGGACTCGCCCTCATCCTTTGTCTGGCCGCCATTGTCTCCTTGATTGCTCTGTTCACCAAGCTTTCGGAGATCATGGGCCGCGTCCGGACACTTGAAGAAAAACTCTTCCAGGTTTCGCGAGAACTCCATGAGATAAAACCACCCGCCGAGGCACCATCTCGCAGGACGTCCATGGATGCACCCGCACCCGCGGCTCCGGCGATCGCCATGAAGCCAGCACCGGAACCGGTTTCTCCTTCCGCTCCCATGTTCACTCCACTTCCTGCTCCTCGCTCACGTACGCGAGAAGAATGGGAAGCACTGATCGGCGGGAAATTGCTCAACCGTATTGGCGCGCTGGCACTGGTGATCGGCATAGGATTTTTCCTCAAGTATGCCTTCGACAACAATTGGCTCTCCGAAACCGTACGCGTCCTGTTGGGCGGGGCGGCGGGGGTCCTGCTCCTGGCCGGAGCGGCCTGGTCCAGGACCAAAGGGCTTCTGATTTTCGCTCAAGGGCTTGTGGGGGCGGGCATTGCTGTTCTTTATCTGAGCGTCTACGCTTCCTTTAACTATTATTATCTCGTCTCTCAGCCAGTGGCTTTTGTCCTGATGGCAATTGTCACGATCATCGCGTTCACACAGGCGTTTTTCTATGACTCCGTCGCGGTGTCACTCCTCGGCTGGGCAGGCGGTTTCCTGACGCCATTCATGTTGAGCACAGGGGAGGCCAATGAGATCGGTCTGTTTTCGTATATCGCACTTCTCGCTGCAGGCTTGATCGTGGTCGTCATGAAGAAAGAGAAGTGGGCAATCCTCGAGCCTCTCACGCTCGCGTCCACCTATTTTATCTTCTTCCTCTGGTATGGACAGGAATACAAACCTGACAGCCTGGCTCCAACACTCTTCTTTGCTGTATTGTTCTGGGCGCTTTTCTTTGTCGTAGACGTCGTGAACAGCCTCCAGCGCATCGAGGTCCTGGAAGAGTTGAGAAGCACTGCAGCTGGATTCAATGCGGCTCTCTTCTACCTGGCTCTTTTCCTGCTGATCAATGATGACCACCATGCGTGGATGGGCGGAACAACGCTTGCTCTTGGCGCCCTGTATTTGGCGACCGCGCTCGCGGTTCGCCGGACGAACCCGGAGGCACGAGGCAGCTACGCGCGGCTGATGTGCACCGCGATCATCCTGCTGGTCCTTGCTCCGGCCATTGAGTTCAAGCGATTCACCGTCATCATCGCCTGGTCCTTTGAGGCACTCGTTCTTGCCTGGTGCGGCCGTCGATGGAACCTCCGGTTTGCCCTGATCTCCGCATTTGCGCTCTTCGTCCTGACAGCATGCGCGCTCTTGATGACTGATGGAGCCCTGTTCCAGCGCTCGGCGGAATCCTACACTCTGCTGTTCAACATGCGCACGGCCGCATTTGTCCTTCTCGCGATCAGCCTGGGGCTGTCGGGATTCATGCTCGCCAAAGAGCCACCCCCCGTTCCGGGTGCAAATCCAGTGAGAATACGGCCCGGTACCGCCTCCGTGTTCCACTATGGATGGAGCTTCCTGCTCTTCATCCTCGTCACAGTTGAAACAAACGATTTTTTCAGGCACTCCATGGTTGGCACTTGGGGAGCAGACCTGGAAGCACTCTCCTTCCAGCGATATATGACGGAAGCTGTTGCCTGGGCCATTCTCGCGCTGTTGTTGCTCTGGGCAGCCCGGCATCGCACACTCGCTCCTCTCATCCACAGCGGCGTCTTCGTGATGTTTCTTGCAATGGGAATGGCCTCAGTCAGAGGAATCGCATATGCTCCGGTCGAGCGCTTTGATCTCATCGTGAATTACCGTCTGCTGGGCCTGCTCCTCGTGATCGTCGCGAGCCTCATTTTGGCCGTTCTGATGGGAAAGATGAAGAACGTCGATTGGGCCCGGGAAAGCGCCGATGCAATAGGAGTCTTTTCTGTCGTGCTGATCCTCGTGCTCCTGACAGGCGAAACAAGGGATTTCTTTGAAAAGAAGCTTCTGCTGCTCACCCCTCCGGGGACCGATGCCGCGTACTCGACGACGGCCCTGGAAAACATGAAGCAACTTTCGCTCTCGGCGATCTGGCTGGTGTATTCAATATCCCTGATGGGCCTAGGCATCTGGCGCCGCCTGCGAAGCCTGCGCGTGATTGCCATCGTCCTCTTTGGCGTCACAATCCTCAAGATCTTCATCTATGACCTTTCATTTCTCGAAACCCTGTATCGGATATTCTCGTTTATCGGACTGGGGGTCGTGCTTTTGCTGGTTTCCTACCTGTACCAGCATTACAAGGAGGTGATACTCCAGAAGGAGCCGAAGGAGGAAGAGACGACCGCCTAGCGGGAACGGCAAACAAGAGCACAACACTTGTCATTGCAGGCCCTGCATCATCGGGGCGAAGCCCGGACTTTTCAGGCCCGGGCTTCGGGCCAAGAGAAGACACCGGCCCTCGCGATGACATCGTTTTTTTTGACTCAACCGAAGTGCCCTGGGGGGTCCACGCCCCCCGATGAATTCATGTCAACCGATTGGTCACTCAGTCTGTCTAATCCACAAAGCTCACGCATCGAGGTTTGCGCATGCCGGCTGCTGACGAGCAGCAACTGATAACCGACGCGAAAAGCGGCAGCCGCGAGGCATTTCGCTGCCTCGTCGAGCGATACATGAGGCAGGCGTACACCATTGCTTATGGCTTCGTCAACGATCATCATGGCGCCGAAGAAATTGCGCAAGATGCTTTTGTCAGGGTCTACGAGTCTCTTGCCACGTTCCGCGGTGAAGCGGCATTCAGTACATGGCTCTACCGGATCGTGACAAATCTTTCGTTGAACCGACTATACCAGATGAAGCACCGGAGGGAAGAACAACTTGACGGAACGCACGAGGATATGATTGGCGAAACAACATTGGACGTTTCACAGGACATCGATGTTGCCGGGCATATCGAGCGCGCCCTGCACGAGCTGCCGACCCTCCAAAGGGCAGTCGTGATGCTCCGTCATATGAATGGCTTGTCGACCCGCGAAGTGAGTCAGATTCTGCATTGTTCGGAAGGGACGGTGAAGACCCACCTGTTCAGAGGATTGGAAAAAATGAGGCAGAAGTTGCAATTCCTGAGAGCGGAGGGAATCTGAGCAGGCACAAGGACATACAACTGTCGCTCTACGACTACCTGGATGGAACACTGGACGAAGAACAGCGCGCAGCGGTCGAAGAACATCTTCACTCCTGCAGCACCTGTGCCGGAGACCTTTCCAGGATGCAGGAAGCTCTTGCTCTTGCCACCCGAGCGGACCGGCCTGCCAGCGATGCGCGGTCCAAGGAGTTCTGGGCAGCGTTTGCCACGGCGGTCGAGGGGCGGATCTCACGGAGCAGGCAGAAGAAGACGCTCCTGGCGGATGTATGGGATCTTGTTCACTCATATTTCTTCTTCCGTCGGGGATCGTTTGCGCTCGCCGGAATGGCTGCGGCAATGATCCTGCTGGCCATCGTGCTCGTGAACCGGCCGAACCCTCCCCGGGAGGTGGTGTTCGTTGACAGTTCTAAGAGCAAATCAATCCCCCTTGAGCCCCGCAACGGAATCGCGCTGAGAGCGGACGAGGAAAGGCCCGGCCAGTCAGATGACGTGTCGCAGCCAAACTACACCGCTTCGCCCCAGGAGCTGCCGCTGCGTGTGCGCTACGCTGACAATAGAATGAGCCAGTACCTCCGGAAATCGAAAATACTTCTGATCGGCATCGCGAACCTGAAGACGGATGAAGGACAACCCGTGGATCTCAGCGTCGAGCAGCGTACATCCCGGGAGCTGGTCCGGGAAGCGCGCTACCTCAAACAGCGCCCGCTCAATCCGAGAGTGGACCAGCTTGTGGATGAAATGAGCCGCATTCTGATCGAGCTTGCGAACGTCACCAAGGACAAGCAGGTCCCAAACATGGAAATCATACGGAGCGGCATTCACCAGGAAAATTTACTTTTCAAAATCCGCATGGCGGAAGCAGTATATGATTCCGCGCACCTTGTTTACGCGAAAGGACAACAGCAATGAACCGCACAATTCTGGGCATGTTCCTCTCTCTCCTGTTGCTCTCCACGGCTTCCGGGTACGGCCAGGCCCTGGCTCTTGAATCCGCCGCTCCGGCGGCCTCCGTTGTCTGGATCGACGAGCCGGGCGACCAGGAAGGTCCCGACCATGGCGTCTACAAGAAAGGCTATGACCTGGTGCTTGACGAGAAATGGGATGCCGCGCGCAAGCAATTCGCCGAGCTGCTGGAGAAATACCCAAAGAGCGACTATGCCGACGATGCGCGTTACTGGTCGGCATACGCTCTCATGCACACCGACCTCAAGAAAGCGCTGACGACCTACAGAGAATTTACGAACAAGTACCCCAAGAGTTCCTACTATGACGATGCTGTGGCCGATATGGCGAACATTGAAGCACAACTGGAGATCGCCACAGCAGTAAGAGCAGCTCGCGGCAACAAGACAAGCGGTTACGTGGGCGTGACTCCTGTTCCTCCCATCGCTCCGCAGATCTACACCATAGAGTCCAAGATGCATCATTTGAACCAGAGCATGCGTCGGATGAACAGGCGTCTCAGCTCGGGCTATGGGTATACGCCGGTACCGGTCATGATAGAAGAAAACAAGCTTGACGAAAAGACCCGCCTCAAGCTGGACGCTCTTCAGGCCATCGGCGAAAATACCGAGGACGAAAAAGGATTCGCGACGTTGAAGCAAGTGGCGCAAGACGTGAAACAGCCGCTTGTCCTGCGCAAGGAAGCCCTGGGTCTGCTTTCTCAATTCAAGAACCAGGATGTTGATGCTCTGTACCTGGACCTTATCCGTAAAGACACAAGCGCGGAGATACAAGTCATCGCCATCGAGAACATCGGGGAATCAGGCCAGGACAAGAACAAGACCGTTCAAACGCTCGAACAACTCTATACCTCCTTACCTGCCCATCATGAAGATCAACGGGCCGCCGCACTCTACCGGATTGCCGATATCGGAAACGAACAGGCGGTAGACTTCCTGAGCAAGGTGGCCAAGACCGACTCGGACTACGACCTGCGCAGCGATGCCGTGTATTACCTGGGGAACATCGGGGGCGAGAAAGCGCGGGCGGTGCTCTATGATATACTCAAAGGAGAGTAGTCAGCAGCCAGTTTCTATCTGTCTTGGTCTTTGGTAAAAACCCAGGGGGCGGATTGAGAGTCCGCCCTTTCCTTTTGGGCTTCAATACAGTCTGGAACCGCCTGAAAATCGGCCGGTAAGGAGGGTTTTCCCTGACTTCTGGATCCTCCTTACTTCTTCCTTCTTGCTTCTTGCTTCATATAGTGCTACAACCATTACACCCCCTTTCAAGTCTAATTCACTGATGATCATCAAGGCGACCGCATGGAAGTGGATGATACCCAATTGATTCTGCGAGCCCAGCAGGGCGATGTCATGGCCTTTGAACAACTGGTCTTCCGCCACGACAGGAAGGTCCTATCGCTCGCGGCACAGTACGTCACCAGCGCCGACGATGCCAAGGACATCTACCAGGAGGTGTTCATCCGCGTCTACCGCGGATTGAAGAAATTCCGGTTCAAGAGCGAGTTTTCAACATGGCTTCACCGGGTCACGGTCAATGTCTGCCTTACACATCGGTCTCGGCAGAAACACCGGGCGCATGACGTGTCTCTTCATGAGAGCTCGGACAGCGAGGACCCGCATGGGGTCCTCCAGCTGCAAGCGGAGGACGGCGCCACGGACCAGCAGGCACGCGATGCGGAAATCTCAGCGCACGTGCAGTCGGCCCTCGAGACCCTGTCGCCGAAACAGCGGATGGTGTTCACGCTTCGTCACATTGAGGGACAAAAGCTGAAAGAGATCGCCGAAATGATGAATTGCGCGGAAGGAACGGTAAAACGGTACCTGTTCAGCGCCACGCGGAAAATGAGGAACGAGCTTAGGGGAATATTATGAACCACAAGACGATCCGCCAGCAGATGGAGCCTTACCGCCAGGATGAGCTTTCGCCGGAGCAGCGGACGGAGTTCGAACGGCACCTGCACGAATGCGCCGATTGCTCGGCGGAGCTGGAGCAATTGAGAAAACTCGATGCCGCTGTCCGGATCCACCGGAGGCCGGTAGAAGTGGATGACCGCCTGTTGCAGGAGGCCCGGCAGCAACTCCGGGCGGCACTCCGCGCGGAGCGTGCCCGTCCTGGCCTGCTCGCCAGGGTTCGGGATTCCTTTGATTGGATGCCTGCCTGGAACTACAAAATTGCCCTGAGTAGTGCCGCAATGCTCGTCGGCGGCATCCTCGTTGGGAGGACGTTCCTCGCTCCCTCCTCCCCGGTCCTCTCGTCTCAACCCCGGGTCCAGCCGATCGCCGTGAGTGCCGGGACCCAGGGAGGGGAGCCGCGCATTATGAACCTGCAGTTCAACCACACAGCCTCCGGCAACGGTGAGGTGGACTTTACATTTGATGCCATCACGCCGGTGCACCTGAAGGGAAACATCAACGACGAAAAAATACAGGCGGTGCTCGCCCACGCACTTGTTACCGAACAGAATCCGGGGGTCAGGCTTCGTTCCGTCAATATGCTCGCGTCGCGGGTGGAACAGCTCACGCCTCCCGACCCGAAGGTGCAAGGGGCGCTGGTGTCAGCGTTGAAATCGGATGACAACCCCGCAGTGCGCCGCGAAGCGCTCCGCGTGCTCAAGGGTTTTCCCTTCGACAATCAGATCCGGGAAGCATTCTTGTACGTGCTGGTCCACGACAAGAATCCCGGCCTTCGCATTGCTGCCATAAACAGTCTTGATTCGGCGCGCGTTCAGACCCGCGAGGCAGGTCCCGATCTGCTTGAGGTCCTGAAGGAAAAGATGCGTTCCGACAACAACAATTACGTCCGTATTCGGGCCAAAGAAGTCCTGGAGGAGGCGACACAACAATGAACCGCAGACTCAACAATTCCATGATGGTCATCGGAGCCGTCACCTGTATTCTTGGCATGACAACCGCGGCATTTGGGCAGGCCAGAACCTTCCAGGTCTCCAAGGGTGGAACGCTTGAAGTGAAGCTCGACGGCGGCGACATTCTGGTCAGCACATCCGGCAAGAACGAGGTTTCCGTGCGTGGAGGAGCGGAGGACAATGAAAGCTCGAACTCCTTCAACGTCACACAGACGGGCACAACCATCCGGGTCACCAGCCGCGGCGACGACGGCAAAGACAGGGAAGCCAAAGTGAGAATCACCATACCCTCCCAATTCAACCTCCGTCTTGAGACGTCATATGGCGAGGTCGCAGTGGATGGGAAGCTTGTCGGCCACGCCGAAGCGGAAACGGGAGCGGGCGACATCTCGCTTGATGATGTGGATGGCAACGTGGACCTCAGTACCTCCGGCGGTGACGTTACGACCGGAGCAGTGAACGGCGATGGGACGGTCCGGACATCCGGCGGGAACATCGAAGTGAGGAGTACAACCGGGCGGCTGGACGTCAAGACCTCCGGCGGAGACATACGGATAGGTAATGTGGGGAAGACGCTTCGGGCGGGGACGTCCGGGGGGGATGTAACCATCGGCGATGTCGGCGGCGAGGCAAAGGTCGCCACCTCCGGCGGCAACATCCGGACCGGCAAGGTGAACGGCAAAGTGTCCCTGGCAACCTCAGGCGGAGACATTGAGCTGAATGGCGGGAACGGGACCATCAGTGCGGCCACGAGCGGCGGGAATGTGAACATCCGGAATGTGTCGGGCTCCGTTGACGCAAGCAGCTCCGGCGGCGATATCAACGCGGAACTGAGGCCATCGGGCAAAGGCAGGAGCAGACTGACAACCGCAGCCGGCAACATCACGCTCTTCCTTCCGGAAGACGCGAAAGCTTCGATCGATGCGCGGATCCGGGTGCAAGGGTACTGGCGTGGACAGCATAAGGACTATACCATTCAATCGGATTTTACGGCGGACAAATCATCACAGAACGAGGAAGATCAGGAAATCTATGCGCACTACACGCTGAACGGCGGCGGAGAACAGATCACCCTCGAGACCGTCAACTCGGATATCCAGATACGAAAACTCCGCAGCGGGAAGTAGATGCGCTTCGTCAGGCAGGTGTCGATCAATTCCTTAGGAGGTCACATGAAACGGTTGCTCTGCTTCGTTCTTCTGCTCCCTTTCTTCTCACTCATGTATTCGCAGGAGAATTCTGAGCGGGAGTTCAAAACCACCACGGGCAAAAAACTGGAGATGGATCTCAAGACTGGCGGGTCTATTCACATTACCGGGTGGGATCGCGACCTGGTCTCCGTCAAGGTCCACGGCATCGGCGACTCCCATCCCACACCGAACATCGACTTCGAAGAGCGCTCGTCGGGAGTGCGCATCACCTCCCGGTTCGCCACCTCGCTGCAAGGGAATTCACATTCCAACCTGCAGTTCGAGGTCCAGGTCCCGAAGAAATACGATTTGAACCTCGAATCCATGGGAGGGGATTTCACCATCCAGGGAGTCGAAGGAAGCATGGAAGGAAAGACCATGGGAGGCGAGCTGCAGCTTGAAGGATTGAAGGGCGATCTCGACCTGGTCACCATGGGAGGAGAGATCGCGTTGAAGAACTCCGACGTGAACGGCCGCGTCAAGACCATGGGAGGAACAGTGCTTGTCGATCACGTCTCGGGGAACGTCAAAGCAACGTCGCAAGGAGGAGATGTCACACAGCGATATGTTTCCAGCGGCGCGGGCGACAAGCCGACCGGCGAGGTCCAAATCTCGAGCATGGGAGGAGACATTACTGTAGAAGAGGCGCCCGCAGGAGCGGACGTCCACACCATGGGAGGCGATGTCCACGTGCGATCGGCGACAGACCATGTCAAAGCGAAGACCATGGGTGGGGACATCGTGATCGACGCCGTGGACGGCCGGGTCACGGCTACCACCATGGGAGGTGACGTTGAAGTCACCATGGTAGGCGACGCGTCTCGCGGCGACCGGGATGTCTCGCTTCAATCCATGGGTGGAGATATCACGCTCACGGTGCCCCCCGCCCTTTCCATGGACGTGGTTATCACCCTCGCCTATACCAGGGACAGCAATCGCCATTACAAAATCACCAGTGACTTTGATCTGAAGCGGGAAGAATCGAAGGAGTGGGACGATTCAAATGGGTCGCCACGGAAGTATATTTACGGAACAGGGTCAATCAACAGTGGCAAGAACAAAGTGAAGATACAGACAGTAAATGGCGACGTACGTTTGAAAAAGGGCATAAAATAGGATTCGGAGATCCGGGGACGAGAGGCTGGGGCCGGGGGGATTTGTAGAATTGAGGCCCCATCTCCTCTGCCGCCCTCCCCTCATTCCTCTTACCCGCTTTTCCGGCACCTGACACCGTGTACATGTCAACCGCACGCCTTTTCGCACTGTCTAACTCATGAACCTTGAGGAGACGATGCTATGAAAACATCATTGAGTGCAATCCTGTTGTTTCTTCCGTTTCTGTTCGGAAACATATTGTATGGCCATGCCATGGAAGATGGCCAGACGAAACGCGGCTGGCTCGGAGTATCGACAAGCGATATGTCGCCCAAGATTGCCCGGTCCATGCACGTCAAGACTAACGAAGGGGCTCTGGTCAAACATGTCGTGGAAGACAGCCCTGCCGAAGAGGCCGGATTGAAGGAGGACGACATCATCACCGCACTCAATGGCGCCAGGATCAGCGATGCCGATGACCTCCTTGACGCGGTGAGAAGGACGAAGCCCGGGACCTCCGTGTCGATCAAGGTCAGCCGTCACGACGAACAACTGTCACTGAAAGCGACGATCGACAAAGCACCGGACTGGTCTGCGATGGCTGCGATTCCTCCCGTTCCACACTTTCAGATCCATCCCCCCGTATTCACCATGTCCGGCTCTTTGAACACGTATGGCCTTCGGGTGCGGGATTTGAACAAGCAGCTGGGCATGTACTTCGGAGCCCCCGGCGGCCGGGGAGTGCTTGTAGAAGAAGTGGAAGAAGGAAGCTCTGCCGACTCCGCCGGATTCGCCGCAGGCGACGTGATAATCAAGGTCCAGGACGACTCGATCGCGCACACGCGGGATTTCGGGGATGCCCTTGAAACCATGAAGGAAGGAGAAACCGCTAACGTCGAGGTGATCCGCAAGGGCAACTCCCAAAAGTTATCCCTGCATATCGACGGAACCGATCACCGGGGAACCGGGTTTCATTTTCATTCCTTCGAAGTTCCGGACGTGCACACAAGGGAGTTCAAGCTTGAAATGGAACAGCTCCAGCAGGAGCTGCGCAGGATGGGGCGGGACATTGAATCCCAGATGAGGGATCTGAGAAAAAAGCTCCACGAGGAATTGCCGCACCGGACAACGTAGAACGCAGAATGGGGAAACTGCGAAATGAGCATGAGTGAGGGTACATGAGCCCACCACAGTCGGTGCTCCTTTCATAGATCCTTAGAGCGCTCTTCCGCACCCTGAGGCGGTGCAGGAACGGTTCGAAAGTGAACGGGGGACGTTCGTCGCATGGGGCGGTAACGACGGCATGGCTGTCCTTGTAGAGTGGGGCTCGATTTACCTGGCGGCAGGCGTGACAATTGTAGCAGGGACTGACCAGGCCGCCACAATAGAGCTTTGGAGCAACGTCGGATTCAAGCCATAGGTCACTGCATGGTGGTTCTTCAGATGAGCGCCCGGCCGCTGTCCAGCGGCCGGGCGTTGGTGTTTTCCGGCAAAGCGTTCCCGCCCTGTTGCCGGGGTTGCCAGCGCCTATGTGAAGTCCATTCCGCTGCTGAGGACTCCCGAGAGAGTGTTACGTATCGTTTCTGCATGGTTTTTCCCCTCAATTGACCAACTCCCCTGAGGGCAGATCCACGCACAAGAGGCGAACTCGTGTGCCAGAGAGGTTCCATCTCCGGTTCAGGAACGGGACCTTCCTTCTATTCGTTCATGTGTACAGGAGAGTTGATGAAGTCCCCGATTTTACCTATCTTCCGAATCATTTCTGGAGCCCTGCTGCGATGCTGCCGATCCATTTCTCCTTGCTGATCCATTTTGTTGGCCTCGGCATGATCTTTACCACAATATTCGCCGGCTGGATTTTGACCGGGCAGTACAAAAGAGCAAAAGATTGGGATGCGAAGGCGCTGCACATCAAGTCTCTGAGGGCCATCGGGTTGCTTTCTCCCATCGGCGTCCTTGTCCTGGTTCTCAGTGGAATTGGGAACATGACGCTCGGGCCGCATCCATACACGCTCTTTTCCGATGCCTGGCTGAGCACCAAGCTCGTCTTTGTTGTCCTTCTGGCAGCCGCCGGAGTCTTTTTCGGCGCGAAGAGCAGCCGACGAACAAAGCTCGTCTACCTCGTTGTCGCGGGGTCGGCCCCTGCGGGAGCAGAAGAGACGATTCGTGCCCTGGACCGGCAGCAGCGATGGTTCTACGTTCTTGAAGCGGTTCTTCTCTTGGTTATTCTCGTGCTATCGATTTTCAAGCCGATGTAGAGCCACACGCGCCAACGGAGAGGCAGGAGTGAAGGCATATCAATTGTTCATTGACGGTGAATTCGTAGAAGCGGCAGACAAGAGGAGATTCACGTCGCTCAATCCTTTCAACCAGCAGGCCGTCGCCGAGTGTGCACGGGGCGGGCAGGTGGATGTCGAACGCGCAGTGGCGGCCGCCCGCCGCGCATTTGACGCTG
Organism: uncultured Bacteroidota bacterium; assembly: GCA_963809695.1. Lineage (GTDB taxonomy): Bacteria > Bacteroidota > Ignavibacteria > UBA10030 > UBA6906 > JAGDMJ01. The sequence continues at coordinate 344,401 of CAWEKI010000007.1, forward strand.
GTCCCTGGCCCCGGATGGCGCGCGAAGAACGCGCGGCGTATCTCAAGACCATTGGCGACAAGATCAAGGAGAACGCGAAGGCCCTGACGGAGCTTGAGGTCGCCGATTCCGGCTCCACGATCCGGAAAGCAAAAGAAGATGTCTACCTCAGCGGGCGGAGCATGCAGGTAGCCGCGGCGCTGGCCGTTGCGGACACGAACAGTCCGCTCGAGGGTGTTACTCGTCCCGGGCTCAGCAAGAACCTCCTCGTACGGGAACCGGTCGGAGTCGTCGCCGCGATGACCCCGTGGAACTTTCCTCTGAAGATGGCGGTCTGGAAGATCGGACCCGCTCTTGCTGCAGGGAACACCGTGGTCCTGAAGCCGTCGGAGGAAACTCCCGTGACCGCGATGGAGCTCGCGCAGATCATCCGCGACGCCGGCCTTCCGAAGGGAGTCGTCAATATCGTCACGGGGTATGGGCGCGAAGCCGGCGCGGAGCTGTGCAGGAGTGTTTTGGTCGACAAAATTTCCTTTACCGGATCAACGGCGGTCGGCAAGGAGGTCATGCGTACGGCGGCCGGAACGCTGAAGAGGCTGACGCTTGAATGCGGCGGAAAATCCGCAAACATTGTTCTTGATGATGCCGATCTTTCCATCGCGGTCGACGGGGCGTTGTATGCGATCTTCTATCATCAGGGACAGTGTTGCGAAGCTGGCACCCGGCTTTTTCTTCCCGCCTCCCGGGCGGAGGAGTTTCTCGAGGCTCTGGTCGCTAGGACCCGGAGGATCAGGATCGGTGATCCCGCAAATCCGGCCACGGACTTCGGGCCCTTGATTTCCCGCCGGCAGCAGGAGCGCGTAGTCGGGTATATCGCCGCCGGCAAGCAGCAGGGCGCAGTGCTCCTTGCGGGGGGCGGCATCCCGGATGACGCCGAGTGCCGATCCGGTTTCTTCGTGGAGCCGACGATTTTTGATCGCGTTGACAACACCTCGATCATTGCCCAGGAGGAGATCTTCGGCCCTGTCCTTTCGGTCATCCGGTATGATGCTGTGGCCGATGCCATCAGGATGGCGAACGATTCGATCTACGGGCTTGCGGGCGGGGTCTGGTCCTCCAACCCGGAAAGAGCAATGGCAGCGGCTTCCAGGCTGAGAGCCGGGACGGTCTGGATCAACGAATGGCATCTGCTCAATGACCGGGCGCCGTTCGGCGGCTACAAGCAAAGCGGCATCGGACGGGAGTTTGGCGTCGAAGGGCTTATGGAATATACTGAGGCAAAGCACATCCACATTGATGAAGCTGGCGTGCGGGAGAAGAAGAGCTGGTATGATACTGTAGTGCCACGAACGTAAATCCCTCAATAACCACTAACCACATAGGTACGACCATGAACGCCAGTGTGAAGATGTACGGTTTGCTGGGCCGCGTCTCCGGCATGCTCTTCCTCGGCCTCCTGCTCATCGGTTGCGGCGGACAGAAGAAAACACCGCCGGTCCCGGTGGGTGAAATGGAGGAATACCGCGATCCGGCGTACGGGTTCCGCATTTCGCATCCCCAGGGATGGCTGTCCAATTCCGAGGTCGGCCACGCACAGTTCTTTAATCTGGCCGATGTGGACAAGAAGTTCCTCGATCCCACCGGGGCGTATCCGAACGGGGTCCTGATCGAGGTCAGCGTCAGCAGGACAGAAACGGCAGCCCAGGACCGCAAGCAGAAGGTCGACGAGATGTTGAAGAACAACTTTGTCGTGGGAAAAGAGGAAGGCATAACCGTCGCCGGGGTGCAGGCGTATCGCAACCCCTATTCGGCGAACTGGGGGTCGGGGACCAAGGAGACCGGCGAGCATACCTACATTCAAACGGACACGTTGTTGTATGACATTCGGATGGCAGGGTTCGGCGACCTGTTTGACGCTTACAGGGATATCTTCACCGCCTCGCTCAATTCCTTCCAGCTTCCCAAGCCCGTAGTGGCAGGACGGGACGAGAATCTTCCGGCGGAGGAGTTTTCCTCCGGTGAGAACAATTACTTTCGTTATCAGTATCCAAGCAACTTTGATGTCGCAAGGCCCAACAAAGGCACGTACGAATTCGTAGAGGTGCTCCAGGGCAAAAACCGGTCCACCTCCCTCCGATTCGATATTTTCGATGCGAAGAATCTCACGCTGGAGAAGGTCTTTGACCAGAACAAAGGGAAGTACAAAGCTACGTCGACAGGGAAGGCGACCGTCAGCGGCGAGCCGGCCATGTGGCTCCAGTACGGCGCGGCGAAAGACGTCGACCGCCGGTTCTATTTCATCGTCAACAAGGGCAAAGTCCTGAGGATCACCATGGACTGGGTCAAGGCCCAGAGCGCCGACTATCTTGCGGCGTATGAGAAGGTCCTGAGCTCCATTAAGTTCAAATAAGGAGACGCGATCAATGGATCCAAAGCTTGTCACTACAGCGTTCACGCTTGACGGATACCGTATCGTGAAGAACCTGGGCGTCGTCCGGGGCATCACGGTCCGTTCGCGCTCGATCGTTGGCAACATCGGCGCCGGCATTCAAACGCTCTTCGGCGGCAACATCTCGCTGTTGCAGGAGCTCTGCGAGAAGACCCGTTTGGAAGCGTTCGCGATCATGATGCAGCACGCCGGCGAGGTGGGTGCCAACGCCGTGATCGGCATGCGCTATGACGCCAATGAGGTAATGACCGGGGTCACGGAGGTCCTCGCCTACGGGACCGCGGTCGTCGTTGAAAAAGGCTAGACATTCGTACCAACTGTTCTCTCACATGAAAAGGAACCGATCATGAAGCTGGTCGCAAGCTCCCTTGTGCTCTTCGTCCTGTGCGTGGCTCTCGTTTCGGAGCTTCACGCGCAGGCAAGGCCCATCCTGAGTCCGCGGGACTCCGTGTTCCTCACGATGGACACGAACACCATTTCGGTCAACTACGGGCGCCCCTCCATGCGTGGCCGCACGATCATGGGCGGGCTCGTTCCCTGGGGTCAAGTATGGCGAACGGGCGCTAACCAGGCAACGCACGTACGGACGAACTTCGCGATGATCTTCGGCGGCGTGCCCGTGCCGAAAGGACTCTACACGCTCTGGACCCTTCCCTCCCCGAAGGGATGGACGGTGATCGTCAACAAACAGACCGGACAGTGGGGTACCAGCTACGACGGGCGACAGGACCTCGCGCGGTTCGATGCCAGGGTCGAGACGCTGGATACGCCTGTTGACACCTTCACAATTGGCCTGCAGAAGACCGGTCCTGCGTCAGGAGAGCTGACGCTTTCCTGGGAGAAGACGCGGGTCGTTGTTCCGTTCGAGAAGAATACCAAGGTCCGGGCGCTGAGTCCTCCCGACTCTACCCAAACGTCACTCGGCGGGAAGAAGGTGATGATCAAGTACAGCACGCCGTTCATGCGCGGCCGGCAGATCTGGGGCGTTGTTGTGCCATGGGATTCCGTCTGGCGCACCGGTGCAAACCAACCCACATCACTCCAGACGGAAACCGGCCTCACCATAGGGGAACAGGCAATTCCCGCCGGGTCGTACGTCCTGAGTTCCCTCCCCTCCGAAAAGTCTTACACGCTCATCATCAGCCGTGGAGGAGAGGGTGAGGGACGGGTCCCGGATTCTCTGGTGGTTGCCAGAGTGCCCATGAAGATGGAGTCAGTCACCAAATCCATTGACCCGTTCAAGATCTGGTTTGAGCCGGGCCCGGGCGGGGGAACGCTTCTGAAGCTGGGATGGGGAGACAGGGCTTACGGTGCAGCCATCGCCGCGAAGTAGATACCGGATCTGAATTTTGAGTCTGGCAAAGCCGGCGTGTTTACTGGTCCTGCAATGGGATCGGGACACGCCGGTTTATTTGTGGAGTCCGGAAGCAGTGGTATAGCAATGCTCTCAATCATTCTTGATTCTCAGTTCCCCAGCCCCAATTCTGCATAGGCTTCCCCCTTGCTTCTTCCGCCATCTTCCGCTACATTTTCTGCGCTAACCCTGCACATTCTTCATCCAATACTCATAGAGACTTCCAATGGATATTCAGGGAAAAACAGTACTGGTTCTAGGTGGTTGGGGACTTGTTGGGTCCGCCATATGCCGGAAATTTATGGAGGAAAAACCCAGACGCATCATCGTCACGTCGCTGAGCAGGGATGAGGCCCTCGAGGCCGTCGATGCCCTGCAAAAGGACTTCCCAAAGGCAGGAAAAAACTTCTTCGTCCCCTGGTGGGGAAACATCTTCGTTCGGGAAGAATTGAAAGACATTCCCCGCGAGGAGATCATCGGCACCGAACAATACCGCACAATGATCATCGAGGATGTCGTTGACGAGCTTGCCGGTCCCATCCTGAAGCGGTCCAGCCTGCACCGGCTCCTTATGAAGTACAAGCCGGAAGTGGTTGTCGACTGTGTCAACTCGGCCACCGGAATCGCTTACCAGGATATCTTCCAGGTCTCCCGCGAACTCATCAAGCAGATCCAGAAGTCCCGCGTGGCAAAAAAGTCAAAAGCACCGCTGGACTGTGACCTGATCGACGCGGCGGAACGCCTGCTCTGTACATTGTACATCCCTCAGCTCATCAGGCATGTCCAGATCATGTACCGTTCCATGCAGGAAGCGGGCACCATCATTTACGTGAAAATCGGCACCAGCGGCACGGGAGGCATGGGATTGAACATCCCGTACACGCACAGCGAAGAAAAGCCTTCGCGCGTGCTGCTCTCCAAATCAGCAGTGGCAGGGGCTCACACCCTCCTGCTCTTTTTGATGGGCCGCACCCCCGACGCACCGATCACCAAGGAGATCAAGCCCACAGCCGCAATTGCCTGGAAGCGCATTGCCTATGGTGAAATCAAGAAACGCGGAAAACCCGTACTGCTTGTGGAGTGCCCGATGGAAGCACCCGTGGAGCTCCGGGGAACGCTCCAGCTCCGGATGAAAGGTACCGCACAAGCCACGGGAAAGACCCTTCGCTCAGTCTTCATCGATACCGGCGAGAACGGCATTTTTTCCCACGGGGAGTTCGAGGCAATCTCCACTCCAGGACAGATGGAATTCGTGACACCGGAGGAGATCGCGGAGAATGCCGTCTTTGAGATCAGAGCGGGCAATACCGGCCATGACATCATCAACGCCCTCGACAACGCCACACTTTCGCCCACCTACCGCGCGGGATTTCTCTTCAACAGCGCGGTCACCACGATGAAGAACCTGGAGCAGAAGCACGGCGTCGATTCTGTGGCGTTCGAAATGCTTGGTCCGCCGCGCTTGTCCAAACTGCTCTATGAAGCGTATCTTTTCCGTCTTTGCTTCGGGGATATCCGTTCCGTTGCTTCCACACCCCCGCGGATGTTAAGCCAGAGGCTCTACGTACTCCTGCAGAATGATCCGGATCTCCGCTCCCGGATCATATCCATCGGCATTCCCATCCTGCTGCCCGACGGCAAATCTCTCCTGCGCGCGGAAACGATAAAGATACCTCCCTACCGTGGGGAGGACGAACTGCCGATATCGCCCGAGAGCATCAACCAATGGGCCCATGACGGCTGGGTGGACCTGCGGGAGTCGAATATGAAGGTCTGGCGCAACCGGTTCAACGAGATCATACACATGGTGGAGAGCCTCCCTGAGGATGAAACCAGCTCACGCACCATGCACAATAAGGACTATTGGGAAAACCTCGCTCAGATCGACGTGGGAAAAATCTGTGGGTGGATCTTTACGTATGAAGAAAAAGGCAAGCGAATGAAAGCCTGAAGAAAGCAGCAATCAGACAAACCCCTGTAATCTCCAACATCCATACCCGATCCGTGTCTATCTCTTTCATCCATCTGTGTTCACTTACTCTTCTTCGATTTCGAACTCTTTGTCTGAAGGGCGGACGTCATCATAGAGCCGGCGCAATGCGCGATACGCATCCTGGCTGCCGCGCACCGCACCGGCACGATACCAGTGGGCAGCCTCTGCCATTTTCTTCGGCACCCCGATCCCCTGCTCGTAACAGTAGCCCAATCCCACCTGGGCCAGGAGCGAGCCTTCCGGGACGGCCCGTTGCAGAAGCGAGACTGCGGTGCTGTCGTCGCGGACATCATCATCCTCTCTCAACATCGTCACGGCGAGCCGCACCTCAGCATCGCGGCTCCCTTTTTTGACGGCCTGCCGCCAGAGTGAGGCCGCCCGAGCTTTGTCCTGCTCCACCCATTTCCCTCCATAATACCACAATCCCATCTCGATCAACGCCGGCACGTATCCTTGGTCCACTGATTTCTTCAGCATTTGCAACGCCTGGACCGGCGTGATCGTATTATCAAAGCCAAGAACCGCGAGCGCCGCCCAGGTAAAATCCGCAACGGCGTCTCCGCGCACGGAGCGCGCTTTGAGCTGGGCCTGAAAGCTCTTCTGCTCCACGATCCCCAGCAGCAACGCAGGAGCCTTGGGGGCATCAAGGCGGACAGCCCTGACATAATACGCCGCAGCCGCGACCGAATCTTTCTTTGCTTCAAGGCCGCGCTCCGCGCATCGGCCCAGTACCGTGAGCGCTTCGGGGCTCCCCGCGTCCGCCGCGTGCACGAGATGGCCGAAGGTTACGGAATCGACGTTGAGCGCACTGTCCGGTTGAGCAGAGAGACCAAGCGCCATCCGCATATCCTCACCGGCTCCTTTGACAAGATCCCCCAGCGATTCCCCGGTTGATTTCGATGAGTCACCCGGAAAGTCCAGCAACACCGGCATCGTGGACGACGGAAGGAGCGATCCCGGATTCTTTGCCGATGCCGCCGGCATAACAGCCTTTGCAGCCTCCGCCTCCGCTCGCTTCTCGGCAAACTCCGGCAGGGCATCCTTGGCCGGCTTGAATCCCGCATCAGCCGCCTTTTTCATCCACTGGTATGCTTTTCCCCAATCGCGAGGCACGACAAGATCTTCCGTCAATACCGAGGCGAGAAAATACTGCGCATCCGGCATATCCTGGGACGCAGTCTCAAGGAGGTATCGGTAGGAGAGGAACGGATCCCAGGGCATGCCCCAGCCATGGAATGCCATGATCGCAACGTCGAACTTCGCCGTCAGCATCCCCTGGTTCGCCGCTTTCAGCATCCAGTAAGCCGCCTTTGTGGTGTCCCGTTCAACGCCCATGCCATACAAATACCTGACTGCCAGCTCCTGCTGCGCCATCATGTCCCCCGCATTGGCCTTCCGGGCTACAAGAAAAGCGAACCAGATCTGCCTTAGAGCATCCGATTCCTGGACGGGGGGCGCTTCCGGCGGGGGGCGATAGCTGCGGAACACGGGGCTGCTTTTCTTGTCCTGTGCCCGAAGAACGGACGGACAGAGATCGATCAGGAGGAGAGATAACCCCAACAAAATGATAATGCGAAGGAAACGAACCATTCGAGGTCGCTGACTCAGCTACTTGTTTTAGATCGATGGTAAGATACGAGAAACGGAGGGAAAAGTAAATGATGAGACGAACGAGCTCACAGGAAAAGGCATACAACAGCAGGGACACGGCATGCAGTGTCCCTGCTCTGGTTACTCGAACCGCAGCGCCTCGATGGGATCAAGGTTCGCAGCCTTCCATGCCGGATACACGCCGAAGAGCAGTCCCACAATCGAGCAGACCCCAATGCCGATTGCCACCCAATCCCACGGGATGACGGCCGGAACCTTGAGCAGCAAGCCCACGACATTGCCTCCCATAACGCCGGCGACAATCCCGATGATTCCACCGATCTCACAGAGAATCACCGCCTCGATCATGAATTGCGAGAGAATATCCCGCTTCAATGCCCCTATGGACTTACGGATACCGATTTCCCGCGTGCGTTCGGTGACCGAAACCAGCATGATGTTCATGATCCCCACCCCGGCCGCCAGAAGCGAGATCGAGCTGACCAGCATGACGCCAAGACGCAGATACAATGTGAAATCGTTGAACTGTTTGATCACCGAATCGTTCGAGAAATAGGCGAAGTCATCAGGATCACCGGGGGCCACTTTCCGGGCGGCACGCAGTATGCCGCGGGATTGTTCAATCGCATCATCCACGACTTCCCGGTTGAGCGCCTTGACCATAATATGGATATTCTGGCTCGTCTTCCCGTATTTCTGGAAGTAGGTGAATATGGGGATCGTGATGAAGTTGTCCTGATTGCCTCCCAGAGCCCCTCCTTTTTTGCCGAACACGCCAATGACCTGATAGAGAGCCCCGTCGACCCGTATGGTTTCTCCTACCGGATTGATCATGGGGGGGAAGAGTCTCTCGGCAACAGTTTCACCAAGTATCGCAACGGGACGGGACATGTCCATGTCCTGCTGCGTGAACCCGCGCCCGTTGACGACCGTCCAGTCGTTGGTGATCAGGCCTTCCATGTTCTCTCCAGCTACCTGGACGTTCGGGTTGGTCTTCTGCCCTTTCCAGAACACAATCTTTCCGAATTCCCAGCTCTCGATTCCTACCGCCTCGGCGAGCGTCGCTCTCTCGCGGACCGCGAGTGCCTGCTCGTACGTGATGTCTTTCCTGTTCCTCATCCGGCGGCGCTGTTCCGGCGAAGAATCAAACTCGTTGCTGAACTTCTGGATCTGAAAGGTATTTGCGCCAAGCTGCATGATCCCTTCTTCGATGCTGTTGCGCAAGACCCCCACCGCCGTCATCACCGAAATAATGGAGAACACGCCCACCACCACGCCGAGAAGCGTGAGAATCGATCGGAGCTTGCTGGCCCGGATGGCGGCAAGCGCCATCAGCAGACTCTCCCTGAAGTTCGACCATTCCAGCACTAATTTCTTCCCCATCTCTCCGCTCCTCCATTGTGGTTATTCAAACCGCAATGCCTCAATCGGGTCAAGATTTGCAGCCTTCCATGCCGGATACACGCCAAAGACCAAGCCTACCACCGAACAGACACCGATGCCGATCGCCACCCACTCCCACGGAATGACGGCAGGCACGTCGAGAAGCAACCCCACCACATTTCCCCCCAGAATGCCCAGAAAGATCCCGATCAATCCCCCAATTTCACAAAGGATCACCGCCTCGATCATAAACTGCGAGAGGATGTCCTTTTTCATGGCTCCGATGGACTTGCGGATGCCGATCTCCCGCGTGCGCTCGGTGACCGAGACCAGCATGATGTTCATGATCCCCACCCCGGCCGCCAGAAGCGAGATCGAGCTGACCAAGAGAACGCCAAGACGCAAGTAGAATGTGAACTCGTTGAATTGCTTCACAAGCGAATCGTTTGAGAAATATCCAAAGTCGTCGTCTGCTCCCGGGGCGACCTTCCGGGCCGTGCGCAGAATGGACCTTGACTCCTCGATTGCATCGTCTACCACTTCCCTGTTGAGCGCCTTCACCATGATACGGACGCTCCGGTCCGCTTTCCCGTACTTCTGAAAGAACGTTGTAAGAGGAACCGCCACGAAGTTGTCTTGATTGCCTCCGAGAGAGCCTCCCTTCTTCTCGAGCACCCCGATCACCTGGTACAGAGAGCCGTCAACCCGAATGGTTTGCCCGATGGGGTCTACGTGGGGAGGAAAGAGCTTTTCCCTCACCGGCTTCCCCAGGATCGCCACGTCTCGAGACAAATCCAGATCCTGGGCCACGAAGGAACGCCCCGTTTCCACAACATAGTCGTTGGTGATCATCCCTTCGAGGTTTTCTCCCAGCAGGCTGACGTTGGGATTCGTCTTCTCCCCGTTCCAGTACACAATTCGCCCCCACCGATCTATTTCGATTCCCACCGCCTCAGCGAGCGTTGCCCTGTCCTTCACCTGAAGGGCCTGTTCGTACGTGATGTCCTTCCGGTTATGGTACTTGTGACGATTCTCGTGATTGTCGCCGATGACCACCGGGAATTTCTGGATTTGAAATGTGTTCGCCCCAAGCTGCGTGATGCCTTCTTCAATGCTGTTGCGCAAGACCCCCACCGCCGTCATCACCGAAATAATAGAGAATACTCCGACGACCACGCCGAGGAGCGTGAGAACCGATCGGAGCTTGCTGGAGCGGATGGCGGCAAGCGCCATCAGCAGACTCTCTTTGAAGTTGGACCATTCGAAGACAAGTTTACTCATATCGCAGGGCTTCCACAGGGTTCATACGCGCGGCGCGGTATGCGGGGAGGAATCCTGAGATCACGCCGACGGCAAGCGAAATGCCGATTGAAATGAAGACAACCGACAACGGCATCGCCGTCGGGAGGAACTGATCAACGATCAGGCTGAGCGGGAAGGCAATGATCAGCCCCAGGATTCCGCCGATCAGGCAGATCACCGCCGCTTCGGAGAGAAATTGCATAAGAATTGTCCTTCTCTTGGCGCCGATCGCCTTCCGGATGCCGATCTCCTTCGTCCGCTCGGTCACCGACACGAACATGATGTTCATGATGCCGATTCCGCCCACGAACAGCGAGAGGCCGGTGATGAAGAGCCCGATCGTCGCAATGGTCAGGCTGATGGGGCCGAAGGTCTGGGTCAGGATCTCCTGCTGGTTGATGCTGAAATCGTCCGGCTTACCCGGCGGCAGGCCGCGGATCTGGCGCATGACGCCTTCGAGTTCAATCTTGGCGTCTTCCATCTGCTTGAGGTCCGCGACGCGCACCTGAATGGTGACGTCGCGCCGCGTCCCGAAATGGCTCTGGAAGGAGAAGAGCGGGATGAAGACTCGCGAATCCGTCGTGAACTGACCGAAGAGCCCTCCTTGTTTCTCGAAAATCCCGACGACGGTATAGGGAAAGCCCCCCACCCGCATGGTCTTGCCGATGGGATCCTCCGTGGGAAAGAGATTCTCCGCAATAGTAGCGCCGATGGCGCAGACCGGGCGCCCTCCGGCAGACTCCTCGGCAGTAAAGAACCGTCCATCCGCCAGCGTACTCCCCGAGGCCAGGAGATACTGGTTGGTTGTGCCGCTGACAAAGGCATCCTCGGTCACGTTGTTGCCGTACGTCACGCGCCGCCTTGTGCCAACCACGGGCGCCACGGCATCGGAAAGCGTGACCTGGCGCTCAATGCCCCTGGCATACTTTACCTCCAGGTTCCGCCTGCCCCGGAACGTGGACCAGTCGTCGTTCGAGACCCAGGGATACTTCTGGACGTAGAGCACATCCGTGCCAAACGCCGCGGCGCTCTTGTCAAATGCCCGGTTGATTCCCTCGATGGCCGTCGACATGAGCGTCACTGACACAATGCCGATGACGATGCCCAGCGTGGTCAGGACGGACCGCATCTTGTTTGCGCGGATCGCCTTGAAGGAGATCAACAACCCTTCTTTCAGCTCCGTGAAGAAATACATACGTTATTCCCCCGTCAGGATGCCTTTGCGGCCGCATACGACCGGCGTTTCTCGATTGGCACGGCTTCATCACTTTCGATGTGCCCGTCGCGAAGACGGATGACACGGTATGCATGCTCCGCGATATCCGCCTCGTGCGTAACCAGGATAATGGTATTCCCTTGCCGGTGCAGCTCCTCGAAGAGCATCATGATCTCTTCGCCGGTCTTCGTGTCCAGATTTCCGGTCGGCTCGTCGGCCAGGATGATGGATGGGCGGGTGACCAGTGCGCGAGCCACGGCGACACGCTGACGTTGGCCGCCCGACAACTCATTGGGCTTATGGTGGACCCTGTCTCCCAGCTGCACGTGCTCCAGCGTTTCCTGGGCACGCCGTTTCCGTTCTGCGGAAGGAACTCCCGCATAGATCAACGGAAGCTCCACATTATGAAGAGAATCAGACCGGGCCAGCAGGTTGAATGTCTGGAATACGAACCCGATTTCCTTGTTGCGGATCCTTGCCAGCGCATTGTCGTCCATCTCGCTGACGTTGACCCCGTTGAACAGGTACAGACCGGACGTGGGTGTGTCCAGGCAGCCAATGATGTTCATGAGCGTTGACTTGCCGGAGCCTGACGGGCCCATAATGGCAACATACTCGTTGCGTGCGATGTTCAGCGAGACGCCGCGCAGCGCATGCACTTCCTCGGCCCCGCCCATGTCATAGGTCTTGACGATGTTCTTCAGTTCGATGACGTCCATGTGATCGATTCCTTTGTTCGAATCAGATTATGCGCCTTCCGGCTTCGGCTGCTGACCTTGCTTTTTCTGCTCTTCCACGCGCACCTTGGAACCGTCCTCCAGCTCACGGTTAATGGCCTTGTAGCTTCCTGAAACGATGTCCATCCCGTCCTTCACCCCTTCGCTGATCTCCACATACTGATCACTGCTGATGCCCCGCTTCACCGGCACCGCCTTGGCAACGCCGTTCTCCACGGCGAACACGATCTCCTTGGGTTTGTTGTCCGCCCGGGCTTTCGCTGCAGATCCACTGGCAGCCACAGGCGCCGGCTGCGCCCCGCCCTCCCCTTCCTTTATTTCCATCTTCGGCGCACGGGTCGTGACGCACTGGATCGGCACGGTCAATACATTCTGCTTGGTTTCAGTTTCTATGTTGGCCGTCATGGACATCCCCGGCCGCAGGATAAGGCTCTGGTCGACGATGCGCATTCTGACTTCAAAGTTGGTCACCTCTTCCTGTGTCCCCAACCCCTTCGACGTTGCCGTGTTGGCAATCTCGTAGACCACGCCGTTCACTTTTTTGTCCGGGAAGGCGTCGACCGAAATGCGTGCCGTATCGCCGACGGTCACCAGAATGACATCGGTCTCGCTCACGTCCACACGGGCCTCCATGCGGGACAGATCCGCAATGGTCATCACATCCGTTCCCTGGAATTGCTGCGTTCCCAGGACGCGCTCCCCCTTCTCGGAGTTAAGCTGGCTCACGGTTCCGTCCATCGGGGAGAACACCGTTGTCTTGCGAAGGTTCTCCTCCGCCTGTTCGAGCGATGCCTGCGCCTGCTCGAATGAAGCCTTGGACTGCTCGTAGGCCGCGCGAGCCTGATCGTACTCAGACTCAGAGGTTAGTCCCTTCTTGTACAGGCTCTCAAAGCGGCGAAAGTCCGGCTCGGTTCTTGTGAGACCCGCCTTTGCCTGCAGCAGCCCCGCAGCGTACTGATTCCGCTGGGCGATGTACACGTCCGGCTTGATCTTCATCAACAGATCTCCCCGTTTTACCCGGTCGCCTTCCTTGACCGGCAACTCCACAATTTCCCCGCTGACCTCGGGGGAAATCTTCACCTGGACTTCCGGCTGGATCTTGCCCGTCGCGGTCACGACCTGGGTGATCGTCCGTGCAGAAACTTTCTCCGTCTGCACGGTAATGATGGGCTCCTTCTTGCTGCCCATGAAAACGACCAGGGCGAGCACGATCAGGACGATTCCGAGAATGGAGAAGATGATGATCTTCTTCTTCCGCGACTTTTTTCCGTTGGTGGCCATAGTTGTGCCAATCCTTTTTGTTTAACACACGATGAAACGATCCTAGTAGCTCTTCTCGCCCAGTGCGTATTCCACGTTGCGCTTCGAGGTAATATAATTGTATGACGCGTTCACCTGGTTTGCCTGCGCATTGACGAGGTTGGCATTGGCAACCATCAGATCCAGCAGCGTACCGGCGCCCAGGTTGTACCGTTCCTCGGCGATTTTCCGGTCCTCCGTGGCTGACACCAATCCCTTTTGACTCACTTCATATTGTTTCCGGGCCGCTTCGAGATCCAACAGCGCTTTCTTCACATCCACGTTGATGCTTCGCTCTGTCTGCACCAGCGAGATCTCGGCACTGCGCTGTGTTGCCATCGCCGATTGGAGCTGCTGGTTGGTCTGGAAACCATCGAAGATACTCCACGAAAGTCGGAGCCCCCAGTTCAAGTTTCTGTATTTCGTGACATCCTGAAGCGACGGGCTGTTCATCCCATACCCTGCAAAAGCCGCTACGGACGGAAAATAGCTGCTGCGCGCGACACGGACACCGGCTTGTGACGCATTGAGTTGTTCGGTGGCACTCAGATAGTCCGGACGCGCGGCAACGGCACGCGCGCTGAGCTCGCCAAAATTCCGGTACTTCACGAATGTCGAATCCAGTTCCTCTTTCGTGATCTGTGTGGAGATCGTTGTGTCTGCTACGGTGTAGTCTTGGGAAACGTCAAGGCCGATCAGCGCCAGGAGGTCCGCTTTTGACTTGTCATAGTTGTTCTGGGCAGTGATCAGGGCCAGCTCATCGGTCGCAACCTGTGATTGCTGCCTGTAGACGTCAGCGATGGAAAGGGCACCAACCCTGTTGGATTCTGTGATGCGGTCCAGCTGCTGCCGGTCGCGCTTCAAGTTCTCCTCGTTCACCTTGACCAGCTGCTCGTTCCGCAGCACATTCAAATAGTCGCTCTCCACCTGGAAGACGACCGACTGCCGGGTGCGTGCCGATGTCTGCTCCGCCGATACCGCAATTGACGACGCCCGGTCAGACTGTCCTTCACGCGAAAGTCCATTGAAGATCATATATCCGAGTGACAGGCCGGCAGAATAATTGTTCGCCACCGTCCGACCAGACGTGCCCGACTGGACTGGTACTCCATTGATATAGACCGGCGCGCTGCCGGGCCGGTCGTTCTGCGAACGGGTCCAGCCAGCGTCAGCGGAAAACGTCGGCAAATAACTTCCGGTTGCGGCAAGCACCCCGCTCTGGGCAGCCTCGACGTTGTAGGCGGCTTGCGCTACATTGATGTTCCGTTCAAGGGCAATCTGCCTGGCCTGGTCCAGGGTGAGGGTCGTTGTCTGGGCAAAGAGTAGAGCACTTTGCCCCAAAAGAATTCCCACCCCAAATGTCCTGATCAATCGCATGGTCAACTCCGTAAATGAAGGAGATTACTTAGAAAGTGTGGAAAAAAGCCATATTTTCGTCGGAAGAATGTAGTACTATAGACGTTAAAAAAAGCACAAAGTTTCACTTCTTGGGTTGAAAAACGCCATTACGAGCGGAGAATCTCATCTTTGATGGAGAGCATGTACTGCAGCGCAGCGTCATGTTCGTTGGGAATCTTCCCCTCAAGAATCGCTTCCTCAATGGCTTTTTTGAGCTCTCCTACCTTCCTCCCTTCTCCAATGCCGCACACCGCCATGATCTCCTCCCCTTTTACCGGGGGCTGCCAGTTCCTTAGCCTGTCCTTCTCTTCAACTTCCGTGATCTTTTGCAGGACAAGCTCGTAATTCTGAAGGTATCGAGTCACCAGCCTCGGGTTCTTTGACGTGATATCGGCCCGGCAAAGCTTCATCAGATCGTCAATGTCGTTTCCGGTCTCGAACACCAGCCGCCGCACCGCCGAATCGGTGACGGTCTCATCGACCAGAACCATCGGGCGGAGGTGGAACCGCACCAGCTTCTCCACATACGGAAGGGGCTCCATGGGGAGTTTCAGCCGTTGAAAAATCTTCTTCATCATTCTCGCGCCGATCTCCTCATGCCCGTGAAAAGTCCAGCCGATCCCCTCTTTGTATGCCTTTGTTTTTGGCTTGGCAATGTCATGCACCAGCGCGACAAACCGGAGCCACACATTGTCCGTCGTCCGCGCGATATTGTCCACGACGGTAAACGTGTGGAGAAGAACATCCTTGTGGTGATGATCTCCCCGTTGATCAACCCCGGCCATCTGGGCGATCTCGGGAAACACGATATGCAGGACGCCGGTCTCAAACATGAGCTTGAGCCCGATGGACGGCTGGTTGGCTTTCAGAGTCTTCAGGAGTTCGTCCGTAATCCGTTCCTGCGAGATCTGCTTCAAATGCTCCCGCATCGCGCCGAGCGCGGCAAGTGTTGCCGGTTCGATGGTAAATCCCAGCTGCGCCGCAAAGCGAATCCCCCGCATGATGCGCAAGGGATCGTCCGCAAAGGTCTGTGCCGGGTCAAGAGGCGTACGAAGAACCCTCGCGGCAAGGTCCCTCCTGCCATGCAGCGGATCCCACAGCGTACCGTACCGGCCTTTGTTCAGTGAGATCGCCATCGCATTTACCGTGAAGTCGCGCCGCAGCAGATCCTCTTCGAGCGTTCCGGCACTCACGTCGGGCTTCCGCGACCCCGGGTGGTACTGTTCCTTCCGGGCGCCGACAAATTCGACCTTTCCTCCATGAAGCGGGACCATGGCCGTGCCGAACCTCTCAAAGCTCACGACAGTCTGGATTCCCATCGCCGCTGCCACTGCCCGCGCAAAGCGGATGCCATCCCCCATGACGAGGATATCCAGGTCCCTGTCGAGCTGGGACAGGAGCAAGTCACGGACGTACCCACCCACGACGTAGACATCCAGTTTCTCCATGTCCGCCATCTTCCCGATCTGCTCGAGTGCGGGATGATCCAGTGTTATTGTTGCGGTTCGCTGATCCATGCCATTGCCGCTAGAACTGAATTCATCACGGAATTCTCGTTGCCGGCATCTTTTGCTGCCCTATCTTCTCCAGAATGATGGACGCCACCTCGAGTGCCCTCTTTCCGTCTTCGCCACTCACCACCGGCCGTTTCCCTGTCGTTACCGCCTCGGCAAAAAGGTTCAGCTCGTACCGGAGCGCGTTGACCTCTTTGACCTCGGGTTGCTGGTAGACGATCTTCCGTTTGTATTTCCCTGAGCCAAGTTCTCCGAGCATCATTGTTCCTTTTGCTTCGGGCTCATCTTCTCCCACCAGGCGGAAGACCTCCGCCAGTCCCTCGGAGAAGTCGATCGAGATATAGCCGTTGGGTTGAAAGAGTCGCATCTTGCGCATCTTCCGCTGGGAGATACGGCTGGCGGTCACGTTCGCCACGCACCCATTGTCAAACTGGAGCCGGGCGTTGGCAATATCCACGCTGTCTGAAACCACAGCGACTCCATTGGCTTCCACGTGCGTGACGGGGGATTGCACGAAGCTGAGAATGATATCGATGTCATGGATCATCAGATCGAGCACAACGGCCACGTCCGTGCCGCGGGGATTGAATTGCGCGAGCCTGTGCGATTCCACGAACATCGGCTTGATTTCATACCCTTCCAGGGCCAGAATTGCGGGATTGAACCGTTCAATATGACCGACCTGGATTGTGAGCCCCTTGTGCCTGGCGAGACTGCAAAGCTGTTCCGCTTCAGCGGGAGTTTCCGTGATCGGTTTCTCAAGAAAGACATGCTTGCCCGCCTCAAGTGCGCGGCAGGCAGCCGCAAAATGCGCGCTGGTGCTGGTGGCGATCGTAACGGCATCGACCTCCTGCAACAGGTCCTTCACATCCGCAAATGCTGATGTGTGGTAGTCGGCCGCCACACTCTCTGCCCTCTTCGCATTGAGATCATATACTCCGGCAAGTCGGACACTCGGAAGATCGGCGAGCATTTTTGCATGCAGCGCCCCAAGATGCCCAACACCGATGATTCCGATCCTGAGTTGATTCACATTCGCTCCCATCGACTATTATTGCGGTGGAATGTTCGCGGCACCTCCGCCGGCACCCCGGGCAACTCCAACGATCCGGTCAAAGCCGCCGAGGCGGGGTTCGTTATAGTACACCATTGCGAGATAGGTGTTTGTCGTTCGCCAGTCGTTGCCTTCCAACGCCGTCCAGTCCTGTTTCTCCAGGATTCCCTGATCTGCATTCCAAACGCCGGTGACATATTGATAGTCATAGATCCCCCTGCGCAAGCTCTCTTTGACCGTCAGGCACTGTTCCTGCTCGTCATAGACAAGCTGGTCTTCCGCTCGGGGCTCCCACCAGTTGAAGGGACCCGCAAGGAAGATGCCCCTCCGGTCCGTCTCCGTCATGTCGAGCCGGAACAGCACATCAAGATAGTCCGAATTGATACCGGTGAACCGATTCAGCACTGCCGTCCCGTTCCTGTCCGGCCCCGTCCGCCAGTACAGCCGCGGCTGGTCCGCTCCTTCCAGCAATCGGACGACCGCGCCATTCGGATACCGGTTGGCATTGCTGAAGTCGAGGACTCTATATTCATTCCCCGGCAGAATATCGCTGATGCTGAACACCCGGTATCCGCGTCCTATGCCGTCAACGAACGTGTAGGGATCCCTGTCGTCGACATCGATACGAAACGGATGATGAAACCGGCGGTTCTGATACACATCCACCGTGGTGAAGTAGATACCTTCGGTTTCGTCATGGAGCTGAACACGCACCTCAACCTTGTGCACCTGGTTCATGGGGGATACATTTGCCGTCAGGTAATCATTCGTTACCGCCATTCTGGCCGGGATCAGGCGATCCACGACGAAAAAGCGCCCTTCATCGAAAATGGTGGTCTCGGCATAATCCATGATTCTGAAGATCCAGTTTCCCGAGTAGTCAAAGCGTACAATGCCGTCCGGGTCCGGGAAGCGGTTGGCGTACCGGTATGTGTACCCGTGAACACCAATGGTCGAAGGCGCATAATCGAGCAAATGGGACGTGTTGTGATACTCATCTTGCACGAACAGATTATCATCCGGTTGCCAATCCCGGTTGCAGTGCAGGAATCGGATCTTCAGCCCCACAGGGTCGGAAATGACGGCGTCAAACTGGATCGTAATGTAGCCACCCTTATCAATTCCCTTTCCCTGCTCATTGATGGAATCACGAACAATGATGGGAAACTCATCTTCCCGGTCCTGACCATACACCTCAACGCCCCGCACAATCGTCGCGGAAGCATCCTGACTCCTGCCAGGCACACAGACGATGATGCTCCAGAGCGCAATGACACCGATCTGGCGAACCATCATCTCTTCCTCCAAACGGCGAAACGGCCTGCTCCTGGCAAGATCTCATCCTCCACAAAGCGCGATGCTCTCTGAACAACATTATATCCCCAGACGTCTTCCTCGGCACTGACCACGTATTCGGTGGACGGGTTGCCGGCGGCATTCCAGAAGCCGACCGGGCGCCCGGAATAATACCCAAGGAGATCGGGACGCTTTGCGCTGACCGACGCTTCATCGGGAACGCCGTTTTTGATCCAATATGCAAGCTCTACCAGCTCTTCAGAATCCTTTTCTGTATTCACCATGGCCGGCTTGACGGCATAGTTGAATGCCAACTGATGAAGGAGTATCAAGAAACCCGTCAAGAGCAATGCCTGCGCGTACGCGGTGGCGGGTCGAGAGATCGGGGCAAGCTGTTGCACGATGGAGAAGGCATAGATAATGACAACGGGCAGCGCAATCATGTAGAAATCCCATCCCCAGAACCCAGAGCAGGCAAGAAACCAACATGCCCACAGGATGACGATCACATGGCTTTGCCGGGTAAGCTCGTCAGAGTGACTCTGCCTCATCATGCCTACCAATGCGGCTGCTGCGACGAGAGCCGGAATGACTGTGGCAACGACGGTCGCCAAAGACCACGCCGGGAAATCATCCAGCCCGACCAGCCATGGAATGGGCGGGACGGAGCGGAGGACAACAAACAGAAACCATGGTGACACCGTACAGATATAGACAAGAGCCGAGATCAGGGCCACCCGGACCCTGTGCCGTGGGGTTGTGGAGTTCAGATATGCGTCGCACAGCAGCAGCAGAAACCCTCCGGCAGCCTGCCAGAAGATGAGTGTGCCCAGACCGAGCACGAGAGCCGACAAGAGATACTCGTTGCGGAGCATGAAAAAGAGCGCAGCCAGCACAAGCGCCAGCGCAACGGGGAGCGCAGAGCCGGCAGGGGCCACCTGCAGGAACAACCCGCTCGTCGCGACGGCGAGCGCCGAGCAGAAGGCAAGAAAGCGATCTCTCAGAATTTCCGAGGCCAGGAGGTAGGCCAGCAGGACCCCCAGAGAGGAGAAGAACAGGCTGAAAATCTTTGCTACGAGCAGGCCATCCACGTTCAGCAACGTGCCAAGAACGAGGAAAAACGACCACAAGGGATTGGGAGCACCGTATGCATGCGCCGGCACGGGACCCAGGACGCCTTCCGTCGCTATGTTCCGGGCCATCCGGAGAGAGAGGAACGTACTGTCAGGGGTGTAAGAGAAGTTCCACGACGCCGATACATAGAAGATGAGGATTACGAGGGGCAACCCGTATCGCACAACCTGAAGAACGGCGGAACTGTGATCGTGCTTCACCACCTGGTGTCACTAATTGATGTGTGTGCGGAGCCATGCGAGGAGTTCGGAGACTTCATTGAAGACATATTCTGCCCCCGCGACGCGAACCCGCTCGCTGTCATAGGAATCCCAGAGCACTGCGGCCATGTTGACGCCCGCACCGCGCGATGCCTTGATATCACCAAGAGAATCCCCCACCATCAGGACTTCCTGTGGTTGGAGGTCGAAGGTCCGGATCACCTTCAAGATCCCTTCCGGATCCGGCTTGTGCTTCGTCACGTCAGTTCCCGATACGACCAGGTCAAAATATCCAGCAAGCCCCAGCGCACCGAGCGTGATATCGGTGGTACGCTTTCCTTTGCCGGTAAATACGGCAAGCCGTACATCTTTGCTTTTCAGAAACCGTAGGACGTCTTCGATTCCGGGATGCAATCCGGCCAGGGCGTGGTGGTTGGTTCTGTAGAATTCGCACAGCTCGTCCATGATCCGGGGGATGTTCTCGTCCCCAAAGAGCGGTGCCAGAGCTCCCTCCTCCGGGGGGCCAAACATTGCCACGATCTCAGCAGGCTGGAATGTCCTGTGAAGATACTTCTCTGCCACGTGGTTGAAGCTGGCAAAGATCAGATCGTTCGTTCTGGTCAACGTGCCGTCAATATCAAAAATCACACAGGAAATGCGTAAAGCCATGCGTGCGTTTGATTTTCGTAGTCTGGTTTTCTTCAATATACTCAATACCGCTTCGAATATCAATTTGCAATTCGGAGAGGTTCTTGATACCTTGGGGCATGAATGGACCTCACTTGCAGAAACAAATCATTCTGCGGAAGAACGAGGAACACCGCGTCGTCGGCGGGCACCCCTGGGTATTTAGCAACGAGATCCGGGAGACCCGTGGCTCACCCGTCAACGGCGATGTTGTGGAGCTCCTCACTGCGGGAGGATTGATGCTGGGTATCGGGCTCTACAATCCTCATTCGCTCATTGCATTCAGGCTGCTTTCGCAAATTGCAGAAGAGATCGATACGGAATTTTTTCGCTCTCGGATCGAGCGTGCGTTGGATCTACGACGGACGCTGTATCCTGGCTCTTCCGTGTACCGTCTCGTGCATGGTGAAGGGGATTTCCTTCCCGGCCTTGTCGTCGACCGGTTCAACGAATACTGTGTCGTGCAGACTCTTTCGCACGGCATGGACCTTCGTCTCCCGATGATCTGCGATGCGTTGGGGTCGGTACTCGCCCCAAAAGCGATCGTCGAACGAAACGAATCCCCTCTTCGGACATTGGAGCAGCTTCCCCAGGAGAAAGGTGTGCTGCGGGGCGAGGCGGGGACCACGACGATCACGTTGAACGGCCTGCTGTTTCATGTGGATGTGCTCGAAGGGCAGAAGACCGGATTCTTCCTGGATCAGCGGGAGAACAGGGCCGCGATCTGCCGGTTCAGCAAGGACGCGGATGTCCTGGATTGCTTCTGCAATGATGGGGGTTTTTCGTTGTCCGCGGCGCGGGCCGGCGCAGCGACCGTCACCGGGCTGGACAGTTCCGAGGAGGCGGTACGGAATGCCACGGAAAACGCCCGCGTGAACGGGCTTTCCGCTGTCCGTTTTGAGCAGGCGGATATCTTTGAGGCGCTCGCATCGCTCGGGGAAAAAGGAGCTTCATTCGGCCTGCTGGTCCTCGACCCCCCCTCGTTCACCAGGAGCCGCAAGAACGTTCAGACCGCGAAAAAGGGATACAAAGAGCTTCATGCCGGGGCCTTCCGGGTCATAAAGAAAGGGGGCACGCTTGCGACGGCCTCCTGTTCCTACCACATTGAACCGGACGTGTTCCTCTCTATCGTGGATGACACGGCCCGCAAAGTGGGGCGCCGCATCCAGCTGCTCGAATGGCGCGGGGCGGCGCCGGACCACCCGACTCTTCCTGCTGTCCCTGAGACCCGCTATCTGAAATTCGGCATTTTCAGGCTTCTGGATTAGGCGCAAACAAAAAGCGGTTGTCTATTGTTGAGAAAGTAAAGGAGAAATTTCTGAAATGAGATGCTTTCTGGCATGCACCATGGCGATGCTCTTCACTTTTGGAACCGCCCATGCACAATCATCGCTGCTCTTTCGCTCAGGCCCGGCAGCCGGTGTCCAGAAGGCCGACACACCCGCCGCGCACAATCAGGCACCTGCCACTCCAGCCGACCAGGAGCCGTATAACAACGTTTGGGGTCTTGATGTGCTCATCTCGAATGACGGGTTCGGTCTGGGGACGTTTTACCGGCGGCTGTTTACGCCCGATCTCTCCGGGTTTGTCGCGCTGTCCGTTTCGGAGGCAAAGGATGAGCGGGAAGTGGAGCAATTCGATCCGTATTATCAGATTTCATACGTTCCCGGAAAACTCAACCGCTTTCTCGTGGTGCCGCTGATGTTCGGGGTCCAGTACCGGCTCTTCAGAGAGGATATCGTTGATACATTCCGCCCGTATGTGAATGCGGGAGCCGGCCCGGCGATGATCTATCAGATGCCGTTTGTCGAGTTCGTCGAGGGCTCTGCGGGACTGGAACCGCAGCAGGTGGACTTTTTCAAAAGCATTGGGAGGGGACATCCGCATTTTACCGCGTCAGCATTTCTGGGGATTGGCGCGAACTTCGGATCCGAGGGATCGAACGTGTTCGGTGTCAATTTCCGCTACTACTTCACCAATGTGTATTCCGAAGGGCTTCCTTCTCTGTACAATCTGAACACGTACGGGGTTGCCGGTACGAAGAAGGATTTCGGTGGATTCTTCATTACGCTGAATATCGGGATGGGCTATTAGCCACTGCGGAATTTGGACTGTGTTCGCGGTTTTTTTGCCCAAAGGCTTCTCTTCCGCTGAACCCTATCCGCTGCTCTCCTGACGCCTGCCACCTTTTCAGACACCTCTGTCTCTTCATCATCGGCCAACGTCCCCATAAATTGCGGAAGGCACTGGCGCGCTCCGGACCTCCCCTGAATCCATTGCGGACCAATGCCTTCCTGTATACTGCGGTTGCAAGATACTATGGAAGCGCCTTCAATGCGGTGATGTGCATCACCGGCGTGGGGATTCGGCAGCGGCTCGTCCTAACGGACGGGACGCCGGTTGAGGTGGGATTTGAGGAACTGTCCGGTATGGGAAGATGGGAATGCCGCGAGTTCTTCCGGGGTTCCCGTTGCGACGACAAAGCCTCCCGCATCGCCGGCTTCCGGGCCCAGGTCGATCACATGGTCCGCGCATTTGATGACATCCAGATTGTGCTCGATGATGAGCACCGAATTACCCGCGTCGATCAGCGCATTGAAACAGTTCATGAGCTTCGCAATGTCATCGAAGTGGAGGCCCGTGGTCGGCTCGTCGAACACAAAGAGCGTATGCCGTTCCGGGTTTGGCGCGCTGAGATGGGCGGCAAGCTTCACGCGTTGTGCTTCCCCTCCGGACAACGATGTGGCAGATTGACCCAGCCGGATGTAGCCGAGGCCGACATCCTGCAGAACCCGCAGCCGCTGTGCCACTTTCCGGCCCATGACGTCCTGCTCGAAGAATTCTATCGCTTCCGTCACGGTCATTCCCAGGACGTCGTCGATGTTCTTCCCCCGATAGCGCACATCCAGGATTTCTTTCTTATAGCGCTTCCCTTTGCACACATCGCAGGTGAGATAGAGGTCTGCCAGGAACTGCATTTCCACTCTCACAACGCCGTCCCCTTCGCACGCTTCGCAGCGCCCTCCCGGCACATTGAAAGAAAATTGCCCCGGCTTGAACCCATGAATTTTCGCCGCCTGGGTCGAGGCAAAGATGTTCCTGATTTGATCGAAGATCTGGATGTACGTGACCGGGTTGGAACGCGGTGTCCTGCCGATCGGCGATTGGTCTACCAATTCCACGTCGCTGATCTGCTCCTGCCCGGCGATCGAAGCGAATGCCCCGTGCTTTTTGCTGAAGTCCCCCAGTGCCCGCTTGAGCCCACAGTAGACAATATCATGGACGAGCGTGCTCTTGCCGCTTCCGCTTACGCCGGTGACGCACACCAGCATCCCGAGAGGGATCGTAACGTCGATGTTCTTCAGGTTGTGTTCGGAAGCGCCGGTGAAGCGAATTGAGGCTCCGTTCGATCGCCGGCGTTGGCGCGGCAGCGGGATTTCTTTTCTGCCGCTGAGATATGCCCCTGTTAGGGACCGGCCATCGGTGAGGATTTCCTCGGGGGTCCCATTGAAGATCACTTCCCCGCCATGCTCTCCGGCCTGCGGTCCAAGGTCCACGATGACATCGCTCGCCCGCATCATGTCCGCATCATGCTCCACAACTATGACGGTGTTGCCGACGTCCCGGAGCGCTTTCAGTATGCGTATGAGCCGGTCGTTGTCGCGCGGGTGAAGGCCGATGCTGGGTTCATCCAGAACATACACCGCGCCTACCAGTGACGACCCAAGAGACGTTGCCAGGTTGATGCGTTGCGACTCGCCCCCCGAGAGGGTGCTGGAAAGCCTGTCAAGGGTGAGATAGCCGATTCCCACATCGTCCAGGTATGCCAGGCGGCGGTTCAGCTCCGCGAGAATTCGCCGGGCCACATCCAGCTCGTAGGGCGTGAGGTCCAGCGTGCGGAAGAATTCCCTGGCCGCGCTGATTGTTATCATCGAAATGTCCGAGATGCGCTTTCCGCCAACGCGAACGTTGAGAGCATCGGGGCGAAGGCGGGTGCCTTCGCACACCGGACAGGTTGTGTAGCCCCGGTACCGGCTCAGGAGCACGCGATAGTAGATCTTGTACGCCTTCCGCTCCACCATCTTGAAGAAATCCCGAAGTCCTTCAAAATCACCATAGCCCTCCTGAATGACCCGCCGCTCTTGCTCGGTAAGCTGGCTGTAGGGGACGTCGAGGCGGAGATCCGCCCGGGACGCAACACGCACAAGGGCCCGAAGATGATCACGGAACTTGGGAGTGGTCCAGACCTGAATTGCCCCTTCACGGACCGTCTTGCTCCGGTCCGGGATGACGCGGTCCATGTCGATCCCGACGGCCCGGCCGAAGCCCTGGCATTCCGGGCATGCGCCGAAGGGATTGTTGAACGAGAACAATCTGGGATCCGGCTCTTCATACGAGATGTGGCAATCCGGGCACGCGAAATTCTGATTGAAGCGAAGCGTCTTCTCCCTCTCCATGAGGACGACGGAAGCGCGCCCCCCTCCGGAAGCAAAGGCTGTCTCAATGGAATCGGCAAGGCGGTTGTTCTTGTCTTTCGGCTTGAACACCAGCCGGTCCACAAGGACCTCGATGGCCTCACCCGGTGTGCCCTTCGGCAGACCGGATTCGTTCAGGTCAACGATCTGTGTATCCACAAAGAGCCGAAAGAATCCTTCTTTTTTGAGGTTTGCGATCGCCTGTTCCGTGGTCTCGCGGGGATGTTGCTGCAGGGGGAATGTGACGTAGAGCTTCAGTTGGGTGGTGCCGGCGCCCTCTGCTTCCCGGGCCAGGGTGCCCAGGACGGTCTCGACCGAATCGCGCGATACAAGGCGGCCGCAGTTGCGGCAATAGGTCTTGCCGATCCTGGCGAACAGGAGACGAAGATAGTCGTTCACCTCGGTGGTCGTTCCCACCGTAGACCGTGGATTGCGCGTGTTCGTCTTTTGTTCGATGGCCATCGCAGGGCTGATGCCCTGGATCAGGTCCACGTCGGGCTTGTCCATTCTTTCGAGAAACTGCCGGGCATACGATGACAGGCTCTCGACGTATCGCCGCTGCCCTTCCGCGTAGATGGTGTCAAAGGCGAGGCTGGACTTTCCCGATCCGCTGACGCCCGTAAAGACGATCAGCCGGCTCCGGGGGAGCGTCAGGGAGATGTTCTTGAGGTTATGAACCCGCGCGCCGCGTATGGTAATTAAGCTATTCACGTTTGAACGCAGGCTATACCGAAATTGAGGAAGTTCCGGATTACTAAACTAAAGGAAAAGCGGGGGAAAAGCAACTAAAAGCCCCCGCGCGCCAGCGCGGGGGCTTCCTGAGGAACAGTGCCGTCTCGACTCCATCAGCCTGAGACTTGCCCCCCACCAATCGAGTTGAAACGGCACCACGATGTCAGTGCACCACCCCTCCGATCGTCATGCCGAGCTGGTTCGGGGTGTTCGGACCTGTCACGGAAATCATCACGTTCACAGGAGTACCCGTGGGGTCGCTGATGTCCCAGGAGCCATCGCGCACAATGCACGTGAACTGTGTCGTGCCGGATCCTGAAACGATGACGTCCGGCATTTCCACGACACCCGCATTTCCAAACTGCAAGAACACCTGGTTTTGCTTCACTCCTTCCGTTGGCGGAGGAGGTATGGAAGCGACCACCATGATCCTGGTCCCGGCGGCAAGCGGATGTCCAAGATAGTCCGCGACCTGGAATGAGATCGACTGCGATCCGCCGTTGGGAATGTCGAACGTCGTGGGCGAGGCATTGCTGATCGTGCCCGCACCGCTCCAGAGCAGAAGGATGCTATCCTGCACGGTCACACCCCCTTGGCCGAGGGTCTTTGCCGTAATGCGGTGGTAGCCGTCTCCCCAGCCGGGTGCCGAGTACACACCCAGCGGAGCAGGGTTCCCACTGATCAGGTCAACCGTCCCCTGGCCATCCTCGCTTGTCACTGTTCCGCTCACGCCCCCTTGGATGACGCCCGCAGTGCTGCTGAAATAGACCGCGGAGGGCGCAGCCGGATTGGAATACTTATCCCCGAGAAGCACAGAGATTGAATTGCGCATGTTCGCCACGCCGAGAGCCGGGAAGTTGAACCGTTGTGTGGCGAGCGTGAAATGGGCCTGATCCGGATACCCCCCGGTAATGATGACCTTCACCGGTCCCGAGGTGATCGTGCGCCCGCCTGCCGTTGTGGTCGCGTACACCTGCACCACGCCTGATTTGACCCCGGCATTGAACGTCATATGCGCCTGTCCGGCCGCGTTCGTCCTCAGGACAACGGGGGAGACATATTCTCCAGCATTGATCGCCCCGAGGAGGCCGAAGGAGAGGTCAACGGCATGAGCATCATCGATCGGAAGACCGAGCGAATCACGGACTTCCCAGCTCATGATCGTGGTCTCCTTCCCCCCGACGCCGTACACACTTACCTCAGGCTGGGTCGCGCCCATAAAGAAGATGGTCTGAGCCATACCCGTGCCGCCGGCACCCCCGCCGCCGACAACGGACACCGGTGCAAGAGCGAAGTTCTGCGTGATGACCGTCCCCGACTTGAGCATCGCCACGTACGAGGTGTCCCGGTACCCGGTCTTTCTCATCATGACCGTGACATTCATGGTGCTGTCCACGCTGAACGTGAACGTATACATGCCACTGGCATCAGATGTCGTCGTAAGCGTCGAGCCGGATACTGTCATGGCCTGGACCGTGACGCCCTGCAATCGGGCGTTGCTCGAAGCGTCGACGACATAGCCGCTGATGACGCCTTCGCCGATCGTCGCCGCAATCTGGTCAGACTTGCAGCCCGCAAGCAGCCCGGCGAGGATCAGCACGATGACCGATACAAAAATCGCAGCGTTTCTCATCGGATGCCCTCCCCAGTATTGATGTGATGTTCCATCTTGGCCTGTTCTTCCCGCCACCGTTGGAAAATGCCGTCTTGCTTCTGTCTGTTTGCGATGCGTTCTTGCAGCGTCGGCACCAGTTCCGCTTTCAAAAGGATGACGAGTTCCTGTTTCTTGACCTCTTCCTTGTTGTACCCGAAAATGAAACGGAGCCCAAGGACGTACCACGGCAGGTCCTTGAGGAACGGAACACCCGTGCGAACCGTGGAGGTCGAGCTTGTGTAGAGGCCGCCGATTACGACTTCCTCGCCGTCCAGCATCAGCAAATTCGTGTTGGCTTTTGCCTTGTCGACAATCGTGCTGACGGTCCCCGGCGTCACGTCGCTGCGCTCCACGGCCACCAGAGTGTGGATGAAGTTCACTCCGTTCTCAGACACCACCTGCGGTGTGACCGTAATGATCGTGCCGGCGCTGTAGAACTTGTCGATGACATTGCCCGCGAAGTCACGCTCCTTGACGGAGAAGTCCTTTCCGACCTGGATCCTTCCTTCCTCGCCCGAACGGACGATGAGCTGCGGTCCCGACAGGATTTCGCCAAGATCGTAGCTGGAGAAGAGCTTGGCCAGGACGTCGATATTGGCAAAGCTGAGCTTCGGCGTGACGCCTGCCTGAAAGATCTCGTTCGTCATCTTGTCAGCCGCCGAGAGGCTTGCACTGACGTCGACATTGCTCGTGCTCTTCATGAACGTCCAGTTCAGACCAACCTCTTCGATCCTGGACAGGTTGACCCCGAAGAAATACGCCGAAATTTTCACCTCCCGGCTCTTGAACGAGACCACCTCTTTCATGATGCCGGTCGCACTCATGGTTCCCCCCTGCCCGCCGCCGGCAAGCGCAACCTGGCCGGAGGTCGTGGTCGACGTAATCTGAATATAGTTCTCGTATTCGGTGTACCAGAGGTCGTTCTTGCGGCAGATAGCCTCAAGTGCATCCCGCCACTGCATCCCCTGGATGTCGACGCCGATCGGCAGGGTGCGATGGTCCGTGTCAACGATGACCTTGCCGACGAACTTCTTGCTGACCTCGCTGATCGCGGCAAGTGCCCGATCAAGCGTGGTGGACGGCGCTATCGAGACCAGCTCTTCCGGCGACGTATATTCGCGGAATGCTTTGCGCTCGGGGGCGCTTCCCGCCTGGCCCCAGGCATCACCGAAGCACGCGACGATGATAACGGCCAGCGAAACTGCAATCAATGTCTTTTTCATGCTCTCCTCAGCCCTATTTTTTAACATCAGTTTGAAGAGGACCATAGCGAATTTTCAGCTCGACCTTTTCGATGATGCCTCCCTTGTTTAACGTACATTCGATCCTGCCGCTTTCGGGATCAAGCCTGGTAACATAGCCAAGATACACCTCGTCCCCCTCGCGCAGGGTACGGATCATGTTCGTCTGATCCTCTACAAAGGCCTTCCCGGGTATGACCGCCTTCAGCGTGGATCGCTCGATCTCAACCAGAGCCTGGACGTTCGCCGGAAGGCCGCTGGAAATAACCGGCGCGAACGGATCCACCGCCAACAGGTTCGGCGAGAGGACCCGATCCCCGAGGGAGCTCGACAGCTCCGCCACCGAAGAGAAGTACGCGTGGACTTGCATATCAAAGGTCACCAGGATCTGGGCCTCCTCTTTCTCCGAGCCAACCACCTCCAGGCCCTTGACCGCCATGGTGTTGACCTTGTACAGCTTGCGGTCGTTCTCCAGGTACCAGACAAACCTGTAGAAATTGTCGAACGGAGCTTCTCCCTTCAGCGAGTAGACATTGTAGCCGTAATTCCCTTTCGACTGCAGCCCGGTGTAGAGCATGTCCAGCTTGATGGGCCCGCTCAGGTCGATGAGGTGGCTGAAGTAGGCATAGCTCTGCGACGTAATGTCGACAGGCGGGATGTCTTTGTTGCGCGCCTCCCACCGCTTTTGGGTGTCGGTGAGAACGGCGCTCAGGTCATTGAATTCATTGACCAGGTTCGGCGTGTTCTGCAGTTCCTCGTCGATCTTCTTGATCTCCGTCTCGATCGTTTTCGCTTTCCGCGGCTGGTTGAAGGCCCGGATGTACGTCCCGACCGAGACAATGAGGAACAGCAAAATTCCGAGTGCGATGCTGTTGCGCAATTTATATGACACAGCGATTCTCCTTATGCAATTACACTACTGTCCGGCCGGAGGCATCGGCACTTCAATGTTGTATTTGTACACTGTTTTTTCCCGGATCGCCTGCACGTTCACCTCGCGCAGCACGCTGTTGTCAAACAACGTCGACAAGCGCGGGATGCGCGTGCGGTACACCGAATACCCGTTCATGGTGATCGCACCTTCTTTCTGGGCGTTGAAGTCGGAGACCCAGATGGAATTCAGGTCTTCCACCCCATGGCTGAGCTGGGTCAGGATCTTACTCCATCGGTCGCTGCCGGGCACAAGTGAATCATACAGCGCCAGCGACGCCTTGTAGCGGATCAGCTGTTCCTGCAGGGCCTGAATGGAATTGGACAGCGTCAGATTTTCCGAACGCTGACTCTCCTTGAGCGTCAGCGATTCTTTCATGTCCTTGATCTGCCGCGCCTTCTGCCCGATCTGCCAGGTGAAGAACAGCGAGCACATGAACAGCAGCGCGAGAAGCAGATATCCATGCCAGGCAAGTTTGAAGACCCGCTGCCCCTCCCGGACCGACGAAGGGAGCAGATTCACGCTGTAGAGGTCTCTGTTTCCTTGGTCCAGGATTCTCCACGCTGCACCGATGGGAACGGCATACTCGGAGATCACTTCCTGCTGATCGGCCGAGAGCGGGCTCGTATCCAGCATCGGGGCAAGCAGGTAGTCGATCTCCTGGTCCGGCAGCTGCTGCACCAGGAATTCCTTGAAGTTGATCCGGTGGCTCTCTCCCGCCAGGACGATCCGGCTGATGTGCGGGATGGCGAGGTTGTCCTGCTCCAGGAGCAAACGGCTGTACACCGTGTTCGGCAGGTTGGGCGAATCATACCCTTCGCCGATGATCGGGGCAAACTGGTAGAAGTGCCCGCCACGCATGAAGATCAGCCGCGTGAATTCCACGCCGACGTAGATGACGACGCACACGTCCTGCGGCTGAAATTCGTAGTTCATCCGTACGAGGTTCATCAGCGACACGTCGGCACTGTCGATCCCCGAAATCAGCGGGATCCTGCCGCCCATAAATCCCTTGACATTTTCAAGGGAATTGATGAGGCTCAGGCCGTCCTCGCGGACGATGCACAGGAGGCTGCCGTCGTCGGTCTTGATGGCATCGACGGCATCCTGCGAGGGCTGGAAGGCACGGATGTTCCGCATCTCTTCAAGAATGCGGCTCTTCAGCTTCTTCGCTTTTAAACCGAAGTCGCTCTCCAGAACATGATAGTAAATGGCCGGTTCCGCGAGGCTGTAGGTCAGGGAGTATTTGTTCCGCGGATACCCTGCCAGGAGGCCGAGCAAAACGGCATTGTTGTCTTCCGACGTGGACCCCACCGTCACATCGTCGGTGGGTCCCGCAGGAAGACTGAACGGATCAGCGGAATCCCCCATCTCGCCAGCCACCATCTCTGCGGCCTTCTGCTCATGCAGTTTGGTCGCCAGGGTCGCCGACTTCAATTCGTTGACGGTGATCCGCTTTCCTTTGACGGATAGATGTGCAAGTTTCACATCCAGACCGTCGACAAACAGTCCGAGGACTGTCTTGTTGCGTCCCTTCATCTGGGCCATAGGGGAGTTCTCAGGTTGTGATCAATGTGTAACATGACAGCTATTCTCAGTGCTTTCATACTGTTCGTTCAGTCCCCGGCGGGGCCGACATTCAAGATCTGCTGCAGCCGCCGCTTGTTGTTTGCGCCAACCATGGCGTTCTCCAGCGAGATCCGCTTCGCCATGTACAATCGCTTCAGGTCTTGCTCGAGCGTCGTCATACCCAGGTCTCCGGACTCGGCCATCATCTGGTAGATCTCGCTCGTGTTGTTGTTCTTAATCGCAGCGCGCACGGACGGGATGATGACCAGGACTTCCTTTGCAAGTGCCCGCTTCCCGTCCAGGCTCGGCACCAGCTTCTGCGAGATGACCGCCGTCAGCGTATCGGCAAGCCGTAAGCGCACGCGGTCCTGCTCGATCGGAGGCACTTCCCCGATGATCCTGTCGATGGTCTCCACAGCCGAGGCCGTGTGCAGCGTTGAAAAGACCTTGTGCCCGCTGTCCGTGATCTCCAGTGCAGTGAGGATCGTGTCGGGATCGCGCATCTCGCCGATCACGATGATGTCCGGATCCTGCCGGAGAGCCTGGACGGCACCCTCTTTGA
This sequence comes from uncultured Bacteroidota bacterium, assembly GCA_963809695.1. GTDB lineage: Bacteria > Bacteroidota > Ignavibacteria > UBA10030 > UBA6906 > JAGDMJ01. The sequence continues at coordinate 376,171 of CAWEKI010000007.1, forward strand.
AGGAGAGCACATCCCGCCCGACCTCACGGTGCCTGATGATGCAGCGGTCAGGACGATGCACGTACTCCACCGGCGAGGAAATGATCACGACGTGGCCGTCCACGGTATGATTGTTCGCATCGATGATGCTGTCCAGCGTAGTGCTCTTGCCGGATCCCGTGATGCCGGTGACCAGCGTCAGGCCCTGTTCCATGTGTGCAAGGCTGAGCACCTTGGTGACGTTCGGATGAAACTCCAGGCTCTTGTAGGGACGAATGGTGACACTGATGGCCCGCATGTTCAGGGCCAGGTGGTCAAGATCAAAGTACGCGTTTGCGCGGAAGCGGTACATGGAATCGTCTTCGATGATGCTGTACGACAGATCCAGGTTCCTGTTCTCGTACAGGAAAAGTCTCTGGCGCTCGATCAAAATGCTCTGGATCAGGACGTTGAATTCGTCCAGCGTGAACTTGCCAAGGTCCTTCGCCGGCTTCTTGTCCCCGTAGATACGGTACCAGATGCTCCCGGCCGATCCGAAACCTCCCAGGTCGATGTCCGACGCGTTGATCCGGGACATGCGGAGCAGGTAGCTGTCCATAAGTTTCCGCAGGGCGGTCCGCTCCGCCGGAGACTGCTTCGCTACCAGGTCTCCGATCAGCATTTGCCGTTCCATGCCCGGAACCGTGTCGGGAATGGTGCCGGCGATATCCTGAAGGGTTTTTCTTGCTGTCTCAATCATTATTCATACCAGGCTAATATTTCGTACGCTTGCGTTGTCGGAAAATATGGCGGAGCCGAAGTCCTGAACCGCTCATCGTAACGGACGCTGCATTTGTACCCTTTGCTCCCCGCTGTTCCCAGGGGAATGCCGTTGGATGTGGCGTACAGGTTCTCCACGATCCAGCCTCCCAACGTGGAAAGGACTCCCGGGTTCCGGGTATCATAGTGCTCCACTTTTATTCCCGAGGAGTAACTATACAGGGAGCCCATAACCTTGAAGAGCGAGGCGCCATTGTCCGCGATTTGGATCTCATTGTACGAGACAACTCCGAGCATGTCCGGCGATGAAGGATCGACCGTGGGATCCGTGTTGTAGACAAGGTTGTTTGTGATGAATGTTTTTCCCCTGGTTCCCGAGGTGGTGTCCAGCGCGCCAACCGTAACCCGCCCTTTCACCACTCCCTCCATGTAAATATTCCCGGTGGATCCTCCCGTTCCCAGCGTAATTGTTCCGTTGGGCGCAAAAGAGGAAAGGAGCGAGGTGGTGTCCGGCTTCCCCGCGCGATGCCAGCGGACGGAATCCCCCATGAATTTCAGATAGAGATCTCCCGATCCGGTGAACACCTTGCCATTCGCCAACGCGGCATTTTTCAATCTCGAGTAGTCTTTGCTGAGGGGAATATTCACTCCAGTTTCGACACCGGCAGTGAAGTTGGGGTGTCCCGCCCAGGAGCTGTCCACGCCGTTCTTCACAGTCACTTTGCCTCCAAAGTACGGACGCCCGGTGACGCGCAAGATGCCTTGCGTGTGAGACGGCCCGAGAATCGAGTCCCCCGTCTCCCAATAGGCATTGGCTGCGGACAACCCCCCATAGAAGGCAAACTTGGCAAAGTTGCTCTGGCGCATGATAGCCATCACAGTAAACGTGCTGTCCCTGTAGGTCCCGGTCGCGCGCATGGTGAGCCGCCTGGCCCCCGAGAGCGGATCAATGCTCGTGGTGGAATCAATGGTGACGACGAACTGGCCTCCCTGGAACTTTATGGGAGTCAGGTAGCCGGGCCACCAGGCATTTCCGTTGATGAGTGGAGGAGTGGTAAACAACCTGTTGGCCGCCATGTTCGCGCCCGCGATGGCGATGTTGCGGGCCGTCCCCCCTTCGTAATAGTCCATAGCGTTGTCATATGCCCGCACGCTCACGCTCGAGAGGTTGATGCCGCTCAGCATGAAGAAGATGCCGAAGCCCACGACAAGTAAGATCGATGCTTTTCCCATAATCCGCCCTTATCGGTTTCTGTAGTTACGGGATGAGAGGCGCACTTGCTGCCAGAATGCCGAGGAATACTGCTTGTTGGTCGTCTCGACGATCGCTGAGGCGTACACGTTCTCGACACTCAGGGTTATTTGGATTGTCTGAATCTTCTGAAGCTCTGCGCCGCTCACCGGTGCTGCAATAGGCACGCCGCTCCTGTCGAAATACTTCAACAGGAAGGAAGTGATGCCGAGGTTGGCCCCTTTCGGAGTCTCGTCTGGCAGCACCACCCGGTACAGGTATCTGTCCCGCGGATTCGGGGTTGCGGCCAGCTCACTGGCGGGCCCGAGGTAGTAATACACGGTATCCGGTATACCGTCTGGCCCGCCACCCTTATCCACGTCGGTCAGAAATTTCAGCCGCGAAGTATCTGCCATCAGGATGGCTTTTGTCGGATCCGGAAGGTTGTTGGGCTCCTTGCAGAAGCCGATCTTCCGAAAATCGTACTCCAGCAGCTGCGTCACCGCCACCAGATTCTCCTGGACCAACAGATCGCCGTTCAGGGTCTGCAGATTCTCATTGTTGGCCGTGTTTATCCGCAGCGTCATCAGCAGCAGCCATCCGAAGACCACGATGGAGCCGATCAGATCGATCATCACCTGAGCGCCCATAGCTTCCCTCTCTTATCGGAAGTACCAGTAACTGTAGACCGTCTGAAAACTCAGCGTATCAGACATCGATTTGCTCCACACCTTCACGGTCAGGAGCTTGTGGTACGTCTGCCCGGCAGAAGTCACGAGCGAGTCCCCCGAGAGCTGCACATACTGGACCTTCCCCTGGACGTGGAATTCTGCGGTCTTCATGGTCGGGGACGCATCCGGGTTCACTGTTTTGCTGTAATTATTGTAATCGTCGAAATCGTCGAATGTTGAATCCACCTCCCCGATCTCGGGTCCGAGCGATGCCAGCGGCGTACAGGCGGTCGCGGCAGCGATGTCGCTGTTCACGGTGTTCTCATCAAACGCGAGGCCGGTGGCCCGCTCCACGGTGGAAATCCCCAGCGACGTCGCCATGATCTCATACTCCGTCCGTTCAATGACCGTTCCGTTGTCGGCGGTGTTCCTGTTCACGCCGAGAACGATGGTACCCAGCAGCGCCAACGCGAGCACGCTCAGCAGAGATTGTCCAAGACCCATTGTCTGTACTCCTCGTTATCCGTCTCAATCGTCGGTTGTTGCCGAGGCGATTTCTTCCAGCGTGGTCTGGCCCGCCTTGATGCGCTCAATGCCCGACCGCCGCAACGTCCACATGCCGTCTTTCGTCGCTTGGGCCCGGACCTTCTCCTCATCCACCTCTTCACCGGATGTCACAATCATGTTCCTGATTTCCTTGGTAAAGTAGAGCGCCTCGTGAATAGCCGCCCGTCCTTTGTAGCCGCCGTTGCACTTGTCGCAGCCGGCCGCTTCGTAGATCGTGTGCTCCTCGATATCCTCGGCGGCAAAGCCGAATTTCACGTAGACGTCCCTATCGAGCTCGTTCTTCGGGATCGGCCGCTTACAGGCCGGACAAAGCGTCCTGATCAGGCGCTGGGCAACGATGATGTTGATCGCATAAGCGATCAGGAAGGGCTCGATCCCCATCTTGTAGAGCCGCGACACTGCGCTTGGCGCGTCGTTCGTGTGCAGCGTCGAGAAGGTCAGGTGTCCCGTGTTGGCCAGCTTGATGGCGATTTCCGCGGTGGCCTTGTCGCGCATCTCTCCCACGAGCACGATGTCCGGGTCGTGCCGGAGGATACCACGGATGGCCAGGTCGAAGTTCATCTTCGGACCGATCTTCAGCTGCCGCGCGCCGCGGATGATGTATTCCACGGGGTCTTCCACGGTGAGCACGTTCACGGTCGGGTCGATCACCTGATGAAGCGCCGCTACCAACGTCGTGCTCTTCCCGCTTCCAGTCGGGCCGGTAAGGATGATGATCCCCTGGGGCTTCGCAATGGCCTTGTAGAAGAAATCCTTGGCGGGCCCCTGAAGGCCGAGCTTGTTCAGATCCGTGATCACCTTCCGGTCGTCCAGCACGCGGATGACGATGCTTTCGAACTTGTGCCGGAACTCGACACCCACGATCGGCATGATGGACACACGGAAACGGATCATGGTATCATCGATTTGACGCTGGATGAAGCCATCCTGCGACATTTCGCGCTCGAACCGGTCCACGTTCTTCGAACGGTCCTTCACGACTGCCGCAACCGCCTCGGGCATGGTCTTTTCCTGGACATGCCACAGCTTCAGGTTGCCGTCGAGACGGAACCAGAATTCAGTCCTGTTTCCCTCCTTGGCAATAATATGGATGTCGCTCGCGCCCTGGCGCACCGCTTCCACCAGCGCCCCTTCCACGAGGTTCACGAGCGCACTCTTGCTGATTTCCGCTTCGAGCGCGTCCTCATCAACGGCAGCCTCGTCATCCTCTTTTACCTGGAGCCCGATCTGCGAATTCTCGAGAAGCTTCAGGAACTCGTTCTCCGGAGGGATGACCTGCTCAAAGAGGTTCTGCAGCTCTTTCAGCCGGCAGTAGGCCACCTCGTACTTCTTGGCGCCGAAATTCCGCGCGATCAACGGAATCTGGCGGTCTGTCGGGTCCGCGGCGATGATGATAAGCTTGTCGGGTTGCTTCTCGTCGAACCGAAGAGGAAGCATCTTCGTTTGGATCAGCATGTCACGCACGTTGGCCGGGAGGGCATCAATGTAACGCCGGATGAAGTCGATGCGGGACTTGTCCAATTTCTCATCCGCGACGTAGATCTCGCGGAAGGCGTACAGGTCAGCCACTTCCCGGAACACCGCGTCGTGATCCGCGTTGAAATCGTTGACGAGGATCTGCCCCAGGTTGCGCCGGTTCTTCTTCTCCTCAGACTCCTTCACCTTGAGAGACTTCTCAAGCGTTTCGTAGTCAATGATCCCCTTCTTGAGGAGAGCAAAACCTATTTTGTCGGTGATGTCGAGATTTGCCATGCCGAACTCAATGCCTTTAGGAAACCGTTCGCTCCGGCACTACCTGGACCGCCTGCCCCATTGCTGGATTCTTTGGCCTGATCGTTGCCGTCTCCGACGAAACGATCGTGAGGGCCGTCAACACGACCATAATAATCATGGAGATCATCAGCTGGATGTAATCGATCGCATTCTTCATCTTGTAGGTCGTCTCCTTCTCGTAATACTCTGCGAGCTGGAGAGCGGTGTTCTTGACCGTTCCTGTCTCCGCGCCGGAATGGAACCGGGAGATGGCGGTCTTGGTGAAGACACCCGTAGCTTCGAATGCCTCCGTAATGCCTGCTCCCTTCTGAATCATCAGCGGAAGGGCGATCGTTTTGATCTTGTGCTCCATGTATTTGTTGCCACATGCCTCCGAGGCCAGGCGGATGACCTCAATGTTCTCGCCGGCGCCGCTGTACAGCGCGTAGAACACCCGGCAGAAGATCTCGATGCTCGTCTTGTGCAGTAGCGTCCCGATGGCCGGGGCCTTCCAGACGTACTGGTCAAGAATCAAGCGCCCCCTCTCCGTGGAAAAGAAGCGCACGCCCAGCACGATGGGTACGGCCATGAGAATCATGATAATGACAATGTTGGCTGTCAGGAAGTCGCTCATCATCAGCGTTGCACGCGTCATGGGCGGCAACTCAATGTTAAATTTCTTGAACAGCCCTGCGGTCGCGGGGAAAATGTACCCGACGTAGTAGACGACCGCCCCGAACAGTACCGCCAGCGTAATCAACGGTGTGATGAGCGCCGATTTGAGGTTCTTCTTGAACTCCGCCTGACGCTCAAGGAACTTCGCGGTGCTCTCGTAAATCTCGGCCATGTTACCGCTTTTCGAGGCGAGGCCGAGCATATGTGCCGTGAACCGGCCCAGGATGGCTTCATGCTTCACAAAGGCCTTCTCACTGTCCTTCCCCTGCTTGAGCTCAGTATTGATATCCTTGATGGCTTCGCGGAGACTTCGGTTTTGAATGTCATTCACGAGCAGCTGCATGATCTCGTTGAACGGAAGCTTCTGCCGGATCAGGTCTGCGCTCACGCGCACAAAAGTGACGATCTCGGTGGCCGGCGGCTTCGCTTTGAAGTCGAGGAACCGCCGTTGCACGCGAATCACGCGGTACCCCATCTTCTGGAGCGCGTCCTGGACCTCCGCTTTGGTGAAGGCCTTCTGCTCCCCCATGAGGGGCTTCTCCGTGCCGCGCTGGACTTTGTACACCCACGTAGCCTTCGCAATGACATGAAGCAGTTTAAACTTCCGCTGTTGCGCGATCAAGGACGCCTTCTGCCGGGCGGAGCGGGAGGAATCTGCTTCCAACACACCCTGAACCGGCTTCCCGCCGGAGGTCACGCCTTCAATTCTGTATTCTGGCATACTGTCTCCCGTTTGCCTGAAAGATGCTCCATCAAAAAACGAAAGGGTACTCTCCCCTGCTTCGAATCGGCTCCATGCGTTCTGCCAGATCCCCCACCTGGCAGCCCAGTCGAGACGTCGAGGGGAGATACCCCTTGTAAGAATGTCGTGTTACAACGTCAGTTACCTACCGACTCATCCACTCTCATCGTATCAGCGAAGACCATCATCACGACCTTCACAGGGCCCGTCCCGTTAATTCCTGTTTCCGTCCCAACGCCCGTGAGCTTGATTGACGCGGGTGCTCCGGAGACCGGATCGGGATCCAATGAGTAGGTCCCGTTGAGGTTCGTCGCCCGGCTCGTGATCTTATCCATCGTCAGACCGTTGAAGCTGCTTTCCCCGCCGCCGAAGGCCGACGGGCGCCTGTAGAACGCCTGCGCCCTGACGCCGTACTGTGCAAGGTCCGCGCACAACTGGTCTCTGTTACTGGATGCTGCAGAGTCACGGAACCATGTCACACCGACTGCCACGGCAATGCCGATGATCACGACGGCGATGACGATGATAAGTAATTGCTGGCTTCCCATGACTTTTCTGTCTTCTTATAGTGCCGTGGATGGGTCATGGGACCCCAGGACATGGGGTCCCACTCCGGTACTCTTTAGTACACCTGATAGAGACTGTCGGTACGGCCCTGGTCACGCGCGATGATGCACATAGTGACCGGATTGCCTGCAGAGCCCATCTCCGTTCCCACAGCCTGGATAATCACCTGGTTGGCCGTTCCAGCCGATGAAACCGTGTAGGTCCCGTTGGCATTCTTGCCAAGGGCCATGTTGGTCAGCTTGGCCAGACCAGCCGCATCGGCCGTCAGACCGACGAAAGAGTTGCCGCCACCGCCCAAGGCTGCCGGGCGGCGGTAGAACTGCTGGGCCCGGGCCGCAAGGTTGACCAGATCGTTGGAGACCGCATCCCGGTTGGCCGAGACGGCGTTGTCGGAGAACATGGTGATTCCGACCGCCACGGCAATCCCGACCACGATCACGCCAAGGATGATCAGAAGAAGTTGCTGCTGTCCCATGGTATAGCTCCTCTGTTTTTATTTGTTGATGTTGATTGTTGATGTTGCCGGGTACAAAGATCCTTTTTGCTTGTCCTGTTCTTCGTCAACTGCCATGCCATGATTTCCTGCTTTCACGTCCCTCGGGAAACCGTCGGTTTTGCCCCTGACCCGGCGCGGCCCCGGGTAACTTTGACCTCGCGGTGTCATTTTTTCCCGGAACACCCTTCAGGGTACCAGCGGCAGGGAAAACGACATCGCGCCGCTTGCTTCTTCCACGGTAGTCAGCCCATTGCGCAGGACTTCGACGGCCTTCGCCGCAATACTGCGCATTCCGTGCCGCATCGCCGCATCCCTGACGGCTGCTGCGGGGAACGATCCGCTGCGATTCAGGACATTGTCACGGATCTCGGGCGTCATCAGCAGGGACTCGTAAATGGAAATCCTTCCTTTGAAGCCCCCGATGCACTCGATGCAGTTGCCGGGCCTGTAGAACACGACCTTCTCTCCGCCCAGGCCAAAGTGCTTCAGTTCCTGGTCGCTGACGCCCGTGTTGGGGGCCTTGCATCGCGTGCAGAGCTGGCGCATTTGGCGCTGTGTACTGATCAACGTCACGCCATACACAAGCAGATACGGCTCCACGCCCATGCCAAGCAGCCGTTGCAGTGCTCCCACCGTGTCGTGCGCATGCACAACGGAGAAGACGCGATGCCCGGTCGTCGCCAGACGCAGCGCGATCTCCGCAGTGGCCCGGTCAGCGATCTCGCCGAGCATGACGATATCGGGGTCATGGCGCAGGATGGCGCGAAGTGCATCATCGAAATTCAGCTTGTGCGTCAACCTCACCTGCCTGGCCCCGTCAAGGATGCATTCGACCGGGTCTTCCACGGTGATCGTATTGAGCGTCGGCTTCATCACCGAGCGGAGCGCAGCTGTTATGGTTGTGCTCCGGCCGCTTCCCTGCAATCCCGTGAAAATGACCAGTCCTTGCGGAAGGGCGAGTGCCTCCTTAAACGCCTGGAGAGAATAGGGGTCGAGCCCGATCGTGTCGAGGCGGACAGGTATTTCCCTGTCTTGCATCACTTGCAGTGCGAGCGCCTCGTATTTCACCGAAGGCTCGCGGTCCACCACCGGCAATGAAGAGACCCTGAAGCGCACCGTCTTGCCATCGATCACTTTCTGGGTGCTTCCCTCCTGCGCAGCCATACGCTCGTAGCGGTCCATGGACACGCTGCGCGCTTTGACGACGGCCGCAACCGCTTCCGTGCGCGCTTCGTCGATGGAATACCAGAGGGAAAGGGTCCCGTCGATCCGGAAAAACACGTCGGTCTTCCGTGCATTGCGGGGGACGAAGTGAACGTCCGTGGCTTCCACCCGCACGGCATCCGAAAGCACGTTATCGACAAGGGCGATCAGCTGGCCGCGGCTGATATCCCGGTCCAGCGTTCCTTCAAAATCGGTTTCCAGTTCGCCCGCCGTGCCGTCAGCATTGCCCAACGCGGGCTTCACGAAGGGCTTGTCCGATGTTACCTGGCGCCAATAGTCGGTCCAGTCGCTTTCCTTCATGTAGCAGATCTCGAACTTCTTGTACGGGAGCGCGCGCACGACTTCCGAGACCTCACGGTCGGCTGGATTGGGCGTCACGACAACGATCTTGTCATGCTGATTCTCGGCAACGTCGTATGGAAGAACTTTGAAACGGAGTGCCAGCTGGCGGATCGGCTCGGGAAGCCCTTTGACCAATCGGTTTACGTCTGCACCCGTCAGCCGCCGCGTGCTCCTGTCGCTGGGATCGACGACACGGAACGCATAGAACTGCGCGACCTGATATTGGAGAACGTCGCGGGGAACCCCGAACTCCTCCCGGAGAATATCGATAAGGCTTCGCTTGTCCCGCTCTCTGTCCCGCTTCCACTCTGAAGCTTGGACAGCGATCTCCTTCGAGATGGTCCCGTTGCGGACAAGATGCTCGAGGAACGACGTCATCACCGGCCGGGTGCCTGCTGCGGGTTTCGCTGCCCGCTCGAGGGAAGCCCCGGAATCTTCCGGTTGTGACATTGCATGTATTTCAGCTGGGGTCATGGGATCAGTTATGCGGATATGCGTTGTCCGGCATGCTTCAATTTTTCGATGAGTGCGAGTATCAAATCAATGGGAGTAGTTTTGCTGAAAAAGAAGTCGATCTCGGAATTCACGACCAGGTTTCTCGTGTGCTCGTCGTCGTATCCGGAAACAAAAATAAAGGGGATGTCGGGAAAGTCGGTGAACTCGCGGACAAAGCTGTGGAAGCGCACGCCGTCAAGCGTAGGCATGAAGACATCCGAGATGATCAGGTCAAACTTTTCCATCTCGAGGAGTTCACGCGCTTGCTTGCCGTCTTCTGCGAGCAGGATTTCATACCCGCAGTCACGCAGAACTTCACCCATGACGTTCAAAAAGCCCTTTTCGTCGTCAACGAGCAGTATTTTCATACGAATCCTGATGCTGTATGCTGTGATTCTGTGCCGAGACATGTCTAAGCAAAGGCTACGCCAAAGCTGGCGAATGCAATAGCGGGCAAAAATCAACAAAACTGGGCAAAATGTGAGGTAATAAATACTTCAGGAGAGGCGAATTGACATCGGAGCGCGATTTCCCTGGCCATGTGCACAACATTAGCCAACGGGACCCATAAAAACAATAGGATTTACAGGCAGGGTATTTCGGTGGGACTGGAGATCAAGAAGGAATCGTGGGCCCTGCAGGACTCGAATCCCGTCCCGACCGAAGTTAGCAAGGCGAAGCCGCGTCTAACTTCGTGGTCGGGACGAGGATCCCGGTTCCCCGCCTACGGCGGGGGAACCGGGACCTGCGCCCCTGGGCCAATTTTGGCTCCAAATTGTGGGCCCTGTTGGATTCGAACCAACGACCCGCAGATTATGAGTCGGGGTCAGGTTCGAAATCGGGCTTTTGGAGCGGGAAATGGAGGATTATGAATTATCCAAAGGCAAATTTTAGTCTAGGAAGGGGTCCGTTAAGGGGTCCCCTTTTGAGGTCTGTTTCCTCCTATATAGGGTAGTCCCGGTATCGGGATGGAGTGTACCGTTTGTCGATACCATTGTCAAGCAGAAAAAAGCCCCACTCCCTTGTCGGAAATGAGGCTAAATGATAGACGCCGGGCGAGCAGTCGCCAAATGAATTCGTTCACTTTCCATGAATGACGGATACCACCCTCCAGCCAGCCGGGCATGGAGCGAGAACAACTATTTCTACTGACCTTGCCCAATAATTGGCTAAACAAATGAACGAGCGTCGATGCCGCGCCTTTTATGCGCCGTTGCATTGCGGCCCCCCTTGTCCAAGTATTCAGATTAGCCCCTGGACTTAGAGTGTCGTCCCCAGACAGAAGATCCAGGAGCGATGATAGTAAAACCCCTCATAGAAGGACTGGAAGTCGCCTGTGTATTGGACTTCGATGAAAAGGTGCGAAGTGAAGAGGCGAGCGAAATCCACCCCCAGTCCAACGGTGTAGCCCAGTTGGAACCTCTTAAAGGCGTCGAGCGACCCGAAATCGTGGACGGTCAACATGTAGTTTGCCGTGGGCCCAAGGTGAGCGTAGAGGGCCACCGACTCGAATGATACTCTCGGTTGGGCGGCCAGGGCAAGTGAAAGGTATTGAAAGCCCATTTCCGTGGTATAGTCCAGCGTTCTTTCAACGTCCCACGGGTTCTCGGGGACCTTAAATGTTACGCTTGCTCCCTTTCGCAGGTAGAAGAGGTCAGTTTGCAAAGCGAAGTGCTCGGTGTCCAGGAACCGGGCAAAAAGGGAAACGCAGGGATTCACGACATTGTCGTAGCTCCCGCCATACTCCGTCATGCGGATGTTGCTGATGGTAACGCCGCCTTTGATGCCGACCCCTTTGATCAGTTGGGAGTGAACGTGCGCTGAGGCGAGAAGAATACATGCAAGGAGAAGGAACAGGTTCTGAGTTTTCATGGATGCTCCGTGAGGATTCGAGATGCCTGGTGCCGCAACGCAATGGCGTATGATCCTGGCTATACGCAATGCGTCTACTCCGCCTGTGAAGGTGGCTACGCGCATTTGTGTGTGTTGTTCACGTTGTTTGCAGCGTCATCTTGAAACGACACAGCCTTCTCACCACAGTGAAGAGCAAAAAGGCTGCTGTCAAATAACCATTGTCAAGAGTAATGCGAATCAATAAAAAAAGCAAGATGCATGTGTTCTGTATCACGGAAATGGATGAGCATGCGTCGGAAAGTAGCGGTACTATTAAAGAGAAGCCGCATCTCCCCTGTCAGGAATGAGACATGCATGCAGTACTCTGCAATGCAGACATTCATCATTGCGGTGTCACTAAAGGTGTTACCTTCATCACAGCGTCCTAAGAGTATCGACAGCAAGACGAAAAGCTGTCTTCTTAAGCTCTTCCTTGCCCCCGAACCACATGCTCTGCAGCATCTTGTCGGGGTTGGTGCTCTTGCTCTGGAAATGGTCGGTGTACTCCGTGACGGCGTTGTAGGCACCCCACCATGTCTCGTGCGCTTCCTTGTTAACGTGCGTATACGCTTCCAGAATGTTCTTGCGGATTGCCTCTGTACGGGCATGATCTTCCACCATTGGATTATCCGGCACCAGGCTCTTGACATAGTCCAGCAGCTTTGCGTTGGAGCAACGTGTGACTGCCATCTTGTGATAAATCAGTTCCAACTGCCCGAAGATGACGTTGGACAATCCCAGCACCTTGTGGGCTTGTTCCAGACGCTTCGTTGCATTGGCTGTGTGAGAAATGCGGACCTCTTGTTGTCCATCGGCGAGTGCCGCACTCAGCGTGTTTTGACAGACGACGCGGATAGGTGTGAGCTTGGCCCGGACAGTACCTGAACCGTCGTGGGCATTGGTAAGGAGGAGAAACTCCTCAACAATGTCATCACCGCGCACCTTGATGTAGTCGGGCAGTTTAGCGAGGATCCAGATGCGCTCGCCTTTGCCCAGGACTCCGGCCGTATGGTAGATCGCTTCTCCCTCTCCTACGAGTGCATCGAAGAATCCAAATGCATCCCGATTTTGAATTGGGCAATAGCGTGCGCCGACAACACCCAGAACCTGCTGGGTGTCAGTACGCACGGTGGCGAAGTGATCAGGAACCGGGGTGAGGGTGACGCCGCTTTCTGCAAAGAGTGAGCGCTTGATAACCCGGTAGTCCAGTCCTGCTGCGTAAATTGCCTCCTCCGCTGTTGCCGGTTTGTCCAGCCGTGTCCCCTGCTTGTGCCAGGGTGTTTCTTGAACGTAGAAGAGGCTTGTTCTGCCGTTGGTCGTATTAAGGTTGTGTGCCATTTGGACTGCTTGCCCTTTCTGTGAAGGATGGCTCTGATGTGTTGAATTAGTACGGCTGCCGGAATGAGCCAGCCCCGGTGAGCGACATCGTGCGGAACTGGTCGCACTGGTTGACTTAAGGTGCAGATTTCTCTAAAGTACATTCGAGAATCAATTCTACACACGGAAATCCGACCGTGAGTGGGGTGTTTCGAGGGTTTTATTGAAAGACGTTACATTCTATGGCTTGGCGGGAGCGGGAGAAGAAGGCCGCGCTGAGTGGGGGAAAATTGCCAGGCGTGCGGGCACACCGCCGAACCTTTTGGTAGTGTCCTAAGTCGAAAATCTGGCTCGAACTCCTCACATTGAAACTCTGCAAAGACCGATATGGAGCATGGACTTGCCTGAAGTGGTGATAAACGGTGTTTAACACGAAAGTCCAGGACACGGGAATCTACCTAGGAGTGTTCCTGAGCTTCCGTGGCAAGATCGTCAACCTCCCATTGTGTTGAACTATCAAACGCAGAGCGTCAGGAGGGTCGTTCGATCCTGCCATCGTTGACTGGGTGTGTCGCAATAATCACATGTCTTTCGAATCACTGATTGGTGAGCAATCGTGAATCCATCGTTGACATTTACGGTTTTCGATCATATCGATGAAATCTCTATCGGTCTTTTCACGATCCGGAAGAAGTATCTTTCCTACAAGCACGGAGAGAGTCCGCCGATGGGAGTTTTTGATGAATGGGATAGCGAAGTATTGCCTCCCGAGAAATTCGGTTTGGACGTTCGAAACGAATTGAATGACCGGGCAGTGTTAGTCAACCCAGAGAATGCGAGACAGGGGCAACGTCAGTCATTGGTCGCTTCAACGAAGGATCTTGACGAGCGCAAAGCTGCAATTCTCACCCGCATTGCCACAAAGGGGCTTCAACTGTGTGCGGACCTGAACCGTGCAGAGGCCATAAGAGCCAATGATGGTCTTCTGAAATGGAGGCAGCACCAAGCCAACAGACCGGGTTCAGTTGGTGACGAGATGGTCTCGTATTTCCAAGCTGTCCTTGATACCTATCACTTCTGGTACATAGAGCATGGAATCCCCTTCCCGGTGAAAGAGACAGAATCCCCCGCCGCAGAGCCCTCAACTCCTTCGGATCTTCGTGAGCAGCGGGAAATGATTGATGCATACATCACCGCCGTCGAGACCTTTAATGAATCAGAGCTGAGCCTACGAAAGTTGTACGATTCATCAAAAGTGTCCAATGCCACCTGGAGCAGGCGATTCACGGAAGTGCAGTTTGTGCTGAGGCTAAAAGGGGAACTTATGAAGAAGAAGAACTACGCAAAGACGAAGGCCAAAAAGCAGTTTTGGCGAGACGCAATCGAAGTAATAGACCGGAAGATGGTTGGTCTAAGCAACAGTCTATACCGGAGTCGTGAAAGGTCGGTTGGTAGGAGTATTGAAGACTTCGAGGACCCAACCAACTCCCCGGAAACAGACGAGTAGAGGAAATCCCGAGGAGTTTCGACGCAGTAGTGAAATACTCTCCACAAGAAAAGAGCGCAATTCTGGCTATTTTCTGATCAAATCTTGAAGCAGTTTTGAAAAGTTCTTCTGGTAGTAGAGGGAGTCAAATCCCTTTACAACGGAAAAAATCATGATAGGCAATCCTGGGGTACCGTTGCCCCGGGGTTGCCTTTTTTTATGGGAGAACCAAATGACCCCTTTGAAAGCAATCCGTGCAAAGTGTGTGGAATGTTCGGGCAGAATTGTAGGCGAGGTGAAGCATTGCCCCATACCAGATTGCGTTCTGTTTCCTTTTCGGCTCGGCACAAACCCGAATAGGAGCCGGATCGGGAGGATCTGCAATCTTTCAAATGACGAAGGGTAGGATGTGTCGTCCAACGTGTAAGGTCTCGCCAATTGCACGTCGTGAAGCCGACGCGCGTATCAGTCCTTAACAATTTTGAAAATCAGGCGGGTAGTCCCGGATGTGGCGGGATCCCTAATTGGCTGACGCTCCACCTCAACCTTCAACGGCGTCAGCCGACTGTTCTTCCCTTTTGAAGGAGAGAGTTTATGAATAAGATACAGACAACGCCTACTGAACAGAGCGTCCCGATTATTTCGGACGAGGTACTCAAAGCATTAGAGGAGCAGGAGCAGATGCGAATCGTGAACGCTGCTCAAGACTATGTGGACGGGGTATTTTACTATGGGCAACTCTTCGGCAGCGAAAAATTCCTCGTTACATCCAAACGAGAGTTCCTGACCTTTGAGCAGGCCAAGGCGAAGAAGATCATGCTACGTAAAGAAGCTGCAAGGGGCGGGAGGTTGTCCTCAGAGGCTGTCAAAGGATTCATAACTAGGCAACTAACCGTCGACCCGAAGGCTCTCTTTACACGGCTTGTCAGACACATAAAGCGTTTCGTCCGTCTCGGGGACGATGCTGAGTACAGTTTTCTCGCACTCTGGGTGATGGGTACATACGTCTTCCGCGCCCTTCCAGCTTTCCCTTATGTCCACGTGACGGGAGAAAAGGGGTCTGGAAAAACAACACTGCTCGACCTCCTTGCAGAGGTCTGTTTCAATGGAGTTTTCAGTTCTTCTTCAACACCTGCGGTCATCTATAACGACGTTGACGTATTCAGTTCAACCCTATTCATTGATGAGGCGGAGCACCTCGGCGGGGGCCAGAAAGACGCTCACGCCGCCGCGCTTCTCAAGGTCCTGAAAGCGGGCTACAAGAGAGGTGCAACGGTGAGGCGGATGGGCGGAGAAAACTATGGGGATACAAAAGAGTACTGGGCCTACTCACCGAAGGTTATCGGCGGGATTAGCGGGATCGACAACGTCCTGCAGGACCGAACCATAGCAATTCGGATGGTGAGGAAATCACCAGCCGAAAAGGCGGAACACTACACAGGCAACAGCCAAATCAAATCCCTTGAAGGTGCCCTCCGTGATGACCACTACATTTTTGCGCTTACCCACGGTGTAGCTCTCGCCGACAGATTCAACAACCACCGGGGGGAAATTCGGGGGCTGGAAGGGCTAGAGAACCGGCCCAACGAGCTTTGGGCTCCAATCATGCTCATCGCCGAGCTTGTGGGAGGCGAGAGTCGTTGGCTCACCAGTGAAATGCACGATCTTGCCCTGCGGCGGGCTGAGGAACAAGTACAGGATGACCAACAAAACAATGAGACCTCCGCTCTGCTTTCCGGCTTGGTTTCCATGTGGAAGAAGGTCAAACCTGCTCGCGAGGTTGACGGCGTTGGTCTTTTTCCAGTTGACTCAGTCTGCAAGTACCTCCGTTCTCAGAAGGACCTGGAGTGGCTTTCAAGCCCCAAGAAGCTCACGCCGAGGTTGCGCACCCTGGGTATCAACCAAACATCACAACGAGTCGACCACGATCGGGATACCACCCGATGCTACAAAATCTCGGCGGAGCTTCTCAGGGAAGTCTGCGGACGTTACGGTGTACAGTTCGGCGGTGGAAGTGTAACGGAAAGTGTAACGGGAGAATAGCGCAAAAACAGAACATCTTCTCCAACTTTCTGGTATTTGTTACAGTTACACTTTGATACAACAAGGATGGGGTAGCCTATTCAAGCTCGGAGAAGGGGACAGATACCTACACCCCGGGGACAAGTGTAACTGTAACACACAAGAAGTTTTCCTGTAAAGCAGTCGGGAATTGAAGGTTTAGACGTTACACTTTGGTCGCTGCCTCCATACCTGTCTGGGGCAGCGACCATCACTCCACGATTCTGTCATGCCGACCGAAGGACATCTCGCTAGTTCGGCCACCCTGTTCGAGGACCATCCCTGTCCCACCAGCCAAGTCCAACTGAGGCCTCCATACGCAAGAGCCCCAGGGCTGTCTGAACATGGACACCGTATCTGACACTTACAAGCAGGTCCACAGTGAGAATGTTAAAGGCGTTGAGATAGATGCCTCTGGATGTCTCTTTGCCTCCCCAGGAGAGGCTGATGCCGAAGAAATGGTATGACCTCATGCGGCTTCGGGCAGTTGAACCGGAGCCTGTTTCGCGCTGGGTGGACGAATGGTAACACCGAGAGTCTCTTCGGATGTGTAGCCCTCCGGTATTACCCCGGTGTCGGCAACGAACTTGTCGATCACCTTCATGACCGGAACTTCCTTCGTCTTGATGGCGTCGGCAATGGCTTCCTTCTTGGCGAAGGCCAGGAGTACGTCCGGTTCCGGCCAATGCTTCTTCACGCCCTTGCGGAGCGATACCGTGCCAAGATCGGTCGGAATGGACTTCTCCCCGGTTACGACGAGCTGGTTGCGCATCTGTTCGCGCTCATACTCGATTTGCCAGTTGAACTGTTCCGCCTTGGCGTTGAACCAGGCTTGGGCATCGGCAAACTGCTGATCGAGTTTCTTCTGCGCTTCCTCAATGCGCTGAATACGAGCCAGCCGCATACGGATGCCCCAGCTTGTTGCCGGGTAGTCCGCATCATCATCGTCGAACAGGGACTCTCTATGGATTTCGTTCATGGTACGGATTCCTTTCCTAATGTGACCTTGCTTCGCAACCTTGTTTCCATGTAGTTCTTCAAGTTCAACGCCGCTGCCCAGCAGCACCGGACATGTACCGCTCCGCCCGGTGCTACCGGTGGCGTGTCGAACGATTCACAGCCGCTTCACATCAGAAAGCAACTTCGGCAACTGGGATGGACTCCTTCACCAAGGTTGGGTCGAAGTCTCGGGGGTACCCCTTGGCTCGTGATTGCCTCCACTGTCTCACCAAATCCGCCTCCGTTGAGCTGACCTGTTTCCAGGTGGCGTATCGGACCTTGCCCTCCAGACTCCTGCCATAGCAATAGCGCAGGTACACGACGGTCTTACCAACCAGACCGAGAAGAACCTTGTCGGGGATCTTCTTCGGGTTCTTGCCCACACCGATGTTCCCCGCGTAGCCTCCGATCTTGGCGAGGACATCCTTCACGGGAAATGCGCTACCCCATCCTATGATCTTCCCGTCATCGTCAACCTTTGGATCCCCGAAAATCCTGAGTTCCGGATTGAACGACAGTCCCTCCTTCTCCAGGATAAGCCCAATACCTAACCCGATGGGCTTCTTGAAATTCTTGGGTTGCGTATCAGTCAGCTCGGAGACATCCAGAATGGTTGCCTGATCGAGGTACACGCCCGGTTCTACTTCAGTACCATAGCTTCTGTGATCTTCGCATGATAAGCTCATGGATCGCTCCCTTTATCGAAAATGTTGCAGTGAGTGGGTAAAAATCTAGCCAGTTCATTTGAGTGGAGAACTCAGGCGGCGCTCGCGAACTTGACGATTGCCTTATCGACTTCGGCCAGATCGTTGGGAATGACAAAGACGTCTTCCCCGAAGATCGCGGGAGGACACTTGGCACTCGTGTCCTGGCCCATGAGCGAGAAGAAATACTCCGGGCGCTTGTTGGGCTCCTTCTTCGCATCGGCGAATAGGACAATCGTAAATTGGCTTTCGACGAGCCCCTCCCAAGCCTTGCCCTGAGTCTTGACCCTCTTCTCACTCGCAGATTCAATGTTCAGTATTTCGTAATGTGCGGTTACATAGACCTCTTTGGGACACCGCTTCACATAGTCAAGGAACAACCCAATGAGCGAAGCTACCTCTGACCACACATCGTACCCTTTCTTCGTTGCCCTACAGTGCAGCAACACCATGTCCATGTAGGCGCTGAAGGAATCCACGACGATCCGTTGGATCTTGGGATTCAATGCCATGTCCTTGATCGTCTGTAGAACCTGCTGGTAAGCCGGGGGGCCACCTGCCTGCGAGACAATGCGAACCGTATGCTCAAACCTTCCCGGAAATGGGAGCGGCTTATTTTCACAGTTTACAAATCCGGTTGTCGCCCTGTCGAGGTTGCGGGCGGACATCGTCTTCCCCTTGCCGCTCGCCCCCACTACGAGCACCTTGTATACCTCTCTCTGTGTTGTCATGTGATTCCTCTTGGAAGTACAAAGGGAGAGAACGGCAAATCTCTCCCTTGTGGTTTTTGAGGGTGTTCAAACTAGACCTGCTTCATGCGGACTGGGATACTGGCGGCATTTCGATTATTGGGGAACCCTGTTCGATCCCATCTTCAACAGCGTCGATGGGTACCATCTTGACCATGAACTCGTTGAGGGCCAGATAATCGACGAGATGCATGCGTGCCAGGGTGGTCCAGCCTTCTTCCAGGTCGTTGCGAAGGTCCTTGAATTGCTCTTCACTTATCTTGCCCTTGTCATAGCAGAACTTGACATACGCATGCATCTGGCGGAGGTCCACCAGCTTGTCGTGCGCATCGCTGATAATCTTGTCTTCAATGTTAAGGCGGTCAATCTGCACAACATGCAGTGATCGGCTCTGAGGTGTTATGGCGGTTTCAGCCATGGTGCGTTGTTTCTCCTTTCCGAATCCTCTGGTGAGTGGGTAGAAATTTGAGAAGTAAGCCGTCTTGGCGGTAGGTGGCGATCGTAGAATCAGGATGCTATTGCTCCATCGCTACGTGCTCGTACTCGTCGATGAGCTGTTCCACCCGGGCAATGGCAAGCACGCGAGCTTCCTCAAGGCTTGTCGCCTCTATCTCTTCTTCCATCATGTCAGGATGAGCGGCGGCAAACATGCGGGACTCCAGAAATGATTCAAAGAGAGTGATTGATGCATTGAACGTACAGACAGGATAACGGAACAGCGTGTAGGTTCTCATCGTGATTTCTCCTGGTGGCAAATGGTTGATTTCTTGGGATTGGTTGGGCCGGCGAGAATGGCCCGGTAGAGGCTAGGAAGGGCTAGTCAGCAGATCTGCCAACAGGGACACTCAAGATTACGTGACAGGTGATTCCAGTGATGCACCTCCCCCTGGGAGGCGGACGGGTTGGCTGGTTGGAAGGAGGGGACATGGCCCTCAAGGCTACGGGCTCTCCGGAATTACCCAATGCGAATGAACGCTCTAGTGACCCGGCAGGTCCACTGACAGTTATTCGGTCCTGCACTTAAGGACTCATGTGCTGTTTATTGAGTCGTTGCGACAAAAGGACAGGGACACGGGAGTTTATGCTCTCCCGTACCCCTGTGGATTTATGTATAGATGTGTGGGCTTAGATTCCCAGACTGTCACTCTGGCATGGAGGCCAATGCAGCCCGGTTTTCATCTGCTGAGGGCTTGTGGCTCTTGTACATCGTCCCGTTCAACCAGATGTCTCCACTCTGGCTTTCGCTGACGGAGAAAGTAATCTCCCCGTCGACCACTCGTCCAGCCTTCTGCAGTTCCCCTTTCAATGCGAGGAACTCGTCTCTCAGCTGTGAAGCCACTGGATGCTCTGCAATCTCTTCCTGAGATGCCTTGAGCAAGCCACGCGAGCCCTTGGTGTCCAGCTTCTTCCCTGCTGAGAAGAACTGCACCATGGACCATTTGTCTGCCTTCGCCACCGTTCCGTTGTCGAACCGCTTTGCCGTGATCATAACAACCCTCCGAGAGATGATAAAGTGTGATAAGATTCAACGGCGGAGAATTTTCAACGAGATGTCCCACACCCGCCACAAACAGAGGGGGAGTGGGGTCAGTCTAGACCTCCGACCGACACTCCGAGGCTACTTGGCGGACATTGCTCTCCCGTATTGCATTTTTCTGGTGGAAACTTTTCAGCTCTGCTCTCACAGGTGTGATCACCACACATCAGTAGCTGGTAAGGGAGCATCCTCCCCCAATCAGGCGTGTGTGACCCAGCGCCTTGCATGTTTTCAAGAATCGCAGTACACTACCGCATCGTAATTTGAGACAGCTCGCTTGCCGGATGCATCGGTGGGAGGGCTGTTGTGCACTATGGATGGGTAGGGTATTCGACGCAATGCGGCAAGCCAAGAGTTACGCTCCATACCCGCCACCCAATTTTGACATGGGAGCAGATCATGACACGGAACACCGTAAGCTTGTTGCTCTTGACACTGATTCCTGTTGCCCTGTCGCCGGGCCAAACGTGGGTCGACAGCAGTCTGTCGCATTTGGAAGACGTGTACACGCACACCCAGCAGGCACAAGACCGTCGAAGCACTTGTCCATTTGGATAGCACTGTCACGGCCTTCGTCGACACTGTCCACACGGCTTTCCCGGGCAGGTCACCGTCGCACTTTGATCCTGAGCGCTACAAGAAATTGGGTTTGTTCATCGGCCACTACACCGATGAGATTGGCTACACGGAGGAATTCCTGGTGGAAGCACATTCGCTCAATCCGAATTCTCCCTTGCGTCCTTTGACGCTTTATTCCACGATCTTGGGTGTGCGGACGTTCCACGGACTGGGGGAGATGCCGAATGTCGACTCTGCCCTTGCCTACATCAAGGAATTTCCCCACGGACCGTATGCCGGGATCGTCTGCGTGTTGCTTGGGGATTTCTACAAGGACCTTTTCATGGTCCTCCGTGACTTCAAGGATGAACAAGGGGGCTACAAGCTTGAGTGCTTTGAGCCTTACATCGACAAGTCACCAATTGAACTCCAGCGCAACCGGGCCCGGAAGCTTGCACTCTACTACTACGACGAGGCTTTCAAACTCGATTGCGAGGATGAATGGTTGCAGACATTTCGTACACAGGTTCAAGACGGTACGGTCACCGGGTGGAGCTATTGCGCCGATTAGGTGGCGGGCACGGCGCCTAACACGCCGCTCCACGACGCTCGAACAATAGTCTCCTCACTTGCGAGGTATTATGAAGGCCCGGACATTGCTGCCCGGGCCTTTCCTTTTTCACACACCGACACTCCGCAACTACTTGGCGGACATTGCTCTCCCGTGCCATTTGTTTTGGCTGACAATTCTCCGGCTCTGCTCTTACGGGTGTGATCACCACACATCGGTAGCTGGTATGGGAGCCTCCGCCCCCAATCACGCGTCTGTAATCTAGCGCCTTGCTTGTTTCTAGGATTCGGAGTACTATACGGCGTTAGCATTGAATGTCGTTGTTGCTGAAGTAAGGCCTCACACGGAGGCACCATGAGGCACATCTTTCTGTCCGGGCTTGCCCTATTTCTGTTCTCCGCTGCCGTCGATGCCCAGCACGCGCACTTCCCGCTCCAAACTGGTGATACCTGGCAGTATTTCCAGATCCTCTTCCCAGATCCAAATCATCCCTTCGTGGACGTGCAGCAGACCACCGTCATCGGTGACACGTTGATGCCCAATGGCCACCGCTACTCGGTCGTATCTGGATGGTGGTGGTATGGGGCCTGTCTGCGGCAGGCAGGCGATAGCGTGTTCCGCTGGACACCATACGGCGAGGTGCTGCAATTTGATTTTTCGAGCGCGCCCGGAGACTCAATCTTTTCGACAGCCGGCCAGTTGCATGACACCGTAATTGTGCATACGTGGACAAGGGATACCATCTCGACTTGGGGGATCCTCTCGTTCACCCCCCCGCGTCGCGCCTGGTCGTTCGGATTGGATAACCCGCTCTTCGTGGATGATGAGCAATGGATTCATGTGATCGACAGTCTTGGAATAACCGACATGAACGCGATGATTGGGCCGTACAGCTTCAAGGGGGCGAGGATCAACGGAAGTGTATACGGAAATCTCACGAGCGTTGAACCGCCAGTCACCATGGTGCCGGATAACTTCGTACTCGCGCAGAACTACCCCAACCCGTTCAATCCCTCGACCACCATCAAGTTCGAGTTGCCGAAGGCTTCCCACGTGACGCTAACGGTGTATGACATCTTGGGCCGCGAGGTCGACGTTTTGGTCAGTGAGAGGAGGGATGCGGGGGTTCACGAGGTGAAGTTCGACGGTTCGAATCTTGCGAGCGGAGTGTACTTCTACCGGCTCAATGCCGGCGCCCTCCTTCAGACAAGGAAACTCTGCGTTGTCAAATAGATGCATTGGATAGCAACGATGCACAAGCTCTGTCTCATACTGACTGTCTCAAGCGTGCTGACGATCCCTGCCTCGTCAGCTCAGTGGGAGAGGCTTCCTTTTCCCAAGGGAAGCCCAACAACGCTGCTCTGCACCTCCCGGGGTCTCTACGCATCCTGCGTCGGCAGGCTCTACTTCTCCACAGACAACGCCCAGACGTGGGACTCCCTTTCCAGGATACCCACCGGTTCTGATGCTCTGCTAGAAATCGGGAATTTACTTTTTAGCACCTTTTCGTACTTACGTCCGGGAATAGACATAGAGCCCCTATCGTCAGTGCTCAGACAATGGCCAACGTGAGACTCTTGGAACAGATCAAAATCGTTCACCAGGAAAGCCGTGGCATCTACGGAAGCCCTCGGATACACCGGAAGCTCAACGAACAGGGAAACCCCTGTGGTCGTCATCGTGTGGCCCTTCTGATGGCCAAAGCAGGCATTGCTGCAAAAAGTCATCGTCGTTTCCGTGTCACGACACGCCAGCGAGAAGGAGCCACCGCCTCGCCCGATCTTCTCGGTCGGGAGTTTGTCGCCGAGTGTCCGCATCAGGTCTGGCTTTCAGATATTACATACATCTGGACAACCGAAGGGTGGCTGTATCTGGCCGTGATCCTGGATCTCTTCTCGCGGGCTGTCGTCGGCTGGTCGACCAGCGCGCGGATCGATGCTCAGCTGATCTGCACCGCATTCCAGCGGGCGGTTCGACGATACCCACTGCGATTGCCGTTGATCATGCACAGCGACCGTGGCAGCCAATACACGAGCGCGATGTACCGAGAACTGTTGTCCACGCAGTCGGTCCTCGTTTTCCAAAGCAACGGCCTGAGTTGCTACGACAATGCTGTAGCCGAATCGTTCTTTCACACGCTCAAGACTGAATCTGTTGACCATGAACAGTTCCGATTCCGTGACGGAGCCCATCTACATCTCTTCGACTACATCGAAGTGTTTTACAACCAACAAACCATGCGTCTTCCGCTCTCGGGATCTGGGACGATCGTGGGATAGTGTCTTGGCTGGACTTTTCGGCTCCCCGTCTCTTGTGGTGAGCGGCCCTAAGCTCTATGCCAACCCCGACGGCAAACTGTATACCTCATCGGATACGGGCACGATTTGGACGAGGATCGACAGCGCAGGGACCTTCCCCGGTCTTGTTGCGGAGATTACCGCCGATCGCTCGACGCTCTACGTCATGATCCAGATCGATAGTAACCGCACGAATAAGCTTTACCGCAGTACTAATGGAGGAAGCACCTGGATGAAGGCAGGCGCCGGGCTTCCCTTGAACTTCTTGACGGTCATCGCTCGTGGCGATTCGGCTTACGTGGCCACGACTCGGCCAGAGTTCTTTATGTCCAGCGACCAGGGCAGTAGCTGGAGGGCCATCAATGCGGGACTGCCCGATTCCTCGGGGTTCCGGAAGTTGTTCTTGGTCAGCAATACGCTTCTGGCCTCTATCTCCAAGGATTTCTATCAAACTGTTTGTCGCCTCGACTTGTCCGACACTACCTGGGAGAGGTTTGATGACGGACTGCAGCTTCCTCGCACTGCCTACATCAATGACTTTGCCGCCAGTAGTGAGTACATTTTCCTGGCGACCGACGGTGCCGTCTGGAGAAGACCTCTTACGGACCTGGCTACGGCTGTGAGAGTCCGCCGAGTCTCCTTGCCTGGTCACTTTTCGCTTCTTCAGAACTACCCCAACCCCTTCAATCCATCGACGACCATTCGCTACGCGCTGCCACACCGGTCACACGTCACGTTAACGGTCTTCAACACGTTGGGTCAGCAGGTTGCCACACTCGTCAACGACGAGGTGGAGGCGGGACACCATGAGGTCACGTTTGATGCCAGCGGCCTGGCATCAGGTGTGTACTTCTACAGGCTGCAGGCTGGGAGCTTCGTCGAGACAAAGAAGCTCCTGTTCGTGCGTTGAGGACTCCGCGTCTCCCCTTGGCCCATCATCGCGGGACGAGGGGGTAAACAAGAAAAGCGCGACTCAATTCCTATATGATTCTTGATTGGATTTGACTTTGGCGTAGGGAGGAAGTACATTTCCACACATATTGCACGCTTGGACTTGATGGAAGAGTCTGGGAGACACCATCGCAATAGAGTGCAATTCTCTGAAAGGAGCAGTCCTGAAATGAATCGCCAACTGATAATACTCGGCCTTGCACTACTGCTTCTTGGTTGCACAGACAAAGGAGTGGAACCTAAAACTTCCGCCCAGCCTGTGCCTGTTGCACAAGCTAGCCTTGAGCCGGGTGTGGTGGCAGTATTCTTTACTGAAGGAACCACCCTGCAAGAGGCACAAACGCTCGTAGAGAGTTTAGGTCTCTCCTTCAAATTCGCTCCCACTGGTACTCCCCTCAATGGCGTACTTTCAGTGCCCGTTGGATCAGAAGATGAATGGGTCGTGAAGTTAAAGACCTACCCCATTGTAAAGTCAGCGGGAAGGATCGGGGTCATCTCGCAGCAATGAGACTCGGAAAGGACGAATCCTACTTCTCCATTGACAACTCCGCAAGACTCCGTTCTTTGTCCGTACTCGGTTCAATAGGCATGGCAGAAGCGGTTGTTGTCCATTCTGTCCACAGCGTGGACAAATCACTAGGAATTACAATGGTGGGTAGTGCCGAGGGCGGTTCCATTCAGCGCCCGGTACTACCCATGTAAGAAGCTGGTCCTTCTCACCAAAGAAGCACAAGAACGCGTTCTTACAGGGGTGGCTTTGACGGTGGCAGTTTGATGCGGGGCATATGGGCGACAGCTCGTTGCCCCGCTTCATCTGTCAGGTGCGTATAGCCCATCGTGGTTTCCAGATAGGCGTGCCCCATTTGCTTCTGCACATCCTGCGGTTGTGCCCCGTTCTCCAAAACCCATGTGGCAAACGAGTGCCGTAGGCTGTGGAGACAGATCTTCCCCTTGAGATGCGCTTTCCCCCTTGCCCGTACAATAATGCGCGTGGCTGATTCCAGTTTCACCGGTTTCCCCTTCGCGTCTCCCTTTTCCGTGGTGAACACGTATTCGTAGCGCTCCGTGATGCCCTTCAGCACAGTGATCGCTTGCCTGTTCAGTGCGACCCATCTGGCTTTGTTCCCTTTGCCGATGACATAGATGCGTTTCTGGGCGATATAGACATCCTCCCATTTCAAGCGTACCAGTTCCCTTCTTCTGAGTCCGGTCAGAACAGCGAACAGCACAAAGTCCCGCATCCACTTCAGGGGCAGTGCCTTATAGAGTGCGAGGAACTGGTGGTGATCTAAGGGGAGTCTCTTTTCTTCGTCACTTATCTTCATCAATTGTCGCTGGACAGGGTTCTTGTCGATCACGTGGAGCCGGTTGATGGCGTGGTAGAACATCATTTTGAGGATACGCAGTTCAATGTTCATCGTTGTCCTGGCGATGCCCTTCTTCGGCACCATCTCCCCGTCCTTGTTCTTGACTTTTCCCGTAGGATGCAGACGAGCCCGCTTGTAGTCCTCTATGTCGGCCGGTGTGAACTCTGCCACAGCGGTATTACCCTTCAGTGGCAGGAATTGGTTCATGGTGAGGCGGGTGATACGGACGGTTGTGGCGGCGTGGTTGTCCAACTCCCAATCGAGGAAGGAGCTTGCCAACTCGGAAACGGTGAATTTGTGCTCCAGAAGCTCGGGTTCGTGCTGGTATTGGCGCAAGAAACGTTCGGCGTCCCGGTGGTTACGGCTGTGAGTCGTTACGGTCTTGAGTTCGCCTGAAGGCGTTCGGTAACGAATGTAGTATATCCCACGGTGGCGATGAAGGTACATGGCAGTCTCCGTATGTGAAGGGGTCCATCAAGGGGTCCATCCCCATCCCCTCCAAAGAGACGCCAATATACACCCAGGGGTATCACTGTAACTCCTTGACTTATATAGACATCAAGGGGTTGCATCGTGGGCCCTGTTGGATTCGAACCAACGACCCGCAGATTATGAGTCTGCTGCTCTAACCAACTGAGCTAAGGGCCCGGTGGAAAGCTGCCACTTGCTAATATACGGCGAAGTCAACGAAAAGACAAGAAGTGATTTGCTCGGCCGTGGTTCTTGTGACTCTCGCATCTTGACTGTAAGACGAAAATCCAGTATATTTCGTTGGGAATTTACCGAAGGTGCCTACCTTATCGTCCCTCAGGACGTCGCTCCACGAGTAGTTTCGGTGACCAGTGTTTCCTATAACGGAGGTACGGATGGCAAAGGGAAAGAACATTCTCCATCACTGTGTTCATTGCGAACGGGTGACCAAGATGGAGATGATCGGCGCTGTGGAGAATCAGCCTGAGAGGACCTGGTATCGGTGCACACGGTGCCGACACGCAACTCTCGTTGATCTCGAGGCGCTCAAACAGTCCCAGCAGGACGCCAAGAAAAAACTGGATAAGGCCCAATGCCTGGAATACAAACCGGAAAATACCTACAGCGTCGGCGAAGCGATCTTTCATTCCGAATGGGATGACATCGGAAAGATTATCTCGAAAGTCCGCACGTCCGGCGGTGGCCGGGCAATCGTCGTTTCATTCGAGAAGCTCGGCGAACGGAGATTGATGGAGAGTGTTGCCCAAAACGGAGAAGACAATCAGTAGAACCATTACAGCAGACACCGGTGAAGGAGGTGATAACGTTTGGTTGGTATTGTCGTTGCGGAGAACGAACCAATTGATCGCGCGATCAAGCGGTTCAAGAAGAAGTATGAGCGGTCGGGAGTCCTGAAGGAGTTCAAGAAGAGAGCCTACTTTACCAAGCCCTCTGTCAAGAAGCGCATGAAGAGAGTGAAAGCGATTCGGCGTGCGCAACGCACACTGGCTGAGCAGGGTTGACACCTGCGAAAACCCACCGTCCCGGTGGGTTTTCGCATTTTTTATCCACCCAACACTTCCCCGTTATTGCTGGGGCGACTCCGGAGCCTGCGAGGTCTCGTCCTTCTGCGCCTTCAGTTCCTGCACTTCCTTCCGGATTTCCTGGGCCTTCTTCTTCAACTCATTCATCGACTTGCGGACCCGCGTCCCGGCCGATTTGTTTCCCTTCTCGTAAAACTTGATGAAGTCTTTCTCGAACGATGCGACCAGATCCTTCAACTCCTGAAGCCTGTTCATCAGTGTGCCTCCTAGTTGTGGTAAGATTTTTATGGGTATCGCTTCGAAGCCTTCTCGTACTCTCCCGTGAGCTTTTCAACAAGCACCCCCGCTACAATCCGCCCTCACATCCGTGATCTGCAGCTCTGTCCGGAGCATGATATTCTCGGGAGACCCTCCGCCGAAAATCAAAACCCCACTCCTCGTTCTCGAGAGCGCAGTGCCACGGATGTTCAAGCCGAGGGAGCTGTCGCCAGGAGGCTGCTGTACCCGGTCCGCAGTTTTCTCTCCACCTCTGCAACCACCTGCAGTGCAGTTCGCCCGTTCCCATCTCCTAATGAATGCCTTGCCACAGGTTTGCGCTGATGGTCGCTAGCCGATCGACGAACCTCTTCTTCAACGGGGGACAACGCTTTCACCACCCAAGGCTCAAGCATCCTTGCTGCAAAGAGCTAATAGGCCTGGAAATAGGTGTCTACAAGGTTTTCCACCGATATCGCTCGGCATCGGTGCTGGAACAATGTGCTGGCCCTGCAGATACTCGCATGCCAAATGAATCAATGGTAAAATGATATGAAATTGAAGAAAAAAAGCAAGCAAATTTAGCTAGTTTTTGCACTTTTTTTTAACCGTCAGGAAGCGAGGTTTTTTGTGTGTCCGATGGGCATTTGCCAGCATGTCTGGTGAAGCACTGGCCACAGTTCTTCGGTGCCTGACTCTTTGGAGGTGTGCGTTCACGATATGCGGACGTCGCCACCCCGGTCACGCGGTGTTCCAATCTTTCACATGCCTTCGCTCTCTTTTCCCTTGACAAATGTCTCTTTTCTTGTTAACTTTATTTAGTCTAATTCTAAACAAGGATTCTCATGAACACGGAAGCTGCGCACGATACGCTTGCCAAATATCTCAAGGCGACCGGGAAGAAGCGGGCAACTCATGAGCGTTATGCAATCCTGGACGCCGTTCTCGAGAGCCAGGGTCATTTCGATGCCGAGGGTTTGTATTATCGCCTCATCTCGAACGGAGTCAAAGTGTCGAAGGCAACAGTCTACAATACCCTTGACCTCCTTCAGGAATGCGGACTGGTATCCAAGTACCGGTTCACTGAAAACAGTTCCCGCTATGAAAAGGCATTCGGCCAGCCGCATCATCATCATCTCATATGCCTGGAGTGCGGCGACATCATTGAATTTGTGAACGATCGGTTGGAACGACTGCAGGATGAGGTGTGCAACGACAAGAATTTTCTCCCACAGAGCTCCGCCCTCCAGATCTTTGGAACATGCGCCAAATGCAGAAAGAGAAGTTGAATATCACCATGACCCACCCCCCCGCCACACTCGTCGAAGCCCCCATCGGCATGCGGGTCCGCATCCGGCAACTCCGCCATGCGCACCCCGAGGTGTCAACCCGGCTGCGCGAATTGGGCTTTTGTGAGGATGCCGTTGTACGGTGCATCTTGAAAGGGAATGGCAATATGATCTGCGAAATTCAGAACAGCCGAATCGGCCTCGACAATAATCTTGCCCGCACTATCATCGTCTCTTCGTGGGAATGAAAAGGACGCGGATGAGAAGTGAGGGTGATAAGGATTCCTTCCGACACATTGCCCTTGTCGGCAATCCCAATTCCGGGAAGACCACGGTGTTCAACGCGTTGACGGGACTCCGGCAGAAGGTCGGCAACTATCCCGGCGTTACCGTGGAGAAGAAGGAAGGCCGCATCCTTTTCCACAACGGAACGGAGGCAACGCTCCTGGATTTGCCGGGGACGTATAGTCTCGCCGCCACCTCGCCTGACGAACAGATCGCGACAGACGTCCTCCTTGGCCGTGCGCCTCAGACGCCAATGCCCGAGCTGGTCGTGTGTGTGGTTGACGCGAGCAACCTCGAACGCGGGCTCTATCTTGTCAGTCAGATCATCGACAGGCATTTACCCCTTGTGGTTGCGCTGAATATGACGGATGTTGCGGCACAACAGGGGATCTCCCTCAACGCATCCATCCTCGAACGCGAGCTTGGGGTTCGGGTGGTTCCGATGGTCGCACGCAAAGAAACCGGTCTTGCCGAACTCAAAGAGGCCATCCTTTCAACCCGCAGCGCAACGGGAAGAGCGCGACAGTGGAGACTTCCCGAACCTGTGCAGCGCGAGTGCGAAGAGCTGGTAGGGCTGTTGCACGATCATCATCACCTTGCCGGATTCGACGCATTTGACGAGGCAATGGTTTTGCTGACATGCGACAGCGCCCTGATCGAGAAAAACGACCGGTTCGCGCCGGAGCTGCTGCAACATGTGCGCAAGGATCATCAGAAGCTGGACTTCCTCGGGATCAACCGGAGTTCCGTGTTTTTCGTCTCTCGCTCCGATTGGATCAAGAGCATCTGCGCGCAAGCGGTGACCCGGACATTCCATCCCGGCATGAGCCTCAGTGACCGGATCGACCGGGTTGTGACGCACCGGGTCTGGGGCATCGTGATCTTTCTGGGAGTCATGGCTGTCCTTTTCCAGGCGATCTTTTCTTGGGCAGCCGTGCCGATGGCATGGATCAAGGACGGATTTGACTGGCTGGGAGGAGCCGTTGCCGGGATCGTGCCCCCGGGAGATCTTCAGGATCTTCTCATCCGGGGGGGGCTCGCGGGCGTTGCTGCCGTGGTGACATTCCTCCCGCAGATCCTGTTCTTGTTTCTTTTTCTCGGTTTTCTCGAGGACAGCGGTTACATGGCGCGCGCCGCTTTCATCATGGACCGTCTGATGGGAAAGGTAGGACTGCACGGCAAGTCCTTCATCCCGCTTCTCAGCTCCTTCGCCTGCGCCATACCGGGCATCATGGCGACGCGGACCATCGACAACCCCAAGGATCGTCTCGCGACGATGCTTGTCGCGCCGCTGATGAGCTGCAGCGCCCGCCTCCCGGTGTACGCGCTGCTGATCGCGGCATTCATTCCCGCCGTCAAACTGCTGGGGTTCGTTTCGCTTGCCGGGATCACGCTGCTTTCGATGTATTTGCTCGGGCTGGTCGCCGCGCTCTGCATGGCATGGTTGTTCAAGAAAACCTTCCTGCGGGGAACGCCACCTTCCTTTCTGATGGAACTCCCCCCCTACAAGCTCCCCTCGCTGAAATCGGTCCTGCTTCAGATGTGGGAGCGCGTTGCCTCCTTCCTGAAACGCGCAGGCACGATCATCCTGGGGGCATCCATCCTTCTCTGGTTTCTTGCCAGTTATCCGAAGCTGGAGCACGCGACGCGGGCCGAGCAGCTCAATTACAGCTTTGCCGGGCGTACGGGACATCTCATCGAGCCGGTGATCAAGCCGTTGGGATTCGACTGGAAGATCGGCATCGGGCTGGTGAGTTCTCTCCTGCAACGGGAAGTCTTCGTCAGCACCATGGGAACCATTTATAATATCCAGAACGCCTCAGGCGGAGGCGACGGAAGCCTCTCGCTGCGCCAGGAGATGAGCCAGGATCGCGACCCTGCCACCGGACTCCCGACCTTCACGGTACTCACGGCAATTTGTGTGATGGTCTACTATGTGCTTGCGATGCAGTGCCTCTCCACGGTTGCAGTGATGCGGCGCGAGACCAATAGTTGGAAGTGGCCCCTGTTCCAGATCGGCTACATGACCGCGCTCGCGTATGTCGTGACATTTATCGTCTATAGGGCCGGACTCTGGCTCGGGATGGGAGGATAGAACATGGATTGGCAACAGGCAGCATCGCTGGCAGTTGTAGCCGCCACTGCGGCTTTACTCGTGCGCGGACAGTTCCGCGCCCGGCGGACGGGTGGACACGATTGCTGTGGAGAGTGCGGGAGGCTTGAAACTCTCTCCCGAAAAGGGTATCATGAAGAAAATGCGCTGAACAACAAAGGACAGACAGGATGGACGCCGAAAAAACCTTAATAGCGGAATCGCAGGTATACGACGCGCTACGCAACTGCTACGACCCGGAGATTCCCGTGAATGTTGTGGATCTGGGATTGATCTATGACGTGAAGATCGTTGACGACTGGGTGGGCGTGAAGATGACGCTGACCACGCCAGGATGCGGCATGAGCGGCATGATCTCGCGCAACGTGCGCGATCAGGTGCTCAAGATTCCCGGTGTGAAGGACGCTGACGTCCGGATCGTCTGGGACCCCGCCTGGAGCCCCGCAATGATGTCTGCGGATGCCAAGAAAACACTGGGGATGGATGTGTGATCCTGGAGGAGGGCCCCATCAGGTGCCCGGTGTCAGAAAAAGCATGAAAAGGGAGACACGAGAGAGCCTCTTTAGAAATGAAGAGGCTTTTTTAACACCGTGTCTGGCTCTTCTCACACGGCAAACCGCACGTACATCACATCTCCATCCTCGATGATGTACTCTCGTCCAACGATATGCAGCAGGCCATGGTCTTTGAGCGCCTGTTCCGATCCCAGTCGGGCAAGATCGGCGAACTTCATGATCTCCGCCCTGATGAACCCGCGCTCGAAATCGGTGTGCACGGTCCCGGCTGCGTGCACTGCCGTGGCTCCCCTGGCCACCGTCCAGGCATGGACCTCCTTAGGGCCGACAGTGAAAAACGTGATGAGGTGAAGGAGCGCGTACCCTTCACGCACCATCTTGTCCAGCCCTGATTCGGCGAGGCCCAGGTCTTCCAGGAAGGCTCTCCGCTCCTCGGGCGCGATCTCGGCAATTTCCGCCTCCACCGCAGCACTGACGGTCACAACACTCGCCCCCTCCTTCGCGGCGATCGAGCGTACGTCGGCAACATAGGCGCTTTCAGCAGCGATGTCCTTCTCATGTACATTGCAGACGTACAAGATGGGCTTGTTTGTCAGGAGGTGCATGTCGCGCAGCCAGTGTGCCTCTTCTTCCCCGTGAATGAGAAAGTAGCGCACGAGTCTTCCGCCAAGCAGATGCTCTCGCACCCGTGCAATGAAATCAGCTTCAGCTTTCGGTTTCTTGTCAATGGTTTTTGCCCGACGCTCCGCCTCGGCCAGCCGTCGCTCCACAGTCTCCAGGTCCTTGAACATAAGCTCGGTCTCGACGACCTCAATATCACGCCGCGGGTTTACACTCCCGTCAACGTGCACCACATTGGAGTCCTCAAAGCAGCGGACAACATGAACGATGGCATCGACCTCCCGGATGTGCGCAAGGAATTGGTTGCCCAGTCCTTCCCCCTTGCTGGCACCGCGGACGAGTCCCGCAATGTCCATAAACTCGATAGTGGAGGAAATGCTTTTGGTCGGACGGTAGATGCGCGTCAGGACTTCCATACGCTGGTCAGGAACCGTTACAATACCGATATTGGGGTCAATGGTACAGAAGGGATAGTTCGAGGCTTCGGCGCCCGCGGCGGTGATCGCATTGAACAACGTGGATTTCCCCACGTTTGGAAGTCCGACGATGCCGCAGTTGAAGCCCACGATCAGCGCCTTTCGGTGACGCCAAGGATTTTCATCAGCTCGATGCGGTTCTGGTAGTCGGGATCGGCGTGCGCCCAGAGGACCATCAGGCGGTTGCCGATTTCCTTCGTCATCCGCCGGTCTCCCTGATCGGCGTAGATCCGCGCGAGCGTCAGAAGGGCCTCAGGCAGATTTGGATTCACTTCGAGAGCCTGCTCACATGCGTCAAGGGCGGGTTCATAGGCTTTCTCCCGCCGGTAAATCTCGGCCATCTGGCGGTAGACCGCGCTGCGTGTCAGAGCGCTGGTAAACCCGACAGCGCTGTCGCATTCGGTCATGGCTTGTGCCAGGTCCCCTTTCTCTGTCAGGAGGCGGGACCGCATCAGATGGAAACTGAGCATGGCAGGGGATTCCATGAGATTCCTGTGTTCGAGTTCCATCCGGATACGCGCAATCACTTCTTCAGCGGCATCGAATTTCTTCAATTTGCTCAGCGCGTAAACGATCCCGCGCGCTGCATCAATGCTGTTCGTGTCGATCGTCAAGGCCTCACGAAACTGCCGCGCGGCGTCTTCGTAGCTGCCCCGGTCGATGCTCAAGAACCCATCGAGCTCAAAATGCGTCGCTTCGAGTTGGCGGTTTTGCGGCAGGAACTTGAGCGAAGCATGGAACTGCTCTTCTGCCTCTTTCAGCCTCCCCATCGTTTCATAAATCCTCCCGATCTCGCGGATGGCATACCAGTAGTCCGGTTTGAGCTCAAGCGACTTCCGGTACTGCTCGAGCGCCGCGTCGTAGCGCCCCATCCAGACGAGAACATCAGCATAGCTGGCACGGGGATCAGCGGCGTCAGGGGCGAGGCGGATATACCTTTGCATCTGGAGGGCGGCTTTCTCGGGCTCGCCCACACGGGAGTAGGCATATCCCAGAGACATGACCGCAGGAGCATACGCGGTATCAACATCAATTGCCCGCTGGTACGATTGAATGGCAGCGTCCAGGTTCTTGGTCTGCTCGTAGAGATTGCCCCGGAGAAGATAGCCCTCCTTCTCGTCGGGATAGAGTTTCGTAAGAGAATCCGCCGCGGCCACTGCTCCGGTCATATTGTAGTTCACC
Source organism: uncultured Bacteroidota bacterium (assembly GCA_963809695.1). Classification (GTDB taxonomy): domain Bacteria; phylum Bacteroidota; class Ignavibacteria; order UBA10030; family UBA6906; genus JAGDMJ01. Next base: position 410,411 of record CAWEKI010000007.1, read on the forward strand.
ATCCGGTCCAGGATCCTGATGAGCAGCTGCTCCCGCTGGGAGGCATTGGCGGCAAGGCGCACCGCCCGGGCCATATCCTTGTAGGCCTGTTCCTCATCCTTGGCTGCCCAATTCAGCATTGCCAACCTGGCCCAGGCCATGGCAAACGTCGAATCTTTTCGCAGTGCTTCTTCAAATGATTCTTTGGCCTCGCGATAGTAGAATTTCTCAAAGTGCTTGAGGCCGTCCTGGTATGCGCGCAATGCTTCGGGAGACTGCGTGGTAAGCCTGGGGCTGCGGCTACAATCCGAAACCAACACGAGGAGCACGAGATAAAGGAGGGTTTCGGCAAACCGTCGTGCAGTGGTCATTGAAGGATCTCTCCCCCTGGTGCGTCGGGTCCCGGCGGCACAGCAAGCGCCCGTAGCCGGCGGAGGCCCGATTCAATCTTGTCGAGTGTCTGCCCCATCATCTTGTAGTAATGGGCCCGCTTTTCTTGGTCCGGTTCGCCCGTTTCAAGGTAATAAACCGCCATACGCAGGATTCCAAGCGGATTGCTGAGATCATGCGCGATCTCGCGGATGTTTTTGTTCAACGCGTCAATGCGGGCATGCGGGTCTTCCGTCTCTTCAGTTTTCATCAAGGTCCAAAAGGTGGATTTTCCTGTCCTACAGAAGAGAAATATAGCAGATAATTGAACCCGTGTCAACCCTTCGGGAAAAAGAAGAACCCACCCGGACAGGACGAACAAACGAAGACAGACCCACCCGTTTGATGTTTCTGATATCCCCCGGTGTTCGTCTTGCGCCTAATGGAATCGCGCACTCTCGATATTCCCGATCTCTCGCAGGAGGTCCTTCTTCGTGAAGGTGGACTTGCTCATGAGTCCAGAGACGTATGCCCCCAACTGCTCCTGCGTCTCGGTGTCGATGTCCATCGAAGTGAGGATGATGATCGGAATCGCGCGCGTGGCCGGGATTTGCTTCAACTGATATGCAACATTGAAGCCCGACGTCTCGGGCATGATCAGGTCCAGAATGATGAGATCCGGGCGTTCGCGCGCAGCCATTTCGATGCCATCGGTCCCCTGGTAGGCCTTGAGAACGCGGTAGCCTTCATTCTCCAGAATCACCTGGATGAGGTCCGTCGCGGCACGGTCATCATCGATCACCAGCACGGTGGGCTTGCGCGTGTCCGATTTGCGAACGAGATAGACCTTGTCCAGGGACTGGATGAGATCTTCCTTGTTGACCGGCTTGACAAAGTAATCCACTGCCCCGAGGCTGAAGCCGAGGTTTTTCTCGTCGGCGATGGAAACGATGATCACGGGAATATGCTTGCACAGCGGATGGCGTTTAAGTTCCTTCAATACCTGCCAGCCATCTTTCACCGGAAGCATGAGATCAAGTGTAATGACGCAGGGATGCAACCGCTTTGCCATATCCACTGCTTCGGAACCGTTCTGCGCAACCTCGACGCGGTACCCTGCCGACTCAATGTAGAGGCGGAGCAGCTCGCTGGCCTGGGGGGCATCTTCGACGATCAACGCGAGCGGTTTCTCTCCTTCGGCTCGCGGCTTGTTCTCGCGCTCCAGTGCTTCAAGGAGCATGCCCGCCTGGACGGTCCGCTCGGAGGTCGCATCCACTATCATGGGGATCCGGAAAAACATGGCCGTCCCCTTCCCCCATTCGCTCTCAACCCAGATGTTGCCGCCGTGAAGCTCGACCAGCTTCTTCGTGATCGCAAGGCCCAGGCCAATCCCCTCATGGTTCATCTCCTTCCCCGACTTGACCTGCTTGAACGGCCTGAACAGCCCCGCCTGCTCCTCCCGCTTGATGCCGATGCCATGGTCTTGCACGGCGAATTGCAGGTCGTTGCCGATCCGCTCCGAGCGCACCACGACGGTTCCGCCGCTCTTGCTGAACTTGACGGCGTTTGAAACGAGATTGATCAGGATCTGCTTGAACCGCGTCTGGTCCACAACCAGCTCGTCGATGTCCGGGTCAAAGGCGAATTCCAGCCGGACCTTTTTCTCCGCGATCGCAGAGGCAAGGACGCGTTCGATACTCTCCCGGAAATAGCCGACCGGGTAGCTCGCGATGTGCAGATCCATCTTCCCCGCTTCGATCTTCGACAGATCGAGGATGTCGTTGATGATCTGCTGGAGATGGCGGCCGCTGGTGTTGATGTTCTTCATGAACTCCTCAACCGTTTCGCGAGGGAGCTCGCTGAGCTGCTTGGTCAGCAACTCCGAGAAACCGATGATGGAATTGAGCGGCGACCGGAGCTCATGGCTGAAGGTGGCGAGGAATTTCTTCAGCGTATCGCTTGCCTCGGCTGTCTTCTGGGTCTGCGCTTCAAGCTCGATGTTCTTTGTCCTCAACTCGTCTACAAGGCGCTTACGGCTCATGCCGCCGGCCAGATCGTTGGCCACAACGGAGAGCACGTCCAATTCCCCTTCGACGAAATTCTTCTCCTTGATCGTGAGGACCTCAATGACGCCCTGGACCTCATCCTGTACGAGCAAGGGCATCGCGATGAGCGTCTTGAGCTTCATCAGAGCGATCTCTTCACGAAACAGCGGTCCGATGGTGCTCTCATCAAGCGCATCGGAGAGTATCACGCTCTTGCTCCATGCCGCCTTCGCGGCAAGCCGGGAAGCGTCGGGGGTCACAGGCTGATGCACCGCCTCCTGCGGGAACTCGACTTCCAGCAGCGCCGGGGCAACGAGCCGGATCTCATTTCCACGGGGATCATACAGGTAGACACAGACAAACTTCGAGGGGATTTCAAACAACAGCGCGATCTTCTCGGCTGCCCGGATGCAGAGTTCATCCAGGTGTTTGGAGGCATTAATCGCCTTCGAAATCTCGACAAGCATTTCTTTCTGGCGCTGATCGGCCTTTTTTTCAGTGATATCCTGGAAGAAGACGGACAAACCGGTCTCCGCAGGGTATATTCTTACCTCATACCAGACGTCAAGCCGCTCGTCCTTGTATGCGGTCTCACAGCTCTGGAACGTCCTGGTCTCCATCGCGAGCTTGTATTTCTCCCCGAGCACCGCGCCCTCTGCATTGGGAAAGACCTCGAAGACATGCTTTCCCAGGATCTCCGAAGCAGGGAGCCCTGTTCCGACTTCCGCCGCCTTGTTCCAGTAGGTGATCCGGTACTGCTTGTCAAGCGCGAAGAAACCGCCGCTGATGCTCTCAAGTATGCTTTCGTAACTGAATTGTTCTGCCATGATTGGGGCTCCGAAGCGTGCACATAGGGGGGAGAATCAGTGATGCGGATGCTAAATATCAAATTCTTCAATGAAATGCAACAACTATTTTAGACTTAACTTGAGCAAAGTGACCTATCTCCCATACGCACGACATGCCGGGCAGGAAGGCGCCCTGGGTTCGAGCCTCTCCCCATGGGTGGAGCGAACGATTTCCCCTGTTTTCCCGTCAAATTACCAGTCACCATACATTCCCGAGAAGGAGCAGATCGGAAGGGTCCTGTACCCTGCCACGATTGAGATGAATCGGCTCCTTTATGGATTGGGCCGAATATCTGGTTGAAGTATGCTGTGCGCGCATCGACGCCGACACCGTGCGGTTGCGTCGTGGAGTTCAATCGAAATGTGCCTCAACCCTGAGGAACAACACGCTCGTAGGAGGAGTATTTATAATGCGATTGAGGAGCGAAACGGGTCTGCGCCGAAGAAGGAAACGAGGGCATCAGTGATGGAGCGGATGGTGTCACGGAAGGACTGTTGTGATCCGAACCGGGCGGCATAGTCCTCTAGTGCAGCCACGAGTCCCACATCATGCCGTTCTTTTTGGCTCATGAAGTACTTGTGTTCCATGATCTCCACATAGAGGCTTGACGCGGACTTGTCAGGAAAGAAACTCAGAAGCCCAAATTCGCTGAAGATGCCGCAGACAGGTTTGAAAATCTCCTGATACCAGTGCTCCGCCGCTTCATCAAGGGGCACCTCTTTCCCCCGCCGCTCACTGAGATACCATTTGTGCTCGTTGATATGCTGCAGGAGAAGTCTTCCGTACCCTTTTGCGTCGAAGTCGCCGAGCAGCTTGTCTACATCAATGTGCGTCACGAGCTCAAATGACCGAATCTCCTGTGCCACCGCATACCGTTCCGCATACCGGGTGGTTATGTACTGTTGATCTTCCCGGGTGATCAAGGGATCGCGCGTGACGCCGCTTGCTCTGAGGTCGGCCTCCGTCCAGAGCATCGATTCCAGGAAAAAGTCTACATCGGCGCGGCGGAGCGTGTCGGAGAGCGAGGGGCGGACCTCCACGGTTTCCGCGTCGGCGAGAACGGCCCGGAGCCGTGTGCGCCGCCCCAGTTCCGGCACAACTTCCGTGCTGAAATGAATGAGCATGTTGGCAAGGGAGGCGTCTCCCCAGTAAACGCCGTTCCCATGCAATTGCACAAAGAGATGAATGACCACGTCCCAGATCCTGTTCCGGTTCTCTTTTGAAAAACCCCTCTTGAAGAGAAATGAGTCCGGAAGGACTTTCTCCATCAGATGGGTGACCAGGTAGCCGGTTTCGCGCTCCTCGATCTGTGAACCGATCTGTGTGTGGACAACATCAGTCCCATCGTTGCGTGCAACAACGCCGGCGGGTATCAGGGTGTGGATCTCTCGTTTCATGAGCTGGGCATAGCTTTCGAGTTCGCGGCGCGCAGCACCCAGCGTGGTCTCCTTGATCGCAAGCCGCCTGCCTCCGGCTTCAACGAACCGGACGACGTGGCGTGAAAGACCGCTTTTCACCGGAATAAAACAGACCCCGTGGTCCTCCCACTCGTCGAGAGGAACCGTCCATGGCAGCGTGCCGAGCGAAGGGTAAAGCGCTGGGGGTATGAAGTAGCGAACCTGGCCGACCTCCCGGAACAGCGGCGGAACGATCTCGTCCGCAGGGATCATGTGACGCCGTGCCCGGTGAGCAGCTCGAGAGCCTCTTCGTATTTTCTGCCCGTGGTTCTTACGATATCCTCGGGCAGCCGGGGTGCCGGGGGTTTCTTGTTCCAGTGCAGCGAGAGCAGATAGTCGCGCACGAACTGTTTGTCGAAGCTCGGTTGAGGTCCGCCGGGCTTGTACTGATCCATGGGCCAGAAGCGGGAAGAATCCGGGGTAAGCGCTTCATCGATCCAGATCACCGAGCCGTCGTTGTCCAGGCCGAATTCGAATTTCGTGTCCGCGATGATGATCCCTTTGCTTGCGGCGTATTCCGCCCCGCGGGTATAGATCGAAAGCGAAAGATCGCGGATCGTTCGCCCGACCTTTTCTCCGACGGTCTTTACTACATCATCGAAGCTGATGTTTTCATCGTGCACGCCGATCTCCGCCTTCGTAGAGGGGGTGAACAGAGGCTCCGGAAGCTTGTCCGACTCCTTGAGCCCGGACGGAAGCTTGATGCCGCAGACGGACTGGGTTTTCTTGTAGTCATTCCATCCCGAGCCAGAGAGATATCCACGGACGATGCACTCCACGGCAAGGGGTTTTGTTTTCCTGACCAGCATGCTTCTGCCGCCGAACACGTCCGGGGCCGAACGGAACGGCTCCGGAAATTCCCGCACGTCGGTGGCAACGACGTGATTTCGAACATTGCCGGCCATCTGGTCGAACCAGAACGCTGAGATCTGGGTCAGCACTTTTCCCTTGTTCGGGATACCGTCCGGAAGGACGACGTCAAACGCCGACAGACGGTCGGTGGCCACGATCAGCAGCTGAACGCCGAGATCGAAGATGTCCCGGACCTTTCCCTGTTTGGCAGGCGTGAAGCCTCTGGAGGCTGTATCAGTGAGGACAGATGGAGTCATGGGGAATGGCTACCTTTTCTGAAGTTGACTGGAAACAAAAAAAAAGCATCGGGAGCCCCGATGCTTCTGGTGAAGGTCACGTGAACTACCAGCCCATCGCATGTCAAAGACGCCCTAGTGATCCAGATTCGCGCCCAGCATTTCTTCGATCGTGCCGCGCACAAATGCTTTCTGCGGGGGGATGGCCGCGGTGGGACGGCTGATGCCGCCCAGCTTCAACCCCCTCCACTCCGATTCGATCTTCTTCTGGACAAAAGAGAGGACAAGTTTCGGGAGGTCTCGCAAGACAGCTTTTCCTTTCTTCGAGGGATTCACGAAAAGGTCGACCAGGATCTCGGAGCTGGATATCTTCTTTGGGACGAGCATGTAGTTGATGTCTGCGGAGTGCCGCCATTCATAGGAGCGGTTCGTCGGACTGAAAGTCGAAGGCACGTTATGGAAGCTTCTTTCGTCGGCAGTCGGGACGAGAGTGATGGTGACCCGTTCCACTTTGTGTGCTCCGCGCGAGAGAACCATGGGAAATCCTCCTTGTTAATTCTCCTTGGCCTATGAGCACCTCCCCGAAGCCTGAGCCACGGCTCATGGTGAAGGAATATAGAGAGTAATATTCACTGATGCAAATGTGCACCGTTCCCCGGACGGGCAGAATAATATCGATCACGCTTTCCTGACGGGATGTGCCCCCTCTCACAACTGCCGTCACTTTCCTGGGGGTGTCAGTGTCTCCGCCGTCACAATTCCAACACCCTTGCCATGAAATTGGTTTCCGCTTTCAACGCCGCTCGCAATTGGCGGAGATATTCCGCCCTGGGAATCTCGACTGTCCCGAATTGCCGCATATGGTCATTGATGAACTGGGAGTCGAGCAGGAGGAAGTCGTGCTTCCGCAAATGCTCCACCAGCGCCACCAGAGCTACCTTGGAAGAATCCGTCTCACGACAGAACATCGACTCTCCGAAGAACGCGCCGGCGATGGACACGCCGTACAAGCCTCCCGCGAGGACCCCGTCGTGCCACGATTCAACGCTGTGGGCAAAGCCATCCCGGTGGAGCGTGATGTATGCCTGAATGATTTCCTCGGAGATCCAGGTCTCTTCACGCTCCGCGCATGCGTAGATGACCCTCTCGAAGGCGGAATCAATCCGGGTTTCGTACGTTCTCTTCCGCACCCGCTGACGCAGGCTGCGCGAAATCTTGAATCCGTAAAGAGGTATCACCGCCCGGGGATCGGGCGAATACCACCAGATGGGCCCGCTTCGCGAATCGGCCATGGGGAAGTAGCCTTTGGAGTAGGCCTCAATCAGCAGCGTCGTGGACAGCTGTGCTCGCGGCCCCCGATGATCAGTCAATTCTTACCACCACCTTTCCTACCGATTCCCTTCCTTGCAGGAATCGGTGCGCCTCCACGATCTCGTCAAAGGAAAAAACCTTTCCGATCAGCGTCTTCAGAACGCCGCGCGCATGCCACCGCAGGAGCTCCGTCACTGCTTCGCGGAAGTAGGCATCCTTGTCTGCCAGCAGACCCAGGTTGAACCCGAAGATCCCTTTGTTCGCGCTCAACAAACTCGGGGGGAATATCGGGCGCATGAGAGAAAACACGGCTGCCGCTTTCAGCCTGCTGAGGGCACCTTTGCCCGTCACTGCGGACACTCCGTAGAGGACATACCTCCCCATCGGAGCGAGCAGCTGCCAGCTCTTCCTGAAAACTTCTCCTCCCACCGAGTCCATCACCACGTCGACCCCGTAGCGTCTGGTCAGCACGCGGATTCTTTTCTCGAAATCAACTTTGGTGTAATCGAAAACATGATCGGATCCATACGACCGGGCAAGAGCGGTCTTCTGCGCGGATCCCGCCGTCCCGAAGATCTCGGCCCCCAGGTGCTTTCCCATCTGCACCGCGGCAAGTCCCACACCCCCGGCGGCGGCATGCACGAGCAATTTTTCTCCGCTGCGAGTGTTTGCCAGCCGGACGATGCCATGGTAGGCACTCAGGTTCGTCACAAGAAACGAAGCGGCTTCTTCATAGCTCATGGACTGCGGAAATCGGATCGCCTTCGTTTCACTTACCACGACCTGTTCGGCATGGCTCCCGAGCTTGCTGAACCCCATCACCCGGTCCCCGGGCGCAAAGAGGGCGACCCCTTCCCCAACATCGATCACATCGCCAGAGAATTCCATGCCCGGGATGAAAGGAGGCTTCGGCGTACCGGGATAGACACCGAGACGCCCGAACATATCTGCAAAATTCAGTCCGATGGCTTTCACCCGCACGCGGATTTGTCCCGCCCCGGGAGCCAGATCAGGGACGTGCTGCAATTGCAGGACGTCCGGGCCTCCATAACTCGTGACAACGGCAGCCTTCACAGGTTCCTCCGATGGACAGGCACGTAGAGTTCGTACAGCTGCCGGAGCCGCTTCGATGAGATCTGGTCCAGGTCCTCGTCGTCCTTGTCCCGCTTGACGAACATGTCGAAATCCTCCTGGTCGGAGCGTTTCATTTTCCGCGAGTAATCCATCAGCTCCATGATCATCTGGTGCTGGTCGGGGTGTGTCATTGGTCCTCCTGGTGGTGAGACCACTCTTGCCGGACAATGGAGACCCGGCATACTACTTGAACTCGCAAAGACGGCAACCAGTTTCCCGATGTTCCGGCGGCGCAAAAATCTCAGGAGTGTGAAAACGAGGAGGTGCGATTGCCCTTGCGCCGGAAGATCGACTGGACGCACTTCGGAGGTACCGGACCGGGCGATGTGTGGGCACCGGGGTGAGAAGGACACCACCCGGTGCTACCGGAAGCGATGGTTGACACAAGAACATACCACAAAACTACGAAAAAAAGAGCCCTGGCACAAATCGGCCAGGTCCTTCGACAGAAGAGCTTTGATTTTCCTGATTTTAATTGCTACTATTGACCCATGACCTCCCTCTCCCTCCAACATCTTTCTGCCTTCATCAAGCTTATCCGCCCGAAGCAGTGGCTCAAGAACGTCTTCGTCTTCGCGCCTCTTGTTTTCTCCAGGGGACTGTTCACCGGGTCCTTCCTCAATGCCCTCCTGGCCTTCGTTGCGTTCAGCCTTACGGCCAGCGCGGTCTATATCGTGAACGACATGGCGGATGTGGAGGCAGACAGGCTTCATCCAGTGAAGCGCCACCGCCCCCTGGCCGCCGGCACTGTCAGTCCGGCTGAGGCGGTTGCGCTTATGGCCATCCTTCTGGCTCTTGTACTCCTGATCGTCTGGAACATGGACAGCCGGTTCATCGCAGTCCTGGCTTTCTACTTTGTTTTGAACCTTGGCTATTCCTATAAACTGAAGGAAGTGGTCCTGCTGGATGTGTTCATTATTTCGGCGGGATTCATGCTGAGGGTGCTAGGCGGGGCATATGCCATAGGGGTACAGGTATCGACCTGGATCGTACTCTGCTCCCTCTTTATCTCCCTTTTCCTGGGTTTCGCCAAGCGCCGCGGGGAGCTGATCCAGTTGCAGGGCGACGTCCAGGAGCGGAAGGTTCTCTCACTCTACAAAACGGACTTTATTGACCAGATGCTGACTATCGCAGCGGCGGGCGCGGTGATCTCGTACGCGCTTTACACTGTGGCCCCCAGAACCATCGAAATGTTTGGCACCGACAAGATGATCTATACCACGGTCTTCGTGATCTACGGCGTCTTCCGTTACCTCTACATCATCCACACCACCTCCGCAAGCGAAAACCCGACCAATGCCGTCACGTCGGACTTCACCATCCTGGGGACCGGGATCCTCTGGATACTCTCCTGCATCATCCTCATATATTCAGGTCAGCACCTGAATTGGCCCTGGCGGTGACGCACCTTCAGTACGTTAATTGAGCGAGCAGCTTCCACCGCAACAGGAGGCGTCACCACACGGGGGAGCGGACTCCTTCTGGGCTTTCATGCTGAAATTCGGTGCGGAGAGCAAGCGTGTGTGTTTTGGAGACTTGCAGGAGGGGCAGACCACGTCTTCCGGAACCTCCCGAACCTTGTGGAAAACATCATAAATAGTCCCACATTCGGTGCACTTGTAGTCATAAACTGGCATTTCTTGTCTTCCTCCTCGGTTGATCTGAACAATTAGATGCGGAAAAATGAGAAAAGAGTCAAGTTGACTTTCGCAGACCGATTCCATACTTTAAAAAAGTGATGGAGGAACCTTCAAACGATCCGCCGTTGTTGAATTTAGCGGGGACTAATCCACGATTTCCCACACTCGACTTTTAAGCAAGGAACCAGGATGGAAGGGAATTTCTCAAATAGGGTGCAGGATGTTATCCGCCTGAGCCGGGAGGAAGCACTGCGGCTTGGTCACGATTATATCGGGACGGAACACCTGTTGCTCGGCGTTATTCGGGAAGGCGAAGGGATTGCTGTAAAGATCCTGCGTAATTTGGGAGTAGATTTATACAAACTTAAGAAGGCGATTGAAGACACAGTACGGACGTCCGGCGGCACATTGACCATCGGCAACATTCCTCTGACCAAACAGGCAGAGAAGGTGCTCAAAATCACATACCTTGAGGCAAAACTGTATAAGTCGGATGTGATCGGGACTGAGCACTTGCTTCTTTCGTTGTTACGGGATGACGACAACATTGCGGCGCAAATACTTCATCAGTTCAACATTCACTACGACGTTGTCAGAAGCGAACTGGACAATATTATCAGCGGCAAGCCTTCCTCACCCACTCATGGGCAGGCGGCAGAGAAAAAGCCCGAAAAGTCCAAAACCCCCGTTCTTGACAACTTCGGGCATGATCTGACCCGGCTGGCAGCCGAAGACAAGCTGGACCCGATCGTTGGACGGGAAAAGGAGATTGAGCGGGTCGCGCAGGTCCTCAGCCGCAGGAAAAAGAACAACCCGGTGCTGATCGGCGAACCGGGGGTGGGAAAAACGGCGATTGCCGAAGGATTGGCAATGCGCATCGTTCAAAAGAAAGTGTCCCGCGTGCTTCACGGCAAGCGGGTGGTCACTCTTGACCTAGCTGCGCTCGTTGCCGGCACCAAATACCGGGGGCAGTTCGAAGAGCGCATGAAAGCGGTCATGAATGAATTGGAAAAGGCTAAAGACGTCATTCTGTTCATCGACGAGCTGCACACCATCGTTGGGGCAGGCGGAGCATCCGGGTCGCTGGATGCCTCCAACATGTTCAAGCCGGCCCTGTCACGGGGCGAGCTCCAGTGTATCGGTGCTACGACGCTTGACGAGTATCGCCAGTACATCGAAAAAGACGGCGCGCTCGACAGGCGGTTCCAGAAGATCATGGTGGACGCCACTACGGTAGACGAGACCATACAGATCCTCTCGAACATCAAATACAAATACGAAGAGCATCATGGCGTCCGCTACACGCCGGCTGCCATCGATGCCGCGGTGCGCCTGAGCGACCGCTACATCACTGATCGGTTCCTCCCTGACAAAGCCATCGATGTGATGGATGAGTCGGGATCACGCGTCCATCTGGCGAACATCCACGTTCCGAAGGAGATCGTGGACCTGGAGGGGGAAGTGGAGAAGATCAAGCAGTCGAAAAACCAGGTGGTCAAGACGCAGAACTTTGAAGAAGCTGCCCGGCTGCGGGACCTCGAGAAGAAGCTCCTCAACGACCTGGACATTGCAAAGCGTGAGTGGGAGCTCAAAGCCCACGACACGATCCACGACGTGACCGAAGAACAGATTGCGGATGTGGTGGCTATGATGACCGGTATCCCGGTCAACAAGATTGCCGAGTCCGAGTCGGCAAAACTGCTCAAGATGGACAAGGCGCTCAAGGATCAGGTGGTTGGGCAGGATGAAGCCCTCGTGAAGCTGACGAAGGCGATCCGGCGGACGAGGGCCGGACTGAAGGACCCGCGACGGCCCATCGGCTCGTTCATCTTCCTGGGGCCCACGGGCGTCGGCAAGACGGAGATGGCGAAGGCGCTCGCCCGTTACCTGTTCGATTCGGACGATGCGCTCATTCGCATCGATATGAGCGAGTACATGGAGAAATTCAGCGTCTCGCGGCTCGTTGGAGCACCTCCGGGGTACGTCGGGTACGAAGAGGGAGGCCAGCTCACCGAGAAGATCCGGCGCAAACCCTATTCGGTGGTTCTCCTTGACGAGATCGAGAAAGCGCATCCTGACGTGTTCAATATTCTGTTGCAGGTTCTGGACGACGGCATCCTCACGGACAGCCTGGGCCGTCGCGTGGACTTCAAGAACACGATCCTGATCATGACCTCGAATATAGGCACACGGGATCTGAAACGGACCGGGGGAATGGGCTTTGGCACCAGCTCCGCCAAGGACGAGTACGGGGCGATGAAGAACACGATCGAAGAGGCGCTCAAGCGCGTGTTCAATCCGGAGTTCCTCAATCGCATCGACGATACGATCATCTTCCATCCCCTGGAAAAGAAACACATTCTGGAAATCATCGATATCCAGATGCGTGACCTCATGAAGAGGATCAAGGGCATGGGCATTACCGTGGAGCTGACGAGGCAAGCAAAAGAATTCCTTGCGGACAAAGGGTTCGATCCCGCCTACGGTGCGCGGCCCCTGCGCCGGGCACTCCAGCGCTATCTTGAAGACCCGATCGCCGAAGAGATCCTGAAAGGAAAATACACTGACGGGACCAAGATCAAGGTGAAGGTGAACAAGAAGAAGGCGGAGCTCCGCTTCAGCGCCGTCACTCCCGAGAAGAAAGAGGGAGAGCAGAAGCAGGAAGAAAAACCTGCAGGCGTGTCATGAGGTAGAGCAGAGACGAGCTCTTTGCGTGGCAGCGACACGAAGGGGCTGTCCCAGAAGTTTTCAAGGGGCAGCCCATTTTTTTCTTTGAAAGAGCGTGACACGGTATTATATTGTGCGCCAATAACGGAAGTGAGCGCACAATGGCAAGAAGAGTAGCCTTCAAGAAGTACCTTCAGCATCAACCCACCTTATTACCTCAGAGTTTGGAAGAGCTGATTCCTGAGACCCATCTGGTGCGTACGATCAACCGGACGATCGCACAGATGGATCTGGCCAGTATCATCCGGGCCTATCCGGGAGGGGGAGCCAGCAGTTATCATCCGGAGATGCTCTTGAAAGTGATCGCCTACGCGTATACGCAACGGTTGTACTCCTCGCGGCAGATCGCCAAGGCGCTCAGGGAGAACATCCACTGTCGGTGGCTCAGTGGAGGGAACGAGCCGGACTTCCGGACGATCAACCGCTTTCGGTCGTCGCGGCTGAAGGGGGCGTTGAACGAGGTGTTCACATCCCTGATCGAGATCCTCACGGAAGCGAAGTTGGTGAGGCTCCAGGACTACTTCCTGGACGGGACGAAGATCGAAGCGAACGCCAACAAGTACAGTTTTGTGTGGAAGAAGTCGGTGGAGAAGAACAAGGCGGGCGTTCGCAAGAAGGTGAAGGACTTACTGCGCCACATTGACGAGGTGGAGAAGGAAGAGAACGAGGCCTACGGGGATAAGGATCTGGCGGAGATGGGAGAGGAGAGCGAGGTGACGCCGGAGCTGATCCGTCGGAAGGTCCAGGAGCTGAACGAGCGGCTGAAGAAGCTCAACGAGAAGGCGCCGCTCAAGCCTAAAACCCGGAAGGCCCGGACCCTGGCCAAAGCCAAAAAGACGCTGGAAGAGGACTGCCTGAAGCGCCTGGAGCGGTACCAGAAGCAGGAAGCCCTCTTCGGCACGCGGAACAGCTTCTCCAAGACCGACACTGACGCGACGTTCATGCGCATGAAGGAAGACCATATGCGCAACGGGCAGTTGAAGGCCGGCTACAATGTACAGATGGGAACCGAGCGGCGGTACATCCTCCACTACAGTATCCACCACCGCCCGACCGACACGGCCACCCTGCCGGAGCACATGAGAGCGTTGAAGGAACGACTTGGCAGGATGCCGGATCGCGTGATTGCCGACGCCGGCTACGGCAGCGAGGCAAACTACGAGTACCTGGAAGGGGAAGGGATCGAAGCGTACGTCAAATACAATCAGTACGAACTGCAGAAGAAACGATCCTTCGGCAAACAGATCTTCCGCCTCGAGAACCTCCCGTACGACGCTGCACACGATCGCTACACCTGTCCGGCCGGAGTGCACCTGACCTTTGTCGGTGAAGAGTCGTCAGTATCTGAGAATGGGTATCGATCACGCCGGCGCCTCTATGAGGCTGAGAACTGCGACGGATGCGCCTTGCGGGAACAGTGCCACAAGAGCCAGTACAACCGACGTATCAGGGTCAGTCATCGTCTTGCAGCTCTACAAGCCCGGGCACGGGAGCGGCTGGACTCTGACCAGGGGCAATCCCTCCGCCGACAACGTTACACCGATGTCGAAACCGTCTTCGCTCAGATCAAGCATAACAGGGGCTTCCGGAGGTTCTTCCTCCGCTCCCGTGACAAGGTACACATCGAATACGGGTTAGTAAGTCTCGCCCACAATCTCGCCAACCTTCACAACGACTCCCGACGGACCGCCAGGCCAAACTGACGGCACCAGCAAGGTTCATCTCCCTCAGCACGCAAACACACTCCCGAATCACACTGCCCATAAATAATGAGGGGCTGCCTCATGACTTCTGGGACAGCCCCTTTCTGTTTGAGTGATTCCATCCCTATGCTTTCGCCGGCTCCGCCAGGCGTTCATGCAGACACACCAGTAATCTGTCCGCGGTAAAGGGCTTCCGCAGGACCGGGATCGACGGGTCGAGTTTTGCTTTCGCTTTCAAGATCGCATCGTCATGGCCGCTGATGGCTACAATGCACACCCCGGGATTCAACTTGCGCAGGGCCTTGATGGTCGATAAGCCATCCAGGTGCGGCATCGCGAGGTCGGTGACTACGGCGGCAAACCGATCCATGTCCTTCGCATATTCCGCAAGGGCTTCGGTTCCGTCGCTGGCAGCGACGACCTGGTACCCGAAGCCCTCCAGCGTGAGCGTTGTCATCTCGCGGACAATTTGTTCGTCGTCGACCAAGAGGATCGTCTCTCCATCGCCGTAACATGCACTGTTCTCCTGCTTGAGCGCATCTACCTCACACCCGTCTGGCACCGCTGGCAGGTAGATGGAGAATTCGGAGCCTGCGCCTGGCTCGCTGGTAAGGCAGATGAACCCTCCGTGCCCACGGACGATTGCCTGAACGGTAGACAGGCCGAGACCTGTGCCTTTTCCCACCTCCTTGGTAGTGAAGAACGGTTCAAAGATCTTCTCCTGGATCTCATGTGGCATCCCTGTGCCCGAATCCTTGACGCTCAACAGAACGTAGGGACCCGCCTTCGCCTCACGGTGCATGGATGCAAACGTTTCATCGATCATCACATTCTTCGCGGAGAGCGTGATCAATCCGCCCTGGGGCATTGCATCACGAGCGTTGATGCAGAGGTTCATCAACACCTGCTGGATCTGCGTGGGATCCCCCATGACGGGCATCAGGTCACGGGTAAAATCTACCTGGACGTCGATGGCAAGGGACAGGGACTCGCGCACGATTTGCTGCGTCTCTTTCATTACATGCTGCACTTGCATCAGAAGACGGTCTTCGCCGGAGCCTCGGGCAAATGACAGCAGCTGCGTTACGATTCCCGTCGCCCTGGTGGCGCCCGATTCAAGAAGCCCGATGATTCTCAGCAGGTCTGGATCCTGGATACCCTTTCTGAGGAGCCTGGCCGCAAGGAGAATGGGGGCAATCAGGTTATTCAGATCATGCGAAATTCCGCCTGCCAGTGTGCCGATGCTTTCGAGCCGTTGGGAACGAAGGAATTGAGCCTCGAGCCTCTTCTTGTCTGTGAGATTGGTGTTGATGCAGAGGATCGCACGTGGACGCTGCCTCTCGTCACGGACAAGCGTCCAGCTGCTCATGACTGTGACCTCCTGCCCGCCCATCGTGACCTGGCGCAGCTCCTCCAGCCATTCCCCCTTCTCTTGGACGGCAGTCATTGCTTCGACGGGAAACGGTCTCTTGTCATCGTGCAGGAGCACAGAGACTTGTCTCCCGATCATTTCCGGTTCAGACCATCCGTACAGGTTCTTGGCGCTTCTGTTGCAGTACCTGATAACGCCATCAAGGTCCACGACAAGGATCGCGTCGTGGGCCTTGTCGAGCAGTTGTGCACGCTCCCGGCTTTCCTCCTCTGCCTTCTTGCGTGACTCCACCTCCTGTGACAGATCGGCCGTACGCTCGTGGACGAGGCGCGCCAGGTTCTCATTGACATACTGGAGCTCCTTTTGGGCCCGGGCCAGATCCTCATTCTTCAGCAGTGTATCTTCGTACAGGGTCAAAAAGAAGTTCAAGATCTGGCCCCGGGTGGAATTGACGACGTACGATTCTCCATGGAAGCGCACTCTGGTGCTATCCTTTCCATGCGCCGTCCGTCCCTCATGCATCTCCTTGACCATCCGTACAAGCCCGGAAGATTCGTACGGCTTCGCGAGGAAGTTGTCCGCGCCTGCCTCCAAACCCCGTATGACGTCCTGCGGCTCCGACAGACATGTCAAAAGGATCACAGCCACCTGTTTGAGCTCCTGGCTATTCCGGATCTGTTTGCACATCTCATAGCCGTCCATCTCGGGCATCAAGATATCGCTGACAACGATATCAGGGCGCGCCTCGGCCATCATGGCAAGTGCTTCGCGTCCATTGGTGGCGACACGAACGGCGCATCCGACGGACTGGAGGAGGGCCTCCAGTTTCATGGCCTGTATCGGGTCATCTTCGACCACCAGAATGTGCGGGTTTATCTGTTGTTCTGTCATGTCTATCTCCACTGGGGTGTTCATCAATCAAGGGCATTTGCTTTGAGCGCCTGTCCAATTCTTGCACTGAGTTCAACGAGATCGGTGGAGAGTTTTGCAAAGGCATCCTTCGCCTTCGCCAAGTCTCCCCCTCTGGCTGCCTGCTCCAGTTCCACAGCCGACGCATAGCTTCGGTGAGCCGCGATTGCCCCCGCTGCACCTTTGAATTTGTGAGCGGCACGGGCCACCACCTCATGATCTGTTCCCATCAATGCCTGTTCGATCGCCAATCGCATCGGCCCCACTTCCTGGAGGAACTGCCTGAGCAGGCGGCTGAGCAAGTGCTTGTTATCAAGGCACTGCTTGAGCGCCTCCTCATAGTCAAGCACTTCGTTCTGGTCCGCCGTTTTCTTTTCCGCCGCGAAGACAACCCCAGCCTCGGCGCTATCTGTTGCCATGCTGATCGTGTCCAGCAGGAGGGCTGTCCGGATGGGCTTTGATACGTATGCATCCATACCCGCTGCAAGGCATTTCTCGCGGTCACCCTCCATGGCGTGTGCAGTCATGGCAATGATAGGCGTTCGCCGGCCGATCTGCGCCTCAATGGCACGGATCTCTCCTGTTGATGCGAAGCCATCCATCACGGGCATTTGGACGTCCATGAGGACCACATCAAAACTTTTCGCACGGTAGAGATCAACAGCCTCCCGTCCATTTGAGGCCACCGTGACGATGTGGCCGCACGATTGCAGGATTCCTACTGCCAGTTCCTGATTGACCGGATTGTCTTCTGCCAGCAGGATGCGAAGCTGCTTCGACTCCAGGCGCGCGGATACTGTGCCGTCTCTTCTTCTCTTGCCGGAGGCATCAATCTGTCCGGCGGACCCAGTCCGACCCTGTAAAGCGGCCACTATCCCGTCATACAGCTCAGACCCTTTCACCGGTTTATCGATCCAAACAGCGTTTGCTACGCCGCCGCCGGGCCGCTCCAACGCCGACGACAGGAAGAGCACGCGGCTCCCATTGAGCAACTGCCGCCGCGCAAGCTCTTCCGCAAGCTGTACGCCGCTCATTGTCGGCATTTGCACGTCCAGCACCATCAGCTTGTAGCGGTGCGGGCCAAGCATCACGCTGCCGAGCGCCTCTTCGGGTCCGGCCACTGCGTTCGGAACCATCCCCCATTGCTGCAGCATCTCACAGAGAATTTCGCGGTTCGTTGCATTATCATCCACGACCAGGATAGGGAGGTCTTTCAGATTCACCGGGCTGGCATCAGGACATGTCCCTTCGTCCTTGCCAACTCCAAGCTCTGTTGTGAATGAGAATATACTGCCAACCCCCGGCTCGCTTTCCACCCAGATACGCCCCCCCATCATCCGAAGCAATTGCGTTGTGATAGTCAGCCCGAGGCCGGTTCCTCCATGCTTTCGCGTTGTGGAAAGATCCGCCTGGGTGAACGCCTCGAAGATCGCCTGCTGCTTCTCGCGGGGAATCCCCATACCTGTGTCTCTTACCGACCAGAGCAGTGATGATCTCCCCCCATCCTCCGCTCTTCCTTTACGCGGACCACGATTTCCCCACGCTCCGTGAACTTGATAGCGTTCCCGACCAGATTCACGAGGATCTGGCTCATCCGGTGCGGGTCTCCCACAAGGCGTGACGGCACGCCCGGGTTCACCTCGTACATCAACTCCAATCGCTTCTCCCGCGCGTGGACGGCCATTGCTCGCAAAGTATCTCCGATGGTTTCCCGTACATCAAAGTCAGTATCTTCCAGACGCATCTTTCCCGATTCGATTTTGGAAAAGTCCAAAATGTCGTTGATAATGACCAGCAGGGAATCAGCACTCCTGCGGACGGTCTCCAAATACCGCCGTTGCTTGCCGGTCAAATCAGTGCTGAGAGCCAGCTCGGTCATGCCGATGATGCCGTTCATTGGCGTCCGGATCTCATGGCTCATGTTCGCCAGAAATTCGCTTTTTTCCCGAGACGCGCCCTCCGCTTCCGCTTTCGCCTTGACCAGGTCCTCCTCCATGCCCTTACGCTCGTCGATTTCTTTGGTGAGAAGCGTGTTGCTCGCCTCCAACTCCGCCGTCCGTTGGATTACACGCTCCTCAAGTTCCTTCGAGAGTGTCTGCAGTTCATCCTGGGCCTTGTTCAATGAATCCAGCATCGCATTGAACGATCTGGCGAGCAGCCCCACTTCGTCCTTTGCCAACACGCTCGCCCGCACCGTCCGGTCTCCCATCCTGATCCTCTCGGCCGTCCGAACCATTTCTTTCAGGGGCTTTGTGATCACAAGGCTCAGCAGTGCTGCCACAAACAGGCCGATCCCCATGATCAAGCCGCTCTGGATCGCAGCCATGAGATAAATTTCGTGAGAAGCTTCGTAGAGGTTGGCCTTCGTCGTCCAGAGGTGCAAGTAACCGACTGGCAGGCCATCGTACTCGATGGGTTGCATGACTTCAAATTTCTCGTCGGATTCGAAAAAGGACGCCCTCACCCCCTCCATTTGAAGAAACACCTGCCCATCAATTTTTCGGATTTCCATAAATTGCACCTCGCTGTTGCGCGAGGTGATTCGAAGCACTTCCATGGCCCCTATTGAATCCGCATTGGCCAATGGCGCACTCACGTTGGCGGCCGTCAATTCGGCAATGGTCCTGGCTCTCTTGCTGAGGGCTCTCCATTCCCTCCCATTTACCTGGTCAGGGAAATTGACAAACGTGTAGACCGAGAAGAGAATAATCAACCCGGCAAAGGGGATTGCCAATTTGATCCGAATAGGGAAATCGCTGAGCGAAGTTACCCTGATCATTGGTCACCATTGCAAAATCATACTCATGGGCACACCGGATGAAAAATCTAGAAAGGAAGTTGCTGAGAACAGAGGGGCTGAAAGCGTCCTGCAATGCGGAGACCTCCAGAAATTTGCCAACCTCTGACCCATTCCGAATTCATCCGGATACTGTGAAATAGGGAAACGTTGCTCCCGATTCACCGGATCAAGTGGCTTCAACATCCGTGCCTATGGCAAAACCGGCAATATCCATGGGAAGGACGAATGTTCTGGGCGAATTCCGGGCGGCCATGTGGCTACTATTGTTCAGTGAGCCAAAAATCGCCTGAAGATGGGTTAGGGGGCAGAAAGGAATGGCAGGGTTAGTTCACTTTGACCACCACAAGCGTCTGGTCATCATGCTGCGGAACCGATCCGGCAAAGGCGCTGACGCGCTCAAGGATGTGGCTCCGGATCTCGCCTGCGGAAAGCGCGGCGTGAGACCGTAGAAGATTCAGCAGTTGTTCTTCTCCAAACTCGTCCCCGCGCTCATTGCGTGCTTCGGTGATCCCGTCCGTCACAAACGCCATGACATCTCCCGTCTCATACGGGAGAACCCGCTCCTCGAGCTCTGAGGCAAAGATGCTCCCGTTGTCCAGACCCAGCCCGAGCCCACGCGTTGTGATCTTCTCAACAGTGGCATTCCTCCGGCGGTACCGGTAGAGCGGAAGATGCCCGGCACGCGCCACGACCGCCTTGTGATTTACGGTGTCAAACGCAGCGCCAAGCGCCGTGATAAACGAGCTCTTCTCCAGGTCATCGATCAGAAGCCTGTTCGTACGGATGAACAATTCCGCAGGAGATTTCGTGAAATCGTGCAACGACCGGAGAATGCCCTGGACCTTCGACATATACAGGGCTGCTGATGTTCCCTTGCCGCTCACGTCTCCCACGACGATGGTCATCGACTTGTCGGTGCCGTTGAGGTAGTCGAAGAAATCTCCGCCCACTTCGAGTGCCGGGCGCGACTGACCGGCGATATCAAGGCCCTCGATCACCGGGGTGCGCTGCGGGAGGGATGCCATCTGGATGCGGCGGGCGATTTCCAGTTCATGCTTCATCCGCTCCTGCCCCGCGAGTTCCTCATACAGGAAGGCATTCTCGATGGAAACCGACGCCTGTCGCGCGGCGGCGGAGAGGAACTCGAGGTCTTCCTGGCTGAAGGTCGCCTCGGAGAGCTTTTCGCCAAGGACGACCGCTCCAATCAAATTCTCCTTGGAACGGATAGGAACGATGTAGCGAAACTCCAGCCCGCGGAACTCGGTCTTCAGCGGCTCCGGCAGATAATCCACGCTGAACTCCCCGGCAAACTTCCCCACCGCCCGGACAAGAGCCTGCTCTTCCTGCGTGCAAAAGCGCTCCCACACACCGGCCTGGATTCCGTATGCCTCACGGCAGCAACAAACGGATTCGTCGCGGAAGAAAAACACTCCCGCACGCTTGAGCTGCATGAGTTGCACGATTTTTTCCACGATGCCGCGTCCGAGATCAGCCATGCTCAGCTTGGTGGCAAGCATTTCGGAGAGCTCGCTCAACGCCCGCCGGTAATCGTAGCGGGTGCGGTAGTATCGCTTGTCGACCAGTTGCTGCCCCCCCTTCCGCACTTTCCAAAGGATGAACCAAACCCCCACCGCAAGCACCATGAACACGAAACGCTCCGTCGGCCCGCCTGTCTGGGACCCTGCAGCAAGGTCGCTCACCTCAATCGAGGTCCCATGAATGTTGATGTTGGGAAGCCGAACCTGCGCCGAGAGGAGCAGAGAAAGCACGCCGAGCGCCAACGCTGCACACACAAATCCCCAGCCAATACTGACCATCGTGTACTGGATATTCCGCCGGATCCGTAGATTCATATCCAGGAGACGGTAGCGGCCGATAGTATACAGATAGGACAAGGGGAGGACGATCAAAGGCAACCCGATGAACCCCATCTGGTCGGTCTTGACGACCCAGAAGAACACGATCATCGTAATGGAACAGACGATACCAATGCTGATGGACGTGCGTTTGATGATTTCGCGTTGCGCCTGGTACTCCGGCGTCCGGAATTTTCTGAATTTGATCCGGAGGTACACATTGTAGATGACGAGAATCAGGATGAGCACCGGCAGCCAGATCAATCCCTTGATCCCATCAAGTTGACCGCGAGCACCGAGGAATATCGACCCGGCGGTCAAAAAGAACGCCAATCCGTAGTTCACCCACGTGATCCAGCGCCTGGAAATCAACTCTTCTCTTTCCGATGGAAAGTACATGCTCGCGTGCCAACTGAGGGCAATGCCGAAGAAGAGACCAACCGCAATCCCCACCGCCCGGAGCGTCACGAAAAGCGTGGGGTCCGGGTCACGGCGTATCGACCAGACTGCGATAGCAAAGCCCACCAGCATGAACGCCAGGCCGAGCAGGCAGGCAGCCTTGAGTTGAGGGCGCTTAAATGCAATAAACGCCCCGATGCCGATATAGACCAGGCCCGCAAGGCTGAATATCAGATTTGCCAGCGGAAAACCGAACGCGGCAAGCACGACGTTGAGGGTAAGGCGGTCCTTGCCCCGGAGCACTTCGTAGGTAAATGACCCCCCACTCTGCGACCGCCGCAGGATGCGATCGGCCTCCAGTGCCGTGCCGAACTTCTGCCCGTTGATTCTCTCAATAACGTCCCCCACCAGCATCCCGGCCCGATCGGATGCGCCGCCGGGCGTCACACCTACCACGATGACGGTGCTGTCAATCGGTTCGAAGGGCACCCCACGCAATGTCTGCGCATGCACGCGATACTTACCGTACATCATCCTGGTACTCTGGTTCACCACCAGGGTAACCACGGAGTCCCGGAGGCTTTCCGCGAGCGCCTTGCGCATCTCCCCGGCGGTCTTGCCTTTGCCATTGATGCCATTGACTTCTACCAGGATGTCCCCTTCCCGAACGCTTATGCTGTCTGAAGGGACGTCCACCGGCGCCGCAAACATCAATTTCCCCGGGGAATCCGTAAAGAGGTTCTCGTCTGTGGGAGAGCTCGCAAATCTATAGAATGTGATCGACGTAGTGACCACAAGAACAGCCGTAAGGAGACCAATAAAGATGCGGGGTTTCATGGAATCTATATACGAAGAAAATGGCCAAAAGTCACACCCGATGAAACCTTTCCACCGATGGGCACGGACAATTTGCAGGATTGTTTCGGCGTACGGGCGGAGCCGGCTGGAAGCAATTCCTCCTTCGGGCGATATCCACTGATTCAAAGATAACTGAGTAGTGGATTAGTGCTCTTTCTCTTCACGTCCGCATACCATCGGCAAGGGAAATAGAGCAAAAGGATCACCGCGACCCAGACAAGATACACGATGCCCAGAGAGAACCCATAATTTGGTGGAAAGGACTCGGGAGGAACATTGGACAGGAGGAAATGGAAGGTTCCCACCGTGTGGCGAGCCGCAATCAACGCGAGAACGTGGATCAGAAACAGGTGGAGCACATAATAGAAGAGCGGCACACGGCCGAACACAGTAATGAAGTCTGCCACTCTCCCCTCACGGCGCTCAAGAAAAGGTAGAATGGTGATCGCCGGGCCCAGAGTCATCATGAGATAGAGAAGCGACGGGGGATATTTCTGCGTGTCAAGATATGACAGCAGAGTCTTCAGGAGAGAATCCTGGGCTGTCCAGGGATGCGGGTCGCCGTATACGTTCACGGCGCGGAGAAAGATGAAACCGGCAATGAGTATGAAGCCGATCGTGTGCATTTTCCTTCGCCGGACACCCTCTTCCTGCAGGACGATGCTGCCGAACAGATACCCCGCCCCCATGACCCCGATCCATGGAATAAGAGGGTAGATCACAAAGAGGACATGTCCGGGGCTCCACATGATGTGACCCTGGACGTGCAGGAACTGCCAGATCCATGCAAATGACCCGAATGACCCTGCTTCCACGGCATCTGTGAGATTATGCAATGCGATCATTCCAATGCTCACAATAGCGAGTCCCCGTCGAGGAAGAAAGATCAACCCTGAAAGCGCCACCATGGACCAGCCGATGACCCAGATGACCTGAACGAAGGCAAAGGAGTAGTCGAGATTGAAGAGCCACGCGAAGCGCACGACCGTGAGCTCGAGAAAAACAAGCCAGAGTCCCCGGCTCAGGAGGAACTTCGCAAGGTCACTCCTGGTTCTTCCTCGCATCAGGTAGAGGAACGCACCCGTCCCGGCGAGAAAGACAAATGCCGGCGCGCTTTGATGGGTGATCCACCGGGTCAGAAAGAGATATGGGGTTGTTTGGGAGAGGTCAAGTGGATCGAAACGGACATTGGTGAAGAAATCGCGTACATGGTCGAGAGCCATGACCACCATGGCAAGGCCGCGGAGAAGGTCGATCGAGTCAAGCCGGCCCGGGCGCACCGGAGCGACAGGGATTGATGCTCGTGGAACGGTTCTGCTATGTGACGGAATTGTGGAGACGGGAGCGGATGTACTTCTGGGCATAGGAGCCTCACAATGGCAGAATGGGAAAGAACAGCTATACGCTAGAACACTCATCGGGCGAGGAAGGATTCCTCACCAGTCTCCTGAGTCCATCAAAGGTTGCTCAGGAGCGGATTGGTACTTCGCCGCTTTACCTCGCCAAACCAACGGCACGGGATGAAAAACAAGTGAATAACCGCACCCACAGGAGGTCACACCATACCGAGGGAGTGCCCGAAACTCGCCCGGAAAACTCTCGGGAGGAGAGTGCCAGAGGAGGATATTTCTGCGTGGACTCCTGTATGCGCCATGGGTACGGATCCCCGTAGACATTCAGCGTGCGAAGCCAATCAGTCGTGCCAGGCCGGCCAGGAAAAGCAGGAGCAAATGTGTCTTTGGGCACGAGGACCTCATCATTGTACAACGGGAAAACACTGGCGGGATTTTTCATAATACGGAGCGGAAGGGAGAAACACAAATTGATTTTCGCTCCCCTCAATCATATATTATCGTTGCAGGAAGGGGTTCTTTGACACTGTTTTCCATTCACCGGCTCAGCAACTCGTTATGCAGCACCTTATGATCGGCGAGACTGTCTCTCACTACAGGATTCTGGAAAAACTCGGTGGCGGCGGCATGGGCATCGTCTACAAGGCCCTGGACACCCGCCTGCACCGCGAGGTTGCCCTGAAATTTCTCCCACAGGAGTTGAGCAGCAACCCGGAAGCCAAGCGCCGCCTCATCCAGGAAGCAACCGCGCTTTCTTCCCTCCAGCATAAAAATATCTGCGTCATTCACGACATCGATGCGACTGAGGACGGCCAACTCTTCATCACGATGGAATTCCTGGAAGGGGACACCCTGCGAAAGATCATCGAGTCAGGTCCCCTTCCCCTGGATCGCGCCCTGCACGTCGCTCTGGAAGTGGCGCAAGGCCTCGGCAGGGCACACGAACGAGGCATGGTGCACCGGGATATCAAGCCTGCCAATATCATCCCGTCAAAGGATCACTCGGTAAAAATCCTCGATTTCGGGCTCGCAAGCATCGTTGGACCTGAAGTACACCCGGGCGAAGCCGATGTGTCCGGAACGATCGCCTACATGTCGCCAGAGCAGGCGAGGGGAGAACAGGTAGACCAACGCACGGACGTTTGGTCTCTGGGAGTGGTGATGTATGAAATGGTCGCGGGGCGACATCCGTTCGGCGGGCAGTACGATCACGCGACGCTTTACGCTATCCTGAACGAAACTCCCCATCCCGTCTCCACTCTGCGACCGGACATTCCCCGGGCGTTCGAAAAGGTCATTGATCGCTGCCTCGAAAAATCAACGGCGGCGCGTTATCAGAACATGGAGACGCTGGTTGAGGACTTGCAGAGAATTGCACAGGAAGTCAAACGGCCACGGGAGGCGGCAGAAAAGTCCATCGCGGTACTTCCTTTCTCGGATCTCAGCCTGGAAAAAGACAACGCGTATTTTACCGATGGCCTGACCGAAGAGATCGTTGCAAAGCTCTCAAAGCTGCGCAATCTCAAAATCCTCCCCCTTCCTTCTGTGATCTCGTACGATCGAAGCGGCAAGCCGATGCGCCAGATCGCCGCGGACCTGGGGGTTCAGTATCTTCTCCAGGGAAGTGTACGGAAGCATGGGGCAGACCTTCGGGTTACCACTCAGCTTGTTAAGGCCGACCAGGAAACGGTCCTCTGGGCAGAGACGCAGGATGGGACCATGGAGAAGGTATTTGACATTCAGGAGCACGTTGCGAATCGGGTCGTAAATGCGCTGAAGCTCCGGTTGACGCCCACGGAAAGGAAATCTTTGCGTCGAAGGGCAACCGAGGACACGGAGGCCTTTCAACTTTACCTCCGGGGCAGGTTCCTCTGGAACAAGCGGAGCAAGCAGGGCCTGTGGACGGCGGTTCGATACTTTGAGCAGGCAATTGAGAAGGACCCCCACTATGCCCGCGCATGGGCGGGGATGGCGGATTCGTATAACCTCCTTGTTGAACACACACCCCGCGAACGGAGGGAACTGTACGCCAAGGCAATTGCAGCTGCACGAAAAGCTCTGGAGTATGACGACCGGCTTGCCGAAGCGCATACCTCACTCGGCATGCTGCTCATGGTGACGGAATGGGACTGGCCCGGGTCGGAGGGTGAGTACAAGTCGGCGATCGGTTTGAATCCCAATTATGCGACGGCACACCATTGGTACGCTGAATGGCTATGTTGCCAATCCCGGTTCGGTGAAGCGGTGGCCGAAATGTCCCTGGCAGAACAACTGGATCCCCTATCGCCGGTGATTCTCAAAGACAAAGGGGTGATCCTGTATTACGGTCGGGACTACAACGCCGCAATCACCTATGCGCAAAAAGCCCTCGAGTTGGACCGCGACTTTGTCAGTGCGCACCGGATTCTATCGATGGCGTACCAGGAAAAGGGCATGTACGAGGAATCCATCCAGGAGCATCTGCGCTGGAGCGAGGGAATGGATAAGAAGCGATGAAGTCCTGGCAGCCCTTGCGCAGTGCTATGCCGCCGCCGGAAGGAAGCAAGCGGCCGAAGACATTCTTCAAGAGGTCGCGTCGCAAGTTCCACCCGTCGGGAAACCAGTGCCGCAGCATTGGTCTCGCATACGCGGCGTTAGGCAACCTGGACGCAGCCTTCCTCTGGCTCGAAAGGGCGTATGAACGGAAAGCCGAATCGCTCAGCTTGCTTAAGGTCGATCCCAAACTGGACCCACTGCGCACCGATCCGCGGTTTGCTTCTCTCCTTACAAGGACAGGACTGAAACCTTAGCCTCTTGTAGGGACACGCCATGTCGAAGACCCCGCCGCTTTTGCCGAAGGCATCCCTCCTTCGGGATTGGCTGGGGGGCGTGTCCCTACAGAATCCTGGGATCCTCTATTTGACGAGCAACATGCGGCGAGACGCGACGTACGACCCTGCTACCAGCCGATAGATATACGCGCCGGTGGCCAAGGCACTGCCATCAAATCTGACCTGGTAACTCCCCGGGGTTTTCTTTTCATCCACCAGCGTTGCCACTTGCCTCCCCAAGATGTCGTATACCACAAGCGTAACATCACTAACCCCTAGCCCCTGACCCCTATTCCCTTCCACCGTGTATTGAATAATGGTTAACGGATTGAACGGGTTCGGATAATTCTGCTCCAGAACGAACCCTTGTGCCCCTGAGGAGTGAGAAACACGTTCGTCTACTCCGGTTGCCAGGTCTTTGAGTCGACCAATCCGCAGGTCGTCCACTGACGCACCCCTCAGTATGCGGAATGACATCCCCGGTCCATCGGGGGCCACGTCCCGGCAAATAACCAGCGGTTGATCTCGATCGTTTGAGTCCGTCGCATCCCATACCGCGCACGCACTGATTTCGGCATCTGTTGCACGTGCCAGAAGACAGGGATGCTTGAAGCCGACATATTGAGGAGGAACAATCGAAGACGCGTTCTGTGACTTGCCCCAGGTTCCAGTCCTGAACTCATAGGCAGCGTATCGAATCTGAGAGTCGCGAGAAATGCTGTCGGCGCAAAAGACCAGATTTCCCTGAGCGGTCCCACCCGGGCTCTTCGTGATGATAAACGATGGCCCGTCCCAGACCCTAGAAAAGGTAAAAACTGGCACAGGAGCGCTCCAGGATCTCCCGCCGTTAGCTGAAACGGAAGAGAAGATCGAGGAGGAAGTCCCATATACAAGTATTACCTTTCCATCTCCATCCCCGGCGACGCAGGGGTGAGGTCCGGAGTCTGTGCAGCCATAGGCAGAACCCAGACTGCTGAGCTCGGACCAGTTGATTCCCGCATCCGTGCTGCGCCTCGAGTGGATAACAAAGTTGTTACCCCCTGCGGCCCGAACCTGCCAGGCAACGAGAATGCCTGAGCCCATTGTGGTGATCGATGGAGCACTGTTTCCCCCGTTTCCGTTGGAAAGCTGACATGTACTCTGCCACTCACCGGCGTCTCCCGGCATTCGTCGACGGTAGAACACTTCTCCCCCGACCTCCAGCACCTGGTGCACTACTCCAAGCGAATCGCGATAGACCGTTCTGCCACACGCATAAGCACCCAGGCTGTCGGGTTCCGGTGCGCACACCAACGCGGGATTGGGTGGATCTGCAGTGGAGAATCTCGCGCGAAAACTGCCGCTGCTCCTGTCTTCAGAGAGGATTTCCATGCCGCAGGTGGATCCTCCCTTGGTGTTGGGCACAAAGAGCGTGTAGTGGTGCGTCTCAGAGCCAGAAGAGTCGCTTTCCTTGGTGTAAGGATTCCTGGGATCCGACCATGGGGATAAGACCCTGGTCTTGCTGACGCCCGGGAAAGGAACCCCGTCGTCAGTCTCAGACGGTGCATTCTCCGGGTAGGTTCTGCCGTATTGTCCGCTTGCATAAAGCAGTCCCTCCGTGGAATAGCCCGGATCGCGGATGTCACCCGTTGCATTCACACGCCAGACGAAGATCCCCTGGGTGATCGTGCCATGAGGCCAGGCGGGAGGAAAGAAGGCGGCGTTGTTGTAGTCCGGCACGACCGTTGTGCCAATGGTCATCGTCTGGTCGAACCGGCGGCTTTCGATAAGGAAGTAATCTCCATAATGATTTGCCATCCGGTAGATCGTGGGCGCGTTCAACGAATAGGAGATATCAATGTCCTGGCCGGCGACACTATCCACCGGAATGACATGCACCCAACCCGCTTTCACCCGGGCAATCGGGTTCAGCGGTGCCGGCGCATTTCCGGCCACAGAACCATTCCTGGTTCCGGAATGCATCAGGTCTGCTCTGCTCCCGCTGCTGTGGCCAATGCCGATGGTATGCGCAAATTCGTGGCAGTGGATGCCTATGCGGGAAAAACGTGTACGCGGTTCTTCCTGATTGTACGCCAGCTCTTGAAGTTCGCTCATTATATACGAGTTCCCCAACGCTACGGGGTTCAGTCCGCCGGCATTATAATAGAGGTTGCCCGCATAGATAATGGCAAGCTTAGTGTCTTCGGCGGTGGTTGTATCCAGCCCAAGGGCCGAAGCGGCGAGTTTCGAGTCCGTGAATATCACATCTCCACTATCCTTGTCATAATACTGCTTCGTGAAAGGCAACCTGACCCAAATCGGAAGCCCAGTGGTACTATCGGCCCGGTTGATCAGAAAGGCGTTGATCTTCATTGCTCCGCCTGACATTGCCCGGTAGTAGTCGTTCATACTCCCATAGACCAGGTCTCCATCCGGCGAATGCATCAAGGGGGAGACATAGATCCCCTCGGAGCCGAGAAGATCTTCGAAATCCTTGCCCGTGTAACGGGGGAAGCGTCGACTGTTGTCCTGCCGGCATTGAACATCCTGGAATTCCACCAGGAGAATCTTCAGGTGGATTGTACCCGAAACTTGTCGTGACAATCCAGCCGACACGGTTGTCATGCATCGTGCTGCAACGCTCATCCCTGGTTTTTCAGAATAAGCATGACGTTGGGCAAAGAACGCCACAAGAACCGTGCATAAAAGCTTGATGGATGATCGAACACACCGCGCAACCCGCTTTACGCATTTCCCTCGCGCACCGGGAATTCGTCTCGCCACCGTTTACCCTCGCAGAAGTTGCCGTTGATGATCGATGAATCATGCTGCGGCAATCTACGTGTGACAGAGGGGGCGGACAATCACCGATTTTGAGTATTATCCCGGGAAAAGCTACCACCAGGGGTGGTTGTATACACAATTTTAGGTAAGCGGAAGGGAAAGGCGGGTTTATTTCTGCAAGAACTTCAATACAGCTTCGGTGCGGGAACGGACGTGGAGTTTTTTGTAGATGTTTCTGAGATGCGTGCGGACGGTTTTGACACTCAGAAAGAATTTTTCAGCGATCTCTTTGTCATGATACCCTTTTGCTAAAAAGGAGAGAATCTCCATTTCGCGGTCGGTAAGGTTTTCGGTTTCCTTCGAAGATTTCCCCATCTCACGAAAGGCCTGAACAACCTTGCGGGCGATCTGATCCGACATCGGCGATCCGCCCTCATGGAGCTCACGAATTGCTTCCAGCAATTCGGCGGGAGGTGTCCGTTTCAGGATGTATCCGCTAGCTCCTGCGAGGATGGACTTGAAGACCTTTTCGTCGTCTTCATAGACCGTCAACATCATGAACTGCATCTCCGGGTTCTGCTCTTTGAGTTTCTCGACGCATTCTATCCCTGACATCCTCGGCAACTGAATATCCATGAGGACGACATCGGGACGATATGCCGGCAGGCGGCGCAATGCCTCTTCAGCGCTCTCGCATGTCTCGGAACACTTGAAGCCCTCAGACCCGTCGATCAGGGTGGCTAGTCCTTCTCTGATCTTGTCGTTGTCTTCGACGATGGCAACTTTGATGTCCATGGTGGTAGTCTACCTCGGCTAGGGTTAGGAGTCAATACCGAGAACTAGGTAAAGTACAATTGTGAGCGAACAGGCCGGGGTCTGACCCTGGTCTGTCCCTGACCTGTCCCTGGTCTGACCCCCCTCCCACCGCAGGAGCTAGCAGGGGCACCGCACGTAACAAAACCGGGGGGTGTATTCTCGCGAGGTGTCATGGGGAACGCCTCAGATCGGTTGGGACCTATCCTACACTGTAAGGCCCCCGAAGGTAAGCACAATGATCAAATGGTACCGCAAAGATACAGCAAAGGCAGGCAAACGTCAACTCTCAAGACAAAGACGAAAACGGAACTGCAACGACAATTCGGGTCCCGGCGCCCGGCGCTGACTGAATCCGGAATTCGCCGCCGATGTCCTTCATTCGGTTCTGCATGTTCGCCAGGCCGTTCCCCGCACCCGGTTGCGTGTCGACGACAAAACCCCCTCCATCATCCTGAATGCTGATCTCCATCCCCTTTTCCGCGAGCACAATTTCTACCTTCACTGAAGCTGCCCCCGCGTGTTTTACAGTGTTATGCAGCGCTTCCTTGACCACCAAGAAGAGATTCTGTCTGACCTCTGCATGAAGCGGACTTGCGGGTACTGAATCCGGCGCGGTGAAATCGCACGACACTCCAGCAAGATTCAGATACTTCACGGCATATCGGCGGACATGGCCGACGAGGTTATCAAGGGTGTCATTCTTCGGGTTCATCGCCCAGACAATTTCACTCACGCTGTCGATGAGCTCGGCCGTCCGCTCCGATATTTCCCCGACATGCAGCCCTGCTTCGCTGGGCTTTCTCTTTGCCAGCTCACTCAAGATGGCGATCTCCGAAAGGCTGGAGCCGACCTCATCGTGCATGTCCTGCGATATCCGCGCCCGCTCCCGTTCGAGCGCCCGCTCCCGCTCCAGTTCTGCGATTCTCTGTCTCAGCGTCCTTCTCTCATAGTAGCGCACCGTCCCCCCTAGCGAGCCGGCTGCCGATACCCAGAGCAAAATCGAGAACCATGTTGTTTTCCACCAGGGAGGCACGATGACGATGGCCAGGGATCTCCCCTCTTCGTTCCACACACCGTCATTGTTGGAGCCTTTTACCCTGAACGTGTAGTTTCCTGGTTCGATGTTCATGTAGCGTGCATATTGCCTGTCCCCACAGTAAGTCCAACTCGTATCATAGCCCGCAAGCATGTAGGCGTACTGATTGTTCTCGGAATGGATGAAATTCAAGGCGGAAAACTCGATTGAAAACACGTTATCCTTGAAGGAAAGCTGAACGGATTTAATCTCTCCTATGAGGGTGTCCAAGGAAACGGCGGCGTCGAATATCTTAAAGCCGGTTATCACCATTGGAGGAGAGTACAGATTTTCCCGGATGTTGTCCGGGTCAAAGAGCACAAACCCGCCGTTGCCTCCGAAATACATCTCATGACGGTCAGAGTAGAGACAGCACCCCGCGCCGAAACGAATGCTTGGCAGGACATCCTTCATGGGATAGCAGTTGAACCGTCCACTCTGGAGATCGAATCTCGAAATCGCCTTGAGGGTGCTCACCCAGAGACGGTCTTGATCATCCTCAAGAATGCCCTGGACGGAATTGTCCGGAAGACCATTATCGACCGTGTAGTGGTCAAATGTTCCGGATGCGCTATCCATTCTATTCAAACCCTGATCAGTGCCCACCCAGAGCGTACCACGCCTGTCACGAAATATGGTGGTGACAATGTTGCTGGAGAGGGTTCGAAGATCTTTGGCATTATGCCCGAACCTGGTGAACGCATCATGATGCGCATCGTACCGCCATAATCCGTCATATGTGCCGATCCAGAGTCCCCATCCGTCCCTTGATGCATCGATGGAATCTTCGATGAACATCCGCGCGGCAACAAATGGTTGGACCTGCCCCATGCCGATTTTTTTGAACTTTTCCGTTATTGGATCGAACTGGCAGACGCCCGCCTCGCTTGTGAGCATCCAGACAATCCCCCTCCGATCTTCAAAGAAGGAAGAGGCTGAGCCACCAAGACCGGCAGCTTGAGTGCTAAAGTAGGTGCGCCGATACGGAGACTCCACGATCTTATTGAAACCATCAGACTCAATTCCCGTCCAGAAAACGGGGGAGAACCGGGACCGAAGGACACCGGTGATGGAATACGGCCAATCCCACGTAATCCAGTGCGTGAATAACCCTTTCTTCCAATCAAACCGATCAATCCCCGTCGCCGTCCCGATTGAAATGGGCCCCGTGCCATCCTGGTCCATGAACCGAACATCGTTATGTTGGAGGCTTGCCGAAACTGGAAGGATTCCTCTTACCGGATCCGCAAGATCGGTGGGATTGTGCACAAAGGCCGAAAAACGTTTATCTGCTTTCGTGGCCTTGGACACGCCGTCCCCCTTTGTCCCAATCCAGATGGTTCCCGCTCTGTCCCTGTACAGGGCGCAAACACTGTTGGTAAGGTCAGTTCCACCCCAGAGGGGCGCCGCTTCGAAACTATCCGCCTGTGCATTGTATGTGAGGTACCCTCTCCCCCAACTGCCGATCCAGAGGACACCCGAATCGTCCTCCAGGATGGAAGAGATGCTCCGCGCGCTGGAACTCTCAGGTTCCGCCCGAAAGATCTCGTACGGTTTGAACACGCCGGTCTCCCGGTTGAACGCCACCGGGCCGCGATGGGTGCAAAGCCAGAGGAGGCCGGAACGATCTTCGTAGATCTTCTGTATCCAATGGAATCCCCAGAAGTCGGCGTCCATCCCCTTCTTGAATCCTTCGTCAACCCAGTACTGAGTGTAGGTCCGGCTCGAGCGATCGAATCGCTCAAGTGCTCCGGCGGTGCCAAGCCAGAGGTCACCCCGGGTGTCTTCGAAAATGGCACCCACGTTTTCGCGGATGTGCCCGGGCAACGATGTGTCGCTGTGAGGGTAGAACGTAAATTTCCCGGTCTGGCGATCGAAGCTCTTGGCTCCTTTCCCCCCTACCCAGAGGGTTCCGGATCTGTCTTCAAAGACATCGTAGATCACATTGCTCCAATCGCCGGCGGGAGCGTCCGGTTCGGGCAGATAGTGCGAGAATGTTCCAGTTGCGCGGTCAAACTTCTCGAGGCCATTCCAGGTGCCGACCCAGAGTGTCCCTTGTTTATCCTCCCAGAGTGACTGGACCTTGGCATCAACGATGCTTGACGGGTTGGCGGATTCGTGTTTATACACCGTGAAGCTGGCCCCGTCATATTTGTTCAGTCCCTTTTCCGTCCCGAACCACATGTATCCCCGACTGTCCTGGAGGATGCAATGAACTTCATTCCCGTAGAGCCCCTGGGCTGCGTGAATCGGTTCGAATGAGAGGTGGGACGCTTGAGCCCGAAGAGTCCCCATGCCCGCGAGGAGCAGAAAGACGAACAGAAACCCACTTCTTGCCATGATCAAGCCGCCCATTCGCGTGATGAAGCGATGCATGTCATTCTCGTTTTGCTGCTGGAGGTAATCGGTACTTTTTTCCGCGATAAAGGTCCACCACACGACTGGTAGAATCTCACAACGCGATATCATGAACCACCCAACCGAGTCGATCGTCGATACTTTTGAATCCCCCTGGCCGCGAGCACATGCGGACCCCTTTCAGATATAACTGCAAGACCGAGCCGGGAACTGGAAAGGCGTAATAAGAGAATGGCGCACTGGCGCGAGGCAGGGCTTGGAGGAAGCTCGTAGAATTGGCTCGTAGCAGGCTTAACACGCGAGGTCCGGAAACTGTTCCCAATCACGTATCCCGTCTGAACAACTCCTCCGTCAAGAACCACAGGAATGCAGCACAGCCAGCAACAATGTAGAGAGCAATGTGATTGCCTGGCTCAGAGGGGACGGCCGAGATCCAGGATTTCATGAGATCCCATTTCCAGAGTACGGTACCTGCCAGAGCGAGGACTAAGGCGGAAAATCCGGCAAGAATCGTGAACCGGTCAAGTTTGGACAAGCGTTCCTGCCTATATGTCAATTGCGCTCTCAGCCAGAGCACTCGGTATGAGACCGGAGGTATGTTTCCCCCCGAATCTGTCCCGAGAGTCTGCAGCGAAGCAACGACTTCCACCGTTTCTTTGCAGGCAGCACACTGGGCTGCGTGTGCTCGAAGGTCCTCCGTCCATTGATGAGACTTCGCCGCTTGTATTACATCAGATTCACGACTGCATAGAGAATTATTCATACCACCTCCTCCTTCCGGATCCCCATCGAATGAAGAACTCCCGAGAACATTTTCTTTGCGCGGAAGAGGAGGACCTTAACGCTTTTCTCCCGCACCTTCAGTATTTCGGCAATCTCTTTGTGGCTATAGGTTTCCACGTACGCGAGCCAGAGGAGCG
>CAWEKI010000007.1:450000-672048 GCA_963809695.1 uncultured Bacteroidota bacterium
TCCCTTGCGGGTTGGCACAGCGGTTTCGGGTACTCCCAGCTTCCATGGCTTGACGGGCGGTGTGTACAAGGCCCGGGAACGTATTCACCGCGCCGTGCTGATGCGCGATTACTAGCAATTCCAGCTTCATGGAGTCGAGTTGCAGACTCCAATTCGAACTGAGACCGCTTTTTTGGGATTAGCTTCGCCTCGCGGCTCTGCAACCCTCTGTAGCGGCCATTGTAGCACGTGTGTGGCCCCGGATGTAAGGGCCATGAGGACTTGACGTCATCCCCACCTTCCTCACTACTTGCGTAGGCAGTCCACTTAGAGTGCCCAGCTTGACCTGATGGCAACTAAGTGCAAGGGTTGCGCTCGTTGCGGGACTTAACCCAACACCTCACGGCACGAGCTGACGACAGCCATGCAGCACCTGTACTCGTGTGTATTGCTACAAGACCGACTTTCATCGGTTGTCACTGAGCTTTTCAAATCCGGGTAAGGTTCTTCGCGTTGCATCGAATTGAACCACATGCTCCACTGCTTGTGCGGGCCCCCGTCAATTCCTTTGAGTTTCAACCTTGCGATCGTACTCCCCAGGTGGGGTACTTAATGCGTTAGCTTTGGCACTGAACCTTGCGGCCCAGCACCGAGTACCCATCGTTTAAGGCGTGGACTACCAGGGTATCTAATCCTGTTTGCTCCCCACGCTTTCGCGCCTCAGTGTCAGTGACGGACCAGGAGACCGCCTTCGCTACCGGTGTTCTTCATGATATCTACACATTTCACCGCTACACCATGAATTCCATCTCCCTCTGCCGTACTCAAGATCCCCAGTATCGACGGCAATTTTGCAGTTGAGCTGCAAGATTTCACCACCGACTTAGGAACCCACCTACACGCCCTTTACACCCAGTAATTCCGGACAACGCTCGGATCCTACGTATTACCGCGGCTGCTGGCACGTAGTTAGCCGATCCTTATTCGCAAGGTACGGTCAATGGCGTAAAACGCCACATTCATCCCCTGCAAAAGAAGTTTACATCCTAACGGACTTCATCCTTCACGCGGCGTCGCTGCGTCAGCCTTTCGGCCATTGCGCAATATTCCTCACTGCTGCCTCCCGTAGGAGTCTGGACCGTGTCTCAGTTCCAGTGTGGCTGATCATCCTCTCAGACCAGCTACCCATCGCAGGCTTGGTGGGCCGTTACCTCACCAACTACCTAATGGGACGCAGGCTCATCTCTAGGCGCCCTTGCGGACCTTTAACAACATCACCATGCGGTGCCGCTGCATTATCGGGTATTAGCTCCGCTTTCGCGGAGTTGTCCCCGTCCTAAAGGCAAATTGCCTACGTGTTACTCACCCGTGCGCCACTATACTCGGGATATTGCTACCCCTTTCCCGTAGACTTGCATGTGTTAAGCACGCCGCCAGCGTTCGTCCTGAGCCAGGATCAAACTCTCCGTTGTAGTTATCTCTAACTTCAATGTTCGAGTTTGAGACTTGGCACATTACTCTCTCCGCCTTGCGACGAAGAGAAATCTTAGCCAAGGTTAGAACTCTGCTAAGATTGACTTATGGCTATGCACACTATTTTTCAAAGAACAATCTTGCTCCCGCAATTGATTGCGGGTCAATAATATACGAACAAAATCTTCAGATGTCAAGAACTCAGATGGGATTTCCGAACTTTTTCTTCAGTCCGCACTGCCCAAGAGAGGAATGACAATATAGCAAAAGGAACCTGCAATGTCAAATCCTTAAACACAAGAACGTTCCCAAAGATTCCGGCTCCAGCGTGGCAAAAATGGTGACATCCTCTCAGCCGTTTACCATGCGCGGGCCTCTCCGTTTACGTCAGCTTCGTTATCCCCCACTGCTTCATGTCTTCCAGCATCCGCCGGTCGGTCAGATCGTAATGAATGGGAGTGACCGATACGTATTTCTCCCGAATGGCAATCTGATCCGTCTCCAAATCCGTGTCCGTCACGTTCATCTTGCCGGTCAACCAGTAGTATTCCCGGTTGGCAGGATCCCGACGAACGTCAAAGGTATCATCCCAGCATGATTTCCCCTGCCGGGTCAACAATACCCCCCGGATCTCACTCTCCGAAACGGCCGGGACGTTCACGTTCAGCAGCGTACCTTCCGGCAACCCCCGCTCGCCAATGAGAAGCGCAAGCTTCGAGGCAAATCGCGCGGCGTAGGAAAAGTCAGGCTCCCCGTATGTCGTGAGCGAGACGGCGATCGAAGGAATCCCCAGGATCATCCCTTCCGTCGCCGCAGATACCGTCCCCGAGTAGATGATGTTTATGGCCGTATTGGAGCCATGGTTGATGCCGGAGATCAGAATGTCGGGCTTTTCCTTGAGGAGGAAACGGACGGCGAGCTTCACCGCGTCGGCCGGAGTCCCCTCGACAGCATAGCCGAAAAATTCATCGTTCTTCTTGAAAGGAATCGCCCGGATGGGATAATTCATGGTGATGGCATGCCCGACGGCGCTTTGCTGCTTGTCAGGCGCGACGACGGTCACCCGTGCGACCTTCCGGAGTTCGTGCACAAGCGCGTGAATGCCCGGCGCATCGATCCCGTCATCGTTGGAAACGAGAATGTGAAGTGGCACTAATAACTTTCCTTCTCCGTCGGAAATTGTCCCGACTTGACATCATGCATATAGTTACGAAATGCCTCCCGCATCGATGATGCGAGCTCGGCATAACGCCGTACAAAGCGCGGCTTGAACTCTTCCGTCAGCCCCAGCATGTCGTAGACGACCAGGACCTGTCCGTCGCAATGCGGGCCGGCGCCGATGCCGATCGTGGGCACCGGGATCGCCTCCGTGACCTCCTTTGCTAGATCAGACGGTATCTTCTCGAGAACGATGGCAAACACTCCGGCATCCGCCAGCACGTTCGCATCGGCCAGCAACTCATCCGCCTCCGACCGGTCCTGCGCGCGCACCTCGTACGTGCCAAACTTGTTGATGGACTGCGGCGTCAGACCGAGATGCCCCATGACCGGTATGCCGATCTTTACCAGGTGTTTCACGATCTCGGCAATGTAGGCGCCTCCCTCCAGCTTGACCGCCCCCACACCCACCTCCTTCATCACCCGGCCGCAGTTGCGCACCGCATCGTCCACGCTCGTCTGGTACGACATGAACGGCATGTCCACCACGATCAGCGCATTCTTCACGGCACGCTTGACGGCCTTGGCATGATAGATCATGTCGTCCACCGTCACGGGCAGCGTGGTCTCATGCCCCTGCACCACGTTGGCAAGCGAATCCCCCACGAGGATGATGTCGATCCCCACCTGGTCCAGATATTTTGCCACGAGGTAGTCGTATCCCGTGAGCATGGCAATCTTCTCGCCGGTGCTCTTCATGGTCAGCACG
This sequence comes from uncultured Bacteroidota bacterium, assembly GCA_963809695.1. Taxonomy (GTDB): domain Bacteria; phylum Bacteroidota; class Ignavibacteria; order UBA10030; family UBA6906; genus JAGDMJ01. The sequence continues at coordinate 453,380 of CAWEKI010000007.1, forward strand.
GTCTTCGTCGTAACAACCCGGGGCCGCGTTTCGGATCTGGCACCGGGCTTGCGGTCGGTGGAGGAGGATTCAGGCATGGGCGTGTTCGTCTTGTGGATGATCGGTGGAGAACACCACTCCCCACTCGTGTTCAAAACCCCGGCGGATGCATTCTCCCAGTGCGTCCAGATCAACCTCGCGCCCCAGGATCTCCGAAAGATCCGTGGTCTTCTCCTGCAGGTCGCTGCGCACCTGATCGAGGATTGCCGGCTCATCGATGGCCAGAAGGTCGGCAAGCCGACGATGCGCTGGACCGCAGAGTATCGACCCGTGCTGAAGCACGACCTCGTGGTCGCCGTCGCTGAAACGGCGCTGGGCACTCCCCACGAGTTTTCTCCCGCGCCACTCGATCTCATAGCGCGCTGAACTGGTGAAGCACGGAATGGAGGACGGCTGTCGGTATGCGCTCCGGAAATCGGGCTGCGAGCGCTGAAGCGCGACATCCACCCCGAACCGGTTGAGGCCCCGGACGAGCGCCCGGCCAATGTCGTTGTACACCTGAAGGATGGTCTTTCGGCCCCCGGGAAGCGTGAGGCTGTAGGTCAGTTCCTGGGCATGGAGTATTGCACGGCCGCCAGTGGGACGGCGGACAACGTCGATTCCTTCGCGGGCACATTTGGCCGCATCCAGGTCCGCCGCGTTCTGATTGTATCCAAGTGACACTGCCCAGGGCCTCCACCGAAACAGGCGCAACGCGGGGACACCTGTTCCTTTGTCTTCTTCAAGGAAGCTCCGGGCAAGCGCCTCATCAACTGCCATGTTCCGGGCACCGGTTCCCCATCCCGAGTCGATGAAGCGCCAGGCTGCGTCCACAGTCCCGCTCACCCCCTCACACGCGGCGCACCGATGATGCCCCGCTTGCTCTTCTCAATGAATGCCACGACGTTTCGCACTTCCTGAACCGCCATCAATTCGCCATCCTCTTTGATCTTTGCCAAGGCCTGCGATACGTTCAACTTTGCGTGATACAGTTTCTGATAGGCCTTGTCCAGTGCTGCAATCGCTGCGGGGGAAAAACCCCGGCGGCGGAGGCCGATGGCATTGAGCCCTTCACACGCCAACGGATCGTGGCCTGCCAGCACGTAAGGAGGGACATCCTTCGGAACGCGGAGCCCACCCCCAATCATCGCATGCTGCCCGATCCTGACAAACTGATGCACCGGAGAGATCCCGCCGATGATCACCCAGTCCTCTACGACGCAGTGACCCGCAAGCATCGCGGCGTTCGCCATGATCACATGGTCTCCCACGATACAATCGTGTGCCACATGGCTGAACGCCATGAAAAATCCATCGCTCCCAATGACGGTCCGTCCTTCCTCCCCGGTGCCCCTGTGAAGCACCGCATATTCGCGGACAATAGTACGGTCTCCCAGCTCCAGGGTGGTCGGCTCGTTTGCGTATTTCAGATCCTGGGGCATGTGACCCACCACGGCGCCATGATGGATCCGGCAGTCCTTGCCGATCCGGGTACGTATCCCGATCAACGCGTTCCCGTCGACCATGGTGCCGTCGCCGATCTGTACGTAATCTTCGACGATGGCGAACGGCCCGATACAAACGTTGGCGCCCAGTTCGGCCTTGGAACTGACCTGGGCGCGTGGATCGATGCTGGTCATGGTGTTCTGCGTGTCGTTGGTTGGACTGGCTCAGGCAACTACGCCGCCCGGACGGGGGGTCACTCCTGTCGGAGGGCGGTTTCCGTCAAACGGCTGTGTCTTGGTTTCCTTCCGCTCGATGATGGACGCCATCATCTCCGCTTCCGCAACGAGATTTCCATCGACAAACGCCTTGCCTGCCATCAGGCAGATCTTGCTCTTCCGGTTAAGCATGGTCAGCTCGAAGACCAGCTGATCTCCCGGTGTTACCGGCTTCCGGAATTTTGCTTTGTCGATGGACATGAAGAACACAAGTTTCCCTTCCGGGTTCTCAATGCCGTTGAGCAGAAGGATGCCGCCGGTCTGGGCCATCGCCTCCAGGATGAGCACCCCGGGCATAACGGGTTGCCCCGGAAAATGTCCTTCAAAAAAAGGCTCGTTCGTGGTGACGTTCTTTACCCCCACGATCTTCTCGTCCATCTTGAAGTCGATGATCTTGTCGATGAGAAGGAAGGGATAGCGATGGGGGAGGATTTTCTTGATCGCGTTGATGTCGAAGACGACACCCTCTTTGCGTTCGTGCTGGTACTTCCGGATGATCTTTTTCTGCTGATAGAGCTTGCGGATCATGCGGGCAAATTCAATGTTGCTGGCATGCCCGGGACGGGCCGCGAGGATCTGCGCCTTCAGCGGCACACCGATCAGCGCGAGATCTCCCAGCACGTCCAGCAGCTTGTGGCGCGCCGGCTCGTTCGGGAAATGCAACTGGCGGTTATTGACCACGCCGTTGCTCCCCAGGATCACCGCTTCGCTGATGCCGAGCTTGTCGCAGATCCGTTTGATCTCCGACTCGTTGAGTTCGCGGTCCACGATCACGACCGCATTGTCCAGGTTCCCTCCCCTGATGAGGCCCTGGCTGTGCAGGACCTCCACCTCATGCAGGAAACAGAAAGTCCGGCAGGGGGCAAAATCGGTCACGAATTCCTTTTCCAGATTGAACAGTCCGGTATGCTGGCTGCCGAGGGCGGGATTATTGTAATCGACCATGACCGTAATGCGGAAATCGTCGGTCGGCAGCGCGACGATGTCCACCTTCTTCTCCTCGTTGTGATAGGTCACCGTCTGGTCGATGATCAGGTAGTCTTTCGGCGCATTCTGAATTTCGAAGCCCGCACTCACCAGGCAATCCACGTAGGGCTTCGCGCTGCCGTCTCCCACCGGGGGTTCGTTCGCATCCAGTTCAATGAGCACATTGTCGATCTGGAGCCCGGCCATGGCAGCCATCACGTGTTCCACGGTATGCACCTTCGCCTCGCCCAGCTCGATCGTCGTGCCGCGGGAAATGTCCACTACGTGGTCAACGTCCGCAGGTACCTCGGGCGATCCGTCAAGATCGATCCGGCGGAACCGGATCCCGTAATTCTCCGGCGCCGGCTTGAAGGTCATCGTCGAGATACTTCCGGTGTGAAGCCCAATCCCGCTCATGGACACAGGCTGCTTGATCGTTCGCTGCTGGACTAGCATGGGTATGGTCCCAGGTGATGGATCGCTGAGTTATGGTTTCTTTTTCAGCTCTTCGACTTCCTCTTGCAGTTCCCGAACGGTCGCGAGAAGGTCGGGCAGCCGGGTCAGTGCTCCGGTCATCCGGAAGGCCTGACGCTGCGGGTATGCCGGATAGCCGAAAATGGTGGTGTTCTTTTCGGTTACCGAGCGGTGAACCCCCGACTGGGCGCCGATCTTCGTGCCATCGGCGATGTCGATGTGGCCGGTGAATCCCACCTGACCGCCAATCATGCAATGGCCGCCGATCTTCGTGCTTCCGGAGATCCCGGTCTGCGCGGCAATCACCGTGTGTTCCCCGATGACCACATTGTGTGCTACCTGGATCAGGTTGTCCAGCTTCGTCCCTTTGCCGATCCGGGTCTCGCCCATCGTGGCGCGGTCAATCGTGCAATTCGCGCCAATTTCAACATCATCGTCAATGACCACGATGCCGAGCTGCGGGATCTTCTCATAGGTCCCGTCGTCCAGGGGAGCGAAACCGAAGCCATCGCTGCCGATGACAGCGCCGGGCTGAACGATAACGCGGGCGCCGATGCGGCACCCTTCCCTGACGGCAACGCCTGGATGCAGGAGCGTGCCGACGCCGATCTCCACGTCGCTGACGAGCACAACATTGTGGGAGAGCATGGCCCCGTCTCCGATGCGGCAACGCGGCCCGATGACCACATGTGCGCCAACGCGGACGTCAACTCCCATCTGCGCGGACGGATCGATCACCGCCGTCGGATGAACGCCGGGGGGAAGCGGGGGCTGGGGAGGATGAAACGCCTGAAGAACGAACAGGAACGACGTGTACGGGTCGTCCACGCGGACCAGTGCGGGCGGCGCGGCGCCGCCCGGCGGAGCGACAACGGTTCTGCCGACGATGACGGCGGAGGCACGGGTCGAGGTCAGGAACCGCGCATACTTGGGATTTGCCACGAAGGTGATGTCGCCCTCTCCCGCCTCCTCGATCTTCGCCACCCGCCGGATTTCCACTCCGGCATCCCCCTCCACCTCCGCGTGGAGCATACGCGCGATGTCACGGAGCTTCATGGTCTTTCCTCCGGAAGGGTCATTTGCCGAACGACTGCATGCGCGCGATCACCTTCTGGGTGAGGTCGTTTTTTTCATTCGCATACAGCAGCAGGATCTCTCCACTCTTGTCAAATACGTAATCGTAGCCCTCTTCCTTCGCAATATCTTCCAGCACCTTGAAGATCTTGTTCTGAATCGGCTTCATCACGTCATTCTGTTTCTGGAAGAGTTCGCCGTTCTGGCCGAACTTCTTGTTCCGGTAATCGGCGATGCTCTGGTCGAGCTCCCGGAGTTCCCGTTCCGCATCGGCGCGGACCTGGTCGGTCAGGATCAGCTTGCGCTTGTCATAGTCGTCGAACTTCCTCTTCCACTCTGCCTGCATCTTCTGAAGCTCGCCTTCCCACTGGCTCACCAGCTGGTCGAGGGTTTTCTGCGCATCAACGGCCTCGGGAAGCGTTTGCATGATCGTTTCCGAGTTGATGTGCCCGATCTTCGACTGCGCCTGAGTCAGCGTGGCTGCCGCAAGCAGCAACGCGACCGCGAGGTATTTCATCTGCTCTTCTCCTCCTGTGCGCCTCTATTTTCCGCGCTTGAGTTTGTCAATCACTTTGAAGGTGAGATCCTGGTTGGGGTCCCCGTACAGAAGAACCTGGATCTGCTCAGTCTTGTCGAACACAAAACTGTACTTCTCCTCCTTGGCGACCACAGCGATGGCCGACTTGATCTTTTCCCGGACCGGATTGATGATCTTCTCGGTCTGGCGGGCGAGCTCTCCGTCCTGCCCGAACTTCTCGACACGATACTCGTTGGCGCGCCGCTCCATGTCGACGAGCTTCTGCTGTTCGGTCCGCTTGGATGCGTCGTTCATCATGGACTCTTTTTTCTGGTAGTCCTCGTACCGGGCCTGGAGTTCCTTCTGCATTGCGTCAAGGGAGTCCTGGAGCGGACGGCCGATCGCATCGATCTTCTTCTGCGCTTCGAGGGCTGCCGGGTACTCCTGGAAGATCTTAGTGGAATTCACATAGCCGATTCTCTGCGTCTGTGCCTGTGCGGCCGCGCCGAACAGCACGAGAAGCACAATAGCGGGAATGAGTATTTTCTTCACGATTGCCTCTGTTAAATAATGTTAGGGAGTTGAGTGGAACAAGACATGGGGCCTCGGCATCAGAATCCCCGGCCGAACACGAAGTGGAAATGCCATCCGTCCGGTCTCCCGTCGCGCGGGAACACGTCATCAAACCCGTAGCCGTAATCGAAGCCGATCAAGCCGATGGGGTTGATCTGCAGGCGCGCGCCGAAACCTGCGGAACGCTTCAAGTCAAAGAAGTTCGCCTGGGACATCGTCTCGAACACGTTGCCCCCCTCCGCGAACCCCAGGACATAGATGGGGATCGGGTTGATGGAGACGGCAAAACGAAGTTCAGCCGTATGTTTCGTCATCGCCTTGCCGCCGATAATGCCGTTCACGGTGCGCGGCCCAATCGATTGATCCTCGTAACCGCGCAGCGGGGTCGTAGAAACGTATCCGAGCCCCGTCCCCCCCATAAAGAAGAGGTCGATGGGGGAAATATTGGACGCTTGGCCGATATCCTGGATGTAGCCATAGTCAGAACTCAGGTACAATGCGACGCGGCTGCTATTCATGATCGGAATGTACCATTCCGAGTGAAAATTCCATTTATGGAAGTTCACGTTGCCCGGCAATAACGCCCCGCCCGAAAGCTGGATGGACAACGAAACATTCGACCCGTACGTCGGGAACACCGGGTTGTCAATGCTGTTGCGGGAGATCACTTGCGTGATACTCACCTGACTGGTCTTCCCTTCCCGATAGATGCCCTGTCCCTGGCGCACGTCATTGCGCTGCGCGCTGAGGATCCAGTCTCCCCGGAAATAGTCGTCCGGCCACCGAAAACGCCGCCCAACTCTCACCGACGCACCCATTTGCTCGTAGTCATACCCCCAGATCTGGCGGGTATCAAACAGGCTCACGCCAAACAACGTGGGCGTGTCATAGAGCCAGGGCTCGGTGAAACCGAGCGTGAATGTCCGATAGCGGGATGCTTCGCCAAACTGCCACTCGAAATTGAGGATCTGTCCGGCGCCGCCCGTGAGCGGTTCCGCGATCGAAAAGTTGTTGATGGTAAATCCAAGAGCGCCGGTCACTCCGAAGGAGCCGCTGTAGCCTACCGACGCATTGATATTGTCGCTCGATTTTTCTTCAACCTCATACACGAGGTCAACGGTCTTGTCGTCCACCAGGCTGACATCCGGCTTGATCTTCTCCGGGTTGAAATAGTTGAGCACCGACAGCTGGCGGACGCTCCGGATGATCTTGCCACGATTGAAGTAGTCCCCGGGGATCGTCTGCAGCTCCCGCCGGATGACCTTCTCCTGCGTTTTGGTGTTCCCTTTAATGTTGACGTGCGCGATCTTGAACTGGTTCATCTCGTAGACATTGATCGCGATATCGATGCTGTCCTCCGCCACCCGCGTTTCGATCGGCTCCAGGTTCAGGCGCAGATACCCGTTGTCCTGATAGAGATCCGAGACGCTGGTTTGCTGTTCGTTGCCCCGCAGGTTCCGCTCGAATTTTTCCGAGTTGTAGACCTCCCCGGGCTGGATGTTCAGCCGCTCGTTGAGCACCACGTCGGGGTACACCGTGTTCCCCTGCCAGGTGATGTGCCGCACCTTGTACTGCGGGCCTTCGCGGACGGAGATCAGGATGTCCATGTCCCTCTTGTCGTCCGTGTACCAGATCGAGTCCGAAAGGACCTCGGCATCCCGGTAGCCGTTCTTCCGATAGAACTCCAGGATGAGCTTCTTGTCCTCGTCGTATTTCTTTCTGTCAAACTTTGCGGAGGACCAGAATTTCCACCAGTGATTTTCGGACGTGTTATCCATGACCCCGCGGAGATCGCTCTCGGTGAACGCGTTGTTTCCCCGGAACATGATGTGATCCACCCGCACATCCTGCCCTTCGTCGATCTTCACCTTGACGAGCACGCGGCTCTTGGTGGTGTCCACAGGCTCCGTTGACACCTCCACGTCCGCAAGGAGATAGCCGTCATCCTCGTACAGCTTCAGGATCTCCCTCTTGATCTTTGTCAGCTCTCGAGGCGCAAGCACCTGTCCGCGCACGAGGTTGAGTTTCTTCATGATATCATCTTCGCTCAACTCGTGCAGTCCTTCATAGACGATGCCATCGTACCGCGGGAGCTCCTTGACGGCAATGAGCAGATACACCCCGTTGCCGACCTTGCGGTCCACGCCGACCTGGACATCCGAAAAGATATTCAGCAACCAGAGCTTGCGGATTGCCTGGGCGACCTGGTCGCCAGGAATCGTAATCTCGTCTCCTACCTTCAGTCCGGAATTGGCAATGACCGCCGCCGGGTCTGCCAGGGTGTTGCCTTCGATCGATATGCCGAGGATCTTGAGGACTTCTTGAGGCTGCGGACGTTGCGCAAATAGCGGAGACGAGGCGAACAGGACAAACCCCGCAAGCACCAACAAACGCATTTTCATATTATGGTCCTGTTACACTCCTGATGAGATGTTGCAGGTAGTTCTCCCTGGAGTCATCCTTACGCACTTGCTCACTTACCATGCCGAAGCGGCGCTCCCGTCGCTGATAGTTGGCAATGGCTGTGTAGAGCTCGTCGCGCCGGAAGCCCGGCCAGAACCGTGATGAAATGTAGATCTCCGTATATGCGAGCTGCCAGAGGAGGAAGTTGCTGATCCGGAATTCTCCACTGGTCCTGATCAAGAGATCAGGGTCCGGAATCCCGGCCGTCGAAAGGTACCTCCCCACCAGGTCATCCGTCACTTCCTGCTCGCTCAGCCGTCCCGCACTCACATCACGTACCATCCGCCTGATTGCCTGTGTAAGATCCCACCTCCCGCTGTAACTCAGCGCGAGGACCAGGGTCAGGCCTGTGTTGTTCTTGGTCTTCTGTTTGCTTTCCAGCAACTCGTTCTGCACCTCCTGAGGGAGGACAGTGATATCCCCGATGGTCTGGATGCGTACATTGTTGGTCTGGAGCTGATCCGTCTCGTCTTTCAGCGCCCTCAGCAACAGTCGCATCAGCAGAGAGACCTCGTCTTTGGGTCTCTTCCAGTTCTCTGTTGAAAATGTGTACAGGGTAAGGTATCGAATGCCCAGCTGTGCGCATGCCTTCACGATGTCGCGGACCGACTCAACGCCCTCGCTGTGGCCTGAAATACGTGGCATACCGCGTTCCTTGGCCCAGCGGCCATTGCCATCCATAATAATAGCGATATGGCACGGAATTTCGCCGGTACTCTTCAGCCTCTCCTGCGCATCCTTGTCCGCACTAGCTTGCTGAGCTCCTGTTCCCAATAGATGGAGTCTCCCCTCAAAGTGAAATGCTTTCCTAATGAGTGTAAAATTTAAGGCATTTCAGCACCAATGTCAACCCTGCCTTCAACCGTCTCCCGCCGTGCACGGGGCTTCTGTAGAAGGGTTGACTTTCCCTGCCGAAACCGATATATTTTTTAATTATATTTGGCATTCTTATAAAGGAGCACACGATGGCTGGTCTTCCCAACATGTCGGGAATGATGAAACAGATTCAAAAAATGCAGGAAAAAATGGCCAAGGTCCAGCAAGAGTTGGAAGCCAAGACCGTTGTTGGAGAATCCGGCGGAGGCATGGTCAAAGTCACCGTAAACGGGAAACAACAACTGGTGAAGATCCAGATAGAAAAGGAAGTGGTGAACCCGGACGATATTGAGATGCTTGAAGATCTGGTCCTGGCCGCCGCCAACAAGGCGCTTGAGGAGGCTGCCAAGATGGCACAGGAAGAAATGTCCAAAGTCACGAGCGGCATGTTGCCGAATATCCCCGGAATGAATCTCCCGGGTCTGGGTTTTTGAGTTCTCCAGTGCTATTTCTATTCAATTTGTCCGGCATGCAATGCTCTATACGTCCGAAGCTCTTCAGCAACTTATTGAGGAATTTGCAAGGCTCCCTGGCATAGGCCGGAAGTCCGCACAGAGGCTTGCGCTGTTCATCCTGAAACAACCCCGCGACGAGGTGGTCAAAATGGCCAAAGCACTCGTCGGCGCGAAGGATCGGATCCGTTATTGTTCGTGCTGCTACAATATTACCGAGCAGGATCCCTGCGTTGTGTGCTCAAGTCCAAAGAGGGACCGGAACGTTATCTGTGTGGTGGAGGAGCCGAACGACGTCCTGGCCCTCGAGAAGACCAATGAATTCCGGGGTCTGTATCATGTTCTCGGCGGATCTCTTTCACCCTTGGATGGAATCGGCCCTGAGGATTTGAAGGTGCGGGAGCTTCTTCGCCGGGTCAATGGGGAGGTGGCAGAGGTCATCCTGGCCATGAATCCCAACGTCGAAGGAGAAGCAACCACGATTTACCTTACAAGGCTGCTAAAGCCCCTGGGAGTGAAGGTTTCGCGCATCGCGCGCGGGATCCCGGTCGGCGGTGACCTGGAGTTTGCAGACGAAGCAACGCTGACACGTGCTCTCGAAGGAAGAATCACCCTCTAACGCAGAATCGTTCATGGCGACACCAACCCGCGGGGTCATTTCTTTTATCGCAGCTGCAATCGCGGTCTGCGTGCTCGTGTCCGGAGGTGGCTGCAACCTGTTTGAACCGCGAGATCCCGAAGCGCCGTCGCAGGCGAGCGATAGTTTCCTTCCCCCTACCGACCCGGACGTTGTCGTAGAGAACCTGCAGAACGCAATCGCTCAGAAGAATTCCGTGAACTACGTCCGTTGCTTTGCCGATCCATCGCGGACCCCGCGCCCTTTTCTGTTCTTTCCGTCGCCGGATGCCGGCGCCCGGTACGCCAGCGTCTTTGCCGGCTGGACCGTCGATCAGGAAAAGACCTATTTCGAGAACCTCGTTGCACGCGCTTCGGGAAAAGTGAATGCATACTCGAACCTGCTCCTGACGCGCAAGTCGGTGACCGTGACGGGCGATTCTTCAGTGCAGACGTACGACTACACGCTCACGTTCGAGCACACGGATCCAAGTTTTCCCACCGTGGCAAGCGGGAACCTGCAGTTCGTCCTCGGACAGGACAATAACAACGCGTGGGTGATCTACCGCTGGAGTGATTTCCAGACCACGAGCGAAGTCACATGGAGCCATTTCAAAGGCAAGTTCTCCAATTAGGTTTCAATGGAAGCTCCCCTTGTGAAACACGTGCGGCTGCTGCATCTGGCCGGCCCTCTCGCCACGCTGCTGCTGCTCGGCGGTGGTTGCGTGAACCCCTTTGCCCCGGGGCGGGATGACACGCCAGCACAGTCTGCCTGCGATCCGCACACGATCGAAGGGCTCTTCCAGTGCTTCCAGGCTGCCTACACCTTTCGCGATACCACGGTCTACGGCCAGCTGATCGACCCGGCGTTCATTTTTGTCTATCGCAACTACGATGTCGGCGTTGACGTCACATGGGGACGGGATGACGAGATCCGTACGACGTTCGGCCTTTTCCAAAATGCGCAGAAGCTGGATCTCATCTGGAACAATATCATCTCGAGCTCCACCGACTCCACCCGGGTGAATGTGGTCCGGGGGTTCAACCTCACGCTCGTGTTCAATCCAAGCGACATCGAGCGGGTGGATGGATACGCAAACCTTACGCTTGAGCGAGCCAGGAGCAGCGATCCCTGGCGAATTGTCCGCTGGCGTGATGAATCGAACTATTAGTCTCATCCTGAAGCTTCACAGGCCCCAGCCATGAGTCTCGGCTATACAGTGCGAGAAAGCTTGTCCGGCTTCCGCAGGACGAAACTCTCGAGCGCCATCTCGATAGCCACGGTTTCCATTTCGCTTCTCCTGCTGGGGATCTTCGCGGTCGTCAGCATCAATACCACGCGGTTCGTGGTGGCCTTGCGCGACCGCCTCGAGATGGAAGCGTTCCTGCGCGAGCCGGTCACGCTCGAGCAGCGGATGGCTCTCGAGCGTACGGTGCGGGGTGTGGAAGGCGTCGAGTCCGTCGACTACATCTCCAAAGATGAAGCGGCAAGGATCTTCAAGCAGGAATTCGGCGAAGACATCACCCAGGTCCTCGACTTCAACCCGCTCCCTCCTTCGTTCAAGATTCGCCTGAAGCCGTCCTTCCGTACCGCTGCCGCCGCCAGCACCGTCTCCGACCGCGTGGCCAGGATCGACGGAGTGGAAAGCGTGCGCTACCGGAAGGGGTTGCTCGAACTGATCGATGCGCGCACGAAAGCCGTGCACAATCTCAGCCTCGGGCTTGGCCTGCTGATCAGCCTGTCCGCCATCTTCCTGGTCTCCAACACTATCCGGCTTGCCATTTACGCAAAACGGAGGCTGATCCGCACTATGGAGCTCGTCGGGGCAACACGGGCATTTATCCGCTCCCCGTTCCTGCTCGAAGGAATCCTGCAAGGCCTGTTGGGAGGATTGCTGGCATCCGGAATTCTGTACGTTCTCATCGAGTACACGCTGAGACTCCTCTCTCCGGAACTGTCCGGATACGTGCGGATGGAACGCTCGTTCTACCTGGCAATGATCGGTGCGGGCATCGGACTTGGATTCGTGGGGAGCGTCATCTCGGTGACGCGGTTCATCCGGTCCCCGGGATAGGTCCGGAGGTCACGAAGGACAACATAAGAGCGTCTGCTTCTTTGTCAGCGGGCAAGACCTTATGGGGGGAGACGAAAGAGTTGCAACAATAGCTCTTCTTTCTTAAATTGTGTCACCATTTTCCTCCACACGCGCTTCCAGGACAGAGACACAGTCCTCACCTCCACCGGGCAGTTGGTTTCACGTCGTTCTCACTCATACCTTAGAGAGCAGATCAATGAGCAAGATCACGAATTTCTACACCTCTTCGGTCGGCCGAAAGCTTTTGGTGGGACTCACCGGATTTTTCCTTTGCGCATTTCTGGCGTTCCACCTCTCAATCAACCTCTTCCTCTTCAGGCATGACCAGGGGGAGACGTTCAACACATACTCCGAGTTTCTCGCGACATATCCCCTGCTCCGGCCGGTTGAGATCGTGTTGTTCCTTCTCTTTCTTGTGCATGCCTGTATTGCTGTGTGGCTCTGGTTCGTGAACCGCCGTACCCGCCCCAAGGGATACGCGGTCTTGCGTGTCTCGGACAACAGCAAACTGGAATCGCGGATCACGTTCATCACCGGCACCGCTGTGCTTGCTTTCCTCGTGGTCCACATATATACATTCTTCGTGCAGTCACGCTTCTTCGCCCCAGAGCAGAGCCTCACGATGTATCAGCGGGTCGCAAACGCGTTCCAGAATCCATACTACGATGCCTTTTACGTGGTCGCGCTTGTGTTCCTGGCCTACCACCTCAAGCATGGCTTCCAATCGATGTTCCAGACCTTCGGCCTCCGGTCCGCGAAGTACCAGCGTCTCATTGAGATCGTGGCCATTATTTTCTGGCTTCTGATCCCCATCGGGTTCGCCGCCATGCCTCTCTATTTTCTCTTCCTGGTTCACTAAGCAGGGACAAACTCATCATGACATTAGACGCCAAAATTCCGTCCGGTCCGATTGACAAGAAATGGGACTCGCACCGATTCAACATGAAACTGGTCAACCCCGCGAACAAGCGAAAGTACAGGATCATTGTCGTCGGCACGGGGCTGGCCGGGGCATCCGCCGCCGCATCGTTTGCGGAGCTCGGATACGAGGTCACCTCCCTGTGTTACCATGAATCCCCCCGCCGCGCGCACAGTATCGCGGCGCAGGGAGGTATCAACGCGCCCAAGAACTACGCCAATGACGGCGACAGCATCTACCGGTTGTTTTATGATACCGTCAAAGGAGGGGATTACCGCGCAAGAGAAGCCAACGTGTATCGGCTCGCGCAGGTAAGCGGGGCCATCATTGACCAGTGCGTGGCACAGGGCGTTCCTTTCGCGCGCGAGTATGGCGGGCTGCTGGACAACCGCTCCTTTGGCGGCGCACAGGTCTCGCGGACATTCTACGCGCGGGGGCAGACGGGGCAGCAGCTGCTCCTCGGTGCATACCAGGCGCTCTCCCGGCAGATCGGGACCGGCAAGGTCACGTTCTACCCCCGCCGCGAGATGCTCGACCTCGTCGTGGTTGACGGACAGGCACGGGGGATCATCGCGCGCGACATGGTGACAGGAGAACTAGAGAGCTACGCCGGCAACGCCGTGGTCCTGGCCACCGGCGGTTATGGCAACACATTCTATCTCTCCACAATGGCGAAAGCCAGTAATGCCACTGCTGTCTGGCGCGCATACAAAAGAGGGGCCCTGTTCGCCAATCCCTGCTTTACACAAATCCATCCAACCTGCATTCCGCAGAGCGGTAGCTACCAATCGAAACTGACGTTGATGAGCGAAAGCCTCCGCAACGACGGCCGCATCTGGATCCCGAGGAAAAAGGCGGATGAACGCCGGCCCGAAGAGATCCCCGAGGGCGAACGGGACTACTATCTCGAGCGGCTCTATCCTTCCTTCGGCAATCTGGTGCCACGGGACGTGGCTTCCCGGCGCGCAAAGGAAATGTGCGACAATGGCTTCGGCGTCGGACCCACAAAACAGGCGGTGTATCTGGATTTCGGCGATGCCATCCAGCGCAACGGCAAGGCGTGGATCGAAGAGAAATACGGGAATCTCTTCGACATGTATCATGAGATCACCGCCGAGGATCCGTACCAGACTCCGATGCGCATCTACCCCGCAGTCCACTACACGATGGGCGGGCTCTGGGTGGACTACAACCTGATGAGCAATATTCCGGGGTTGTATGTCATCGGCGAGGCGAATTTCTCGGACCACGGCGCCAACCGCCTCGGTGCGAGCGCGCTCATGCAGGGGCTGGCCGACGGATATTTTATCATTCCCTATACGATCGGCGATTACCTGTCAGCAACGAAGTTTCCGGCGGTGACGCCCGAGAATCCCTCGTTCGTCCAGGCTCGCCTCGAAGCGGAACAGAAGATCGAGAAACTCATCTCGATCCAGGGGAAACGGACCGTGGACGAATTCCACAAGCAGCTCGGGAAGATCATGTGGGATTACGTCGGCATGGCGCGCAACGCCAAGGGGCTCACCAAAGCGATCGGGATGATCCAGACACTGCGTGAGGAATACTGGAAGGACGTGAAGGTCGTCGGGTCAAACGCCACTGTCAATAATGAGCTGGAACGCGCCAACCGGGTGGCCGACTTCATGGAACTCGGCGAATTGATCGCACGCGATGCGCTGCAGCGCAACGAATCATGCGGCGGGCACTTCCGCGAAGAATACCAGACGGAGGACGGCGAAGCGAAGCGTGACGACAAGCGATTCGCCTATGTTGCGGCGTGGCAGCATGCAGGAGAAGGCAAAGACCCGATCCTGAACAAGGAGCCGCTTGATTTTGAATACGTGAAACCTTCCCAGAGGAGCTACAAGTAATGAACTTCACACTGAAAGTATGGCGACAGAAAAGCCGCGACGACAACGGCGGATTCCGAACCTACACGGCCACGGAGATCCCCCCGGACGCATCGTTCCTCGAGATGTTGGACGTCGTAAACGAGCATCTCGTCAAGAGCGGCCAGGAACCCATTGCCTTTGACCACGATTGCCGGGAAGGGATCTGCGGGAGTTGCGGATTGATGATCAACGGCCGGGCACACGGCCCGGAACGGGGTGTGGCCACGTGCGAGCTCCGCATGCGCAGCTTCAAGGACGGCGATTCGATCGTGATCGAGCCCTGGAGGGCAAAGCCGTTCCCGATCCTCAAGGATCTGGTAATTGACCGCACCGCGTTTGACCGAATCATGCAGGCCGGCGGGTTCATCTCCGTCAAGACCGGATGCGCGCCCGAGGCGAACGCCGTGCTGGTGCCCAAGGACGTCGCCGAAGAGGCAATGGATGCCGCCGCGTGCATTGGATGCGGCGCGTGCGTGGCCGTCTGCAAGAACAGCTCAGCCATGCTCTTCGTCAGCGCCAAAGTCTCCCAGCTTGCCCTCTTGCCCCAGGGTGACCCTGAACGGAAGTCCCGCGTGGATGCGATGCTCGCGCAAATGGATGCCGAGGGATTCGGGGGTTGTTCGAACACCTACGCTTGCGAAGCGGAGTGCCCGAAAGAGATCTCCGTGCTGCACATCGCCCGGCTCAACCGGGAATATGTCAGGGCGAAGGTCGGGTAAAGGATCAATGTTCATGAATCTACCGTTTACCCGGGACCAGTTTCTGAATGTCTTCCGGGAATACAACCTCTCCGTCTGGCCGATGCAGATCGTCCTGGTTCTGCTCGGCCTGACGGCAATCTATTTCGCTGTCGCCCGGCACAAGGCGTCAAACGGGATCATTGCCGGCATTTTGTCCCTCCTCTGGCTCTGGATGGGAGTGGTCTACCACCTGCTGTATTTCACGTCGATCAATCCCGGGGCATATGTCTTTGCGTTCCTGTTCGTGATTCAAGGGTTTGTCTTCATCTTTTCGGGTCTGATCAGGACCTCCCTTTCTTTCGAGTTCCGGAGCGATGCGTACGGCATTGCCGGCGCGATGTTGGTTCTCTACGCGTTGATCGCTTACCCGATCCTCGGGTATTTCCAGGAGCATGTGTATCCGCAATCCCCCACCTTCGGCCTTCCATGTCCAACGACGATTTTCACCTTTGCCTTGCTCCTGTGGACAGATAAGAAGGTGCCACGGTATGTGCTTGCGGCGCCATTCCTCTGGTCGCTCATTGGTGCCACCGCGGCATTGTCTTTGGGAATTCTCGAAGACCTTGGTCTCCCGGTCGCCGGCGTTGCCGGAACAGCGCTGATCGTCATGCGTGACAGAAAAAGACTGTCGAATATGCTCCTCATGAGAGTACGATGAAACGTTTCGGACAGGTGATCGGAGTCAGGCCGGAACAGCTGGACGAATACAGGAAACTGCACGCAGCAGTCTGGCCTGGCGTGCTGAAGACGATCAAGGAATGCAATATCCGGAATTATTCGATTTACTATAAGGATGGACTCCTGTTTGCGTATTTCGAATACACGGGGGAGAATTTTCAGGCAGACATGGCAAAGATGGCAGCCGATCCGACGACGCAGCGATGGTGGGAGATCTGCAACCCGTGTCAGGTCCCCCTGGAGACGAGAGGAAAAGGCGAATGGTGGGCAACAGCAGAAGAAGTATTCCATTGCGACTAATTCATCATCGGAGCAACGTCATGAATGGGAAGACAGCGGCTTTTCTGTTTCTCGGTGTGTGCGTCGTCCTGGCAGTTCTTCTGCTTCTTGAGGTGATCAAGCCCCTGATCGGCGGCGGGCTTTTCGCAGCTGCCCTGGTGTTCATCGGAGGCTTCTCGCTGGCATTCAGGAGGATGTCATCACCTGAGAATCGGGAACGCGGGACTGAGAACTGAGAACGAGTGAATGCTCACGAGCTCGGAAGTGGTTCCCCGTTCCGAATTCCCGATCCCCCACCGAATTATCAATTCCTCTGTTATTCCCGCAAATTCCGAGGCCTTTCCGCCTCATTCCCGATTCGCAATCCTTCTTCCTTGCGTCAGCCCCAAATATGTCGTAATTTTGAAGATGAAATTATCTCCCCGTTTGCTTATGCGATTCGCACATGTCCTCCTCCTTTTCGCCACAGCCTTCCTGCTCGTGTGTTCTCCAGGTTCAGCATTCGGCCAGGACTCCAGAGAGAACGCAGACTTCAAACTCGCCATCAATCTTTACAACGACGGGCTGTACGATCTGGCGACGGAACAACTGAAACAGTTCATCAATGCGTTCCCGAATACCTCCCAGGGGATCGAAGCGCGCTTCTATCTCGGAATGACACAACTGAAGCTTAAGAAGTTCGATGATGCCCGCCTGACTTTCCAGACGTTCGCCCTGACGTACCAGGATAATCCGAAGGCACCCGACGCCTGGTGGAACGTGGGAGAATCCTATGCCGCCATGCGCGACTACAGGGAGGCAGCGCTTGCGTTCGAACGGGTGAAAGTCTTCCATCCCAAGAGCAAGATAGCCGCTGATGCGTTGCTCCGTGCATCGCGTTACTTCGCCCAGGCCGGGGAACGTGATAATGCCCGCCGCAATCTTCGCACCATTCTCCAGGAGTACCCCTCCAGCAGCGCCGTCCTCGCAGCCCGCACTCAGCTTGGCCAGATGTATTTCGAAGAGGGGAACATCGAGCAGGCGCAAAATGAGTTGAAACGGGTCATCGAGGGTGATCCCCTCGCCGATGCCAAAGCCCAGGCGCTGTTGATCCTCGGGAACATCTATCAGACCCTGAGCAAAACGGACCAGGCACAAGCGAACTACCAGGAGATCATCGCGAAACACAAGAACTCGTCGGCGCTCCAGGGCGCGTACGTGAATCTCGCGAAGCTCCAGGCAGGCTCGGGAAAATTTTCTGAAGCCATCGAAAGCTACAAGAAGGCTCTGGCGCAGACAAGGAACATCGACTCCTCTCTGATCCTCAATGCGCTGATCGGCATGGGAGATGCGTATGCGTCGGTCAAGGAATACGCGCCGGCGTTGGACGGGTATGTGCGCTTTCTGAGCGCCTCCCCCCAGGACGAACGGGCGCCCGGCGTGCTCTGGAAAATCGCCGTGACGAGCAGCCGGGCGAAGAATTATGCACAGTCGAACGATGCCTGTGCCCGCCTGCTGAAGCCCGGCATGCCCGAATTGCTCAGGCATCGCGCCCAGGTCAAGCTCGGCTTGAACGCGGAGGAGCAGAAGAACGCCCAGCTCGCAGTTCAGCATTTTCAGGTGTTCCTGGATCAGTTCCCGGACGATCCGGCCGCCCCGGAGGTCATGATGAGAACGGCTGCCATGCTGGAAAAGCAGCTCCGCGATCCGCGCAAAGCGTCCGCAATGTACGAAGCGCTCGCGTCCCGGTACCAGCGCTCGCCGCTTGCCGACGACGCGCTCGCCGGCGCAGCACGATGCCAGGAAGATCTCAAGGACTTCGACCAGGCGCTCCAGCTGTATCACGAGCTGGTGGAGAAATATCCCGCATCGGAATCCCGCCGGAATGCGGAATCGCGCATTTCCATGATTGAGACGTTCGAGCAGAAGGAAAAAGACGCGGGTGTCGAAAAGCTCGCGCTCCTCGTCGGTGACGTGGTCGCGGAGAAGGACAAAGTGGGCCTTGCGTTTCGGCTGGCGGAGATTTATTTTCACGATTTGAAGAATTATGAGGCCGCAGCGGCGCAGTTCACCAACGCGATCAACAGCGGGATGACCGATGCGCGGTTTGTGGATGCTCTCTATCTTCGTGCGCAGGCATACGAGTATCTTACCTGGAAAGACGACAAGTACCGGCGCCCGGCGGTTGAGTCCTACCAGACGTTTCTTCGTTCGTACCCGTCGGACCCCCGCAGCCAGGCTGCCGCCCTCTCCCTCTTTCAGCTGAGCGCGACAACCGTGGCATCGGCAAAAATCGCGTTCACGGAAACCCTTGCGCTCTATCCCTCGTTCGCCCGGCGTGACGCGCTCCTGCTTCGCCTCGGCGACCTTCAAGAGAAGGCCGACAGCGTGAACGATGCGCTCGCCGCCTTTTCCACAATCACGCACGAGATGCCCGGAAGCCCATCGGCCGAAGAGGCCGGGTTCAAGAGCGTGGGTATCATGGCTGAGCTCGGCCAGGCGGATTCTGCGCTTGCCGAGGGAGCCGCCTGCATCGCGGCCTATCCTGCCGGTGCACACACTGCGGAGGTTCTCGCCCGCCTGGCCGAGCTCGCCGTGCAGCAACGCGATGGCCCGCGCGCGGTGGAAATGTACCGGCGACTGAGCAATGAATTTTCCTATACGAGGGCGGCAAGCAACGCCCGGCGCAATCTTGCCGACGCCCTCGTCGTACAGGGGGATTTCACCGAAGCGGTGTCGTTGTATTCCGAACTCCTTGACCAACAGGAGAACAACGCTCTGGCGGAAAATGGCGCCGACCCCTCCCTCCTGCTCGCATTGGGAACCGCCTACCAACGGGCCGGCGACACCGCAAGCGCAAAGAAATATTTGTTCCAGGTTCTCGCCCGCGAACACGCCGGGCAGACGGCAGGCCAGGCGTACGCTGCCCTGGGATGGATCTACAAGGACGAAGGATCGGTCGACATCGCTACCTCGTACTTCCGCCAGGCCGAGAAGATCTCACCGGGGACCGCCTCGACAAAAGACGTTGCCGATCTCCTCTTCGCGAGCGGCAACTATGCCGATGCCATCAAGCAGTTCACCGAGCTCTCCCAGGCTGCCAAGGATGAGACAAGCAGGCGGTATTTTGACGGCAAGATCATCATTGCGCAGTTCAGGGATGACAAAGTGGCACAGGCGGACAAGGGCATCGATGCGTTCAGGAAAAAGTACAAAGGGAGCGAGGAAGATCTTGCGGCGTTCGAACTGGAACGGGGCAGCTTTTACTTCCGCCAGGAAGATTATCCCCGTGCGCTCAAGAGCTTCACCGAGGTGGCAAAAAAGTACGACGAAACTCCTTCCGCCCCCGATGCCATGTTCTGGATTGGCAAGATCTACCAGGCGACGGGAAAGCCCCAGGAGGCCATCAAGCAGTTCAACGATCTCATGGTACAATATCCCCAGGCGGACGTCATTCCGCGCGCTCACCTCGGTCTCGGCAACATTTACTACGAGGCGGAGAACTGGCCCGAGTCCATCAAGCACTTCCGGGTGATCGTGGATGATCCCAAGGCGGATCCCACGCTTCTCCCGTTCGCCATGAACAACCTGATCGAAACCTATGAGGCCGCCGGCATCAACGATGCAGCGCTCAGCGTCACCCGGAAGTACCTCGAGCTCTTTCCCAACAGCGAGGACAGCTTCGACAAGAGGATCAAGATCGGCATCCTCTACGGCCGCCTTGGCTACTATGACCAGGCCATCTTGCACCTGCAGGGTCTCCTGGACCAGGCGGGGAGCGACCTGGAAGGAGAGATCCGCTACTACATTGCTGAGGCTAACTACAACAAGGGGGATTACCAGCAAGCCATTCTTGATTTCCTGAAAGTTCCATATCTGGTCACCAAGAAAGGGAAGATCGACTGGACGGCAAATTCCCTCTACATGTCCGGACAGTCGTATGAGAAAATGGGACGCTTCGATCAGGCCGTGACAATGTACCAGCAGATTGTGGACCGGAGCGGCATCGATGAGACGTTTAAATCTGCAGCCAGGAAAGAGATTGACAGGGTGAAGCTTGTCCTGAAGAAACAATCCGACTAATGGCCCTTGAGCTGAATACCGATGCGATCCTCCGCGTTCTCACGGAAAAGACAATCGGAGAACATGGCAGTTGCCGTCTCGATGCGCTGATGGCCGCAGACATCCCGCAAGGGATCAAGAGCTTCTTCAACGCGGAGGTCCGGCGCAGGCTCGAGGAAGACCTGGGAAAGTCCTCCTGGTTCACCGGTATCCGGCAGAGCGACGCCGGATCAGCACGGATGGCCCAGGCGCTCATCGTCTCCCTCACCAATGCCTACCAGCTCACACGCCTGGAATTTCTGGATACACTCGACCTTGCCGTCCACTTCGTCGCCAACTACCTGTGCAGGCCTCAGTGGACTCTGGAGAATTTCCTCTTTGACCGTGCTCCGCGCATTTCAGTTGCAGCGCTTTCGGAGGGACTCATGTACCTTGCCGACTATCGCTACCTGGGCGATCTGGCCGTGCGATCCCTGCGGCACCGTGGAC
The DNA here is from genome assembly GCA_963809695.1 of uncultured Bacteroidota bacterium. GTDB lineage: Bacteria > Bacteroidota > Ignavibacteria > UBA10030 > UBA6906 > JAGDMJ01. The sequence goes on from CAWEKI010000007.1 coordinate 474,263, forward strand.
AGATAGAGATCAGCCGGGAAAATTTTCAGGTTCTGATCGGGAGGATCGACGAAGAGGTTATCCGCCAGCACAACGCCAGGGAACTGGCTTCCCTCACGCGCCCCCTGTTCATGTTTTTCCAAATCCCCGGCACCCGGCCTGACGGCGCGATCCCCGTTGAGGCACTGCTCATATTTTTCGACGATAAGAAACTCCGAATCCTGAAAGAGTACATCCGGGGTATCTGCCACCTCAGGGGTCTGACGCATGTGACGTTTGAAGAACTGACGCAGTTGGTCGAAGACCTGTTTGCCGGCAAGCCAGCGGTGCAAACCGCGCCGGATTCCCCGCCGGGCCAGGCACCCCCGATCTCCCCCGCCAGCGAGCGGGGGACGGATCCTCCTCCACAGCCTGCGCTTGAACGCACGGGATCCGCCGGGGAGACGCACAGGGCAAACATCGCACTTTCCCTCACTTTCGCAGGTCTGCAGCGAAGTCTTGCGCCCCGGTCGGCCCTGCCGGAGATCAGCACATTGATGCAGCCGGAGCAGCGCGATCGTTTCGTCACACAGGTGTTCAGGGGCGATGCCGCGCACTTCGCCGAAGCGCTCGTCATGCTCGACTCTCTCAAGACCTGGAGCGACGCACAGGCATACCTCGAAGCGCTCTGCCGCACGAACAACCTCGACCCGCACGCAGGCGATGTCGTCGAATTCATGGACACCATTCGCAGGCGATACGCAATTTCGGAAAGGGTGCCTAAATGAAGTTTGTCGACTTCGCCCGGATCCATGCCAAGGCCGGTCACGGAGGCGTAGGATGCGTCAGCTTCCGCCGCGAGAAGTTCGTGCCGAAAGGAGGACCGGATGGCGGGGACGGCGGCAAGGGAGGGTCCATTCTGGTGCGCGCCAACAGGCATCTGGCGACTCTCCTGGATTTTCAATACAAGCGGGACTACAAGGCGCCGCGCGGCGAGCACGGGCTCGGGGCCAACAAGACGGGAAGGAGCGCCCCGGATGTCACGCTTGAGGTGCCGGTTGGCACCCTGCTCCGAAATGTTGACACGGGCGAGATTATTGCCGACCTGGTGAGTGATGGTCAGGAAATGGTGCTCGCGCGCGGCGGACGAGGCGGGAGAGGCAATGCGGCATTTGCCACATCCACGGACCAGGCACCACGGCATTTCGAGCAAGGAGAGGAAGGAGAAGAGGTCGAAGTCGAGTTTGAGCTGAAATTGCTCGCGGACGTCGGCCTCGTGGGGCTTCCGAACGCCGGCAAGTCTACGCTTATCTCGGTCATCTCCGCTGCCCGGCCAAAAATCGCGGACTATCCGTTCACGACACTCGTGCCTAACCTGGGCATCGTCCGGGTCGACGAGGGACGCAGCTTTGTGGTCGCTGACATTCCCGGACTTATTGAAGGCGCGCATCTGGGCAAGGGGCTGGGAATCCAGTTTCTCCGGCACATTGAGCGGACCAAAGTGCTGGTCTTTCTCCTCGAAGCCAATCGCCCGGATCCCGGGAAAGACTACCAGGTACTTTTCAACGAGCTCAGGCTCTTTCATGAAGAGCTTCCGTCAAAGCCGAAGCTTATCGCTCTTTCCAAGATCGATACCGTTGACGCAGCGGCACGTACAAGGCTCAAGAAGCTCCGGTTTCGCGGGATCCCTGTGCTGCCCATCTCTGCTGTGACGGGGGAAGGAGTCAAAGAACTTGTGGCAGCAATGTGGCGCAGCGCAAAAGACGGTAAGGGCAAACCGGCACAGGCACGAGAAAAGAAGATGTCCTGATCGACCAACCCTGTATTTGCAGTGAGAGACCGGCACGGACGGTTCATATCGGGGGACGATTTGGAGCAATTCGGGGCAACGATCGTCGGATCTCTCTTGCTCTTTTTGTTGCCTTCATAAAGGTTTTTGTGTAGATTGGTATCGAGTCATCCGACACCGTTCTCTCTCGTGGTGAGGCATCAGCATGTGCCAGATTTTATCAATGCACATTATCACCGTTGACATAGCATCTCGATGGATCGCCGGAATCCCTGCGGCGGTGCAGTTGCATTCTGCACCAGGGCGGGACGGGGGCACCAGCCGAGTCCCGGGCAAGGCCTCCGGAGATCCATGCTCTCCTCATCGTACACGATCCGTCTGTCCAGCCCTGCATCCCGCATTGATATCAGGCAACGAGCGTTCCCCGGGCGCTAACCGTGAAAGGGATATCTTGTGAGACGAAGGATCATCCGGGAAAAAGTGGTGCAGGCGCTCTACGCCTACGAGATCGCCGGCGACCCCGTGGAACACGTTATCGAGTGCATTCTGATCGGCCTGTCGGAAAATAAGACAGCGCACGAGTTCGCCAAAAGGCTGGTCGTCCAGACCATCAACCACAGCGTCGAAATCGACCGGATCATCAAGGAGAAGGTGGCCAACTGGGATTTCAAGCGCATCGCGATCCTGGACCGTCTCATCCTGCGCATGGGGATCTGCGAGCTTCTGTACTTCCGTGAGATCCCGCCGAAAGTCTCGATGAACGAGGCCATCGAGCTGGCGAAGCTGTTCAGCACGCAACGGAGCGGTCAGTTCGTGAACGGCGTCCTTGATGCCGTCTTGAATGACATGAAAGCTTCGGGAGGACTTCCCAAGTCCGGGCGGGGGTTGTACGACGGAGAGCGGGAACAAACGAACGTCAAATCCAAAATCAGGAAGAGCTGACCTCCCGCGATGGCCGAGGTCTCCACACCGTCCGGATCAATCCCACCAAAGCGCCGGGGCCAGATTTTTGCCTGGACGCTCTTTGATTTTGCCAACACCGCTTTTTCCGTCATCATCGTCACAGTCATCTACTCGCGCTACTTCACCGACCACGTGGCCGGGGGGCAGCGCTGGCTCTGGGGACTGGCCGTAAGTCTTTCCATGATCTGCGCCGCGATTCTCTCTCCCCCGCTGGGCGCCGCAGCAGATTTTTCCCGCAACCGAAAACGATTTCTTCTCCTCTTCACCGTCGCATCTGTCATCTGCACGGGTTTGATGTTTTTCGTGCGGGACGGGATGGTGGCAACCGGGATCCTTCTCTTCGTTGTGGCAAATATTGGATTCGAGGGAGGCCTCGTGTTCTATGACGCATTCCTCCCGGGGCTGACCTCCCGGTCGTCGTATGGCCGCGTCTCGGGCTACGGTTTTGCCATGGGATACGTCGGGGCGCTGGTGGTTCTTCTCATTGTCATGTTCATGCTCCCTCCCCAGTCCAGCCCGGATTATCTCCACTACGTGCGCATGTCTTTCGTCGTCGCCGCAGGATTCTTTTTGGTTTTCTCGATCCCCTTGTTCCTCTTCGTGCATGAGCCGCCGCTCGAAGGAGAGAGACCGGCTTCCCTGATCGCGGCGGGCATGGAGCGGTCTGCACAGACGTTCCGGGCGCTCTTCATAAAGAAGGAGTATCCGTCCATCGCCCGGTTTCTGGTGGCCTTTTTCATCTACAATGACGGCATCCTGACGGTCATCGCATTCGCGGCGATCTTCGCGGAACACACCCTGCACATGAGCGACGCGGACATCATCCTGTTCTTTGCCATCGTGCAGACCAGCGCGGTCCTGGGCTCGCTGGTGTTCGGAGTGATCACGGACAAGCTTGGACCCAAGCGAACGATCACGATCACGTTGGTCCTCTGGATTGCGATCGCCTGCGCGGCGTACTTCGTGACCGGTGTGACCATGTTTTACGGGGTGGCCCTGGGAGCGGGCGCGGCCATAGGCTCATCCCAGTCGGCCAGCCGCAGCCTGATGGCGCTGTTGACGCCGCGAACGCGGGAGGCGGAGTTTTTCGGATTCTATGACGGGCTTTGCGGAAAAGCGTCAGCCGTGATCGGCCCGCTCGTGTACGGCATCATTGCGGATATGACCGGAGAACGGGTCGCCGTGGTTGCCATTGGCCTTTTCTTTGTGGCGGGTTTGGCGATCCTGCAAGGAGTGAAAGAGCCTCCACACAGGGAACGAGCCCTTTGACAATGGTCATAGCGTTTGCCTCTGGGCTCGATATTTCATAACTTTTAGGATGCGTGCGTTGAGACTTCTCCCGGCCATCCTCTTGTTGCTAGGTCCCGCGAACGTCCTTGCCGGCGATTCTTCCAGCAACGAATACGTCAGGCTCGACGCGCGTCCGGCTTCGGCAACCATGCGTGCTGGCACAAGCGGACTCATCGAGCTCCGGTTCTTTCCGGCCGATGGTATTCACATCAACGTGGACCCGCCCGTGGAGTTCTTGCTGGACTCAGCGGCGGCCCTGACCCTGAAAGGAAGGCCGGCAATGACGACGGATTCGCGCACCGGATACCTCTCCGCCGCGGTTCCGGTGAAGCAGAAAGTCACGCTCCCCGGCGACCTTCGGCCGGGCCCCCTTCCCGTGAGGGGGACTGTGACATACTTTTTCTGTTCGGACAGGGAAGGATGGTGCAACAGGCAGAAGCAGCCGGTGGAATTCACGATTATGGTCACACGCTGACGCGCATCCGGGCATGAAGCACGACGCGAAACGGTTCTATTTCATATCGGACGTCCATCTGGGGCTGGGAACCAGAGATCAGGAACGGAGGAAGGAAGAACGGTTGTTAAGTTTCTTGAGGGCGATTCTCCCCTCCACCGAGAGATTGTTCATCGTCGGCGACTTGTTCGACTTCTGGTTTGAATACCGGACGGTTATCCCGAAGGGATTTCACCGGACGCTGAGTGCGTTGCAGGATCTGACTGACCACGGCGTCGCGGTGGAGTATCTCGCGGGAAACCATGACTACTGGATTGGGGACTTCTTCACCGCGGAACTGGGCATGATCCTCCGCTTCGACCCGTATGAAATCGAAATTCAGGGAAAGCGGGTATACCTGCACCACGGCGACGGGCTTGCAGAGAACGATCTCGGCTACAGGATGATCAAGCCCATTTTGAGAAACCGATGGAGCATTCGGGCCTACCGCCTGCTTCACCCCGATTTCGGCGTGCGGCTTGCCCGAAGATCGTCGCAGACGAGCAGGGCCTATACCTCCACCAAGGATTACGGGAAGGAGGAGGAAGGGATGCTGGCCTTCGCCCGGCAAAAGATCCATGACGGAGTGGACATCGTGGTGATGGGACACCGGCACAAGCCGAGGATAATAACAGTGGAAAGCGGCACGTACGTGAACCTGGGGGACTGGATCGACTTCTTTACGTACGGAGAAATGGTCGAAGGACGAATGAGCCTGAACACCTGGAACGGTGAGAGAGGATGATGCATGGATGACGGTCGGGGAAAAATCGGAGCGCCGCAAGGCACACAGCAGGATCATGGCGAGCAGTCGCCCGGAAGGCTGCGGAGGGTTGTTCCGATGAATTGGTGGTGGACGAGACGCCGGAAGATATGGGCGATCACTGCCATGCTTCTGCTCGTGATCACGGTGGGATACGGAATTTACCTTTTCTCCGGGCTTCCTTCCCTGGAGCGGATCGAGAACCCTAGGGCGGAGCTCGCCACCAAGGTATTCTCGGCCGACGGCGAGGTGTTGGATCAATTTTACATCAAGAACCGCTCGCACCTTGCGCTTCAGGACATCCCGAAATCGGTGATCAACGCTCTGATTGCGACCGAGGATAAGGACTTCTATGATCACTGGGGCGTTGACATGGTCCGCTTCATGAAGGCGATGGTGAAAAATGTTTTCGCGCTCCGCCTGAAGGAAGGTGCAAGCACCATCACCCAGCAGCTTTCCCGCAATCTCTACCTTGGACACAATGACCGGAACCTCTTCGATACCGTCACGAGGAAGATCCGTGAATTCATCACCGCCATTCAGCTTGAGCGGAGCTTTACCAAGGATGAGATTCTGGAGTTCTATCTGAACGTCGTCTATTTCGGGCGGGGCTCGTACGGCATCCAGGCCGCGTCGCAGGTGTACTTCGGCAAGCAGCCCGCCGAGCTCAGCCTGGCGGAGATCTCGACGCTGATCGCTGTCCTGAAAGGGCCGGGCTACTACGATCCCACCAATCATCCCGACCGGGCAGCGGCCCGCCGCAATGTCGTCATTTCCCAGATGGAGAAATACGGTTATATCACAGGGGCCGAAGCGGATGAAGCGCGGAACGAACAAATCCAGCTCCGCTCCGCCGAAGACACGCATGAAGCGGGGATCGCCCCGCACTTTGTGGAGTACGTCCGCCAGCAACTTTCGCTTAGGGCGGAGAAGTACGGGTTCGACATGTACCGGGACGGCATCTCGGTCTACACCTCGATTGACAGCCGCATGCAACGATATGCCAACCGTGCGATAGAAGAACACCTCGCCGTCTATCAGAAGTTGTTTGACACTCAGTGGGATTGGTCAAAAGAGAAGGACGTCCTTGCGCGGGTCATCGATCAGTCGATCCGGACATCACCCGAATATCGAAAGGCCGAGAGCCCGCAGCAAGAGGACAGCGTCTATGCCTCCCTGAAGGTCAATCAGGCCTGGATCGACTCCATGAAACAGGTCGCCAAGACGATCGAGGTAGGTTTTGTTGCGATCGATCCAAAGACGGGACACATCCTTGCCCTCGTGGGAGGGAGGAACGCCAAGAATTTCAAATACGGGCTCAATCATGTGACCCAGATCCGCCGGCAGCCGGGATCGGCGTTCAAGCCATTCGTGTACACGGTGGCGATCGACAACGGTTATCCTCCGTCATTCGAGATCCAGAACCTGCCGGTCACCATCATGATGGCCGACGGGACGCGCTGGACCCCTTCGAATTCCGACGGCGAATTCGGCGGGAAGATGACCATCCGCGAAGCCATCAAGATGTCAGTGAACGTTATCGCCGTGCGGACAATGGACCAGGGCTTCGCACCCGTGACACAAGTAATTGATTATGCAAAGCGGATGGGGATTTCCTCCCCTCTTCCACCCTACACCTCCTTGGCCCTGGGAGCCGGGGAAGTAACGCCGTTGGAATTGACGGCTGCCTACGGGGTGTTCGCGAACCATGGAGTCTATGTGCAACCCATCTCCATTCTGAAGATCGAAGATAAAGACGGGACCGTGCTTGAGGACAACCTGCCGTCGCAACGGGAGGTACTCAGCGAGGAAACTTCTTTCATCATGACCTCCATGCTCGAAGGGGTTGTGAACGGCGGCACCGGTGGCCATGTCCGCGATTTCTTCCAACTTCCTGCCGCCGGGAAGACCGGAACCACAACGGATTTCGCCGATGCCTGGTTTGTCGGGTACACGCCGCAAATCGTTGCGGGAATCTGGGTAGGGTTCGACAACAACAGCGTGCATTTCAAAACGTGGGATGGCCAGGGAGGCCGGGCAGCAGCGCCAATATGGGGACGCTTCATGAAGTACGTCTATGACGACCCGAGCATCGCCATGCCGCTGGAGTACTTTGAGAAGCCTGAGAAAGTTCTGAGTGAAACGATCTGCTCGGAGACAAAAAAGCTTGCCACGCCATACTGTCCCGAAACGGAAAAGGAATATTTCACGGAGAAGACGCTTCCGGGAAAATGCGATAAGCACACGACGGCACGCTGGAAGGATGGTGAAGAGCCGGGCGGAACGATAAGTTTCTGATCTCACCACCAAGACGCCATATCGTCCCGGGAGCCCACACTGGTTCCCACCATGCTTCAGTGCTCCTTCGTTCCCTCATGTCTTGGTGGTGAGACCGTAGCCTTTCGGCCTGGGATACACACTCAGTCGGTCGTCAACTCCTGCGCGAAAATATCATCAGGGTCTCCGCTTACAGGTCGGAGACCTTTTTCTTTTTTGCTCGAAAGCAAAAGCGGGATTGCAGCCAACGCAATGATTGCAGCAACTTTCCAGAATTTCATGGATGGCTCCGTTATCAGAAAGAGGAAGACTGTTGGAGGAGTATACGAAATTGGGGGCCCCCAGGCAGTGACACAACGCACATATATTAAAGACAAGGGTTCTGGCGTTGTGTTATAGTAATTTATGAGCAAATCGGCTTGACTGCTTAAAAATACGGAAGATATGGGAAGTAAGCAAGCTCAGTCTTGAGGAAATTCGTGGGTAATCTTCTGCATTATATTATAATTTCAGAGGCATTGCCTGCATACATGAGGAAGCCGTTGTGAGAACCTGGTAGATGTCTGATATCGCCTGTCGTTACTTCACCAAGAGCATCGCTCGGGCCGAGATAAATGCTCCGGCGTTCAGGCGGTAAATATAGACGCCGCTGGAGAGACCGCTCCCATCGAAAGTGTCCTCATAACTCCCGGCCGCTCTTCGCTCATTGACCAGCACGGCGACCTCCCGGCCCAGGAGATCATACACCACCAGCCGTACCTGACTGGCTACCGGCAATTGGCTACTGACGACAGTTTTCGGATTGAACGGGTTCGGATAATTCTGCTGGAGCGCGAACGATGCCGGTGCAATCGCCCCTTCTTGAACCGATACCGCGGCACCTGTAACCACGAAGTGATATGCGCTCAAGGGTGGAATGGAGTAGTTGATCACGTTATTGACGATCGATTCCACCGGCGTGTATGGATGCACAACCGGACTGCTCCGATCGAACCCGTAGACATCGGCACGCCGGAACTGACGCTCACCGGCAATAGATATGGTAGCATCGAGGGCATGGGAGAAATTCTTGTTCAGCACGATAATATGCAGGCGGGCAGGATCTGCACTTTCTGCGGCCGTATACACGGAACTGTTCACGTTATCCGATGGCTTCGCATGGACGCTTATATCGCCGAATGCCCCCTTCTTGCCATCGTAGTTGCGGTACAATTTGTAGCCGGAAAGGATATAGCCTTCTATCGCATCCCAGTGGGCTGCCAGATAGACCCCATATTTCCCGAAGAGTCCGAGAACATCCGCCACAGCAAGTCCGCCGGAGATATGGTTTCGTCCTCCGTAATTGAACTCTGTGAATGAGAGCTTCGTCCCGGGCGAGTACGTTTTGATGGACGATTGCATGGACGGAAGAAGCGCAATAGGACTGAACCACTGCCCGATCCAGCTCTCTTCCACATAACTGGAATCCCAGAGACTGCGTGGAGCGTTTATCCGGGCAGCGGCCGAGGCGGAATCCGCGTTGTCATTCAAGGCGACCGGCGTGTTCAAGTCCGGATACCAGTGAAGATCGATCACGTCGATCAGCCTCTTGCCGGAGGCCACGGAGGAGTCATGCGTTGCTGCGAGGAAAGCATTCACATACCTTCCGTACTTTTGATAGGTTGCCCAATCCGGCGCGTCCTGCAGGTTGAACATCTCGCTGAATCCATAGGTCACGGCGCCGAAGATCTCCGCAGCCGGATCAACGCTCTTGACCGCCTTTGCTAGTGCGACATTCTTCGCAATCACTTCGGCAACGGTCGTGTGCGCCGGGTGCAGACGGGGATGGGAAAACGGCCAGAGCGCCGGCTCATTGTCCACCGCATACCCCCGGACACCATGGACACTGGCCGCGGTTCCGTAACGAGACACCAGAAAACTCACTTCTTCATCCACTGAGACCCAGGCGTCAGAGGTATCTGGATTAAGGGTGAACACGCCTCCCTTCGCAAAGCGCACTTGCCGCCACCGCGGCGACGGGGCCTGCTCGGACTGACTCACCGGCCCATCCTTGTCGCGGGACACATAGCCGGCAGCGGGGAGCGTGAGGACCGTGTAACACCCCATCGCTACTGACGTGTCGTGGAAGGCGGTGAAAACAATCCCGGGAATATTTTCCTGCGACGGGGGAATGCCCATGGACCAGGTCAGAAAGTTGTCGTTGGAACTCGATGCATCATAGTCACTCCCCATGTTTGACGCATTGTTCTCCCAGTTGTATCCCGTCAGCCTGTTCCCTCCCAGCCTTCGCGCGGTGATGTTCGCATCCCAGTCGTTGGATTGGCCGTTGGAGCCATAGATCAACGGTGAAATGCGGAGCGTGTCTCTTCCGGGATCCACATCAAACGACACGGGAAGAGATTGGCCCAGTAGTGGAAGTGACCAAAAAAGCAGGAACTGGGCAGACATCAGCGAACGATGCGGAACAAGCATGATACCCCTCCTCCATGTGCATTCCTCAGTGAGATCCAGCACGAACTTTACTATTCTCTTCCTTGTTCACCAAGAGACGCTTTCAACCCATCTACTTCCGGAGAGACCAATGAAAGAGCGCTTGACCATGGAAAACGCACTAGCAAAGCTCGCGCACGCCGGGGGAAGCGAATTTGTCACTCTCTTCCTGCACGGGTCACTTCAGGTGGAGGTGTACAAACCGAAACGCATCGACCGCCAGCAACCCCACAGCCGGGACGAAATCTACGTCGTTATCTCAGGATCCGGTCACTTTGTCCTGGGCTCGGAGCGGCAGGCGTTCGCAGCTGGGGAGGTACTTTTTGTGCCCGCCGGGATCGTTCACCGGTTTGAAGAGTTCACCGATGACTTTGCGACATGGGTGTTCTTCTTCGGCCCGAATGGCGGTGAGAAATCAGGGACTTAGCTCACGCCGCGGCGGAGGAGTCCATGAAGCCTTCCGCCGAGCGTCATTGACCTCTGGATTTGCACGACCTGTGCGGTCACGTTGTCCTCGCCTCCCCGGGAAACCGCCAGATCCACCAGTGCTTTGCAGGCATCCGGTGGTTGAAGCGAAACGGCAAGATTCTGAATCTCGGCATCAGACACCGCGTTCGAAAGCCCGTCAGTACACAACAGAAACGTCTCTGATTCCTCCAGCACAATTCCTTCGATGATATCGACCTTCACCTCTGGTTTGGCTCCAAGCGCCCGCGTGATCTGTGAGCGTTCGGGATGCAAGCTCGCCCCCTCTTTTCCCAGGAGTCCACGTCGCTGCATCTCCCCGACCACCGAATGATCCTCCGTCAGCTGCCTGATGGATGATCGGCGTATCCGGTACGCGCGGCTGTCCCCCACATGGGCAATGCATGCGTTGTCGTCGGAGACTGCAAGAGCTGTGCAGGTCGAACCCATGATTGCCGGGGGGAACATTTGACGGCTTTCCCGGTAGATGGCTTCATTCGCCAGCTGGAATGCCTTTCGCAAGAGTTCAGGTACGCGGCCACCCGGAGTACTCAGAAAGGAATCCCGGATCACCCGTACGGCGAGGCGGCTCGCGTCACCGCCTCCCCTGTGCCCCCCCATTCCGTCGGCAACGAGAAAGAGGCGCGCTCCCTGCCAATCTTCATCGTCTTTGCCTTCGGGGAACGCACCAAACGTGTCCTGGTTTTCCTTGCGGACCAGCCCGATATCCGAGTGTCCACCATACAGAAGTGTCGGTCGTGCACCCATCTCAAACCCACATGTCAGATATCTGATATTGCCAGGCAACTTTTTTCATCGTATGAGAACCATTTTTCGCAACTGCACGAAGGACCCTGCTGTAAGACGATAGTAGTAGACACCACTGGCAAGCCCTGCTCCGTTGAACGAATCTTGATACGACCCTGCTTCTCTCTGCTCATTGACCAATGTGGCAATTTCCCGGCCCAATGCATCATAGACATTTAATCGCACAAAACTGGCTACTGGCAACTGACTTCTGACCACTGTTGTTGGATTAAACGGGTTCGGATAATTCTGGGCAAGTGCGAAGTTTCTCGGAACCGGACCGCCCGCTTCCTCCACCGTGGTCAGCGACGTAGAGAAGCTCCATACCTGCGACCACCCGCTGGTGCCACCGGAATCCGATCCACTGACCTTCCAAAAATATTGTGTGTTGTTTGCCAGGACTCCTTCAGGAATCGTATAGGTGGTGTCCGAGAGAGAATCCTGTTGAAGAAGAATCGAACCAAACGACTGGCTTGTCGATACTTCCAGGGTCCATTGCGGGCCCTGGATGCCGCTCCACTCAAGGGTGGTAGAGGTAGGAACCGCGGAGCTCCCGTTTGCCGGAAGAACCAGAGAGGGCGCCGGAGGCGGGCCGACGCGTATAGAGAGATCGGGCGCCCAGTTCCAACCCGAAGTCGCTTTGCCGTTGGCATACATGGTTACGGTGCCCGGGCTGTTCGAAACATACGTGAATTCGACGGCATAGGGTGTTGTGATCGGAGAAACGTGTGTCAATTCCTGATTGAGCACTTGCAGCAGCGTGGAGCTCGAACTCAGGGTCCCGCTACTGACAGCGACATCGCAACCCCCACCACTTGTGGAAGCCCCGGTTAGGGAGATTGTGTAGGTGCCGGGTGTGCCGACTGGCAGCACTGCTGGGCCGCTTAATGACACGTGGATGTTCGTGTTCGGGCTCGTGCCATGGCAGCCTCCGCCGCCGCTCACTTTGGCCCCGCATCCGGCCGTGAGGCTGTTTTTTCTTGTCTGCCCCGTGATGCCCGTGGAAAACGCATACGCGAGGTAGCAGGCAGAAACAAGCAAGAACACGGAGCCAAGAGCGACAGCAGCACTTTTCACCAGGGACCTTTTCATGACATTTGCCTTCCTCCTTACTGTCTTTTCAAAAATCCATGCTCATTCCCAAAGTGGGTGCTACTGACGCGCGCAGACCGGCCTGATTGAGAGGAACAAGCATGTTCGCAAGCACAATGAACCCCTGCCACGGGGAATACTTCATACCCACAGAGAGATTGTACAGGTTGTCATTCTCGCTCTCGGGAATATTGCTGAGCAAGACCGTACGGGTAACCTGACCGCCATTATTCCCGGCCTCGACGATTGTGACAGACCCGGGGGAGAGCTTAATTGCCTCGCTCGGGTTCACGTCGAAGGTTCCAAGGAAATCTGCCGCGAATGTCAATCCCGGGAGCATCCGGTGGTCAAATCCACCCCGTAGGACAACCCGATCGCTCTGAAAATCCGCCTTCCTCAGTTCATACCCGAGATTGAGATGCGGAGTAAAGTCCGCTATCTTCTTTGAAACCAGCAGAGCCAGGACGGCATCCGTTTTTCCGCTTCCCAGGAAATCTTCCTCTCTGCCGGTGGGAATCCTGACATCCGCCAATGCGCCGACATCCAGACCGCCACCCCTGAGGAAACAGTATTTCAGGCGAAGGACGATATCGCCGATCCCCGTAGCGCTTTCATCATAGGGCACGTCGGTCACCAGAATCGGATTGTCAGCTGTCCCTCCAAAGAAGTGGGAGGCACGTCCGGTATTTGCGTACGTAAAACTGTTGATGGTGGCAATGGCGTCTCCACTCATATGTGTATGGATGAGGGGAACAGCAATGCCAAGGTCGAGGTTCTTTGTGATGCCCCAGGCTCCATAAAAGGCGAAGATCTCGGCAGTTAGATTCAATCCCATTGTCACATCAATGACATCCGCTTCGGTCGACCCTTCTGCATCGGCCCCGCCCAGAATACCGTCGCCGTTCGCATCCTCGTGGGTAAACGTAAACCGCATATCGTTTGTCGCAACCCCCCTGACCCTGCTCATGTCCAGATACGTGGCATTGAATCCGACGTTGATCCTCCCCTTTCCTATCGTCGTTGCTCTGTCCGCAAATACGGGCCCCGCCCCTTCCTGGATAGTGACGAGTTGGCCCCCCGAGAAGTCGAAAGTCACCCCTGGCGTTGTGGAGCTCAGTGGAAACGACGAGATGTTGCTGACGATGAGGCCATTCAGCGCGGGAACAAGCGTGCTCTCGGCTTGAGCGGCGGCGGGCACAAAATGGTTCTTATGTTCGCCGGGACTGAGATTCAATCGATCGAGAAGAATAGTCTGAAACACCTTGTTGAACACTGTGTTGAGCTGTGCTTGTGCAGTGTCTCCGGGGTAGAGAACCCAAAGAGCAGCTGCCAGAACAGGGAGAGAGAATCGGTGCGCTTGCATGAGGAGGCCTCCTAGCGACACGTGAGCGTTGTGAATTGGGACGTTACCTATTCTTGAATTGGTGGGACACGACCTCCCATTTGCCGTTCGCATAATGGAGACCGATGTTCATATCTCCTTCAAGCTTTCGCCGTTCTCCGTCAAGCTTGTTCTCATATGAGATTGTCAGGCTAAATCCAATCTGTGCATTTTCGCTGTCGTTCTGGAGGTTTCCGGCATCTGTCGTGACCTGAACGTTTTCCGCAATGTCAAAAAAGGTAGACCAGGTTGACTGTTCATGTTTGTTGAGCAGCAAAAGACTCGAGAGCCCCGCAAGATCTTCTTTTTCGAAGCTGGATTTGCATTTCTCCACGATTCCCCCCATATCTGGCGGAGAGATTTCCTTTTTCACCGTTTCGGTCTTCACGGGTTCTGTGCGTTCCGAAACGTTCTTCTCGGCCTTTTTTGTGCCCGGCTCGGCATGGGCAAGCGCACTTTGAGCCGTAAGGCGCTCTGCTGCACGCGCAAAGAGCGTCTTGGCCTGCTGGAATGATCCCCGGGCACTTTCAAGGTCGTTCTGATCAAATTGACGCTGCCCCCTTTGCTCAAAGTCAAGGGCCTGCCGGTAGTCCGGGTCGGCCTTCCTCTCACTCTCTGTCCCGCTGATTCGGTCTTTGGTGGTGCGCAATTCTTCATACAAGCTCTCCACCGATCCCCGCATTTCGGCGAGTGTTTGGTCGTACGGAACAAAATCGTTGATGTCCAGGCTGGTTTCCAATCCGGGGCGGATCTTGATTGCTTTCGCTTTCCCCCGCATCACAGTCTTGAACTGATTGGTGGCAACCCGGATTGATGGCGACTCACCTTCGGTGGCAGGGGGATAGTCTTCAATCACCGCCCGTCCTCGAGAGTCGGTCCGGGCCGCGTATTCTCTTCCTGATCGGCCCACCAAGGTGATGATGGCAGATGGGACCGGATTGCCACTCCGATCATGGAGGACAACCGTTAAGTGCGAGACTTCGGCCGTTTCCGTGCTCTCGCTGGGGCGAGGCGGTACCAGCCTGTTCAGGACCACAACCAGGGTATCCTGAGGCAAGGCCACCGTCTGCTCCGCCTGAGCAAAGCCATCGGCTTCGACAACGATTTGAAAGCGTGACTCGGGCTTCGCCCGGTATGCGAATCGCGATTCGCCTGAGGGGTCGCTACTTGTGGAGATCTGTCCACTCTGGAATTGGTTAGTGAGGGCATCGGCAAGCTCAACGGACTCCTCGGGGGAATCCTTGGCGCGCCCAATAAGAATGGCGGCACGCGGCACGGGTTCCCCCGATTGATCCCGGACAAAGATGGTCACATTCCCCCCTGCGGGAGCGCGCGAAGCAGGGAGAAACCGGGGGACCAGCAGGTATGCAAGCACGGCGAATGCCAAAACAAAGAGGCCAATGGCGAACTTCTTGACCGGAAACTCCGTTCGCCGGCCCTGAGTGGAAGTTGCAGACGTTGTGCAGTTCTCCAGCGCCTCCGCCATAGCCGCGGCGCTCCGAAAACGCTTTGCCGGGTCCTTGTGTATCGCCTTCATGACCAGGCGGACGATGTCGTCAGGAAGATTCGGACGGAGCTTTTCAGGGGACGGGATGTTCCCTTCGACAATAGCCTGCCTGATCCTGAAATCCGAGGCTGTATCGGCAAAAGGGATCTTGCCGGTCAGCGCCTCGTACATCGTCATGCCAAGAGAGTAGATATCTCCCCGGAAATCCACGTTGGCGAGACTGTCCAGCTGCTCGGGGGGAGAGTAGTAGAGTGTCCCGCCTGCCAGAATGGTGCTGGCATTCGGCGACGGGTCCAAGCGCTTGGCCAGGCCGAAGTCCGTAATCTTGACCACGTCCTGGTCAGTAAGCATGATGTTGCTGGGCTTAATATCCCGGTGGATGATGCCTTCGGTGTGTGCGTGTTCGAGGGCATTAAGGCACTGCAGGAAAATCTTCTTGAAGCGGCCAAGTGGGAGCGCCCCGCCTTCCTTGATGATGTCGGAAAGGTTCTTTCCCTTGACAAACTCCATGACAATGCATAGACCTAACTGGCTCTCGCGGAGGGTATAGACGCCGACAATGTTGGGGTGTTGCAGCCGGCCAAGCGATCTGGCCTCTTCCTGAAACCTTTTGAGCAATCTCCCTTCAGGATCCAGGCGCGCGTCCATCATTTTGACCGCGACATCCTTGTCCAGCATCAGGTCTCTGGCCTGGTAGACGATCCCCATGCCTCCCCTGCCAACGACATCCAGGATCTGATACGAGTCGATCGTTCGCCCGATGATATTCGATTCCATGGGTCAGAAGAGGTTCGTGCAGCCAGCAACGAAATGATGGTATTACGCACTCAACACGGGAGGCAGTGGACTAGTTCCTAGGCTTCGGGAACCTTCCTGATACAACCACTGTTCAGGGAAAGTCGTGCCGTTGGCGCTTTGAGCGGTGCACGGATTCAACGTCGTCCCTGGGTACTGTTCTTCCACATCTTTGTGCTTTCTCTATGCCGACGGGCCACCGAGCTCCCATTCGTCCCCAGCGTCCCGACACCAGGATCGGAAGAGTGCCCCATCACTTCACTCTTCTTTTCACACGTCGCTATCTCACAAAATATGCACTGATTCAATCTGCGGCAGAACAAGCCTCACTCCACCATTCAATGTTGAGCGCTGAATGTCCGTAAAGGTCATACTCTCGAGAACCAATGAACCGTCGGAGAAACGCGAACTCGTTTTCGACGAGGAAACGATCTCCATCGGCCGGGAACCTTCCAACCTGCTTCCCCTGGCAGGTACCCAGGTCTCCAAGCTTCACGCCCGGATTGAGCGCAGGGGATCGGACTATTGCATCGTTGACCTCAATAGCACCAACGGTGCCTTCGTCAACGGCGAGAAGCTGACACCAGGCAAGGATCGCGCTCTTCATCAAGGTGACCGAGTGAGCATTTCGGACTATGAGCTCCAGTTCTTCCCCATCGACACTTCCGCTCCGCCTCCGGCGATTCCCGATGTAGCAATGGCCGGACAGGCCAGAAACACCGTCGCGGGCCTTCATGATGCCACGAACCGGATGGCGATCATGGAGAAAACCTCTTCCGAGTACGTGGAACGGTGGTCGAGACTTGCGGCGGAAATTCAGAAGACGCTCGATACCTTCGGGATTTTGGATCTTGCCCGCCACGCAGAGGAACTTCAGGCCCGTTGCGACTCTCTGACCGAGGAAAACCGGCAGCTCAAGACAGAACTTCTGAGCCTCCCGAAAAACGGGGAACTCCGGCCCATAGCACTCCCGGAGACCCCGCCCGCTGATGAGGAAAGATTAGAGCAGGTCGTGCGGGTACTTCTCCAATTGTTCTTCAAGTTATCGTCTGGCCGCTCCTCTTTTTTGTCCGAGTTCATTGTGCGAACGGTGGTTCGGACATCCGATGGGCTTCCCGTTCAGTCTGGGTCGGACGATGAAGTCTTCCGCTACTTCAGCGATTCCACGCTATCGGACAAGGAATTCGCCGAGCGGATGGCCCTCCTGAAGAAGGAAGCGGATCAAATCGTTCTCCATATGTTGGGCATTCTGGAAGGGTACAGAAGGAGCGTCGAGGAAGGGACACGCCGCATACTCCAACGCGTCGATCCCAACCGACTTGAAGAGGACCTGCCAGACACGTTTGTCCTCCGCTTTTTCCCTCCTCTGGCGGATCTGAAGCTATTCCAGCTCGTCCGTAATCGATTGCGGAATCTCCTGGAGGAAGACCGGGGAGTTCTTGAAAAACAGCTTTTCCGTCCCGGATTTGTCCGGGCCTACGAAGAATGCGCCGAACCATCGAGCAGAGCATGAAGCCATGATCGTGCGTAACCGCCAATCGCCCGCCTGGTATGAGGGGATGACCCTCGACCCCCACCATTTTCAGCAATGGGACCGGCATCATCAGTTTGACCTGGACATGCGAATCCGGTCCATCATGCCGCTGGCGTGGGGGTTCGTGGCATTAGACGTCGACAGGGAGGCGTTGACGAACGGGCAAATAAGCCTGCGGTCCTGCCGGGGAATCATGCAGGATGGCCTGTTCTTTGAT
The DNA here is from genome assembly GCA_963809695.1 of uncultured Bacteroidota bacterium. Taxonomy (GTDB): domain Bacteria; phylum Bacteroidota; class Ignavibacteria; order UBA10030; family UBA6906; genus JAGDMJ01. Next base: position 492,084 of record CAWEKI010000007.1, read on the forward strand.
TGCCCGGGAAACCATGCGCTCCCCCAGACGCAAGGATTGAAAGAACATTTTGCTCCGGGCACGGACCGGCTCCGGGTATACCTTGCTCTCCCTGCCGAGCAGGCGCGGGGGCGCAACTATCAGCTTCTCGGTTCCCAGGATAACCGCCCGACTCGTTTTGCAGTCGGGAATATCACCTTGACAGACGACAATACCGGCACCACGGAACGGGAGATCGGAGTCTGCACTCCGAACCTTCGAATCATCTTCGGTAATGAATCCCTTGATGACTACACTGTGCTGCAAGTCGCAGAAGTCGTGCGAGCACAAGACGGGGCGTATTCGCTGAGCGACAAGTTTGTTCCTCCCTGTCTGGCCATCGGGGCGTCTGACACCCTCATGAAAACTCTCCGGCAGGTACTTGAACACCTCGTCGCAAAGAGCGACGCACTCTCCGAACGGCGCAGGCAGCAGACAGCTTCTCAAGGAGAATTAACTGCCGCCGAAGTGGCGGCAATGGGAATCCTCAATATCATCAACAGCCTCATTCCCCTGCTCCGCTATCAGTACACGAGCGCAGCATGCCATCCGGAGGCCGTCTATGCAGAACTCGCATCCATGGCCGGACAGTTGCTGACGTTCGCACCCGACGTGGAGATGCGCCCTGCAGATCTGCCAATGTATGATCATGCAGACTCAGGAGAATGCTTTGCCATCCTTGCGGGACTGCTTCTTCGACTGCTGGATACCGTGCTTTCGCCGAATTTCGTCCGCATTCCTTTCGAGAGACAGACAGAAAGCCAGTGGGTAGCACGCATTCAGGACCAGCGCCTTCTCACCGGGGCACATTTCTATCTCACGGCAAGCGGAGAAGTCCCGGAGCGGAAACTGGTAGATGAATTGCCTTTGCGAATGAAAGTGAGCGGTGCAGAGGAAATTGCCACGCTGGTCAATGCTGCCTTGCCCGGACTCACTATGACACATACGGCCAGGCCTCCTGCGGGGCTCCCGCTTCGTCCCGGGCTTCAGTACTACCATTTGGAGAAGTCGGGCCGGCTCTGGGATTCGATCGTCCGGAGCAATAACGTGGCGATTTTCGTTCCTGCTGATTTCAAAGCCGTGAGGTTTGAATTGATGGCGGTAACGTCCAGCTAACATGCTTGGAAGACTCCTATGTCAACAGCACGAAATAACGGACACCGATCCCTGGCAGAGCTAAGCAGCGAATGCCTCATGCTGATCCAACAGCTGCGTCTGGCCAAGAATGTTGAGGACCCCCAGATGCTGAGATCAAAAACGCTGGAGGTTCTGGCGCGCCTCGAGCGGGACGCCAGAGACACCGGCTTTGACACGGAGACCTGCAAGAACGCCAAATTTGCGCTTGTTGCATTTCTGGATGAAGCAGTGACAGGTCTCTCTTTTGCGGACAAGGAAATGTGGATTACCAATCCGCTGCAATCGGAGCTCTTTGGCGTGAACTCTGCCGGGGAGGAATTCTTTCGCAGGCTCGACGAACTCCGGCGCAGGCCGCAGGAACAAGTCCAGGTTCTGGAGGTCTACTATCTCTGCCTCGTCCTCGGTTTCAAAGGGAAATATCATCTGGACAATCCCGAGGGGTTGCGGCAACTGGTCGAAGAAACCAGGGCCGACCTTGTCCGGACCAAAGAGCGGCGGTTCCAGATCCCGTTGGCACCCCACGGGGCCCCCGAGGAGAAATTCGGAGAGATCGTTACAAGGAGTCTGCCCGGCTGGCTGGTCGCTGCCGCAGCCGGAGGGATCGGGTTGATTTTCTTTTTTGTGCTCTCATGGTTAATCAGCGGTACCGCTGACACGATCAAGACTCTTATCGCGACAGCCGGATGACCGGTGACATTTCAATTCGACTCCATGGCGGGAGTCGGGATGAGATGCGCCGTGAGGTAGTAACCTGGGTTCATTGAGGAGCTATGAGCGGATTCACAAAGGTTTTGAAGTCCCGTGGCTTTGCCGCTGCAGCCGGGCTGAGTCTGGTGCTTGGCCTCATCTGGCTGGTGTTGGGTGGATGGATGGGCTTGGGGATAACCATTTGCCTGATTGCCACGAGCGGCGTGCTGATCCTCTTCAGCATTTACCTTATGTGGGACCAGGCGCGGGCCGCCAAGAACGCGTCCAACCTCGAGAAGTCCATCTGGGAACAAAGCGAAGATCAAAAATCCGCCGTGCGGCCTGAGAAACGCGAAGAGATCGACAACCTACGCCGCCAGCTCAGTGCATCGATTGACAAGCTGAAGAAAAGCAAACTCGGAGGAGGGCGCAAGGGTGCGGCCGCCCTCTATGCTCTCCCCTGGTACATGATCATCGGACCTCCTGCCGCCGGGAAATCAACGGCCATACGTAATTCCGGGCTCGAATTCCCTTTCGGCACCGACCGCGAAATCCAGGGCGTCGGCGGCACACGCAACTGCGATTGGTGGTTTTCAAATTCCGCGATCATACTCGACACTGCCGGCCGGTACATGACCGAGGATGACGATCAGGAAGAGTGGTCCTCCTTCCTCGAAATCCTGAAAAAGAACCGCCGGAATCAGCCGATCAACGGCGTTTTGGTCTGCATCAGCATCGCTGACCTTATGAATGCCAGCAATGATGAGCTTGAATGGCATGCAAAGACCGTCCGAAAGCGGATCGATGAACTTACCCAGCGGCTGGGCCTCCGATATCCTGTGTATTTGGTCTTTACGAAGTGCGACCTGATTAATGGCTTCGTAGAGTTCTTTGAGGAATTCAGCAGAACGGAGAGAGAACAAATCTGGGGCTGCACATTCAATAATGAGCAACTCGGTGATCCGAACCCCAAGGCAGTATTCGAAAAGGAATACCAGGGCCTCTACGACGGTCTGATCAGTGCCCGCTTTTCCCGTCTCTCCCCCGGGATCAAGAGAGAGAGCCGCAGCGCGATCTTTGCGTTCCCGATGGAATTCCTCTCCGCCAGGGACAATCTCTCGCTGTTCGTCACCCGCGTCTTCCAGCCGAACCCGTACCAGGAGAGCCCGATTTTCCGCGGCTTTTACTTCACCAGCGGCACACAGGAGGGCGTGCCAATCGACCGGGTCATCCAATCGATGGCACAGGCCTTCGGCCTGGAACCACAGGGGAGGGAACAGTTCAATCTGGAGATCCAGACCAAGAGCTATTTCATCAGGGACCTTTTTACGGAAGTGATTATCCCGGACAAGCGTCTGGTTCGGCCGAATTCCCGCGCCGCAAAAAGCAAGCGGTTCTTCAATATAGGAATTGCAGCTGCCAGCGTGGCCGTGCTGGCCGTCCTAATTCTTGGAATGTCCCAGGCTTATTTTCGGAGCAAGGCGCAGATCGAGGCCGCCGGCAACGACGTGGCGCAGTTCAAGGCCTCAACTTCCCATGCTGCCGCGGGTAATTCGCTTGCACGCCTCAACACCCTTCTCTCCCGGATCAATACGCTTCAGGACCCCCCCTTCTTCATGTTCGGGATGGACAGGAGTCAGGCCTTGCTCGGGCCCATGCGAAGGCTGTATTTCCAGCAACTGCGCGCCTTCGCACAGACCAGCTTCCTGCAGCCGCTGCAGTCAAGAATCTCCAACCCAACCGGCTCGCGCGGAGATGCGTATGAAGACCTCAAGACGTATCTCCTGCTGACCAGCGAGTCCGCCCGACTTCGTAACGATGATCGGAACCAGAAGTATCTCGCTCAGCATCTCGGAAAGATGATCGATCCAAGGGATGTGGGGATGGCCATGCCGCACATCGAATATTTCGTCGGAGTTTTTCCTGAGGCTGTCGCGGAAGGGTTGGCACAACCCTTTGCGGCCGATCCCGGAGCCATCTCGTCGGTCCGGGCGTTTGCCGGAAAACTGGACGTGCCGGGCATCTACGAGAATTTCAAGCGAAAGATGGAGACCCTCCCCCCTTACCCGATTGCCGGGCAGGCCTTCACAGGTGGACAGGAAGTGCGGGGGCTTTATACACGAGACGGATACAGAGCCCTGGATGAGTTCATCAAGACCGGCGAATTCCAGGTCGTCGGTGATGAAGCCAAGTGGGTGCTCGCGCTTGATGGGACTCGAACAGAAGGCGTCGTTGCCGACCCGTCGATGGTCGGTGATTCGCTGCGTGGTATGTATCTGCGTGAATACGCGGCAGAATGGTGGAATGCTCTTTCCTCTGTGCGAATCGCGCCGTTCGAGAATCTGTCAGACGCTGCCAACCGCATGCGGACCCTCGGAGACATGAGAAATTCGCCTCTCAAGCTACTCTTCGGTGATGTCGTAAGAAACACGACTCTTGAGTCGCCCGCCAAGCAGGGGCTGACCGACAAAGCAGAAAAGCTCGGAGTGAGCTTCGCTCCTGCCAACGTTGTCGAGGTGGAATTCAATGATGTGCACCGCTTCTCGGAAAGTGATCAAGGACAAGGAAAACCCGGCGACATTGACGGCCTTCTGTCATTGCTCGGCAAGGTCGGCGACGATCTGGACGCAGTTAGTGCGGCGCCTCCAAAGGAGGCGAAAGCGCGCGCAGCGGACGCCTACAACGGAACCGGATCCCTTGCAGAAGCCCTCCGGGAGATCCGCCGGCTTTCGAAAACACAGGACGACAGGACCCGCAGGGTCTTGAGCAACCTGTTCGAACAGCCGATCCATTACGCCTGGAAATCCCTCATCGACAGGTCGATGGAGTATTTCAATGACGAGTGGCGTAAAGAGGTGGTTGACCCCTATCACGAACTGTCCGGGTATTTTCCGTTTGACGGAAACGGCCAGGATGCTCCGATGACCGAAGTGGCGGCATTGTTTGCGGACAACGGTAAACTGGCAAAATTCGTAGATACCGAGCTGAAACCTTTTGTCGATGAAGACAACGGGTGGGACCCAAAATCATGGGACGGAGGCGACGGGATCGTACTTTCCCCCGCAGCCAGAAACGGATTGAACCAGGCCAGGGCATTGCGTCTCTCCCTGTTTCGCGGCACGGAGCCGGGCATGAAGGTAGAGCTTAGCCTTAAGCCGATAGTCCGGCCCGATGGTTCTCCGGATATCGACAAGGTGTACGTGCACGTTGGTGCAAAAGAACTCTGCTGGAACCTGGAGGAGAAGCCGCCGACCTTCACCTTCGACTGGCCCGGAGACGGCGGAGCGGGCTTCAGACTCGCGCAAGCGGGGGGGAAAGTCCTCGGGCTTTTCGGTTCTTCGGACGACAAACCCATCGACGAAAAGTCCTTCGACGGGGGCTGGGCTCTTTTCCGCCTTGTGTCATCTTCGGCCATTTCTCCAGGCCTGGGAAGAGCCGAAGTCCGATGCAAATGGTCTTTCAAGCAGGGTATTGTTGTCACGGGCTCCATCAAAACCGACAAGGGGTTTAACAATCCCTTCGGCAGGAGACTGGCAGTCGCGCTGCCGGACAAGCTGAACTGACGCAACAGGTGACCCATGGATATTTCCGGTTCCTCAGCACTCTGCTTTGGGAAGCTCCCTTCGCAAGCGGATTTTATCCGTTTCAACGCCGCAAGCCGGGAGGCCCTGGCGCTGGATGAGTGGCTGCACCATGGGCTGTATTTTGCCCGGACACAGCTCGGGGCACGCTGGGAAGAGGAATTTGCGCACGCACCCGCCTATCGCTTCGTGTTTAATCCCGAGAGCGCCGATCGTTTTCTTGCCGGGGTCATGCAGGCAAGTCAGGACAAAAGCCAGCGCAGCTATCCATTCCTTGTTTCACTCCTGCTTGACCGCCGCTGGTTGCGCGACAGCGATGCGCACCTTGCGCCGGCAGCCTTCTCTTCTTTTTTCGAAGGGGCAAGCCAGTTTATCCGCCTCGCGATGAACGGCCTGGAGATGCGCGAGATCGTCGATCGTACTCAGGCATTGAATTGTCCCGAACCGGACCGAAGCGATATCACATCGCGGTACAACAGGGAATTCCTCGAACCCTTTGCCGTCACCTCCTTCTGGCAGGAATTGTTCGGGAGTTTTGACGATCCGCGGAAGTACCTTTTGTTCAACAATCTTGCCAGTGTCCTGCTGCCGGTCCGAAACCGCAGTCTGAAGCGCATGAGTCTCGGACTTCGATTTCCACTTTTGAAAAACGAAGCGCAGGCAGATTATATGGCCTGCTTCTGGTTGAATATCACGCTGATCATGCTCGGCGTTATGCCCGGCCCGCCGTTTCTGTTCTGGAGCGTGCAGGGCAACGGGACATCCGCACACCTCTTTCTGTTTTTCCGACAGCCGTCCCCGAAGAACTTCCTCCAACTTCTGAAGCCGGAGGCGGACAGTGAGAGCATTTGCGTGGTCGATGAAGAGGGGATAAGTGCTGTTGGGAAGTCGGCGTCCATGCTCCCTTCTGCTCTGCGGGCTCTACTGGACAAACGGGAAGGTTCGTTGAGCGGTTTTCTCAAGGGATTGATGATCGCATTATCGTAGGCTATGGCAGACGAACAGAACATACTGCAGCAGGACAGCGTGCATGTTGCACTCTCGGCTTTACTCCAGGGAGTGCTCCGGGCGATTCCGGGTGATAACCCGTGTGGGAAGGATATCTCCTACGAGGATGAATTCCTGGCGATCAAGGCGGAGATCGACAAGTTGGGGACGGTAGGCGGCCAGATCGATCAGGAGCGGGCCTCGGAGCTGCGGCAAATGATGGATGCGACGAGAGGTACGGTGAGGAAAGCGGATCGCACAGAGGCTGAGAAGCAGCTCGATCAGCGGGGAAGCGTGGTGAAGCAAAGTGCCGGCCCGGATTACCAGCTGATTCGACAGACAGCATCCAGGGTCCTCTCTGAGAAATCGAAGGACATCCGCGTAGCCAGCTATCTCTGTTTTGCACTCTGGCAGCAGGAATCGTTTGCAGGGCTGGCTGAAGGCCTTTCTGCAATTGAGATTCTCGTCCGGGACTTCTGGGATGGTCTTTACCCCTCAAAGAGCCGCCCCAGCGCACGCAAGAGCGCGCTGGAGTTTCTGACGACAAAGCTGGACGATAACGTTGCATACGCTCAGGTCCGGGAGGCAGACCGTGCACCATTGGAGCGAGCGCGAGGAACATTGAAGGACCTCCAGCAGCAATTCCTGGAGAAGATGCCTGAGAGTCCTCCTTCTCTTCTTGGTTTATCGCAGGCTGTGGAAAAGTGCCTGAGCCGGGTCCCCAAGCCCGCGCCCACCGCCGCGCAGGCAGTAGTGGGACCGGCAACACAACCGCAAGCCGTTCAGCCGCTTGAGACCGCTCCGGCCGCTTCCACTCCTCGTGGGGATCTCCGGACCTCGCAGGACGCGACTGCCTTGGTGAAGCAAGCGGCGAAGTTCTTCCGGGATCAGACTCCCAAGAGTCCCACCTCATACCGACTCCTCCGGAGCCTCAGGTGGGACTCGATTCTGGCTCTGCCCCCAAATGAAAATGGCAAAACCAGATTCGAAGCACCGCCGGCCCAGCGCCGTAACTTTCTATCGGGTCTCCGGGAAAACAAAAACTGGAACACGCTCCTTGAAGAATGTGAGATGAGTCTCGGCCAGCCGGGCTTCCATCTCTGGTTGGACATGCAGCGCCTCACAGTCGACGCGCTGGACGGTTTGGGAGCGGAGTTTTCTGCCGTTCGTACCGCCGTCATGTCCGAGCTTGCCCTGCTCGTGCAGAGGGTTCCAAAACTCCAGTCGCTGAGCTTCACGGACGGGACGCGCTTTGCCGACCCCACAACCAGTGCGTGGATCGATGAGACCGTGCTGTCAGCGGCGGGTTCTCCCGGGCCGACTTCCCCCACATCGGCCGCGACTCCCTTGGATGGCAAGTTTGATGCGCAGCTTGCCGGAGCAAAGCAAGTTTTTGATACGGGCGACCTTGCCGGGGCCATTGCGTTGCTTGCGTCACCGCATGCGGATTCTTCTCGTAAATCTCTCTTTCGCAGAAAGCTGTCCATGGCAATGTTTTGCATGCGAGGCGGGCAACCGGCAATCGCACGCCCATTACTTGAAGAGCTCGAGCAGGACATTGAACGATTCTCGATCCACGAATGGGAGCCATCGCTGGCGCTCGAAGTATGGACCACGTTGAACAGGTGTTACGAAACACTTGCGGCGGGCCCTGTGACCCCAGCAAAACAGGCCATCCAACTGCGGGGAGAACGCGTGTTCGAGCGCATCTGCCGCCTGGATATCGCCTATGCCCTGGCCAGTGCGGGGGTAAAACCCGCGGTCAAACGTCCCGTCCCGTCACCCCCGACAGATCTCAGCGAAGAGAAACCTCCTCGTTCCGCCGAACCATCTCCTGAAAAGGACAACACCGGCACTGAACTGAAAAGTGAAGCCACTACTCATCCACAAACATAAGGAGCTGCGCCATGCCAGAGAGCTTTCAAAAGGAAAAACCGCCTGCAAGGATCAATCTTTTCCTTGAGGTATTGAAAGGCGATGCAAAAAAGAAAATGGAACTGCCGCTACGGCTCCTGGCGCTCGGCGATTACAGCCAGTCCGGCTCCACCACGCCCCTCGGGGAGCGAGAGAAGATCAACATCAATAAGGACAACTTCCAGCAGGTGATGAAATCGTCGAACCTCAACCTGGACCTGGTGGTGCCCGACCGCATGAAAGGGGGCGATGCCGAGACCAAAGTGCACCTGAAGTTCGACGACTTGAAGTCCATGGAGCCCGAGGAGGTTGCCAAACAGGTACCGCAGTTGGCCAAGCTCCTGTCCACGCGTTCGCTCTTGCAGGACTTGCGGAACCGGGCCATCAGCACCAACGAGTTTCGCAAGGAGCTCGAACGGGTTGTGAAGGACAAGTCCGCCCTGGCCCAGCTCAAAGGTGAACTCGAAAAGCTCGTACCGACGAGTCCCCAGCAATAGACGCTACGCGCCGGATGATTACCATCACGGCTGACCATTTATAAGGAGGCATGCAATGCCAGAACAGAAGGAAGCGGTAGAGCAACAGGCGGTAGCCGGGACCACCGAGTCAAAAGAAGGGCGGCTGAGCATCTTGCTGGAGAAGGTCAACGTCACGCTCCCGACCGGCGTTGTGGCCATCGACCAGATTGCCGAAAGCGATAAGGGGGCGGTCGTCACCGCCGCGCTGCGCGTCTTTGTCGACGCGATCGGCGAGATGCAGACTCCCCTGGAGAAGATCGACAAGGCCTTGCTGGACGGGCTCATCGCGAAGATCGATGCCAAGATGAGCGAGCAGCTCGATGAGATCATGCACGCTGCAGCATTCCAGAAGATGGAATCGGCATGGCGGGGCTTGAAGTTTCTCATCGACCGGACGGATTTCCGGAAGAACGTCCGCATTGAGCTTCTCGATGTATCGAAGGATGCCCTGCGGGAATCGTTTGAAGACGCGCCGGAACTGATCCAGTCGGCCCTCTACAAGCAGGTGTACAGCGGCGCCTATGACCAGCCGGGCGCGGACCCCTACGGCGCCATGATCGCCAACTACGAGTTCGAAAACACCGCGCAGGATATCACGCTGCTGCAGGAAGTGTCGAAGGTCGCATCGTCCTCGCATTGCCCGTTCATCGGCTCCGTGGGGCCCAGGTTCTTCGGCAAGAATTCCATGGAGGAATGGAAGAAGATTCCCGACCTGAAGGCCTGGATGGAGACGGCCGAGTATACCAAGTGGCGCTCCTTCCGCGAATCGGAGGACTCACGCTACGTCGGCCTCACCTTCCCTCGCTTCATGATCCGTCTGCCGTACGGCCCCGATTCCGTTCCGGTCAAGGGGTTCAACTACGTCGAGAATGTGAAGGGCCCGGACCATGAGAAATATCTCTGGTCGAATGCAAGCTTCGCGTTCGCGAGCAACATGGTGCGGTCGTTCGTGAGCGACGGCTGGTGCGTCCAGATCCGCGGGCCGCAAGCCGGGGGCACTGTGGAGAATCTCCCCGTGCATCTCTATGACGTGGGGAAGGGAAAACAGATGAAGATCCCCACCGAAGTCCCGATCGACGAGACAACGGAGTTCACCACGGCGAACCTGGGCTTTATTCCGTTCAGTCACTACCAGGGGCGTGACTACGCGTGCTTCTTCTCGGCCCAGTCAACGCAGAAGCCCGCCGAATACGATCAGAAAGAGGCGACCGCGAACAGCCGGATCAATGCCCGGCTGCCGTACATCTTCCTGGCCTCGCGTATTGCGCACTATCTGAAGGTCATTCAGCGCGAGAACATCGGGACCGTCAAGGACCGCACCAAGATCGAGAAGGAGCTCAATGCGTGGATCAAGGGGCTGATCATCGGCATCAAGGATCCGTCGGAACAACAGATCGCCAAGTACCCCTTGCGGGACGCGCAGGTGAAGGTGTATGACATCGAAGAAAATCCCGGCTTTTACCGGGTGGAAATGATGATCATGCCTCACTTCCAGATCGAAGGCATGGATATCAGCCTCTCCCTCGTCGGGAAAATGCCCAAAGGAAAATAACCACATCATCATAGTCAAGAAAGGAGTGCTCCATGCCCACCCCATCGTATGCCTGGCTGAAAGACGACCAGGCGGGAGACATCAAGGGTTCCGTTCAGATTGCGGGCCGCGAGGGAAGTATTGAGATCATGGAATTCCACCATGACCTTCATATCCCGACGGACCCACATACCGGGAAGCTGACCGGCGTCCGGATGCACAGCCCCGTGGTGATCACCAAGGCGTATGATTCCTCTTCGCCGTACCTGTATAAGGCGTGCTGCGAGGGACAAACGCTGAAAGAGGTGACCATCAAGTGGTACGCGATCGATGACACCGGGACCGAGAAGGAGTATTTCATCCACAAGCTCGAACATGTCAAAGTCGCGTCCATGAAGGCGCTCATGCCCAACACCAAGGATCCGGAGAAGGAGCGGTACGTGCACCTGGAGGAGGTCGCGCTGGTGTATGGGAAGATCACCTGGACCTATGTCGACGGGAACGTTGAGTACGTCGATGAGTGGACAGCGCAGAAGTAACCTGGCTGCCAATGGAAGCAGGTCTCATTGATGTCATTCTTGGCCATTTCCTTGACGGGCAGGCTGTTGCAGATGAAGATTCCGCACATCGGAAGTTGCGGAGCATCATCGACAATCTGAGCCGGCTTTTCAATACGAGGCGGGGGTCTATTTCTCATATCCCGGACTACGGGCTCCCGGATATTTCACAGGTGTATCGCGATCTGCCGTACTCCATCGACGGCCTGCGGGCAGCCATTAAGCAGGTCGTGGAGAAATATGAGCCCCGCCTCCGCCGGGTCCGGGTAGAGCAACAGCAAGGACGTGAGGGAGACTATGAGATGCGGGTGTCGTTCATCGTGTCGGGGGAACTGCAGCAAGGACAGAAAGTGCAGTTCCAGACGACGTTTAAGTCGAACGACCTCGCCGAGGTGCGCCCCTGGCGCAAGCCCTAACAAGAGAAACGCACTGTTCTTTACATATCCGGGGCTTTCATGATCCAGTACTACTACGAAGACGAACTACGCTATCTTTATCAGGCAGGGAAGGAATTCGCCCGAACCCACCCGGACATCGCCCGTTATCTGCATATCGACAGCGAAAGCAAGGACGACCGGGATCCCTACGTGGAACGGCTCTTTGAGGGGTTCGCCTTTCTCACGGGGCGCATCCGGGAACGACTGGACGATGAGTTGCCCGAGCTGACAGAATCGCTCTGCAACATGTTGTGGCCCCACTATCTCAAGCCGGTCCCCTCCATCTCGGTGATTGAGTTCAGACCTCGCCCTGGCCTTGTGCAGCAAACATCGTCCTTGCCCGCAGGCACCGAGGTGCGGTCCATACCAGTCGGCGACGAGGCGACCGTCTGCCGCTTTCGGACGACGCATGAGGTCCGGATCAATCCTCTGAAGCTGGCCGATGCCTCCCTCTCCTGGCCCTCCGACGGCACGACCACAGTGACACTCCGCTTTACGATCGAAAAGGGAGCCGAATTCAATAAGCTCCAGCTCAATCCGCTGCGCCTCTATTTTCACGGCGAGGATCCCATCGCTTCCAACATGCACTTGTTTTTCTCCCGGCATGTCAGGACCGTGTTGCTTTCCGCAGCTGGGGCGCAATGTGAACTGAACGGCCCGGCTGCCCTCCGGCCGGCAGGACTCGAGGCAGGGGAAGGACTTCTCCCCTATTCCGCATACGCTCCGTCGGGTTTCCGACTTCTCCATGAGTACCTCAGCTTCCGGAGGAAGTTCTGGTTTGTGGACCTGCATGGCCTCGACAGGCTCTCCCCTCCGGCAAAAACTATGGAGTTCCAGGCGCAGGTCTTCTTTGACAGGGCTTTCCCCGAAGAGAAAAAATTCAACGCTGAAAACATCCGTCTGTTCTGCGCGCCCATCGTCAATCTCTTTCGCATGGATACAGAGCCGATACGGATGGACCACCTCCAGCCCGATTATCGGGTGTTTCCTGATCTTCATCATCAGCAGAGCCACGAGGTCTACTCTGTCGACTCCGTTGTAGGAACGGAAGAAGGCACCGGGAAACGCCATCGCTATCACCCCCTGTTCTCCGTGGCAGGGACAGAAACCAAAGAAGAGGACCGCCGGTACTTCAGCACTGCTACGCGCATCGGACCCTCGGGCCATCAACAGACATACCTCTCACTCGGAGGGCTCACTGCCACCAACGGCGAGATTCCCGTTGAGACCCTCTCCATGGAAATTACCGCGACGAACGGGAGCCTCCCCCGCGAGAAGCTGCAGGAGCGTTCCATTACGCAGCCTGCTCCCGATTTTCCTAATATCACGGCGTTTGAGAACCTTACGCAACCAACATTGGATCTACACCCCAGGAGCCTTGCCCCGACCGATGCACGACGTCAGGAAGACAACTTCCTCTGGAAGGTTGTCTCCCATCTTTCCCTCAACTTCATGACGATCGCTTCGTTGAAAGCTTTGCGCGGGATTCTGGAGCTGTATGATTGGACCGGGTCGGACGCCAACCGCCGCCGCATTGCGGGCCTGCGGAATGTCTCATGGGCCCCCAAAGAACTGCTCTACCGGAGCGCAGTCATTCGAGGAGCGGAAGTTACCGTGGAGGTGCAGGATGGCTATTTCGCCGACGAGGGGGATCTCTGTCTGTTCGGGCTGGTCCTGAGCGAGTTCTTCGCGACTTATGCAACCATCAACTCGTTCGTGCATCTGCATCTCGTCACCAAACCGTCGGAAAAACATTTTCACTGGGAACCACGCAGAGGGAATCTGTCGCTTGTCTGAGACCGCGCCAACGGAACCAGGAATTGCCGCACGGCTTTTCCGCGAAGGTTATATGTTCGACTTCTTTCAGTCGGTCCGATTGTTGGAAGTCTTTCTGGCCGAAGGAAAGAGTCCGGGGGAAACATCGGATCTGAAGGACGAGCGCATCCGTTTCCGTCCTCATCACGGGCTGGCATTTCCAGCCTCGGACATCCGCAGCATCGAGCGGCTCAGCGGCACTCCAGGACGCGCCCGCATCACGGCGACGTTCATGGGGTTGTACGGCGTTGATTCTCCCCTCCCCGGCTGGTTCTATGAGCCCGTCGCCATGGAGGCGGACAACACTGCACCGCTGCGCGACTTCCTGGACATGTTCAACCACCGGCTCTATGCGCTCTTCTACCGAAGCTGGGCGAAATACCGCCTCTTCCAATACTATAGCCGGCCGTCCGCGAGGCGCGATCTCATGACGCGTGTGCTCTCGCTCAGCGGACTGGGAACGCAGGGTGTCACCGAGGATACGGAGGTCCGTGTGGTCCATCTTGCCGCGTTCGCAGGTATCCTCTCCTCCCGGGTGCGCAATGCGGGAGGACTCCGCAACCTGCTGGCAGAATTGCTCGGGGAAATTCCGGTCACTGTCCTTGAGAATGTCTCTCGCTGGGTGATGATTCCCGAGCGCAGCCGTCTCGGTCGAACAACAAAGATGCGTTGTGTGCTCAGCGTGACGTCGTCCCTTGGCCAGAAGGTGAACGACGTCTCGGGAAAATTCCGGCTCGTCCTGGGCCCGCTCACGCTGGAGCAGTATATCTCGCTCCTGCCCGGGGGGGATCGCACAAGGACCGTGCGGTATGCTGTACGCCTCTATGTACGCGACACTCTTGACTATGATGTCCAACTTACGTTGAAGACCAGCGAGATCCCGCTGCTGCGTTTAGGGGATCGGGCCCTGAAAGTTGGCCTCACCACATGGCTGGGAAGGCCCCGGACAGAGACCACATTCAGGCTTGTCGATTACGACAACAACTTCCACTCTCTCATCCCATCAGGTGCCTTATGATCACGAAGGATCTCAAGAAGCTGCTGGAAAAACTCAACGATCACACCACTCGTGGCCTTGAGTCGGCAGCTGGCTTCTGCATTGGCCGGGGCCACTACGAGGTCTCGATTGAACACCTCTTTCTCAAGCTGCTGGAAGACGGCTCGGGAGATCTGCCCCGGATATTCGCACGGTTCAACACGGACCCCGGCCCGTTTTGGGACGCCATGGTGAAGCGTCTGGAGACCTTCCGCGCAGGCAACTCGGGGCGCCCGACGATTTCCCCGGTGCTTCTGCAGCTCGTCGAGTCTGCATGGATCACCGGATCGATCCACCATGGATATCCGGAAATCCGCTCAGGGAACCTGATGGAAGCTTTCCTGGATCACGAGTCCCTTCGGGCGCCGTACGCCGATGAGCTGTCGGCAATCCATGGAGACGAGCTCCGGCAGGATTTTCTCACCATCGTGGGCGGCTCGGCTGAAGACGCTCCCGCCAAGCTTTCCGTGGCACGCCAGGAAACAGCCAAGACAAAGCGCGAAGGGGAAAGCGCTCTGGACCTCTATACCACGGATCTGACAGGAAACGCGCGGGCGGGAAAAATTGATCCAGTGTTCGGCCGTGACAAGGAAATCCGCCAGATGATCGACATCCTCAGCCGACGCCGGAAGAACAACCCGATCCTGGTCGGCGAGGCTGGCGTTGGAAAAACTGCAGTGGTCGAAGGGCTCGCATTACGCATCACGCAGGGCGATGTGCCGGCAAACATTACGGACGTTGAGATCCGTGGCCTGGATCTGGGCCTGTTGCAGGCAGGTGCAGGGGTCAAAGGAGAGTTTGAGAACCGTCTTAAGTCGGTCATTCAGCAGGTGAAAGAAGCCCCCAGGCCCATCATTCTCTTTATCGATGAAGCACACACGTTGATCGGCGCCGGCGGCGCCGCAGGTACCAGCGACGCGGCAAACCTGCTGAAACCGGCACTTGCACGGGGGGAGCTCCGCACAATTGCCGCAACCACCTGGTCCGAATACAAGAGATACTTCGAGAAGGATGCGGCCCTGGAACGGCGCTTCCAGATGGTCAAGATCGACGAACCCTCAGCCGAAGTGGCGACCACCATGCTCCGCGGCATCAAGGCAAAGTACGAGGCGCACCATGGAATCACGGTGTCCGACGAAGCCGTGAGCACGACCGTGAAACTTGCCGAGCGCTTCATCTCGGGCCGGCAGCTTCCGGACAAGGCCGTAGATCTCCTGGATACCTCTGCAGCACGTGTCCGCATGGGACAAACCGCGAAGCCCTCGGCGCTGGACGACGCCGAGCGGCACCTTCAGTATCTGGACGTGAAAATTGCCGCCCTCCGCCGTGACATCGACACGGGCGTTCTTAAGGACGGTGAGCATCTTACAGCTCTGAATGAAGAGCGCCAGAAAGCAGATGATGCCCGGTCAAAGCTCGAGGACCGCTGGAAACGTGAGCGGGCGATTGTCGATAAGATCGGAGGGCTCCGGAAAGAGCTGAGCGATGTCGCAGTCGCGCCGGCCGGTCATGCAACTCCCGGTCAGAGCAACGGCAAGGCCGATATGCTCCGGACCGAAATCGATAAGTTGAAGACAGATCTGCGAACTATGCAGGGAGAAGACCCGCTTGTCCACGCAGACGTGGACGGGACAATTGCCGCCCAGGTAGTGGCCGACTGGACCGGCATCCCGGTGGGCAGCATGATGAAGGACGAGGCCCAGGTTCTCCTCAACCTCGAGGCCAGGCTGTGCGACCGCATTCTCGGCCAGGACGAGGCTATACGCGAAGTGGCAGACAGCATCAGGACCGCCAAGTCCGGCATGAGAAATCCCGAGGCGCCCATTGCCGTCTTCCTGTTCGTGGGCCCGAGCGGAACCGGCAAGACGGAATGCGCACGAACCGTGGCCGACGTGCTCTTCGGCGGCGAGCGGTTCGTTATCACGATCAATATGTCCGAGTATCAAGAGGCGCATACCGTATCCCAGCTCAAGGGTTCTCCCCCTGGCTATGTGGGATACGGCGAAGGAGGCATCCTCACCGAAGCGGTGCGCCAACGTCCCTACTCTGTCGTCCTCCTCGATGAAGTGGAAAAAGCGCACCGGGACGTCATGAACCTCTTCTATCAGGTCTTCGACAAGGGGTTCATGCGCGACGGCGAAGGACGCGAGATCGATTTCAAGAACACGATCATCATGATGACCTCCAATCTCGGGTCCGACGTCTTCATGCAGGTCTGCACCGAGGATGAGCGCCCCACGCCCGACCAGCTCCGTGAGGCTATTCACCCACAACTGGTGAATCACTTCCAGGCGGCACTCCTGGCGCGCATGAAGGTCGTCCCCTTCTATCCGTTGCGAAAAGACACGATGAAAGGCATTGTGCGCCTGAAGCTCAACCAGATCGGCAGGCGGCTGCGTGAAGCGCACGAGATGTCATTCGTGTTTGACTCTACTGTGGTGGACCGGATCGCCGACCGGTGCACGGAGATCGACACCGGGGCACGCAACATCGACTTCATCATTGACAGATCGGTCCTTCCGGACGTGTCGAAGGCGCTGCTTGTGAAGATGGCCGATCAGCAGGTGCCCGCAACGTTGACGCTGGGAATGAACGAGAAGGGCGATTTCACGTACGCGTTCGCCTTGCACGAGCGTCCCGGCCGTCGCCGACATGCGAGTCAGCCTGGCACTATTCAAGCTCTCAAGGAGACAAATGGTCTTGAACCGGTAATGCATGCGTAAAACTTGGAGACTTCAGGGTTTTTCAGAAACCTGCATCATCGCCCCCCGCTCGCTGGTGAGCCAGGAGGAGCAAGGCGCGTACCTGTCTGCACAGCTCGACCGCTGGCTCACGGATCCCTTGACCCAGAAGTCCGTGCTGGAGATCTACGAAAGTCTCCGCGGGCAGTCGGCGTTGCTGGCGAGAAGGCTGCGAGGGACAGGAGTTGCACCGGTATGTCAAGTCCGAGATCCTGGAAGCCTTCCGGCACGGCGAACTCGTGCTGATGCGCATGCCGCATGTGAGCATCCTTCCTACCCTCGAACGCAAAGAGGAAAAGGCGGCTGCCGAAGAGCCACCGCCAACAGCGGAGCCCCTCCAAAAGGAGAAAACGTGGGTTGGGATCGAGCTGGTGGATCAGGACGATACCCCGTCCCCCAGGCGCGTTATGTACTCGAGTTGCCTGATGGCACCAAGAAGATCCGGAAGGCTGGATGAGAACGGGCGCGCACAGGTGCGCGATATTGATTCGGGGACCTGCAAAATGACATTCCCCGATTTTGACGCCACGGAATGGGACATAGCCTGAACGGGGAAAGATCGCCATGGCAGAATATCACACGGTGGAGCAGGGTGAGTACCTCGGGTCTGATTGCGAAGAACTACGGCTTCGCCAGCTCACCACAATCTGGAATCATGACAATAACGCCGACTTGCGCGGACTTGCGCAAGAATCCAAATGTGCTTCTCCCGGGCGATCAGGTCTTCATCCCGGACAAGCAGACCCAAGCAGGTTGAGTCACCACGGGACAGGTGACACGCGTTCCGGGTCCGCCAGGACAAGATTCTCCTCCGGCTCGTGCTGGATGAATTGTTTGGCGAACCCCTGGCAAATGCGAGTGCGAGGTGAGCATTGATGGAAAGACGAAAGAGCTGACGACCGATGCTAATGCCAGCAGTGGAATTTGAAGTGCCTCTTTCAGCGCAGTCGATTGAGTTTATCATGAAGGAAGAAGGAAGCCGACTTCAGGGAATTGCCATACCTCTCAAGATCGGACATCTCGATCCCGTCGATGTGCAAACCGGGCAGATCGCCCGCCTGAACAATCTCGGCTACTTCGCCGGTCCTCTCGACCCGCTGGATGAGAAGCTTCTCCTTTCAGCAATTGAAGAGTTTCAATGCGATAAGGGATTGCAGGTTGATGGCAAGTGCGGACTAAAAACGCAGGCAAAGCTCGTCGAGGTCCATGGATCTGACCTTCGTCTGGATGAGGAGCAATACATCGTACGAGTGGATGCATGGCTGACCAGGACGACCAGACGACAAAACCCGGGACACAGGCAACGGCAAGCTCGACGGGAGGCAGAGGCAATCCCGATCCTTGTCGCTCCTGCCACCGACGGAGAGTTCAATACCATCCGGATGGGCATCTTGCCCAAAGGGATGCTTCAGCATGGAAGACTCCCACTTCCAGTTTGATTCTTCGTTTGTGACACCCTCTGGGAACGACAATCGACGTGGACCCTCTCAAGAAGCTGCTGGACAAACACGTGGGTTTCAAGCTCAGCCTGTTCGGACATACGGATCCGGTGGGGAAAGACGACTACAACAAGGTCCTGAGCGGCCGGCGTGCGCAGGCAATCTTCGGGCTTCTTGTCCGTGACGTGGAATTGTGGAAGGATCTCTATTTCCGCCACGACACCAAAGGAAAAGACAAATGGGGAGTCAAGGCGGTCCAGACGATGTTGAACCTGGTCGGGCCAACCCCGGTAGGGGGCGCAAGTGGGAAGGTCGATCAAGCCACACGGACGGCCCTCAAGGATTTTGAAGATGCCAATGGGCTTCCGGCCAAGGGGTTTAATGCAAACGAAGAAATATCCACGGGCACATTTGAGGTCCTTTCCAAGCTATATATGGATGCGATCTGCAAGGATGACGATGGAAACAATTTCCAGCTGACTCCCGAGGACTTCATCGCCCGCGGAAAAGGAAAAGACGGCAAGGGGGACTTCCAGGGGTGCGGCGAGTTCAATCCCCTCATGATATTCTCCCGCGACGAGAAGAGCTTCTTCGACCGGGAAGAGAATAAAGACGCTCGCAACGAGGAAAACCGTGATAACCGGCGTACCATGATACTGTTGTATCCGCCCGAAACGCGCATCGATCCGACTAAATGGCCCTGCCCTACCGTTAAAGAAGGTATTGGCGGCTGTCAGAAGCGCTTCTTCGCGAATGCCAAGGACCGGCGCAGCAACCAGGAATCTCGCCGCGAGCATAAGGACGAAAAGACGCAACCCGATATGATCGGGACCTATGCCTGCCGGTTCTATGATCGGCAGACCTCTGATTCGCCATGTGAACGAGGCGAACAAGTTCAGGCCCTCTGTTTTGTCTTCCTGAAGCTCTTCAACGACAGCTTCACCAATGTGCTCGCAGACGCCGAGTATACTCTTCGGGGGCAGGACAAAGGATTCAATGTCACGGCCAGGACCGATGCAGAGGGTTTGCTGAAACATGAAGACATCCCGGATGATCATTACGATATCACTGTCGGAGACGCCAGCGAGGTAGTCGAGCCGTTCTACATGACTGACAAGGATCAGCACCAAGACCAACCCTGGTTCATGAGGATCCACGGGGCAAAAACCGATGCGGAACATTTTGTCGAAGTCCAAGTGCTTGACGGGAAAGGAACCCCGCTGCCGAATGTTCGCATGAATCTGGTGAAAGCTGACGGGAGTCAGATACCAGCGCAGACTGATGCGGACGGCGTGGCGCGGTGGTTTGCACTAAAACAGGAAGAGGTGCGGGTCACGTTTGACGAGGATGAACACTTTCCCGAAGAAGAACCTCCACCGCGTGAATCACCGGCGGGCGAAACACCTCAGCAACAACCCAAACCGTCTCCCGAACCAGTCGATGAGTTTCCTCCCAATGAGGAGGGAAGTGACAAGGCGGCTCTTGATGCAAGCATTGCCGCCCCTGGGCGCCTAAAATTACCAACATAAAGAATATGGCAGAAACACACCGCGTCGAACAGGGCGAATCGCTTTACACGATCGCCAAGAAGCATGGCTTCCCGAACTGGCGGGTGATCTATGACGACCCTGCCAATGCTGAGCTCAAGAAAAAACGTCCTAACCCACAGGTTCTTCAGCCGACCGATGTTGTCCAGATTCCCGATGCAGCAAAGGAACCACACCTGAAAGTCCCGCTGGATAAGAGAACCGTCATCACCCGGACGAAGAAGGGATTTCAATCGCTTCGCGTTGTGCTGCTTGGGCATGACAGGGCACCCCGAACAAACACTGACTACACACTCAAGTTCCAAGGGGGTGAGTTGAAGGGCAAGAGCGATGGAGCAGGATTGGTTCGTGAAGAGATCTCCGTGGGCGCCGGTGATGTAACGCTGCAGGCAGAAGACGACCGTTGGGCCCTCCAAGTAGGATTTCTGAATCCCCTTGCATCGGACACAACCGACCAGGGGATTGAGGGTGCCAAAGCACGGCTCAAAAACCTAGGATACTACGTCGCGAGCGTGGATGGCGAGCCGAAGAAAGACTTCACAGCCGCGTTGCAGCAGTTCCAGGCAGACCGGGGCCTCCCGCAGAGCGGCAGACTAGATGATGCAACACGCCAGAAACTCCTGACAGTCCACGGAAGCTGAGAGAGCGTAAACATGGCAGGGAACGATCAATCCGTCCAAAGCCCGACAGCCGCGGGGCAACAACCGAACACGGTGCAGCAACGTCCCAAGTTCGAGGCGTTTGCTCACATGCTCCATTTTGTGGGTGTCGGGGATCCTCCCCTGCGTCTGCTTTTGGAACCCCGGGCGATGAATCCAGGCTTCTGGACCCGGGACAGCGTCAAAAAGACCGATGCACTGCAGCAGATCCTGCAAGACATGCTCAACCGGAATCCTCAGTTCCAAAAGCTGCGCATTGCCCTTGTCGATCTGACCGGAGATAAACGGGAGACTCCACACTTTGCCGGTCATCAGGAACTCGTGCACGGTACGATCGGCAGCTCAGGCAAGATGAGTGTGATGTATGCAGCCTATCAACTGAGATTCGACCTTGAAGTCTTCGCCAAGGATCTCGACATCAAGAAGAAGGAAGATCTTTTTGACGCAGCACGGGATTACTGGAGCCTCACGCAAATCGAGCCCGCAAACGCGAAGCCCCAAGAACTCTTCTCCGGTGATCCAAAGCTCGAGCTCCATGGCAGCCTCGTGAAGAAGAACGGGCAGAAGATGAGCCTGGAATGTCGGGCAGTGCAAAAGGATGAAAAGGGGAAGGTCCTCTCAGACACCAAAGTGCCGATCGGGGCTCCAAAACTGGAAGAGATCTTCGATGTCACGACGGATGCGGCAGGCGCATTGACGATTGACTTCACGGATGCTTTCAGAAAGAAGCTAAAGTTAATGACACGTCACTCGGACAACGACAGGGCACACGAGTGTGTCACAACCATCGGCTATCTCTATATCGATTCAGTGCTCTGGCAGTCAGATCTCTATAACCCGAAGAGGCAAGGTGGCCTCTGGATTGGGGGGAGCTACCCGAAGTCTATCGGTGGAGGCAAAACATTGAGCATTCTCTGGCAACCCGCGCCGGTAGGAGATGTTGATAAGAAGAACCCAACCAGACAATGCGGGACAGCCGCAGGTGCCGCTGCTCTGCTCACCCTCTTAGGACAAAACAGTCTTGTAAACAAAGCGGCTTCGGCCGAAATGAGAGACCAACATCTCGACATATTCGCTTCGGACGGATATGGAAGCTGGTTCGCTGCCGGGCTGATTGGTGATCAGCGTCTGACCAGCGGGGACAAAGTCTTTGCAAAACTCGGTATAGCAGACTCAAAGTTGTTCGACTGCGTCATGATCGCCCGAAAGGATCCTACGACAAACAAGGTGCTCCGTTATGTTATGGTTGCCCTCGACGCTCCCCAGACTGCTGCTGGAGAGAATCTCTACAAGGCGCTCGGTGTCGAACTGGACAAATGCATTCAGAAAAGCAACGCTGGATCTCCCTGACAGAAAGAACGAACCTTATGCCAATCCAATTTGAGTGGCAGCCCAACACACAGCCTGTGCCCAAAGCAGCGGATATCGGATTGTTAATCCTCGGAGATGATCCCACGCTCCCTGCCGTGTCTGATGGTCGCGTCAGGATCGTGGAGATTCCCGCAACCGGGAAGGGAGCAGGAAACGCCGAGGCGCCCGAAAGAACCATTGTCACTTTTCATGGCAAGATCCACCGCGATCCTTCGGCAAAACCCTCGGACCGGATCACGTTTGAAATACTCCGCAAGTCAGGCGATCCGGCCCACTCCGGAGATGTTTTTGGCTTTGATCCAGAATGCATGTTCGGAGTGGATTTCTTTCAGCTGACATTCGTCAACAGGCAGTTTGTGATCTGGTTTCCATTTCACACAGACGTGCGCTCTGAAGGAGATTTCCTTGAGCTTCAGGCTCTGGCGGAAGTCGCAGATGCGACGGCTACCGGTGGTTTCCGGATCCTCGCACGTTCCATGACGCGCACGCTGACCAACCGCGAGCCTACAGCCAGAACGGTCGCCACCACGAGCACCATAACCGGGACCCAGAATCGAGTGACCTATACCGGAAAGCTCGCCGGGTTCAATATAGCAGTTCAAGAGGAGTATCTCCTGCCGGTCAGCATCAGGAACGCCGCGCAGTCTACCCCTGATGAGATTGTACTCGATCCCGGCACCGTACCCGCAGATGCATCAACCCGATTTGCCGCATACCAGGCGGGGACTATGCGGATCATCCTCATGACCGACCTGCTGAACGCGCTGACCCCCGATCAGAGCTTTGGCCGGAACGTTTTCCCCGCACAGAATCCTGACGTCATCTCAAACACGGGCAAGCAGGAGCTTCGCACTGCGATCCCGCCCCGCATCGTCCAGATTTTTGAAGATGCAGGTTTTCAGGGGGTTGCTGCCCTCTGGCAGGATGAGCAGGCTGCAGCACAACTCGTCCAGGCATTTACACAGAGATTCACCAATCGGAGTGGCGTGTGGCAACTGTCGAATGCAAACACCCCCCTTGTGACGAATTTCTGGAACTTCTATGTCGCCCACAACAGCTCGCTTGGAGTGGCCGCGCGCAACGAGCAGGTTGCTCCCGCCCAGATCCGGACCACGATCAACAGCCGAGAGGTATTTCTCAATGACACCCTGCCCATCGGGGGAGGGACAAAAAGCTTGAGGGGACCTGTCGGCATAGCGTCCGATGTATTTCGGAAAATCGTGACGGACGATCCTGGCACGGGAGGGTTTCGGCAATACGGAAATATTGACGAGTTCAAGACGGCATGCCAGGTGCTGGGCCGAAAAATCGCGGCTACCGTGTCACACGAAGTTGCACACAGTCTCGGCATGATGCATACGGCACGCATCCTGAGCGGAACCAACGCCTCCGAGAGCTCGGGCGCGCCTGTTCTGACTGTGACGTCAGAAGATCTCAGGGGTCACATAGGTCCGCTTGTGAGATTCACCATGCAGGCGAAGGTGGTTTGGAGCAGAGTGTTTGGTGTGACTCCCACCTTCAATGACGCTACGCTACAGAACAAGACCTGGCAGGCAGCTGAGATCCCAACCGTCGACTGGAACGAGCGCAAGAAGAGATTTCGCGAAAGGAACGGCGAGTTGCGGTTGGTATTGCCCGGGGCGCTCGGGACAACGGGAGTTCCTCCCTTCGCACTCGCGCCTCCAGGCGCGCAAAGGGGCACGAGGTGAAAGATCTGAGCAAAGGGTGATGCTGAACAAGATGACAGACAGACCCCACAGAGGCCTGTTGGTGCGGTTCAGGGGGGTCATTCGCTTTCCGAAAGGGAAGTTCGTTCTGCAGCAGGAATGTTGTACCAAGGTCTACTTCATGAAGAGGACAACCTCATGCCTCAATACGATGCTTCACATGCACAATTCTGGTTCGAAATCGGCGGCCAGCCGGAAGACACGTTCCAGGTGCTCGAACTGTACGGCAATGAGACGATCTCGCAACTGTACCGCTTCGAGCTGAGCCTGATCTCTCCCGTCGAGAATGATCTGAACCTCTCCGAGTTGGTCAACCAGCCGGCGAAGCTGGTTATCCTTCGGGATGACGAACATAAGGAGCTGTACGGCATCCTCTCGGAACTCGAAGAAATCGGGCGGGGAAAGGACTACGCCTTCTTCCGCGGCGTCCTGGTTCCCCGATGCTGGAGGCTTTCGTTGAACTATCAAAGCAGGATTTTCCAGAACAAATCCGTACCCGACATCATCACTGATGTCTTGAAAGGCGCTGGCTTCCGTGCCAATGACTTCCGACTGGACCTTAAATCCTCTTATCAACCCCGAGAGTACTGCGTACAGTATCGGGAGACAGACCTCAGTTTTATCAGCCGCCTGATGGAATACGAAGGGATATCCTTCTTCTTTGACCATAATGGTGGCAAAGACCTCCTCGTGATGGCGGACGACAACAGCAAGTATCCGAAGATTGACGCGCCGCATGAAATCGACTCATTTGTCGGACAGGGCTTCATGCCCGATGGTGAAGAGACTATTCACGAGCTTTCCTGGCACGAGAAGGTGGTGACCGGCAAAGTCATTCTGAAGGATTACAACTACCGGACGCCGGAAACCGCGCTGTCCGCAGAATCCCAGCTCGACCAGGACAGCCCCGGGCTGTACTATGATTATGGCGACCATTTCAAAACTGCCACACAAGGGAAAGCGCTGGCAAAGATCCGGAACCAAGAGATCGTCGATGCACGCCGCGTCATCACCGGCGCCGGTAACTGCCGCGGTTTTCATCCCGGACATACATTCACCCTCGGGAAACACTATCGCGAGGCGTTGAACGGCGACTATCTTCTGACACAAGTCTCCCACTTTGGCTCACAGGCAGCAGGCATGGGGCAGGCCGGCAACGGCGCCGGAGCAGTCCCTACGTACCGGAACGAGTTCACCTGCATCCCGGCCGAGGTGCAATACCGACCGCCACGGCTAACGCCCGAACCCCGCATCCCCGGGATCATGACGGCACGAGTCGAAAGCGCCGGCGGGGAGTATGCGCATCTGGATGAGGAAGGGCGCTACAAGGTAAAAATGCCATTTGATCTCACCGACGCCGGGCAGGGAAAAGCCTCACGCGCCATCCGCCTGGCACAGCCGTATACCGGCTCCGGCTATGGCATGCACTTCCCCGTCCATGCAGGCACAGAGTTGGTCTGGGCCTGCGTCGACGGGAATGTGGACCGTCCGCTGGGGCTCTCCTCCGTCCCGAATGCGTCGCAGACCACTCCCGTTGCCGCACAGAACAAGTCGCAAAACATTATCCGTAGCGCGGCGGGCAACGAGCTCATCATGGAGGACCTGAAGGATGAAACGCAAATCGGGCTCAAGACCGCTGACGGCCACACTGTTGTCCTGGATGACAAGGAGGATAAGATCGAAGTCCTCACGACGAAGAAGCACACGTTGACGATGGACGACAAGAACCAGTGCATTCAGGTCCAGACGACTGATGGGCACCTGATCATCATGGATGACAAGAACACGAAGATCACCGTCCAGAGCAAGAATGGCCACTACATGACCATTAATGACGGAAGCGGGAGCGAAAGCATCACCCTCTCCGACAAGGACGGCAAGAACACGTTCGTTATTGACATCAGCAACAACAAGATTGTCATCGAGACCAAGGACGGCAGTATCGACATGCATGCGCCCAACGGCACCATTGACATTAAGGCGACGGAGCTCAAGATCGAAACGTCGGGGGACACGGAGCTCAAGGCAAACAACGTCACCGTCAAGGCCAATATGGATTTCAGCCTGAAAGCTTCGAGCAACATCTCCGAGGAAGCATCGATGGACTTGAGCCAGAAAGGCATGAACATTAAGTCTGAAGCATCCATGGATCATAAGACCAGCGGCATGAACGTCACATCCGAAGCAAGCATCAACCAACAGGTAAAAGGCACGATGGTGACGGTCCAGTCTACGGGGCCGAACACGATCAAGGGAATGCCAGTAATGATAAATTAGGGATTGAAAATGACGAAGGTTGACGTGAGGCTGGGAAAGCAGGTGCCGGGGGTCAAGTTTTCGGCCGGGAGAGATCGAACGCGGATAGCTATCTGTGGAAGGGAACATGACTGATGCCACCAGCGGCACGCATGGGTGACATGACTGCCCACGGGGGCTCGATCATCCTCGGGTTCCCTATGGTGCTCATCGGAGGACAACCTGCGGCGCGCATGGGGGATATGCATATGTGCCCCATGCTTACCCCGGGGCTCCCCCCTATTCCGCACGTGGGAGGCCCCGTAGTGCTGGGGAGCCCCATGGTGCTCATCGGCGGCCAGCCGGCGGCCAGGATGGGAGACATGCTCGTCTGCGTCGGACCGCCGGACACGATCCTTATGGGCTGCCCCACCGTTCTGATCGGCGAGGGCGGCAGCGGAAGCGCGAGTGGCGGAGGAGGAGGCTCAGCCGGCGCAGGAGCTGCGGCTGCAAGCGCATCCACGGCACACTCCGGCAGCAAAGAATCTTCAACCAAGGCGGATCACTGGGCCGAATTCGCGTTCGTGGACAAAGCTGGGAATCCCGTGAGCGGCCTGTCGTATGAATTCACAGGAACGGATGGAAAGAAATCACAGAGTACCCTTCCGCTGGATGGCAAAGTCAAACGCGATGGAATGTCCAAGGGAGAGTGCAAAGTCCGGTTGTCCCACGTGTGTAACGCCCGGTGGTCGAAAACAAGTGCAAAGGTCGGAGAAAAATTGAAGCTCACCGCTGACACGGTAGGATTCAACAGCAATCAGGAAGGGGTATTCCAGATCTACCGGCGGGATATCTCTCAGGCAGACGTGCAGGTCGCTGAAGTGCAGGCAAATGTCCGGGGGAACACGTTGGAATCGGAATGGGAGTACCCCCAGGACACAAAGGGGAAAGACGCCAAGCCCAAAACGAATTCATCGGCTCGATACAGCGCTCCCGAATATTACTTCGATGTGCTCGTTGGTCCCTGTAAGACACGATCATCCCTTCTCTCTTTTGAAGACTACATCGAGCTGGCCGTCAAAGACGAGAAAGGCAACCCACTCGCCAACGAAGAATATGTTCTTCACCTCCCCGACGGTTCTATGCGTAAAGGGAAACTCGACGGGCAGGGGCACAAGAAAGAGGAGAAAGTCCCCGCGGGCCGATTCACCGTGAAATTTCCAAGTCTGCCTGGTCCAAAGAAATGAGCGACCCTGTCACCATAACGCTCCGCAGTCCCCGGAAAATCGAAGGGTTGCCGACTGGCCTCCTCCAGGAGCTTCACATCAAAACCCGGTTCTTCGGGCATATCTTGGAGATGGAGGACGTCAATTTCCACCTCGATAGCGCCGTGCTGCTGCCAGATTACGGTCCCGATGCCCCACAACCTGGAACGCCTGACCAGAACCGGATCACCGGGCTGGGTGTGTTGTATGCAAGCTACAAACAAGCGGTCGCGCATCCGGATCAATCGCTCCTCGTCGCCGGACACACAGACCGCAGCGGTCCCGAAGACTACAATCTGAAGCTTTCCGTTCTGCGCGCACAGAACGTGCTTGCGGCCCTGCAAGGAGATCGTGAGACGTGGGCAGCCATCGCCCATGGGAGACACAAAGTCGAAGACTACCAACAGATCCTCAAGTGGATCGCCTACACCTGGGAGTGGGATTGTGACCCGGGCCCAAAGACGGGCAAAGACAATGATCAAACACGGAAGGCCGTCGAGAATTTTCAGCGCCAGTACAATATCGAGCTCGATGCGTTCATCCCGATCAACGGCACGGTGGAATTGGAAACGTGGGGAGCGTTCTTCGATATCTACATGCGCGAGTTGATGACGCTCCTGGCGACCAACAAGGCAGGCCTGGAGTCGTACCGTTCAAAACTTACGTTTATCAAAGACCGCCCGGAATGCGTTGGATGCGGTGAGTTCTTTCCCATTACCAAAGACAGGAACAAGACTGAGATCGACCGGCGCGTGGAGCTTCTCTTCTTCGATCCGGGGGAAGAGCCGGAGCTCAAATGCCATCCCGAATCCGGGAAATGCAGCCACAAAGAATGCGACCTCTACGGGAGCAAGCTGTATTCGTTCACCCACGTCGACTGCAATCCCCCCGCGCCGACTCCTCCCACGACAACGCACTCGATCCGCATCTCAAAGGTGGATTCGCCGCATTTCATCCCTGATCTCGAAGAGATCACGATCAATTATGAAATATCCGGCCCGATGGGGCGTATCCAGAACATCAAGCTGGTGGCCGAATCGGAGAATGAACCGGGACGGCGTCTCTATGAGACAGACCTGGGAGTGCCGGAGAGTCCGAATTCTTCTGCCACGTGGAAAGGGGAATCAACCGACCCGGATTTCGAGGGGTTCGTCAACCTTGCCTCCTCCCCCTACCAGATATGGATGATCCTTACGACCCTTTCGGGCACTTCATGTGAAAGCAACAAGGAGAAGGTTTCGGTTTTTTCCGAAGCCATCGAGATCTTTGTGGATGACAAGGGTCCCGCCTCGATGGACGACTTTTCCAGGCAGATCATCACCGAGTTGAAAGGCGACCTGACAAAGAACAAGGGAAAGGGGAATGTCGTCCTCCCGAGTGCGATCTTCAAGGTCAGCTCATCCGAGATGAACGACGATTCCTCGTTTCAGACATACAAGAACATGTGGGGATGGGGCCCCTCCGTTCCATTCTACGCACGCATCTGGCTGAAGGGAAAGGACGGCAAGAGAAAACGCGGAGCAAAGGCTATCGCAAGGACGAAGGTGCTCTGGGATGTCGCTCTGGAAACCGACGCCGCATATGAAGCCACGTTGAAGGCAAGGAAACTTGATAAACCGGCGCTCTCGTTTATCGAGAAGGTCTCGGCATACAAGAAGACAGAAACTGAGCCTCAGGGAAGGACAGCACACAAGTACTTCGGAGGCCAGCGGACCACAAGCGCAAACCGCGGCGCCGACGAACTCCAGTGGCTGAAGATCAACGACGACTGGAACCTCGTGGCCCCTTCCCAGCGCACTTGGGCCTCCTATGCGCTTGGCAAGACAAGCGACACGTTTGATGCCGACACCGGGATTTTCTTTGCCTGCAGCCGCATGGCGGGAGATGTCCACAGCATCTCCGCGTACATCGACACTGATGGTTCGCTTGACACAAAAGACAGCAATGCGCTTGCCAACACACCGGCCACGAGGAAATCCGACGCCGTGACCCTGACCACCCGCCGCCGCATCGCCGTCGTGAGCAGTTACAAGGTGGGTCCGGGAACCACCGAGGTCGACATGTCCACGATGACGAAGGAATATGATAAGAGCGCCATCACCATGGCCGGCGCGCCGGGGCTCGCCACGAAGGAAGTGCAGGCCGATTGGAAAAAGCATTATAAAGACGTCATCGCGGCTCAGTCCAAGAAGAACGCCTTCATCAGGGACGCTGCTCTCGACGATCCGGGGTTGTTTCCTGTGAAGTACAGGGACTTCAACGATTACTGGAATCGAATCCATCCCGGAACAGGCCGGCTCGGAAGGCTCGCACACCGGTTCCTCAATCTCTTTCAGTCTGCCGATGAGGAAACGTACCGGAAGGAATGCGACAAACACGCCTACCGGATCTACAGCACCGTGGTCCAGAACTTTCCCCTCGGCGAAAACGGCCTGACGTTCTTCAAGTTCGGTGCGGATGGTGAACAGAACATGTGGAAGGGATCCTTCACGGCGGGCATTGCACCGTCCATCCCGGGCTTCACGGGCCGCGACAAGACGGTGTTCTTCATTTTCAAAGCCAATAAAGCAAGCGATATTCTCGTCCACGAGATCGGACACCAGATCTTCCTTGCGCATGCTCCCGGTCATTTTGACTCGGGCGACAGCCGTGTCGACAAAGATGCCAAGGGAAACAAAATAAAGCAACCCGACGGCTTTCAACCGAATGCCCATGCCGACAATCAGTGGTGCGTGATGTCGTACCACAAGTCAGAGCCGAAAGAGCTGTGCGGCCTCTGCATCCTGAAGCTCAGCGGCTGGAACTACACAAAGATCAACAAGGATGGCAGTATTTCATAACATGACAATGCAAGCAGACACTCCCGCAGTCAACGAAGTCATGGTCTCAGAAACCCTCACGACGTTCTTTGACGGTATGTTCACCGATTTTTTTATAGCAGCCCTGGATCCCGGCAGCCGCGAGCTGATCACGATGGAGTTCTATGAAAAACGCCCTGATCTGGGAGATATCCGGTTCCTGAAACAGGTCAACTGGGAAGTTGAGGTCCCGCCGGATGCGCAACTGTTCATGGCTACGAGCGGATTGCTGCGCGACCATCTGAACACGTTCTGGGTTGGTTGGAGGACGCCGGACATGTTGAGCGCACTGTCAGTCTATCAGGAAGCACCCATCAATGCTCCGCTTGATGCAGCTGCGAAGCTGATTTATCCCGCGATTGTCCTCCCGAGCAAGAAGATGGTTCACTATTTCTGGCTCCCGAAAGAGGAGACCTGGGCGTTGTACAAATTTGACTTCCAGGGAAATCAGGGAGATCGTGGGAGCGTCACAAGGGAACGGGTGGGACAGATCGACCATGAGCCGCTCCTCTCCGCCGCCATGCCCATCCCGGGCACGGAAGAGGACCGGACAGTCGTCACATGGATCGAGCAGACCGGCGCGGGAATCAAGGTGGGGGCAACACTTTTCTCGGGCGAATCCTCGGAAACGCTTACCACGCCGGCGATCCCGTTCATTGCGCCGATGCCGCGGCAACGAGTTGCAATGCACGCTGACCATTCGGGCCGGATCTCGGTCGGATGGGTGGCGGAGTCCAGAACCGGGGGATATGTCGTCATGGAAGTTCAGTTCGACTTTGTGAAGCACCTCTTCACGATACATCCTGCTTCACTCCGGTTCGAATTCGGCACGCTCTATTCCGCGTGCATGTTCTATCTCAAGAACCCGCACGAGGAGAGCAGTTTTGTCTGTGCGCTTTCGACAAAGGGAGTGCTAAGTGTCACGAGGCCCGGGAGCGACCTCGTGCAGGTCCTTCGGGAGCAGGTGGAACCCAGTTACGATTTCCCCATACTTACCTCCGCCACCGGAAGGTACGAGGCTACGCGGTCTGGCGGGCAGATTGAATTGCTTATGTTACACTGAGTTTCGCAATCATGGCCGAGCATTCCAGTCAAACAGGACAGTCGAAGAAGGTCACCCTCCCCTCTTCGATCGAGCAGGTCATGTGGTCGAAGCGGCTCGCCGCTGTTGGGGGAGTGGTGGGGCTGGAGGTACACACTTTGTATATCGGCAGCAATTCCGAGATCCAGATTGAACTATCGGACGCAACAGGCAAGACCCTCGGCAAGTTTAGCGAACGGACCGCGGGCAACCGTTTTTGGGCGCCGATTCGCGTGCCCGATGGCGCCCGGGACGAGCTGTATGCAACGGTCAAGCTGCCAAAGCACGGCCTACAGAAGAAATCCTCACCACTGCATGTTGTCCCACCCGTGCAGATCAGCAACGCTAAATGGGACAAAAGTGAAGCCCGGCGCGGCGACACGGTCAAGCTGACTACCGACGTGAAGGGAGTGCCGGACGGCGTCGAATCGGTAATCGAGATCTATGAGCATGACAGCGACGGCGCGCATGAGCTCGTATCGAAATTCCAGGTCCCGGTGAAGAACAAGAAGATCGAGGCAGAATGGGAATTCGAATATCATGATGATACGGACAGCATTCCGTCGGCCCATGAGACGGAGAAGGGATATCGCGCGCCGGATTACTTCTTCCGCGTGAACGTCGCGGAGGTCATGGCAGAGTCCGGGCTACTGGCATTCCGGGATTGGCTGCAGATGGAATTGAAGGATGATTCAGGAAATCCGTATCCCAATGAAGAGTACGTCCTGACGTTCGCCGATGGCACGTCAAAGAAGGGCAAGCTGGATGACCAGGGCGAGGCGAAGGTGGACAACGTTCCGCCTGGCAAGGTGAACGTAGAGTACCCGCGCCTCGGGATCAAGTCATAGACACCGGAGGGGATGCATCCGATGGGCAAGGACGATCAGAAGAAAGTTGTTCAAGTGGGCAGCGGAAGCCAGAAAGGGGCCGTTTCGCTCACATCGGGAAAACCCGCCACCGTCGTCGTCAAGCGGGAAATTTTCATTTTTTCTCTTTAAGAGAACGAACGTGGATGTAGGATTCCCCCTTGCTGGCGAGAATGCACTCTCTCTCTTCGTCAAGAACGAAAAGGGCTCAGGCGGCTTCTTCCCGATCGGCACCAACCGGTACTGGCATGGCGGCATGCATTTCAATATCGCCAAGCCGGTTCTTGCAATCGCCGATGGGACCCTGGTCGCTTATCGCTTCAATAAGGAACCTCTAAAATGTGTCATTGACGGTAAAGCAGCTTCCTACTCAAGTGGATTTGTCCTGCTCTCCCATGAACTGCAGGGTGCAGACGGCTTCAAGGTGCGGTTCTACTCCCTGTACATGCACCTCCTCCCGCTTTCAGGGTACACCGGTGTCCTGAAGGATGAAGCACCCGCCTTCCTGCCGCGCAAGTACACAACTCTGATGAACTTGAGCGTGCACGAAGAAGCGAACCAGAAATCAAAGGCCCCGAGAACTCTCGCGAAGGGTTCGACTGTACTGTTCAAGAATCCGAAAAGCCTCCGCACCGGGTACCAGGAACTTGCTGACGGCGGCTTCGCCTATTTTGCGGAAAAGTATATCGCCACGTCGGTGGACATCCCTCAAGACAACAAGGTCGTCCTGCCCGATCCGCAGGTGATGTTCAAGTGTGGAGACATTGTAGGGCAACCCGGGCCATACATGGGAGCCAACAACGTTCTGCATTTGGAAGTGTTCACGGACTCGGTTGACTTCATGACCAATCCGAAAAAGATCTCGAGAGGGCCAAAGACATTGAAGGTCGCCCGGGGAGCGACATTCAAAACGAAGGAGCCGGATTTCGACCGGGTGGCCGTCCCGCTGACTCCGGGATCCAGGGTGAAGCCAATTCCAGGGGACAGTGCATCCAAGGCCATCAATGTCGAGTGCATTGATACCGTAGGCTGGGTACCGCGGAGCATTCTTGGCGATTTCGATAAGAAATCAAACACATACAAGCTCGCTCAGGATCTTTCCACCGTGTACATCGCAGATCCCGGAGCCGGCAAGAGCGAGCCGCCAACGGCGACGGTTGACGCCAGGAAGGGGGACGTCGTGCGCCTCCTAAAACTGAACAAGGAGCACCGGCAGATCAGGGTTAGCCAGAAAGAGAAGAAGCACGGGTGGGCACTGACGGCAGACCTGAAGAAAATCTCATCCACTGAGTACCTCGTGAAGAACACGGTGCTTGAACTTGCTTCGCAGAATCCTGAGAAGTCGTTCAAGTTTGAAAAAGACGCCGGGCAGAATGCGGACGATCTCCTGGTCAAGGAAAGCGCCGCGCAAACAGCATCGGTGACAACAGTCAAAGGTGAGAAATGGTACGAGATTGAGTACGAGATAAACAAGAAGGGCTGGATCAAGTCAGATGATCCGAAGATCACCGTGCTCTCGGAGTACGACTGGCCTGGCTGGGTACGGATCCAGGAGCCGGACAAATACAGCAAGAAGGGGCTGTGCGACGTCGCGGCCCTGCTTGACCTGGTCAATGGAAAATCGTCGGGCAAGATCTCGGATCTGAAGACCGCCCTGCAGGATGCTCAGCTAGCAACCCACCTGCGCTTGCTCGCGTGCCTCCATCCCTCAGAGTGGGACGCAAAGAGCGACAAAGCCTCGGATAAATGGACGCCTTTGAAAGGGCCTCCGTGGAACATGACGGATGATGCTTACAAGCAGACGCTTGCATACATCGAGGCACTTCAATGGTGGAGCAGCATTGACAGCAAGAGCCTGCCAACCGATGCGGCGAAAGTCTGGCACCTCCACCCCATTGGGTTCATCGAGCAACTCCGCAGGCTGTCAGTTCCACTAACGTTTGCTGACAAGAAGAAAATCATCCAGTTCGTATCGGGCCGCGAGGCAAAAAGTTTCAGCGAGTGCAATTACGATCGCGAGTTCAAAGGAGATTTTCCCATAGATGTTGTATCGTACGCTGGGGTTCTCCATATCGGCCTCTCCTGGGGTTTCATTCAATTCACACAGGACAGCGGGAACCTCGGCGTAGTCCTGGAAACGCTTAAGGGGAAGGACGAGAAGCTGTTCGCCGACGCATTCGGCAATAATTGGAAGGAGATGCTCGAAGTCGTGCAGGCCAAAGGCGAATCCGGCATGGAGCAATGGGGAAAAGCCGGAAATCCCAGTGCAGGTTCGGATGTTCCAGAAATCCGCGGGCCGCGGGTGCAACCGGTGGCTGTGGACGTGAACGACGACGGCGAAAAAGGGGAGAAACAAGACCTCTGGGAGGGGGTATGGCTTGAAAGGTTCAAAAACGCCGGGACAGTTTATAGTAATGCGGGCAAGAAAAAGGACTTCGAAGATGCCCAGTGGGAGGTCGCGTTTGCACTTTTCCTGAAACCGGCATTGGAAGTATGCAAGAAGATCAACATCCGGTCATCCAAAGGGATCGCTACGGCCTTCGATCGGACTGTGCAAGGATGGTCGAGAAGCCTCTGGAAGGCCTGGACAAAAAGAACGCCAATTCAGACGACCAACGAGGAGATGGAGTTCTTGGAGAAATCGCGGGACGGGACAGTCGGTGACATCAATCTCAGATTGAGCAGAATTCTCGCAAGTACGGAGCTGAGAGAGACCAGCTATGACGTTGAGTCGTATTAGGAATCTTGTCGGCATTATGGCACTCGCCGGTCTCGCCGCGGGCGTGGGGGCGCAGACAATTGACCCGCCCGAGAAGTTGCGCGATCGCTTTCGCCTCAGCGATTCGATTTCAGTTGTCGTCACGGGTATCCGCTATAAATCGTTCCTTTATGTTTTCGATGGAGAGAGTCGTATGTGGAAATCGCCTCAGATGGCAAGCTACTTCTGCACGCTCAAGGACTCTCTCCATCAAGATCTGGATAGAAATGGGAGAGCAGACTTCTTGTTGAGCTATACGCAGTGCGGGCTGCCATGCGCTTTCGGCCTTTTCGTCGGCCTCAATGGAGGAGAAAAGAACTTCGTGATCCACTTTACTCCAGGTTACCCGGGAGTGAGCGCCACCCAAAAGGACGTTGCCGGCACGCCGCTCGAAAGCAGCTCGCGATTGCCTGCCGAACTGTGGGATGCGGTGCGGGAGGATTTGCAGGAGCTCGCCTGCGATGATGTAAGCCGGCAGCTTATTCAAAAGACCATAGCGCACCGGAGCTATAACGCCATGACGCCGGACAGCACGGCCTTGCCCGAGGTTCGAAGAGCGCATGCTGGAGCTATGAAGCTGTACCGCCGGGGCAATGTCAGGAGGGCAGCAGACACCTTGGATCGATTCTTTGATCTCCATGATTATCGCCAGATCGATGCCAAAGGCAACGACAGCATTTACACAGTCATTTTGAACGACTTTGGCCTTCTCCTTCTGAAATCCAAGAAAAGCTTTGATTGGACCAGGGAGATCCTCACGTACGTTCTCGCCCGCAACCCGACCCCGGCAAGTGCTTATCTCAATCTGGGCGACCTGCTGTACCCGATGGGACCCACCCGGCGAGACAGCCAGAACTGCTACAGAAGGTATATTGACCTCATGACAGAAAAGGGGATGCAGCACAAAGTACCACCACGAGCCTTCGAAAGGATCAAATTGTGATGGAGCAAAGAAGCCCGACGACTCGGCCTGCAGGGCCCATCAATCCTCGCGGCGCGGGAACCAAGCCGGAGAGTGCAGACAAGTACCAGGCAAACACATTTCGTATCGGCCTTCCCGAGGGCTGGAGCGACAAGACCCTCTACACCCTCACCGGTCCGGTTACAGACGGCTTGCAGCACAACGTCATGATCTCGGTCGGACAGGACGTCCCGTTCACGTCTGTGCGCGAATTTGCAGAATGGCAGATCAGCGCGATCGAGCAGGAGCTCAAAGGCTGCCGGCTTCTGAAAAAAGGAAACGCCAAGCTTGCTAACGGCCTCCCTGCCTACCAGGCGATTCTGACGTGGTGCCCTGCGGACGGACTGAAGGTGTATCAGGAGCAGATCTTTGTTCTCGCCGAGGGTTTAGGATACATGCTCACTGCCACGTTCTCAAAAAAAACGCGGAAGACGCTGGGCCCCCAGGTGGAGCGTATGATGCTGAGCTTTGAACCTCTGAAACCAAAATCTATAATGCAGGGAGCCTCCCGGTAATTATGGCGATATCAGATAGAACTGAAATTTCATCGGCGCCCCCTGTCACCGTCCGCGTCCACCGGGGAGAGGCGAAGCAAACGAGGAGCCGCTTTTCCTATAATTTCCGGCTCGGGCGCGGAGAAGAGTGCGACATCCGCTTCACCGATCCTCGGGTCAGCTCCAATCATGCCGAGGTGTTCTGGGAAAATGGCCAGTGGTGGATCCGGGACCTTGACAGCAGGAACGGCACATATCATGACGGAACGCGCCTGACCAGGCTTGCACTTCCCCGCCAGGGCAAGTTCGAATTGGCGGTCAACGGACCTGTGGTAGAGCTGGAGATCGAGCAAGTTCGCCCGAAGAGCCCTCCCATTCCTCAAGCAAAGCCACATTCGGCCGGCATGACACAGATCGCCGAGCGATATTTCAGCCATGACGAGAACGCGCAGGCCGGCGACCACACCAGGCTGATCCGGCAGGCCTTCCATCGGGAACGGAAAAAGCAGGGGAAGCGATACAAAGCCGTGCTCGGCGTCGTGCTCGTCGTGCTGGTGGCGACATTGGGGATGCTGTACTACCAAACCCAGCGGGTCAAGAAACTCGAGCAGCTGCACGACACGGCGGAAAACCTCTTCTACACGGCAAAGACGATTGAAGTGCAACTGTCAAAACTGCTGGAGAGACCGGATCTCTCGTCCGACCCGCAGATCCAGGAAATGCGCCGCCAACAACGCAATATGGAAACCCGGTACGATGAATTTCTCGGCGAACTAGGCATTTCCAGGGAAAAGCTCAGCGCCCAAGACTGGCAGATCTATAAAGTCGCGCGGCTATTCGGCGAGTGTACGGTGAGCATGCCGAAGGGATTTGTGGAGACGGTGAAGCAGTACATCCGCTTCTGGCAATCCTCCCCCCTCTACATGCGCGCTCTGGCGCGAGCACAGACGCATGGTTACAACACGAGGATCCAGGAGATCATGCTGGAAAACGGCATGCCCCCACAGTTCTTCTATCTTGCGCTCAAAGAGAGCGGTTTCGACAAGGACATTTGCGGCCCGGAGACGTATGCAGGCATCGCCAAAGGGATCTGGCAATTCATCCCGGCCACTGCCTACAAATATCACCTCCGCACGGGTCCGCTGGTCGATGTCCGGAGGCCCGACAAGCTTGATGAAAGAATGGATTTTGAGAAATCGACCGTGGCTGCCGCGCACTATCTGCACGACCTGTACTCCCGCGAAGCACAGGCCTCCGGGCTCCTGGTGATGGCATGCTACAATTGGCAAGAAACCAGAGTGCGTGACATGCTTAGCCGGATGCCCGAGAATCCGAGGGAGCGCAATTTTTGGAAGCTTCTCAATAGAAATCTGATCCCGCGGGAGACGTATGACTACGTGTTCTATATCATTGCGGCAGCGGTGATCGGAGAGAATCCCCGGCTGTTTGGGTTCGATGCGGACAATCCTTTGAAAGAGGACCGGGCCGGATAAAAGGGACAGAGTATTACAGTCAACTACACTTACACTATCGGGGGTAACATATGCCAGGATCTTTTCTACCGTACTTCCGCTTCAGGCGGCTCATTCCCGTTCTTCTTTTTCTCTGCCCTTTGTTCTACCACCCGGCCATCGCGCAGTTTCCAATCAATCCGGACTCGAATGTGGCAATTTCCACTGCTTTTGACGGCCAATCCGATCCTATCATCGTGAGTGATGGAGCAGGGGGCGCCATCATTGCCTGGGTGGACCTCCGCACCGGCCAAGGCATGGACGTCTACGCTCAACACATTGATGCTTCCGGAATAGTGCAATGGAGTACAGACGGTATCGCGATCTGTGCCGAGCCGGGGATCCAAGATGGACTCGGCATGGTCTCCGACTCATCCGGAGGCGCCATCCTTGTCTGGGAAGACAAGCGGACAGATATGGACTATGATATCTACGCGCAGCGCATCAGCTCTTCCGGCACTGCGATGTGGAGTGCAGGGGGCACTCCGATCTCGGTCACCGATGGCGATCAGCAATCCCCTGCTATCGTCGCAGACGGCAAAGGAGGGGCGATCATCGTGTGGTGCGATACCCGCTCCGGACGCGCCTCAGACATCTATGCCCAGCGGGTAGATGCTTCCGGAAATGCTCAGTGGGCACAGAACGGCTTCCCGGTTCTCCATGCTGAGGTCTCTTCCACGTTCATTATCCCGGCTCTTGCGGGCGATGGAAGCCATGGCGCCTTCGTGGGATGGGAAGATATCCGAAATCCACCCCAACGTGACATCTGGCTGCAACGGATTGACAGCGCCGGCACAAGCCGGTGGGACCCGGCTGGTGTCGCAGCCTGCGATGATTCCGCCGATCAGTCCAGCGTGGTCCTGGTTGCCGACGGTGCAGGAGGAGTTATCGCATGCTGGACCGACTTCCGGACCCAATTCAGGAATGGCACTTTCGGCGACGACGGGATCTACGCGCAACGAATGGATGCATCAGGTACAGCCCGATGGACGAAAAACGGGATCACCGTCAACGATACGGTTTCCACCCAGGAAAATCCGGTAATCCTCAGCGATGGGTCCGGCGGAGCGATCGTGTGTTGGGTCGATTTTCGCCGGGGTGATTATGATGTTTACGCGCAGAAGCTTGACAGCACTGGAGCCCTCAAATGGATTTCCTCGGGGGTCCCGCTCTGTGTTGCGGATGGAGATCAGAGCCTCCTTCGGGCAGTGCCAGACGGCGCGGGAGGAGCATTCGTGTCCTGGTCGGACACTCGCACGGGTGACCAGGATATCTACGTGCAGAAGATCAACAGCTCAGGCACCCCCCAATGGGCGCTTAACGGCGTAGCCGTCACCAGTGCGACCGGGCCGCAATACTCCAGCGCGATCGCCTTGACCACATCAAAAGGGGCAATCGTCACGTGGACGGACGAGCGCACGCTGAGTGCGGATATTTATGCCCAGAACGTAGATGCGGGGGGCTCCCTGGGACTCGCACCGCAGCTTCTGTCGCCGAATAATGGCGCGGGGATACAAGCGGACACCGTGCGTCTCTCATGGACCCGCATTCTCCCCGCCGCATCGAAGTACTGGCTTGACGTCGCCAGCGACTCGCTCTTCACGTTCCGGTCTTCCGACTCGACAATCACCGATACGGCGCATACGGTGGGAAATCTGGCACATGCGCAAACGTACTGGTGGAGGGTGCGAGGGTACGACAACGGCTGGGGACCTTTCAGCGCTGCCCGGAAGTTTTCCATCACGCTCACGGGAGTGGAAGAGAGCGAAGGGATACCGAAGGTATTCAACCTCGCACAGAATTTCCCAAATCCATTCAATCCGACGACGGTCGTCACTTACCAATTGCCAGTAGCCAGTAATGTGGAACTGACGATTTTCGACGTGCTCGGGCAGGAAGTCGCAAGGCTTGTTCATGGCAGGAAACCGGCGGGAAGCCATCAGGCCACATTTGATGCGAGTGGCCTGGCGAGCGGGATATACATCTATCGACTGACGGCGGGATCGTTTGTTCAGTCAAGAAAAATGGTGCTGCTGAAGTAATATCACCCGAATAGAATCCTTTCAGGACGACAAGCTTCCATGCTTTATCGGGGATCTTGTCGTCCTGAAGGCGAAGCAGAACGACAGATCTCCTGCGACAACGCATCGGGATGCACATGCTTCCGCATCCGCTCCGGGAATTCACGAGGGCGACTCTATTTTCGTCGGATCGTGCCCAAACCAGAGACGTGCGTAACTACTTCCGGAGGATTTCCAGCGTACGTCACGCTTCCAACGCCTGTAACAGTCGCTTCCAGATGCTGGATGACATTTACTTCTGCCGACCCGGTGCCCGAGAGCATTACCGAGCAGTGGGAGGTCTCGAGATCGAAGCTATGGACGCTGCCGGTTCCTCCGATTTCAATGATCTGGCTGGCGGCGCTTCCGCTCAACGTCATACTCCCTGCCCCTACGATTCTGCAGGTAAGCGCATTTGCCTCCAGCGGCCCGACCGCAGCAAAGTTTCCCGCTCCTGTGACCTGAAGGAACTGGACTGAATTCATTGACACGTAGATCTTGACTGTTACGTGTGAATAAGAACCATGTTGAATGCCGATGCTCAGGTTCCCGTTACGTACCTCCACAAGAAGGCGGTCAATAATATTATCATCGGCTTCAAGGCGGACCGACTGGACCGGATCCTGCGTCACAAATACTTCGCCAATCCCAGTAAGGTCGATGCTACTGAATGTCGGAAGCGACACATCGCGCGTTTCCAGCCGGCCGGAGCCGACAATCTGGTCCGAGTTGTTGACGATCTCATCACGACAGCCAACCAGGAGCAGAGTGACAACAAGAATGGAGTAGAAGCTATGAATTTCGCAAGCAGATGATTTCATTGGGCTGGTCTCCAGGGAGGACTGACATAGAGTATGATACGTGTATTGGCTACCCAAGTTTCAGGTGGCAGTTTATCAGAAAGATAAAGAGCCTGCCGATATTCAACGCATGCATGACTGCTAATTGACTGCTGGTCTTTTTCTCCGTATCCTGACCTCACCGGAGCGACCTTCATGTCGGAAGCCTACTATTATATACGGACCTGGCTCGAGGGGACGTACACGCTGAGGATCCTGGAAAATTCCTGGGACCTTATGCTAAAGATTGGCCCTTACCTGCTGATCAGCCTTGCAATCAGCGTTGTGTCGTCACGATTCGTGAGGAAAAAGCGGCTGCTCTTTTCCTCACGATGGGAAATCGTGTCGATCCTCTCCGCGGCAATCATCGGACTGATCTCTCCTTTGCCAACCTATGCCGCAATCCCCGTCGCGCTTTCCTTGATGCCCGGCGGCGTGCCCTTCAGTGCTGTGATTGCGTTCGTCATTTCTTCCCCCTTGATCAATCCGAGCATTTTCTTCCTGACCGCTACAGAACTGGGCCTGGAGATGGCTCTCGCAAGGACCATCGCCGCCTTTCTCCTGGGCGCAGCAGGGGGACTATGCGTGATGACGATCTTCAAATCATTGCGCACTCCTAACGACAAGAATGTTGTTCCGTTCTCCGCACCGGAGAGGCCGCTCCTGACCGATATTTGGAAAACCTTCCAATATGCCGCGAAGTACTTTTCGATCGCTATACTCTTGAGCGCTGCAGTCAAGGCACTCGTTCCCCCGCAGTTGGTGGCTGACCTCCTGGGTTCCAACGCCAGGATGGGAACAGTCCTGGCCATCGGACTGGGCGTGCCGTTCTATTCCTGCGGTGGTGCGGCCATTCCCTTCGTTGAAACACTGATGGAACTGGGCATGAGCAAGGGCGCGACCCTGGCGTTCTTCATTGCCGGACCCGCGACAAAACTGGAGACTCTCTTTGCCTTCAAGACCCAGCTTGGGATGCGGGTTCTCCTGTATTACCTGGCGATGACCTTCGTCTTTTCATCTCTGGCCGGTCTGGTCTATTCGTTCATTTGAGGATTGAGGTTCCCATGGTTAGCATCTCCAAGAAGTATCGCCGCTACGTTATCGTTGCCATTGCTTTCATGGGGTGGATGTGGTGGGACCTTTCGCAAGCCCACAACGCACGGGTGACAGCGTATCACTCATTTTTCCCGGCAAGTGAATCCGCGTTGAAATCACCTGCCGCAACAACCGTCGCTATCATGCGCTCAGATGATCCGTCGTTGGCCAATCCTTGCCCCGTCACGAACGAAGGTATCACGTACGCCACGATTGAACAGATGGTGCGGCGCGCGGTGGATCTCTCCGGAGGATTAGAGGGTGTCATCAGGACTGGCGACACGGTGTTGATCAAGCCAAACCTGGTCCAGGCAGACTCAAGTGGGAGCGGAGGGATAACG
This sequence comes from uncultured Bacteroidota bacterium, assembly GCA_963809695.1. GTDB lineage: Bacteria > Bacteroidota > Ignavibacteria > UBA10030 > UBA6906 > JAGDMJ01. Next base: position 534,150 of record CAWEKI010000007.1, read on the forward strand.
GACGTGCGCGTGGTGAAGGCGCTGGTCTTTTTGGTGGATTCGATCGCGCACGGACAAATCACCATCCTGGTGGGGGATGGATCGCCCAGGCCATTCACGACGTTCGAGAAGGCAACAGGCACCTCACAAAAGCCCTGGAACGGGTTGTTTGAGGTACCGGGGTACCAGCACCTGAAAGCAGAGGCACGTGGAGCCGGGATCGACTTTCATATCATCAATCTGAACGGCAATTCAGACGCAGACCCCTGGCCGGAGTTGGATTCGGTGGCAATACCGGGGGGCGGCACTGCCCAGCCGCAAGGCGGAATGTTCTTCGTGCACCGGGATGTTCTCCATGCGGATGTCTACATCACCGTGCCGGTGTTGAAAATTCACAAGGATATGGGCTTCACCTGCGCCCTCAAGAACCAGATCGGCATCGCCCCCAGCACCCGCTACGGTTTCAACAAGACAGCAGGGGTCATTCAGGAAAACAGAATCCACAAACTGCTGCACCTCTCCCAGGCGCCTTATGTCTGGCAGGACAAGGAGATTGTAGATTTCTCGACACTGGCAAGAGTGAAGCTTGCTGTCGTCGATGCCATCTCTTGCCTTGAGTCGGACAAATCGCCAATCTTCAATGGTGGTGGTTACAGCAATCTCAATATCGTCAACCGCGTGAAGATGAACATGATCATTGCCGGCTATGACCCTGTGGCAGTCGATCATGTCTGCGCCCGGATAATCGGGCTTAATCCGGATGACTTTGAATATATCACCCTGGCAGAACGCATGGGCCTGGGGACGAACGATCCTGACAGTATCACCGTGGTCGGTTCGAGCATTGAACAATGCCGGCGGCCGTTCAAAAAGGCGCAGTCCTGGAGCGGGCTCTACGGTCAAGGAAACCGGACCTGGCTTGTGAGCGGGCCGTTTGCGACGACGGGAATTGCGGAGCCGATGAATCACGAATTCCTTCCAAACGAAGCGGCGCTTGCACCGACGGCAGGCGCCGGGGTCTGGAGCCAGGCCCTTTACTTCACGAACGATCAGATCATGCTGAAAGATTACTTCTCTCAAGAGGGCATCAACACCAACAACGTCGTGAGCTATGCGTTTGCGTATGTCGTGTCCCCGGCCGATCAGATCGCCGAGTTATGGGTCGGCTCCGATGAAGCGCTGAAGGTCCATCTCAACGGCGATGTGGTCTACGACTTCGCGGGCACCCGGTTATTTGCAGGCACAGAGTGCTACAAGGACACCGTCACCATCCGGCTTCAGAAAGGCCTCAATCGGCTCCTGGTGAAATCGTTACAGACGATCGGCAGCTACAATTTCAGCATCAACATCTGCGACGTTGAGCCGAATCCAGTGTTCAGAGGCAATAGAGTATGGGGACTCAGGTTCACGACGGACCCGGGTATAGCAAACACCATCAACCCGCATTCCGTTGCTGAATTCGTTGCGCCCGCACTCCTGGAGTGCTACCCTAACCCGTTCAATCCTGCAACAATAGTCAGTTACGAGTTGCCAGTAGCCAGCAGTGTCGAATTGGTCGTCTTCGATCTGGTGGGGCGACAAGTAGCAAGACTCGTCACTGCGGTGCAGCCGAGGGGGACACACAAGGTCGCGTGGAACGCTGGCGGCCAGGCGAGTGGTATCTATTTCTGCCGCCTCTCCGCGCACCCGTCTGATACTCGCATCGTCGGAAAATCTGTTCAGACGCTAAAGCTCCTACTGCTGAGGTAACGCCACACAACAACATTTTTACAAATCCATGACACCTCTTTGAGCCTTTTTTACGACGATGGGAGAGACAGTTCGTAGGAGGTTTTCATGAAAATGGCATTGGTTCTGCTCTCGGGGATATTCATCATGTCAGAGGGCTGCTCGACACTGCATCAGGTGGAGTTGGGACAGAAGGAGCGATGGATTGCGGACGCCCAAAATGACCTGCTGGGCCGCGACGCAACTGTGGTGACAAGGGATGGCCGGGGCAGCGAGGGACAAATCACCCATTTGAATTCTGATTCTCTGTGGGTGCGGGAAGAAAAAGGTGGTTCCATCCGGGCCTTTGAGGTGGACCAGGTGTCATCAATCCGACAACCAAAGCATGTATGGCCGGTTGTTGGAGGTTTTTTTGCTGGAGGTTTGGCCGGCGCGTTCATAGGCGGGAGTATTGCGGCAGCCGCAGAAGAACCTCGGCTCGAGGTGCTCGGATTCAATACCGTTGCAGAAGGGATAGGGGGCGCGGCCATCGGAACACTTATCGGCTGCGTGGCAGGTGCATCGATCCTTGGACTCGCTACCTCGGTGACCGACTATCAGATAATTTACAGCCCGCCGCGTAGTGCTCCGGTTCGGCCGGCTCAAACAGTGCCCGATACAACCTGGTTGGGGAAGTAGAGATCTCTGTCATTCATCGCGGGTGAGGGGAACAAATCTCACAGGAGCCACTTTGTGCGTGGTGAACTGTCCGTTCTTCTTTTCTACGAGCGTGAGCACCTGAATGGTCCAGGCCTCCCCCGTCGGAATGATCATCCTCCCTCCCTCCTTCAACTGATCGAGCAACGGCGGAGGAATTTCCTCGGCTGCTGCTGTGACAATGATTCCATCGAACGGCGCATGCTCCGGCCAGCCGGCGTAGCCATCTCCTTGACGTACCACGACATTACCATACTTCAACGTGCGCAGCCGCGCCTTAGCCTCGGTCGCTAGGGGTGCGACGATCTCTATCGTGAAAACCGTGTCAACGATTTCCGCAAGCACGGCCGCCTGATATCCCGATCCGGTCCCGATCTCCAGGACACTTTGCCCTTTGTGCGGTTGGAGGAGTTCTGTCATGAATGCGACGATGTAGGGTTGGGATATGGTCTGATCGTATCCAATCGGGAGGGGAGAATCTTCGTAGGCCCTATCTGTTACCTCTTCCGGAACAAAAAGGTGCCGCGGGACCGTGCGCATTGCTCTCAACACCTCGGGATTCTGGATTCCCCGCCCGGCAATCTGCTCCCTGACCATCTGTTCACGCAGGGAGTCGCGCTGGGATCTGCGGGTGTTATTCCCGGCGCAAGAGGAGGCAAAAGGCGTCCCATCGCTGCCAATGATTGCCAGGAGAAGAAGGAAAAACGTCAGAACAAGAGGCCGGAGAGTCATGGTGACCTAAAGTACGCAGCCGGGCAAGAATTGTCAAGGAGCCGCTGCTCAGTCATCCATCCACGTCACCGGCCTCCCATCCCGGGGTGGCCCTCATCATACTCCCGCTCGATCCCGGATCAGGTGCAACCGTCCAGGCGGCAGCACTTGTTCTAGCAGCTCCACCAGGTGCTGGAGCGCGGCGGGCGGAGCTCCTGCTTTTGCCCCCGCGAGAAAGGAGATCAGGTCGTGGGTACTTGCAGAAGGAATCATGAGCCTCAGGAATTCGGTGTGGCGTTCAGGAGGCACGCTCTGCTGCATCGATCTCTGGATGCTCACGATGTCCTCATCAGTAAAGGTCCGATGGGTCACCGGAACGAGAGCTTCTTCCTCGAAGCAGAGATGCGACAGGTAATACGCAAGCAGACCGTTCAACTTGCGGTTGAGGCGCTCCTCTTCTTCCACCCGGCGCGCCGGATCCTTTTCTTCCACGATCGTGCGCAGCGCAGGGAGAAAGTCGTGAATTCTTCCGTGGATCTCCTTGTGATGCCCGTCAGCCGTGCGGACGGATTCTGGCTCCTCATTCAGGAGGCGTGGGAAGAGAAAGCGGTCTTCGAGCTCTCCGTGCAGCGCAAGCATTTCCAGGCCATCTGAAAGTTCCCGCAGAGCCAGAAGAGAATCCGGTGTTACGGCAAATCTATGCTTCGCAGGCGTTGCGAAGGACTTAGCCTATTTCCCGTTGGAGGTAAGAGGAATAGTCCTTCACCATCGGAGCATACGCCTCGTTCAGCAGCGGAGACGAAATCATGAAATCCGCCGTCGACCGGTTGCAGGCGATGGGGATATTGTAGAGCACAGCGATCCTTAACAGGGCCTTGACATCCACATCGTGAGGATGCGGTTCCATGGGATCCCAGAAGAAGATCACGAAATCGATCTTCCCTTCCGTGATGAGCGCGCCGAGCTGCTGATCGCCCCCCAGAGGTCCCGAGCGGAGCTTGCGAATTGCAAAACCTTCCGGGATCTCATCCTCCGTGAGCTTGTCGAGAATCGCCTTTTCGATCAGCGTTCCGGTAGTTCCGGTGCAGGTCAGTGTGTGCCCGATAAGAATATGCACGTTCCACTCCACCCACTCAATCAAATCTTTTTTTCTGTTGTCGTGTGCGACCAGAGCGATATTTTTCCGAGCTTTCATTCGGGTACTCCCTGCATTATGATGCATACAACACAGAGCGTCCGCCCGGTCGTTCCAAATTATGAAATTGCCAGGAAAAACGGTCGTTTGTGATGCAAACAGGGGATCTTATGGCACCGAGACAGGGAGCCTATGGAACGAAACGGCCGGCTTAATGACCCGGCCGCTTCCTCTTCTTCGAACCTGCGAGCAAGTTCATTCCTTGCAGCAGGTTTTGCCCGGGGGGAATTCTTCCTCCCGGGGTAAGCTTGTCCACCAGTTGGGGCAGAAGAACGGCGATTTGTGACGACGCTTCTTTCTTTGACAATCGCGCTTGCAGGGCAATCTCCGCAATCATCTCCCTCCCGAGTACACGCCGTACCTGCGCGGCAGAGACAGGTCGGTTCTCCAGAGGGCTGATCCACGAATTGATGACCTCTCCCAGACCCTTGCGCACAAACTGGTCAACCAGTCCCTGCAAACCGCCCGACTGCTGATTTCCCAGCACGCTCATGATGGCATTGGCCAGATTCTTCTGCTCATCGCTCGTACTTAAGACCTGGCCAAGAGTTCCGCCGAACACTCCCATGACAGCTCCTTCCATGACTCAATGTCACCCATGGCTTCTGACAGCGGAAAAAACTAGGACATATGAGGTTGAATACGTATATCGATGCCAATTCTGTGCCAAAGCGGAGAAGAGCCGGAAGTCTCCCTGTGACAATCAATTGCGCCATATCAGGCGGGGAGACACATTATCTCTACGCAAGTCCGCTTCGACATTTCTACAACCTGGGAGCAGAGATGCTCCGGCCCGGAGATAACGTCACGCCATCAACGAATTCGAAACGCTCCTTGCATCCGGTGGAGAGCAACTCTCGCCCCTGCGCTCTTCATATGTATAGTCATCCGGGAACCCGTGTCACGGCCGGCCGATGGAAGAGTCTGCCACGCGTGGTCGCCCGGAAAAAACACAAGTTGACATTCATGAAACGTTTTCCCAACTTTTGTGCGACCCTGTTGGTCAATGGCATGGAGTTAGGTTACATGAAGCTTGCACCCTTCGGTATCCTCTATCTACTGCTCGCCACTCCGCTATCTCTTAGCGCCCAACCGATCAGGTTTGTCAGGGAATCTCTTGTGTTCGCGCTCGCTGCTGATTCCTTTGCCTTCTCCGGCATCTATTACTTTGACAATCCCGGACCGGCGCCGGTGGAGCAGTCGATCTACTATCCGTTCGTGATCAGCGGATCGGTTCCGGATTCCACGAATGTCATTGAAGTGCACAGCGCAAGGAAGATACCGGTGGCAACCGGACAATCAGGTGTATCATTTGTTGCCTCAATGCAACCCTTCTCGACCCAGGCATATCGGATTTCTTTCGTCCAACGTGCGCCGAAAAGGTCGTTCGAATACATCCTCAAGACGACTGCGGCATGGGGGCAACCACTGGATCGGATGACTATTACGATTCAAGTCCCTGTAGATATCGTCGTAAAGCGGGTTTCGTTGAAATCCGACAGCAGACTTTCGACCCGAGGGGTGATGAGTTACATAATAGAACGAGATCATTTTTTGCCGGCTGAAAATCTCATCGTGAGATGGGAAAGGAAAATACCATGAGACGCATCACCATCATTTCCGCAGTCCTCATCACTCTGCTTTGCCTTTCCGTCGCTCTGGCAAATCCCATTGTTCCGGGCTATATCAACGAGCTCTTCTTTGGGGCCGGGAGTTGGGTCATTGAGATGGACACGTATCTGCCAAGCGAGACTCTTGACGGCTGGACTCTTTCCTCACGCACCGGGACCATGCCCTTCAAGCCCGGCATCCATGTGGGAAATGGTCTTTACACCCTGGTGACGCCTGACAGCCTTGTCATACCCCTCGCCATTGACCCGGCCGGGGACAGCATCACGGTGAACGGCCCCTCTCCCGGGGATCACTACTCGCTCATATTCGGGAAAGGTCCAGAATGCGCTGTCCTGGCGCCCGCTCCGGGGTGGTCAATCTCCTACGGGGGATTCTTCTTTCTCGACCGGTCCCCAACACTCGGCGCCCACAACGATACCACCGGCGCCATGGCAACTGTGTCCGGTGTGCTCCTGGACTCGGCGACTCATGCTCCCCTCTCGGGTGCATGGGTTGAAGAGTGGGTGTCGAATTCTCAGATCACGACATCAGACTCGGGGAACTTCAGGTTGCGACTGCTCGCGCACAACCTTTGGCTTGCGGCAAGCCTAACTGGTTATCACCCTGCCAAGGTGGTTCTCTCCCTCGTTCCCGGACAAACCATTGACACTATTGTCTATCTCTCTCGTGTCACATCCATCCGGCAGTCCGTCGTTCCTCATGACATACTGTTGCTTCAGAGCTATCCAAACCCTTTCAACCCCTCTACGAATATTGCATTCGAATTGCCTGCCGCGGGCAGAGTAACGCTCGAGATTTACGACGCGCTGGGGAGGGAAATTGCCGAGTTGGTCCGGGGCTTCCGGACGCAGGGAGAATACCGGGTCGTATGGAACGGAATGGACGAGAATGGCATCTCGGTCGGGAGCGGAATTTACCTGGCCCGGATCCTGGTGAGCGAAGCGAATGGGAAGATCACCAACGAGAAGACTATCAAGTTGCTGCTTGTTCGTTGAAAGCCAGAAGTGATTCGGATTTCACCGAACAAACCGGCGTCGGCTCCGTATACCAGAGGAAGAAAGCTCCAGCCCAACATCGTGCACCTTTCACTTTCGTTCCTTTCCAGGCGAACCCTATGCTTCCAGTCGCATTGTATTGTCTTGTCTGTTTTGTCCTTGGCTGTATGAGTTGGGCTCTCCACTGGGGCTCCCAATCGCAGGTGCTGGTCCTGCTCATGGGCCTGAGTATTTTCCCCTTGCAGCGTCTCATTCATAGGGCTCCCATCAAGGATCTGGGTTTCCGCAAATGCACGGCGGGACAACTAGCGCGGGGGATCCTCCTGCCGCTTGCGATTCTCGGACTTGTCACAGTCGCTGACATTCTTTTCGGCGCGGCACATCTGCTTCCTTTGACCGAACTGCACAATCCATTCACCGGTTCGCCGGTGAGCACGCTCTGGGACCTTACGTGGTTCCTTATGCTCAACGGAGCCATCTTGTTTCTCCTTGAATTTGTTACTGAAGAGTTGATGTTTCGCGGGTACTTGCTGGGGAAACTGGTGGCTCTCGGAGAAATGAAAGGCCTCGCGCTCGCCTCTGCCTTCTTCGGCTTGTGGCATCTGCCCATTGCGATCTGGGGTATTGGCCCGGACCCGATCCGGACTCCTCTGTACGTTGTGAACATGACACTGCTCGGAGCGGTGCTTAGCCTGCTCTTTTTGGAATCGCGAAGTCTTATTCCGGTTGCGGCGTTTCACGCCCTCTGGAATTCCCTTGAGTACAACCTGTTCGGCTTCATGGACCAACGAGCCCTTCTGGTGGGAACCTCGAGGGTGGTGTTTGATCCTGAAGAGGGCTGCATTGGCACCGTTCTATTGCTGGTTACCGCAACAGTGCTGCTGACCAGGCGGCGTCAGGCCGGCAGAATTGCCGAGTCTCATCAACCGTGAGTTGACGGGAAGGTCTTGAGACAGCGATCCATGGGCCAAACATCCGTGGAAACGCGTGGTGAAGGCACATCAGGCAAAACGTTGGCGATAAGGTCCCTCCGCAGGTCCTCCAAATGTGGTTAATCTGCCATGAATCTGGTCCGTGCTATTGACTTTCTCCATCGGCTCTTAGTAAATTGAAATAATTCGACTTCCACGTAACGATCACTCCAGTTCTTTTCCTCCAAAAGGCTCTACACCTGCAGGTCAACTTCACGGGCCTGGTTCTTACCTGCACCACCTCCGAAGGAGTCAATGCAACATGGAACGACTGGCGAGGACAATAGCCCTGACTTTGCTTACCATGATAATCGCATCGGGAAGCTCAAGGTCAGGAGAGACTGGCAAGATTGCCGGCAAAGTTACCGATAAAGTCAACGGTGAAGCCTTGGCGGCTGCCAATATTGTGGTCGAGGGGACTTCAATGGGGGCGGCTGCCAACCTCGAAGGGCAATACACCATCATTGGAATTCCGCCTGGAGTCTATGCTCTCCGCGTGTCCCTGATCGGCTATACCACGATGACCATCAATGATGTGAGGGTCGACATCGACCAGACAGCACGGGTCGACATAAACCTCACGGCAGCCACAATCCAGGGGAACGAAATCGTTGTCGTGGCCGAACGCCCGGTAATCAAGCGCGATGTCGCGACCAGCGTCGTGGCAGTAACGGAAGGGGAGATCTCCAGTCTCCCCGTGACCGGCGTCGTGAGCGCCATCGGCCTGCAGGCCGGCATTCGCGGAGGCTGGGGCGGTCCTCCCGGAAGTGCAACCCAACCGAGCTTCGTAACCACCTATCAGCGCGGGACGGTCAGCGTTCAGCAAGGCCCCAGCATCCGTGGAGGCGGAGGGGACAACATGCTCTTCATCGTGGATGGAGTAACCATGCGCGATCCCCGGAACAGCGAACCAATGACCCGGGTACCGTTGAATGCCGTCCAGGAGGTCTCAGTCGAGCGTGGCGGGTTCAATGCAGAGTATGGCCAGGTTCGATCAGGCGTGGTGAATGTCATGACCAAAGAAGGAAACAAACGCGGTTACTCGGGAGGATTTCAGATGCGCGTCCTTCCTCCCGGGCCGAAGTACTGGAAGGCACCCGGCGTTCCTGATGTCACTGACCCCAACTCCTTTGCTCTGCGTCCATTCTTCGACCCGGCGGTCTGCTGGACAGGCACCTCCAACGGTGCGTGGGACAAGTATATGAGAGCCCAGTACCCGGAGTTCATGGGGTGGAATGAGATCGCGCGTGTGATGAACACGGACAACGATCCCACGAATGATGTCACACCGCTGGGAGCCCAGCGCATCTTCATGTATGAAATCCGCAAGCCTCAGATCAACAACCAGCCAGACTATGATCTCGATGCCGGTTTCGGCGGCCCGGTTCCGTTCGTGAGTGAAGCCCTTGGAGATTTGAGATTTTACGCAGCGTACCGCGGGACGCGGGACATGCTCCTTTTCCCGATGACCAGGCCTGACTACCGCAATTTTGACGCTACACTGCGGCTTAACGCCGACATTACGCCGACCATGAAATTGCGTTTCTCCGGCATGATGGGGAAGGAATACACGATCAGACACAACTGGGATGGCACGGGTACCTATTTCTATCCGCATTATCCCACCGAGATCGCCGGGGTGTCTAGTTACATCGGAAGCTCCTCTGATTTCCTGCCCCTCTTCTCAGACTTCAACTTTGCATTGGCGGATGTCAGCCACCTGTCACTCTCAGGAAGGCTGACACACTCGATTAGTCCCACAACATATTACGAGGTCTCCCTGGAGCATTTTCGGCGGGATTACTGGGTGCGGCCTCCGGCAATGCGCGATACATCTCTGATGACGGAAGTCATTCCTGGGTTCTTCGAGAATTCCAATCCGTTGGGCTACTGGCCGTATGACACCAGAGGTGTGCTCCTCCCGGGGCCCGGGAGAGAATTCGTTTCGAAAGCCCGCGACAATAGTGTCTTGACGTCCACCACATTCAAAGCCGATTTCACGACCCAGATCGACTTCCATAATCTCCTAAAAGCCGGTGCCGAGTACGCGTACAACGACCTGGACTTTGATTATGGCACCATCGGACAGGCATCGCAGGACAACGTATACTCCACGCGGGTTCAAAAGAGGGTCTTCCCTTTCCGTGCTGCGGTGTATCTCCAGGACAAGCTTGAACTGGGCTCGTTCACTGTCAATGCCGGACTGCGGCTGGATTACAGCAGCTCCAATGTCGACTGGTATGCCGTCAGTGCCTTCGAGCAGTCATTCTTCTCCTCAAAGTACGACGAAAATACGGCCTATCCGACAGCCAAATCTACCCCGCAGTGGCAGGTCAGCCCTCGCCTGGGCATTGCGCATCCCATCTCGGAGAACGCCAAACTCTTCTTCAACTATGGCCACTTCAAGCAGCTACCTCAGTACGAGACGCTGTTCCGGATCCAACGTACTTCGCAGAATTCGATGTCGAGCTACGGAGACCCGAATATTGTTCTCGCCAAGACCATCTCCTATGAGTTGGGATTCGACTATGTCCTCTGGGAGGATTACCTGATCCAGGTTGCCGGCTTCTACAACGATATATCGGACCAGCAGGATTTCACCGAGATCTACGGGACGGTCGGAGGTTTCACCTACACCCAGACTACTGCCAACCACTACGAGGATACCCGCGGATTCGAGTTTACAATTCGCAAGAACTCCGGCCAGTGGTGGACCGGATTTGCCAATTTCACCTACCCGGTGACAAGTGGCGGGCACTTCGGCAGCTCGCGGCTCTACGACAACCCGGGCGATCAGGCGCGTTGGGACGCCCAAACGACCAACCTCTACCAGGACCGTCCCATTCCGCAACCTTATGCACGCGTGAATCTTGCGCTGAGGACACCGGATGATTATGGCTTCACCCTGTTCGGCCACCATATCCTCGGTGGATGGGCACTGAATACGGTGTTCGACTGGCAAGCCGGCTACTGGACCACATGGAATCCGAATGGCCTCCCCTACGTGGCGTACAATGTCAAGGCAGTGGACTATTACAACCTGTACCTGCGGCTGGAGAAAAACCTGGATATCGCGATGTTCAAGGTGCAGCTCTTCATGGACGTCAACAACCTCCTGAACACGCACCGCCTCTGGGGGACCAATGACCAGGCGTACTTGACCTCCCTTCATCTGCCCAAGAGCACGGATTACAGCAACATTCCTGGGGACGACAAAGTCGGTGTCTACAGGAAACCGGACGTCGCCTATCAGCCGATGGAGAACGGGGTGGACTTCACACAGACCGGGCTCCCCGGTGTAATATACTATCAAGGTGCGAGCGGTAACTATTTCGAGTACGCCAACAGCCAGTGGCAGCAGGTTGAACAGGGGCGCCTCAACAAGATTCTGGACGACAAAGCGTACATCGACATGCCGAACGCTTCGACGTACTGGTTCCTGGACCCGCGACAGATCTATTTCGGTCTGAGAGTCTCCTTCAATTTCGATTAACCGATGACAAAAGGTGCATCTATGATGCCACGAAGAATCAGAGGTGATCGCCGGTTCATTCTTTTCGGAATCATCTGCTTCGGTGTATTCTTCACCCCCGGCGCTCGTACCCAGGATATCCGGTGGCTCCGGGTGAGCGATCTGCAATCCTTCGTCACCAGCATCGGGATGGAATATGAGACCCAGGGGACGACCGGGAACTTGAACTACTTCTCCTGGCCGGCACAGTACGGCATAGATCAGAACACGGTCAGGTCGAGACTGCTCTGGATCGGATGCAAGAATTTCAATGATCCCGTTGAGAACAAGCTGAAGTCCGTCAAGATGGTTGGCTCGGGCCCGCGTGATTTCGATGACCGTCCCAACCAGATCTTCGAGCAGCAGCTTCAACTGATCGGCAAATACGCACATCCCACCGTTACCGTGGACAAGCAGGGAGCATCCGTTCTCAATCAGTACGATGTCCTGGATGTTGCGGACCCGAACCTCCCTTGTGACCGAATGGTCCTGGTCCGGTTCAACACCTCGATGGGGATATCTGTCACCAAGAAAGTCATGGTCTTCGCCAACTCAGGGCATGGCAACTATTTTCTGTACGACTACGTCTTCAAGAACACCGGCATCGTAGACAGGGCCGGCACTGTGCGCTCACAAACACTTCAGGACGTCTGGCTCTATTTTGCGTCTCGGTATGCATTTGCAGGAGTGAGCTCGAACGGGTGGGGCTCCACCTGGGGAGCATTTGCTTCCACGTGGGGGAATAGCACGCTCCACCACGCATTCGGGAAAGACCCGAACAACCCGGAATTCAGCTATGCAGGCTCTCCCCAGCGGGGCTTCTACTCCTGGTACGGCCCAAACTCTGCCAGCAATCAGGCGGTGCTGAGCTATGCAGAAGACTGGGGATGCCCGAACGTCACGGAAGGGGACGGCATGCTCGGCTCGGCGAAATACGCCGGCTGCATTACCCTGCATGCTGATCGGTCCGCCCAAGACAAGGCTGATGATCCCTACCAGCCCAAGACCACCTGGTTCATCGGCGCCGATATACAGGCCATGCAGCCGGGCAACCAGAGCCAGTACAACGAAACACAGATGACAGAGCGTTACAACATCATGTCGGAGGGGCATCCGCCGCTGCCGCATGACCAGACCGTCGGCGAAGGTGTGTACCCTGAGAATTATAGCGATCCGCGCCGGAGCAACGCCATGCAAGGACAGGGCTTCGGACCGTACACGCTGGCAGCGGGCGACAGCATCCACATCGTCTTTGCGGAAGGAGTGGCCGGCATTTCCTGGGAGAAGGCAAAGGAGGTAGGTGGGAACTGGATCAAGTGGCGGAATGCCACAGCCCAGCCGCCGCTTGTCCTGCCAGGCGGCGCACCAACGACCGACTTCAATCTGTACAAGCGCCGCTGGGTGGAAACAGGAAAGGATTCCATTCTCAAGATGTTCGGCAACGCCATCGACAATTACGCCTCCGGGTACACGCTTCCTCAGCCACCCCCAGCACCAGGCGAATTCACGGCAGAGTCCGGAGGAGACAGGATCCGCCTGACCTGGGGAAGCAATGCCAAGAGCCACCCGAAGTTCGGCGGTTATGTGATCTACCGATCGAAAGGTACTGTGCTGGATTACCGGACTGTGTATGAGAAGATCTTCGAGTGCGACGCGTCGAACGCCGTGCATCAATTTGACGATATCACCGCCGTCCGGGGATTCCACTATTTCTATTATATACAATCGAAAGATGACGGTACGCAGATACCCGGAACAACGCTCTATAGCAGCCTATTCTGGACCGTCACGTCGGAGTTGGCTACGCTGCAGCGGCCAGCTGTCACCACCACGCTCGACTCCGTCCGCGTGGTGCCCAATCCATACGACATCCGAGGCCGGTTCTTCCAGTTTGGCGACCGCTCCCAGTATGACCAGATTGCCGTCTACGGGCTGCCACCGACGGCGAAGCTGAAAGTGTTCACGGAGCGAGGCGATCTGATCTGGTCGAAAGATCACACCAGCGGAACAGGCGATGTCCTCTGGACCTCTGAGACAATGTCAGGTCAGATTATCGCGAGCGGAGTGTATATTCTGGTCGTAGAAACCCCGGACAAGGGGTCGGTCATTCGGAAATTCATCGTCATCAGGTAGGGAGCTCAGTGATGAAACAGCATCGGAGTACGAGAATTCCGGCAATGGGCCTGCTTGTGGCGTGTGTGCTCGCGTTCAACGCTTCCGCACAGGAGCACCAGAAGCTCGCCCAGACCGGTTTTCAGTTTCTCAGCGTCGTCTCGGACGCCCGGGCGGCTGCCATGGGTGAGGCGATGACCACCCTGCAAATGGGCGCCAGCGCGCTCTTCTTCAATCCCGCCGGGATGGCCGATATGGATGCTCTTGTCGATATCGCGGGAAGCACGAACAAGTGGATTGCCGATATCCGACACAACTCCATCGCCCTGGCCTTGAAACCCGCACACGGGGACTACGGGGTTGTCGGCCTCAGCTTCCAGATCGTCGACTATGGCGACTTCTACGGCACGCGTGTCAACGGCGCCTCGCCCCTGGGCTATGATGATACCGGCGTGTTCACAGTGAAGCCCTCCTTCGCCCTGGGCCTCGGATACGCGAAGCAGCTCACCGACCAGTTCAGCGTCGGCGGTGACGTCCGGTGGGTGCAGCAAGACCTTGGAGAGAGCATGACGGCGTCCAACATCCAGACATATAATCCCGGCACGGATTCGAGCTACCGATCCGCGGACACGACCATGGTGAACAACAAGCTGCACCCGTTTGTCTTCGATTTTGGCACGCAGTTCAAGACAGGTTTCAAAAGCCTGGTGTTCGGCATGTCGGTCCGCAATTTCTCCGGAGAGGTCAAGTATGCCTCGGAGGGGTTCCAGGCGCCTCTGGTGTTCACGCTGGGAATCTCCATGGATATCATGGACCTGACGGGAAATTTCGGCGTTGAACAATCGCTCTACCTGAGCGTGGACGCAAGCCATTACCGCGACCACCCGGAGCAGGCGAAGATCGGGCTGGAATACGGCTTGATGAAACTGCTCTTCCTGCGGGCGGGTTACGCTTCAAGTGCAAATGACGAGACTGATTTTTCCTATGGCCTCGGCGTCTCCAAATTCGGGTTCACGTTCGACTACGCCTACACGCCGTATGGTGTGTTCGGCTCTGTTCAGCGGATGACGGTCAGGTACATGTATTAGTGCCGCCTCAATTTATTCTATTGATGCTCTGACGGCAGGCCGAATAAATTGACGTGGCACCGGAAGGACAACTTTGAAGGGAAAAACCATGAAGAATCTTACGCGTCCGTCGACAGCCGCGTTGGTCTTTGCTGCCATCTCCCTGGCAGCGGCGGCAGGATGCAGCTACGATGTCGCGGAGCCAATGTGGGATAAACCGTACACGGTGCCGGCAACGCCTCTCATCACACAGATCCAACCCTCGTCGGCCCCTGCCGGCGTGAATACGATCCTGATCACCGGACAAAACCTCGGCGGTGTCCCGAACACAAATGGTGTCTATTTTGACGTCACTCCTGCCGAGGTTGTCCAGAAATCTGCGACCGCAATTACCGTGCGCAGGCCTTCACTCGTGACCGCCTCCTGCACGGTGAAGGTGGTCTCTGATAGCGCGCTGCTCGTCGCAAAGGGGACCTTCGGCAACATCGACCTGGTCATGGACCGCATCGGCGATTTCCGAGATAATATCACCCTCGCTGCCGTGACCGTCGACAGTGCTGAGAACCTGTACGTGGTCTCGGGGGTCACCCCGGTAACGATATGGAATGTAGCCGCGAGCGGCGGGAAAACCGGCCTGACGACAAGCGGTATTTCGCTTCGGCCGCCTGCTGATGCTGCGCTCCGAAACGGCATTCTTTATCTGACAGGCAATAACAGGGAAATCCAGCAGGTGAACCTGAGCACGGGCGCCGCTGCACGATGGACCCAGCTGCCGGCGGGAAGGGTTGTCAAGACCGGCGCATTTGACGCAGAAGGTTATTACTACACGGGGGGAGCGGCCGGAAGCGATCTCTGCATCGTGCCTCCGAATCCTCCCTCGACGCTGACCCTTTCGCAGATCACTCTGGCCGGCGCCTATGCGGCTGAAGAGATACTCAGCATACGGGTCTCCAAGGGGTATGTGTATGTAGCATCCAGGCCGAACAGCACAACTCCTGTGAAGATCTGGCGGCATCCTCTTGTCGGGCTCGGGCAGATCGGCACGCAAGAACTCTGGCTGGATCTGGGCGCCCACACGACCTTCTCATCCCGCGTCGTGCGATCCATGGAATTCTCGACAACAGGGTTGATGTACCTGGCAACCGATGCGACGGACCCTCTCCTGCTCTACGATCCGGCAAATAGCACACTCGGAGCTCTTGACTATTTTTACAAGGGCATTGTCCCCTCCAACGCCAAGAATTCGGCCTGGGGGACGGGCAACTATCTCTACCTGGTCATCGGCGATGTGTCAAACACGGATCCTTCGTTGCGCTGGAATATCGCGCGGGTCAATGTGGGAACGGCCAGTGCCCCCATTCAGTGATTGGCATCTAAACACGAAAAAAGGGTCGGCGCTGAATCCCGGCGCCGGCCCTTTTTCTTCACGTTTCTCTTACGAGGCCCAACGCTATGAACAAGAACCTGTGGCGTCTCATGCTCCCTTGCGCTTTCCTGGTCAACATCCAATCCTCTCTCGCGCAGGAAAAGCAGGCAGACGGTGTCCTCTTCCAACTCGCGGGGCAGAAGGAAACTGACGCCCGTTGGATGAAAGTCCAGGTCGTCACCGGAGACATTATGCGGGTCATCGCATCGAAGGAGAAGTCCCCTTCAACGCGCCCCAGCCTGATGGTGGACAAGTCCGCATGGACACCGGTCCCTTGGTCAATGCAGGAGAAAGACGGTCAGGTGGAGATTTCCACCGCGAAGCTCTCGGTGCGGGTAGCCCCCGGGGATGGAGCCCTGACATGGTTTGACGCTGCCGGGAAGCTCCTCCTGAAAGAGCGCGCCGGCGGGGGAAAGGTCCTTACTGCTGCCGACGTCATGGGAGAAAGAACCTGGCACATCCAGCAACTCTTTGACTCCCCTGCCGATGAGGCTTTTTATGGATTGGGCACGCATCAAAACGCCGTGATGAATTGGAAGGGACATGACGTGACTCTGGCACAGGAGAATATCGTCGACGCCATTCCTTTCCTTGTGTCAAACAAGAACTATGGAATCCTCTGGGATAATTACTCCCGTACGAAGTTTGGCGACATCAGAGCGTACCAACCGTTGTCCTCGTTGACGCTCTTCAACGCCCAGGGCAGCCCGGGAGGACTGACCGTCGAGTACTTCCATGACCGGAACTTCGGCTCTTTGCTCACGGCAGCGACCGAATCGACCATCGCGCATGACTTTGTCGACTCGATGGGCACATACCCCGACGGGTTCGACCTCACTAACGGCAGCATCCGCTGGAGCGGTGCGATCGCATCCGGCACGGCGGGAGTTCATAAGTTCAGGCTTTACGCGTCAAGCTACATCAAGCTCTGGTTGGACGGTACGCTGGTCGTTGACGCCTGGCGGCAGAACTGGCTCCCCTGGACGCATATGCTGACCCTTGCTATGGAACCGGGGAAACGCTACCCGATCAAGATCGAATGGATACCCGGCGGAGGCAACATCGGCCTGAGATGTCTCAGCCCCGAAGACCCGATGTACCAGAACAGCCTCTCAATGTACTCTGATGTCGCGGATCAAATCGACTACTACTTCATTCACGGAAACAACCTGGACGAGGTCATTCACGGATACCGCACGGTCACCGGCAAGGTCCCGATGATGCCAAAGTGGGCAATGGGCTTCTGGCAAAGCCGCGAGCACTACAACTCGCAGGATGAGATCCTCTCTACCGTAAAGGAATTTCGCCAGAAGCAATTCCCTCTTGACAATATTGTCCAGGACTGGTTCTACTGGAAAGAAGACCAATGGGGAAGCCATGAATTCGATCCGGCGCGCTATCCCGACCCTGATGGAATGGTGAAATCACTCCACAGTGACCTGCACACCCGCATTATGATCTCGGTCTGGCCCAAATTCTATGTTGGCACCAGGCATTACGAAGAATTCAAGGAGAAGGGGTGGCTCTACATGCACAACGTCGAGAAGGGCGTGCGCGACTGGGTAGGGCGTGGCTATGTATCGACATTCTTTGATCCCTTCAGCGCAGGAGCGCGGGACCTGTACTGGAAGCAGGTCAACGAAAAGCTTTTCGTGAAAGGCATAGATGCCTGGTGGCTTGATTCCACCGAGCCGGATCTTCAATCAAATGTCTCGGACTCCGAGGTTCTCCTGCGGATGCATCCGAACGCGATGGGAACTGCCGCCCGGTATCGGAACGCCTATTCGCTGGTCATAACGAAGGGAGTGTATGAGAATCAGCGCAAGTCCTCCCCGAATCAACGGGTGTTCATCCTCACCCGCTCAGCGTACGCCGGACAACAACGCTACGCAGCAGCCACCTGGAGCGGCGATGTGGCGACCCGATGGTACGACCTGCGGGCACAGATTCCGGCGGGAATGAATTTTTCCCTTGCGGGCATCCCGTACTGGACGTCCGACATCGGCGGCTTTGCCACGGAGCCGCGCTACGAACATCCGAGTGACGCTGATCTGGACGAATGGCGCGAGCTGAATACGCGCTGGTTCCAGTTCGGCGCGTTTTGCCCGTTGTTCCGTTCGCACGGACAATTCCCCTACCGCGAACCGTTCAACCTTGCGCCGAACAACCATCCCGCCTACCAGAGCATGCTGTATTATGCGAGACTGCGTTATCGCCTCATGCCATACATCTACTCCCTCACTGGCATGGTCACGCAGAACGACTACACCATCATGCGTGCCTTGCCCCTGGATTTCGGCAGCGACAGCACAGTGATGAGCATCGGCGACCAGTACATGTTCGGCCCCTCGCTGCTCGTTAACCCGGTGACCGTGTACAAAGCCAGAACGCGATCGGTCTACCTCCCTGCCGGTACAGGGTGGTACCACTTGAAGTCCGGCGCATTCCATCAAGGAGGACAGACCATTCAAGCGGACGCCCCCTACGGCGACATTCCTGTCTTCGTGAAGGCGGGATCCATCCTCCCGTGCGGCCCGGAAATTCAGTATACCGATCAGAAGCCCGCGGATCCCGTTCGCCTGCTTGTCTATACCGGTGCGGATGGCTCCTTTTCGCTGTATGAGGATGAGGGGATCAACTACAATTATGAGCAAGGTACGTTCTCGACCATTCCATTCTCCTACAACGAGAACGAAAAAGCCCTGACGATCGGAACACGGCAGGGGGAATTCCCCGGCATGCCGGCGAAGCGCACGTTTGAAATCGTCTGGATGGGAAAGGCGAAACCGTCACCACTGGATTTTCAAACGAAACCCGACGCAATGGTGAGTTATGATGGCAAGGAGCAAACCGTGAAAATGCAAAAGCCTTAGAACAACAACCAGGAGCTTAGCAAATGACAGGATCGCGCTTTATGTCCGCCTGCCTCCTTGGTCTTTTGACCCTGTGGTGGCTCTCAGAAGCAGTTGCATCGCCGGGGATCAGAAAGATCGACGATTTCTGCGCAAGCTGGAAATTCCAACTGGGGGATGTCCCGAATGGTTCTGATCCGGGATTCAACGATTCCCAGTGGCGAGTTCTCGACCTGCCACACGATTGGAGCATTGAGGGTGAGTTCAGCAAGGATAACCCCGCAACACCGGGTGGAGGAGCATTACCCGGTGGCATGGGATGGTATCGGAAGGCGTTCAGCGTCCCGGAATCTTCGAAGGGCAAGGCGGTCTTCATCGAGTTCGACGGCGTCTATCGCAACAGCCAGGTGTGGATCAACGGCAACGAGCTGGGCAAGCGTCCCTACGGGTACAGCTCCTTCAGATACGAGTTGACACAATTCCTGACGTACGGCAGCAAGCAGAATGTCCTCGCGGTCAAGGTAGATAATTCGCAACAGCCAGACTCGCGCTGGTACTCCGGCTCCGGGATCTACAGGAGTGTCCGGCTCATCACCACGGACAAGGTGTGCGTGGATCACTGGGGGACGTTCATCACAACGTCCGATGTAAACGAGGCTTCAGCCGCAGTCTCGGTCAGAACAAAGGTACGGAACAACTCCGCTCAGGACCAACGCATAACAGTGAGCACGGTTCTGATCGATGAGTCCGGAAAACAGGTGGCCATGGCGGACTCTGAATGCACAATTTCAAAAAGCTCTGCCTGCGAGATTGTCCGAAACGCCACGATTGAGCATCCGCTGTTATGGTCGATCGAGCACCCTCACCTCTGGAAAGCCGAGACGACGATCCTCCGGAACGGGACCGCATGCGATGACTACCAGACAACGTTCGGCATCCGCTCGTTTCGGTTCGACGTCGACAGGGGGTTCTTCCTGAACGAGGACCAGGTAAAGATCAAAGGCGTGTGCGATCACCACGACCTTGGTTGCCTGGGATCGGCGGTCAACCGGCGGGCTCTGGAGCGACAACTCCAGATTCTTAAGGCCATGGGCGTCAACGCCATCCGCACGTCCCACAATCCGCCGGCACCGGAGCTTCTGGACCTGTGCGACAGGATGGGTTTTATCGTGATGGACGAAGCATTCGACATGTGGAAGAAAAAGAAGACGGAGTACGATTACGCGCTGTACTGGGATGAGTGGCACGTGCGGGACCTGGAGGATATGGTGCTTCGCGACCGGAACCACCCCAGCGTCTTCATCTGGAGCATCGGGAATGAAGTGATGGAACAGTATGACAAGAACGACAGCAGCGGGATCATCATCGCACGGGAACTCGCCTCCATTGTCAGGAGTCTTGATCCTGCCCGTCCCATCACGTCGGCACTGAACGACCAGGACACATTGAACCCTGTCATCCGGTCCGGCGCTCTGGATCTGATCGGCTACAACTATGCACACCGCACATTCACTCAATTCCACACCGTCTACCCGGGGAGAAAATTCCTTGGCACCGAGACCACTTCCGCGCTTGCAACGCGTGGGAGATACGATATGCCATCGGACAGCGTCCGCGTGTGGCCAATCAAATGGGATGTTCCTTTCGTCACCGGCAATCCGGACAACACCTGCTCTTCCTATGACAATTGCCATGTGCCCTGGGGCTCCACACACGAGGAAACCTGGAAGATCGTAAAGAAGCATGATTTCCTTTCCGGCATGTTCATCTGGACCGGGTTTGATTATCTGGGAGAGCCCACACCGTACGGCTGGCCCTCTCGCAGCTCTTACTTCGGCATCGTGGACCTGGCGGGGTTCCCCAAAGATGCATACTACATGTATCAATCCGAATGGACCACCACGCCGGTCCTCCACCTGCTCCCGCATTGGAATTGGGAGAACGGGGACACGGTGGATGTGTGGGCATACACGAACCGCGACGAAGTGGAGTTGTTCTTGAATGGACAATCGCAGGGGGCGAAAAGGAAATCAGGAGAGGACCTGCACATTGCCTGGCGGTTGCCATTCATCCCCGGCACGTTGAACGCTGTTGGCCACAGTGCAGGGAAGCCCGATCTCACGCAAGAGGTCAAGACGGCTGGTCCCGCTGCAAAGATCATCCTCGAACCCGACAGGAAGGAGATTTTGGCAGATGCCAAGGATCTCTCCTTCGTGACGGTCCGGGTGGTGGACTCGGCAGGAACGGTCGTACCGAACGCCGAGAACCTCATTACCTTCGCCGTTGGTGGTGCGGGCCGGCTCGTCGGCGTTGACAATGGCCTCCAGACGAGCCATGAGCCGTTCAAAGCCTCTTTCAGAAAAGCGTTCAACGGTTTGTGCCTTGCCGTCATCCAGTCGAACGGGACGGGAGGAGAGATCACGATCACTGCACGGTCACCGGGACTCCAGGATGCCTCTTCGGTCATCCAAACTCCGACTGTGCAGCACAGAGAACCATAACGGGGGACAAACACGATGCGATACGACCAGATGAGATACTTTATTGCAGCTTTGCTGGCGCTGGCAACGCCGACGTTTGGACAGGACAGCTCGAATTGCTTTCTCACGGACTCTGCGCCCAAGAACGCAGTCGTCCCGCCGTACGAGGATGGTCCCCCGGTCACTGGGGCATCATCAGTTCTTGTGACAGTCGATGCCGCGGACACGCTCAACCCGGTCTCGAAGTACGTCTTCGGAAACGCTGTCGCGGTCTGGGTCGGAACGAACCAGAACAATCCCACCCTCGTAAACCATCTTCAGAAGCTCTCCCCCACGCTCATTCGTTTTCCGGGAGGAAGCTGGTCGGATATCTATTTCTGGAATGGCAACCCCGGCGATCTGCCGACGACGATACCCGACGGGCAGAACAATGGTGCTCCCATAGCGCTTAATGCCCAGTTCGGCCCGTCTCACAGCCTCACTCCTGACCAGTATTATGCCATGCGCCAGCAAATCGGCACTCAGGGGCTCATCACTGTCAACTACGGGTATGCCCGGTACGGGCAAGGAAACAAACCGGCAGAACGCGCAGCACATCTTGCCGCGGACTGGGTGCGGTATGATAACGGGCGCACGCGCTTCTGGGAGATTGGTAATGAAAACGCCGGGCCGTGGGAGGCCGGATGGCAGATCGATACGACCACAAACAAGGACGGTCAGCCAAAGATCATCACGGGCGAGTTGTATGGCAAACACTTCAGAGTTTTTGCTGACTCCATGCGCGCCGCGGCGGCCCAGGTTGGTGCAACGATTTTCATCGGTGGGCAAGTACTCCATTACGATGGCACGAACAGCTGGAACGTCGCCGACCGTCAATGGAACGATGGCTTCTTCCGGGAAGCTGGCAGCAGCGTTGACTTCTACGTGATGCACAATTACTACAGCGCGAACAATGCCACCAGCGTGCAGACAATATTGAATTGGGCCACGGATGAATTGACACGTAACGCGGCCTTCATCAATCAGGATGTTGCCGCCAGGGGAGCCGCGAAGCGACCGATCGCCCTGACCGAGTACAACATGGGTTCTTCGGACGCTACCCGCGAAGGTTCCTATGTCAAAGGCACACAGGCAGTCATTCTGTTCTGCGAAGCCGCGAGACTCCAGTTCGGTTTGACCTCGCGTTGGCTCGCGGCAAACTGGGAAGCTGACGGCATGTTTTACAACGGGAACTCCGGTAGTGTTCCCGCATGGAATCCCCGACCGGAGTTCTTCTATGCGTATTACACCCAGCGGTTCATGGGAGACCACATCGTCCGCGCAGCTGTCCCGGGAAGCCAGGTGATCGTGGCATACGCTTCAACGTTCGCGTCGGGCCACCTTGGAATCATCGTCGTAAACAAGGGCAAGAATACATATACGGCAACACTCAAACCGGGCAACTACAAGTTTGGTGACCGGGCCTATACATATTTGCTGAAGGGAGGGACGGACAACGGCGATTATTCACAGGAAGTGTATGTGAATGACGAAGGCCCGAGTGCTCCTGCGTGGGGGCCGATCGACATCCTGGACTCGCTCAAAGCGTACGCCTATCCTGCCGATGCAAGCGGGCTGAAGTTTCCCCTCCCTGCCAGGTCGGTGCAATTCATCCTCCTCGAACCCGGAAGCAATGTCATTGCAGCTGTGGCCAACGGGTCGGACGAGAAGGTCAGCCGATTCGCGCTGTTCCAGAATTACCCAAACCCGTTCAATCCAAAAACAGGTGTTAGGTTTGAGGTGCCAGGTGTTAGTGATGTCCGGCTTAGCGTGTATGATATCTTGGGAAGAGAAGTGGCGGTGCTGGTGAATGAAAAGAAGCTGCCGGGAACGTACGAGGTGAGCTTCGATGGGAGTACCCTGACCAGCGGCGTGTACTACTGCCGACTCACCGCGGGCAGCTTTGCCCAGACCCGGGCGATGATGCTCTTGAAATGAGAGTTTAACCACGGGTAGCCGAAAAGGCAGAAGGGTGTCTTGGTGGGAGACACAATACCTCTTTCTTGGTTTTCTTGCTTTTCCTTTTGTGACTTTTTTGTTTTTTGCGCCTGACTCTACCGACATAACACCGCCCGTGGTGCTCTCGCGCCACGGGCGTTCGTATTTTTATTCGAGCAGCATGCCGCAGAGCGTTTACTTCATCAGCAGCATCTTCTTTGTAATTGTGCTCTGAGAGGACTGCAGCCTGTAGAAGTACACGCCGCTGGTAAGGCCGCTCCCCTGGAACGTAACAACGTGCTCTCCCGCATGCTGGACGCCTTCCGCCAGCACTGCAACTTCTCTCCCGAGGAGGTCATACACGGAGAGTCGAACCTTCCCGCTCTGCTCGAGCGTGTACGAGATCGTCGTGCTGGGGTTGAAAGGATTGGGATAGTTCTGCGCTAACCCAAAGTGGACAGGGACATTGTTGTTTGGAGCGATCCCCGTAGGCGTCGAAAGGCTCGCGAACGACGTCGCAAGGTTGATCTCGTCGAAAATCAATCGCCCGTTGATGCCGTCCCCTCCATATTCCAACGCAACGTTGTCAATCCCGCCCGCCGGAACCGTGCTGTTTCGTTTCACGATCGCAGCGCCCGTATCGGGATCGCTGGCCGGGTTCGGATCAACCCACATGTACGTTCTGCAGGGATCGGTGCCGTTCCCCGACATATCGATGCGCATGACCAGCCAGGCCGGCCCTGCCACGATCTGCGTGCCGGAGACATCATCGCCCGAAGCGCCAGGCCATCCGCTGCCGCAGGTCCACACCGGGGGATTGGCATCTCGACCGCCTCCCTTGCCAAGCGCCAGGATTTCGGTGCTGCCGCTATACAACTTCACCATGAAGTAGGTATTTCCCACGGGGATCGAGTCTTTCACGTCCACCATGTAGGCGAGCCAGTAGCTCTTTCCCGCCGTATTCGGCCAGGCCGCAGCCAGTGGCCGTTTGTAGCGGTTCGCATCCGACCACGCGTTGCTCTTCAGCCACTGGACATGGTTGGTATCGTACGGAAGCGTCCACGCAAGGTCTGCATAGTTGAACCGGGTCCCGCCAATGGCCACCAGGCCTTCGGTTCCACCGGCTTGGTCGGTGGCCCACGGGCCGCCGAATCCGTGGTCTGCGCCCCCGAGACCGGCCATGGTTGTAGGCATGTACGCGAATGATTCCCGGGCGACGGTGCCTGTCGGTGTCGCTGCCGTCAAATCTCCGAACGAGCCGGCCAGCGTGATCTCATCAAAGATCAACCGGACATTCGTGCCATCGCCGCCGAACTCCAACGCAACGTTGTCAATCCCGCCAGCCGGAACCGTGCTGTTACGCTTCACGATTGCAGCGCCCGTATCCGGATCGCTGGCCGGGTTCGGATCAACCCACATGTACGTCCTGCAAGGATCGGTGCCGTTCCCGGACATATCAATGCGCATGACAAGCCACTTTGGTCCTGCGGTAATCACCTCTGCCGAGACATCATCACCTGAAGCACCAGGCCATCCGCTGCCGCAGGTCCACACCGGTGGATTGGCATCTCGACCGCCTCCCTTGCCAAGCGCCAGGATCTCTGTGGCGCCACTATACAGCTTCACCATGAAATACGTGTTCCCGACCGGCAGAGGTTCCTTCACATCCACCATGTAGGCGAGCCAGTAACTCTTTCCCGCTGTGTTCGGCCAGGCCGCAGCCAGTGGCCGTTTGTAGCGGTTAGCGTCGGACCACGCGTTACTTTTCGTCCATTGAGCATGCAAGGTATCGTGCAGGATGTCCCAACTGAGATCTCCGTAGCTGAACTGGGTGTTAGCGATAGTCACCAGGCCTTCGGTTCCACCGGCTTGATCGGTGGCCCACGGACCGCCGAATCCGTTAACCGCACCCCCGAGACCGGCCATGGTCGTGTGGGGATACGAGAAAGACTCACGCGCCGGTGTCTGGGAAAGCGCAACCGAAGTTATCAATAGTAGAAAAAGCAGCGTAACAAAAATCGTTCTCAAGTGCATGGGATTGCTCCTATGTGAGATGTGGGCGAATCGTGGACTAAGGAGGAAAATTGCCTGCTGAACGTTCTTGTTAACTTTCTCGGTTACTTTACCGGTAACTTAACCTCCCAAGAAAACCCGATGGCATCCATTTTGGTAGTTCTTGGAATATTACCGGAAGCAGTTCTGTGAAACGAGAGCGGGATGAAGCAGATGAATACGGAGGGAATTTTGTATTTTTATTGTAGAAAGTCAAGTACTATTTACGGCTCAGACCGGCTTGGGCGGGGCAAAATCCGAAGGATTTTCTTTGAAGCGGCCAGGTAAGCACTTATTGCCACAAAGTATACGAATTAACGCTAAAACTAGCGTGTATTTTGAAAGAAAATCTTATATTTCATTGACATTTGAATTTCCTTTTTGTATTCTTGTAGCCAAATTCCAACTGTTCTTTCTCCTTACTAAGCTCAACGGGACTAACTTCGCCTATGAAGCTAGGCTTCAGCGCATTCTCCAATCCGTCCGGCCGATTAAGTCCCAGGTTCGCGGCGAGCCCCCTCCTTCTATCATACATCCTTCTTACAGTACCCTTTCTTTGCCCTGATTCAGTTTCTTCTGACGATTCAAGGAACTTTTCATCTCTTGTTCCGTTGAGTAGTCTATCTTCTGAGTTCCCTCATTTCAAGGGCAAGCGATGCCTGCTTGCGGGTTTTCCATTACTCTCGCAAACCAGTATCAACCAATTTCAAAAATCATTGGGGAGATTGGATCTATGCATATCCTTTCCCGCGTAGCTACAAAAGCGTTACTCATGGCCGGACTGTGCACCCTCTTTTTTGTTCCCGGGGTCTTCGGCCAATCAAGACCTGTGACCATCGAGCAGTTGGCACGACAATCCGAGGTAGTTGCCATCGGTCAAGTGAAGGACTTGTCCTCGGAATGGGATGAGACAGGCACGAGGATCAGGACCAAGGTCCTTCTCTACGTCGATCAGTTTGTCAAAGGAAGCGGCTCCGGGAACACGCTGACACTCTACGTCCCCGGAGGCGAGGTGGGTACGGTCGGTGAAGTATACAGCCACATGCCAACATTCCGGCGGGACGAAGAGGTAATCGTCTTTGCCGAACAAGACAAGCTTCACCACTATCGGGTCTCGGACGGGCAGCAGGGGAAATTTACAATCCAAAAAGATCACACCTCCGGGAAAGCCATGGTGTCCGGGCATTCGAGCCTTGACGAGTTCACCATCCAGGTCAAGGCTACCGTGGAACGGTACCAATCCGGAGACAAGCCGAATCACTGAGGCTATGCGAGCCGTCGTACGGTCATCCACCGACTCACATTCATCCCAAAGGGATTTTCCGATGAAAACTGCTACCTTGATGCTCGTTATGCTTCTCTTGCTGACGCCTGCAATCGGCATCAGCCAGTCCAATGCGGTCTTCCTTCCATTCCAGGCCACAGGGTACAAGTACCTGATGCTCAAGCCCTCCGAGCTTGTACCTTCCTCATTTGGAGGTCTGTTGTTCCGAGATGTAACTTGGGGCACGGGGGACGCTGCATTCGGTACGTTAAACAATACGACCAGCCCCCCCTGTCCGCTTAATGACGCAACACACATTAAAACGCTATGGCAGACGTCACGCAACATTTTGATCAGGAAGCATTTCAGTTTGCCCGCAGGCGTCCGAGGCGTCAGGGTGGCAGTCGCCATTGACAACAAAGTGCAGGTGTTTGTCAACGGCGTCGAAGTCTCAAATGGCATTCGCGAGCATGATGATTGCGCGACGGCAGCCGGAGATTTCTTTTTCAGCGTCCCGGACAGCGTGCTCAGGACCGGCGACAACGTTATTGCCGCCCGCGGCATCTGGGACAGCGGAAAGAATTATCTCGATTTACAGGTCACGGGTAATATTCCCCTCACGATCACTGCTACCGCCGGTGCCAATGGCACGATCTCCCCAAGTGGCGCCGTCACACTACCGTATGGTACCAACCAGCAATTCACGATAGCCGCGAGCACACATTATCATATCGATACGGTATTTGTCGATGGCAGTCCGGTCGATTCTACAACGAGCTACACATTCAAGAATGTAACAACGAATCATACCATCACCGCCGCATTCGTTGTCAATGTTGACACGATCATGGCGTCGGCGGGGAGCAACGGTTCGATCTCTCCCAACGGTCTGGTGAAGGTCAACGAAGGCAGCAATCAATCGTTTGTCATCACACCTGTGGCCGGGTTTGGAGTTGATTCTGTGAGCGTCGACAGCGTCAAGGTCGATTCCACCATGTCGTACACGTTCAAGAATGTCTCGTCCAGGCATACCATCAGGGCCGATTTCCGGCCGCTTCAGCGCACAATCACTGCTTCGGCAGGCGCCCACGGTTCTATCTCCCCGAACGGGGACGTTCAGGTGACCTATGGAGAAAACCGGGTATTTGCCATCACCCCGGATGCACATTTCCACGTCGATACGGTGTGCGTCGACAGCGTGCTGGTGGATTCCACGACGAGCTACACATTCAAAAACGTAACAACGAATCATACTATCACTGCCAAGTTTGCAATCAACACCGACACGATCTTCACCAGTGCTGGGTCAAACGGCTCCTTCTCCCCTGACGGCGTTGCGGTGGTAAATTATGGAGCAGACACGACAATCACCGCCGTCCCCAATCCCGGCTATCATGTCGACAGTCTTTTCATCGACGGTATGTTCGTCGGTCCGCTCAGATCGTACACGTTCACGAACGTCACAAGCAGACACACCATCCGCGCGACGTTCCTGGTGAACAACATGGTCGTCGGGAGTACGGCTGATGGCGGCCCCGGCTCGCTGCGCGATGCCATCCTCTCGGCGAATGCCAACCCTGGACTGGACGCCATATCTTTTGCGATCCCGGGAGGCGGAGCGCAGACCATCAACACCACGTCGACGCTGCCGATTATCACGGACTCCGTCACCATCGATTGCACCTTGGCGCCTGGTTACACCGGGACTCCGGTCATCGTTCTTGACGGCGGATCCGCAGGCCAGGGAACGAATGGCATCACCATCAACGCACCAGGGGCAACCATCAAGGGTTTGAGGATTACCCATTTCAGCGGGGCCGGCATCTATATTAACAGCAGCTTCAACACCATTGGCGGAACACACACTGGTGACGGCAACATTATCGCCTACAACGGAGGCGGCGGCGTCGTTGTCGCCAGCGGGAAATCCAATGCCATTGTGGGGAATTCCATTTATGCCAACAACTCCAACAACGCGCTCGGAATTGACCTCAATGCCGACGGGCCTTCAGCCCCACTCACGCCTCTCCGTCACTATCAGCCCCGCCCCGCCGATACGGCGTTGGTAAATTTCGGCCAGAGCTATCCTCAGTTGTTCTATGCCACCCCGGATTCCTCTCTTGTTGTGGGATCGATCAACAGCTGGCCGTACAATACCTTCCGGATCGAGCTGTTTCAGAACACAGGTGCGGGGGCATATGGCCTGGGTGAAGGCGAGACGTTCATCGGCTCAACAACAGTGACGACCGATTCGCTCGGTAACGCAATCTTCTCCGCAAGGTCCGCTGTTCCGCTCACATACGGCCTGACTGTCAGCGCAACGGCCACCGACACCGCGAACAACACGTCCGAATTCTCGCCGGATGTGGTCGTCGGGGCGATCAGCAAGATCTACGGCGACCACTATGTCATTAATACCACGCTGTCCGGCATTCCGTTGCACTGGGCAGACGGAAAGGGCACGTATCAGGTCAGCACCAGCGTCCCGGATGGCTTCCGTCCTGTAATTGACAACTCGTTCGCCACCTGGACCGCCCTACCACAGATTGACTATACTGCAGGCCCGCTGTCAGCCTCGAATAACTGGGGAGGGCTTCCCGATGGCATCAACAACGTCACCTGGTTCGATCACAACTGGACTGATGTTACGGGAGCCTCACCGAACGCCATCGCGGTCACGCGCGTCCGGTACAACAGCCTGACGGGGGAAATGACCGACGTCGACATAGCGTTCAATGCCGAAACTTTCACGTTCGCGGTGGTTTCATCGGACGCCGACACGTCCAAGAAGGACATGCAGGATGTGGCCACACATGAGATCGGCCACTACGGAGGGTTGGCGGACATTTATGACCCGGGCTTCCCCCAATACGTCCCGTTCATGGCGGCCGGTAACGAGGATGTGACGATGTACGGGTTCATCAAGAACGGCGAGACGCTCAAGCGTACCCTCCACGCTCCTGACATCGCAGCAATTTCCTACATCTACAACAACATCCCGAACAGCCACGTCGATCTGATGCTGGTGGTTGACGGGTCAGCTACGTTCGATGCAACATACAATGGCTTTACCTCTTCCAAGAACAGCGCCTCAGAACTCATCCAGAGGATGCGCGTCGGCGACCGTGTCGGTCTAGTGAAGCTGCCCAACACGCTTGCCATGCCTCTCGTCACCATCCAGGACAGCGCATCTCGTGCGCAGGTCGTGACTGCTATTAACAATCTCACAGTGGGGGGTACCAGCGCTATCGGTCAGGGACTCCAGACAGCCCAGAGCGCATTCACCGCTTCTCCCTCGAAAAACGGCAAGGCGGTTATTTTGCTGAGCGCGGGAGAAGAAGCTGGCGTACCAAATGCACTTACCCTGGCACCCACGCTCAAGAGCGCCGGCATTCATCTTTTCTCGCTCGGTTTTGTCGGGAGCAGCGGCCAGGACCTCGACAGCCGCCTGGCAGACTCCACGGATGGAGCGTATTACCTGACCGCCGATACCTCGCTTAACCAGACGGTCCGGCAAATGTGGGCCACGATCAGCGGAATCCAGCTCATTGCGGATACCACGTTTGCCTCCAATTCTCCCGGCCTGAACTGGCAGGGAGGATTGAACTGGCAGGGAGGATTGAACTGGCAGGGAGGCCTGAACTGGCAGGGCGCCATCGATCCCGGAACCACGGCGTTGCTCCCCGGGCTCAACTGGCAAGGGAGCACGTTCGTCCTCGGCTTGGTTTCGCCGGCAGGTGACACGGTCGTGCCGGCCACCCTGTATCGCTATCCTGGCATTCAGTATGTCACCGGTCCGACGTACTCGTTTTACAGGATCCCCAATCCGATGCCAGGGAAATGGACGCTCCATGTTGAAGGTGCGAACACCGATCCTCAACCGCCGAACCCTGAAAGTCTGGTATTCTCCCTTGTTGCCGTTGCGGACGTAACCATGGGCGTCACGTTCGACAAGACGCTCTACGCCCCGGGCAATCCCGTTGAGATTCAGGCCGTACTCTCGCAGGGGGGTCAGTCGCCGGCCGGTGAGCACACCACGGGCGGTGGCCCTGTAACAAATGCAACCGTTCAAGCGGACGTCACGCTCCCCGGCGGGACGGTCCAGACTGTTACATTGAATCATGTAGGGAACGGCGTCTACACCGGGACGTTCAGCAACACTTCGGACCCCGGGAGCTATCTCTTCCAGGTTCACGCCTCGGGCGTGATCTCCGCGACGGGGGACAACTTCTTCAGGCAAATGGAGCAGTCTGTTTTCGTCGCAGTGCCGATTGTCCCGAACGCATCACTCTTTGCGGTTAACGGCATCACACTTCAGGACAGCTCCGGAATCGTTTCGGGAAGCGTCATCGTGAACACCGCGAGCACATCGGGCTATCAGCTTGTTGTCGGCAAAGGCGTCATCACTCCCCCACAGTACAACCTGAAGGCTTCAAAGATCTCGATCGGATCGGGCTCGGTGATTGGTGGGAATGTCTACTACAACCAGCTGACCAATGCGGGTTCGATCGGTGGAACTGTCAATACTCCGCTCACGCTTCCCGTCGTGGCTGCCCTTCCCCCATTCCAATCAGCATCCGTTGGAACGGCTGATATCAATGTCGCCGCGGGAACCCAGGCAAACTTGAATCCGGGCAATTACCGAAACCTCACCATCCAGGTTGGCGCGACGCTAAACATGGCAGGTGGAACGTACAACTTCTACAAGGTCACGATGAAGAGCAGAGCGAGGATGACGTTCGGCACGGCAGGCATTGTGCGGGTAGCCAGGCAAATGACCGCCGACACTACGGCGTACATCGGACCCAATCAAGGCAGTGGCATCGGCGCCTCCAATATTGTTTTCTATGTCGCAGGCACGGACGATCACGATTGGGATAACGACGAAGCGGTCATCCTTGGACCCTCGGCCAGCATTGCTGCCAACTTCTATGCCCCGAACGGTGCACTCTGGCTGAAGAACGGTACGACGGCAAGAGGAGCTTTCCTCGCGAAGTATGAACTCATCGGAAAGAAAGTAACGGTGACTCTGGCATCGGCGTTCACCGGCCTCTTGAGGCCGGACGGGTCCATGGAGCAAGCAGTTACGTTGCCTGAGACGTTTGCCATGGACCAGAACTTCCCGAACCCGTTCAACCCGACCACCACGATCCGGTACCAGCTCCCGCAGAACCGGAATGTGCTGCTGAAGGTCTATGATGTGCTCGGGCAGGAAGTAAAGATCCTGGTGAACGAAGCGCAGCCGGCAGGGACATATCAGATCCAGTGGGATGGGACGAATGGATCGGGGATCCAGGTAAGCTCAGGTGTCTACTTCTACCGGCTTGAGGCAGGAGACTTCGTGAATACAAGGAAGATGTTGCTTCTCAAGTAAGTTATGGTGAAGTTATCAGCCGCCGGTGGCCTTATAGACCGCCGGCGGCTGGAATGTTTATGGACCATCCAATGGAAACGATGCCGTCGGTGCTCTACCATCCTGCCTGCCCGGTCGACGAGTGCACAGGTCCGTCCCGCCGATGGATGTTTGCCTTGTCCACCCTGCTCTTTTTCGCCCTCACCGTCGTCTCCGCATCTTTTTCACAACACGCCTACACGTTTGAGCACCTCGGGGTAAAGCAGGGACTGTCGCAGAACAACGTGATGTGCATCTTTCAGGATCGCCAGGGATTCATGTGGCTTGGAACGCAAGACGGGCTGAATCGGTTCGACGGGTATGACTTCCGGATCTTTAGACACGACGCTGCTGACTCCGGCAGCGTGAACGACAATTTCGTTGTCTCCATCGCCGAAACGCCGGATGGGACTCTCTGGGTGCAGACGCTCAATTACCCGCAATTTTGGAACCGCTTCAATCCGCTGTCGGAGACCTTCACGCAGATCCCCAAAGACAGCGTCAGCATGGCAGGCGCGCGGGTCAGTTCTGTCTACCAGAGCTACGAGGACCGTAACGGAGTGCAGTGGAAGGGGAAGATCGGGGGCGGGTTGACCCGGTTCGATCCTCGAAGCAAGGAAACAACCCGGTTCAAACACGATCCGGCCAATCCCATGAGCCTCGGGGATGACCGGGTGTATTCGGTGGTCGGCGACCATGCGGGAAACATCTGGATCGGTACCCACGAAGGGCTTGACCGCTACGATCCATTGACCGGGGTCTTCAGGCATTACCGCCATGATCCCGCCAACCCTGCGAGCCTCAGCGATAGCTGGGTCTGGCCGATCCTTGAAGACAATGCGGGAACTCTCTGGGTTGGCACATTCCGCGGGGGGTTGAACAGGTATGATCCAAAGACCGACTCCTTTTTACGGCTGCGACACAACGAATCTAATCCCCGAAGCCTGAATAATGACCGGCTCTTCTCGCTCTTCCAGGATCGCTCGGGCGTAATCTGGATCGGGGTTGGCGACAACGGCGTCGATCGGTTCCACCCGGAGATGGACTTCTTCCGGCACTACGTTCATGACCCCGGTGACCCGGCCAGCCTCACCGACAATAGCATTATCTCCGCTTATGTGGACCGTTCGGGTGCGGCCTGGATCGGCACGCGAGCCAGCCTTGACCGGCTTGATCGGTCGACCGGCAGGTTCACGCATTTTACGCACAACCCGGCAAACCCCAGGAGTATAGGCGACAACAACGCGCTGTGTTTTCTGGAAGACAGGGCAGGCACTCTCTGGATTGGAACGGAAAGCAACGGCCTGGACCGGTTTGACCGGGCAACGGGAGTGTTTACCCACTACAGGCAAGACCCTTCCAATCCAAAAAGCCTCAGCGACAACAGAGTTTTTGCACTCCTCGAAGATCACACCGGCGCCTTCTGGGTGGCAACCTATGGCGGGGGCCTGAATCTTTTTGACCGCGCCACAGGAACATTCACGGCCTACACACACCGGGATTCCGATTCCACCAGCCTTGGTGCGCAGGGAGTCTGGGCACTCCAAGAAGACCACGAAGGTGTGCTCTGGGTTGGAACCTACGGCGGAGGCCTTGACCGTTTCGAGCGGAGCTCGGGGACATTCACCCACTTCAACCACAATGAAGCCGACCCGAAAAGCATAAGCGACAACATTATAATCTGCCTGCACGAGGACCGGTCGGGAATGTTGTGGGCGGGAACCACCGCCGGCCTGAACCGGCTTGACAGCTCCACGGGAACATTCAAGCGCTATGGGCAGAAGGAAGGGCTCCCGAACGACATGGTCTTCGGCATTCTTGAAGACAAACGGGGCATGCTCTGGATCAGCACGAATAAAGGTCTCTCCCGCTTCAACCCGCGCGATGAGACGATAAAGAACTTTGATTACAGTGACGGGCTGCAGGGGAATGAATTCAACCAGGCTGCGTATGCCCTGGATCCCCGGACCGGAGAGATGTATTTCGGCGGAGGGAATGGCTTCAACGTGTTTCATCCCGACAGCATTCGGGAGAATACGTTTGTCCCCCCTGTCGTTTTCAGCGGGTTTACCCGTTATAACTCGGACGACAAAGAAGGGCGCGCGCTGAATGTCCCCGGCATCGCGGCCCGGCAGTCGATCACGCTCTCGTACAAGGACAACATCGCCAACATCGAGTTCGCCGCCCTCGACTACTACAACACCGTGAAAAACCAGTACGCATACAGGCTGGAGGGCTTCAGCGACAACTGGATCCAGCTTGGCACCGAGCGACGCGCAACATTCACGAACCTTGATGCAGGAGAGTATACGCTTCGCGTCAGGGGATCGAACAGCGACGGCATCTGGAACACCGAAGGTGCCGCGGTTCACGTGTCGGTGACTCCCCCCTGGTGGAAAACCCGCTGGGCGTATGGAACATATATCGCCCTCGTTCTCGCCTCCCTGTACGGCATCCGGACGTTTGAAATCAAAAGGCGGGAACAGAAAGCGCAGGTCCGCGAGTCCCTGCTTCGCGCCAAGGCGGCAGAGGCGGAGAAGCGCGCTTTACAGGCCGAGAACGAACGCAAGACGAAGGAGCTTGAGGATGCACGACAACTCCAGCTCTCCATGCTGCCGAGGGATGTTCCGAAGCTCTCCGCATACGACATCAGCGTGTTCATGAAGACCGCCACAGAGGTCGGCGGGGATTATTACGACTTCAGCACGGGCCAGGACGGGACGCTGAACATAGGCTTAGGCGACGCGACAGGGCACGGCATGCAGGCGGGGGCGATCGTGACGCTGATGAAAGGACTGTTCCTTTCCGACGCGTCGCGGTTCGACATCCAGACCTTCTTCAGCCACTGCAGCAAAGCGATCAAGGACATCAAGCTTGGCCGCCTGTTCATGGCATTTACCCTGGTTCGCCTCCAGGGACGCCAGGCATCTCTTTCCACCGCCGGCATGCCCCCGGTGTTCCTGTATCACTGCGCGGACGGCAGTGTGGAAGAGATCCTCATGAAAGGAATGCCTCTCGGTGCAATGAAGAATTTCCCTTACGCCGTGCACACCACTGATCTTCACCAGGGCGACACACTCGTCCTGCTCACGGACGGGCTTCCCGAACAGAAGAACGGTTCCGGCGAGATGTTTGATTATTCACGGGTGAGGGACGTCCTCACGGCTACAGGCGCTCAGCCTCCCAAAGACATCATCGACGCTCTCGTGCGAGAGGGAGATTCCTGGATGGCCGGGATTTCCCAGGACGACGATATCACCATCATGGCCATCAAAATGAAGGAATGACACACATGCACGAACCGGTACAACTCAAAATAACGCTGCCGAGGATTCCCGACATTGAACTTGTCGCCCTTGAAGGACTCGAACGCCTGGCCAGGCATCTGGGTATCGCCGAAGAAAAGATCGGCGAAGCCCGGATCATCGTTACGGAGGCGATCATCAACGCCTTCGAGCACGGGGGAAACAAAATCCCCATTGCGCGCGTTGAATTCACCATGACCACAAAGGAGATCACCATCTTTGTCCGGGACTACGGGGAAGGGTTCGAGCCCTCTGAGGTCGAGACGCCGACTATTGAAGCAAAGCTGAAGGCGGACAACAAGCGGGGGTGGGGGCTGAACCTCATGAAGTCCCTTTCTGATGATTTTCGCATCGAATCGGACAGCCATGGCACAAAGATCACCATCAAGAAGTTGCTCGTTTAACCACCAACAAATGCACCAAGGTATCACATATGGAACAACCATTCAGCCTTACGTCAGAGGTGCGGGATCAATGCCTGATCATCGCGACCAACGGGTATGTCAATAATGTGGGAGGAGAAGCGATCGCTCAGGAATTCTCGCGCCATTTTGAGTCCGGAGTGAAATTCATCATTCTGAATCTTGCCGGCTCCAAAGTGGTGAATTCGATCGGGATGTCGTTCCTGATCGAAATTATCGAGCAGTTGGAAGAAGCAGGAGGAAAAATGGTCTTTGCCTGCCTCGACCCCGCGGTGGAAAAGATGCTCAGCATCATGGGATTGTTCAAGTTCGCGGGAAGAGAATCCACCGTGGAAGAGGCTTTGATGACACTTGCCAAACTGGTATGAGGAAGTATGAAACCCTTTGAGATATCCGAAAGTGGGCTTACAGACCGCCTTGCAGTCCAGATTGATCTCTTGCAGGAGGCATTCCGAACACTTTCGACAGCATCGACACTCAAAGATCTTGGCGGCCGGTTCATCGCGATCGTCCGGAGGGTCCAGGCGGGATCTGATGTCTGTCTGCTGCACCGCTCCGCCGGGAGCGACACATGGCATGATCCGACGAATGCGGGCGTGCTACACCCGGCGGATTTTCTTCCCGTCCCCGACGAGCGGTCCGGCTCCATAGCGGTCCTGGATCCAACATCGACCGAAATACGGGTCATTCTCAGGCTGGTGGATCTCTCCTACGCCGGCATCATCATCTCCAGCAAATTACCCGGCGTACAGTTAACTGATGCCGACGTGCTCTCGTCGCGGCTCTTCGCGCACCTTTTTGACAACGCCTACCAGGCCATGCTTTCCCGGCGCAATGAGAAGGGGCTGATCTTTTCATTAAACCATCGGGTATTGCAGCTGAACAGCCTGATCGATACCGGCATCGAAGTTGCCAGGCTGAACCAGGATATCACACCCGAGCAGATGGCCCTACAGCGTGCCGCGATGCTTACGAATGCCTCACGTGGAATGGTGACGGTCGCGGCAGCGAACGGCCAGATGCAGGTGTATTCGTTCCCGGAAGGATCCGCCGCGGCAACAGCACCCGTCATGACGGTCCAGGCAGGCCAGCACCATATCATCTCGTCGATTTCCTTCGGCGGGAACAGCTACTTGTTCGAGCTGTTCAACAAGGAGAGTCGGAGCGGCCCCGTGGCATTCGATGAGACAGACCAGCTTCTGCTGGACGCGCTGGCAAGGCAGGTGCATGCATCGCTTGAGAACCGCTATCTCCACGCCCAGGCGCTGGAGAAACAAAAGATCGAGCAGGATATTGCCGTTGCGGCGTCCATACAACAGCGTATCCTGCCCACATCCCTACCCGGCATCGAAGGGTATGACGTTGCCGGTATTAACATCCCTTCAAAAGCCGTGGGCGGCGATTATTATGATTGTATAGCGCTTCCAGACGGAAGGTACGCGCTCGTGATCGCGGATGTTTCAGGCAAAGGCGTCCCCGCGGCCCTTCTCGTCAGCAGTCTCCACGCCTATCTTTCGGCATACATCGAAAGTGGAATGCCGCTGCGTGATCTTGCCGTCCGGCTGAACAGGGTGATATGCCATGCATCCACGGACGATAAGTTCATCACTGCATACCTCGGAATCCTGGTACCCACGACCGGGGAATTCGAATCGCTCAACGCCGGGCATACCTCCACGTTTCTCCTGCGTGCGGACGGTTCGGTCCATGAGCTCAGCACCGGCGGCGTGCCCCTGGGAATGCTGGACATGGACTTCCCGTTCCAGACGGAGACTGTGACCATCCAGCCGGGCGACCGTCTGCTCCTCTACACGGACGGGGTCACCGAGGCGATGAACGAAAATGGGGATCTGTACGACACGGCTTTCCCACTCAAAGACCTTGTTGTGACGCAGAGGTCCGACAAAGCGGGCAGTTTCATCCACGAATTGATCGGTGACATCAAGCGGTTTACCGGAAAGGCAGAGCAGAACGACGATATCACGGCACTTTATCTCCTCCGGCGCTGAAATCCGGGAACGGTCTCTCGACTGTTCTTTGTTCCATTGCTGACAACGATTACGTGAGGAGAAATTTGTGGCCCGACCAGTCATCTTGAGCGTGGACGACGATCCCCAGGTGCTTTCGGCGATCGAACGGGACCTGAGCCGCCACTACAAACGCGACTATCGCATTGTAAAGGCCGGTTCCCCGCAGGAAGCACTCGAGGTTGCCCGTCAACTGAAGCAGCGCGGCACTGCGGTCGCGCTCTTCCTGGTTGACCAGCGGATGCCCGAAATGACCGGCATGAAGCTTCTGGCCGGGGTGCGAGAATTGCACCCGGAAGCGCGCAGAGTCTTGCTTACCGCCTATGCCGATACGGGGGTGGCGATCGAAGGCATCAACGAGGTCGGCCTGGATCACTATCTCATGAAGCCCTGGGACCCCCCGGACCAGAAGCTGTATCCGGTACTTGATGACCTGCTCGGCGAATGGAAGAGCCATGCACACCTTCCCTTCGATGGGATTCGTATTGCCGGCGCAAGATTTTCACCACAGAGTTATGCCGTCCGTGAATTTCTCTCGCGCAATCAGGTCCCCTATCAGTGGATCGACATCGATGAGGACACAAGCATGCGCGAGCTCATCGCGCAATTTCCGGATGGCCTTGCCAGGCTTCCCGCGGTTTTCTTCCCTGACGGTACATACCTGAGCGCCCCGTCCAATCTTAAGCTTGCCGAGAAGATCGGCCTGCAGACGGAGGCCCAACGTCCATTTTATGATGTGGCGGTGATCGGCGCCGGCCCCGCCGGCCTGGCCAACGCCCTGTACGCGGCATCCGAGGGAATGCGCGTTGTCTTGATCGAGCAGAGCGGTCCGGGGGGACAGGCCGGCTCGAGTTCGAGGATCGAGAATTACCTTGGTTTCCCCAACGGCATCACGGGTGCAGATCTTGCCCAGCGCGCGAGCGCACAGGCCCGCCGCTTCGGGGCGGAAGTGCTGGCAGCCCAGGAAGTGGTCGGAATCAGGCGGGAGGATCCGTACCGGATCGTGCAGTTGGCAGACGGGAAAGAGATCTCCGCCTATGCAGTGATCCTCACGACGGGAATGTCTGTCCGGACGCTCGACGTTCCCGGGATCGCTCAGCTCAACGGCGTCGGGGTGTACTACGGCGTCGCGTTGAGCGAGGCAGCGGCATATCGAGGCTGCAACGTCTGTATTGTCGGCGGGGCGAACTCTGCCGGTCAGGCCGCGCTCTTCTTTTCACGCTACGCGAAACATGTGACGGTCCTCATTCATGCTCCTGCACTGAACCCCAGGATGTCGCATTATCTCGTCCAGCGCATCATCGTCACTGAGAATATTACCGTCATCCCCAGCGTCGAAGTGGTCGGGGTGCACGGGGACGGCCACCTCAGCGAGGTTGTCATCCGCAACGTTGATACTGCGGAGGAACGCACGCTGGAGGCCGCCGCTATGTTCATCTGCATCGGAACAGCACCGCACTCGGACATGGTGGCAGGCCTCGTGGAGCGGGATGAAAAAGGATTTATCCTGACCGGGCCGGATATCCCCCGTGTCAACGGCAGACCGGCGGGCTGGACGCTGGACCGGGACCCTCTGCTTTTTGAAACGAACGTGCCCGGGATCTTTGCGGCGGGAGACGTGCGCGCGAATGCCAACCGTCGCGTTGCCGCAGCAGTCGGCGAAGGCTCGGCGGCCATCTACTCAATCCACCGCTATCTCAACACCGTCTAGGAGGGAACTCGGATGAAAAGATTTCTGGTCATCTCACACCACGCGGCCGCGGACTGCAACCTTGCCCTCAAAGAGACCCTGGCAATAGGGTATCTCACCCATTTTGACTGGGGGTGCAAAGACGGGGCTCACACAGGTTGGGCCGT
Source organism: uncultured Bacteroidota bacterium (assembly GCA_963809695.1). Classification (GTDB taxonomy): domain Bacteria; phylum Bacteroidota; class Ignavibacteria; order UBA10030; family UBA6906; genus JAGDMJ01. Next base: position 573,801 of record CAWEKI010000007.1, read on the forward strand.
CCTGGAAGCGGAGAACAAGGAGCAGGCTATGATGAGCGTCCCGACGTTTCTCCGGGGCCAGGCAAAAGTGGTCCAGCTCACGAAGTTCGACCCCGCGAAAATTGCTGCGGTGCACCTCGACCAGCAGTCCTCGACCACGCCGAAGTGATACGTACCCTATGACCACAGAAGAACTTGTCGACCGTCTGTCGTCGCACAGAACCATCGGGAATGCGCCCCGCGAAGAGCTTCTCTGGATCGCTACCCATGGGACCCTGCGCCACTACCAGCCAGGCGATGTGGTGTCACGTCACACGGAAGTTGTCGGGGGGCTATACATCCTGCTCTCCGGGCGGATGTCCATCACGATCGATCGGGGAAACACGCAGATCAGGGCAATGGAATGGCAGGCGGGCGATGTTACCGGGTTGTTGCCCTATTCGAGACTTCGCAACCCACCCGGGGACACCGTTGTTGAAGAGCCAGTTGAGGCCCTGGCCTTGGACCGCGATGATCTTCCGGAGCTGATCCGCCACTGCCACGAGGTCACCTCGATCCTGGTGCATGCGATGATGGACCGCGCCCGGCAATTCACCTCGGCCGATCTTCGCAACGAAAAGCTCGCCTCGCTCGGAAAGCTTGCTGCCGGCCTCGCCCATGAATTGAACAATCCGGCATCGGCGGTCCTGCGCGACGCGAAATCCATGCTGGGCATGCTGACCGCGGCCGAGGAAGCAGCTCGTTCCCTGGGGAGGGCGAACCTGACGGAAGCGCAACTGAAGGAACTCGATCAAGTGCATGATTTCTGCATGAGCGACGGGGCAGACCGGTTTGTGTCCGGCCTCGCCCTTGCGGACCGGGAAGAGGAGTTTGCAGAATGGCTCGATAGCCACGGTGTCGACACAGAAGTGGCGGAGGATTTGGCGAGGACCCCCATAACATTTGAGGTGCTGAACCGGCTCTCCGGTAGTCTCAAGGCACCCAACCTAAACGTTGCGCTACGATGGGTCGCGGCAGGATGCGCAGCAAAGTCGCTGGCCGTGGACATTGAACGTGCCGCTTCCCGGATCCATAATCTCGTCTCAGCCGTAAAAGGCTTCACGCACATGGACCACGACCCGAACGAAGGACCCGTCGATATTCCGGCGGGGCTCAGAGACACCGTCGCGATGCTGGCAGGCAAGGCACGCGCCAGGTCCGTGGCCATCTCCCTTGATCTCACGCCGGCTCTTCCCCCGGTTCACGGGCTCAGCGCCGAGATCAATCAAATATGGATGAACCTCATCGACAACGCCATCGATGCCGCGCCTGTCAACGGCCAGGTCACTGTGACGGCGATACATGAACACTCGTGTGTTGTCGTGCGCGTCGTTGACAACGGGAAGGGGATTCCGGCGGAGATCAAAGGGAAGATCTTCGATCCATTCTTCACCACCAAGTCTGTCGGCGAAGGAACGGGGCTCGGGCTTGACATCGTCCGGCGCATCGTTGAGTGGCACAAAGGCCGCATCGAGGCCATAAGTGAGCCGGGGAGAACAGAGTTCCGCGTGAGTCTCCCGGCAAAGCAGGTCATAGGGCATGGGGAGTAGGGGTTAGCGAGGGACCTCTAATCGGGAACCCATAGATAATGGTTCATTGATAGTTGAACCGCGTTCCACCTCTATGCCCTATTCCCTTGTCGCATTCCTGAAGCTTCAACCTCACGCTCATGATAAACGGCTGTTCCCCTTCCACCCAATGGCCATAGGTGGTGAGCACAAAAATTCCGTCTGGAAGCACCTCGACGCCGGGATATCCGCAGTCTGCATCTTTCAGGTTATCCATCAATCGAATCCGGTACTGCCCTTCCCCTCCCACCACAATGTCGTCGTACGTGCCCACCCACGCTGCCCAGTCGCCGTTGGTCGGGGAGCCTTTGGCCATGTCGCGGAAGGAGATCAGCACTCTTCCGTCGGGCGCGTATTTTGCCGTGTGCCGATCCCCGGTGGGCGCTTCGCTTCATCACGATCGGACCCTTGCCATGTCCATTGGGATAATAAGCAGATCAAAGAAGTATCTACTCTCGTGGGATATGATGATCAATACTATTTTTCTTTGGAGTTTCTATAAAGAGCCCTTGACAAACCTTTTCGTTTTCGCTAGACTTCGTACGTTTGCAGGAACGATGGCGCCAATCACCTGTAACTGAGCGGCATGGGCCATTGCCTGTCGCTCTTACCCGAAAGGAGAAAAGGCATGAATAATCCTCTTTGCGTCCTCATTCCACTCCTCGCGGTTTCTCTTTTCCTCTCTGCCTGTTCCCCTTCCTCCGATAGCGGTGCAAACGACGACCGTGAGTCGTTCGACAAAGGGTGGCTCTTCGCCCGCTTTGGGGCGATGCCGGACGGATCAACGAAAAGCGAACCGGCAGGACTCGAAAGCGCGGATCTCGCCGACACGTCCTGGCGGAAGCTTGATCTCCCCCATGACTGGGGCATCGAAGGACCGTTTCGGGAGGACCTGCCCGGGAACACCGGGAAGCTTCCGTGGACTGGGATCGGATGGTACCGCAAACACTTCACCGTCTCGTCCAACGACAAGGAGAAGCACTTCTTCGTCGATTTCGACGGGGCAATGTCGCACGCGAAGGTCTGGCTTAACGGCAAGTACATCGGTGAATGGCCGTACGGCTATGCTTCGTTCCAACTGGAGATGACACCATACATTCGCTTTGAGGGGGAGAATGTTTTGGCCGTGAGGCTGGACAATCCCCCGAACTCCTCCCGCTGGTATCCTGGCGGCGGACTGTACAGAAACGTATGGCTCGTCAGGACGGCTCCCGTGCATGTGGCTCACGACGGCATCTTCGTGACTACACCCTCCGTGTCGAAGGAAAATGCTGTCGTTCATGTGTCCACGGAGATCAACAATCAATCCGACGTTCCGGCCGATGTTTCCATCCTGGCAGAGATTCTAAACGCTCAAGGATCCAACGTCGTTGCATCGACAAAGGAGCTCACTCTCCAGGTTCCCGGGGGCAGCGTGAGAAAAAATGAGACGGATATCACCGTCGAGTCCCCTAAGCTCTGGGACGTTACGTCTCCTGATCTTTACATACTGCGAACGTCCCTTCGGCAACATGGGCATGTGATCGACACACGCGAGACAACCTTTGGTATTCGAGCATTTCAATTCACCCCCTACAACGGGCTCCTGTTGAACGGCAGCAGGGTGCAGATCAATGGTGTGTGCAACCACCACGACCTCGGGCCCCTGGGCACTGCGGTCAATGTGCGCGCGCTCGAGCGTCAGATAGCGTTGTTGAAGGAAATGGGGTGCAACGCCATCCGCACAAGCCACAATCCCCCCGCACCCGAGCTGCTTGACCTCTGCGACCGGATGGGAATGCTCGTGCTGGATGAAGCCTTCGATTGCTGGGAGCAGGGAAAAACGCCGAATGATTACAGTACGCTGTTCAAAGAGTGGCATGAAAAGGACGTCCGGGCGTTCGTCCGGCGCGACCGAAACCACCCGAGCGTGATCTTCTGGAGCGCGGGAAATGAAGTGCGGGAGCAGCAGAATGGGATTCTCGTCGGAAGACTGCGGGCGATCTTCCGCTCGGAGGACCCCACGCGCCCGGTCACATCCGGATGCGACAATCCCGACGCCGGCTTTGATGGTTTCCAGGATTCGGTGGATGTCTTTGGGTACAATTATAAGCCGCACCTCTATGCGAAGTTCTGGGCCGCGAACCCGATGAAAGCCTTGTACGGAAGCGAGACCTCATCCTGCATCAGCTCCAACGGCGAGTACTTCTTCCCGGTAAGTAACGACAAGGCTCAAGGGGCACAGAACTTCCAGGTGAGCTCATACAATCTCACTGCTCCCCCCTGGGCGACGATCCCGGACGTTGAATTCGAAGGACAGGACCGGAATCCCTCAGTAGCGGGGGAGTTCGTCTGGACCGGCTTTGACTACCTCGGGGAGCCGACACCGTATGGGAACGACCCCACGCCTTCGCGCAGTTCGTATTTTGGTATCATGGATCTTTGCGGGTTCAAGAAGGACCGCTTCTATCTGTACCAAGCTCGCTGGCGGCCTGACCTTCCGATGGCACATCTTCTCCCCCATTGGAACTGGCCGGGAAGGATCGGGCAGGTGACGCCGGTTCACCTCTACACATCGGGCGACTCCGCCGAGCTCTTTTTGAACGGCCGCTCGCTCGGCCGGAAGGCGAAGAAACCATACGAGTATCGTCTGCGCTGGGATGATGTGCGATATGAGCCGGGCGAATTGCGCGTGGTTGCATACAAGGCGGGACGGCCATGGGCGAGCGATTCAATGAGGACCACGGGTCCTGCTGTGGCACTTACGCTGTCCGCAGACAGGGCGACGATAAAGTCTGCCGGCCAGGATCTGGTTTACGTCACGGTCTCGACGGTCGACACCCGGGGGGATCGGGTTCCCACCGCCGCTCATCTCGTGCGGTTCAGTATAAGCGGAGCGGGCTCACTGGCTGCGGCGGCAAACGGAGACCCCACGAGCCATGACTCGTTCCAGCTGCCTCAGTGCAAGGCTTTCCATGGGCAGTGCCTGCTGATTGTTCGCTCCACGGAATCCGGCAAGGGCCCGATCCGGATTACGGCCGAATCAGACTCGTTGAAGGGCGCCGTCCTCGTTGTGACATCCGAGTAATCAGCGCCGGCATAGCAGAGGATGATCCGCTATTGAAAAAGGTTTTTTCTTTCATTATTATTGCGCATTGTCATACCCGATGATCCTTGAAAGAGGTACTACCCACCTTAACAGTCCTTGATCTGGAGGCAACCCATGCACAGATGGATTCTCACTTTGATGTTGGGGCTACTCCTGTTTCCCCACCATGCGGCACAAGCGGCCGATGAATTCGGGATTGCAAAGAAGACTCTGGAAAACGGCCTCGACGTCATTGTTATCCACAATTCCGGGGTTCCGTTGGTGACCGTGGAGATAAATGTCAAAAACGGCGGATTCACCGAAGGACCCGAATATACCGGCCTGTCGCACTTGTACGAACACATGTTCTTCAAGGCGAACAAGGTCATACCCAACCAGGAGCGTTACCTGGAACGGCTCCGGGAGCTCGGCGCGTCCTGGAACGGCAGCACCGGCGATGAGCGGGTCAATTACTTCTTCACGGTGCCGAAGGACAGCATGCTGCCGGCCATGGTGTTCATGTATGATGCCATTACCGGCCCCCTCTTTCAGCAGGAAGAGCTGGTGAAAGAGCGGCCGGTCGTCATCGGGGAATACGACCGGAACGAAGCAAATCCGTTTTACCTTCTCTACCGTGCAGTGAACAAAAAGGTCTGGTGGAAATATTACAGCCGCAAGAATGCGCTTGGAGAACGGGATGTGATCCTGAGCGCGACCACGCAGAAAATGCAGACCATCCAGGACCGGTATTACATCCCGAATAACTCCGCGTTAATCCTCGCCGGCGATGTATCGGCCGACGAAGGTTTCAGTCTCGCCCAAAAAGTGTTTTCATCCTGGAAGCGCGGACCGGACCCGTTCAAGGCGTTTCCGGTTCCCGAACATCCGCCGATTCCGAAGACGGATACCGTCGTGATCACTGCTCCTGTGAACGCGATCACCGTGATGATGGAGTGGGAAGGCCCGAGCGTGGTGAAAGATCCGAAGGCCACCTATGCGGCGGACATCCTGTCATTCATCCTGAGTCAGAGAACCTCGACATTCTATAAGAATCTCGTGGAGAGCGGACTCGCCTACGGTGTCAACCTCAATTATCAAACGCTGGCCCATACCGGCCCGATCACGCTCATGGCACAGACATCGGCAGAGAAGTACAAGGATCTGCTCCAGGCAATCCATAAGGAACTCCAGAATATGGGATCTCCCGGCTATTTCAACGATGACCAGCTTGCGAACGCGAAGACCATCCTGGGGATCGACGATGAATACGGCCGTGAGCGCCCGTCGCAATTTGCCCACACCGTTGGCTTCTGGTGGGCGGTTGCCGGGCTCGACTACTACCTGGACTACGTGGACAACTCGGCGAAAGTGACCCGGAAGGACATAGCGAATTACCTGAACACCTATGTCATTGGCAAGCCGTACATCATGGGGACGCTCCTGTCGCCTGCCGACCGGAAAACTCTTGGATTCTGATCTCACTATTGAGGAGAACGATCATGAGAATGTGGATCCTGCTGCTTGTGCTTGTGCTGCTTTCCGTCGCAGCCCCGGCTGCTGTTCAGCCTGAATCATTCACGGTCGGAGCGCTGAAAGTCGTCTATGTCTCCAACCCAGCTACCGACATCATCGCCGCGAACATGTATTTTCGTGGAGGAGTGGCCGTCGCCGGTCTCGAGAAAGCCGGGATTGAGCGGCTTGCCCTGCTTGTGGCAACCAGGGCGACAAAGAACTACCCGTTGGACGTGCTGAGCGCCGCGCTCGAGCGGATGGACACCCGGCTCAACTCCGCGGCCGGTCCAGATTATTCCAGCATCGACATGCAGTGTGTGAAGAAGAACTTCGCGGAATCCTGGAAGATTTTCACTGACGTGATCCTGAACCCGTCGTTCGACTCGGCGTTGGTGGAACGCGAGCGGGAGCGGACCGTGGCAGGCATCCGCCAGGTCAAGGATGTCCCCGATCAGTATCTGACCCAGCTTGCCGTCGAGACCTTTTATCGGGAGAACCCATACTCCATCGATCCTTCGGGAACCGTGCGCACTGTACGGTCATTCAGCGCCAAAGACCTTCAAGCATTTATGCAGAGCAGAGTCACGGCCGCCCAGATGCTCCTGGTGGTCTGCGGCAATGTCACCCGGAGCGAGCTTGAGCAGATGGTGAAGACGTCATTCGGAATCCTGCCGCAAGGCTCGTTCACGGTGTCCCGGCCGGTTCCGGTGCAACACTCCTCTCCGATGGTTCTCGTTGTGAAACGGGACCTTCCCACGAACTACATCACCGGACTGTTTCCTGCGCCGCTTTTTGGTTCCCCCGCAAGTTATGCGATGATCATGGCCAGGTCCATACTGGGCGACCGGCTGTTCGAGGAGGTTCGCACCAAGCGGAGCCTCTCCTATGCCGCCTCGGCAACCGCCGGCGCTATGTTCTCGAACTATGCGGGAATTTATGTTACCACGACGAAACCTGAAACCACGATTGCCGTCATGGTCGGCGAGCTGAAGAAACTACAGAACGAGCCAGTCCCGGCGAAGACGCTCAGCGACAAGAAGAATCTCTTTTTCACCGGGTACTACCTGGGGGTAGAAACGAACGCTTCGCAGGCCGATATGCTGGCGCGTTACGAATTGAGCGGAAAAGGGTACGAAGAAGGAACGAAGCTGATGGAGAATATCCGCAAGGTCACCGCGGAGGACATTCAGAAAGTCTGCAACGAATACATCCACAACTTGCAGTTTGTGCTGATCGGAAATCCTGTGTCGCTGCAGCTGAATCCCTTCATGTATTGACAGTATCGCCAACTGCTCAGGGCCTATTCCAGAGGGGTCAAGGACCGCGACGAGTCCCCCCCTGGGATAGGCCCTTTGCATTCACTCCTCCTCCCACTTTCACCAGAGCCTTGTCAGCCCGCCCTGACTGAACCCGGGTCGTTCGACCAATAATAGTTAATAAAATACTTGACATTCTGAGAAAAATGTTTAATATAGAAGGCGGAATCCATGTATGACCTTAATAAATAAGTCTGAACTAGACTATTGCCTTATAAATAGTGGTTCTGTCCTGCGGCAGGTGCCACGAGGCCGGCGGCCGGACCATTCACCCACTGCCAGGAGTGCATGCATGAAAAAGATCGAAGCAATCGTTCGACCCCACAAGCTCGACGATGTCCAGGACGCCCTTCTGGAGGCCGGCATCAAGGGTATGACCGTGTACGAAGCACGCGGCGTTGGACGGCAGAAAGGACACAAGGAAATCTACCGGGGCTCCGAATACGAGGTCGGATTGCTCCCCAAGATCAAGATTGAGATTGTCGTTCCGGACAGTGCCCTCGACAGGACGGTGGACATCATCCTCAAAGCGGCGAAAACAGGAGAGATCGGCGACGGCAAGGTGTTCATCTCGACCATTGACGAAGCCATCCGGGTCAGGACACAGGAGGCGGGTGACAACGCCTTGTAGGCCGCGTCTGCGGGAGAGGCCCGCACAATTCCGCTCCACCGGGCAACGCATCACCCGCAAGTGACTCATCAGTGCAGGAGGCAATATGTCATGGGTAAGAGCCAGTGCCATCACCTCTCTACTGCTGCCATGCCTGTTCATGGCACTGTTGGACGGACAAGCCCAGGAACGAGATTCACTTCCTCCCGTCGCGATCGGGGGTTTCGTCGACTCCTACTTCAGCTGGAATGCGGCCAAACCGGCCAGCCACACCAACCGCTACCGCAACTTCGACCTCTCCGAGCGACAGTTTGTCCTCTCTGAAGCACAGGTAGATATCGAGCGGCGCGCAGCGCCGATCGGCTTCCATATCGCCCTCAATACGGGGGCCGCATCCGACATCATCCATGCGGGAAGCGCGAGCACCTTGAACCTCCTGATGCAAGGCTTCGTCTCTCTCCTGGTTCCCGTCGGTGCGGGACTCATGGTCGATGCAGGCAAGTTCGTGACGCATATGGGGTTCGAAACGATCAACGCGAAGGACAACGCCAACTACAGCCGCTCCTTCCTCTTTGCCTGGGCCATTCCGTACTACCACATCGGCGTGCGTGCAGCATACCCGCTTCTGGAACAACTCTCCATCGGCGCCAGCATCAGCAACGGTTGGAACGCCAGTACGGCGGCGAGCGGCAAGACCTTTGGAGCGACACTCACCTATACCCCCCTCCGCAGCCTCTCCTTTACGGCAAACTGGATCGGGGGACCGGGGCAACCGGATAGCTCAAACTCGCCGTTCCGGCAGATTGCAGAATTTATCTCCACTGTCCAGATCGGCGAACAGTTCACCGTCGCGGCAGACGTGCTCTATGGCACTGAAAGAGGGTATGGACAGCGTGCTGAATGGAAAGGCGCGGCCCTGTACGGACGGTACACACCTGCAGACAATTCTGCGATCAGCGTGCGGGGAGAGTTCTACGATGATCCTTCGGGCTTCACTACCGGGTTCGTTCAGACGCTGGGAGAAATTACGGTCACGTATGAACACAGGGTCCTGCAGAACCTGTTCGTGCGCGTGGAGTACCGCCATGACCGGTCGAACGCTCCCGTGTTCGACGGAAGCGACGGCATGGAGACCGAGCCTCGACAGAACACGATCTCTCTGAGCGGCATCGTGACATTTTGATTCATTACCCATATCATTCATGATTGGAGGGCGGAACATGCTGCAAGCACGATGGACGATGGCACTGTTGCTGGGGACACTGGCAGTCCTCGCGTTACTGGTGCTTCTGCCAGTCCGGACATTGGCCGAAGGTGATCCCACCGGGGCGAAAACTGGAACGATCGCCGACGTTCCAGCGTCAAAACCCGGCCAGCCAACGCTCGCGGAGGTGGCAGATGCCGTCGGTCATAGCCGCGTGGCGCTCAATATTGTCTGGACGCTTGTCACCGGCTTCCTGGTAATGTTCATGCAGGCGGGATTCGCCATGGTCGAGACCGGATTCACGCGCGCAAAGAATGTAGCGCACACCATGGGGATGAATTTCCTGATCTATGCCATTGGTGTTCTCGGCTTCTGGATATGCGGGTTCGCGCTGATGTTTGGAGGCGTGGGGGGCGTGGCCAGCCTCGGAGGCACCCCGGGCCTCACCAGCGAATTCACGGTCACTCTGTTTGGAAAGAGCTTTGGCCTCTTCGGGTACAGCGGTTTCTTCCTCAACAACTCGGTCTACGATGTCGGGATCTACGCTCTGTTTCTCTTCCAGATGGTCTTTATGGACACGACGGCAACCATCCCCACCGGCGCCATGGCGGAACGGTGGCGCTTTCTCCCTTTCATCCTCTATGGGTTCTTTATCTCGATGTTCATCTATCCCCTCTTTGGCAACTGGGTCTGGGGTGGCGGATGGCTGGGAGCCCTCGGCGTCAACTTCGGGCTCGGGCATGGCCATGTTGATTTTGCGGGATCATCGGTCGTGCACATGGTCGGCGGGGTGGCTGCTCTGGCTGGGGCCATGGTCCTCGGACCGCGCACAGGAAAGTACAATGCGGATGGCTCGTCAAATGCCATCCCGGGACACAATATCCCGATGGCGATCGTAGGGACGTTCATCCTTGCCTTCGGATGGTTCGGGTTCAACCCGGGTTCCTCGCTTGCGGGCAACGATCTTCGAATCGCCGTCGTGGCCACAAACACGATGCTCGCATCTGCGAGCGGTGCGCTCGTAGCGACACTGTACATGTGGAAAAGGTTCGGGAAGCCCGACCCGAGCATGATGGCCAACGGCATGCTGGCGGGGTTGGTGGCTATCACCGCCCCGTGCGCGTTCGTCAATGCCCAGGCAGCGGTCCTCATTGGAAGCGTCGCAGGGTTCCTTGTGGTTGCGGCCGTGTTCATCGTGGATCACAAGCTGCGCGTCGACGACCCCGTGGGTGCAGTCGCGGTCCATGGGGTCAACGGCCTCTGGGGAATTCTTGCCCTCGGGCTCCTTGCCGACGGGTCGTATGGCGAGGGATGGAATGGAGTGCCCGGAACCGTCCGTGGCCTGCTCTACGGCGACCCCGGACAGTTCTTCGCGGAAGTCATCGGCGCTCTGGTGTGTATCACGTTTGTTTTCGCCTCGATGTATGGCTTCTTCAAGCTCACAAACATGATTCCCTATCTGCGGATGCGTACCCGGGCCAGAGACGAACTTGATGGACTCGACCTGCCGGAAATGGGCATCCGTGGATATGAAGAAGCTCCTGCGCCAGGTGGTGATTAGTTAACTCAGGGCGCGCTGCAGAATTCGTCCAAAATTTCGCGGCGCGCCCGGTGCATGTGTTTAAGAAAAGTGCTAATTTTGCCTCGCATGCTCATTTCTGCCCTTTCGAGCTTTACCGATCGTGGAACTCTGGTGGCGACATTGGAGTTCCATGCTATCATCTGAGGTCCAACCGTGATTGCAGAATTGCGAAGGCTCAGGGGACCGCTGAAAGAGCGATCCGCATGGAAGTCGTGGGGGCCGTATCTCTCCGAGCGCCAGTGGGGAACTGTACGGGAAGACTACAGCGCATCGGGAGACGCCTGGCATTATTTTCCGCATGACCACGCCCGCAGCCGGGCGTATCGCTGGGGTGAAGACGGCATTGCGGGCATCTCCGACGAGAATCAGCTTCTCTGCTTCGCATTCGCGTTCTGGAATGGGCACGACCCGATTCTGAAGGAGCGCCTTTTCGGGCTCACGGGCCCGCAGGGAAATCACGGCGAGGACGTCAAAGAGCTTTACTATTATCTTGACAACACGCCGACGCATTCCTACATGCGTGCGCTCTATCGGTATCCTCACGAATACCCCTACCAGGTTCTCGTCGATGAAAATGCCCGGCGCACACGGGAGCAACCCGAGTATGAAGTGCTGGATACCGGCGTCTTCAACGATGGCAAGTATTTTGACCTCTCTATTGAATACGCAAAAGCGGCCCCGGACGACATTCTGATCCAATGCACCGCGACCAATCGGGCGCGGACCCCTGCCCTGCTTCACATTGTCCCTCATCTCTGGTTTCGCAACACCTGGTCGTGGGGCCTTGATCCGTACCGGCCCCTGATCACGGCAGAGGGAGGACACCTGCGGGCCTCCCATAGCGCTCTCGGCACCCGATGGCTCGCCTGCGAGGAGGCGACGGTGCCGCTTTTCTGCGAGAACGAGACAAACGTTCGCCGATTGTTCGACGCTCCGACGGAGGCGAGGTACTTCAAAGACGGTATCAACGACTACATCACGGAGGAGCAGGCAGCGGCGGTAAACCCTGCACGGGAAGGAACCCGTGCTGCTGTCGATCATTCCCGCATCCTGTCTCCAGGGGATGCCTGGACTGTGCGCCTCCGCCTGGCCGGCGAAAAACCGGGTGCAGCCTTTTCTGGTTTTGACACTCTCCTTGCCCGACGAAGACGGGAGGCAGATGAGTTCTATGACGAGCTCTTTTCCACCCCTTCTTCTTCCGATGAGCGGCTCGTCCAGCGCCAGGCCATGGCCGGGCTGCTCTGGTCAAAACAGTATTATTGCTACGATGTTCGACAATGGTTGAACGGTGACCCGGCACTCCCTCCGCCTCCGGCAGAACGTTGGCACGGCAGAAACAACGATTGGCAACATCTGAACAATTCCGATGTCATTATCATGCCGGACAAATGGGAGTATCCATGGTACGCCGCCTGGGATCTGGCGTTCCACTGTGCGCTGCTTGCCAAGGCTGACCCTGAAAGCGCAAAGGAACAGCTTACACTTCTTATGCACGATTGGTATATGAGCCCCCAGGGCCAATTCCCGGCGTATGAATGGTCCTTCAACGATTCAAATCCCCCGCTCCAGGCCTGGGCAGCGCTGCATGTCTACGAGACAGACAAACAACTCAATGGAGGAATGGGGGACACGGCTTTCCTGCAGCAGATGTTCCATAAGCTTCTGTTGAACTTCACCTGGTGGGTCAATCGGAAGGATGCCGAGGGGCGCAACATTTTCCAGGGAGGATTCCTTGGACTGGATAACATCGGCGTGTTCGACCGCAGCAGCCCCATGCCGGGGGGAGGCTACATCGAGCAAACGGACGGAACCAGCTGGATGGCCACGTTCGCGCTGCATATGATGAGGATTGCTCTCACGCTTGCCGCCAAGCTGCCGGTGTACCAGGACCTCGCGACGAAATTCTTCGAACATTTCCTCTACATCGCCGGAGCAATGGCAAACATCGGCAAGACGGGCATCAATCTCTGGGATGATATGGATGAATTCTTCTACGACGTGCTCCGCTACCCTGACGGCAACACGACTATGCTGAAAGTCCGGTCCGCGGTAGGACTAACCCCCCTTTTTGCCGTGGAAGTACTCGACTCGGAGCTCCTGTCTGCCGTACCAGAATTTGCCGGACGGATGCAGTGGTTTCTTGATTATCGCCCGGACCTGGCACAACTTGTCTCACACTGGCGTGTCCCGGGGTCTGGGGACACACGATTGCTGTCGCTCCTCCGGGGGCACCGTATGAAGCGCATCCTTGCTCGTATGCTGGATGAATCGGAGTTTCTCTCTCCCCATGGAGTCCGTGCACTCTCGCGGTTTCATCAAGATCACCCGTTCGTACTGAATGCTTCCGGGCAAACGCTCACCGTGGATTATGAGCCCGGAGAGGCCAGGACCAAACTGTACGGGGGCAACTCCAATTGGCGTGGACCTGTCTGGATGCCGTTGAACTATATGATCATTGAATCGCTGCGCAAATTCCATCAATATTATGGGGATGACTTTCTGATCGAATACCCGACGAATTCCGGCACGCACCTCACAATAAAGGAGGTGGCAGACGAACTTGCGCGGCGCGTCTCAAGCCTCTATTTGAAGGACTCACGCGGCGTCCGCGCGGCACAAGGCTCGAACACGCAACTGCAGGACGATCCCAAGGGTCAGGATCATCTTCTCTTCTTCGAATACTTCCACGGAGAGACAGGAGCCGGCCTGGGAGCCTCGCATCAGACGGGGTGGACCGCACTCGTTGCCGATATCATTGAGGGGCGGACAAAACGCAGTGCAAAAGCCCAAAGGCCGGCAAGGTCCGGCTCTCAACGGCGGAAATCATATTGACACAGTTCATGCCATCTCGTATATTGACCGCTGTTTGCTGTATCTCCATGGCGGTGCTCCCACACCTGAGAGGCAACGCCCAACCTGCCGCTGTACGTTTCCATCACCTGCCGTCCGACCTGGGCTTGTCCCAATCGAATATTCAGTGCATAGCACAAGACCGTATCGGCTTTCTCTGGTTCGGAACGGAAGACGGGCTCAACAGATACGACGGATACCGATTCACCGTGTACCGCCACAACCCTGCCGATTCCTTTTCCATATCAGACAACTACATCTGGCGGCTCCTGCAGAGCAACAGCGGCGATCTATGGATTGGCACGCTGAAAGGGGGACTGGTCCGCTACGAGGTCTCTACTGCCAGATTCATCTCCTATCGGAATGACCCGGGTGATACCGCGAGTCTCAGCAACGACAATGTGACGGCCCTGTTTGAAGATGCCCATGGAACGCTCTGGGTCGGAACCTGGGGGGGTGGACTATGCCGACTCGATTCAGGGTCTGCCCTGTTTGTCCGGTACCGCCATGACCCGAACATCCCCGGCAGCCTCCTGAGCAACTTCGTCTCGTCTATAACGGAAGATGCCAGCGGCAACCTCTGGGTGGGAACGTGGGAAGGTCTCAGCGAACTCGACGCGGCACGGAATAGCTTCACCAGCTTCACCTGCAATCCCGGAGATTCGACGACTCTGTGCAGCAACATGATCTGGGATCTTCAGATCGACAGCCACCAATTGTTGTGGATCGCAACGCGTGATGGGTTGGACCGCTACGATCCAACCCGCAAAGCCTTCACGCATTTCCGGCATAACGCAGACGACCCCACGAGTCTCAGTAGCAATAACATTGCCTGCGTACTGGAAGATAGCAGAGGCGGACTCTGGGTGGGGACGTTCGAGGGAGGTGTCTGCCGGTTCATTCCGGACAGACGCACATGGACCAACTTCCGGGGCGGGACAAACCCTGCTGCCGGGCCCATCAGGAATGATGTTCTCTCTATGACCGAAGACCGATCAGGGGCGATCTGGTTTGGGACGAGCGGGGGCATCTCCTGCTATGATGCCCACGCTGACAAATTCTTTCAATACAGCACGCTGCCAAACGACCCTCCGGGTTTCTTGAATATCAGGAGTATCGCGCAAAGCGCGGGCGGAGGGGTCTGGATCGGAATGAATGGGGAAGGCGTCAGGAATCTTGACAGGCGTTTCAGAGCAACCCGGACATACGGACGCAGAGCAGGGAATGAGAATGGGTTGATCAGCGACCAGGTTCTCTCGGTACGAGAGCAGCACGACGGATCATTGTGGATCGGCACGCTGGGGCACGGCCTGGACCATGTGCCTCTTCATGGAAGCCGGTTCGTCCACTATATGCACGATCCCGCGAACCCGCGGTCACTCTCCGACAACACGGTGATTGCTCTTGTCGAAGACCGGCATGGCGCCATGTGGGCCGGAACGAACGGCGGCGGGCTGGATCGATTTGATCCGGCGCGCAAGGGATTTGTTCACTATCGATTCTCCGCGTCGCCCGGCTCTCTTGGCGGGAACTGGATATGGTCGCTCTTCGTCGACAGCAAAGGGACGCTCTGGGTGGGCACGTGGACGAGAGGTCTCTACCGGTTCGACGAACCCACAGACCGGTTTGAAGCATTTGTCAGCAACCCGGCAGACAGCACCAGCCTGAGCAATAACTCCGTGCTCTGTATCTCCGAAACCAAAGATGGATTATTGTGGATCGGGACACATGGCGGAGGACTCAACCGCTTCGATCCGACCACGAAAAGATTCCATGCATTTGCGGAAAGCAACGGCTTGCCCAACAATGTCGTTGTGGGCATCCTGCCGGATGACCGCGGGAACCTCTGGTTGAGCACCAACCACGGCATGTCGCGGTTCACTCCTTCTACGGGGAGGTTCAGAAACTTCGATGTCGATGACGGACTGCAGGGTAATGAATTCGACCATGGAGCATACTGCAGGATGCCTGATGGAACCATGCTCTTCGGAGGGATATCCGGGTTGAACATCTTCCACCCGGACAGTATTCGGGATAACACCTTCGTTCCACCCGTCGTCCTCACCGGATTCTTCGTCTTTGACAAGCCCGTTGCGTTGCCACGCCCGGTCTACATGACGGACGACATCCACCTCTCCCATACGGAGAACTTTTTCTCGCTCAGTTTTGTCGCGCTGAATTACTCTGCATCGAAGAAAAACGAGTACAAGTACAAGCTGGAGGGGTTGGACCCGGACTGGGTGAGAGCGGGCACGCGCGGCCTTGCCTACTACACGAACGTTCCACCCGGGACATACGTGTTCCGCGTGAAAGGATCGAACAACGACGGCGTGTGGAATGACGCCGGCGCACAACTCACCCTGGTCATCGAACCGCCGTTCTGGGGTACCGCCTGGTTCAGGACATTCACGGGCGGGGCCTTTCTTGCACTCCTCCTTGCCCTGTACGGCATGCGGGTGCACCGATGGGAACGCGAACGACGGGTCCAGCAGGACTTCTCGCTCCAGCTCATGCAGTCACAGGAGAATGAACGGAAGCGTATTGCCGGTGAGCTCCACGACAGCCTGGTTCAAAACCTGTTGATCGTAAAGAACCGCTCTCTTCTCGGCCAGCAGGCGAGCCATGATCCCGGGCGCGCATCAAAGGAGTTCTCGGAGATCACCGCGGTCATCAGCAACGCCATCAACGAAGTGCGGGAGATCGCCCACAACCTCCGGCCCTACCAACTCGACAGGCTTGGGCTGACGAGGGCATTGACGTCATTGGCCGAGACGATGAGCGCCTCGTCGTCAACCATCTTCACCCCGGCCATTGAGAACGTCGACGCGCTGTTCACGCCGGATGCAAGCATCCTCGTGTACCGTGTTGTCCAGGAGGCCGTGAACAATATCCTCAGGCATGCCGGTGCAACCGAGGCTTCCATCGCCATCAGGAAGCTCTCCCGTGCCGTCGAGATCGTCGTCCAGGATAACGGAAAAGGGCTGCCTGATGCTCCACGGAGGGCAAGCGGCTTTGGGCTGAGCAGCATAGAGCAGCGCGTCCGCATGCTGGACGGTGCCCTTTTCATTAGTTCTTCTCCCGAAAAGGGAACGACCCTTACCATCACACTCCCTGTCCACCCATGACCTCATCCGTCTCCATCATCATTGCCGAAGACCACCCGCTGTTTCGCAAAGGGCTAAGCGATGCCATCAGGGAAGATGTAACGCTGCACCTCGCAGGGGAAGCGGACAACGGCACGAAAGCCCTCGAACTTATTGAAGAGCATTCTCCGGATGTGGCCCTTCTGGACATTGACATGCCGGGAATGAGTGGCCTGCAGGTCGCCCGTACCGTTCAGCAGAAGAACCTCTTTGTCGCCATCATCATCCTGACGATCTACAAGGAAGAGGACATGTTCAACGAGGCAATGGATGCGGGTGTCCGCGGCTACGTGCTGAAGGAGACCGCCGTCATCGATCTGCTGGACGCCATTAAGACGGTCACAATGGGGAAGTACTATTTCAGCCCCTCCATTTCGGGCTACCTCGTGAGCCGGAGCAAACGTGCAAAAGAATTGCTCGGTCACAAACCCAGCCTCCACAACCTCACCCCGGCCGAGCAACGCATCCTGAAGCTGATTGCCCAGAGCAAGACCAGCAAAGAGATTGCCGATTCGCTCTACATCAGTTATCGGACTGTCGAAGCACACCGTACCAACATTGCCACCAAGCTGAATCTCCACGGCCCGCACAACCTTTTGAAGTTCGCCATCGAGCACAAATCCTCGCTGGGCTGAGTTTACCCTCCCGCCAACTGCTGTTATCACCGCATACGTGTTCATACGTATGCGGGTTTACGTGTCTCCCTCTATGGTTATCCTTCTCCCGCTGGTGTATCCTTGAACGTCAATCTGTTCGTCGCTACCAACGTGAGGCTTGTGACACTTATTGTGGAAGATAACGCCGCGATGCGCGCGACCATTCGATCGATGCTGTATGGGGTCGAATCCGACTTCTGTGAATGCAGCGACGGCAAGGATGCCCTGGAGATGTACAGATCCTGTCTTCCCCGCATCGTACTCATGGACGTGCGCATGAAGCATCTCGACGGCATCACTGCAACAAGACAGATTCTTGCCTCCTTCCCGGATGCACGCGTTATCATCGTCACGGAGTATGATGACCCCGCGCTGCGGAAGGAAGCGCAGGAGGCCGGTGCCGTGGCCTTCGTGCGCAAGGATGATCTCTCGAATCTTCATGCGCATTTTGCTTGATGGGGGTTGAAGCCCCCGGGTTACTCTGTTCATTTCCAACGACGTGCGATGCGGCGATTCTTTGTGCTACTGATAGCAACAGGGATGCTCGTGCCGATGGCAACTGCTCAGGATCTGTCCGCGACGATCAAGGACGAAGGGGAGTGGGTTCCAAGATTTCACGATCTTGCATTCACCCTCAGCCGCCCGCTCTCCCCTGGCGAGCACCTCGCACTCGTGGTCGGCACGACGGACGTGTCGGATCTCTGCATCATGCACGGGGACACGCTGCTCTATCAGCCCCGCACGGTTCCACTCCCCTCGGGCTCGCTTCCCATCGTCTTATCGGTGGTCACTCCTGACGGGGCGTGGAAGACCGTCGGTGAGTTTTCTGTGAATATTCTTACTGCTGCCGCGCTCGAAAAAACCGCGATCACACCTACGCTGTCTCTTGCAAATAAAGGCCAGCCCGCCGAAGATCACTTTCCCGATGGCATTGGGGGAGGACGAAGTACCTTTCAGGAGTTGAACGGACAGCTTGCATTGAATATGGAGGCTGAACGGAGCGGATTTCATGCCGGGCTGAGTTTCAGCCTCATCGGGGTGTCGTACAGACAGGAAGCTATCCGGTTCGCCGAGAAAAGAGACGATGCGGCGAAAATCGACCTTTCAAGTTACCTGGTTGAAGCCCGGACCAGCCACACAACGCTCTCCCTGGGCCATATCAGTCACGGACGGGAGCGCCATCTGCTGAACGGTTTCGCCAGCCGAGGGATCTCCGGGTCAGTTGTCCTGGCTTCATTCGCCGATCTCTCGGCGGCGGCCCTCAACGGGACGAACATCGTCGGATGGGACAACTTCACCGGCCTCGACAACCCGAACCATCGCATTTACAGCGGAACCCTCGGCCTCGAGATACTTCCCTCCACCCCCGGGGCAGTCCGCATTGAAGGATCATACGTTCAGGGCTCCCAGCTCCCGCTCTCGAATTTCAACCAGGGACAGATCACCGACGCGGAGAAGAGCGAGGGCGGGGCCGTCCGCCTGCTGCTTGCGGACCCGGGGCGGGGCATCAGACTCGACGCCGGTCTCGCCAAGACCCGGTTTACCAATCCTCAAGTCCCCTTTGCGGCGGACGCAATAGGCATCGTTCCCACCCAGCCAACAACGCGCCAGGCCCGTTACGCCGACCTCTCCTGGGATGTCCTCCGGAACGAAATGCTATTCAATGTCTTGCCGGCGCGTTTGAATCTGGGATTCCGACACGAGCGCGTTGAACCGCTCTACCGTGCTGTTGGTGCATCGGTGCGGTCCGACATTCTCCAGAACACCTACGAGGCGCACACAGGCATCGGCCCGCTCCAAATGGACGCAACGCACCTCCGTTCGGAGGACAATCTCGCAGACCTCCCCTCCGCGCTCAAAACCAAGACGAGCCAGACGGGGTTCAACGCCATCTTCTCTCCTCTTGTCTTGCCGGGTGTCCTCCCTTCCTGGATCCCGATGCTGTCCTATGCATTGAACACGACACATCAATTCGGCGTCAGCACCCCCACCAACAGTGACTTCACTCCTACTCGCGTCCCGGATCAGGTTACCACGTCGCAAACAGGCGGGATTGAATGGCAGGTGAATCGTCTGAGGGCAGGATACCGGGGAACGTACACGTTGCAGGATAACCGGCAGACGGGAAGAGAGAATGCGGATGTGGTCAACCGGACTCACGCCCTGAGCTTTGCCGTCTCCCCCCTCTCACAGCTGGCGATGACGGTCGAGGGCTCCCTGGAATCGTTGGAGGATTTAGCAACCAGCATCGTGATCCGGACGAATCGGATCAGTCTCGGGCTTTCCACGCTGCTCTTCCCGGGCGCCAACACGAACATCAATGGTTCACTCTCAACATCGAAGAACAGCGACCACTCAAACTCGCAGAAGCAGGCCTCCTTCTCGATTGAAACGTCCTATTCGTTCGATCTCTCTCGCTCCTTCGTGTTCAACTGGCGCGGGCAGCTGTTTCTGCGCTACGGGTGGAATGAGGCGCTGTCACTGAACCCCGTGTTTGACCTGCGTTCCCTGACACGAACCTGGGTCATTTCAACCGGGATATCCTTCAATGTATTCTGAGAACTGAAATGAAGTCTCTCCTCTCTCTTTTTCTTGTGGTCAGCACTCTCACAGCGGCCGCCGCTCATGCCGAGATTCGCGTAAGTCCACACTGGGTGAATGCCAACATGGACGGAGCGACGACGGTCTTTCTCACCTTTGGCGGCGTGACCGGCTACATTCCGGGAGAAGCGGTCTGGTGTGGAGAGGTCATGGACGCGGCTCCGGCCATCGGCCTGAAGCCGGTACCGGGAACCATTTTCGGCACCTTGCTGGGCCGGCTCAACCTTTCGACGTTCAGCGGAGACGGCGGTTTCACCGATATCATGTCGATTCCGCCATCAGTGTCGCGGCGCGCATACCAGGCGGCGGCTGCCGGGGCGCACTCAACATTCTTCTATGTCCGGCACTTCATCAGCACCATCGGCGAGCCCGATGCATATGTCCCGGTCACATGCGAGTTGAGCGGCGGCGGCGCCCGGTCCCCCTTCGCCCTGACCGACGTCAAGCTTGGTTTTGCGAACCAGGACGTCCTCCCGTCCGTCCGCCAGGGAAATGCGCCTCCACCATTCTCCGCATCCATCATCTACACTGGAACCGGACAACTGCATGGCCGGTGGGAAATCGTGCGTCCCGGCGATATACCGCCTTCGGAAATGGACCTCCTCACTGAGGCAACCCTCCCTCTCGAGCAGCGGACGCAACAGAAGCGGTACACAGAACTGCAGCGTTTCAGCATTTTTCTGCCACCGACCGGGCGTTATGAGCTTCCGGGGCCGGATTCTTCACAGCTCCCGGCAGAGCTAACCGGCCTCTACATGATTCTGCTTCGAATTGAGGTCTCCAATGATGTCGAGTCCGTCTCTGACCTTGAACAGGCGGGAGCGGGGCCAGCTCCGGTTTCGGCGGGGGCAGTCGCCGGCTTTGCCATCCCGCCGCTTCGCTATTTCGTAGGAGGCCAGCCACAATCACGCCGCGAAGGGATTGCTCTGCTTGCACCCGAGGATCTGGCGGGAACGAAAGAGAATTCTCCCGTGGATTTGTCCTGGATGGAGATTCCGGAGGGTTCCCTTTACCGCGTGGTGGTCATTGATCCATCGAATAATACCATTGCCACAGCGTTGTTGCGCCACGGCGTTGGCGCATACCGGCTGCCTCCATGGGTCTGGACAAAAACCGACGCCCCTCATGTCTCGTGGAGCGTGGAAGCGCTCGACGAGAATGGAAGCGTCTTGACCAGGAGTCCCTGGAGGACATTGTTCCGCCAACCCGCGGCAGGCGAATAGGCAAGATATTGAGTTCGATCGCAGAATCGGCAGAATATGCTCAATCACACATTCACCCACAAACAACAGAGGAGCTACACCAATGAAAACCATCACACAGTGGATCTTGCTCTTGATTGCCATCGCAATCGGGATTCAGCAGAGCGATGCCGGAACGGTCCTCGGGACCACGGGGCAGAAATGCTATCCGACCACCTTCCGGAATTTCACAGCACAGCCGTGCATTTCAGTGTATGGCGACTGGATCGAGAATATCGACCGTGCAACTACCAATGCCTCCGGGGTCAGCGTGAAGATTCTAGGCAAGTTCAACGGTGCCCAGAACAATTCGGGCAGCTTCGCGGGGAAGGGAAGAGTTGACCTGGACATCACGGCCAGTAACGCGGCAGCTGGTACCGCAACAATCAATCTCATCAATGACCCGGATTTCGGGTTGGGGGGAGAAACATTCACCTTTTCTGTTACCATGATAGGCCCGCCGACGGTCACGAGCGTCGATGCCCCGTCGCCATCTGATCCGTTCAACAATATTACGATCACGCTTCACGGCACGGGTCTTCAGGAGGCCAAAGATCCGGCATCCGGAGTCATCGTGCAGGACAACCTGATCCCATTCATCACCGTCGGAGGTAATGCCAGCGTAAGCAATGTGCGCGTGCTCAACTCTTCTCCGACATCCCTGCAGGCACAGATCTCATTTACCGCCTTGATACAAGACGCCACCGTGGAATTGTCGCTGAAGAGCGACAATGTGTGCGTTCCCCTTGGCGTCCAGCCGAAGCCTCTCACAAACTTCGTTCCTTTCAAGACGCGGGTTCGTGTGAAGAGCAGCAATGTCAAAAACTACGTCACAGCCATCACGTTCCCCTTTGGAAACACGTTCGATCAGCATAGTATCGCCACCATCCATGTTAAGCTCCTCTTCCCGGCGCCGGCGGGCAGCACGATTACGCTGGTAGGAGGAACCTTGAGAGGATCAACTCAGGTTAGCCCCGTCGAAAATCGAACCGTCTTTTTCAAACTTATCCCCTCTACTGTAGCGGATACCGTAGGAAACGGCACGCCTATTCGGACGAACGATTTTACTTCTTTGCAGGCAGCCGTGGGTGATAATATTGTACCTATCACGTTCAGGGTCGATGACTGCGGCGGCGGCACCCCCGGCGCGACAAACGCCGTGGTGCTTCAGACCTGGATGCACAGCACAAACACCACCCTGCCTCCGAATTTCGTTCAGGCACAGTTCTTTGTCCGGTGCAAACAATAAGCGGAGAGGTGGCCCCGAAGTCTGAATCACTTCCACTGTGGAAGCCAGAACCCGGCCTCAGCCGGGTTTTGGCTTTTGGAGGCCTGATCGGTTTTGAGTGTTTCAAGCGATCCTATGTGCACACCTACTCTACGCCCATCGTGTCATAACAGGTCTATTTCCGCACAGATGACCGGACAATGTGGCATATCAGTTGTGGACTTTGGTGAAAGGCATAGATAATCGAGAGCCGCCCTCATGTCACAACAGCAACTCCTCCTTATTACTCTTGTGCTCATTATCGTTGGGCTTGCCATTGCTGTGGGAGTCGGGCTATTCGCAGACAGTGCAGAGTCTGCCAACCGGGACGCAGTCTCCCATGATCTACTCCTCTTCGCAGTGCGGGCACACGAATTCTACCGTCGTCCCTGTTTGTTCAACGGTGGTGGAGGATCGTTCGTTGGTTTGACCGCTAATGCTGTTGGTCTCGCCAAAGTAACGAACCTGCCTGGCGGCAGGAATAGCAATGGCGTGTACTCCGTTGAAACGGCTGGGACAGCAACGCAGGTCATCTTGCAGGGAGTCGGGACAGAAATGAACTCTGACGGGAACTACGTGACCGCACGCATTCTCGTGCGCGAGGGCCTTCCGGATTCAGTCTATCAGGTTTACTAGCCGCATAAACAGCAAACCCCGGTTCATCGCCGGGGTCTGCCGTGTCCTTTATCCCACCGCAATCTATCTTGCGTAAAGGACCAGTCGGTCCCCGTTCCGAAGCAGGACCGAGATTACTCCACTGTCATGCGTCACGTTTTTCTTCTCCACCTGCGTTACGCCAACCATGATTTCCGATGCCTCCGTGCCGCTGAGCAGCGCTTGTAGGTCGCTCGCGCTTATTGTGTAACCGCCGGTGTTGGGGACAGTCATGACAATCCCTCGTGCAAACTCCGGCCCGAGCCCCTCCAACGGTCCTCCCATTGCGAAGTGGCCTTCACGACGGCACCCATGCTCCCCTTTCCCACCATGATCACTCATGCTGTCATACTCACCATGCATGCCCCGCTCGGCAACCTGAAGCGGACGAAGGTGCGGCACAACACGCAGCAATACGCTGTCTGTGGCCGAGCCACCTTGCCACTGGAGCGCCAGATCTGCACTCCGGGAGACGGTATCGCTATCTGCATGGCCAACAAGGGTCAGGAGTGACGGAGGGGCGGCAATGTCAAAGGTCCCTGCTGAAAATGCCGCCGACCCGGACACAGTGAATCTGTAGGTGCTGTTTGGGATAAATGGAATGTTGATCGGTATCCCCTGATCCATCCGCATACCCCTGCTGAAGGTCTCATAGAGGACGCTTCCATCCCGACCCGTGCGCTTCGTCAACCCCGCCGAACCACCGTCGTAGCTCAGGGTCACCGCGCCGATATCAAGCCCGGCGGGATGGATCTCCGTTGAGCCCGTATCAGGATAGACCACAGCATACGCCTCCCCGACCGTGCCCAATTCCGTGATATCCGGCCCGACGAACTTCTTCCATCCTATGGAGAAGACTCCTTTCGTCGTCTCGTCCGTCACCTGGGCAACAGAAAGCTGTGCCAGGTCCTGGCTGACAATCGAGACGGCATTTGAGAGACTGCCCCCCGATGACTGGGCCCTGGGACCTGTAGCCTCGGAACATCCGGGAACGCCCAGCAAGGCAATGACTGCGGCTCCACCTAGCAAATTCAACCAGCTTTTCTTCATTGCGCAGCACCTTTCAACGAATTTATGATGAATTTTCTATTTCAGCAACAGCATCTTCATTGTCGCCTGTGCCGTTCCAGCCGACAGTCTGTAGAAGTAGACGCCGGTCGAAAGCGATGCAGCGTCGAAGCTCACGCTGTGTTGCCCGGCGGCCTGTATGCCGGAGGCCAACACCGCCACTTCACGGCCAAGAACATCATACACCCGCAAATCCACTTTGACGGTTGCGGGAAGCCGATAGCTGATCGATGTTGTCGGGTTAAAGGGATTGGGATAATTCTGGGACAACACGAAGCTCTCCGGCGCCGTGACCGCGGGATCGCTGAGAGCGGTAACCACTGAGAGATTCAGATTGACCGTGGCAAACTGCGGAATGCCTGTCTGGCTGTACGAGACAGTTGCCGTCTGCGCTCCGACCGGATCATATCCAGGGAGGTCGGCGGTCACTGTGTACGTTCCGGGAGCCAGTCCGGCTATCTCATAGTGTCCCGCTGCATCGGCAATCCCGAAGCCCGCGATGGCTGAATTCCAATGCGCATAGACCAGCGCACCTGACGCCGCAGAGACTGGTCCGGCATTTGCCTGGATCATTCCTCTGATCCCTGTGAAGCCATGTGCAAGTTCAGGGAGCTCATGAACATAGATGTCAATTCCCGTTACGATGTTGCCGCTGACATCCACGCGCGTGGCATGCCGCCACATCGTGTTTGCGGAATCGGCCGAATAGAAAGCAGGAGCATAGCTCCCCATCGGCAGTGCAAGCACAAAATAAGAACCTGGCAACAGGTTTGCGAGCGAGTACGCACCCAGCGAATCGGTATCAGTCGCATACGTATGTGGTGTCGGATATGGGTCAGCGGCGGTCCAACGGTCGCGAAACGCTATGATACGCGAACGGACGCCGACGCCTTGCGCGGTGTCAAGAACAGACCCCTGGATGGTGCCCATGGCAACGGGCGGCAGCTGGTGCAGGTTGAAATCAATACCCGTGGTGTCTTTGGTCAGCTGCAGTTGGTCTGCCGTCAGGACGTCCGATTCATTGAGATAGTAACTGACGGCGTATCCTCTGGCGCGCGCGAACGCGATGTACAGGCCGGCAACCGCCTTGAGCGAATACTGCCCGAGGGAATCCGTAACAGTGCGGAAAACGTGCGGCGAATGTCCATCCATCCGGAAGTCCATTGTGCGCCCTTCAAGGTCGAACATCCTCCGAAAATCCTCCACAGTGGAATTGGAGTTCAGGGCGAAGCCGGAACGGACAAAGAACACCTCTGCCCCCTTCAGCGGCGCGAGGGCGGTATCCTGGACGGTACCCGAGACCGTGATCATCGGCAGAGGGGCGAGTCCCCCCGCAGAGTGAAGTTCGCAATGGTCACTCCCGGAGAATCAACCACGGTGATTCGATTTGCGTCAAATGCGGTGGCCTTCCCGTCGTACCACTGACTGACATACTGCGGAGTCGGCGACACGGCATGGAGGATGTACATCCCGGGGTTGATATTCGAAAGGCGGTAGTTCCCGTTCATGTCCGTTCTTGTGGCAAAGGAGAAGCAACCGAACGAGTGTGGATCGATGTTCCCCGCCTGGAGAATCTCGATCACGATCTGCGGAATGCCCACGCCGAGGGTGTCCGTGACCTTCCCCTGTACTGTCCCATTCCCGGATGTCACGGTGACCATGAATCGTTGGGTTCCCATCTCCCCCATGTTTGACCGGGCAAGAATTGAAATCGGATACCACCCGGGAGTGGACGGAGTCCATGTGACGACCCCGGAAACGGAATCAATTGCAAAACCGGCCGGATTGAATCGGTCAGAGAAGTAGTGAATGACGGCGGAAGAATCCCTGGCGTGCGCCATGGCTGTATACGTGTACGGCACATCCACGCGTCCGAAAAGGGGCGGATGAGAGACAAACATTACCTGCATGTGGTCCCCCCCCGGTGGCATACCGGGATCGCCCTGCGCAATCCCCAGTTGCGCGACGAGCGCAATCAGGACTATTGACAACAAACCGTAGCGGTTTCTCATGGAGTTCCTCCTTCAAGTGACTGATTGGTTCTGGGCAAGACATTGGCTGGTGTTTGGCGTTATATGTAAGTGCAAGCGGCATGCCAGGGAGAAAGTGGACTATTTCGACGGATTTGAGGGAGAGCCTCTCTCTACCATGCAAATCGTGCGCACCAGGGATGAAAGCAATGCATATCAATGGGGAGACGGTCACATGATCAACAGAAGCAGGCACAATAGTAGAAAAGTTCAGCGAAGGGTAAACGAGACCCGCAGGCCGCTCCCGGATACCGCAGACTGAGCAGCAGGCATTGGGGAAACGGTGACAGCAGAATTGTGGGTGAAGACATCAAGCTCGGACAGAACATAAACAACTGCAAAGGCGGCAAAGCAATACGATTCTGCCCTGGAATACCGGTTGTACGTGTTGTATTTGGCTTCAATCTCTTCCGGTATTGAAGCAGCAAGATACTCTTGATGCGCGGATTTGCGCAGGAACGCCAATGTTATGGCCGAACCCAACGTGGCGACGCCCGCACCGACAAAGATGGGGCCGATTGGCGTCCTCCCGTGATACCACTGTTCCCACCCCGGGAAGACAATCGTACGAAATGTGATCCCCTCCGGGGGGATGCTCCCGCTCACCGGCGAAGCGCCGGTCTCCTGCGTTCGCGTTGCAAGATACGTCGCGCGTGCATCATTGAAAACGGCGAGGATCTTTGGAGACGTGAGAACGGGATCGAGCTCATGCGACGGTTGGAGCCGCAGGAGTGCGAGAAAGTGTTCTTTGGCAAGAGCTGTCTTCCCCTGCGCAACGAGCGAAAACGCCACCCATTGTTCCGAGGCGATGCGTAGCGAATCGCTCAGCAGATCATTCTCCAATATTCGCCGAGCCTCCAGCTCGGCGAGCGAATACGAGCCTGCATTGTACAAGGAGTCCACCACCCGAAGCGTTGAATCCACGGCTCGTTTGGGCTGGCGCCTGCTTGGTCAGCGCGCAAAACAACAAACAGATGATCGTCAATCGCATCGGGGCTGTCATGGCTTGAATGTCACTGATACGCGCAGCGTTTCACGCGGTGCAAGGGACACATCCCACACCGAATCTCTGAACGCAGGATGATGAAATCGAATCCGATGTTTTCCCGCAGTCAAGACAATCGGCCGGTCAATCGGCGTGGTGTCCCGGTACTGGTCATCCACCGATATCTCCGCCCAGGGCACGGAGGTGCAGCGGAGGTACGCCGCTTGCGACAGAAAATCCGCATTCACCGTAAGTTCTCCTCCGGGAACAACGCGAACCATGCGCACCACCGGCTCAAATAAGGGATGCGAGAATATGATCGTGTGCGGGCCTGCCGCCAAACGGACAGGGTGCTGCAACGGCATTTCCCCCACAAATACGCTGTCCACATGCACCTTGACCCCGGGAGTGCTCACGAGGTTCACGGATCCCGAATCCGGGAAATGGAACGCCGTTTCCCGTCTGCGTTCTGGCAGTTGTTGTGCGGCGGCCGGGGGTCGAACCGCGAGCGCGAGAGAGTCGGGCTCCTTCTTCAGCGAGTCAGCCGGCACCGCGCTCCGCGAGGAAGACGACTCATGCGGTATCGCCGTCGAAGCGGGTGGTTCGGTTGGATGAGCCATCCTGCCCTGCAAGATGAAGTAGACCCCCAGCAGAACAAGAACCGCAAGCACACCGGCACCAACGAGCACATACCCTTTCGCTGGGCGGGGTGAGGCGTTTGGAAGAGCAAACTCGCCTGACCCGAGTCTTCCCAGTGCAGCCAGAGCTTCTTTGGGTGATGCGTACCGCTGGTTCCGGTCGGGTTGCATCAACTTTTTCAAGAACGCCACGAACTCCGGTGTCGACTGCGCAGCAAGAGAGTCAAGCATGTCCGGTTTGAATCGCGAAATCCGATTCAAACATTCAGAATAGGTCGACCCCTCGAACAGTTGCTTGCCGGTCAAGAGTTCCACAAGGGTAGCACCGAGGGAGAACAGATCGGTGCGTGCGTCTGCCGTTTCTCCCCGAAGGACTTCCGGCGCCAGATATGCCGGAGTACCAACGATGGTCCCCTCGGTGGTGAGCGTTGGCGCAACGGAGATTTGCGCGAGCCCAAAATCGGTGATCTTGATGGTGCCGGCCGCGGAGACCAGGATATTCCCCGGCTTGATGTCGCGGTGGATGATGCCCTGCGCATGAGCGGCCGCAAGCCCGCGGAGAACGTGCACGGCGGCCTTTTCGGTAAACACAAACGTGCGGTCCTTCCCTTCCGCGATGACATCTTTCAATGACCGGCCGGCGACGTATTCCATGATGATCGCCGGAGATCCGTCATATGCGCGCAAATCGTAGACCTGCACGATGTGTTCCGACCGAAGAGACGCGCATGCACGCGCTTCCCGGACGAACCGTTCACGCACATGTTCATCGTGAGCGAGATGGCGGTGCAACACCTTCAGGAGCACCTCGCGCCCCAGGGTGTCGTCAAAGGCGCGGTACACGCTCGTTGTGGAGCTCTCGCTGATCTTTTTGTCCAGGGTGATCGCCATGGCACTAGCTCTGCCATTCCTTCAACCGGTACTGGAGCCAGCGAAGCGAGACGCCCAGGCGCTCCGCGGTACGCGTTCGGTTGCCGCCCATTTCGGCCAGGGTCGTCTCAATAATCTGACGCTCGAAATCGGCGAGCGTCGTAGGAGCGGCCTGTTCTCCCGGAACGGCTGAATCGTCAAGGAGAAAGTCCTTTCGCTCCAATTGGGTGCCACGACAGAGAACCACTGCGCGGTCAATGGCATTCTGCAATTCGCGCGCGTTACCATTCCAATTGTTCGCCAGCAGCACATGCATGGCTTCGGGATGGATGCTCTCCACCGGTCGCCTGTATTGTTCCGCAGCGCGTCGCAGGAAATAGTGTGCCAGCAGGGGGATGTCCTCCTTGCGCTCCCGCAACGGCGGAAGGTGGATCTCAATGACGTTCAGGCGGAAATAGAGATCTTCACGCATGCGCCCTTGTTTGATATCCTCTTCCAGCCGCCGGTTCGTGGCAGCAATGATGCGAATGTCCGCGATGCGGTTCTTCGTGTCGCCAACCCGCCGGTATTCCCGTCCCTGCAGGAGACGGAGCAGCTTGGCCTGAAGGAATGGCGGAAAGTCCCCGACTTCATCCAGAAAGAGGGTTCCTCCCTCGGCGACCTCGACCAATCCTTTCTTGTCCGATGACGCACCGGTGAACGCGCCTTTCGTGTAGCCGAACATTTCGCTCTCGAGCAGTTGCTCGGGAATGGCAGAGCAATTGACCGCAATGAACGGCCGTCCCCGGCGAGTGCCGTGGTCGTGGATGGTCCTCGCGATCAGTTCCTTTCCCGTTCCGCTTTCCCCCGTGATGAGGACGGGAACATCCACGTCCAGCACGCGCTCCACCCGCTCCAGGATGCGCTTCCATCGCTCACTCTCCCCCACCACGTCGGTGAAGCCGCGCGCGCGGTCGACCGCCTCCTGCAGCCGGCGGTTCTCCATCTGGAGCTGCGCATAACGCTGCGCGTTGTCCAGCGCGACCGCCGCCAGGTGCCCGAAGACGGCCAGGAACTTCATCGATTCTTCGGTGAATGCTTTCCGCGAGACGCTGCTGTCCAGGTAGACCGCGCCTGTCGTGCGGCTACCCGATTCCAGCGGGATACAAATAATGGAAAGGATCTTCTGCGTGATAATGCTCGCAGACGCCTCGAACCGCGCGTCGGCCAACGCATCATAGGTGAGCACGGGTTCACCGCTGCTGAGCACGTTGCGAACCACCGACGACGACGCTGCGAACGCCTCACTTGACTGAGCCGTGCCAAAATTCCTGGCGGCCGCAACCGAGTAGCCCCCCGATCCGGAGGGATCGGCCAGCAGAACAAACCCGCGCTCCGCGTTCAAATGACCCATCGCCGCTTCAAGAATCCGCTCCAGGAGCGGGCCGGGCTCAAGGATGGAATTGATCGCGCACGTGATCTCGTATAGCGCTTCGAAATTATTGGTGTCCGGTCGCTCAGTCTTCATTGCACCACAAAAGCGGATTCTTTGGAGCGGCACGAATTTCCGAATTCATCCACGACGGTGACCGCCCAGCTGTAGTTGCCGGCCGGCAAGGGTGCCGCGCTCCCGTCGGTCGGGTACGCATATTCCTCGGAGACAGAGCTGACGTTGGCAATTTCCCACACGACGGTCGGCGTCCCGGCATCATTGCGGGTGATGGTGAGCGCGTAGGTGTAGCTGAACGTCACGCTCGGTGGTGCCCACGTCAGGACCGGGGTGCCATTGGTTGTATCGGCGTTCCCCGGAGCCGGAGATACCGGCGTGGCACCATACTCAATGACGCGGGTCACGACAAACGGATCGCTGACATTCATCGCGGCCGAGCGATCCTTCGAGACAATGTACAGCGGCTTCCCAACCAGCCATTGGATCGTGTTCGTGGGAATGTCATACTTGAAAACCCTGACTTCAAAGAGCCTGGTCGAGGGGTTGTACTCCATGGGAACAAAGAGGGTGCTCACCGCGAACCAGACTGAATCGAGGTCCGCCACGCCGTTGGGATCGGTCACACCGGCCGACACATCGACGAAATATTGGGGGCTCGGGAAATACTGGTCCACTTTGCGCGTAAGGATCTTCTCCGACAGGGTCACCGGCGCCCCGTTCATACTGAATGTCAGCGACTGCGATGCCCCGGCCGTAAGCGTGACGTGCTGTGTATCCGGAGCAAAGTTTTCTTTTGTGCAAACGACCGTCAGCGTTCCAAGTGAGAGACGGGGAAAGACGAAGTGCCCTGCAGAATCGGATTGTGCGGCAATTCCCTCCTCAACAGCAGTGATCCGGGCGGACGAGATCGGCGTGCCGACGTTCTTCAGAACCACCGAGCCGCTCAGCGGAGCGTCACCGACATAATTCGGCGCTAGCGGATCGAGGGGATTATCATGCGGCACGTCGCCGCACCCTGCCACCAAAAGGAGGAAGAGAATGCCGTGGAAGCGATTCATACTCGAATATACAAAAAAAGGGAGAGAGGACAAATCAGTCCCTCGACTCCCGTTCGACTCACAGTCCAAAATGTTGCGTGTTCCTCTTGTCCGTAGCCCAACCAACTACTGTTTTACTGAAACAGGACGAACACCGCTTCGAACGGGCGGAGCCGCATCGGGACCTTTATCCCCGAGCCAGACGATTTCTCCCAGTCCAGCGAACGCTCCTGCCCTGAAGAAGGATCGTACAGGACAGGCTTCCCTTCTGCCCGGAATGTGCAGGTGCCTGCATAGCCTGCGGAGGAGGCGTTCACGAAGAAATGCGCCGGTCCTTCCGGGTCTCTCACCGTCGTACACAGGATAGCCGGGGATGCAGGCAGGAGTGCGCAGTCAGGAGGGATGCGGGATCTCAGAAGATAACCGATCGGTGGCGATCCGGGCAGAGATCCTCCCAGTGCACCGGCAGCCCGGATCCTCTCGACCATGGCTCTGATCCGACCGTCGTCCTGGGGGCCCTCCGCTGCATACCTGGGAAGCAGTTCGTGGGCAAACACCGCTCCTCCTCCCCCTACGAATCGAGCAATGATCTCCATCGTCCCAACGCGAACAGTGTCAAGCGGAGGGAGGACGAGTGCCTGATACTCCCGTTCCCCCACGACGAGCCTGTTTCCGTTGATACTCGCGGCAACCAGACTCTTCTCGTCGACCACATCGTAATCGATCTGCTGCTGGAGCAGGCTGCGGCAAAGATCGCAGAAAGACTTGTCCAGAAACTGAACAACGGGATTGGGGTGCTCTTCATACATCGAACGGTTGGAAGGGGTGAAATGGGCCCAGAGCGAGGTGATCGGGTAGAGCACAGCCACGCGCGCCTCGATCGTACCGCTCGTAAAGAGCGAGTTGAGTCTAGCTGTAAAGTTGGTGTATTTTGCATATTCAGTGGCCGGGATCTCAAACTGCTTGAGTTCCTGTTCCGGCGCAAAAGAGAGCGGGTAATAGGAGCAGAGGTCCGTCACCCCGCAAGAGAACAGGATCCCGGCAGTGCACTTCATCTGATCGGTTGTTGCCGGCTTCTTGTCCACCGTTCCGAAATAGTCGCTGATTTCACACATCAGCCGCCGCTTTCCCTGGAGCC
The DNA here is from genome assembly GCA_963809695.1 of uncultured Bacteroidota bacterium. Taxonomy (GTDB): domain Bacteria; phylum Bacteroidota; class Ignavibacteria; order UBA10030; family UBA6906; genus JAGDMJ01. The sequence continues at coordinate 606,285 of CAWEKI010000007.1, forward strand.
GGGCTGCGGAACCGGCGATCTTCGGCACGAGAAAGAACTCTTTGGCCATGATCTTTTCCGGATCCGAAGTGATCATGTCGATGCCGGGAATATCGAATTTCCGATAACAGGTGAATGGGTCGCCGTCAAACTCCGTTTGCCAGACCATGGTTTCTTCCCCGAGGAGATGCCCGCTCGATGCAACCTTGTGGCGCTGGCACCATTTCTGCAATCCTCCGAAATAGGTCTCGGCGCAAAGGTCGGCGATCACTTCATAAAAATCGCATCGAATCTTCCTGTCGATCTCTCCCGTGTCGACAAACAGACTTTCGCGATGCGGGAGAAGATCATATCCTTTCCGTGACCGGAAGAGCTCCGGCAGGCGGGGATGCCATGGAAGTGTCCTCGGATACTCCCGGTCCTTGGGAATGTAGGCGGAAATCAGGGACGGCTCATCGGTGAAGAACGCCTCAACGTAGCGGTCGATGGGATCGAGAATCCGGGCATAGCGGTCATGTGTGACGGCGAGGAAGGCCGCGACTGCCTGGGGATCGAGAATATTGATGTAGTGACGCTTCTTGTAGAAATTCTCCGTTGCGTGGGTGGCTTCGTACAGCGTGATGACCTCGTAGCGAACGGTTCCTCCTCCGTCAACGACACGGATGAGACCCTGGGCTTCCGCATTGGGAACCTGTTCCAGGACCAGGCCCCCAGCTGTTCCACTCGGGTATCCTTCCTCGTCGTAGATCCAGACCCTGAAGCCTTCCTCATGCGCGATCCTGACGCCGAGCTGGAGTGTTTGCCACGCCTTTTCGTCGCGCAAGTAATTCTCAAAACGCACATTCGTCACCACTCCGCCAATACCTGCCATGGCAGCCTGACGTATTCGCGCGCGAATGGCAGCTTCAGTCGTTCCCGCCCAGTTCTCGAACGGATGAATCATTTGTAGCAGCCGACATGAATTGGGAAGATTGTCAGAGGGTAGTTGCATGGCGTAAGGACTCCTCGGGGTATATAGAGCCAAGGTAGGCATATGCGTCGGCAGAATCAAACTGAAATAGACAATGGACAACCAGCGTGTTGCCTTGACGGGCTCATTTCACTATATTGAGGCACGCCTCCCTAATTTCAGGACCACCCATGACACCACGCGAGCGCGTCCTCGCCACGCTCAACCATCGCGAACCCGACACTGTCGCAATCGATTTCTCCGGACACCGCTCCTCCGGTATCTCCGCCATGGCCTACCGGCATCTGCGGAAATATCTGCAACTCCCCGACCGGCCGATCCGCGTGTATGACCCGATTCAGCAGATGGCCATCGTTGACGAGGACGTCCTTGACCGGTTTGGGATCGACACGATCGAACTTGGGCGCGGATTTGCCATCGAGGATCGCTATTGGTATGACTGGGTGCTGCCCGACGGCTCACCCTGTCAGCTCCCCATTTGGGTGAAACCAGAACGTGACGGAAACCGATGGATCCTGCGGTCAAAGAGCGGGCGCATCTTCGCTCAAATGCCCGATGGCGCCTTCTACTTCGAACAACTCTACTACCCATTCGCGGATGGGCCGGCTGACCACGCCAGGCTCGCGGAAGCGTTCGACGAAGCAATGTGGACGGGGATCGCTTCTCCTCCTGGTCCGCAAATCGATGGTCCGGAGGGGAGAAAGGCATTCATCGCCGGAGCGAAGCGGCTCCAGGCGAGGACAAGCCGGGCCATCATCGGATTGTTTGGAGGGAACCTCCTGGAGACGGGACAGTTCTTCTACCGGAACGACAACTTCTTCGTGCTCATGGCGAGCGACCCCGACGCAACGCACGATTTCCTCGACCGGCTCGTCGGAATTCACTTGAAGAACCTGGAGAAATTCCTCTCTGCCGTAGGCCCCTACATCGATGTCGTACTCTTCGGCGATGACCTCGGCATGCAAACCGGGCCGCAAATCTCGCCGGAAATGTACCGCGAGTACTTCAAGCCACGGCATGCCCTCATGTGGAAGCGGGCGAAACAGCTCGCCAATGTCAAGGTCATGCTCCACTGCTGCGGCGGGGTGCGCGAACTCCTCCCCGATCTGATCGACGCCGGCCTTGATGCGATCAACCCGGTTCAGATCTCCTGCCGCGGCATGGATGCCGCAGGATTAAAACGCGATTTTGGCTCTGATATTGTTCTCTGGGGAGGCGGGTGTGATACGCAGACTGTTCTTCCGCAGGGTACACCGGAGCAGGTACGCCGGCATGTTCGCGAGCAGGTCAAGATCCTTGCACCGGGAGGGGGCTTCGTCTTTCAGCAGGTACACAATATCCTCGCGCACGTCCCACCGAAAAACATTGTTGCCATGTTCGACGCCGTGCGCGAGGCCTGACGCATCGTCCACTTCATGTCGTCTTTTGTCCAACGAGATGAGATGGGCGTGACACGGGGCTGGTTGCGGATAGATTCCTGAGCTCGCTTTTATGCGGTCGCGTGATTCTATACCAGGCGCGAACACAGCTCAGGAGGTAAAGCACAATGGCAATACTGTAGACGACAGGCGCAGACATACATCTCCTTGAGTTGTTGCTATATCATCGCAAAGAAGTCCCTCCTATTCAAGGATCTTTATGAAACCTTTACGTCTTTAGGGCACTCCTTTACGACTTGTTTGTTCCATCCAGGTCGGCAGGCCTGATTCCGCATCAACAGTCCCGGAGTCCAAGAGGGTGGGACCTGACATCGTTCTGTCTGGCTCCAATAGCGGGCACACGCAATTCCAGAGCGACGATGAAGTGTTGTCAGCTCGAGTTGTTATCGCTTTGTCCTCGGCACGACAGAAATCCGCAGGCGTGTCCCGAATCGCCGGTTCACTTCGTCGAGCGCGCGCTGAATCAGGGATTGTTCTTGGGATGATAGCGATCTCGAAACAGCGAGAGTAATCTCCACGTCATTGGTGGTGCGCGCCCTGTCCGTGTCCTCTACGTGCATCTCCTCGATTCCATTGAGGCTGGACGCTCTCTCCCGCAGCTGCTCCAGAGCCTTCCCTTCCTTCATCGCCCGATCGGCCCTTGCAAGGGAGATCGCACATTCTCGGATGAGGTCCCATAGGAAGCCCCGGGCCCAAAAATGGTGGATATGCATGTCTGGACGGTATATTATTCCTGCCCGATCCACCGATTGTTCCTCACACAGAAATCGCCGCCGAAAGCACAACGAAGCCGTCTGTTTTCGCCAGCCCTGTCTCTGACGGATAGATCGGATCTTTCGCGTTGAACAGCCGGCCCTCGATTCTCCAGACCAGATTTGTGGCGGGAGAATAATCAACGTTTATTGAACTGCTGATGGTCTGGAAATTGTTCGGTGTTCCGGTGGGTATGAGTACCCCTTTGGGGTCGGAGAAGTACTCGGCCCGTGCGGCAATGGCCCATCTGTCGTTCACCGTATGCTTGGCCATGATTGACAATGCATGCCATGCGTCGGATGACGATCCCGAAGCCTGTTTCTGAAATCCGAGGTCAAAGACGATCGCAATGTTCCAATGTGATGAGAGGGTCAGCACAGCATACAGATCGTTGAAGATCCTCATCCGGGCCGCCACGGAATCAGGTTGTTCATTGCCGACAAAAGAGCTCCAATTCAGGAGCAGATCATCCGACGGCTTGTACTGCACCTGGGTGCCGACGGCCTTGTCGTTGTTTGTCTCCTCGATGTTCTGCCATCCGTTCAGAATCAACCCACGCAGGGTAACCTTCTCTGAAACCGTCGCTGTCACGCTCACTCCCGATTCATAGAACGGAGAATAATCGGAAAGCAGGGATCGGGAGTATGTCCAATTGTCCTTTGACACAATTCCCTCAAATCCAATGTGGGAGGGAAAGATGCCGAAATCCACCCAGATGTTGCTGCCGAAGCGGGTGCCCACGCTTGCTTCAAGGACATGTTTGAGCAGTTCTGGCTCGGCGGCCGTGTTAGATTCGACATAGGTCCCGGTCTGCAGGGCGAATCTTCCACGGATGTTGTCCGACTGATGTTTCACTTCGACGAAGCCGAGGTTCAGATTGAATTCATTAACCCGGAGTGGCTGCGTCGTAAACGACCGTGTTCTCAATGGTTGATCCTGAAGCGAATACGCATAGTACACGTCAACAAATCCCCCGAACGTTGTCTTGCCCTGATCTTGAGCCCGACTTTGTGAACAAATGATAACGCCAACCAGCATTACGATCGCGGGAACTATCCTCGTCTGTCGGTCCATCGGTCACACCCACCGCAATGCGACAAGCAGCAAATCCACCAGCTTGATGCCAACGAACGGCGCAATCAATCCCCCAACCCCGTAGACAAATAGATGCCATCGGAGAAGGCGTGCAGCGTTCATCGGCCTGTATTTCACACCTCGGAGTGCAAGCGGGATCAGCGCAACTATGATCAATGCATTGAAGATGACGGCCGAGAGAATTGCGCTCTCGGGAGTTGCAAGTCCCATGACATTGAGCGCCGCGAGCACCGGATATGTTGTAGCGAATGCCGCGGGGATGATGGCAAAGTATTTCGCCACATCATTTGCGATGCTGAATGTGGTCAGCGCGCCGCGGGTCATCAGCAGCTGCTTCCCGATCTCGACAACTTCAAGAAGCTTCGTCGGGTTGCTATCAAGATCAACCATGTTCGCAGCCTCCCGTGCGGCCTGCGTGCCGGTGTTCATGGCAACAGCAACGTCCGCTTGGGCAAGTGCGGGTGCGTCGTTTGTTCCGTCGCCTGTCATGGCCACCAGCCTACCCCCCCGCTGGTGCTTCCGGATGAGTTCCAGTTTGTCTTCAGGCTTCGCCTCGGCCAGGAAGTCATCGACGCCTGCCTCCGCGGCAATTGCAGTTGCCGTCATCGGGTTATCGCCGGTAATCATCACCGTCTTGATACCCATTGCACGCAGGCGTGCGAAACGCTCCTTGATCCCGCCTTTGACCACATCCTTGAGATGGATCACCCCGAGCACTTCACTATTCTCCGCAACAACGAGCGGGGTACCGCCCCGTCTGCTGATGTCGCTGATGATCGCCTGGATGCCAATCGGGAAACTGCCATTTCCCCTTTCCACGAATGTCTGAATCGCCGACGCTGCACCCTTACGAATGGATCGCGTTGGATTTCCATTGCGGGCCGGGAAGTCGGCGCCGCTCATCCGTGTCTGTGCCGTGAAGGGAATGAACTGCATGAGCGGATAAGCCACATCGCGGCCGCGCAACCCGTATTTCTCTTTTGCAAGAACCACAATCGAGCGCCCTTCCGGTGTTTCATCGGCAAGGGAGGCAAGCTGCGCTGCATCCGCGAGCCGTTCCACCGGGACGCCGTTGGCGGGAATGAATTCCGATGCCATCCGGTTCCCGAGCGTGATCGTCCCAGTCTTGTCCAACAATAACACATCTACGTCGCCTGCTGCTTCAACGGCACGCCCGGAGGTCGCGATGATATTGTGCCGGATCATTCTGTCCATGCCGGCAATACCGATTGCCGACAGCAAACCGCCAATCGTCGTTGGTATCAGACAGACAAGGAGAGCCACGAGAGCCGTAACAGTAATCGGCGTGCCATGCCCTGCTGTGTCGACGCTGTACATCGAGAACGGGAGGAGCGTAACGCAGACAATCAGGAAAATGATCGTAAATGCGGCCAGCAAGATATTGAGCGCAATCTCGTTCGGGGTCTTCTGCCGTTTCGCCCCTTCAATGAGCTTGATCATTCTCTCCAAGAACCCGCCCCCCGGCTCCGCAGTCACCTGGATGACCAGCCAGTCGGAGAGGACCTTCGTTCCGCCCGTCAGAGCACTCCGGTCTCCTCCTGACTCGCGAATGACCGGAGCGCTCTCGCCCGTGATCGCGCTTTCATCCACGGAAGCGATTCCCTCGATGACCTCCGCATCCGCAGGGATGAGATCCCCCGCTTCGACGAGGGCAATATCACCCTTTTTCAAATCCGTCGATGCCACCGTGGAGTACTGCACACGGTTTCGCGGATCATGAAGAAGTTTTGCCGGCGTATTGCGCCGCGCTTTCCGTAATGCCTGCGCTTGCGCCTTGCCCCTTCCCTCTGCAACCGCCTCAGCAAAATTGGCAAAAAGGACCGTGAACCAGAGCCAGAGGGAGACGGTTCCAATAAACCAGGCAGGAGCCTCTCCGGATCCTCCCAGTGCCTGAATCCAGAGGATTGTCGTCATGACGCTTCCGACTTCGACGACGAACATGACCGGGTTCCGGACCATATTCCGCGGATTCAATTTCAAAAGCGAATCAATCAAGGCCTGGCGCAAGATTTCTGGTGTCATGCCGGACTTGGATTTGGCAAGGGCTGTCGTGGGAGTCATTGTATCATCATGAGATGTTCAACAATCGGGCCGAGCGCAAGAGCCGGGAAGAAATTCAGCGCACCGACAATAATAATGACAGCGATGAGCCAGCCGACAAACAGAGGGGTATGCGTCGGCAAGGTCCCTTCGGTTGCCGGTATCAGCTTCTTCGAAGCAAGCGAGCCTGCGAGTGCAAGCGTCGGAACGGCAAGCCAGTACCTGCCGATGATCATCGCGATGCTCCCCCAGAGGTTATAGAACGGTGTGTTGGCTCCGATGCCCGCGAATGCGCTCCCATTGTTGTTCCCCTGCGAGGTAAAGAGATACAGCACCTCGGTGAAACCATGAGGGCCAGGATTGTAAATGGTTGCCCGTCCGGCATCCGTGACGACACCCAGTGCCGTCAACAAAAGGGTTGCAATGGGCATGAAAAGGATGAGAAGCGAAGCCATCTTCATTTCATACGCTTCGATCTTGTGTCCGAGATATTCGGGCGTGCGCCCCACCAGCAATCCGGCGACAAAAACAGCAACAATCACGAATACAAGCATCCCGTAGAGCCCTGACCCGACGCCGCCGAACACAACCTCACCCAGGTGCATCATAAAGAGTGTAACAAACCCGCCAAGCGGGGTATAGGAATCGTGCATCGAGTTCACTGAGCCGTTGGACGCGGCGGTTGTCGCAGTCGCCCAGAGCGCGGAGTTCGCGATGCCAAAGCGTACTTCCTTGCCCTCCATGTTCCCCCCGGCTTGCAGCGCGCTGGCACCCTGATCCACTCCCAACTTCGAGAGTATTGGATTTCCTGCCTGCTCCGATTGGACCGCAATTCCCAGCAATACGACGAAGATCACAGACATTGCGCCAAACACGGCCCATCCCTGCCGCATGTCGTTCACCATTCGCCCGAATGTGAAACACAGCGCTGCGGCAATCAGCAAGATGGAGAGCATCTCCACAAGGTTGGAAAGCGGAGTAGGATTCTCATAGGGATGTGCTGAATTCACGTTGAAGAATCCGCCACCATTGGTGCCGAGCTGTTTGATGGCAATCTGCGAAGCAGCCGGCCCCATGGGCAACACCTGATCGGTCACCTTCGCATTCGCGGCGTCGATGGTCGTTTCAACAAGCGTCACCGCCTTGTACGCAGAGAAATTCTGTATCACTCCCTGCGAGACGAGCACAAGCGAGACAACAATCGACAGTGGAAGCAGGATATACAACGTGCTGCGGGTTAGGTCAACCCAGAAGTTGCCAAGCATCTTCGTGGAATGGCGGACAAGTCCGCGAATGAACAGCGCAAGTACCGCCATCCCGCCCGCGGCGGAGACAAAATTCTGGACGGTCAACCCCAGCATTTGGGTCAGATAGCTCATCGTTGTCTCGCCGCCGTATCCCTGCCAATTCGTGTTTGTCCCAAAACTCACCGCCGTGTTGAAGGACGAATCTGGGCTCACCGCCGCGAAGCCCTGCGGATTCAGCGGCAGGAATCCTTGAAGCCGCTGCAAGGCATACACCATGAGAATGCCGGCGACGTTGAATGTGAGCATCGCAATCGCGTTTTGCTTCCAGTCCATTTCCTCGTCTGCCTTCACCCCACACAGTTTATAGAGTAGGCGTTCGACTGGACCGAGTATGGGATCCAGGAATGTGCGCTCGTGCTTGTACACTTTGGCCATGAACACTCCGAGGGGATAGCCAAGCCCGACGAGCAACGCGAAGTAAAGCGCGATTTGGGACACTCCGACGAATGTCATTCGAATTTCTCCGGTTTCAGAAGTGCGACAACGAGATAGACGAGCAGGACAAAAGCGATCACCCCTGAAATGATGTGCAACGGATTCATGGGCGTTCTCCGCGATTGTCCTGAAAAAGCCGCTCGCACACTTTGAGCACACCAAAAGTTGCCGCAAAAGCAATTGCGAGGATGCCGAGGTACATTACGTCCATTATTTGCTCTCCTTCGAGACTGCGTCCAAGGCTAGATTGAGCTCAACCACGTTTACGCCTGGCTCGCCGAGAATGCCGAGATCCCGGGAATCAGTGTAATGCTTCACCAACATGCGCACGTCTGCTTCCGACAGGTTTCTCTCCCGCGCCACACGGTGGACCTGGTACATCGCCGCTGCGATGCTGAGATGCGGATCGAGACCGCTCCCCGAGGCCGTCACAAGATCAACGGGGATCGGCTGGGTGTTGGTTGAATCTGCAGAACGCAGAAGGTCGATCCGGTCCTTCGTTGCTTTCAGCAAGGCCGGGTTCAGCGGACCATAATTTGAACCTGATGAGGAAGCCGCGTTGTACGGAAATGGACTCGTTGCAGAGGGCCTGCTCCAGAAGTACTTTGGCGAGGCGAACTGCTGGCCAATCAGCAAAGAGCCCACTGCCTGGCCGTTCTTTTCGATGACGCTGCCGTTCGCTTTCGACGGAAAAAGCGCCTGGCTGATCCCCGTCACGAGGAGGGGATAGATTCCCCCTGTGATGAGAGTCAGCAACAACAGCATCGCCAGAGCCGTTCGAAGATGTTGTAGCATCGATGTGACCTCTTGATGACGAAGGATAATTACAAGCTGGCAAGAATATATATGCGCAAAAGCGTAGAGTAAATGATAAAGGCGTAAAGTGTGGGCGCGAGACTGTTAAAAAGGAATAAAGACGACGGCAACCACCCGGTATTGAAAATCGCCCCATTTTCACGTTTTCTTCATTTACTCCGCTCCGCCGTTTGCGTATATTGGGTTTTTGGGGCCAGAGCGGGCTCCGGGCAAGGTTTCCGTTAGAAAAAGCAGGGAGACATCCGTGCCTACCAGCATAGTCGGCGATGCCGCTTCCCGACTCTCCACCGCGCGCAAGAAATCGAGCGAGGCCATCCATGTCGCGACACAGGTCATCGAGGCCGCGCGTGCCGAAGTGTCCGAAGTCCTGGACGGCCTCAGCTCATCGCTTCAAGGGCTGAGAGAAAGTGAAGTCGAGACCCGGAGGCAAACACATGGGCCGAACGAAGTCGCCCGGGAAGAGAAACACGGCCCGCTCTGGCGGCTGATGATGTCGCTGCGCAACCCGCTCGTAGTCCTGCTAGCGACGCTGGCGGCGATTTCCTTCACGACGGGGGATGTCCGTGCGGGAACGGTGATGTGCCTGATGGTCGTTCTGGGCGTGCTGCTGAAGTTCATCCAGGAAGCCCGTGCGGACACCGCCGCAGCGCAGTTGAAAGCGATGATCAAGGTGACGGCCACGGTCATCCGGGAAGGCGAGGCAACGGAGGTTCCCCTCGGCGACCTGGTCCCCGGAGATATCGTAAAGCTCTCCGCGGGGGATATGATCCCGGCTGACGTCAGGGTGATAACCTCGAAGGATCTATTCGTCATCCAGGCCAGCCTCACGGGGGAATCGCTTCCGGTCGAAAAATTTGACCCGCGAGAGTCCCGCATCAACATCTCGCCGCTGGAGTTCTCGAATATCTGTTTTCTTGGCACGAGCGTCGAGAGTGGTACGGCGCTGGCTGTGGTCGTCGCAACAGGAAAACAGACCTACTTTGGGAGCATGGCCGGAAACATCACCGGCCAGCTGGTCGAGACAAGCTTCGACAAGGGCATCAAGCGCTTCACGTGGCTGATGATACGGTTCATGATGGTGATGGTGCCGCTCGTATTTCTTATCAATGGGTTCACCAAGGGTAACTGGGGCGAAGCGTTCTTTTTCGCCCTTGCCGTCGCCGTCGGGCTGACGCCCGAGATGCTCCCCATGATCGTCTCGGTCAGCCTCTCGCGCGGGGCCATTCTCATGTCGAGGAAGAAGGTCATTGTGAAGCGGCTGAACTCCATACAGAACTTTGGCGCCATGGACGTGTTGTGCACCGACAAGACCGGCACGCTGACCATCGACCATGTAATCCTCGAACATCATTGCGACGTGGTGCGCGAAGAGGACGACGCAGTGCTCAGGGACGCATACCTGATCAGCCATTTTCAGACCGGGCTGAAGAATGTTCTTGACCGCGCCATTCTCGACCACCGTCAGGAGGTGCACCAGAAGTATTCCGTTGAGACACACAGGAAAGTCGACGAAATTCCATTTGATTTTTCCCGTCGTATGATGTCCGTCGTGGTTGAAACCCCCGACGGCAATCATCGCCTTCTGACGAAAGGCGCGCCGGAAGAGGTGTTTCAGCGAAGCACCCGCTTTGAACTTGAAGACGAAGTCCTCCCCATGGACCCTGTTCTCATTCAAGACCTTCGGGACGAATACGAGCGCCTGAGTGCTGACGGCTTTCGCGTTCTTGCCGTCGCGTATAAGGACCTCGTCCAGCGGACCGCCTATTCAAAAGACGACGAGACAGACCTCATTCTTCGAGGGTATGTCGCATTCCTGGACCCGCCCAAAGGAAGTGCCAGGCCTGCAATCGCCGCCCTGCAGAAGCATGGTGTTGCGGTGAAGATCCTCACCGGGGACAACGATCTGGTGAGCAAAAAGGTGTGCCACGACGTCGGCCTTCCGACAGACGAGGTCGTGCTTGGCGCGCACGTTGAGAGCATGTCGGATGAAGAGCTGTTGCGCGTCGCCCGGACTGCAACGCTCTTTGCCCGGCTATCGCCGGCCCACAAGCAACGCATCATCCAGGTTCTCCGATCGAACGGGCATGTCGTCGGCTTCATGGGGGATGGGATCAACGATGCCCCGGCGTTGCGCGCGGCGGATGTGGGCATCTCCGTGGACACGGCGGTCGATATCGCGAAGGAATCCGCCGATGTGATCCTCCTGGAAAAGAGCCTCATGGTCCTTGAGGAGGGCGTCCTCGAAGGCCGGAAGGTGTTTGCCAATATCGTCAAGTACGTGCGGATGGGCGCGAGTTCGAATTTCGGCAACATGTTCAGCGTCCTGGGCGCAAGTGCCTTCCTCCCCTTCGTCCCCATGCTGCCGATTCAAGTGCTTACCAATAACCTTCTGTACGATTTTTCACAGGTCCCCATCCCCACGGACAATGTCGATCCCGAACAAATCGTGAAACCCCGGCCCTGGTCGATGGATGAAATCACACGGTTCATTCTGTTCATCGGGCCTCTCAGTTCGATTTTCGATTATGTCACATATTTCGTCATGCTGTACGTCTTCAATTGCTGGGATCCGGCACGCGCGTCGTTGTTCCAGACCGGCTGGTTTGTGGAGTCGCTGATGACACAGACGCTGATCATCCACATCATTCGGACCAACAAGATCCCCTTCCTCCAGAGCATACCCAGTGTGCCGTTGATGCTGACCTCGATCATGATCATGATGGTCGGGATGTGGCTGCCGCACTCCGGCCTGGCGCCCTCACTCGGAATGACGGATTTGCCGGCATTGTACTGGCCGATCCTACTTGTGACGCTTCTCTGTTACATTGCTCTTACGCAGACGGTCAAGATGATCCTCCTGCGAAGGCATTGGATCTGAAGGGGGATCCGCCGATCCTCCTGTCCTCAGATATTTTTACGAGATCTTTACGCGTTCTTTCGTGCAAATTGCTTGCTGCTTTCGTACATTAGCGCATGCTCTCTCCAGGCGAGACAGGTCGTGACCCTGAAGCTTTCCTCCGCACGCTGAAGCGCGTCGAGGAAAAAGAGGCTCAAGGAAAGCTCAGAATTTTCTTTGGCATGTGCGCGGGTGTCGGCAAAACCTACGAGATGCTGCAGGCAGCACATGAAGCAAAGAAAAAAGGGGTTAACGTGGCCATCGGCTACGTGGAAACCCACGGTCGCCGCGAAACAGAGGCACTGCTGAAGGGGCTTCCTCTCATTCCCCGCAAAAAAGTCGACTACCGAGGTACGGAGCTTGAAGAAATGGACATCGATGCCATTCTTGCACTCAAGCCCGCCCTTGTCCTGGTCGACGAGCTTGCCCACACCAATGCACCGGCCAGCAGGCACACCAAGCGTTACCTCGACGTAATGGAGCTGCTGGACAACGGCATTGACGTCTACACGACGTTGAACGTCCAACACCTCGAAAGCCGGGCTGATACCGTGGCGCAGATCACCGGGGCCATTGTCCGCGAGACCGTCCCCGATTCCCTGTTCGAACGGGCCGACGAAGTGCAGGTCGTGGATCTCTCCCCCGACGAACTGTTGAAGCGGATGGCGGAAGGCAAGGTGTACACCGGAGAACGATCCCAACGAGCGATTGCGAATTTCTTCCGCCAGGGAAATCTCACTGCCCTGCGGGAGATGGCGCTCCGCCTCGCGACGGAACGCGTCGAGCAACAGGTGCGTGATTACCGGCAAACGGAGCGCATCCGTGTCCCCTGGAGGGCGGGGCAACGATTGGTGGTGGGCATAACGCCAAGCAAGGAATCCGTGCGGCTCATCCGGTGGACGAGGCGCCTCGCTACGGCCATGCAGGCAAGCTGGGTGGCGGTGTTCGTCGATCGTTCCTCGCCTCGCCGTGAGGCGGACAAGGATCAGTTTGCACGGAACATGGCCCTCGCCCGCGAGCTGGGAGCAGAGATCGTCACCACGGCCGATGAGGATGTGGCGGTAGCTCTGGTGCGCGTTGCACGCGAACAAAACGCCACACAGATCATCGTTGGAAAACCTGACCGGACCTGGCTCTGGAGCAAGAGCCTGGTGGCGCGGCTCATCGAGCTCAGCACAGACATTGATGTGTATGTTACAAGCGGCGCAGAGACGGGCAGAAAGCGACGCCCCAAGGGGATTGGACACATCACGTTCTCTTCGGGCATATCTCAATATGTCGAGGCAGCGGCGATTGTGTTTCTCATTGCTGCACTTTGTTATCCGTTGACGGAAGCGATGGGGTATCAAACGGTCTCCTTGATTCTCATCCTCGTCGTCGTGATGTTGCCCCTGCGGTTTGGCGTCGGCCCTGTGATCCTGGCCGCCGGGCTCAGCGCGCTGACGTGGGACTTCTTCTTCATTCCGCCGCGCTTTACACTTGTCATTGCAAAGCCACAAGATTGGTTGATGATGGTGGTGCTGTTCACTGTTGCTGCCGTCAGCGGCACCCTGACTGCCCGTGTTCGGGCCAGGGAGAGAGCAGTGAGAACACGGGAAGCACGGGCAGTCGCCTTGTATTCACTGACGACCGATCTGTCCTCGGCAAAAAACCAGGAGGATGTCGTGGAGGCCGCGGTCGCGAATATACGGAAGTTTTTCAGTGTTGATATCGCCTTGTTCCTCAGTGATCTTGACGGCGACCTCGTCAAGGCACCGCACTCGACAAGTACCTATGTCCCGAACGAGAAGGAGCTGAGCGTCCCCGCCTGGGTCCACTGGAACGAGAAGAAGGCTGGAAAGTTCACCGACACACTTCCATTCGCGGAAGCCACCTATTTCCCTCTTTCGGGCCCCCGCTATCCACTCGGCGTACTGGGCATCAAGGTACATGACAATGAACGACTCACGCTCGATCAGGAGGCCCTTCTCGAGAACTTCCTCAGCCAGATCTCTTCTGCGCTTGAGCGGGAATTCCTGAATGAAATGAACAAGCGCTCCATTGCGTTTGTTGAATCGGAACGGCTCTATACGACCCTGTTTGCGTCCATTTCCCACGAGATGCGGACGCCGATCACGGCCCTCGTTGGCGCATCCGAGAGTCTCTTGAACGACAACGTCGGAGCGGACACAACGGTCCGGCGGGAACTCGCACAGGAAATACAGTCGGCAGCAGAACGTCTCGACAACGTCGTCCAGAACCTCCTGGCGATGACCCGGCTGGAGTCCGGGCTCATACGGCCAAGGCTCGACTGGACGGATGTACGGGATGTCATCAATTCATCACTCAGCACAGTTCGCAGGGAGCTTGCGGGCCACCCCGTTTCCGTCGACGTCTCCCCCGCGTTGCCGTTGGTCAGACTCGACTATCCCCTGATTGAACAGGCCATTTTGAACCTCCTGAGGAACGCTGTGATGCACACACCGTCAGGGTCAACGATCGAAATCAAGGCGTTTCCCGAGCAGGGCAAATGTATCATCATCGTAGCCGACAACGGTCAGGGCTTTCCTGCCGGGTCGCTTGACAGGGTTTTCGACAAATTCTACCGCGTGCCCGGCTCAAGAACCGGCGGCGTTGGCCTGGGGCTTTCCATTGCGCTCGGGTTTGTTCGGGCACACAACGGCACTATCACGGTGCAAAACCGCCCCGCGGGCGGGGCGGAATTTATGATCCAACTCCCCCTGGAGGACAGGAACCACAAACCCGTGGAGCAGAGCGATGAGTAAGCCTGTGGTGCTCGTGGTCGATGACGAAGTGCAGATTCGCCGATTGCTGCAGCTCACACTGGAGTCGGACGGCTACAAAGTGCTGAAGGCTGAAACCGGAGAAGAAGGGATCCGGCGCGCAGCCATGGACCGGCCGGATCTTGTCGTCCTGGATCTTGGCTTGCCGGACATGGACGGCACCGCTGTTTTGAAGAGACTTCGCGAGTGGGCTACCATGCCCGTTGTCATTCTTTCCGTTCGAAACTCCGAGCTAGAGATCATCGCCTGTCTCGACGCCGGCGCCGACGATTACCTCGTCAAACCGTATCGATCGGGGGAATTGCTGGCCCGCGTCCGCGCTGCAATCCGTCACCGCCCATCAACCCAGGCGGAGAGTGTGTTCAAAACCGGGGATCTCGAGGTCGACCTTGTCGCAAGAACTGTGACGAGAGCAGGAGAACCCGTGAAGTTGACCGTCACTGAATACAATCTCTTATCCCTCTTCGTCCGCAACGCGGGGAGGGTGCTAACGCATCGGTATATCCTGGAACAGGTCTGGGGACCGACATTTGTTGAAGAGACCGAATACACGCGGGTGTACGTCGGCCAGCTTCGGAAAAAAATCGAGGATGATCCGGGCAATCCGAAGTTGTTGATCACGGAGTCGGGGATAGGGTACAGACTTGTGGAGCTTTGAGACAATATCAGAAATCCGAGATGGGAGTGTCGGATAGGGCACCTTTCACAAACTCTTCCACTCGTCGCCGAATCTGGTCACGTATCGCCCGCGTTTTGGCACGGCGCTCTTCGTGGCTCCCCTGAAGCGCCGACGGATCTGGAAACCCCCAGTGGAGCCGCCTGCCCGGGCCGGGAAATACCGGGCAACGTTCGGCAGACGCTTCATCGCACACCGTGATAACATACGCGTAGCGCCTGCCCTGCTTCAGGAATTCGAAGACGCTTTTTGTCCTGTTCCCCGAGATATCAATCCCGTCTTCCTTCATCGTCTCCACAGCAAGCGGGTTCAATGTACCCGGCTCAATGCCGGCACTCTCCGCTTCGAAGCGCTTCGCCCCCAGGCGGTTCAAATAGGCATCGGCCATCTGGCTCCGGGCACTGTTGTGAATGCAGACAAAAAGCACTTTCTCGCGAGCCATCAGATAGCGGTCCAGGATCAACCTGGCATCGCGCAGGATGGTCAGATGTTTGGAAACCGTTGATGTTGAGTGGTTCAACACCTCCCGGACTTCGCAAACACACACTTCCCGGTCTTCCAGCATCTTCAAAATGCGGCTGCGGTTGGAGTCGGCAAGGGCGCGGAAGACATTGACAGTTTCTCGTTCCTTCGAAAATCATTTCGTTACGTGACGACATAGAGCAATTAATGAAGCGGAGGCAAGTCCCAGCAATATCAGCCGGTCGGTTCGCTCTATGATTTATGCAAACAAATTTGTGGATTTCCCTGACACGCGTCACCACGCCTGGTGGGGCTCCTGGGATTAGTGACGTGTCTCTGGTCGTGTATGATGTGCTGGCACATGAAAGAAAAGCAGCAGGAACGCACAACGCCATCTTCAACGCTGAAGAGCTTGCAAGCGGGATGTACATTTGTCGTCAGGTGGCCGGCAACGGGTTCAAGGCTTTTTTGGGCCGGGTGCCAGGCACGCGCCTGGCACCTCGGGCCTTCAGCGCGAACCGCGAAGGGGGAGCCGGTCAGGAGGTCATCTTGACTTTCTCTCCCCCGAACCTGATATTGGGCAATCGCATGAGCACCGGCAAGGAAGCATGCGGCGGTCGTTCTGCATCGAATACCGGAGATGCAGAACCTGTTCCTTGTACTACTTAGGGAAGGAAGTCAACTCGTGCTATCTCTCATCGGCCAGACGATTTCCAATTACAAAATCGTTGAGAAACTTGGCGAAGGTGGAATGGGGGTCGTGTATAGGGCAGAGGATCTCAAGCTCACCCGCGCGGTTGCCTTGAAATTCCTCCCTCACGCCCTCCATGCCAACGAACCCGAACGGGACCGCTTTCTGCAGGAGGCCCGCGCTGCCGCCATCCTTAACCATCCCAACATTTGCACCATTCATGACATTCAGGAGTATGACGGGCAGCAGTTCATCGTGATGGAGTACGTGGACGGAACGACGCTGAAAGAAAGGATTGTGGATGGAGGATTGAGGATCGAGGATGGTATCAGGTACGCGATGCAGGTCGGCGAAGCGTTGCAGGAAGCGCATTCCCACGGGATCGTTCACCGGGACATAAAAACCGAGAACATTATGGTGAATGCGAAGAACCAGATCAAAGTGATGGATTTCGGTTTGGCGAAGCTGAAAGGCTCCTTGAAGCTCACCCAGACCTCGAGCACAGTGGGCACGCTGGCTTACATGGCGCCGGAACAGCTTCATGGAGGGGAAGTCGACGCGCGCTCCGATATTTTTTCGTTCGGCGCCGTGCTGTTCGAATTGCTCACCGGGCGAACACCGTTCAAAGGGGAACATGAAGCAGCAGTCATGTATTCGATCGTGAACGAACCGCCGCAATCGCTCCTGAAGTATCGTCCAGATTTGCCGGCGGAGCTCGAACGCATCATCAACCGCGCGCTGGAGAAAGACCCGGAAGACCGCTATCAGCATGTGGACGATATGGTGAGTGAATTGCGGAGGATCAACAAACAGTCCACAAGGATCTCGCGCGCCTCATTGCCCGGCGTTCAGACTCCAGACCCCACCCGCACCTCCCAGGTCACACAGGAATCAGCCAGCACACAGCCCGCTCCGAAAAGGCATCGTCACACCTTGCTGATGGGCGGGCTTTCCGCTGCTGTCATCCTCATTGCGGTCGCAGCGTACATCCTCTTCTTCCCCGCTCGCAAATCCATCGATTCGCTTGCCGTGCTCCCGTTCGTGAATGCGTCCGCCGACTCAAATTCGGAATACTTAAGCGACGGCATCACCGAAAGCCTCATCTACGCCCTGTCCCGGCTGCCGAACCTGACGGTCATGTCGCGCGGCTCGGTCTTTCATTACAAAGGGAAGAACGCCGACCCGCAGACTGTCGGAAGAGAGCTTGGCGTGAAAGCCGTGCTTACCGGCAGGCTCACACAGCGCGGCGATGCGTTGATCATCGACGCCGAGCTCGTGGACGTTTCAAACAATAGCGACATCTGGGGAGACCGCTTTAATCGCAAGCTCGCTGACATCCTTTCGGTCCAGGATGAGATCGCCAGGGAGATCTCGCGAAATCTCAGCGCCAGGCTCGGCGTTGAGGAAGCCACGCGGTTGAGCAAACGCTCAACAGAGAGCAGCGAGGCATATCAGTTGTATCTGAAGGGAAAATTTTACTGGAACAAACGGAAGGCGGACGATCTCCGAAAGGCGGCCGACTATTTCAACCAGGCGATCGACCTGGATCCCAACTTTGCGCTTGCCTACGCAGGACTGGCCTCGACGTATTCTCTCTTGCCCGAGTACGCCGGCGTGCGACCAGCGGAGGTAATCCCAAAGATCGAATCGGCAGCGCAGAAAGCCAGTGAACTCGATCCAACCCTTGCTGAACCGCGTGCTGTGCTTGGATTGATGAAGTATTCGTTTCAATGGGACTGGGAAGGAGCGGGAAGGGAATTAAAGCGGGCCATCGAGCTTAATCCGAATTATCCAACGGCCCATCACTGGTACTCCATATGGCTCCGGCAACAAGGGGAACTTGAACAATCCTTGAAGGAAATCCGTCGAGCGCAGGAACTCGACCCTCTGTCACCTGTCATCATCCAGAACGTGGCCGAGATATTCATAGCGATGCATCGCAACGACGAGGCAGTGGAACAATCCAGAAAAATGCTCGAGCTCGACCCGAATTTTCCCGGAGCGCACCTTGACCTTGGCTACGTCTATGCACGGGAGGGCAAGCATGACGACGCGATCCGCGAGCTGCAGCAGGTCAGGCTGCTTGTGGGACCTGACCATCCATACGGGCTGGGTATCCTCGGGTATGTCTACGCAAAAGCCGGTAAGAAAGATGAGGCAATGAGGGTTCTCGATCGCTTGTTTGCGTTCTCAAAGCAGGGCTTTATCCTCGCATCCCAGGCAGCTATGGTCTACGTCGGCCTTGGCGACAAAGACAAGGCTTTTGAATGGCTCGGGCGAGCGTTCGAGGAGCACGATCAGCCTCTTGGATTTATCAAGACGGCATTCGTATGGGATAGCCTTCGCTCGGATCCGCGATATACCGCTCTTCTGAAAAAGATGAGACTGGAGAAGTGACTAAGGAACCTTTGGCTTCGGACGGTGGTTGTGTCGTTCGATGATCCTTCACAAGAATTCGTGCCAAGTTCTTACACAAAAACAACTCTGGAGGTTCTTATGTCTCCCAAATGGCTCCTGGGGCTCTCTTGCCTCATGATCACACTTCTCATCCTGGGTTCCACCCCCCAGAAAGGCTCTTCGATCGAAGGCGCGTGGAGGCTCGTGCATGCCACGGTAGTGGACAGCGGTTCTGTCGTGGGTGAGTATCCCGGCACGTGGATGGGGGACGACATGAAAATGTGGTCGAGAGGGTACTTCAGTTTCGTGGGGAGGATGAGAAGCGATACCGTCGTCAGCGACAGCTACGGCGGCGGGCGGTACAAGCTCGACGGAAAACACTATGAGGAAGAGATTCAGTACCATATGGTACCCACATTGGTGGGCAAGACCGTGAAAATGTGGATGGAAATCAGGAACGACACTCTCGTTCAAACCTGGCCCGTGGGAGAGAATGGACAAATCGACAAGAAAAACTTCAGAGAAGAAAAATACGTAAGGCTGGATTGATAAAAGAGGGGCTGGCATCAGCGTGGCTGCGGCCTGGATATGGACAGCGGCGGAGAATCAAGAAGTGACAATCACAATGAAGAATCAGGGACCGGGAACTCAGAACCGAGAACCACGAAGGCGTTCGTAGGCTTCACCTTTCTTGTACCCCAACGGTATCCACACGGTGAAGAACCTTGCCGTCCGCGCCGCTGACGGTATGCCGTGTGATCAGAGAGTCGTTCAGGCGGTAAAAGTACTGTTGGCTGTCGGGAACGGCAGTCTCGTCAACATCCGCGGGAGATGACCCGGGTGTGGACTCGTGGAAAAACGCGTAGCCCAGAATCAAGCCAGCAACCAATCCAATGCAAATGCTCAGGAAAAAAAGGCCCATCTTGCTCATGGTCGTTCCTCCTTAGTTATCCGAAGGTAACAATCCGTTGTGTCTGAGGCAACTGCCGCACTTTTAAGTTGACTTTCTCCTCTCAGAATGTGATATTGCCAACAAATAGTATACCAGGTCACATGCGGGAGCTCACTGCCCGCGCCAGACCTGGAAGCGCACCTGCCCCTTGCCTTCATCTGCACTCCCACCTCTCCCCGCAAGTTGTTCTCTCGTCCCGCATACGGCCTCACCTGCATCATAGGAGGCAATGTCATGAGGGCTCTATGCCGTGCAGGACTTCTCCTCGTTCTTGCATCCCAGATTACAATCGCTCAACTTGAGATCGAGGCCAAGTTCCTTTTTCGCTCACAACCATATGCGGGGGGTACTCTCCCCTACAGGCTCTTCATCCCGGAGCACTACGACCCTGCTCTTGCATACCCGCTTGTAATGACCCTGCACGGCAATGGCGCCCAGGGAACCGACAACTCCGCCCAGATCAGAGGGAGCCGTATGGTCACGGTCTGGGCTGATCCGGCCAACCAGACCAGGCACCCCTGCTTTGTCGCCGCGCCACAGTGTCCGCTGGGGATATACGACTGGTACGAGGTCGCCACAACATTGAGCGAGCTCCTTGACTCACTGGCACGGGCATACTCCATTGATACGAACCGTTTATATATCACCGGCCTCTCAATGGGTGGAATCGGAACATGGGAGATGATCACCCTCTATCCGGGCCGCTTTGCCGCCGCTGTGCCCGTGGCCGGGGGAGGTGATCCTGATTGGGTTGACAGCTTTGCCAGCACACCTGTCTGGAATTTCCACGGCGCACTTGACGCTGTACTCCCTGCTTTCTACTCACGCGTAATGATTGCCGCGATGGAAGAGCGCGGGCGGGATGTTGTCTACACCCACTGTATGGGGGCTGAATGTACCGGTCTTCCTGACAGTGTGATTGCAATGCATGTCGCGAGCCACGGCGACGTTTTCTATACCGAGACTGAGTTCGGACAGCATGACAATAATTTTTTTGAGGGGACGTACAACACCAAATACCTCATTCCATGGGTCTTTGACAAACACCAACTCACCCCCCGGCTCGTCTCGCTCACAGAGCCCGCAGCATATCGCAGGCTCAGCGGCACTAGCATCTTGACCTGGACAGGCGGCACACCGACCGACAGCGTTGAACTCTGGTTCAGCCCCGACGCCGCGCGGACATGGCGCCTGATCGAGCGCTTGGCGCAGAATTCCGGTGCCTATTCTTGGGTGACACAGGACTGTGCTTTCGGCCTGGTAAATATCTTCCTCAAGGACAGCGCAGGACACATCTATGGACGCGACAGATCCGCGTTTTTCGCCGTCGACAACGCCGGCGACGCGCCCCCCTCTGTTGCACTTGTGAGGGATCCCCGCATCGTTTTGCAGATGCCTTTCACCGAGGACACCCTGACAATCCAGTTTCGCGCAGCAGATCCTGAACGTGACACACTGCACCTCTCCGTCTCATACAGTGTTGATCACGGAGACACATATGCGCAGGTCGAGTCCTTCATGATGCCCTCCGATTCCGTGCTGCATAGCCGCGTGCTCCAGATCGGACCACTGGCGAATTCCAACCGAGCGGTCCTGCACGTGACTGCAAGCAATGCGTCAGGAAGCGGCTTTGACAAGACGTCTGTGTTCGTCAAACGCAGCCAACGCCAGAGCGGCCCGGAAGCAGACCGAACCCGGGGATTCGGCGGCAAAGTGACCGTCAATATTGTCGATCCGACACAGCTCACCGGCAATCTCTACCGGGCAGTAATTACGGATTCGACGGGAGGGAAATGGTATGACGTGTTCAACGTTGACACCGGATTGAAGACCGTAAGGCAGGCACTTGTCCCGTTCGATGGCGTGACGGAAGGGCCGCTGTTTGACGGTATTCGACTGTTGGTAAAAGACTATGCGCATGCGGAAGCGGACATTGCGGGTTCCCGCTGGGAGATTGGTTCCTCGACCTACCAATTTTCCATTTCGCTGCCAGTGATCGACATGGGCGGGTACATCCTCACCGGCGTCGCATACCCTGCCGACTACGGGATTACCTTGTCCAGCACTGTTGTCGACACTTCCAGCGCTGCGATCTTCGGTGCGGAGCGGGTCCCGATGAGGTTTGAGGTACGCAACATCACCGAAAACCGAAGGGCCGAAGTGGTCTATTTGGATGGAGACGCGAACGGAGAGCTATCGCGCTTGGACGAAATCTACATTCTTGAGCCGGACAGCCTGGGCAATCCACAACTGACATGGGGTCTTCTGTTGCAGGGGAGCCCTGCCAAACCCGCACCGGTTGCAGGTGACATGTTCACCCTTAGGACATTCAAGCCGATCCGGAGCGGCGACACATTTGAGTTCAGAGGAACCATCGTTTCCGTTGCACGGGCGGACCTCCCTCCAACCTTCCGTCTCGACCAGAACTACCCCAACCCGTTTAATCCTTCGACCACAATTTCGTTTGTGGTCGGCAGAACGGGGCCGGCGTTGCTGCAGGTGTACAACATCCTCGGACAACACGTTCGGACATTGTTCGACGGCGCGGCCATCGCGGGGGAGACGTATTTGATCACATTCGACGCGAGCAGGCTGGCAAGCGGTGTTTATTTCTACCGCATGACTGCGGGATCATTTTATCCAAGCCCGAAAAATGCTCCTGGTCAAATAACGAGAAGGCCGCCAATCCAGAGATGAGGGATCGTTCTCCCGTTGAATACCCTGGTTGAGGGCGCGTACCATTCCCGGTCAATCCGGCCTGTTCTCCTGAAGTCGGCATGCGGCATTTTCGCAGGATCAGTTCCTCCCCCACTGGAAAAGAGAACTTCTTTCACGTATCTTCGTACGAGAAGTATCTCCCGTCTCATATACATCCAGAGCGGTGTACTTTCTCGAGCTGTCGTCCCGACATGCCTCTGTTCGGGCTCCTGATTGCTTGTGACAACTCGCAGCCTTGTCCGGTTTGATCGATTTCCAATTCCATAGGAACTCCTCGATGAGAAGACTCACGCTGCTGCTTGCCTCCACCCTGCTGTTGTTCTGCCAGCTATCGTCACAGGCACAGTACTCCACGTCAGAGTTTCGGATCACGATCGATCCGAACGGATCCGTAACGAGCCTGTTCGATATTGTCCATGGAAAAGAATACCTGGCGAAAAACCAGCCGTCTTCACTTCTGCAGGTGTTACGGCACGGACGGGTTGAAAGGCCCGCGAAAGCTATTTCATCATCGGACAAGACTCTCACGCTTCAATTCCCGGAGAGCAAGGCGTCGATTGAGGTATCCGTTTCGGTAAAGCCAACGCATCTGACCTTCGAAATAGTCCGCGCGACACCCGTCGATGCCATCGATGGCGCGATCTGGGGGCCGTATCCCACGAGCATTTCCATGACGGTTGGGGAGATCGTGGGCATCGTGCGCGACGAGCGCTTCGCGATCGGTATCCAGGCGCTCAATCCCAAAACGCTGGGGTCGTATCCGGACAACGCAGAAGGCTTCGATATGTCGCGTGGCCGCGCCGCTGAACCGAAACCGTGGGGAAGCGCCCTTCAATGCTACAGCTTAAATCGCACGAAGCCGAGAACGGCTGACGTATGGCTGGGGATTTTCCCGAATATGCCGATCCCTCCGATTCCCGGTGAGACGGTCGTTGGGTCAAAGATCGCTCTGTTCGGCTGCCCGGAACCCAACGCGCTTGACCGGATCGGCGAGATCGAACTCGCGGAGGGATTGCCCCATCCAATGCTTGATGGCGTCTGGTTCAAGAAATCTCCCGAACAGGGCCGATCCTACCTCATCGCCGACTTCGACGAGCAAACGATCGGCGAGCTGCTTGCCGCCACGAAGCGAGCGGGATTGATGACGCTCTATCATATGGAGCCGTTCGCCAGCTGGGGGCATTATGATATCAGCACAAAGATCTTTCCCGATGGCGCCGAAGGCCTGCGCCGATGCGTTGAGAAGGCGAAGGCGCAGGAAATACGCCTTGGAGCGCACACACTGACAACATTCATCCAGACGCACGATCCTTATGTCACTCCGGTTCCCGATCCGCGCCTCGCAAAGACCGGCAGCAGCAACCTCACCGCTGACGTTGACGATTCGACGCAAGCCATCTCTGTTGCATCCCCCGAGTATTTCGCCAATGAAAAAGCAAACTGGCTTCACGCCGCGGTCATGGGCCAGGAGATCGTCCGTTACCGCGCTGTCTCTGCACAAGCCCCCTGGACCTTGCTTGACTGCGAGCGCGGCGCATTTGGAACCAGGGCAACGTCACATCGGAAAGGAGCGGAGATTGGCAAGCTGCTCGATCACCCCTACCAGGTTTTTTTCCCGAACATGGACCTTCAGCGTGAGATCGCGCGCAATCTGGCCAAAACGTTTAATCAGACCGGGCTGGGGCAGATGGATTTCGACGGCCACGAAGGGTGCGCTTCGACCGGCCAGGGAGACTATGCCTATGAGCTGTTTCCCAAGGATTTCTATGACAACCTGGACCATATCGTGATCAACGGTACCAGCAACTCAAAACACTTCTACTGGCACATCAATTCCTACTGCAACTGGGGGGAGCCCTGGTACGAAGGGTTTCGGGAGAGCATGCAGGAATACCGAATCAAGAACCAGGCACTCTTCGCACGGAATTATCTGCCCAACATGCTTGGATGGTACCTGCTTACGGAGACAACGAGCCTTTCCGATATCGAATGGATGCTGGCACGAGCAGCGGGATTCAATGCCGGCTTTGCGCTGGCGACCAGCATGGACGCCGTTAGGAAGAACCCGGACATCGGCTCAATCCTTGACGCCATCCGTGAATGGGAATCAGCGCGTCGCACCAAGGCGTTTTCCATCGCCCAGCGTGAACGATTCAAAGATCCCAAGACCGAGTTTCACCTGGAGGCCGTCAAGGTAGGGCAATGGAAGCTCTTCCCGTATCACGAGTCGCAGGCGTACCGGCATGGGAAGACCGTTCGTCAGCCGGGAGAACCTGCGGGTTCACGCTGGGAATACATGAATCCCGACCAGGTGCAGCCCCTCCAGTTCAAGCTGCGCGTCACAGGTGACAGCGGCACTGTTGCCAGCCCAAAGATCGATCTGGACCGCTACGGTACTATGATCTTCCCGGTTGAGCTCACGACCGGTCAGACGCTGCTTTGTGAAGGATCGCCCACCGCTCGTGTCTATGATGACAAAGGACGACAGGTGAAGACCGTGGAGGCCACGGGCCAGGTGCCGGTTGTTCAGCCAGGAAAGCATGAGGTTCAGTTCGACTGCGAATTCAAGGGATCGGTCCGCCCTACCCTGGTTGTGACGTTCAAGACAAGGGGTGAAGCGGAGAAGATTGCAATTCCGTAGAGGAAAATCGAAGCCACGGGATTTCCGTTTGTCGAATTCGGTGCACACATCGGACTAACGATATGCCCCTCATAATCGCAGTCGCAGGGTTGGTTCTTCTTCTGCTTCTGATCATGGCGGCGAGACTCAACGCCTTCATCGCGTTTGTCATCGTCTCGATTGCCATTGGGATCGGGCAGGCGATGCCGTTGGGTAGCATCGTCACGTCCATCGAACGCGGATTGGGCGATACGCTCGGTTTTCTCGTTCCCATTCTGGGTTTTGGCGCAATGCTGGGGAAGCTCGTGGCCGACAGCGGTGCTGCCCAGAGAATCACATCCAGGCTCACCGGCATTTTCGGCGTGAAAGGCATTCAGTGGGCCGTAATGCTGACGGGATTTATCGTCGGCATTCCGATGTTTTATGCGGTGGGATTTGTCGTCCTGGTGCCTATCATTTTCGCCGTTGCTGCCTCCACAGAGCTGCCCTTGTTGTTTGTTGCCTTGCCGATGATCGCTTCCCTTTCGGTCACGCATGGTTATCTTCCTCCCCATCCTTCCCCCACGGCAATCGCGCAGATGTTCGGTGCCGATATTGGCAAGACGCTGTTGCTTGGCATCATCATCGCGATACCCGCGGTCATTTTGGCCGGGCCTGTCTTCTCCAGGTTCCTCGGGAAGATCGAAGCAAGGCCGTTCAAGGAGTTCTACGATCCGAAGGTGCTCAAAAATGAAGAAATGCCTTCAATGAGGGAGAGCCTTCTCACGGCCCTGCTGCCCGTGATACTGATCGGTGGCGCAGCCCTTCTGAATCTGCTTGTCAACCCCGGCCCCGGGAGAGAGATCGTCGGTTTTATCGGCGATCCTGTTGTGGCAATGTTGATCTCGGCTCTGCTTGCTATCTACACGCTGGGGCTTCGCCGGGGAAAAACGATGAATGAGGTGATGGGGCTTGTCGCGACATCAGTGTCGAGCGTTACTATGATCCTCCTGATGATCGGTGGTGCCGGAGCTTTCAAGCAGGTCATGGTGGACAGCGGCGTAAGCGCCTATATCGCCTCGTCATTAAAGGATTCCCCGGTGCCGCCATTGATCCTGGCATGGCTGATTGCCACGTTTTTGCGTGTCTGCGTCGGGTCGGCAACTGTTGCCGCCTTGACAACTGCCGGGATCGTTTTGCCGATAGTCTCCGGCGCATCGGTCCGTCCGGAACTCATGGTGTTATCGATCGGCGCCGGCAGCCTGATGTTGTCCCAGGTGAATGACGTAGGTTTCTGGATGTTCAAAGAGTATTTCAGCCTGACAGTAAAAGAGACTCTTCTGAGCTGGACGGTGATGGAGACAATTGTTGGAATAGCCGGCCTGGTGGGTGTGTTGCTGCTTGACGCTCTTCTGTAAATCGCACCATCTGCGGAGGGTGATTCCTTCTGAACAGGTGATCAATACCAGAGCCACACCCTTGACATTCGATGAGAATCAATGTAAAATAGAAATGGCACCGTCTGGACGCTGGTCCCGGCCCCTTGTGAGGCCACTTCAATTTCTTGCCCTCGATTGAAAACTCCGACAGGAGGAACGTTCGTATGCCCTATATTTTTGATCAATTTGGCCAGAAACAGGAAGTGAGCACAAGCGCTTTCTATATCACAGGCCTGGTCGATCGTCTGTTTGACGACATGCTCGAGATTCTGGGGGGCAGAATCGAAGTGCCGGATTTCCGCCGAAACTGGTATCAGCTCGTAGCATTTATCCTCTTTGTGATTCGGCTGGCTCATTTTCGCGCTCAACAGGAGATTCACGCCGAAATTCAATCATATATCTCCGATCAAACCAATCCTGACAGCTATTTGAACACTTTCAACAACCCGGAGTACGATACCCTTCGGCGCTACGAGTCTGCGTGGCTTGCCGATGCCGTGGCCGATGCCTACAACAGCTACTGGAATTTGTTCACCCAGGGCAACAACGATGGCGTAGATCCTTCATACGCGATCAACCAATATCTTGGCAAGATGCTCACTGCGGAGAGCAATGATGAATGCAACCTCCATGGCGCGTTCGATTTCCTCGAGAAGAAGTTCGCCAATGGCGAGCTAAAGCTATTCCAGGTCTAGGTTAATCTAGAGGTCAACCATGGAAATCAAGTAACATAAGGTCACGTGCATATCAGAAAAGGCCACCTCAAGAAACCAGGGCGGCATTTTAGCTTTCTAACGTGGATCGGATCGAGCCGAAGTTTCCGGGCTGCCAGATGGAAGACCTGGGTGACGTCTTCCCTGGCTTTCGCGGGAATCAGCACTTTGTAACCATGCCTGCAAAAGGAGGAGCGCATTCCTGGCAGAGAATTCCTGTATTTGCGTGACCCAATCACGTTTTGGATATTCATTGCAGGCCGACACTTGCTCCGGAGTACCTTGACTCGTATCTTAGTGCAGACAAATGTTTAAAGGAAAGGCAACTACTGTTCGGGCTGCGCAAAATATTCCCCCGCCTGCAAATCCGCGCAAAACTCCTCATTGCATTTGTGGGGCTCTCTGTACTGCCCGTGCTTTTCGTGGGCTCGTACGGAATCTATGAAAACATCGGTGCAACCGAGCGCATCGCATTGGAGAACCTGACGCACGACGTGAGCACCACTCGCGGGCGTGCTTCGAACTTCCTCGCCAACGTGGAGGGAGACCTCCGGGTCCTGCTGAACTCCACGGACATGCAACGGTATGTCAGCTCTTTCGACAATGGCGATCGTCAGGCACGTGACATGCGGCTCCGCCAGCTCACGGAAGAGCTGCTCGCGTTTGCCCGGACGAAAGGCATCTATTATCAGTTCCGCGTTGTCGGCGAAGACCGAGAAGAAGCACTTCGCATTGAGTCGGAAGACATTCTCGATTCGGTACCCCACTTTTCAAGCCTCCCCCCTTCCCAACTGCGCCACGAACGGGAATCCTACTATTTTCTCCTAACGGACAGTCTCCTCCGGGGCGAGATTGTGTTTTCGCCGGTCGAGCTTGTCTATCGAGGCAACCAGCGGCTTCCCATCCTCAGTTTTGCCTCGCCACTCTACGGTTCCACCGGCCGTGTCGGATTGCTAATTGCCAATGTTTTTGCCGGGTATCTTTTCAACGAGCTGGAAGCCCAGCGGAATCTGGGAATGAATGAGAAGGTTGTGCTCGTCAGCAGCGATGGACACTACCTATACAATTCCGACGAGCGAGGCGACTGGAATCGGCTGATCGCACTGGGGCAGGAGGACAATCTTCAAAAAGATTACCCGCTGTCGCTCGCCCGGACCATTCTCTCCGGAGGCGAGGGAATCATCTCGGGGGAGAACGATGAGATCATAGGCTACGCCCCTCTCCTCCCTACGCTCAGGCCGGCATCGAAGGACGAATCGGGGCCGCAGTTTACGACCTCGCTCTTTATCTTTGAGAGCGTTCCACGCGCAAGCATCACACGGGATGCGCGCGCATCTGCGACCACGTTTATGGGGTTCCTGATTCTCTTCTTTGGGGCCGCCCTTGCGCTCGGGCTCCTTGCCACACGACAATTCACCCGGCCCATCGCGGAGCTCCGACATGGCGCCGAGATCATTTCTCGTGGCAATTACCGCCATCGTCTCAACGTGGACACCGGAGACGAGATTGAGACCCTCGCACGCCAGTTCAACGTCATGGCAGCTTCACTGGAAGAACACGATCGCGAGATTCAGGAACACCGCACCCACCTGGAAGAGATGGTGGATTATCGCACCCGGGAGCTGACGGAGAAAAAGAGCAGGCTGCAGGTCATTCTTGACAATGTGCCAAGCGCGTTTGTCATGCTTGATGGGAACGGCCGCATCCAGACTGCGAGCGCCGCCTTCACCTCCATCACGGGACTGAGCCTCGCGGATGTGGTCGGCAAGGAGAGCAGCAGCGTGTTCTGCGGTACCGGTCTGTGCCAGTTGGCCGATATCCCGGAAACGGTCGTGCCGAACAAGATCGAGAGCCACGTTGACCGGGCGGTAGATAAGAACGGAACAGAGAAGTTCCTCGAGCATATGACGATTCCCATCGCTGAAGACGGGCAGGTCACTGTAATCCTTCAGATCATCACAGACATTACGAAACGGAAGCGCATCGAGGAACACCTGATCCATTCCGAGAAACTGATGGCTACGGGGGAAATGGCTGCTATTATCGCGCACGGGTTCCGGAATTCTCTGACCTCGATCAAGATGATCCTGCAACTACAGCAGGAGTCAAAACGACTGGGGGTTCCAGGAAAGCGATCGCTCACGGTGGCACTTGATTCCATCAGCCGGATGGAGAACGTGGTGCAGGAGTTGCTGGACTTTGCACGGCCGTCACCAATGGTATTCGCTCTGGTGGAACTGAACTCTCTGGTGGAACAGGCCCTCGCGCTGCTCCTGCCACGGCTGAAGGTGCATCATGTCTCCGTGCGGAAAAGCCTTGATCCGCGCATTGCTCCTTTGATGCTTGACGGGGCGCAGGTCCGCGAGGCCGTCATGAATCTCATGTTGAACGCTCTCCAGGCGATCGAAAGCAGAACCGTGGCAAAAAAAGGGCAAATTGCCCTGAGCACGAAGCGCACCGTCCTGTCAAAGACCTTGCGTGATTATCCGGGGCCTGCAATGGCCGAGGAACGTGAAGGGTGGGAACAATCGAACGGACGGGAAATTGTACTGCGTAAAGGGCGGGAATGCGCAGTTGTCACCGTCACCGACAACGGGCCGGGCATTGATCGCGCGACGATGCGCAGGATTCTTGATCCGTTCTTCACGACAAAGACAAACGGGACAGGCCTGGGCTTGCCGATGGTGAAGCGTTGCGTGAACGCCCACGGCGGTATCTTCCTGGCAAGCAGCAGGAAAGGCAACGGCGCAACATTTGAAATCATTCTTCCGCTTCATGCCGATATCATAGCCGGCTCGACGGGTTCCCCGGCGTCCGGAGGGAAGCCATGAAGGCTGAACGCGCGAAGCTCCTGATTGTTGACGATGACGAGAAGATCCTCTTCGCGTTTCAGGAAATGTTCAAGAAAGAC
Source organism: uncultured Bacteroidota bacterium (assembly GCA_963809695.1). Classification (GTDB taxonomy): domain Bacteria; phylum Bacteroidota; class Ignavibacteria; order UBA10030; family UBA6906; genus JAGDMJ01. The sequence goes on from CAWEKI010000007.1 coordinate 636,377, forward strand.
GGCTACGACACGATCGTCGCGCGGGACGGAGAAGAGGCGTTGGACAAGGTGAAAACGTCACATCCTTCCGCCGTCATCATGGATATCACGATGCCGAAGCTTGACGGACTGCAGGCTCTCCAGGCAATCAGAGAGCGGAGCGCCTCCACGCCTGTCATCCTCGTCACGGGATTTGGGACAATGCAGACTGCGATCAAGGCCATGCAGATGGGAGCGTTCGAATATCTGACAAAGCCGCTTGATATCGGTACCGTTCGCGAGGTTGTCCGGCGAGCCCTCTCGAGCGGTGAGTCCGGGGAGACACAGAACCAGGTAAGTTTCAACACGCAGACCGTGAGCCGGTATGAGTTCGTTGGCCGGTCGCCACAGATCCAGGCGGTGTACAAATTGATCGGTTCAATCTCGACCACTCCAAACCATACCTCCGTGCTTATCCTAGGCGAAAGCGGGACTGGCAAAGAACTCGTCGCCCGCGCGATCCATGCCAACAGCCCTGCCGCCCAGGAGCCATTCATTGCGATCAATTGCACCGCGCTCCCCGATACGCTCCTCGAATCAGAGCTGTTCGGCTACGAAAAGGGCGCGTTCACCGGTGCAGGAGAACGCAAGCTTGGTAAGTTTGACGTTGCAGCCCGGGGGACGATTTTTCTGGACGAGATCGGAAATCTCACGCCGCACCTCCAGCAGAAACTTCTTCGTGTCCTCCAGGAACGGGAGTTCGAACGCCTGGGTGGCAATGAGACCCGCCGTGTCGAGGCGCGGTTCATTGCCGCGACAAACCAGGATCTGGCCGCAGGAGTCAAGCAAAAGGCCTTCAGGGAAGATTTGTTCTTCCGCTTGAACGTGGCGACCATACGGCTCTCACCCCTGAGGGAACGGGGCGAGGATATCCCGCTCCTTGCCCGGCACTTCCTGATGAAGTACAACGAGCAGCTGAAGAAAAGAGTCCGTGCCTTCTCGGATGAGTCCATGAAATTGCTTCAGAGCTACTGGTATCCCGGAAATGTCCGGGAGCTTGAAAACATTATTGAGCGCGGGGTCATGTTGACGAAGGGAGAAGTGATGCTGCCTGATGCCTTGGGAGAGCTCCAGGCACAACCCCTCACCCATACCATTGCACTGCCTCTCGTAAGCCCGGTGTTCAGCACGGCGCGACTCCACGTCGTTGGCTTGTTTGAAAAACAGTTTCTCTCTCATCAATTGTCGGTCTTCCACGGCAACGTCACAGCAGCCGCGCGAGCGTCGAAGATGACCCGCCAGAATTTCCAGCGTCTCATGAAGAAGTACGGTGTGGAATCTTCCGCGTTCAAATCGGAACCGAAGTAACCTCTCACTATTTGCCTGCGTTTCTCTTATTGCGGCAGATGCCCCCTGCCAACGTCCACGTTGCACTCTGCCAAGAATTGTTTGACACTTTCCACCATCCCCCGTTCCTCCTGCTCCCCACGTGCCCTTATCCTGCCAATTTTCAGTGATTCTTGACCCGGCCCCCGTTGGCATCCCTCTTGACATGTTTTTGAGTGACGAATAAGAGGTATAGGTGATGGCGCGTCAGCCACGGGTCCTGATCGTTGACGACGATGAGAATATTGTCTCTGCCTTTGAAGAGTTCCTGGCCAAGGAACACTGCACGGTGATTTCTGCGTCGGGAGCCGAGGACGCCTTTTCCATACTTTCTCACACAACTGTGAATCTGGTCATTACGGACATCCGGATGCGGTGGCAGTCAGGAGTCACGTTGCTCATGAAAATCAAGCAGTTCAACCCGGCGCTTCCTGTCATTGTTATCACGGGGTATCCAAGCCTCGTTTCTGAGCCAGACGTTCGGCATTACGGGGCCGAATATTTCCTCGTCAAGCCGCTCGAACTCGATCAGTTGCGGAATGCTGTCAGAGATTGCCTGAATCGGAAGAACATGTAATCATATCCCATCCACAAGCCAACGGATCCTACCATGAGACGCATCGTGCCCGCCCTTCTTCTCATAGCTGCGTTCCTGCTGCTCGGAACGGTCCCGTCATACAGTATCCCCGCGTTTGCCCGCAAATACAAGACAAGTTGCATGACCTGCCATAACGGGTTCCCAAAGCTCAACGCGTTCGGCGAGGCGTTCCGCCGCAACGGGTACCAATTCCCGGCTGGAACCGATCCGGAAGTTATCAAGGAAGACCCTGTCAGCCTTGGCAGCGATGGTAACAAGAAAGCCTTTCCGGAAGCGATCTGGCCGGGAAGCATTCCCGGGACTTCTCCCATCTCCATCTTCCTGAATGGGGAGATGGATTATAATCCGAAGGAGGATCCTCGCTTTACCTTTGGCGGCCTCGGAAGCAGCATCGAGGCGGTCGCGGGAGGCACACTGGGCGAAGATGTGTCGTTCTGGGGGCAATTCGCGCTGAATGCAGATGGGTCAACTGAGCTCAACAGAATCTTCATGATCTTCAGCAATCTCATTGGCGACAACTTCGCGCTGAACATGCGCGTGGGCGTCCTTGAGCCGAGCCTGTTCTCCTTCTCGACCCATCGTGCGTGGCTGGAAGGATACTGGTTGACAACACGCCCGTTGAGCGACGCACCGGGCGATATGGGATGGACCATCGAGGAGACACAGAAGGGCATTGAACTCAATGGAATGGCCATGAGCCGGTTCGGGTGGAGCGCAGGTATCGTGGAGGGTTTCGGACCGGCTCATGCCGATAAGGACTACTATCTGCATGCCACGTACAAGTTCGGCGGAATGCCTCTCGACGGTGTCGTGGCGGGGAGTGCGGCCTCAGCAAGCGGTACGATGCCATACATCGACAATTCCTTCACGATCGGTGTATTTGGGTACTGGGGGAATGCATCGCTCGGTCCTGACCCTGAAGGCCTCACTCCGGACAACACGTTCGGCATGGTTGGAGGGGACCTCAATATTTTCTATGACCGCTTCAATCTGTTCGGGGGCGTCGCTGTCCGGCATGATGGTCAGCCCTATCTGGCCGGGCCCGGGATCGGGATTAATTCCACAGTCTTGTTCGCTGAAGTGGATGTCACTGTGTTCCCCTGGCTGCTTCCCGGCATTCGCTATGAATCGTGGAACGGGCAGGCGCTCGACCCGGTAACACCCGGAGCGACCCTCTCATATACCGACAGCCAGGTCGTTCCCGGCATCGCCTTTCTGATCCGGCCCAACGTGAAGGTCACTCTGCGTGGCGCCTTCTCAACAAACTTCGCCAACGGCGACACAAATCTACAGCCGGGCCAAGTGGCTGCCATGCTGACCCTCGGGATGTAGTACTACACCGTGTTGATTCACGGCTCACAACTTAATCGTACGAAGGATGACTACTATGAAATCTCTCCATGGTATACTGGTCGCCACGGTTATTCTGCTCGCGGGAATGCACAGTGCAAACGCAGGAGGTATCACGGGCATGGTGAAAGCCAAAGGCGTAAAGAATAGCGGCGATGCCATTGTCTATATCGATACGGTCCCCGGGAAGACGTTTCCCGCCCCAAAGGAACACGCGCGAATGGACCAGAAGAACCTGATGTTTGTCCCTCACGTTCTACCCGTTCTGGCCGGCACAACAGTGGATTTCTTCAATAGCGATGATGTCCTGCACAACGTTTTTTCGCCGGACAAATGCTGTGACAAGTTCAACCTTGGTTCGTGGCCGAAGGGGCAGTCGAAATCCTTTACGTTCAAACAGCCGGGGTGCGCCGCAACTCTGCTGTGCAATGTCCATCCTGAAATGGAAGGATATGTCTACGTTCTTGAGACGCCATACTATGCGGTCAGTGCGAAAGATGGTAGCTACGAGATCAAGGATGTTCCGGCAGGAAAGTACACGCTGAAGATCTGGCATGCGAAGCTGAAGGGGCAGGAAGCGACCGTCGATGTCCCCGCGAAGGGAAATGCTACTGTCGACTTTGAGATTCACAAATAGCCTGTGGACTTGACGCAATGTTGGAGCAGATCAAATTTGTCGACCTCGAATGGCTTGATGCAAATTTCCCGTGCATGGGGGCCTGCCCTGTGCACACGGAAGCGGGCCGATACGTTGGGCTGATTGAGGAGGGGCAATACAGGGAAGCCTATCGTGTCGCTCGCCGCCCGAATCCGTTTGCATCCATTTGCGGCCGCATTTGCGCTGCGCCCTGTGAGACCTCATGCCGCCGCGGGACACTCGATCAACCGATCGCAATCCGAGCGCTTAAGCGGTTCGCATGCGAGCGCTTTGGTGTGGAAAGCATGGTTGACCTGGAACGGCTGAAGGAGGTCTTCGGCACTTCCCTCAAGAAAAATGGCATGAAGGTAGCGGTGATCGGAGGTGGGCCGGCAGGGCTTTCATGTGCGCACGACCTGGCACTGCTCGGCTATGATGTCACTGTCTTCGAGTCACAGCCAGTTGCCGGCGGAATGCTGCGCCTTGGAATTCCCGAATACCGGCTCCCCCGCGAGCTCATACGGCTGGAGATCAATGCCATCCTGAGCCTCGGAGTGGAACTGAAACTCAACAGTGCGGTTGGCCGGGATTTCTCGATCTCTGAATTGAAGAACCAGGGGTTCAGGGCCGTTTTTGTGGCCGTGGGTGCGCATAAGAGCCGCGGCCTCGGCATTGATGGCGTGGAAAACGATGGCGTGTTGAAGGCTGTGGATTTCCTCTTGAATGTCAATCTTGGTTACCGCGTGGAGCTCGGCAGCAAGGTTGTCGTGGTCGGCGGAGGAAATGTCGCCATTGACGTCGCCAGGACCGCGGCCCGCCAGGAGAAGACTGACGTTGGCCATGTCACCGACGTGACCGAGGCGCTCGACGTGGCCCGGTCGGCAGTCCGCTTCGGGGCGAAAGAGGTCCATATGGTATGCCTGGAGGATTGGCACGAGATGCCAGCATCAAGGGAAGAAATTCATGACGCTCTTGAAGAACGGGTTCAAATCCATACGAGGAGAGGCCCTAACAGAATCCTCGCCAGGGACGGGAAGGTGGTGGGCTTTGAGACGGTTGCATGCACATCCGTCTTTGACAGTTCTGGGCGGTTCAACCCTCAGTTTGCCTCGGGGACCGAACAGATCCTGGAGGCCGACACCGTCATTCTTGCCATCGGCCAGACATCCGATCTCACCTGGGTGCGCCCCGAAGATGGTATTGAACTGACGCCGCGGAACACGATCAAAGTGGATCCAGGGACGCTTGCCACGAGCGCGCCGGGAATATTTGCAGGCGGCGATGTGTCGTTCGGCCCCCGGAACGCCATCGATGCCATTGCGAATGGCAAAAAGGCGGCCCAATCCATCGACGCATACCTGTCGCAACGGCCGGAAGTGAACATTGAGGTGGCCCTCACCGCACGAAATGCGGAAATCATCGTGGCAAACACGAAGACCTTCAGGCGGCCGTGGGGTTATGAACGGCTTAAGCGCGTTGCGGTCCCGGCACTGCCCATCGACCGGCGCATCGGGCTGGCCCAGATCGAGTTGGGATACAATGAAGAAGATGCCCGCCGTGAAGCAACCCGATGCCTGCACTGCTGGGAAAACACGATCTTCAACGAAGGGGGGGAAGAAACGGGAAGTGAGTGCATTCTCTGCGGCGGATGTGTCGACATCTGTCCGGAGAACTGCATCGATCTCGTCAGCCTCGACAGAGTCTATTCGGATGAGCCGCTCTCTTCGGCACTGAGCAGCCAATACGGCGCGGTTATTGGCGGTCGGAATGAAACGCAGACTGGTTCGGTCATGATCAAAGATGAAAACATCTGCATTCGGTGCGGGCTTTGCGCAATGCGATGTCCCGTCGGATGTATTACGATGGAAGGATATTATGGAAGGACCTGAAGACAAGGAATCACCGACTGCGTCATCCTTTTCACGGCGGCACTTTCTCGAGTTGCTCGGCATCGGAGCCATCGGTGCCACGGCTGTCGGCTCCCTGGTGCTGAGCGCCGAGTATCTCTCGCCCAATGTTGTAAAGGAGCCCCCCACACGCTTCAAAATCGGGTTGCCGGACGATTTTCCACCGGGGAGCGTGACCGTCGACAAAGAACAGAAAGTCTTCATCATTCGGGCGAAAGAAGGATACTTCTACGCGCTTTCCGCCGTCTGTACACACCTTGGCTGTATTGCAAATTGGAAAGCGGAGGATGGCATTGTTGCATGTCCATGCCATGGGAGCAAGTTCGACAAGGAAGGAAATGTGATCGCCGGCCCGGCACCCAGGCCACTGCCGCGATTTGCGATGTCCCTGGACGACCACGGAACATTGGTCGTGGACACGTCTGTCATCGTGGGGGAAGAGTCAATACTGAAAGTCTGACGTCATGAAAACAACGTTCAAGAGAGTCACTGAATCGCAAGTGTGGCGGTCAATCTTCCGGCATGGCCTTCCGCTTTCCAATCGGACGCGCGCCGAGGCGATCTTCTACAATTTCTTCCTCCATCTCCACCCTACCAAAGTCCGTAAACGCTCGTTGAGATATACGTACACCTGGGGGCTGGGAGGTCTTTCCGCCGGCCTGTTCGTGGTTCTAGTTCTTACGGGCGCCCTGCTCATGTTGTACTACCGTCCTTCGGTGATGCAGGCGTACAACGACATGAAAGACCTGCAGTTTGTCGTCTCCTCCGGTCAATTCCTCAGGAATATGCATCGCTGGGGAGCACACGCGATGGTGGCGATCGTGTTCTTGCACATGCTCCGCGTATTCTACACCGGTTCGTACCGACCGCCCAAGGAATTCAACTGGGTTGTGGGCGTTGTCCTCTTCGTGATCACTATTTTGCTGAGTTATACCGGCTATCTGCTCCCGTGGGATCAGCTTGCGTATTGGGGAATCTCCGTGGGGACGAACATGGTGCGGGCTGTTCCATTCGGCCTCGGCGAGAAGATCTCCTACATCCTTCTCGGCGGGCATATGGTCGGAGAAAATGCCCTGGTGAGGTTCTATGTCCTCCATTGCTTCATTCTTCCCGTCGCCGCAGTGCTTCTGATGGGGATACACTTCTGGAGGGTCAGGAAGGACGGAGGAGTTTAAGATTGAAAATTGAGGATGGAGAATCGAAGATTGAAGATTAAGGTATAGAGAAAATGACTGCTGACTTCAAAGTAGAAAAAACTTCGGACGCGAAGAAGGTGCCAAAACGGCTTGCCTTCATCAAAGGAAGGACGGCGGCGCGCGTCAAGAAGGAAGAGGAAGAGATGGTGATGACCGTCCCCAACCTCGTGGTCAGAGAGGCGATCGCATTCATGCTCATGGTGATTGCGCTTGCCTTGCTCTCGCTTTTCTTCAATGCGCCGCTGGAATGGGTGGCCGATACCGAACACACACCGAACCCTGCTAAAGCCCCATGGTATTTCCTCGGCCTTCAGGAGCTGCTCCACTATTTTCCGCCGGTGGTCGCCGGGGTTATTCTCCCAACGCTGGTCGTGCTCGCGCTTGTGGCAATCCCGTATTTCCGCGTGAACGTCAAACGAGAAGGATTCTGGAAGGAAAACAAGCGCTCGACACTTGTCACGTTGCTGGTAGTGACTGCCGTTCTGGCGGCGGTCCTGCTGCTGTATAGAATCTATGCCATAGTTATCCCGACGGTCGTTTTGGTGGGTTGCATGCTTGTGCCATACTTCAACCGTAAAGAAACCGGCGTCGTCGGCTGGCTCGGCTCTCGGCCCCTTACCTGGTGGATCATGACGTGGTTCGTCGTCATTGTTATTATCCTGACGGCCATCGGGGTCCTCTTCCGCGGACCGGAATGGAGCTGGACATGGCCCTGGAAGGAAATTTACTGATGAAGAACCTGGCACGTGTCTTTGGCGTGGTCGCCATTCTCTTCCTCCTGGTTCTCGCAGTCTCGCCGCTGAAGGATTCTCTCAGCGAATGGAAGCGCTATCAGGCGAGGTACAACGAGTACATCGAAAACCTTCCGCAACGTGTAAAGCCCGTCGAGGTGGGCATACGTCAGGTTTGGGTACAGAAGCTTGACAGAGTGGACCGGTGCATGACGTGCCACCTTGGCCTGAAAGAACCGGGCCTGAAGAACGCGCCCCAGCCTTACAGGACGCATCCCCAAATTTTCCACGATATCGAAGAATTCGGCTGCACGTTCTGCCACGAAGGGCAGGGCCCGGCCACGGAATTCAAGGAGTCCATTGGAAACGTAAAATACTGGGACAAACCGGTCCTCCCACGCGAGTACATGGAGGCATCCTGTGGTAAATGCCATAAGGAGGGGGATGTTCCTCAGGCGCCAGTGCTCAATCTCGGCCGTAAGCTTATCCGCGAGTCCAACTGCGCCGGATGCCACAAGATCGAGGGGTTCGAGAAGCAGTGGGTGCCAACGCTGAGCGGGATTGGTTCCAAGGTCAACCACGCCTGGCTTGTCAACTGGCTGAAGAATCCTGCAGGCTACTGTGCCGGGACGAAGATGCCGAATTTTCTTCTGAGCGAAGAAGAGGCCAATACACTTGCAGATTTTCTCGTCTCATTCAAGCAGTTTGCCAATGACGTACCGCTCGACTCGATTCCGCACCAGCTTGCCTCGGCGACGGAAGCGGAGAAGGCGAAACTCGTCGAACTCGGATCGACACGTTTCAGGGAGGCGCGATGCATTAGCTGCCACGCGATCAACGGCAAGGGAGGGTATGTTGCCACGGATCTCGGCAAAGTCGCAAGCAAGGTCAGAGCCGCATGGCTCTACAATTACATCAAAGATCCGAAGCGCTTCCAGCCCAACGTGATGATGCCCCGGTACAGGTTCAACGACCAGGAGCTTCTCGGCATCGTCGCATATATTCAGAGCGAATTTGTCGACTATGACATGGAACAGCCTGCTCCGCATACGACAAGTCCCGGTTTCTACGAGGAAGGGCTCGCGCTTTTCAAGAAGTACAACTGTGGCGGATGTCACTCACTCGGTAGCATCACCAGGCGGGAAGAGATGGGTCCCGAGCTGACAAGCATTGGAAGCAAGAAGCTGTACGAGATCGATTTTGGAAAGTCGGGTATTGACCAGACACTCCCATCATACCTGACAACGAAGCTGTTGAACCCGAGGGTGTTTTCCGAATCGATGAAGATGCCAAAGTTCAGCTTTTCGGAAAAAGAGGCGGAAGCCGTTGCCGTTGCCCTCCTTGGATATTCCAACGAGAAGATTCCCGAGGAGTTCATTGTCCATCCGGCCCCGCCGAGCCGCTTCGCCCCGCAGGGAGCGTTTGGCCAGCTCGTGAACGACCTCTCATGCTTCGGATGCCACCTCATGAATGGCCGCGGCCGCCTCGTAGCTACGGATCTCTCGCTCGAAGCAAGCCAGGCACAAAGGAAATGGATTGAGGGGTATTTTAAGGTGCCATACTCACTCCGGCCAATATTGACGGAGAGAATGCCGAACCTTTTTGTGACCGACGCAGAAATCAAGACGTTGGTCGACTACATGGAAATGGCATTTATCAGCGACAGCCTGCACCACGATGTGACGAGCGACCCGTCCACCATTGCCACGGGTCGTGGGCTCTTCTTCGAGCGGTACGGGTGTCAATCGTGCCACCAGATCAATGCAAAAGGGGGATACGTGGGCCCCCCGCTGGACAAGGTCGGCTCCCGCCTGAACCCCGGGTGGATATACCACTGGCTCAAGGATCCACAGGCTTTGAAACCCGCTACGATTGAGCCGAACAACAATCTCACTGACGCTGAAGCGAATGCACTGACGGCATACTTGATGACACTGAAATGAGCATCGATTCCACAGGACTCTCTTGCATGAAACGACAGGTCCTCATTACTCTTCTTTGCGCGACAACTGTTGCCGGCTGCATGAAGAAACAGGATGGCACGAAGCAAGACGATGTGGCTGCTGACACGACACGAATGGCTGACTCCTCCGCGCAAACCCTCGCCGCTCAACCCGAGAAGGCGTTGTCTTACGAAGAGAGCCAAGGAGCGTTGCTCTTTGGCAAATACTGCGCTGTTTGCCACGGAGACGACGGAAAGGGAGACGGGTTCAACGCATTCAATCTCGATCCGCATCCGCGCGACTTTTCAGATTCTACTTATATGAAGGCGTTGAGCGATGATCAGATCGTTCAAACCATCAGCGGCGGAGGGAGAAGCATCAACAAATCGCCCCTTATGCCTGCGTACGGATGGACACTCGGCAAACAGCAGATTCGCTGCGTTGCGTCGTACGTGAGGTCGTTCGCGGGTCAGTAGATTATCATCAATCAATCGGCCAAAGAAAGGCGGGAGGACACTATGAGCGAATCGAAGAGAGTTGTCCTGCGAGTCGCGGCGTTTGTCTGTTTCGTTCTTGGGCTGTTGCTCTTCTTGTTTGAAACGCAATCCACAGGAGAAGCGCCGGAGCGATTCAGAGTGACCGTGTCGCTGGACTCCCTGGCGATTGGCGGTGCCGCAACGATGTTCCTTGCCCTGGCGACGCTGTTGGTTCTCTACCTCTGGGAGTGGAAGAAGGCTCTGAAACATTTCTAGCCCGCTTTCCGGCCGAAGCGACCCAGATGTAGGATGGCCTGCCTTATGTCCCGGAGCAACCTATTACGGAGATCTCTTCCCTTCGTCTCCCGAAGATTTCCGTTCGTCCAGCGTATTGCATCTCCGCGCAGCTGCTCCGGAGACATGTAGCCCATGGTTCCCACGGTCGCGCCTGCCTTCGTGACCACACTGGCTCCCCGCAGCTTTGCCAGTCCGAGATCCAGGATCTTGACCTGCCCTCTGGGCGTGACCATGACGTTTTGACTTTTGATATCACGGTGGACGATCCCCTTTTCGTGGGCGGCTTGCAGGCCTTCGCAAACCTGGATTGCGATAATGAATGTCTTTCCTTCTGAATAGTCAATTTCGAAGACAGTGGCGATGTTGGGGTGGGCAGGCCAGGTGAGAGAAATTTCAAAGCGACCGGGCGGCGGAGTCTGGTGTCCTCGGCCTTATAGATGATACCCATGCCACCTTACCCGAGCTTCTCGATGATCTGATGGAGTGCCGTTTGCAGCTGGTGCCGGGACCCCTATGCAATCCTCCGGCAAATTGTTTCGTAGTCCTGCGGGGTATCGACATCGATCAGGACTTCTTCCGTATCCACTTCGACAGCGCGATAGCCTATGCCTCGGATGACATCCCGCAAGGATGAATCGTCAGGTTCACGAAGAATGCGTGGAATAATGGCTTTTGAGAAACAGACGGGATGGCCATTCCGCCCCTGAAAAGCCGGAAGTACAACATCGGCATTGACTTCGAGCAGGCGTCGATAGAGGTCCGGAGGTATGAGCGGAATATCCGCAGGAAGGACGAAGCATCGATCACTGCGTACCATGGCCAGACCTGCCTTCACCGACGTGAACATTCCCTTCAGATAGGAAGAATTCTCAACGCACACTGCTCTATCGAATCCTTCCACGAGCGCGCGTATCTTTTCGATCTCGTAGCCCCCGACCACGATGATCCGCCGGCAGACGTTGTACATTCCCTCGATGCAGCGTGCAATCATCGGCTTGCCGCCAATCAACAATGCTGGCTTAAATGTTCCGGCCCGGGACGATGTCCCTGCGGCCAGAATCACTCCCTCAATTGACTTTTCATCGCGCATGAAAGAATCCAGCCAACGAATCTGACTTTGCTCCGACCGGGAATGGAGTCCCCCGACGCACGGCGATCAGCTCGGCGGTAATGCTGATGCCGATTTCTTCGGCAGTCTCCGCGCCGATGCTGATCCCGATCGGTGCGCGTATCTTTCGAAGAAGCTCTTTGGGAATTCCCCGGTCCATAAGGTTTGAGAACGTCGCAAGGACCTTTCGTTTGCTGCCGATCATCCCGATATAGCGTGCAGGGGTGTTGACTGCGTGCTCAAGAATCCGCTCGTCAAATTTGTGTCCCCTCGTCACGATGACGACGGAGGTCGACGGCTTGACCTGCAGATGGTTCCACGAAGCATCGAACGCCACGGCAAGTGTTCTGTATGCCTCGGGGAACCGTTGGGGATTCGCATACTCCGGCCGCTCGTCGATCACGGTCACGCGGAAACCTGCCATTGCGGCGCTGCGCGAGACATACCGGGACACATGGCCGCCACCGAAGATGATCAATTCCTGCACTCCGATAACCGGCTCGATGATGAATTCCCTGTCGGCGGATGGAAGCCGTTTCACCGCGTGCTGACCAATGGCGCTGCGCAGCGTCTCCTCGAGTGAGGCCGGCAACTCAACCGAAACGCTGCACAGCGCAGATAAATCCTTTTCATCAATCCCCGCCAGGTCCGGAGAGAGAAGGAACTTCCCGAGTACGTTCTGCTTGGGACCGATCAGAGTGACAACGGCGGAGTCCCTCCCTGCTTCGCGCCGCGCCAACAACTCTGAGTAGACGACACTCTGCTCCTCGGACACCAGTTCAATCAGTATATCCATGCTCCCGCCACACAGCATTCCGCTCTCAATGTTGTCTTCGGTCAATGTGAAGCGACGAATCCGGCACGATCCATCTCCTCCTACAGGCTTACGCGCAGCCTCAATAATGTCGGCTTCGATACACCCGCCTCCCACAGTACCAAGTGGAATCGCCCCTCCCTCCCTGAGGAGCAGTTTGGCACCCGGCGGAACCGGTGTCGAGCCCGAGCTCGAAATAATCGTGGCCAGTATTAATCGGCCGTCTTTCTGGAGCGCGGCAAGGATCTCTTCGTAGATATCCATCAATGTATCGGGCACTTGTCGAAAGTACGCTAGAGAGTGACGCTTTTGGGGCCACACCGGGGTCAGAGCAGGGTCTGACCCTGACGTGACCCTGACCTGGCCCCGTGGAGAAAGCGGGCGGCGGCCCGATCCTGGTCCAGCGTTCTGATCCCCGCTGAAAGGAAGGGATTTGGGCATATAGAGTCAAATCCACAGCCTGGATTCTCCAGGCCAAGCTACATATGAGGATTCCGATTTGATTTTGGCCTGCCGCACTGTTACTTTACCCCCGGGGCGGGCACCCATTTCACGACCGCTCCCTTTCCCCACCGGCCGCTCACTACATGGTCTTCAGACGGAGCTCATCATGAAAGAAACCGTTCAATTCACACTCAACGGCAAACCGGCCACGCTGAATGTCGACGGTGGACGAATGCTCCTGTGGGTATTGCGGACCGATCTCGGTTTGACAGGGACGAAGTACGGTTGCGGTGAAAGCCTCTGCGGGGCCTGCACAGTCCTCGTCGACGGCGAGGCGGTCCGGTCCTGCGTGACTGCCGTGAGGGAAGTCAAGGACAAGCAGGTCGTCACTATTGAAGGATTAGCCGCAGGTGACATCCTCCATCCTCTTCAGAAAGCGTTCATGGAAAGAGACGCTCTCCAGTGCGGGTATTGCACGCCAGGAATGATCTTGAACGCGTACGCACTCCTGCGGAAGAATCCGCATCCATCCTCTGCCGACATCATTCGCGATATGGATGACAATCTCTGCCGTTGCGGAGCTCACACCCGAATCGTGCAGGCCATACAGGCTGCAGCCAATGAAATGACGGGAGGGCGCTGACATGGAAGACCAATTGGATCTGGAGCAGACTGACCCGGGCAGTGGTATGCAGATAACCCGACGGGAGTTTCTCAAAGGAACGGGGGCGGGCATATTCCTCTATTTCACGATCGGAGACATGCCGTTCCTCCAGCAGGAGGGTCAGGGCAGGAGAACCCAACCCAGCTTGCCCACCGATTTCAATGCCTTTCTGAAGATCGGAGAAGATGGTCGGGTCTCATGTTACACCGGGAAGATTGAAATGGGCCAGGGCCCGATCACATCCCTGGCGCAAGAGCTTGCAGATGAACTGGATGTCCCATTCGACAAGGTAGACATGGTCATGGGAGACACCGATCTTTGCCCATGGGATATGGGCACGTTCGGCTCCCTGACAACACGCCGGTTTGGACCCGCGCTCCGCATGGCGGGCGCCGAAGCACGACTGGTATTGCTGGAACTGGCATCAGAAAATCTCACGGTTCCTGTTACGGAGCTCTCGGTCGAAAATGGAGAAGTGTTCGTCAAGGCAAATCCACAACAACGCGTTTCCTACGCAGAGCTGGTGAAGGGGAAAAGGATCGATCGTCATCTTACCAAACCCGCGACCGTAAAAGCACCGGCGGATTTCAAGATCATGGGAAAGCCTATGCTTCGGGTGGATGCACGGGAGAAAGTCACAGGGAGCGCGAAATATGCCGGCGATATCCGGCTCCCGGGAATGGTCTATGCCAGACTGTTGCGCCCCCCGGCCCACGGAGCAAAACTCGTTGAGCTCGACCTCTCTGACGCGCGCATGGTAGAGACCGTGCAGATACTCCATGACGGGGATTTCGTTGCCGTCCTGCATGAATACCCGGATGTTGCCGAGGCAGCACTGTCGAAGATCAAGGCACGATTCGCCGTGCCCAAGCCCGAGTTCAACGATTCCACCATCTTCGAGCATCTGGTGAAGGCTGCTCCTGAAGGGCAAGTCATATCGAAGGGAGGGAATCTTCAGGAAGGGGAACGCGCATCGACGGCTATCCTTGAGGCGGAATATCTCGACGGCTACAAAGCGCACGCACCGATGGAGCCGCACACGGCGGTCGTTCAGATTCAAGGGGGCAAAGCAACCGTCTGGGCCTCCTCGCAATCACCATTTGGAGTGAGATCTGAAGTTGCGAAGGAGCTTGGGTTCCCGGAAGAGAACGTGAGGGTCATTACTCCTTTTGTCGGCGGCGGGTTCGGCGGAAAAACGAGAAACCTTCAAGCGGTGGAAGCAGCCCGCTGTGCGAAGCTGAGCGGGAAGCCTGTGCAGGTTGCCTGGTCGAGGAAGGAAGAATTCTTCTACGATTCGTTCCGCCCGGCAGCTGTGATCAAGATCAAATCAGGCATCACAGGAGGAGGAAAGGTCAGCTTCTGGAATTACCACGTGTACTTCGCCGGCGAACGGGGTGCCCAGCATTTTTATGACATCCCTAACCATAGCACCGTCACTCATGGCTCAGGATGGGGCGGAGGGCCGGGATCGCATCCCTTTGCCACCGGGCCATGGCGCGCACCTGGGAACAATACAAACACGTTTGCCCGGGAATCGCACATAGATATCATGGCAGCGAAGGCCGGAATCGATCCTGTGGAATTCCGGATGCAAAACCTAGCTGAACCGAAGATGAAGCGAGTGTTGCAGGCCGCCGCCGAGAAATTTGGATGGAAGCCGACGAAAGCCCCGAGCGGGAGAGGGTACGGTGTTGCTTGCGGGATTGATGCGGGAACGTACGTGGCTGCGATTGCCGAAGCCGCTGTCGACAAAGCTACAGGTGACGTAAAGGTCAAGAGGGTCGTCTGTGCACAGGATATGGGGCTCGTGATCAACCCGGAGGGGGCCGCCATTCAGATGGAGGGTTGCGTTACTATGGGTCTCGGGTACGCCCTCAAAGAGCACATCCGGTTCACGGGTGAAGAAATCCTTGATCTCAACTTCGACACATATGAGATCCCACGATTTTCCTGGCTGCCGAAGATTGAGACCGTCATCCTTGATGATAAGACCGCGGCTCCGGAGGGAGGCGGCGAGCCGGCGATCGTCATCATGGGAGCAGTTGTCGCCAACGCTATCTTCGATGCGGTCGGTGCACGGGTGTTTCAATTACCGCTGACGCCAGAGAGAATCCGAGAGGCGAAAAAGGAGAAGCCGGGTGCTGGGGGCTAGGAGCCAGAGTTGTCAGGTTTTCTTTCCCCTCACTTGTGCGGTCCCCCATGGCGTTTCCACTTTCGTGACGTCGGATAGTCCTGCCTCCTTCATCCACTCCCGGATTTCAGCTTCCGTGTAGGTATCCCCTGCCGCCGTACCCACCAGCATGTTCAGAGCGAAGAAGGCACCGCCCGACGGGTTCGTGCGGCTCTCGTCCATAATGAAATCCTGTACGACGAGAGTTCCTTTGGGATTGAGCGCCCGGGTGCATTTCCCAATCAGCGTTCGATTCTCGTCGGGAGAATTGCTGTGGATGATCGCCGAAAGAAATACGAGATCGTATCCCCTGGGAAGATCATCCCGGGTGTAATCACCGGCGACAAGGTCAATTCGCTCGCTCAGATGCTCCGCTTTGACATACTCCTCCGTGAGCGGAAGTACCTGAGGGAGGTCAAAGATGGTCGCCGTTACTCCTTTTCTGGCGCGCACAAAAGCAACGGCGAACGCACCCGATCCGCCGCCAACGTCGAGAACGCGCATGTTTTCCTTCAGGTCCACTAGGGTTGCTGCAACAGGCGCCTGTTTTTGCGCCCGGTCGTTCATGGCAGCAATAAATGCCGTGGTCCAGGTTGTTTGGTCCGCCCGCCGCTGCTCGCGCGCAGGCACTGCAGTCCCGCGCTTTACCGCTTCGGTCAGCGTGCTCCAGGTGTCCCACAAGTGCACGGTGTGCATAAGTCCAGGCAAATAGTGCGGGCTGGAAGGGACTAAGTATTTCAAACCCGCGGGAGTATTTCTGAATGTGCCCCCCTCCTTCACCAACATTCCCAAAGCCACGAGCGCGTTCATAAGCCGGTCAGTTCCACGCAAATCGGCGCCCAGCTTCCGGGCGATATTCTGTGAAGACTCCCTGCGATCCCCGAGCGCCCCAAAGATACCCAGCTCATACCCCGTCAAAAGAATCCGGCTCTTCTGGAAGGCGGTTGCGATTTCCCGGATGGATTCCGGGGACAGATCGGATTGTTCCATGGGAGGGGCTCCTCTGCAAATAGAAACAGATATCTGCGCAAACGTTTCATTGAAGTGAGTTTACGTCATTCGTGAATTAACTGCAAATGACACCTCAAAGACCGGAGTACAATTTGCAGTCGGCGCCGGGAACCTTTTTGCCCCTTCTATCATTCATATGGTCAGTTTACCCACACACTCAAAGGAGGAACCATGGGAAGGACCATTCTCGGGGTTGCCGTTATTTCTCTCGTGATTACTGGTTGTGGAAGGGAACACCACAACCTGACGCCGGTGGCAAAACAGTTGGACGCGTACGGGAACGCTCATGACCTGAACGGCTTCTCGAGCCTCCTCACGGATGACGTAGTCATCAAGGGGCCTGATGGATCCATGCACACCGGCAAGGATTCCGCGCGCGCCTGGATGGCACCGTATCTGCCCGGATTCCAC
This sequence comes from uncultured Bacteroidota bacterium, assembly GCA_963809695.1. Taxonomy (GTDB): domain Bacteria; phylum Bacteroidota; class Ignavibacteria; order UBA10030; family UBA6906; genus JAGDMJ01. The sequence continues at coordinate 653,478 of CAWEKI010000007.1, forward strand.
GTTGAGTCGTATGGCTGGGATCATGCAGGCGATACGCTGAAGTGGACCTCAACCGTTCACTCTGATGCCTTCGCCCGCATGGGCCTCAACCCCATGAAACTGAACACGATGGCGGTCTTTTCGGGCGACAAGGTCCGATACTTCGCATCCGCCCCCACTCAGGAAACAGCCAACAAGATGCGATTCCTGCAGTTCTATGCCGTTGTGATCAACGGAAGACAGATCGATTCCATCGATGACTTCCTTGCCGACGATTTTGTCGATCACGGGTTCGGTCCCCCCAACTTTCCCAAAGGAAAAGCTGGAGTGAAGGTGTTCTTCAAGATGATCTCCGAAGCCTTTCCTGACCTGCATGTCACTCCAAATCTGACCCTTGACGATGGAGAGTATGCCTTTATCGCGGCCACGTGGGAAGGTACGAACAAGGGGAAGTTCATGGGGATGCCAGCCACCAACAAGGCAATGACCTGGACTGGAGGAGATGTAGTCCGTATTGTCAACGGGAAGGCTACCGAGCACTGGGGGTGGGACGATATGGCGGCGCGCATCGCAATGGCCCACGGAAAGTGATAACATATTGGTGGCCGATTCGAAGGCGACTCAGGGATGCTGCTCACAACGATAGAGTAGTTCAGGAGCCACTAAGGCACAGTGGCTTGCGCTTGACACCCATTATGTGCCAACCATAGAGTCTCCGCAGGTGTTTTGTGCGGGGTCCGGGCGAACTCTCATTCACCCGCCACCAGCGGAATGCTTTTCCAGGAGTCTTGTGAATCCGGGGTCGTTCCGTAGGCGATCCCACTGCGGATCCATCTGGAGCCATGTCGCTGATATCCACGATGGGATGGAAAGAAGATAGTCAAGCCGGTCCAGGGCGAGTTCGGTTTCTCCCGTCAGTGTGTAGATGAAGGCGAGATCTTCAACGTACGGGAGGCCATAGAATGCATCTTTGGCAACTGGCAGGAGTTTCACCGCGGTCTTGCCCTCACGGATTGCCTCCTCTTTTCGTCCTAGTGCTGCATATGCGATTCCGAGCGAGCTGTGGTAGCGGGGATCGTCCGGCCACTTTCTGACCTCGGCTTCCAGCAACGATCTTGCCGAGTCATACCCCCGCAGGGATTTCTCGGTCTCTCCCAACAGTCTGTGGGCATACGCGGCCAGGAGCGACTTCGGCATTGCCCAGCACTTGGTGCGAATCCAGGCATTGGGGTTCGAAGAAAGTCGATCGATGGCCTTCCGGTACTTCCGTTCATACATGTCTTGCCAGTACCACGTCCATGGCGCCCAATCGTGAGTGGCCGGGACGGCCCCGAGGACGCTCTGGGTTTCCGAAGCGGCGCCCTTCCAGCTCCATAGCGAGAAGGTCTTGAAGAGATAGGGCCAGGCATCGTCTGGGGAGAGCTCGATGGCCATGTTGCTCGTCCGGACTGCCTCATCATATTTCCGGAGGACCCAGGTGATCTCCGCCAAATCGACCGCTAATGACCCATCGCGCGGACTCAGATCGAAGGCTTCGCGGGCACTTTCCAGGGCTTCTTCCCACCGCCCCTCAGTCGATAGGACCGCCGTCCGGGCTTCGAGGATTTCGACATTATGAGGCAATCCTTTTTCTGCAATGGCGAACTGTTCGAGAGCCTTCTTTGTGTCCCGGCCGGAGTAGAGATTGTAGTACCCGAGGGAGAGGTGAAGAGCGGGCATCTCCGGTGCCAGTGCCATGGCACGCTCGGCGGCATGAGTAGCCATTTCCAGACGCCCGGGAGAGTGGTCCTCCCAGAGGTAATAGAGCCGGCCATGGGCCCGCGCAAGTTCCGCGAAGGCCAGAGCAAATGTGGTATCGAGTTCAACTGCATGCTGGTACGCCTCCACCGCCTGCAAGCAGTTCGCGAGTGTGAAATGTGGTCGGTTCCTGTAGTACCGTGCGCGCAGGAATGCCTGATAGGCCTCGAGATTTCTTGTCGGAGGTACCTCGACACTATTCCGCTCCGGTCCGAGGAGTGTGATACCCAGTCTCTCAACCACCTTCTGTGATATTTCCGACTGAAGAGCGAAGATATCGTCTATCACCCGGTCGTACGTTTCGGACCAGAGTGTAGTCTTGTCCGAAATACGGGTGAGGCTTGAATTGATGCGGACACGACTGCCACCCGCCATAGACGGGGCCCAGCGAATGGCACCTTCCAACGCGTACTCGACGCCCAACTCCCTGCCGATCTGCTCCATCGGTTTATTAGTTTTGGCGTACTCGAACGCGCTGGCCCGTGAGATGACCCTCAGGTTGCTGAGCGAGGAAAGCCGGCTCGTCAGTTCCTCCGTCATCCCGTCGGTGAAATACTCATTGTCGGCTGGGCCCAGATTTTCGAAGGGAAGGACAACCAATCTGCTGACCGTGGCCGGACTTTCCTCTTCCCGTTGACCAGAAAGGAAATATCCGATAACTGCCACCGCGCCGCCCAGGAGAATGATTCCCGACAGGACAGCCCACGTCCTCCTTCGTCCTGCTTCCGGTGCGATTTCCCCCTGCTTTGTCGTTAAGTCCTTCAGGTCGGATTCAAGTTCTTCCATGCGTTGGTAGCGCGCAGACGGGTCCTTCTTCAATGCCTTTCGGATTATTTCATCGAGCCGGGAATCAATCCCCCGGATGGGTTGGACCTCATCGTTCAATATGGAATAGATCAGTGCCTGTTCGTAGTCACTTTTGAACGGCGGCTGGCCGGTGATCATTTCGTACAACACCACCCCCAGCGACCAGATGTCGGTCCGGTGGTCGACTTCCTCCCCCCGTGCCTGCTCAGGCGACATATAGACTACGGTCCCCAGGGTTGAGCCCGCCCTGGTGAGCTTCGTCTGTCGGGCAAGTTTTGCCAGCCCGAAATCCACGATCTTCGCCTCCCCTTCCTTGGTGACCATGATGTTCGCCGGCTTGATGTCACGGTGCACCATTCCTGCTTCGTGCGCTTTCGCAAGGCCGCGGGCAACCTGAATAGCGATATCAATACCATTCTCAATCCTCAATTCTCCATTCTCAATCTTTCTTTTTAGGGTCTCGCCGTCGTAGAAGTCCATGCAGAGGAACAATTGGCCGTCGGGACTCTCGTCGATATCGTGAATCGTGCAGATATTGTCATGCTGGAGAGCGGAGGCGGCTTTTGCCTCATGGATGAATCGCTGCTTGGCTTCGGGGTCGCAGGTGAGATGCGGAGGAAGGAACTTCAACGCTACGAGGCGGTCGAGTCTTGTGTCGTGGGCTTTGTACACGACGCCCATTCCTCCACCACCGAGCTTCTCGAGGATGCGGTAGTGTGATATAGTCTGGCCAATCATGAATTCGTGCTCTCTGTCAGCTTCTTCAGCCTCGCGGTAGCATCTTTCACTTCCGGCAGATCCCGGTCGGCTTCCTTCCAGAAGAGAAGGAATTTCTTGAATTCCGCAATCGCCTTCTCCCGCTGGCCTCGCTGCTCGCAGAGCTGGGCAAGGGTGTAATGGTACTTCGGCAGAATCAGGCGCCGGTCGCTTCCCTCGGGACTGAACGAGAGAATCGCCTCATATGCCGCAATTGCCTTGTCGATATCTCCCTTTTTGAGGTGCGCCCTTGCCACAACGTCACGTACAGGCGGGAGATTATACCAGAATATCGCCTCGGAAGAGAGATTGGGGACTACTGGCAAGCTCAACTCCCCGGCAACATGCAACGCTTCATCGACTGAATCCTCTGCAAGGAGGACTTCAGCATGCAACATCTCACGATGATATTGAGCATATGTGATGAGCGAAGGTGCAACTTCGGGCAACACTCTATCCATCTCCCATAGCTTTGAACGTGCGTCGGAAATGTGGCCCCTCTTGATGGAGAGGAGACCCAGCGTAAATGCAAGTTCAGCCCTGGCGGCACCCTGTTGATTGCGCGCTGTCTCGAAAGCGAAGAACCGTTCAATGCACTTCCGGCACGCAGCGGTGTCTTGACGATCATAGTGAATCCATCCCCTGAGCACCTCGGTAAGCCCCTCGGCTCTCTTATTCTGCAATGCTTGAAACAGCTCTTGCGCTTTGTCGAGGTCCTTCAGCGACTGCTGACGTTTTCCCATGCCATAGTACTCAATTGTCGCCCTCATCCTGTACCCTTCGGCAGCCAGTCCCGGGGAGCCCGCCTGCGCGATAAACTGGTCCAAATGTGCCTCACCCTCTTTCGCATTTTCCTTCAAGAAACTCACGTAGGCCAGCGCAGCATGAGACTGGTAAAAACTCGGATTCATTTCCAGTACTTCTCTGTACTTTGCCGCAGCCTCGTCGAGCTTGCCCATCTTGAAATAGATCTCAGCCATCGAGTCGAAGGGGTTGGCGTCACCCGGGTTCACGGATGCATATTGCTGGAAGCAATCGATCGCTTTCCCAAACTCCCCGATCCTTGCGTATGCATATCCGAGCGCGTTCAATGCCGGACCGAAACCAGAATCGAGCCGGAGGGCGCTGAGCCACTCAGCGATTGCTTCGTCCTTTCTGTCCTGGAATGAGTACCCCGCACCAAGATAGAAATGTGCCCATTTCTCTTTGGGATACTTCTGGATGGCTTCCTTCATTAAAGCTTCCCACTTCTCTGTGTTCTTCTCTACATTCCACACGAGCGCAGCTCGAATCATGAGCCATTCCTTCTCAGGCCCTTTTTCGCCGTACAGCGCCGCTCGCTGATATGCAGCAATAGCGGCCCGTTCATCCCTCATCTGCTGACATGTAAATGCGAGGTAGACGTAGGCCAACGCAAAAGTTGAGTCGATGCTAACAGCCTTCTCAAGAAATCTCCTGGCGTTATCGTAGTAAAACTTTTGAAAGTCCTCGAACCCTCGCAAATAGTAATTGTAGGCCTCCATCGACGTCGTTGTGCGTTCCGCAATCTGCAACGGTGCACTATCAATCTTCCTCTCAGAAAGCCCAATCCCGCGTGATACCTCCTTGCTGAGTTCGTCGATCTGAGTCTTCAGAATGCTGCCGATGCCTTCTCCCTTGGCGTTGGCGCTCTTGAGGAGCTGCTTCGAACGGACATCCAGCACCTTCACGTCGGTGGCGAACATGTCTCCGGCTTTGGTGAAACTTCCGATGACGATCGCATCAATTGCGTCCATGCTGCAGAGCTCAAAACCGAGATCGCGGTCGATGACCTTTCCGTCGGCCTTCCCGATCTGCTTCCGGAGATCATACAATCGCTCCCAGGTTGTCACTTGCAGATAGCGGGATTGCTCAAGATTGGTGATGAGGAGATTGGGGATGGCATCCTGCAAGTAGTCATACGCCTTGTCGCCCGTCTGGTTGCTAAAACTGATAACCGCGATGCTCCGTCGTTCCGAGGATACGGCTTCCTGAAACAAGACGGGGCGAAGGAGAAGGAAAGCAACGCCGAGCAGAGCAACGGCGCCGATTCCGGCAAATAGCGTCGTCAAGTGTTTCTTCTGCGCGGGCGGCGGCACTTCAGATGTTGGGGTCCGGTTGCTGCTCGTCTTCTCGGGTGTGGCTGGTGCCCCGGCGACTGGCGTCATGGCAGACGTCGCAGAGCTGGCGTGGGCGTACTCCAGGTGTTTGCGCTCCCGACGGAGATCCACCAGCATCTCGTCGGCATGTTGGTACCTGTCGTCTTTGTCTTTCTCGAGTGCCTTCGATACAATGTGCTGGAGTTCTTCAGTCACCTTTTCGTTGTATCGTGCCAGAGGTGCAGGTTGCTCATTCACGATGGCATACTCAATTGCAGCGGCATGATCTCCTCTGAACGGGAGGTGGAGGGTGAGCAATTCATACAGGACTATTCCAAGAGAAAAGATGTCCGAGCGTTGGTCCACCTCTTCTCCGAGAGCTTGCTCGGGTGACATGTACGCTGCGGTGCCGAGCGTCGATCCTGTTTTCGTGAGCTTCGTCGCGCCCTTGAGCTTGGCCAGTCCGAAGTCGGTGATTTTCACCTGCCCCCTCGTCGTAAGCATGATGTTGTCCGCCTTGATGTCGCGATGTACAATGCCTTTTTCATGAGCGGCATCAAGCCCGTCGCACGCCTGAATGGCAATATCCAGAATCTTCGTGACAGAGAGGGTCTCGCACTGGATAATCTGTTTCAGAGTTTTGCCCTCAACATATTCCAACACGATAAAGAGCTCGCCATCGTGTTCTCCGATCTCATAGACGACAGCGATGTTGGCATGTGTAAGGGCCGCAGCGGCGCGGGCTTCGTGGTGGAACCGTTCCTTTTCCGCTGGATCGGCGGTGAGATAGTGGGGGAGGAATTTCAACGCAACAGTGCGGTCGAGCTTCTGGTCTTCGGCCTTGTAGACCACCCCCATCCCACCTTCACCGAGTTTTTCCAGAATCCTGTAATGAGAAATGGTCCTGCCAATCATGACGACACCTCCCGCAAAAAGAATGCGGGATCCCCGCTCCGTGGCGCCGTAGGTCCGTCCCGTCCAGTTCTTGGACGGGACGAGACTCTCGGCCCAAAGGGCCGGAGCGCCACGAGAGTCTCGGTCTCTGCCGCTGCAGAGACCGGACCTGCCTCAAATGGTCTCTGACGGCGGGCAGGCTCAAATGACCGACCACTCACAAAAGAGGTTCGTGGGGAAATTTGGAACATGCCTCCCTCGCCCAACTTCTCTAGTATCTTATAGTGGGAGAGCGTCGTGCCGACCATGGAGGGAGCCCTTTCCAATTATCCATAATCGATGGAATACGAAAGATGGATAATGAGACGCCGGCGATGAGGTGCAAGGGGCTACTTCAGCCGTAAGATAGAAGAGGAAAGCGCCAAAATCAATTGCCGGGCGGCAGTATTTCTGGGCCAGGAGGGGAGGCGAGAAAAAAGCCAAGTCTTACTCTTTGAGAGCCGAAATTCGTTCCCCCAACGCAAAGAACGCATCTTCCTGTTGGGTGAGCGCCTCTCCGCGCGGTTTCGTAGCAGTTGAACCGAGGAGCCAGGCCTCGGCATTTCCGATTTTGGAGGGCTGGAGGCCGAGCGTGGAAGTGACACCGGGATAGCGACTCTTGAACAGGTCGACAAAGAGATCGGGATTGATGACGAACGCCAACAGCTTCGGTTTCAGCTCTGCCACCCTGCCAATGAATCCGTGAATATCTTCTTCTGTAGGCCTGGCCGCCTTGTCCTTGTCGCCACTGGCAATCACCCGGCGGTTCAATTGAGTAAGACCAATGCCAAGCTTCAGCAGCTGGGAGGTCTTCTTCTCTATGAACAATAAACGGATGGGATCGCTAAGACTACCCTGCCTGTGACCCTCTTCCAAGGCTTTGCGCTCTGATACGGTGATGATCCGTTGGGGAGTGATCCCGCCAAGTTCAATTGACTCCCAGAAGCGATCCCTTGCGTGAAGGTGGTGAAAGCCAAGGGTATCCGAAGGCTCATCGACTGCAGTTCCTACGAACAGGATTGTCAGGCCAGGTTCCCAAATCTCTCGCAGCATCGTGTTCCTTTCCGACCCATCGGAGTTGAAACACGTTAAGCAACTTTCCAGCAAGATTCAACATCCGCGAATGGAATGAATCCTACCTCGTGGGGCAATCTCCACGCTGAGCGATGGCAGCGCCGACATGCGTCAGCCGTATACCGCTTCAAGCCACCGATAGATTTTTGAAGCGATAGGTCGGATCGGGGAAACCGGGACGAAACCACGATGCGTCCTCCTCTTCGATAGACAACAGGCCCTGGTTCCGGAATTGCTCGACCGTCTCAACAAGGAATGTTCTCAGGGTTTCCGGTTCGGTCTGAATGCGGGCGTTGATCCCGACCGTCACACGATCCGAGTTCGCAAACGGGAGGACAACCTTGGCTGTTGAACCCGCGACCGTTGTATAGCTCAACTTCAGGAATTCCGATCCGTTGGACACGAAAAATTTCAAGTGACCGACGGGACACTTCTCCTGCAGAATCCTGCCCGTAAACTGCTGAATGAAGCGGGCGGTATTCTCTACAGTGTTGGAGGAGGAGCCGGTAAAGGTTAACTCCTCATCGAGCCAGGCAAGATCCGCTTCTCCTTTTCCGTATTTCTGATAATCGACCTCGATGGATTTCCATTGCTGAGGCATGTTGTAGGAAGTGAGGAGAGAGACCCAGCCCTGTATCGATTGCATATGCAGAGAATTTTGAAACAGGATGGTCTTCTGCGGATACGCAAGGCGGGCGGAATCTTTGAGCCTGATCAACTCGGCAGGGTCGAGCAGGTCAACCTTATTAACGATGAGGATTTCGGCTTCTTCGATCTGCTTTTCCCAGATGTAATTTGTTTCCGGAGTGAATGGCAGGGTGGCTCCTTCAAGGTGCCGCAGCAAAAGACGAGCATCAGCGAACCCCGAAAAGGTAACTGCATCAAGATCGCCAGCGTGGAACCTCAGCAGTGGCTTGACCACCGTGGCGATGAGGTCCGTGCAAGAACCGACAGCTTCGCCAAAGATCACATCGGGGCGTACCGTATCCCGGAGAACCTGAATTTGTCTTTCCAGTTCATAAAAATTACAGCAGAAACAGCCTCCGGAGACTTCCGCGGATTTGATGCCTGCCAAATCCATGAATCTGCTGTCGACCAGATACTTGCCCTGATCGTTGGTGACGACCCCGGTGACCATCCCTTGCCCATTTAATTGCGTTGCCGCATTGGCAATGGCAGTGGTCTTCCCGCTCCCTAGAAATCCGCTGACGAGGTGTATTCTCACCTTCAATCACTTTCCTTTGGTTCTTTTTTGAATGTGCGAGGAATAACCGACGTGGCACCCGGTAAGATGCGACGGAGTATGAAAAAGGGTCTGAAACTCAGGAACCTTGACTCTGCCTTCTGCAGACCCTATATTGCCCCATATTTTTCATCGTCAAACAGGAAGTTCAATGAACGCTTTGTTGCTTGAACAAATCCACCCCCGCGCCGTCGAAACGCTGCAGAAGGCGGGGATATGCGTCCGGTCGGAACCGAAGAGCCTCACCGGTCAAAACTTGACGGCTGCTCTCGAAGGGGTTGCTCTCCTTGGCATTCGCTCCCGGACGCAGATCTCGCCGGAGATCCTGGAACATGCTCCCGATCTCTTCGCCATCGGCGCGTACTGCATCGGAACCAACCAGATCGACCTGGACGCGGCGTCTCACCGGGGCATCGCGGTCTTCAACGCCCCGTACAGCAACACGCGGAGCGTCGCGGAACTGGTCATCGCGGAGATCATCTTCCTGATCCGGCGGCTGAACGACAAAGTCGCGGCCGCACATCGGGGCATATGGGACAAATCGGTTGAAAAAGCTCGCGAAGTCCGGGGCAAGGCACTCGGCATTGTCGGCTTCGGAAATATCGGTTCTCAGGTTTGCACTCTCGCCGAAGCAATGGGGATGGACGTCTATTACTATGACAGGGTGGACAAACTCTCGATTGGCAATGCCACGCGGGTCCACACCCTCCAGGATCTCCTGGGGCGCGTCGATATTCTCACCATCCATGTGGACGGGGATCCCGCGAACGCCAACTTGATCGACGTGGAAGAATTCGACCTGATGAAGGACGGGGTCATCCTCCTGAATCTGAGCCGGGGGCACGTGGTAAATGTCGATGCGCTGGCCAGGAACATTCGTACGGGGAAGGTCTCGGGTGCGGCCGTGGATGTATTTCCCGAGGAGCCAAAGGGAGCGGCTGAACCGTTCCGAAGCCCGTTACAGAACCTGCCGAACGTCCTCCTTACCCCGCACATCGGTGGCAACACGGAAGAGGCGCAGGAGAACATCGCGGAATTTGTGTCGAACAAACTCCTGGACTATGTGAAGACGGGAAGCACATTCACAAGTGTAAATTTCCCGAAGATCCATCTCCCCAGGGCGGGCGATTCAAAGTCCCATCGCCTCCTGCACGTGCATCAGAACGTGCCCGGAGTTCTCTCGGAGATCAACGGCATATTCGCCAAGAACGACGTCAATGTTGTCGCGCAGTATCTCCGGACGAACGAGCTGATCGGGTACGCCATTGCAGACGTCGACAGGAAATACAAGGAGTCGCTTTATGACGATCTCCGGAGGGTGTCGAATACCATCAGAGTGAGAATTGTCTAGGAGTAGCCGTCAATACACCGGAAGGGGAAGCCGACGCGGCGTTCAGTGTGCTGAAGAACGCGGTGGTCATCCTGGTGGCGATGTGGATCAGCAAGGGATTCATCGCTTTGGGGATCACGTTGCCCGCCTATATCGGGCTCATGGTGGCCGCGAGGTCGTGAAGGTTCACGTTCTGTTCCGGGTACGGGGGAGGGTTCTAATCTTCAGAACCCTTCTTTGCTTTCGAACACAGATCCACGATATTCTGACGAGGAAAAGGCTCGGAATCAATCCCGAGCCCATCTCTTCGCTCTGGTAATCATCTGTCGGTATGCAAGAGCAGCAATTTGCGCGTCTGCACAAAATCACGGGCTCCGCTTCTAGAGTCTCGCCCTTTGGCGGAGTCCAAAGGGTCCGGTCTCCGCGATTCGCGGAGACCGAGTCCGCTTTCCGGATCCCGCTCTTGGCGGGACCCCAGAAAGCGGGGACTCTCGTCCTCCGCCGTGCGGAGGACGGAGCGGACCTGCAATCTGTAGAAGTAAACGCCCGATGCCAGACCTGCTGCGTCTCACCTGGTCTCTTGGTATCCTGCTTCAATGTCGCTGTTCGCCGTCGTAGCTCCCTGTTTGCCCAAGGAACTGCGCTAGAAGGAGGGTACGGAGGAGACAAAGTATATGTCTGCGAGTGGAATATTGGGCTGCCCCTTAAGTGTGATACTGGTAGATTCAGCTTGCGGGCTAAAAGTATTAGAGACGCTATCTTGAGTACTATGTACTTTCCCATCACACTTCGAGGTTATTCCCTGGAAATCCCCTCTGACGATGGTACCGTCGTTCTATCGAATTGAGAGAGATGTTCCTCGCGGGAGACGCTTCAATCCATGCGATCAAGAAGTAAAAAGTGAGAGAGACACTTGTCACGAAAATGTCAGAGATCGGTTGAAAAGTTGTCTTAATCCCGGACTACCCAACATCTTCCACCTCAGGAGCAACACACAAAGAAATAGCCCCACCCGAACCGGCATGGGGCTTAGGAATCTTGTGGCCGGATTTCACCTGACCAGCGAGAGCTTACGGGTCTGCACGAAATCTCCTGCGTGCAATCTGTAGAAGTAAACGCCCGATGCCAGACCTGCTGCGTCGAACTTCACTTCATGGTAGCCGGCGTCCATATCGCCGTTGACGAGCTCCGCGACCCGCTGCCCGAGCATATTGTATACCACCACAGACACGTGTGATCGCCGCGGCAGCCCGTACCGGATTGTCGTGCTCGGATTGAAGGGATTGGGATAATTCTGTGAGAGGGTATACTCATTCGGGATTCCCAGCCCTTCCGCCACTCCCGTTAATGATCCGTTGGCGATGACAGTAATGGTATCCGCCCAGAGAGAATCGCTTACGAATATGATCTTCGCAGCCAGCTGACCTTCAGCTACAGGCGCAAATCGCAGTGTGTCGAGAACATACCCACCCACCGAAATAGTCAGCCGTTCAGGAAAAGCAGAGAATACAGGGAGTGAGGAGGTGATGTTCGACACCACGATCGGCTGGTTGCCAGTGTTGGTAACGGTTACAACCGTATCCCTGGAGAGCCCGATCCTCACACTCCCCAGGTTGATGTGATAGACGCTCAATTCGCAGCCGTATGTGGCTCCGAGACCATATACCCGGATCGTGTCGGGCGAGCTGACCGCGTTTCCTTTGATCACAATACTCCCGTGCACGCTATCGCCGGTTGCAGGACTGAACCGTATCGTGTCATTCGCCGAGGCCCCGACGGCAATCGTCATCGAGGATGGACTGCACGCAATCGATGGATGCTCGCTCCTGATGCTGTCGATCACCAGAACCGCGTTCCCGGTGTTCGTAATGGTAAAGACGAAATCCACGCCCCGTCCGACCCGTATTGTGCCGAAATTGACCTGGCTCCCGCTCACGGTCATCGTATATGAAGCGCCAAACCCTGTGGCAGCAATAGTGTCCGGTGATGCGGGATCGTTGCTGATGATCACGAAATGCCCTGACGTATCACCCGGTGCCACAGGAGTGAACCGCAGAGTGTCCGTGGCAGAGGCCATTGAGGGAGCGACAAAACTGTCGGGCCTGGCACTGAAGGCACCATTGCTGCAGGTTATGGAACGGACCGCGACTGGCTCGTCTCCGGCATTCATGAGGACGATGATGGAATCCCTGGACTGACCGATTCTCGTCGATCCAAAATCAAGGGCCGTCGAGTTCAAAGAGAGTACCGATTGGGCCTCGTAACACCCCATATCGACGGCCCGGCCGATGAGCCTCGGGCTCCCATCCAGATCCGTCGCGGACAGCAACGAGTCATTGACACCCGCATTGACACAGGGACCTCCCAGGGCCAGGTGGTAATTTGCATTCACGGAATCTCTGAACCTCACCGGCAATTGTATGTTGTAGTTCTGATCGCACGAGTCCCCGTTCGCGTTCACGGTCAGGTTGGTACCGACCAGAGGGGGGGCGTTGACGATGTTGCCGGCCGGGTTGCCGTAGAAACAACTGGTGCGGATGTCCGCATTCGCGTTCCCGTTGTAGAAGTAGAGCCCTCTCTGCTGGTTGTAGGCAATGAGGGAGTTGCGCAGACTCATCGATGCCACGCCCCCATAGATCATGATCCCGTTCCCACTCTTTTCTCCCACCACCGTCGTGTTGTTGATCCGAACGTTGATAGGCTCCGAGGAGGACTCCAGGCACAGGCTCCCCCCGTAGGAACCCTGCCCACTGTTGTTGTTGCTCATCAGGACATTCTCCAGCACCAGCGCCCCCCTTGCCCTGGCGTACAGTGCACTGCCCCGTCCCTGAGTCGTATTCTCCGACAACACCACCCCGCTGAGCGTCAGGCCGGCATCACCGCAGTATATCCCGCCGCCTCCCTGACCCCCGTTCGCCGTGTTGCGCGTGATCAGGCTGTTGGTGATGCGATGCGTGCCGCTCCCTGCCACAAGAATGCCCGCTCCATCATAACTGCTCACATTATCCGCTACCACCAGGTGATCCAGCGTCGGCGGTCCTCCCCAGAAGTAGATCCCCCCGGTCCCCGTGTTCTTCCGTACCAGAAGGTGCGTCAGCGTGGCTCTGGAGTCTTCCATCCTGATCCCACCCGACTGACTGAACTCCACCCGTGCATAGGACAGCCTGCTCCCGCCACTGCTCAACCCGCTGAACCAGACCCCGTCCCACCGCTGCGTCGTATCATAGGCCGTGAAGACGATGCTGTCTGAGGCTGTCCCCACCGCCTCCAGACGCCCCTGCACCGTCAGGCGAAAGCCTGCTTTGAACTCCAGACGCACTCCCGGCATCATGTGCAGGGAGTCCGTGCTCAGTACCGTGATGTTCCCGCTTACCTTGTACGTCCCCGCTGAGAGTACCCCCGAGAGGTTCCCGCTCAACCCCGCCGCCTCCAGCGTCGTATCCGGAAGTGCCTGGTCCGCATAGATCGGCCTGTTCACCACCGTGACCGGCAAAAAACCGTCCTTCGTGTAGCTGATCGTGTACACCCCCTGCTCCACCATCAGAGAGAATGCCCCCGCGCTGTTGGTGTTCACACTGTCGGTATACGCACCCGGCGCCGTCCTGGTGAACCGGACCTTCGTGTTGCTGTGGTCCGTCGCACCCTCCAGATATGCCTTACCGGTGACCGTGTAGGTCTGATGGGTCGCATGAATGGAGTCCGAAAGTACTGTCTGCATCTCGTAACACCCCATATCGACGGCCCGGCCGATGAGCCTCGGGCTCCCATCCAGGTCCGTCGCAGACAGCAACGAGTCATTGACACCCGCATTGACACAGGAACTTCCCGCCGACAGTCGGTAGTTGGCGTTGATGGAATCGACGAACGCCGGAGGAAGGTTGATATTATACCATGGATCGCAGGAATCGCCCCTTGCGCTCATCGTCAGGTTGGTACCGACCAGAGGGGGGGCGTTGACGATGTTGCCGGCCGGGTTGCCGTAGAAACAACTGGTGCGGATGTCCGCATTCGCGTTCCCGTTGTAGAAGTAGAGCCCTCTCTGCTGGTTGTAGGCAATGAGGGAGTTGCGCAGACTCATCGATGCCACGCCCCCATAGATCATGATCCCGTTCCCACTCTTTTCTCCCACCACCGTCGTGTTGTTGATCCGAACGTTGATAGGCTCCGAGGAGGACTCCAGGCACAGGCTCCCCCCGTAGGAACCCTGCCCACTGTTGTTGTTGCTCATCAGGACATTCTCCAGCACCAGCGCCCCCCTTGCCCTGGCGTACAGTGCACTGCCCCGTCCCTGAGTCGTATTCTCCGACAACACCACCCCGCTGAGCGTCAGGCCGGCATCACCGCAGTATATCCCGCCGCCTCCCTGACCCCCGTTCGCCGTGTTGCGCGTGATCAGGCTGTTGGTGATGCGATGCGTGCCGCTCCCTGCCACAAGAATGCCCGCTCCATCATAACTGCTCACATTATCCGCTACCACCAGGTGATCCAGCGTCGGCGGTCCTCCCCAGAAGTAGATCCCCCCGGTCCCCGTGTTCTTCCGTACCAGAAGGTGCGTCAGCGTGGCTCTGGAGTCTTCCATCCTGATCCCACCCGACTGACTGAACTCCACCCGTGCATAGGACAGCCTGCTCCCGCCACTGCTCAACCCGCTGAACCAGACCCCGTCCCACCGCTGCGTCGTATCATAGGCCGTGAAGACGATGCTGTCTGAGGCTGTCCCCACCGCCTCCAGACGCCCCTGCACCGTCAGGCGAAAGCCTGCTTTGAACTCCAGACGCACTCCCGGCATCATGTGCAGGGAGTCCGTGCTCAGTACCGTGATGTTCCCGCTTACCTTGTACGTCCCCGCTGAGAGTACCCCCGAGAGGTTCCCGCTCAACCCCGCCGCCTCCAGCGTCGTATCCGGAAGTGCCTGGTCCGCATAGATCGGCCTGTTCACCACCGTGACCGGCAAAAAACCGTCCTTCGTGTAGCTGATCGTGTACACCCCCTGCTCCACCATCAGAGAGAATGCCCCCGCGCTGTTGGTGTTCACACTGTCGGTATACGCACCCGGCGCCGTCCTGGTGAACCGGACCTTCGTGTTGCTGTGGTCCGTCGCACCCTCCAGATATGCCTTACCGGTGACCGTGTAGGTCTGATGGGTCGCATGAATGGAGTCCGAAAGTACTGTCTGCATCTCGTAACACCCCATATCGACGGCCCGGCCGATGAGCCTCGGGCTCCCATCCAGGTCCGTCGCAGACAGCAACGAGTCATTGACACCCGCATTGACACAGGAACTTCCCGCCGACAGTCGGTAGTTGGCGTTGATGGAATCGACGAACGCCGGAGGAAGGTTGATATTATACCATGGATCGCAGGAATCGCCCCTTGCGCTCATCGTCAGGTTGGTACCGACCAGAGGGGGGGCGTTGACGATGTTGCCGGCCGGGTTGCCGTAGAAACAACTGGTGCGGATGTCCGCATTCGCGTTCCCGTTGTAGAAGTAGAGCCCTCTCTGCTGGTTGTAGGCAATGAGGGAGTTGCGCAGACTCATCGATGCCACGCCCCCATAGATCATGATCCCGTTCCCACTCTTTTCTCCCACCACCGTCGTGTTGTTGATCCGAACGTTGATAGGCTCCGAGGAGGACTCCAGGCACAGGCTCCCCCCGTAGGAACCCTGCCCACTGTTGTTGTTGCTCATCAGGACATTCTCCAGCACCAGCGCCCCCCTTGCCCTGGCGTACAGTGCACTGCCCCGTCCCTGAGTCGTATTCTCCGACAACACCACCCCGCTGAGCGTCAGGCCGGCATCACCGCAGTATATCCCGCCGCCTCCCTGACCCCCGTTCGCCGTGTTGCGCGTGATCAGGCTGTTGGTGATGCGATGCGTGCCGCTCCCTGCCACAAGAATGCCCGCTCCATCATAACTGCTCACATTATCCGCTACCACCAGGTGATCCAGCGTCGGCGGTCCTCCCCAGAAGTAGATCCCCCCGGTCCCCGTGTTCTTCCGTACCAGAAGGTGCGTCAGCGTGGCTCTGGAGTCTTCCATCCTGATCCCACCCGACTGACTGAACTCCACCCGTGCATAGGACAGCCTGCTCCCGCCACTGCTCAACCCGCTGAACCAGACCCCGTCCCACCGCTGCGTCGTATCATAGGCCGTGAAGACGATGCTGTCTGAGGCTGTCCCCACCGCCTCCAGACGCCCCTGCACCGTCAGGCGAAAGCCTGCTTTGAACTCCAGACGCACTCCCGGCATCATGTGCAGGGAGTCCGTGCTCAGTACCGTGATGTTCCCGCTTACCTTGTACGTCCCCGCTGAGAGTACCCCCGAGAGGTTCCCGCTCAACCCCGCCGCCTCCAGCGTCGTATCCGGAAGTGCCTGGTCCGCATAGATCGGCCTGTTCACCACCGTGACCGGCAAAAAACCGTCCTTCGTGTAGCTGATCGTGTACACCCCCTGCTCCACCATCAGAGAGAATGCCCCCGCGCTGTTGGTGTTCACACTGTCGGTATACGCACCCGGCGCCGTCCTGGTGAACCGGACCTTCGTGTTGCTGTGGTCCGTCGCACCCTCCAGATATGCCTTACCGGTGACGGTCGCAGTCTGAGAAATCACGTACGATGCAGAGAAAAATAAAATGAGCGTGGTATAGAAGATTGCTTTCATCAAAGATGTCTTTCGGTATTGTGCCGACAGAATGAGGAGAACAAATGGGAGGCCGGGGAAAACCCGGAAGTTCCCGTGTGATTATGAGACATACGTTCTGCAAGAAGGGTGCCAGACCAAAAGGGGGAGAATATCTAATATTGCCGCGGGTTTCACGCCGTTGAATTGCGCATTTCCTCGTTTCTGCAACGCAAAGAGGGATGTTTCGTGCACTCGTCAGAACCGGTTGCCACTCACCTATCAACAGGAATACCTAGCACTGCAGTAGAATCCTCTGTTGGCAACTGGGTTGGCTTTGCGATAAATTGCACATATAGATAATGCTGGCCCAGTGAGGGATATAGTGCACCTCTTCTCAACTTCGGCTAACAGATGACTCAACCTATGAGCGAGGCTGTCTGAACTGTCGCGACTGGACAAGAAAAGATCCTGGCTCACGTTCAACTTGAATGCATATATCCGCCAGACTAGCGAGAAGACGATCCGGCTGCCGAACGGCACAATCAAGGTCAGGGAGGGGGCGACCATATTGTGGTTACCAGCATGGAGGAGTTTTTGAAGACCGCCGGCAAGCTAGGGCTGCTGAAAGCCGTTCCGGAATCCTTCGTGCCCGACAACGCCAAGATTCACGAGTACTTCAAGCGCACGGAATCGGTTCCAAGCGGCTGCCAGCTTATTCCACCATTCCGGATGAACAAAACGATGGAGCAAACAGTACCGAAGAACGGCACGAGGCCAGCGAAGCTCGAGCTGCAGTTGGCATACCCCAGAACACCGGGGCATTTTTTTATGACAATGTGCAAAGGTACGAGGTGAACGAAGCCTTTTGTGTCAGCACTCGCAGACTTGTTCTTGCCTGTTCAAATGAGCGAGTGCCGGTTTGCCGTTTGATAGGCGGTCGTTGCGTTGCGCATGGTTACTTTGTGACGTTCTTCGTAGTTCGTCGTCGGCTCTGGCAAGCTATGAAGGGGCCATACACCATGAAACAGACAACTTTTCTCATTCTATTTCTCCTTATGATCCAATAGTACCTGTCTTGACCTTTCCAGCCCGCTTGTAATTGGCAAAAATCACACCATTTGGCGTAACCAAACTGTCTGTTAATGTAAAGGCCGCAGGAATGGTACCCTCACCAAACAAACGCTTGCCCGTACCGAGCGTAACTGGGAACGTTTTGAGCCACAGCTCATCGACCAGATCATGCTTGAGAAGTGCTTGGATCAGATTACCGCTCCCGTGAACTTGGATATCAGAACCTTCTGAGTCCTTAAGTTTTTTTATGTCATCGACGCTTTTCAGGAAAACTGAGTTTTGCCAATCTGACTTGTCCATAGTATTACTCATGACATATTTGGTGACATTATTGATACCTGGCCAATAGTCTGCATGTTCAGGCCAGTAGGCAGCAAAAATCTCGAATGTTTTTCTACCCAAGAGAAGGTCTGCGGACTTCATTTGTTTTTCCATGAACTCACCAGCCGCTTTGTCAGCATCGTAAAAATACGACGCAGTCCAGCCACCATATTTGAAGCCACCTGACGTATCTTCCTCAGGTCCACCGGGTGCCTGCATGACTCCATCCAATGCAACAAATGATAAAACAATTATTTTTCTCATATTATTCCTCTCCTTTTATCACGATTGATTTATGATAGTTGCTTACACTAAATAGTCGTTCAACGACACACAGAATCGACAAGGCAGGCACAGAAAGTGGACTTGTTGATCATCCATAAATGACGCGAACCAGCCTGCCAAGCGGCACGGGGAGGAGCAAGTTCTTTACTAGCCTTTCCAAATGAACGAGCGAGGTACTTGCTGCTGTTATGCGCCGTTTTCCTTTGTGTGTAGCTTATGCTTGTTCATGTACTCGC